>JAJNBJ010000003.1 GCA_021155965.1 Flavipsychrobacter sp.
TCAAAGGTGTAAGCACCTTTCAGGACTAACAACAACACCTGTAAAGTAAAAACAGGATTATCTCACAAAGTGTAAAGCAATTTCAGGACGAGGCATTATGGCTTATGACTTAAAAATATACCCAAAATGCCTTTTTTTATACCCTTTTATACCCATTTATACATGAAAAATAAAACACCTAACACTGCCCACAGCGCATTTCACAGGCCCCGGATAAAATTATTACCTGCAAAACAGCATGTTCAAATTTATACCCTCTGCGGGCGCAATTTTAATGCTGCCACAAACCACCTGGCAACTTCTTCTGGCAACAATAATATCTTCACCCGTATTGCTCTGAAAAGTTACCTAATTTCGCACTCCGCCAATTTGTCCTTTTCAGGGCTTTGGCAAAATAATTGCACCATATAAAAACACTGCGATGTTCAAAAAAAAGCGGGATATGACTGAAAAAAAATCACATAATAAAAAAACGAATAATGAAAGTGCGGACAACATGGCACAAAATGATCAACTGGAAGAAGCTATATCGAATGAATTAAATACTGATGACAACCGCACCGGTGAGCCACTGCCTGAAAGCAATAATGAGGAAGCTGAGAAACTTAGGGCCGAGCTTGATGAAATGAAGGATAAGCATATACGTCTGGTGGCAGAGTTCGATAACTTCCGCAGACGCAATGCAAAGGAACGTGTTGAGCTGATACAGACCGCCGGAAAGGATATTGTCCAGTCGCTGCTGGTAGTTATGGACGATGTAGACCGTGCCGAAAAGCAGATAAACAACACCGATGATCTGACTTCAATAAAAGAAGGTATAAATCTGGTATTCAGCAAATTAAGAAACATTATGCAGCAGAAAGGACTGAAGGCAATGGAGGCAAAAGACGAAGTATTTAATCCCGATATGCATGAGGCGATAACTGAGATACCGGCCCCGAACCCGGATATGGTTGGTAAGGTAATAGACGTGGTGGAGCAGGGTTATTATTTGAATGACAAGTTGATCAGGCATGCGAAGGTGGTAGTTGGGAAATAAAGTCTCTACCCCTCTGTTGGCTTAAAAGAGTATTTTTGAAAATATTATATTATTAACAACTCTAAGTTCTTAAGGAATTTATGGGTAAAGTCCCTTTAGGGATTTAGGGTAAAATGGCAAAAAGAGATTATTACGAAATACTTGGGGTAGGCAAAAGCTCATCGGCAGATGAGATAAAAAAAGCGTATCGCAAAATAGCGATGCAGTACCACCCCGATAAAAACCCGGGGAATAAAGAGGCTGAAGAAAAGTTCAAGGAGGCTGCCGAGGCTTACGAGGTACTGAGCAGTCCGGATAAAAAAGCGCAATACGACCGCTTTGGCCATGCCGGTATGGGTGGCGCAGGTGGTTTTGGCGGCGCAGGTGCAGGCGGTATGAGGATGGAGGACATCTTCCAGAATTTCGGGGATATTTTCGGGAACGATATGTTTGGCGGGATGTTTGGTGGCGGTGGCGGCGGCCGCAGGCAAGGCAGCCGTGGTGCCAACCTGCGCATCAAATTGAAAATGGACTTCACCGAAATTGCCAACGGTGCCAACAAAAAAATAAAAGTAAAGAAACATGTTAGCTGCCAGCATTGCAACGGCAGTGGGGCAAAAGACCGGAATTCGATACAAACCTGTGGCACCTGTGGTGGATCAGGACAAGTGAGAAGGGTTACTAATACCTTCCTGGGCCAGATGCAAACGGTTACCACCTGCCCTACCTGTAACGGTGAAGGCACATCAATAACTCAAAAATGCACTTACTGCAAGGGCGAAGGCCGTATGTATGGCGAAGAAACCCTGAGCCTGGATATACCACCGGGCGCGCAGGATGGCATGCAGCTGAGCATGAGTGGCAAGGGCAATGCCGGCGAACGTGGCGGCCCTCCCGGAGACCTGTTATTATTGATAGAAGAAGAAAAACACGAATTCCTTATCCGCCACGATTTGGATGTCGTGTATCACCTGCACATTTCCTTCCCGGAAGCGGTGCTGGGTATGCAGGCAGAGGTACCAACCATTGACGGCAAAGCAAAGATCAAAATCCCGGCAGGTACCCAAAGCGGCAAAATATTCCGGCTGAAGGGGAAAGGTTTCCCTGCATTCCAGTCGAGCTATGAAAGGGGCGATGAACTGATAGAAGTGAATGTATGGTCGCCTCAACATCTCACGAGCGATGAAAAGGACATGATGGAACGCTTGAAAAACTCACCTAACTTCAAGCCAGGGCCCGATGCTAAAAAGGAACGTGAAGAGCGCGGTTTTTTTGATAAGATAAAGGATGTGTTTGGGGGGTAGATATTCATAAAGTAGTTAAATTTACCACATCTACTATCCTTGCGGCAAAACCAAAAGGTTTTTAATAAGTTTGCAACATGAAGAAGACCTGGATAAGCTACCTCCCCCTTATATTAGGGATGATGCTTATTATTGCCTGCAACAACGGGAAAGAAAATACGACGGCTACTGATACGGATCCTATACTTACCAGCAACCCTAACCTGAAAAGTATAACTGAAGATATACAAAGATCGCCGGAGGATGCGGCATTGTATTTTCAGCGTGGCAATATCCTTTACCGTTTGCAGTATGACTCACTGGCACTGAAAGATTTTAAAAAAGCTGCTGCTTTAGATACCACCAAAGCCGAATATTACAGCGCCGTCGGCGACCTTTTGTTTGAAAATAAAGACATTACCGGCTCCCTGGAGTGGTTAAAAAAGGCCATAGCCAAAAACCCTGAAGACCAAAAAGCCCATCTGAAAATGGCAAAAATGTTCCTGTACATGCAGGATTATGCAAAGGCGTTTGGAGAAATAAATATAGTGCTGCGAAAAGATGTATATAACTCTGAAGCTTACTTCCTGAAAGGGATGGTGTACAAGGATATGAAAGATACTGCCAAGGCCATTTCCAGCTTTCAAACAGCAGTACAGGTATTGCCAGACAGCCGTGAAGCTATTATACAACTGGGGCTGTTATACAGTGCTAAAAAAGACCCTATAGCCCTTAAATACCTGGACAATGCCTTTAAAGCAGATAGCACAGATGTTTTCCCCATATTTGCGAAAGGCGTTTATCACCAGGCGAATAAAAACTTTGTTGCAGCTAAGGAAGCCTACAAAGAATGTATTCTAAGAAATAACCAATACACAGATGCATTCTTTAATTTAGGCTTTATTTATATGCAGCAGGATTCGGTACAAAAGGCATGGCGGCAGTTTGATATGGCTGTGAAAACAGACCCCACAAACCCTTCTGCTTATTATAACCGTGGAGTGTGCAGTGAGGCCTTGGACAGCCTGAAAAATGCATTTGCAGATTACCAGCAGGCACTTCAATTGGACCCACAATATGCTAGTCCAAAAGAAGCATTGAAAAGTTTACAAGCAAGAATAAAATCATAACCAGTAATCCAGGTATAGTATGCCAATAATCGCTCCATCAATGTTATCTGCCGACTTCCTGAAGTTGGGTGAAGAAATAGACATGATCAATAACAGTGAGGCCGACTGGTTTCACCTGGATGTGATGGATGGGCGGTTCGTACCCAATATCAGTTATGGCATGCCTATCATCAGCCAGATGAAGAAACGGGCAAAAAAGACCTTCGACGTACACCTGATGGTTGTCGAGCCGGAGCGCTACCTGGAGGAATTTAAAAAAGCAGGTGCGGATTACCTGACGGTACACTACGAAACTGGTTTTCACCTGCACCGCACATTGACTTCTATAAAGGCGTTAGGCATGAAAGCCGGCCTCTCTATTAACCCTCACACACCGGTGGATATGGTTAAGGATATAATCCATGAAATAGACCTGCTGCTGATAATGAGTATAAACCCGGGATTTGGCGGGCAGAAGTTCCTCCCCCTCACTTACAATAAGATAAGACAGGCAAAGGAAATGATCGTAAAAGCAAGGGCAAGCACCCTGATAGAAATAGATGGCGGCGTGACGCTGGAGAATGCCGCCGATATTGTAGCTGCAGGAACTGATGTGCTTGTAGCAGGCAATACTGTATTTTCATCGCCCGACCCTCTGGGTACTATTAAAAAACTGAAGCAAATCGGAAAATAAAGTTACTTTCATTGCGTTTAATAGCGGATATGCTTCAGAAGCGGGTATTATTATCAATTACATTTATTATTTTATTTAGTTGTGCGTATGCGCAAAAGGCAGTTATTACAGGTATCATCCGCGACGAAAAGAGTAAAGCATTGGACCTTGCTGTAATAGCCGATGAAGTGACCGGGTTGGGAACTAATACCAATTCGAAAGGGTTTTATATGCTGGAACTGCAACCCGAAAAGAATATTTCCATCATATTTGGCTATGCCGGCTACGAAACACAACGAAAAAGGATACATCTGAAGGCCGGTGAAACGCGCACAATAGATATTACACTTAAAATAAGCACCAATGTATTACCGGAATTCATTAAAAAAAGTGAGCAAAAGCGTGAAGAGGCAGGTAGTGTATACTTAAATGTTGACAAGGTAAAGTATATGCCCAGCACAATAGGTGGTATAGAAGGCATGATAAAGTTGGCAGTTGGCTCGCAAAACGAACTGACAGCCCAATACAGTGTGCGCGGTGGCAGCTACGATGAGAACCTGGTGTATGTGAATGATTTTGAGATATACCGCCCGTTCCTGGTGCGCTCTGGTCAGCAGGAAGGATTGAGCTTTGTTAACACGGACCTTGTTTCGAATGTAAACTTTTCTGTGGGTGGTTTCCAGTCAAAGTATGGCGATAAGATGAGTAGTGTGCTTGATGTATCTTACAAACGCCCTACGCAATTTGCAGGCTCTGCCAGCATGAGCCTGCTTGGCGTAGGCATGCACCTTGAAGGGGCATCGAAAAACCAAAGGCTGACCTACCTTATTGGCGCACGGCAAAAAAGCAACCAATACCTTTTGCAGTCGCAACCCACCAAGGGAATCTATAACCCTTCTTTTACCGACCTGCAAGCACTTGTGAACTACAGGCTGGGCGACAACTGGGAGATAGAAGCTATTGGCAACTATGCGCGCAACAGGTTTGTTTTCTACCCGGAAAGAATGGTATCCAGTTTTGGCGCGCTGAACCAGGCATATCAGCTGGATGCCTTTTATGTGGGCAGTGAATTTGACCAGTTCGACTCACGTTTTGGCGGCATGTCAGTTGCTTATCATCCAGAGCAGTCGAAGCTGAAACTAAAATTCCTGGCATCTGCTTTTCAAACCAATGAATTTGAAACGTTTGATATAGATGGCGCATACCTTTTCGGTGAGTTGCAGACAGACCAGAGCAAAAAAGATTTCGGACAGATAAAAACATACCTTGGCGCAGGAGAGATACACGATTATGCCCGCAACTATTTGAATGTAAGCGTAAGCAATGCAGGGTTTAATGGTTCATACGATGCAAAGAGAAACTTTATACAGTTTGGCGTGAACGGTACTTATACCAATATCAGCGACAACCTGCACCAGTGGCAACGCAGAGATTCAGCAAGGTTTACACAGCCTTATGACACAAGCGCCATAAGATTTGTTTATTATTTCAATTCATCACAGGATTTTAATTATTCGCGCCTGAGTGGTTATATACAAGATAACATAAGGTTTGATTCGGCTAATATGTTTACCGCAACTGCCGGTGTCCGTTTCAACTATAGCTTCCTTAACAATGAACTGTTAATAAGCCCGAGGCTGCAACTGGCCTATAAGCCGCGCGGAGAAAAAGACATAGTAATAAAGGCATCGACCGGCTACTACAACCAGCCACCCTTCTACCGCGAAATGCGCGATCTGCAGGGGAATGTGAACCTGCAACTGCAGGCACAGAAATCCTACCAGGCGGTATTGGGCACAGATTATAACTTCACCATGTATAAAAGGCCGTTCAAAGTCACGGGTGAGGTTTATTATAAAGACCTGTGGGACCTTGACCCGTATTTTTATGATAATGTGCGGATACGCTATACCGGCAAAAACAACGCCGTTGGCAGGATATATGGCGGCGAAGTGCGCCTGTATGGTGACCTTGTGAAAGATGCTACATCATGGATAAGCATAGGCCTGCTGAAGGCAGAACAGAAGATCACAGACAGTACATCTATAGCGGGATATTCGAATTACTTTCCCTTACCTTCGGATCAGCGGTTCATGCTGGGCATGTATTTCGAAGACTATCTGCCCAGGCATAAGAATTATAAAGTGCATATCAACCTTATCTATTCAGGCGGATTGCCGGTTGGCCCGCCCAATGGGCATTTGTACCAGAACACATTGCGCATACCCGATTACAAGCGTGTGGACATTGGCTTCTCTGCATTGCTGCTCGATGCCACACGCAAGCATCACCCTGCACACAGCCTGTTCAATAATTTGAAAAGCATATGGGCAAGCCTGGAAGTTTTCAACCTGCTGAGCATACAAAATACTATCTCTTACTCGTGGATACAGGACTGGAGCACCAACCTGAATTATGCGGTGCCCAACCGGCTCACATCGCGCCTGCTGAACGTAAAAGTGCTGGTAAATTTTTAAATAAATATTGTTTATATCTTTTAAAACACTTGCCAGTCAAAGCATTTAGCAGTGTGGGTAACTATGTCAGAAAAATATTTTGTAGAAAACGGTATATCGTTATCTTTGCACACCCAAAGCCGTAAAAGCATAGGGTAAAATGAACATCCGAACCATGTTCATTTTAATAAAGAGGATCTCGTAGCTCAGTTGGTAGAGCAATACACTTTTAATGTATGGGTCTTGGGTTCGAGTCCCAACGGGATCACTTGAGAGGGGTTACAGCAATGTAGCCCCTTACTTATTTTTACACAGATCTACTCGAGTTGTTTGCCATAAATACTACAATAACAATTAAGGGATAGAAATTGTTTATTGTAATCGACAATTTGAGGCCGTTCATAGAATGAAGCTCAATTCATGCACACTATTGTATATACCCAAGCTGTATCCCTTTTTTTACAAGAGCGCCCTCATTTTTTACGCCTAGCTTGGTGATCAAACAAAGTCGATAATAATCTACAGTACGCTTGCTTACAAAGAGTTTTTCTGCGATCTCCTGGCTGGTCAGATCCATCGACAAGTATCTCAACACTTCTATTTCACGGTCTGAAAGTACCGGGTTGGCAGAAACCTGTTTTTTTGCCTGGATAGTATCCCTTATCACTTTTTCACTGAGTACAGCCTCCAGGTATTGCTGCCCTGCATGGACAGTACGAATAGCATCGAGCAAAATACTTTCTGTTGTTGTTTTTAAAATATAGCCATGCACACCCTTTCTCAGCATATTTTTTATGTAGTAAACATTGTCTTCGTTAGTAAGTGCGAGCATTTTGATGTTCGGATATTTTAGGCTGATGATCTCAGCCAGTTCATCGCCTGTCTGACCGGGCATATGGATGTCAAGCAAAACAACATCAACCATTGTGTTTACCAGGCCTTTTAGTAATTCTTTACCATTCAGGTAGCTGCCGGCAAGCTCAAAGTCCCGGCTACCGGAGAGTATCTGTTGCAGGCCTTTTATTACCAGGGGATGATCATCTGCTATCGCTACTTTTACTTTCATGGTGTTGTGTTAATATCAGATAATATGGGTTAAGTTACTTAGAAGTACTGCTGCCCGATCGCTACTTTGTTTTTCCTCTTCTGCTGTGCCAGGTTTATGCATCTTAAACTCAATAAAAACCGAGGTTCCTTTACCCGGGTTCGATTCTATCGTAAATAGCCCATCAAAACTGCTCACTCTTGTCTGGGTATTATACAGTCCCTGGCCGGGCTTCATTTCTTTTTTGTCAAATCCTTTACCATCATCCTCCACACATACGATCAGCACTTCTTCATTACGCATCAATTGTACTAAAGCCCGCTTGGCATGCGCATGTTGTATCACATTCTTTACCAGCTCCTGCACAATACGGTAGAGGTTCAGTTTGCAGTCCTGGGAGAGGTCGTCAAATGATCCGTAATACTGAAAACTAATTTGAAGAGCACCGTTTACCCGCACACTATTGCAATAAGCACGTATAGCTTCGGGCAGGCTTTGCTTTACTAATACTTCCGGCATCAGGTTATGCGCTGTTTTCCGGATCTCGTCGCCCATCTCATTCAAAATCCCCATCGCTTCAGCATATCCTGCTGTTGTGGTAACGTCAGGCCTGTCGGTACTCATGGAGCTGAACCGCATCATTGCCGCACTGAGCATACCGCCAATACCATCATGCAATTCTCTCGCTATACGCCTGCGTTCATCGTCCCCTCCCTGAATAGCTGCTTTCAATACGCTTATTTTATTTTCCTTCTCCAATGCTCTTTTCTTATTAAGCATATGAAAGTAAGCCCAAATAGATAGCAGCAGTAATAATAAAGTGCCGCCTCCTATCATCAGTATCCACATATTCTTATGGGCCATTTCGGTATTTTTCCTGGCAATGAGCAACTTACTGTCTGCAATTTCTTTATCTTTTTTTGCAGTCTGGTGCTTTACATCTATAAGGTATATGGCCTTTGTTCTTTCTGCACTTTCAAATGAATCTTTTAACGCGATAACGCTGTCCATGCAATCCAACGCCTTTGTATATTGCGCTGTTGCTTTATACACAGCTGCTAAAGTATTGTAGCCACTGATCATATTGCCCTTTAGGTTGCTGGCAAATGCTTCATTCAGCGTTGCTATAAGTAGAGTTTCAGCCTGGTCGTATTTCCTAAGCCTGTACCATACTTCCCCAAGAAGAAATGAAGATTCTATCCAATTAGATTTGAGCTTGTTCTTAGAAAGATCTACTGCTGACTGCAAATAGTCTTCGGCCTTCGAGTATTCTCCTGATTCAATAAAGGTTTTCCCAATGCCTTTAAGAGCGGCTGCCTTTATATCCGGCCTGTTAGCCCGCTCCCCCATATCATATACCCTGTTATATAATATTCGGGCACTGTCAAGCTTGTGTACGCTTGTGTAATATATTCCTTTATTTAAAAGGATAAGGCCAAGATAACCTTCAATGTGATTATTGTAAGCAATTTCCTCACCCAGGTTGTAATAATACAGGGCTTTTTCATTTTGATGTAACTGGAAAAATATCTCACCAAGATCATTGCAGATATTTACACTTCCCGGATCATTAAACCCTAGTTTCACATAACATTCATAGGCTATTTTGTAATTTTCGGAAGCGGCTACATAATCTCCCATATCAACATAGATCCAGCCAATGTGCTGATAATAGTTTGCCCTTACCTGCAATGATTCAGCAGAATGATATGGGTATGCCTGGTCCATACAAGCCAATGCCTGGGCATGATCGCCTTTAAGCATGTAGTATTCAGCCATCTTCACCAATATATCCCCTGTCAACCAGTTGTCTTTACAAGCTTCAGCGTCCGGCAACAGGTTTTTTAATATTAATATCGCATTATCCGGATCCGGGTGATCTCTGACAGCAAAATAATGTTTGCGCAATTCAGCTGTGTCTGTCCAGACCTTTTTTGGTGGGGCAGATAGCGCCTCGTAATGGACACTGGCAAGTAAAAACAATCCGCAGGTCAACAACCGCCATATGGCGCGAAAAAATGAAAGAAGATCAGACATAGGTATATCTATTGCCATGTAAATTAATCATTAGGCAGCAACCAAAACTAGTATTTATACTAAATCAAGCTAGTATTAGTAAACAGGTGATAGATCCTTCCGTATAAAGAGTAAGGGGTTTCATTGATTTGAAACCCCTTATTTTCATTCTGCCTAATGCACATAACTACCGAACAAGTTCATCAGACATTTCATATAATAAGCTACCTTCATATAAAAACTAGTATTTATACTAAACTTGTATTTAGTATAAGTACTAATTTTAGTACTGTTTGGGAGCATACTTTTACTTAAATAAGGCCCCTTAAACCAATTATGATAACTTCTCTATTTCTGGCTATTAAATGCAAAACACATATGATGTAAAAATGAGGATCGTTTAAAAATTTTCTTTTAAATACCTAACTATGTTTACGAATACCATAAAGGCCATTATTATAGATGATGAAATAGAAGCCTGCGACAACCTGCTGAATATACTTTCCGAATACATAGATTCGAATATAACAGTGGTTGGGATCGCAAATGATACGATACGCGCAGAGCGGCTCATCAATGAGCTAAAGCCGGATGTTGTTTTTCTTGATATTGAGATGCCGGATGAAAATGCGTTCCAATTCCTGGAAAGGATATCGCCTGTTGATTTCGAAATAGTTTTTGTAACTGCTTATGATGAGTTTGCGATCAGGGCATTCCGATTAAACGCACTGGACTATATTCTGAAGCCGATAGATATTGATGAATTAGCAACCACAATAATAAAATTAGAAGAGCGGGTATTCTATAAGGGGGTAGTAAAAAACAACGACAATCCCAGTGACGTTTTACGGCAGATTACTAATAAAGAGCAACCAACGAAGCTGGCAATAAGATCCCTGAACCACCTGGAAGTAGTTGATTTTAGTGATATAAGCTATATAGAAGGCCAGGGAAGTTATTGTAAGATATCTTTTGTAAAATCGGGTGAAAATAAGAGTCTCACCACAAGCAATGTTATAGCCTACTATGAAAGCTTATTACCACCGCAACTATTTTATCGTATTCATAAATCTTACCTTGCCAATTGCCACCAGATAGCCGAAATAATTATTAACGGCACCTATTCGCTTTACTTAAAGAACAAGGAAAAAATACCTATTAGCAGGAGGCGTTACAACGACTTTATAGGTTTCTTAAAAGAAAATAGCTTTTACGGTGCATAAAGCAGCCAGCTATCTTTTCGTCCTGATCCTATTCTTCTTTGGGGGTAACAATGCTTTCTGCCAGGAGTACCCGATGCTCCGTTATACATTCGAAGACGGGTTGCCCAGCAATACAGTTTACCAGGTATACAGGGACAGTAAGGGCTTTCTATGGATAGCTACTGACAAGGGCATTGCCAGGTATAATGGAATAAAGTTTGAGATATTTACAAGCTTCGATGGTTTGCCGGATAATGAAGTGTACTTTTTTAAGGAAGACCCCTTTGGCAGGTTATGGCTTGGCACAGCAAATGGTAAGCTGTGCTTTTACAAAGACGGGATCTTTCATAACCAGGAGAACACCCCTTATTTAAAGCTGCCCTTTAAAAAATCTCACATTACATGTATAAGTGTAGAGTATGACAGCAGTGTTACAATTAATTTTTACGATCCTAATATACTCGTCAACATCTACAAGGACAAACTGAAGCCATATGATTTCCAAAGGCTTCAAAATGCGAGTTTTATCGGCATTTTTCACAAAAGAAAAATTGCAAAAGATAAATACATGATGTACGGCCACCGGGCCGATGCTATCATCGATACTTTATTGAACATACGATTGGTTAATGATCATCTACCAAATGAGCATATGATCTTGTCTATTTCGCAGGACCAGCGATATATAGTGGATAGCCATTTTGTTTATTCGGTTGACAGGAAAGCTATTTGGCCATTGACAAACGGTTTTTTCAACAATAATTCTATCCGCGCCGTTTATACCGATAAAATAAATTTTTTCTTTGTTACCAAAAACGGACTGTTCATAAATGATACGTCAGTGGTGATACGGGGAGACATCTCATCTATAACGCAGGATGGATTAGGTAATTACTGGGTGGGGTCTCTTACCTCTGGCATTTTCTGCTTGCGAAATGATTTTTTAACAACAAGGATATACAGCAATGTATACACCGATAACATCCGGTATTGCAAGTCTTTGCAAAATCATATGTTTTATGCAACCGGCGCTAATGACCTATACATCCTTGAATACGGCAAACCGAGAAAAATATTTGACTATGGGAATTACATTCATTCAAACTATATTCAGCCGAATGATGCGGCTTACCTGATTGATAGCGACTATACGTTCTATAGCTTTTACAACAGAGACCACCTTGTAGTAAAAAATATTTTGAAGGAAACGCCTGTAATATACCGGTATAAGAATCCATTTACAGTGATTGGTGTTAAAGCGGTATATAGAGACGTTGCCGACATTTACCTAAGAACCCGGACCAACCTGATAATCTTAGATCATAAAGAGACTAGTTATGGCATGCCCGTAAAAAATATTTACATTACTGATTCCAATTCGCAGGACAGAATTTCATCTGTAGCCAGGGGTAAAGACAACAAGCTGTGGTACTCTACGCTTGAGAATAATATGTTCAAGGTGGTTAACGGTGAGCGCAGGCACCAAGGGCAGTTCAAGGACATTGCCCTAAAATCTTTTGATTTTTTAGGGGAGTATATGGCTGGTTATACATTCGATAACAAATTGTTACTGATACACAACCAGGATGGCCCGATAAAGGTTGATTCTTTCCCGGCACCAAATTGCGTGTGGAACAGGCTGTATAAACTTAATGACTCTATGATGCTTATCAGCACCAATAATTTTCACCGCCTGCTGAAAGTGCATGCCAACAACAAAGAAAAACCTACTCTTTCAGTGGTTGAAGATCCTTTTGTACCTCTGAACATAGAAGCATTTTGCTCTGATGACAGTACTTGTTATTTTTTTAAAAATGGCTCTGTTACTACCATGAGCATACAAAGCCTGCTGAGAAGGAACAGTCCGCCGAAACTATATTTTTCATCGCTTAGGACAACAAAAGAAACCAGCAGTATTACCGGTGAAATGGAAATCCCATATAGAGAATCCCGCAATCTCACTATTTCGTTTGCTTCCCAATCATTTGCCGGAAAAGATGTTTCGTACGAATACTTAATATCCGGTAATGGGGAAGATAGCTGGAGAGCAGTTAAAGGCGAGGAGATCAATTTGGTCAATTCCGGGTATGGAGATCATGCAATAATGGTAAGGGCAAAGACACTCAACAGCGGATACTGTGAGCCCATTATGTTCAGGTTGCATATTCTGAGGCCGTACTGGGCTACCTGGTGGTTTATTAGTATTTGCGTGGTAGCGGGTATAATACTTGTAGGCGCCATCATCAGTTATCGTATGATGCGTGCTTTACGCAGAAAAGAAAAACTGCATGAAAGTGAGGTGAAATTTCTGAAGCTGGAGTACAAAGCACTGAACGCACTGATGAACCCGCATTTTATTTTTAACGCCCTCAATAATATGCAGGGCCTCATAAATAAAAATGAAAAGCTTGCCGCCAACAGGTACCTGACCATCTTTGCCAATCTTGTACGGCGGAATATGCACAATATTTCGCTTGAGCTGATATCGCTGGATAAGGAAATGGAAGTGGTGGCCGACTATCTGAAGCTGGAAAAGCTGCGATTTAAAGACCATCTCAACTATGCCATTAATATAGCCAGCAATGTGGATGTAACGGACATAATGGTGCCGCCATTGCTGATACAGCCCCTTGTGGAGAATGCCATCAGGCATGGCATATTCCCTAGTAAGAGTGAAGATAGCTTTGTGGGCATAGATATATATGAACAGGGCAACTTGCTGATAATAGCTGTGAAAGATAACGGCATAGGTATTGAAGCAGCAAAGAAAAAAGTAGGTAAAACACATCAGTCATACGGACTGGAGAACATACGCAAACGCATTGCCCAGTTTGGCATTATACAGAACAAAAAGATAACGCTGCACTTAGGCGAGACAAAGGATGATACAGGCAAACTGCAATGGACAGTCGCTACGATCAGCATCAGCCTTTCTTAATTTTTCATCTCCTTCTTTTTTACCGTTCACTAACTTTTGCAACCGTTCGCTAACCGGTTTTGGAGCGCGGATTGTATGTATGGTACATTGCATGCAATTAGTTTAGAACCTCTATAACCAAAGCACTACTCTATGAAACGCACACCATTTTCTTCAGAAGAATACGTATCTATTCGTGCGCCGGGCACACAGCACTTCCCTATATGGCAAATTGATTTTTCTGTAAAAACAGGGGGAACCCGAAAAGCCTGTATAAAGAAAAGAGTAGGAATATTTATTGATAAACACAAATAATATAGCCTTTATGAAGACTCTATTTTATGTATTGATATTATGTGTGCTAACGGCAAGTGCCAGTGCACAGTTTCTGGTACCAGTAACCAATGGGACTGGTACTATCCAAAGCTATGGAACCGGTCTTTGTACTACTGATGTTACAGTTACGTCAAGCGGATTGGGGGCAGGACCTGGTACAGGATGCGCAGGCGCTACTCCCTATTGGATTGGCAGATGGTCGATTCCAGGAAACTTTTTGTTTAATTTTTCATCCCCGGTGCGCAGAGTAGTAATAAGAGTTGAGGAACAACATGACAACGAAGTTATTAGTATATTGATTAACGGTAATCCAGTTTTATTAAATAACGGACATATGTCAGGGCCAGCTCTAACTAGTTGCGGCGATCTATGGCCAGCCGGCTATGACGCCTTCCCAACAGGAGGGGGGAATTTAACAAGTAACAGCACCGCAGGTACTGGTGCAGGAGCAACAATTACCATTATTCAGTGTGGCATTAACGACCTCCAAATATTCGCAGATGGTTCTACAAACGGTACCATATTTAGTCTGAGTATTGAACCAGAGGGTCCTCATCACGCCTCTCTGATTCCCCCATTTACATTATGCATGGGTGGTACGCGTAATGTTGATGCCGGCAGTACACCTGGAGGTACATATGGCAGTACCAACCCGGGAGTTGCTACAGTAGGCCCAACCGGAATAGTAACTGCCGTTAGCGCCGGTACTGCTGTAATCACTTATTCGGTTACAACGCCGTGCGCATGTGCCCCCGGAGTTGCAACTACTATAGTAACAGTAGAACCTTTGCCTGTAATTACTGTCGCCGATGTGTGTGTAGGTGCTACAACTGTCGCTACCGTTACTTCGGGGTCTGTGGGCGGCACCTGGATAAGCAGCGCACCATTGATTGCCTCTGTTCCTTTCGGCCCAAGTGGCTCAACCGCTATTGTTAGCGGTGGTTCAGCAGGATCAGCATTAATCACTTATACTTCTCCAGCCGGCTGTCGGGGTATAACGCCTATAGATGTAGATCCGTTGCCTATGGTGTTTAATGTGATTGGGGGTGGGGCCTACTGCCCAGGTGGATCAGGAGTTAATATTGGCTTAGATAATTCTGAACTGGGCGTTGAATACCAACTATTTTGTGGCACAACGCCGATAGGACCACCAGTTCCCGGGTCTGGTGCCGCAATTACATTTGGGCTGCAGACTGCGGTTTGTTGTTACAACGTTATCGCCAGATTTACAGCATCACTAACGCATTGTACAAATACAATGGCTGGTAGCGCTTGTGTGAGTCTACATACCCAACCCGCTATTACCTGGCCATGGCTATGCTCTGGTTCCACACTTAATTTTCCCACGCCGGCACTCGTTGGCACATATGCCCTGGGCACTACTACACCGGGCACTTCAATTAATCCTGTTACCGGTGAAATTATCTGTGGCGCTCCCGGTACTATTACAATTGACTATGCAGACCCGGCAACAGGTTGTGTGTGGACTTATGGACCGCTAACCATTCATCCTACACCTACACCTACAATCGACAATTCTCCCAAGGATCTCTGCGTTGGTGAAAAACAGTATATGTATGGATCACCTGCGGGAGGCACATGGAGTTCGTCAGATGCATCTGTTGCTGATTTCAACCCTTTGGTCCCTAACGAGGTTATAGGAATGGGACATGGCACTGCAACTATTACTTATTCATTTACTGCTGGTGGTTGCGTAGGTATTGCCACGTGGGTAATAAATGTACATCCAAATCCGGTCATTACCCTTACGTCAATTCCGGGTGCAACCGGCACACCTCCTGTTATTCTGATGTGCGATGACGCCACCTTAACAGCTACCACAGACCTCGTTTGCAATTTTACATGGACACCAACAATGGCCACTACATTTGGCTCAACTACTTCATCTATAACAGTTCATCCATCTGTTGTCACCACATACAGTGTAATTGTCAATGATGTATTGCATGGTTGCACCGCTACTGCCGGTATTATTGTGCAGCCCGTGCCAAACACCTGCGTTTGCGAGGCTTTACATAGTACTCCTGCTATACCTGTCGCTTCTTTTGGCACATCAGGAACCATCAGTACGGCGGGGCCAGTACCAGCGCCAGGCAATTATTACATGGCTAACGATGTTGCGTTTACCGGCGCACCCGGCACCACCATCGCCCTTGTTAATTGCATCATATTTATTGATCCAAACAAAGAAATGACTGTTGCGCCAGGCGTGAGGCTTGTATTAGATCATTGCCACCTCTTCTGCTGTCACCCGGACATGTGGCGCGGAATTGAGCTTCTAAGTGCAGGTGGCTTACAAGGAACTATTGAACTGATCAATAGCACAATGATCGAAGATGCAGAGGTAGCCATAAACGTAACATCACCTGTTACACCCTTGGGATATTTGCCCGGTGGCGTTGCAAACCTGATAATTAATTCGTCAGGGGCTATATTCAATAAGAACATTGTTGGCATCCAGGTGCATACATACACTCCACCAATGCTATCAATACCCGGCCTGCCCGCAATCACGGATCCAAATCATCCTGTAGTTGCAACACCCTGCTATCCGTTTGTAATAGAGAATACGGTATTTACCAGTCGCAATTTCTACAACTTCAGCAATACTCCAGGTGGTTCATGGTCAACCAGCTATCCGGATACATGGCCATTTAACTGGGCTACGACTGCGCAGCTGAAAGCTCCAATAGCCGCAGGCCCATACGATCCACCATTTAACATTGGAGGGGCGGCTTCATGTGCAAATGGACCTTGTCCTCCATCACAATGTAACATACCTGTTTGGTCAACACTACCGGTAGATGCAGACAAAGGGATCGAAGTAGTTACAGTAGGTGCTGTAACCGGGGCCGGGGCCGGAAATGAAGTATATTCCGGATTTGTTGCCGGTTCTATTCCTGTGAACGGTACCGAACGGAATACGTTCGATCACCTTAATTATGGTATATATGCCGAGAACAGTGACGTAACGGTGCGTAATTCTGTATTTATACATATGAACGGCACAATAAACCCATCATATGGAGGAGATGGCATTTTTGCAATGAATACAAATCCTCCAGGCTTAGACAACAGGTATAAATTACATGTTTACGGTTCAGATGCATCAGGTTTATTCGGCCTCCCCCCAACCGTATCAACATCCTGCGATTTTTATGATTGTATCAATGGCGTTGAAGCATGGGAATATTATCATGTAAAGGCTGAATTTACAAACATGTTCAGTAATCATTCTTCCATGCTGCTAACTAATCTACAAGGCAGATATGGCTTCCTGATGAACTCCTCGAGATATTTTAACGTGCAGCTGAATTTCAACAATATCGTTAATATCACAAACGGGATTAAGTACTATATCAATCCGGCAATGTTTACACCTCCATTTCATGGCCAGATATCGATCAATGATAATAGGATATCTGCTACTAATTTTGCCGGGCCTATCACCGCGAATGAGTATGTGAGACAAGGCATATACTTACAGTGCGCTACAACTGCAGGTGGATTTGGATGGTCTTTCCCCGCTAGCCAGATAAATATCGATCGCAACCAAATGAACAGGGTTTTAAAGGGGATCAGAGTTGAAGATGTAGAGTTCCAGGATCAGCCGGTAACTGTCAATAACAATACCCTGACACTTGAGAGGAGCCTGCTACCGGCAGCCGCTGGTATTGGCAAGCAAACAGGGATATTAATTGAGCGCGTTAATCCGGCCCTTATTCAGGAAAATACAATTATAGGGCCCGGCCACGCAAACCCGGTGCCGCCTTCATATGCTGGTAATCCGTACACACCTAATATGATCGAAGGTATCCGAATCGATCAATTGACCGGAATTATATCGCTGCCGGGCTTCATGTCTACCCTGTCTACAGTAGGATGCAATACTACGAATGATATAAACACCGGGTTCTACATCAAAGGGCTTAATGGAATTAATTGGATAACCAATACGATGAACCAGAATGCTTACGGCATGGTACTGGAGGGCACCATGGGCCCCCAGGGAGGACCCGGCCAGATATGTTTTAACCGTTGGTTGCCACTTGGCGGATTCTGGACAGCGATGAGCGGGCCACATTATCAAACTTATACCAGGGGCACTGCCAATCCGACAATATCTCCGCTGTATGTATCCACTACTGCTGCGGAAAATCCTATTAATAATGGTACAGAAGCGCCTACTTTAACTCCATATTCTATAGGTGGTTTTTCAATATTCACGACCGCTTCGGCACCTCCAACATGCCCGGCATTAGCACCATCACCTATCGCGTTCAGGCACGCAAATGGCGATACAATTGATGCACAAAATCCGGCGGTCACAAATATGCTGAATGGCCAAAGCTACTCGCTCTATCCAAACCCAAGCGACGGGCACATAACACTCAAGCAACAGCTTGCGGACACTAAACCTGTTTCGGTGGCAATATTAAATGCTACCGGGCAGCAGGTATACAGTGGCGAGATGCTCTTTGAGAACGGCACCTCCGCATTTGACATGAACAATAAAGTGCCAGGGCTTTACCTGTTGCAGGTTAAAGACAGTAAAGGCGAACAATTTAATATCAAGTTCATTATTAAATAGCGGTTTAGTGAGTGTTAGTTCACATTAGCTAAAACAGGCGCCCTTCGGGGCGCTTGTTTTTTTATCTACACTAAGTCCCCGCATAAACATACCCAAAACTTATAGCTGTAGATAACGATATCATCAGGTCGGCAATGTCCCTGTATAGTTGCTGCATCTATATCCTCCACCTTCCCCTCTCGATACTGACACCACCGCGCGCTCCACACGTGCCAGGTCAAAAGATAAAATACGGATGGCCATTTAAAGATAACGAAGACTGCCATTGGCTGTCAAAAAACGAGAAAGGGCTTCAACAAATGTTGAAGCCCTTATCTTGCTGTTCAATAAACACCCCACCGCGTTTATTGCTTTACAAACCGTGTTACATCTTTATGACCATCTGCATATATAGCTTCAACTATATATTGTGCAACTGGCCATTGAGCAACATTTATTTCCATTGTGATAGCGGAAGCTGGCTGTTGAAAGACTTTTTTGCCCATAATATCATATACATTGATCACAGAAACGCCATCAGGCAACTGAATATTCATGATGCTGGTTGCAGGGTTAGGGTATACATTTATCTTTTCCACTTCTGCGATCTCAGCCGGAGCGGTAGAAATACCTTTGGCGCCGCCTGATATATTTACCTTATAATCTTCTGTTTCACCGTTATGACCGCTCATGCAGCCTGTAATGGTTGTGCCATTACGGGCCATGATAACCCGCATACCATGAACACCGTTGGGCGCTGTTGAAGATATACTGATGTAAAATGTTTGCAGGCCACTACCCGTTATCGACGATGGGCCATATACTACTTCAGTTTCCTCATAAATAGTATTGTTATTATAGTCGATGTATACTTTGAAAACCTTGTTTGTAAAAGAGCCATTATACCCAACCCGTATTTTCGCCTGGTTCGATGTGCCTGCTGTAAGATTAATAGTGCTGCTGGTAACATTCACATATCCCCCACTTTCTGCACCACTGGAACGGTCTACACTACCCAATTTGAAACGAGATATCCACTCTGTAGAATTTGCACCTGCGCTATTGCATGCAAGGGTTGTGAATGAAGATGTAACATACGAGCTGTTAAAATAAGGACAAGTTTGAGCTACACGCCATTCATAAGTAGTATTGGCCTGCAGGCCTGTAATTGTTTTGGATGTACCGGAGGTATTGCCAAGGTATGTCCAGGTGGTTGTACCGGATTTTCTGTACGACGTTGTGAAATCCGATACGTATGTATTATAACCAGCCGCAGCGGTCCAGTTGATCGTAGCGCCGGTCATAGTAACACTGGTAGTGGTCAGGGCGCTTGGCTGGGGGCAAGGTACAACAAAGTTCGAAAAAGTCTGATAGCCGCTTGAGCCGCTTGGGCACACGGCTTTAACCCGCCAGTCAATAGATATACTATGCATAATACCTGTAAGCGTATAGGTATGGGTAGGCGCAGTATCGTACCATTCAGCCCAACCATCCCAGCTTTGCTTCAATTCAAAATCATAGCTTGTAGCGCCACTTACAGGGGTCCAACTGAATGTAGTTACATTGTTGGCATAACTGGTCGTTAAGCCAGTAGGGGTAGAGCATTGGCTGTGCGCATTGCTTACAATCCCCAATGCAAACACAAGTGAAAGTAGTGAATTTTTCATAATATTTAGTTTTTAGAATGAACGATACCCAAAAGTAGCCCTGCGCCAATGTGCATTTGACCCTAATCAATAAGTGATTAGGATTATCCTATAAGTGAAGCTGATTTATCGGGTAAGCGTTTTATGTAAAAAAGGCGCCGGATAAGGCACCGGATATCATTCCCCGGCGAGCAATTGTATTACCTGCTCCCATTTTCTTTGAGATATAGGAACTGATGAGCCATCATTAAAATGAAGGGTCCCCCCATCAGCTTTATCTACCCTTTTTGCCTGGTGCAGGTTCACCAGATGAGAGTGATGGGTACGTACAAAGCCATATGGCTCCAGCATACTCTCCAGTTCTTTCAGTGGTTTGCTTATTATTATTTTGACACTATCCACCGCATAAACATCCGTATAAGAGCCATTCGCCTCACACCTGATAATATCAGCTACTTTTACAAAATATATCGATTTACTGTCTTTCAATACTATCTTTTTCTCCCCAGCCTGTAGTAGGTCAGACTGCTGCTTCAGCACCTCATACTGTTCCGGGACCTGCTGCGGTATAGTATATTCTTTTGCACGTTTCACTGCCTCGATCAGTTCTTCTGCATCAATTGGCTTCAGCAAATAATCCAGCGCACTGAATTTGATAGCCTTTATGGCAAACTGACTATACGCGGTAGTAAATATCACCTTCAGCTTACGTTTATCTATTACATCAAGTATGTCAAACCCTGTACCGTCGGTCAATTGTATATCCAGGAAAATGAGATCAGGTTCCAACGCCTTTATCCTGGCAATGGCATCTTTCACAGAATAAGCCTCACCAACTATTTCAAGGTCACCGCAATGGCGTTTTATATCTGCTTTCAGCGCAGACACCGCCTGTTTTTCATCATCAATGATCAGGGTCTTCAAAATCCTGTATATTTTATTGGTAATTTAATAATAACTTTTGTTCCGCATGCTAGTCCACCTTCTTCCAGGTCAACTATCTCAAAAGACGTATGCTCGTCAAATAGTTTCAGCCTGTCTCGCACTATCGCAATAGCCTTTGAATTGTGCAGCTTTCCACTGCTTAATGCCGCTGCCTGCTTGCGTCCAATGCCATTATCTTCAACTATGCACACCATTTCGCCAGCATCTTTTTTAAACGATATCAAAAGTATTCCATGTTCTGCTTTCGCTGCCAGCCCGTGTATAATGGCATTTTCAACAATAGGCTGTAAAAGCAGGCTGGGTATTATGGTATCTGCCAGCATTAACCCGGCATCAACATCAATAGTATAGTCAAATTTTTCGTGGTAGCGTATCCTTGTGAGTTCCACGTATAGCTTCAACATTTCTATTTCATTGTCAAGGGTAGTATTTTGCCCTTCTGTATTCAACAGCATCCTGAGTAACTTTGAGAACTTGGCAATGTAATTACCTGCTTTTACGTCATCACCTTCAGAATAATAACCCTTTATTGTATTGAGCGCATTAAAGATAAAATGCGGGTTCATCTGCATCCGCAGGGCTTTTTGTTCCAGCTCCAGCATTTGTTTTTCCAATTGCACCTTGTCATTTTCGGACTGCATTATTTTCATTTCTGCCTCATTTTTCACTTGCAGCCTTTTAAACCGGTACCGGACAAACCCGTAAACAACGCTGGCACACAACAGCGAGACAAGTGCGATGAACCATGTCTTTTGCCAGAATGGCGGCAATATCTCGAAAGATACCGACTGCATTTTACTGCTATTACCAAGGCCATTTTTACAGAACAATTCGAATGTATACTTACCTGCTGAAAGGTCTTTATAATTCACTTGCGATTCCCGCGTTACATTCCACATCTCATCACGGCCAACAAAACGATAGTAGAATTCGACATTACCTTTGTCTTTGAACGATATACCATTAAATGAGATACTGATATCATTATCTGAATAATGGAGTTGCCCTCCTTTAAATATTCCATTTGCAGTTTTTACTGCCGTGATGTTACATATGGGATAAACTGTTAGCGGCATTAGTGTATGTATGCCAAAATACAGCACACCGTTATCTGTGGCAATATAGACGGTATCGTTAAGGAGCTCGATGTCATTTACACGTTTATTATTTATGCCAACCCGAAAATTGTAACTTTCAACTTTATCTGCTTCGAATAAAAGTGTTACTTTGTTCAGTCCATTATTACTCCCTACAAGGTAAGTACTGTTAGCAATTTTTTTAATCGCAGTTACAGTATTATTATTCAGCCCGTTCATCGTTTTAAAAACCCGGGTCACCTTTCTATCCTTTACCACAACAAGCCCTTTTGATGCTGTGGCAACCAGTAACCTCTTTTGTGTAGTGTCAAAAAAAATATCTTCTATTGAGATAGCAAGTTCTTCAGATAGTTCCCCCATGTTGTACAATCTAAACCCACCCGGTTCATTCGCATACAGGTATAGTCCAAAATTTGTACCTATCCATATGCTGCCATCATTATCCTTTTCAAGCACATTAGTTCGTTTGGAAAGTATCTTGTCAGATTCCGGTGTGTGTACTATATATGCTGTTACACTATCTTTATGTACCCTTGATGTATAGGTTGTTGCTACATAAATGTGATCATTACTGTACAACAGGTCGTTGACGTTGACCGGGAAGGATTGTGTTTTACCGGCGCCTGAAATGACGAGACCTGATTTGGCGCCTACATACGTTTTACCTTCATAAAAGCGGAAACAACTTATTTTATTGTCAACCCAGTAGGCAGGCAAATGATAACTTGTCAGTTCTCCATTTTTCCTCACATAATAGTTGTTTTCCGATCCACCCAGCCAAAGTTCTTGTCCGTTTAGCCCCAGGCGATATATCTTCTTATTATCGAGCATCTTTGATACATTCATAGAAGGCACTAAAAGCACACCCCTGCTCAATGTAGTGACCCAATAATTCCCCTCTTTATCCCGAAATACATCAGAAACAGCATCATCTTTAAAAAAATGGTTCACCAGTTTTGTGCCCTGGAATTGATACAGGCCGCTTCTTGTTGCTATCCAGAGATAGTTATCAATTTTGCACACATTGGTTATGCCGGCAGCGCTGTCCAGGTACAAATAAAGCTCGAACCGGTTTTGCCTGAGGATGTATAATTCATTCCCTGTGCAGAAATAGTGCTCATCAGCCAGGTGGCATATCCTGCTCTGCGTATTCACCATCCGGCTATTCAGGTTAACGTTCAGTACCTGGACCTCCGCTCCATCTTCCAGCCTTGTAACTGTCCCGGCATATATGGCGTACAGGGCATCGCTCTTCCACACTCCCCAATGGGGTGCCTGATTTGTTCTTCGTTCAATATGGCCTAAAGTGTCTATCATAAACACTTCGCCGCTACGAAAACTTAGGTATACTTTCTTATCTGCATCTTCGTAAAAATCAACAACCAGGCCAGAACCCTTTACCTGTTTCAGTAATGCTGAATTGTGTTCGTTATAAATACTGTCCTTATAGATAAAACACGCCTTGCCGTTTAGCGTATGCATCCATGTCCTGCCCTTGCTATCCCTGCTCAACCTGAAAACCTCATTGTCACTCAACCCATTGTCCGCATTCAGCAGCTTAAACGACTTACTATCATAAGTAACAATACCTACATCGGTTGTAAACCATACCAATCCTTTTTCGTCCTGGGAGACCGAATACACATTATCTGACGGCAACCCATCAGGAATAGCATAATTGATATAGTAAGGGTCCTGCGCTTTTGTAAAAAGCGCCAATAAGCAAAAAAAGAATAGCAAATAATACCTCAACCCATTGATAGATTTAACCCAAAATACCAAAGAATATGATTGCCTGTTAATGTGCATGCATTCAATACACCTGCCGTTCAGCAATTGTGTAAAAACTGCTATCGCCTGTACAAAAAAAACGGTCAGATATAAGAAAAGGAAAAAATTACGGTAGTACCTATTTCCTCAACGGCGAATCCCTCTCATTCAGAAAATGTTTGTACACCATTTTATCAGCAAAAGACGGAAAAAGCTTATTAAGCCATACTGCCAACTTACCTTGCCGCGTCATCACAACTGTGCGTTTGCGGGTTTCTATCGCATTGAGTATGCGGCTGGCACATTCTTCGGCACTCATCAGTTTACTTTCATCCAACGGGGTCTCACCCTGGGAGGTGCCATTGCTGCTCCGAGCTGCATTGCGGATATTAGATGAAGTAAAACCGGGGGATACCCACATCACATGCACACCGGTCCGAAGCAATTCTGTACGTAATGCTTCCAAAAAACCCTGCAATGCGAACTTAGACGCAGAATAACCGGTACGTGCAGGCAGCCCCCTATATCCTGCTATTGACGAAATGGCAGTAACAACTCCTTTCTGCTTCAGCAGCGAGGGTAAAGCGTATTTTGTACAATATACTGCCCCCCAGAAGTTAATATCCATCAATTCTTTGAGCACTGCAATATCCACTTCTTCAAACAACGCCCTCATACTGATACCCGCATTATTGATAAGCACATCTACCCTGCCCCATTTTTGTAACACTGCATCAACAAATACTTTGCAATCATCTTCGATACTTACGTCAGCCTTTACACATAATACTTTGTCAGATGGGGCGAATAACGCTGCTAATTTGTCGGCATTACGGGCACAGACAGCAACGCACGCACCACGCGACAACGCTGCATCAGCCAATGCCTTACCAATACCGGAAGAACCACCTGTGATAACAACTACTTTATCCTGTAAAACAGACATATTACCGCCAAAGATAACCCTTTATAGCTGCTATTTATAGGCCTTCATTACTAAAAAGTAATACCTGTCAAAAAGATGATGGTGGAATATATTCCTGGATGTATCCGGGAATTTTTGATGGTAACTTTCATCTGGCATCAATACAATAGGCATACCGGCGCGAGAGTAATTGGTACTGCCTGCATATTTAGGCTGTTCCAAGTCTTCCATATGTTTTCTCACCTGTTTGTAGATCACCCTTCCAAGAAATTTCTCGTACTTGCGCTGGGCCCTGCGGGTGAGCCTATCCATTTTGTGATAAATGTGATTTATATAATACCGAACAATAAAATTCTGCTTTTTCAAGCTCTCTTTAGTGTAATCATACGGATTCTTGTTGATGTCGTGCTGCGTTTGTATGGTTATCGGCATTTCAGGCACCCAATCTGCTGAGTTAACAACATTAAACGCCCAACCTGCCCGGTTGAAATTATCGTAGTCGTAGGCGTAATAAAGATTGCCGGGCTTAGGCGCTGCGCTGCAATAGGTTTTTATAATAAGGTCGTTAGGCAGTTTCCTATCAGCAACCTGGTAGTGCAGATAAGACGAAAGCAGGTACGATAGCGCCCCACCCTGGCTGTGCCCTTCAATAATTAGTTGCTTTATACCTTTACCATACCATAATTTTACTTTTTCAAGAATGTCCGGCAGCATGCTACAAATGCCAACCGTCCAGCCAACATGAACCTTAGCCTTGGGATCGTTCGCAAATTTATATTCAGTTGGAGTGATACCATCCAGTTTCAGGCTGCCCGTAGCGGGTATCATTGCAGAGTAAAAATTCTCTAACCAGCTATCTACGTCCGACGTGGTACCGCGCAGGTTTACTGTCATTATTGTCTTTTCCTTATTCACCCATAAGTCCCATTTATTATGCAGCCCCATATTGGGCGATTGGTACACCTTCTCGAAATTTGTCTCCTTAGGTAAGTCTCCACGCAGATTTTTACTGAACTGCATGGAGCACCGCTGCAATACGCCAATATACTCATCAGTATCAAAACCGGGTTTCAGCACCTGCGCATATACAGGTGAGGATAATGCCAATAATATAAAAAGAAGATTAATAGCCGTTTTCATATAAGTCCTGGGCGAAATTAGACATTAAAAGAAATATGCCACCGGAAAACCGATATGGCTATTCATAGAGTTCTCTTATCTTCTTTTTACCTTCTTTCAGCAGGTCTTCGTCGGTTTCCTCGTCAATTATACGTTGCAAAAAAGGACGCATCAGCTCAAAGCGCCTTTTGGCAGTTTCAGCTTCCTCAGGTTTTTCCGAGGCACTGTCACTTTTATATTGTGTAGCCAGCTGAAATAAAAATCCCCTGAACATTGACCTGAAGTTTCTCAAACCCTCATTGGCCACAAAAGTAGCAAAAACCTCCGTACACCTTTTGAATGCATCATCACTCTTCACATTTTTTAGGTAATTGTTCATGGCAGAGGCATACCAAAAACGTTTGCTTCCAAATGCATAGGGTACATATTTCTCAAACAACACAATATCTTCATCTGCACCCTTTTTGCCAATAATAGTCCACACAGAGGTTTCCAGGCTGGCTTTAGGGTCTGTTTGTACCAGTTCCTTAGCAAGGGCATAAGCCGTATCCATATCGATCTTAGACAGCGCCTCAAGTGCTGCACCCGCAATAGCGTAAGAACTATAATGGGTGGCTTTCTGCATAAATTCTTTCCCTTCAGCCACTTTCCAGTCGCCCAAAGTATAAAAGGCCTCAGCACGTACAAGCTTATCGCTGTCATACTTTGCAACAGAGATAATATATTCAGCCCATCGCTTCTGGTACTTTTCGTTGGTAGTATTGCGTAACTGCGTTAATGCATGCCGGCGGATAGGATGAATGTTATCTTTAAGTGCCAGGTCGATAATGGCCTGCGAATTGGTGTCAGACAACAGTTTGCTGGCAGCATTTACTGCAAGCCGTTTACTGATGTAGTCGTCGGTATGTGTCATTTGCACCTTCCACTGCATCATTTTTTTGCCATCTTTCAGCTCACCGGGCAGTATATGCGTATAATCGGGTATCACAACAGGCGCCACACCTAACTTATATGGAATAGCAAATGTCTCTTTCTTCTTTGTTATCTCCCAGTCAATTACCGTCTTATCCCGGTCGTAAAATATTGCGGTTTTCAAAGGGAGCCTGTACATGAAATTGCTATCTTCCTGCGCTTGTTTTACCGTAACTATCAGCTTTTGCAGCGAGTCATTATAATCATAGCTCACCTTCAGCACCGGGTGCCCGCCCTTGTAGTACCACTGGTTAAAAAACCAGCCCCAGTCCTGCCCGGTCGCTTCCTCTACTGCCAGCCTCCAATGATGTGCTTCTGCAGGGCGGAGCGCATTCTTTGTAAGATAAATATTCATTGATTTATCAAAAGCAGCATCGCCGATAAGGTTATTCAGGTAGCGAAGTATAGCCCCTCCTTTATTGTAGGATATCGCATCAAACACATCCTCCCGGCTGTCATAATGATAACGTACAAGCGGCTCATCTTTAAAAGCAGATGTGGCAATGTACCCCATCAGGTCATTATATGCCAGTTCATCGCACGATGCTTTACCATATCTATAGTTGCGCCACAGTTGCTCTCCATAGTTGGCAAACGACTCATTGACGGTTATGTTTGCCCACGATTCGCAGGTTACATAGTCGCCAAACCATTGGTGAAACAGCTCATGCGATACTACATCCTCTGCATTCTTATCCGCCACCTCGCGCGCATTCTGGTTCATGAATTCACCAAACAGCGATGCCGAGGTATTTTCCATAGCCCCCGACACATAATCACGCACCACTACCTGGCTGTATTTATTCCATGGATAAGCTACACCGGTACGCTGCGAAAAGTACTCCATCATATCGCGGGTGTGATTGAACATCAGGTAGGCATACTGCTCATACTCCGGCTCCACGTAATAGCTAACTTCCTTACCACGCCAGTTATTCTTATCAATCTTGAACTTACCAATGGCAAACATGGCAGTGTATACCGATAGCGGCATATCCATCTTCCACACATCTGTCCGCATGCCTTTAATTACAGGTGTTTTCTTTATCAATGCGCCATTACTGAGCGTAGTAAAACTATCGGGTACCGTAAGCTCTATTTGCGTGGTAAAGCGCGTATTAGGTTTATCTATGGTTATCATCCAGTGCGAGTTGGATTCTGTCTCGCCTTGTGTCCATATTTGTGCCGGCTTATGGGGCACTTTGTAATCAGTGTTTATAAAATACAGCCCCCTGTCGTCCCTGATAGCGCTACTGCCTCCGCTGGTTTTAGCATATGGCATTGCAGTATATTTCAGATACAGATCAATATTAAAGCCCATTTTGAATACCTGCCCGAAACGGATAGTAAGCTGGTTATTTTCGTAGGTGTATTTCAATTTTACCTTTCCATTAGGGGTCACTAGTAGTACACTATCTATACGCATGCTTTTGGCATCCAGTACCAGCGTATCAACCGGGTAGAAATAAGGGGTCAGCGATATCCATTCCTTTACGTCAGCCGTTTTCTCCTTAAAGTTGAAAGAAAGCGCAATGCGTGTATGCTTTATCTCCCAAACTTTAGTAGCTGAATTTCTATAAGGAACCGGCCCTGCAGGCACGCTCACTTCGAGTGTATCCAAAACAACATGCTGGATAGTGTCTTTAATAACCGTATCACGGGCAGGAACTTGGGCAAAGCAGGAGAAAGCGATAAATAGAAACGCAAGTAAAATGGGTATTCTCTTCATTATTTTCCGAATAAGCCGCAAAAGTAATATTAATGCACCACACGGTTCTACCCTGTATGAAGGGATGGTATTAGTAAAATGCTTCCTCAAAATGGATGATTTCTTTCACTTTCCCACTCTCCATAAGCACACTAATAATATCAAATCTAATATTAATGTGTTCCGGGTATAGTGCAACAAAGTCGATTGCTGCAGACTTTAAAAATTGCTGTTTATGATGTGTAACTGCTTCTTCAGGAAAGCTAATATCGTTGCGGCTGCGGGTCTTTATTTCAATAATAGCTAATATATCATCCTTAATAGCAATAATATCTACTTCTTTTTTACCACTGCGCCAGTTGCGGTACAGTATTTTATAACCTTTATTTAGCAAAAAGTCTGCGGCTATTTGTTCGCCCTTTATACCAATTTTATTATGTTTGGACATTAAACTTTACCAAAAACAATGAAAAAGTTAGTACTGGATTTTCCAATACAGTTACAAGAAGCAATAATAATAGGAAAAAACCACCGATATATAGCACATCCGAAAGAATTTAGTAACGTAGTTGTTACAGGTTTGGGGGGCAGCGGCATTGGCGGTTCTATTGTGCAAAACTATGTTTACGACAAGCTGAAGATCCCCTTTATTGTCAATAAAGATTACACACTGCCGGCATTTGCAACAAGGAAGTCGCTGGTAATTGTTTGCTCTTATTCGGGCAATACAGAAGAAACACTGATGGCAATGAAACAGGCCATCAGGAAAAGGGCAACTATCATCTGCATCACATCGGGCGGAGAAATAGCAGATATTGCCAACAGCAGGCGACTTGATTGCATCCTTGTTCCTGCAGGTATGCCTCCGCGTGCATGCCTTGGATACTCGCTGGTGCAGATATTGTATGTGCTCGCGCATTATGGCCTCATCGGGCACAACTTCGAGAAAGAGATCAAGCGCGCCATCAAGACCATGAAGGAGAATGAGAACGATACGCAGAAAAAAGCGCAGGCCATTGCTAAGAGAATATTTGGCAAGCTGCCTATCATTTATTCTTCAGGCAGCCTGGATGGTGTTGCAGTACGCTTCCGCCAGCAAATAAACGAGAATGGTAAAATGCTGGCATGGCACCATACCATACCGGAGATGAACCACAACGAGTTGGTGGGCTGGCGAGATGATGCACAGGATAAAGCAGTTATCATCCTGCGAAGCAATGATGATTACAGCCGCGTGCAACTGCGCATGGAGATCAACAAAAAGGTGATCAAAAAATATACTTCCACAATCATAGAGATATATGCAGAGGGCAAAAGCTATTGGGAGCAGGTGTTCTACCTGGTACACCTCACCGACTGGGTATCTGTAATGCTTGCAGATATGCGCGAGCTGGATGCCACAGAAGTAAAAGTGATAGACTTCCTGAAAAAGTCTTTGGCTAAGGTGGAGCTATAGTTTTGCGAAAAGCTACTGCAGTTGAAAGCTGCCGGCAGGCAGGGTATAATTTTCGGGATGTGCCTGTTTTTCCACATTTAGTTTTTTATATGTGGCGAAAATGCTCAATGGGCTTGATTTATGTGTTTTATTTTAATATATAAATGGGTATAAAAGAGTATATTTATACCCTAAAAAGGTATATTTATACCCTACCTGGTAGTTTTTGGGGAGAAAAAAAAAGGCCATAAAGAGCGGAAGCTCACGATCCAATCTGTCAAAGAACTTACCCTATATTTTCGGGAGCCACCCACAGCATCAGCGTATAACAGGGAGGCAATTATGTGAAGTTCGTAAATGCTGCCGTTTCTGTAAAATTTAAAAACCTTGACGGTACTGAAACGGTACCTTGACGGTACAGTTTCAGTACCGTCAAGGAAATTGACCTCTGCTACCAGTAAGGCTTTGGGGATATTTTTGATGGCACGTTATCAAGGGGCATTTGCGAAGTGGTATTTATCTATAATTTCCGGCATACAAATTGCTGCATTTTTATATATTTGTATGCCTATGAAAAAGTTATTACCCCTGCTTCTGTTGCTCCATACTTTTAGCCACGCCCAAAACTGGCAATGCCTGCAGTATGGTGTAAAGCATTATTTCATTAACGGCAATGGTTATTTACGGGGGATAAGGATAGATTCAGTTAGAACTTCCGGCAGTGACATTTTTTACTATCCGTTTCATACACCGAGAGGGAGTTATGGGCATAGCTCTGGAGCAGTTCTGCTTGATTCATTGGGAGGTAGTTGGTTAGGAAAAAAAGTAATTCAACAAAATGATGGAACTTTCCTGTTTGACAATTTTTGGAACGATACTGTTGTAATAAAAACTCAAGCTCACCCGGGAGATAGTTGGACATTCTATAATGACACCACAGATTTATATTATAGAGCCGAAGTGACCGGCACCGATACAATGACAGTTTTGGGTACTGTTGACTCTATAAAGAAGATAATAATAACTGCTTATAATTCATCAGGTATTGTTGCTACAGACCCTTTGGACAGTTTTCAGATTTTTCTGAGTAAAACCAACGGCTTCGTTCAAATATTTGATTTATTCACTTTCCCTTATCGTCAACCTGGCAGTGCATATTCGCCTGGCACAGATTATTACCTTGACAAATCTGCTAACGAATTTTCAGTTACATCTTACCAATTTACATTACCATATACTGGAATAAATAAAAAAACACAGATCTTTCAGTTGGTCTCTCTGTTTAATCCTACTACAGAACAAATGTACGATTGGAACGTGGGCGATGTGTATCATTATTCCTGGTGTGATGGCTCGTTTCAATGGTATGGTGCAATTTGTGACCCAGCCTCACAATACACGAAGGATACAATAGTTTCTATAAACGTTCTCTCCACTGGCATAGAATATATATCCTATGGCATTAAGCACGAAATTATGGTTCCATATAGCACCATTTTCCTGAATCCTTTTATATCCTACACATACTCAACAACAACCTATGGCAGGACATTCGCATGTGATCATAATGCTGTAATAGACACTATATTGATGCCTGAGGAATATAAACAGAAAATGCTTTTTTACTACACCCCTGACGATACAAGTTATTGTATTTCGTCTCCTTTATATATCGTAAACCTGGGACACATCAGAGGCAATAGTTATTACCCGGATTTTGAAGGAGCATGGATCACCAATATCTATAAAAATACACTTGGATTAGTTTATCGCATCGGGGCCGGTGTCGATTGGGGATACATAATCGGCTCCCAAAAATTGCTTTATTACAACAGAGGTGGTACAAGTTGTGGTACAATAATTTCAGCGCCAACATTGGTAAAAGAAATAGGTTCATCTAAAAGCCATATAGAAGTTTACCCCAACCCAACTACCAACACCATCACCATCTCCTCAATTGAAAACATCACGACCCTCACTATTAACAACCTTTTAGGCCAAACAGCTTACAACAGTCACCCTAATTCCGGTAAAGCAGAAATAAATGTATCTCACATACCTCCCGGCATTTACCTTATTAAGATAAACGATTCTATTGTAAAGAAGTTCATCAAAGAGAATTGATTTTCTTAAATTAGTATATCAATGAAAAAATTGCTACCCTTTCTTTTACTTGTAAACAGCATCTGCCAAGCCCAAAACTGGCAATGCCTGCAATATGGGGTAAAGCGTTATTTCATCAACGGCAATGGTTATTTGCGCGGCATACGCATAGACTCTGTGAGAACTTCGGGGAGTGATTTCATTTATTATCCGTTCCACACACCGAGAGGGAGTTACGGTGGTACATCCTGGTCTTATGCTCCATTAGATTCTAATGGAGGAAGTTGGCTTGGTAAAAAAGTAATTGTGCAAAATAACGGAACTTTTTTATTTGATAACATATGGAACGACACAGCGGTAATTAAATCGCAGGCTCATGTTGGAGAAACATGGATATTTTATAATGATACATCAGCCATATATTACACGGCACAACTTACAACCAAAGATACTGTAACAATTTTTGGGGCTTTAGACTCTATAAAAAAAATACTTATTACAGCGCATAACAGTTCAGGACCTGTATCAACGGATCCGGTTGATAGTTTTACTATTATTCTAAGCAAAGACCATGGATTTACCCAAGTCTTCGACCTGCAAACGTTCCCATACCATAAACCGGATTCTGCTTACGTAATAGGGCTGGATTATTACCTTGATTATATTGTAATGATGAGGGCCCCACTAATGCCTACGTCAACCAATTCCATATTTTCTCTTATCGATCTGGTAAACCCAACTTTTGCACAATTGACACAGTGGAATGTTGGTGATGTTTATGAATACGGCAGCTGCTACGGTTTTCGGGATCATGTCAGTTCATTATGTATTCCAGTTGAGGATTATAATTTGGATACAATAACCAGTTCCATGGTACTAACAGGCGGCATACAATATAACTATACAGGCTGGGTTGCTCAACATAGTGGCTCTACAATGACCGGCCCCGATTTTTATTCGAAATACCCTGTATCTAGCTCTGAAACATTTTATTCTACCAATGTTATAGACACAAACTATATGCCCGAAGAGTATGGACACGCTAACTTGTATGGTTACAATATCAACGACAGCAGCTACTGTATAACCGGCACTTTATATAGCATACTTGGTTATGGGCCTAATGGTTTCATTAACGGCGTAGAGCATTTTCCCGTTTTTGAATACTTCGTAGAGCCTACAAAATATAAGGCTCCTTTAGGTCTGTTGACCAGAAAAAATGTATCCCATTATTCCATTGGATATCAAGTTCAGTCTAAAGATTTACTGTACTATAATAGAGGTGGAGTAACCTGTGGGACATTACATACACCACCAACTGCTATAAAAGATATTGATGTTCCGGGAAATGAAGTTTTCTTAACCCCTAACCCTGCCACAAACATACTCACCATTAACGGTACGAATAGAATCACCCAACTCGTTATCATTAACCTCATAGGCCAAACAATTTATAGCAACACACCAAACACAGAAAAGGCAGAAGTAAACGTATCAAACCTGCCTTCCGGCATTTACCTCATCAGGATAAACGACACAATAATTAAAAAGTTCGTCAAAGAATAGCACCTAGTTCTCCAACCTCGTCCTATGCGTAGGATGCACATGGCCTACTGCACTATGCCCTAAGCTTGCCGAAAGAACAGCATCGTTATGCTGATGCTTATGGTGAGTTTCGCCATGTTCTGTATTTTGCTCAGTGCTTTCAGGAACTTTGTTTTCCGTTTCGTTAGTAGTTTCCTGATTTTGTGTGTTTTTAAGATCGTTGGTTTCCATAAATGATGTTTTGAGTGGTTAGAGACAATGAACTATCCACTATAAAGTTACACCAAGGTTATCGATCAAAAAGGGGGATTTTTAAAAAAGCAGGAGCCATACACTGTTGAGTATGGCTCCTGCATAATATCACTGCAACCTACAGCAACGCCAAACTCTCCTCCAACGTTTTTATCTTAGCCTCTGCGTCTGCTCGCTTTTTGCGCTCATTATCAATCACTTCCGGCCTGGCATTGTTTACAAACTTCTCATTTTCCAGTTTCTTGTTCACGCTCACAATAAAGCCTTTCAGGTAGTCTATATCCTTCTGCATCTGCTGTTTCTGGGCAGTATTGTCCACTGCACCGGCATTTGCTTCTATATATAGTTTATCCGTTTGCACCACTGCCGATATACAACCTTGTTTAGGCTCTTTGGTAAACCCTATATTTTCAGCATTCACCTGGCGGCGCAGAATATCCTGCACTCCCTCATAAAACGCATGGTGTGCAGTATCTATCCACAGCTTTATTTTATCCTTGGGCTTCAGATTGTTTTTGTTACGGGTATCGCGTACTGCCGTTACCAGGTCCTGCAGCATTTGCCCGCCTTTCAGCGTATTAGCATCCGGAGTGCCATAAACCGGTAGTTGCCTTACTATCAGGTCATCACCCGCTTTGCGCTCACGCAGTGTATGGTAAATATCCTCTGTTATGAATGGCAGGTACGGGTGCAGCATTTGCAGCAATTGCTCATAAATGCTTACCGTACGCTCATATACGTGTGTAGATATAGGCTGGTCCATACCGGGCTTCACCCACTCCAGGTACCATGAGCAGAAATCGTTCCACACCAGCGAGTAAATAGTCTTTAACGCTTCGCTCAGCCTGAACTCCTTCATCATCTCTGCCACTTCCTGTGCCACCTGTGCCAGACGTGCATCCATCCAGTCTAGCGCAAATTTCACCTGGGCATCATCCATTCCATCCAGTGTGCGGCTTTCCCAGCTTTTCACCAGTTTCATGGCATTCCACATCTTGTTGCAGAAGTTGCGCCCCTGCTCCAGTTGTGCGTCGTCAAACAACAGGTCATTACCAGCCGGCGAAGTAATAATAACACTAAAGCGTACCGCATCAGCCCCATTATCTTCTATCATCTGCAGCAGGTCGGGCGAGTTGCCCAGCGACTTGCTCATCTTCCTTCCCTGCTTATCACGCACTATACCGGTAAAATAGACTTTATCAAAAGGCTTTTCACCCATAAACTCATATCCTGCCATGATCATACGTGCCACCCAAAAGAAAATGATCTCAGGCGCAGTAACCAACGTGCTGGTGGGGTAATAATATTTCAGGTCCTTGTTCTCCGGCGATCTGTTCCAGTTGAACACCTCCATTGGCCACAACCAACTGCTGAACCATGTATCCAGCACATCGTCGTCCTGCCTTAGTGTTGGGTTCTTATCTGCAAGTGCCGGCTTTTTCGCCGCATACTGCTTGTGCGCTTCTTCACTCGTCCTTGCCACATACAATCCACCCTCCGCATCATACCATGCAGGTATGCGCTGCCCCCACCATAGCTGGCGGCTTATGCACCAATCTTTGATGTTACCCATCCAGTGGCGGTAAGTATTCTTAAATTTCTCCGGGTGAAATTCAACGGCACCTGTCATCACCGCATCCAGCGCAGGGGCAGCCATTTTCTGCATACCACACCACCACTGCATGCTCAGGCGGGGCTCTATCACTACATCCGTACGCTCACTGAAGCCCACCTGGTTCACATAGTCCTCTTCTTTCACTACTGCGCCAATGGCTTTGAGGTCTTCTATTATCTGCTTGCGCACTGCAAAGCGGTCTTGTCCTATATAAAGCTGCGCAGCCTCACTCATAGTGCCATCCTCGTTCAAAGTATCTACCACCTGCAGATTGTGCTTTATGCCCAGGTTGTAGTCATTAATATCATGCGCAGGAGTTACCTTCAGCGCGCCCGTACCAAACTCCTTGTCAATGTAATCATCAAAAATAATGGGCACCCGCCTGTTAATAAGCGGTATAAAACAGTATTTGCCTTTCAGATGGGCATAACGCTCATCTTCAGGATGCACACACACAGCAGTATCGCCAAGAATGGTCTCCGGGCGCACGGTGGCTATGGTTACATACTCATCACTATCTCCCTCTATCTTGTACCGTACATAGTACAGCTTTGAGTTTGTCTGGCGGTGGATCACCTCCTCATCACTCAACGCAGTTTTCGCTTTAGGGTCCCAATTGATCATCTTCACCCCACGGTAGATGTGCCCTTTCTCATACAACTCTACAAACACCCTTATCACCGCAGCATAGTAGTCATCATCCATGGTAAAAGCAGTACGGTCCCAGTCGCAGGCGCAGCCCAACTTTTCCAGTTGTTTCAGTATGATGCCTCCATACTTGTCCTTCCATTCCATGGCATACTTCAGGAACTCCTCACGGGGCATTTTGTTTTTATCCAGTCCGCGCTCCTTCAGCATGTTCACCACCTTGGCTTCCGTAGCAATAGACGCATGGTCTGTGCCAGGCACCCAGCAGGTGTTATAGCCCATCATTTTGGCACGGCGTATCAGTATATCCTGCACCGTGTTGTTCAGGGCATGCCCCATATGCAGTACACCGGTCACATTGGGCGGGGGTATTACTATAGTATAAGGCGGGCGCTCATCCGGAGTACTCTTAAAATAACCCAAATCCCGCCAGTGGTTATACCACTTTTTATCTGCTTCGTTATGTTGAAAATTCTTAGCTAATTCCATTTTTATTAGTTGTTGTGTTGGGCGCAATAGCTCTTTATCAGTTCAATGCCCCTATGCCCCCAAATAGGATGTGGTTCCCTGCCCCACTCCGTCGCCCATTGAATAGCAATTTCGTGCGGCGTTTTGTTCTTTGCTTCGCTTTCTTTCAGTAAGGCTAATGTTCCATTCCTTGGGTCATCATATATCTTCCTGCACTCGTTCTGCAGTGTTTCTTCCACACGCCCATATTGCTCATTGGCACAATTGATGATGCCCATCCTGTTGATGTAAAAATCAGGCAGGTATATGATACCCCGATCCCTGAGCAATTTATAATCCTCGTCGAAGTTCCCAAGCTGGTTATTAGCCGCCCCGACGACGTACTTACATTTCAGGTTGGGTATCGTTGTTGGATTCAATATACCACCAATAGCACATGGAGCAAAGATGTCGCAATCAGCCACATACAGCTCTTCCGGGCTATTCACGATCTTTACGTTATCGGCATATTTATTATCACGGTATGCTTTCATGGCCTTGCACGACTCTGTATCAAAGTCAAATATCACCAGGCTGCCACCTTTGTCCAGCACCATGTGAGCCAGCGGCCCACCTACATTGCCTACACCTTGTATAGCCACTGTTTTGCCGGTAAGGTCATCCTTATTTTCATGGTGCTTCACCGTAGCCATCATCGCATTGAACACCCCTTCCGCGGTCCACCTGCTGGGGTTGCTGCTGCCACCCACGTTCGCAGGCAGGCAGGTAACAAATCGGCATACCGAGAGTATGTTCAGCATATCTTCCGGCACCGTGTTCATATCCTCAGCAGCAATGTATGGACCACCGAGGCTGGCCACATACCTGCCATAGTTTTTGAACAGTTTAGTTCTTAAGTCAAGATTAGTATATGCCTTATTTCCATTAGCATCGCGGCTGTGGTCGTTAATAACATTGAACTGGTCCATTGTAAGCGGGCATATGATCGCCTTGCCACCACCCCACCATATGCGCGAGATAGAGTTTTTATCGGTCATACCCTTGCTCAGGCGCAGGCCATCCTTAATCGCTCCGCCTATCATTTCATAGTCGCGGTATTTCAGGCGGGTACCACCTTGTCCCTGTCCGCGCACGGTTTTATGCACAAACACCATGAACAGGCATTTGGTATCAACATCATGCTTTATAAAAACGCCTTCATGGCCTTTATAGTCCTCCATTTTTGCCATTTCTGCGGCGAGTTGGGTAAATACGCTATCGGGTGAGTTTTTTACCTCGTTATTGATGTTTACGACATAACCGCTGGTTATGCCGGCTTGCTGCATTTGGGCTGCAAAATCCTCCGGAGTTATATTTAATACGTTTTGGGCACTCATTTATTAAAAATTAATTAGGTTGCAAAATTAAGAAACTAATACGCAAGGCTTAAATTATAGATGATATATTTTACAAAAAAAACGGCCGCTCAAAAAGAGCGGCCGTTCCTCAAAAATGCAAGATTGTTGATTATCCTTTATTTTCATCTGTGCTTTCTGCAGTTGTATCTGCTGCAGGGGCTTCAGTCGTAGTTTCTGTTGCTGCCGGTGTAGTTGCAGCTGCTTTCTTAGCACCACCACCACTCCTGCGGCTGCGGCGTGTTTTCTTAGCGCCTGCTGCTTCGGTATCTTTCCCATAGATCTCGTTGAAGTCAACCAGTTCTATCAATGCCATATCTGCGGCATCACCCATACGCTGTTGCAATTTGATGATACGTGTGTAACCACCGGGACGGCCGGCTACTTTATCACCTATCACACCAAACAGCTCAACAATAGCCTCTTTATCCTGCAATTTGCTGAATACAGTACGGCGGTTATGCATGCTGTCCGTTTTGCTGCGGGTAATGATTGGCTCCACATATACACGCAAAGCTTTAGCTTTAGCCAATGTGGTAGTGATACGCTTGTGCGCAATAAGCTGGCAGGTAAGGTTTGCCATAAGGGCTGCACGGTGTGTATATGTGCGGCCTAAATTTTTGATCTTGTCTCCGTGACGCATGACATTTGTGTTTTAAATTCCCCCATACCGAGTCAGGAATTATGGGGTACTGGTTATTGATTAATTTGTGATTTGTGATTTATGATTGGAATATCATAAATCACAAATCAACAATCATAAATTATTTAGTCTTCTCCCCTGCGGAACTTATTAATGTCCATTCCGAAGTGCAGGCCGCGCTCGTGCAGCACCTGCTCTATTTCAGACAATGATTTCTGTCCGAAGTTGCGGAATTTCATCAGTTCTTCCTGGGTGTATTGTACCAGCTCGCTCAGCGAATTGATCTTAGCCGCTTTCAGGCAGTTGAATGCACGAACGGAAAGTTCGAGGTCTTCAAGCGGCGTGTTCAATACTTTGCGTACCAGCAGTGTTTCTTCATCAACAATAGTTTCTTTCTCCTCGCGCTTGCTGTCCAGCGATATGTTCTCATCAGTGATGATCATCAGGTGCTGGATGAGTATGCGTGATGCTTCTTTTACAGCCTCTTCAGGGTGGATAGTACCATCGGTAACTACTTCCATGATCAGCTTTTCGAAGTCAGTACGCTGCTCAACGCGGGTATTTTCTATCGTGTATTTTACATTCTTTATCGGAGTGTAGATAGAGTCAATTGCTATCAGGCCAACCGGTGCCTCTTCAGGGCGGTTCTCTTCAGCAGGAACGTAGCCACGGCCTTTGCCGATGTGCAGCTCCATCTGGAAGCTCGCACCGGGGTGCAGGTTGCAGATAACCAGGTTCGGGTTCATCACCTGGAAGTTAGGCAACGACTCGCCTATCATACCAGCAGTGAATACTTCTTTACCTTTAATGTTGAGGTCAATTTTTTCGTTGGTGAAGTCATTGATATCACCCACAGCCTTCAGGCGAACCTGCTTCAGGTTAAGGATGATCTCAGTAACGTCTTCCAGCACACCTTTCAGTGTTGCAAACTCGTGGTCTGCACCTGGTATACGTATAGCAGTGATCGCAAAACCTTCCAAAGAAGAAAGCAATACACGGCGAAGCGCGTTACCGATTGTTACGCCGTAGCCAGGCTCCAGCGGACGGAATTCAAACTGCGCTTCGAAATCAGTTGTTTTCTGAAGAGCTATCTTATCCGGTTTTTGAAAATTCAATATTGCCATATTGATATTTTATTTTTGATTTGTGATATTATAATTGTTTGCTGTACTACATGGGTAGACTGGTCTACCAAATTCCAACTATTACTTAGAGTACAACTCCACTATCAGTTGTTCCTTAATGTTCTCTGGAACCGACTCACGTTCAGGATGTGCCAGGTAAGTACCCTTCATATCCTTTTCATTCCACTCAACCCAGTTGATCCTTTGGTTCTTACCGCGTATCATACCTATAACCGTAGTGTTTGCTTTGCTCTTAGGCTTCAGCTCGATAGTATCCCCTGGCTTCAGGCTGTATGATGGGATGTTCACCACCTCACCATTCACCATCAGGTGCTTATGAGACACCAGTTGGCGTGCAGCAGGGCGTGTAGGGGCAATACCCATACGGTAAACCGTATTGTCAAGGCGTGCTTCCAGCAGCTTGATGAGGTTCTCACCGGTAGCGCCTTTAAGCCTTGCAGCCTCAACGTAGGTGTTAGCGAATTGTTTCTCCAGCAAGCCGTAAGTGTACTTTGCTTTTTGCTTCTCCTTCAGCTGTATAGCGTATTCGCTCGCTGTTTTACGCTTGCGCGTAGGGCCATGCTGGCCGGGAGGGTTGCTGTTCTTTCCGAGGCTTTTGCCTGATCCGAGGATCGGTTCGCCGAAAATACGGCAGATCCTGTTTTTGGGTCCTGTGTAACGTGCCATTTCGATCTTTGTTTTTAGCCGCTCCGTCTCATTTAAAGATCGTGAAACCCGATCCGGAACAGCTTATTGTTATTATTGATTAATTGAATAAACTTTATTACTGCCAACTGTAAACTGGCAACTGCCAACTACTACACTCTACGTTTCTTCGGAGGGCGGCAGCCATTGTGCGGCATTGGCGTAACGTCTTTAATAGAGGTTACCTCGATACCATTCTGGGTAAGGGAGCGGATAGCGCCTTCACGGCCAGAGCCTGGGCCTTTTACGTAAACATCAGCACGCTTCATACCTGCGTCAGCTGCTACTTTAGCACAATCCTGTGCAGCAACCTGTGCTGCATAAGGAGTGTTCTTCTTAGAACCACGGAAACCCATTTTACCGGCTGAAGACCAGGAGATAACCTGTCCGCTTTTGTTGGTAATGCTGATGATGATGTTGTTGAACGTTGCACTTACATGCACATCACCATGAGTGTCTACTTTTACGATCCGCTTTTTAGCAACGGTCTTTGCACTTGCTTGTTGCGCTTTTGCCATTTTTTCTTTTTAAAAGGTAATCTGTTACAAAATCCAGGAAAGAAAATCCAAATTCCAAACTACGAATTCCAAATTCCTATCCCCCAACGCTGCCCCTCCCCTATGCACCCTGCGGATCCGGCGGCAGTGTTATTTATTATTTCTTAGGTGCTTTCTTCTTACCTGCTACTGTCTTACGTTTACCTTTACGTGTACGGCTGTTGGTACGTGTACGTTGGCCGCGCAGGGGTAAACCTTTACGGTGACGAACACCGCGGTAACAGGCGATATCCATAAGACGTTTGATGTTCAGCTGCACTTCAGAGCGCAACTGGCCTTCTACCTTGAACTCAGCATTGATAACGTTACGGATATGGGTCTGCTCATCATCGTTCCAGTCAACTGCTTTCTTGTCGTAGCTAACACCTGCTTTATCCAGGATGTAGCGGGCAGTGCTGTTGCCGATGCCGTAAATGTAAGTGAGCGCGATCTCACCGCGCTTGTTCTTCGGAAGGTCAATACCAGCTATACGAGCCATTAATATTGAAAATTTAGATTTTAGTAATTAATAAGATTATCCTTGCCTTTGTTTAAAGCGTGGGTTCTTTTTGTTAATAATGAATAACCTGCCCTTGCGGCGCACGATCTTGCAATCTGCACTGCGCTTTTTTATTGATGCTCTTACTTTCATGACTGTGTTTGCTTTAACTATATATTGTTTACTTACGACTTACGACTATTGACTTACGACCTACTTATACCTATATATTATCCTTCCCCTGCTCAGGTCATACGGGCTCATTTCCACCCCTACCTTATCTCCCGGCAAAATACGGATATAATGCATGCGCATTTTACCCGATATTGTGGCAAGAATTTCATGGCCATTCTCCAACCTAACCCGGAACATCGCATTTGACAATGCTTCCACTATTGTTCCGTCTTGTTTGATCAGCGACTGTTTAGCCATATTTTTTTAAGGACTGCAAAGGTAGGGAAAACTTTTTATTTAAAAAATTCATTGTTAAAATAAAAATAGGCATCTGATTAATAAATGTAAAAATATAATATTTTATAGAGTGTTTATATGATTGTGGGCTGCGAAAGCAACCTCACACACAAAAAACAGCAGCCTACTTCGTTGTGTTAGACACCTTCATCACCCCATCCACCTTCTTCCTCCACTCCAGCAGCTCTGCCAGTTGCTGCTTCAACTCATCATTTTCTTTCTTCAGCTCCTGCACGGCTTTTACCAGCGGCACGGTAAATTCCGCATATACCAGGCTGTAATTGTCGTGCTCATTCACGGGTTTGTGCAGGCCGTCGAAGTCAAAGCCGGTTTGCAGCGCTGCCTGCTCCACCTCCTGGGCTATAAATCCTGTGCGGGTTATGGCGTCTGCCGCCGGGTAGTTTTCGGCATTCTTTTGCATCATGCTGTCTGCTATGCCTACGTGCTGGTCATATTTCCGGGTATCAAAATTATATGTTACCGGGCGCAGCTTCATTACAAAATCCAGCCCCGGCACATCCTCCTTTATATTGGTTTTAAAGCGCGCATCAGACACTGCTGAAAAACCTACCTGACCCTCTATTAGCGTTATGAAGGCATTGCCCAGCCGCACTTTACTGGTGTGTGTCACTATTGCACCGGCGCCAATAACCGTTGAATTGGTAAGGTTGTTGGCCGCCACGTTAGCGGCATGGCCTATAGCAGTATTATTACTGCCGGTGGTGTTAGTCGCTAAAGCTAAATATCCCACCGCAGTATTATAATCACCGGAGGTATTTGCGCTTAATGCACTATGCCCGGTAGCTGTGTTTTCAACAGCCGTGCTATTGTTAAAAAGCGCCCACATACCAAATGCACAATTTTTGTGAGCACGGTTTTGGGATAAGGCCTGGTAGCCCACAGCAGTATTCTCCTGTCCGGAACTATTTAATTTAGAAGCCTCAACGCCTACTGCAGTATTTTTGTCGCCACTGGTACAGGAAAACAAAGCATGGTTCCCCACAGCCGTATTATAGTTACCACTAGTATTCGCATGCAGGGCCTTTTGTCCCACTGCTGTATTAAGTTCACCTGTCGAGTTTGTAAACAGTGAAGCTTCTCCTACCGCTGTATTTGCTATACCAGTGGTATTATTTTGCATTGTAGAATTTCCAACTGCCGTATTTCCTGAGCCAGTGGTGTTAAAGTACATTGCAACATTCCCAACCGCTGTATTTGCTATACCAGTAGTGTTATTTGCCATTGCAGATTGGCCAACCGCAGTATTTGCTTCCCCAGTAGTATTATTGTTCATTGCATTATACCCAACCGCAGTATTTGCTTCCCCAGTAGTATTATTTTCCATTGCACTAATCCCAACCGCAGTATTAAAACTATCGAGGTTATTTCCCAAGGCCCCCCCTCCAACAGCTGTGTTGTAAGCACCAGAAATATTATTTCTCAGCGCACTTGCGCCTAATGCCGTATTATACACCCCCGTCGTATTGCTACGCAAAGCCTCGTCGCCAAAAGCAGTATTACGGCTGCCTACCGTATTGCTAAACAAAGCCTGGTTGCCCATAGCAGCATTACGGAAGCCTGTCGTATTGCTATACAATGCCCGGTACCCCACCGCCGCATTAAAGTCGGTCGTATTGCTATACAATGCCTGGTACCCCAATGCAACATTACGTAAGCCTATCGTATTGCTATACAATGCCTGGTACCCCACCGCAGCATTTTGGCCGGCTGTCGTATTGCTAAACAAAGCCTGGTAGCCCAATGCGGCATTACCGTAGCCTGTGGTATTACTGTACATAGCCTGGCGGCCCACCGCCACGTTCACCGTTCCGGTAGTATTTGCCTTCAGGCATTCGGTGCCCACTGCTGTAATCTCGCTGGCGGTGTTGTTCTCCAATGCGTTTGCGCCCACTGCCACATTATTGCTGCCCGTGGTGTTGCTGTACATTGTGCTGGTGCCCAGTGCCGTGTTGTTTCCTCCCGTCGTATTAACAAGCAGCGCGTTCGCACCTATGGCTACATTGGTGATTCCGGTGGTTGTTGCCAATAGCGCATTGCGGCCCATGGCAACATTATAGATGCCGCCGCCGGCGCTTACATTTTCGCCGGCGCCTTCGCCATAAGCGGTGTTAAAGGTGGAGGGGTTCAGCTCTCCCGCCCAGGCGCTATTTACCTTAAACACCAGGGGGTTGGTGTTGGTGGTACCTAAAAAGTCGGTGGTGGTGGCGGCATTGCCGGTAAGCGCCCAGCGGCCGCTGACGCTTACGGCCACAAGACTAATGTTAGTGATCCTTCCTTTTGCATCAACAACTATCCTCGGTATGCTGGAGCCGCTGCCCCAGGTGCCCGCGCTCACGCCCGTGTTGGTGAGGGTAGGATTGGGATAGGTGCCAGTAAGGTCGCCGCCTGCGCTGCCCGATGCGCCAGATACCGGGTTCCATGCAGCGCCGTAGTAATAATAAAAGCCGCGGTTGCCATCGGTCTGGAATATGAGCAGGCCGGTTGCGGGCGATACTATGGCGTTCCTTTCTGTCAGTGTCATGCGCGGCACCAGCACACCCTTAGTGGTGCTGGTAAGGTCAAGCACGGCGCTGGCCGCTGCAGGGCTGCCGGTGCTGTTAATGGCCAGCGCACCGCTGGTGTTCACATTGGTTACAGCGGTATTGCCTAATTGTATGGTGTTGCTGGCGCTTACCAGCGACCTGTAGCCTATGGCAGTGGCATTGGTGAGCGCGCCGGTGGCCACATTGGCGTAGTGGCCTATGCCGGTGTTATTGTCGCCGGTGCTGTTGTCGTACAGGCTGGAATCGCCAATGGCGGTATTGCGCGACCCGGACGAATTGACCGGGAGGCTCCAGCTTCCCATACCGGTATTGAACGAACCGGTGCTATTCAGCAGGCTCTGACTGCCTACAGCGGTGTTGTCGTTCCCGGTACTGTTGTTATCAAGGCTTCGGTAGCCTATAGCCACATTGAGGTTGCCGCTGGTGTTGTCCGCCATGCTACTGTAGCCCATGGTCACATTGTAGCTGCCAGTGGTATTGCCCTCCATGCTGTAGGTACCCACAGCAGTGTTTCTATTGCCGCCTGTATTGCGCACCATGCTTTCGCTGCCCACCGCTACATTCCAGTTGCCGTAATCATTTACAGCCAGGCTTTTATAGCCTACCCCTGTGTTCCGCTCACCACTTATATTGTCCTCCAGGCTCTGGCTGCCCATAGCAGTATTAAAGCCGCCGCCGGTGTTGGCGTTAAGGCTAAGGTAGCCGGTTGCGGTATTGTTGTTGCCTGAAATATTCGCAGCAAGGCTCAGGCCGCCCACCGCGGTATTCTTTTCGCCGCCTGTGTTGGCGGTCAGGCTTTGGTAGCCTATTGCCGTGTTGTCGTCGCTCGATGATGTTCCGCTTTTCAGGCTCCGGGAGCCAATTGCGGTGTTACGGTCGCCTGTCGTGTTTGCCTTCATGCTCTGGTAGCCTACAGCAGTATTATCATTGCCGTTGGTATTGGCATACAGGCTGCTGTCGCCGTTTGCGGTGTTGCGGGCGCCGGTTGTGTTGGTGCGCAGGCTCAGCGCGCCATAGGCAGTGTTGCCCGCGGCCGTGGTGTTGGCGGCAAGGCTCATGTGGCCATGGGCCGTGTTATCGCTGCCTGTTGTATTGGCATACAAGCTGCTGTCGCCGGTTGCGGTGTTGCGCAGGCCGGTGGTATTGCTTTTCAGGCTCTGGTAGCCGTATGATGCATTGCTGCTGCCCGGGGTGAGCCGGCCGGCTTCCTGGCCGTTTACTTTGAACACAAGTGCATTGTTATCGCTGGTGCCCACAAAGTGCGTGCCGGGTGTCGTGCCTGCATTGCCCGTAAGCCCCCAGCCGCTGCTGCCTGCTATGCCGGTCCATGCGCTGCCGTCATAATAATAAAAACCCGGCGTTCCGTCAGTCTGGTATATGAGCAGGCCTGTTGCGGGGCTTGCTATGGCTGCCTTATCTGCCGCCGTCATACGCGGGATCAATACCCCCTTTGTGGTGGAGGTTATATCCAGCATAGAGCTGGCAGCTGCCGCAGAGCCTGTTGTGTTGATTGCCATGCCGCTTTGGGCAAATGCATTATTGGTCAATAAGATACAAAAGGTTGCCGGCAGCAGCTTGCGCAGGTATTTTTTCATTATCAGGCGTATTTTAAAATGGGAAAAAGAGGTAAATATATGTCTTTGATTGAATTAATATACAGCAATATGTGTATTTTATTGTTATTGTGTAGTTAAAGGCTCAAAAGGGCTATAAAATAACACAGGTCATTGCGCGGAGCATCGCAAAGCCTTGCCGCCGAGCTGCGAAAGCAACCTCACACAACACAAAACCACATAACATTAGTCATTGTAAGGAACGAAGCAACCTCGCGTAACACAAAAAAAGTTCGCGCATCCTATATCCTAAGATCCTTAAATCTCGGATCAATTTTTTCGCGTTAAAAAAACAAATATTTCAAAATAAAACCCGCTACCACAACGGTTTTCAAAAACTAAAAAACCTTGACGGTACCGTTTCAGTACCGTCAAGGAAAATAAATTTTTTCACCCCACAAACCGTTCGGAACTTTACATAGTTATAGCCCAAATCCCCTCCTGTTTTTAGAGGGGACGATGATAAAAAGCGAAGTCTTTTTATCATCCGGGTGGTTGACTCGCGCATAAATAGACGAACTATGATCAACAGGACAATAAGTAAAATTGCTTACTACTTATGACCTACAACCTACGACTTATGACTTACGACTTATGACTTACGACTATTACGACTTACGAAGGTATAATTATACCTTTTTAGGGTATAAATATACCTTTTCAGGGTATAATTATACCCTTTTATACCCCTTTATACCTTAAAATAAAACACATAAAATAAGCCCACAGCACATTTCACCCATATATAATAAAAAATATGTACCAAAAACGGCATTTCCGGAAATTATACCCTTCTTCGACCACCGAAGCCTTGGCGAAAGTGGGCTTCCGGGCCCAAACCGGAAACTTATTCAACCTTTTAACCAATTAACCTTTTAACCAATTAACCTTTTAACCAATTAACCTTTTTAACCAATTAACCAATTAACCTTTTAACCTTTTAACCTTTTAACCTTTTAACCTTTTAACCTATCAACCAATTAACCTATCTTTGCACTCCCAAAAAAATGGGGATAATTTATTAGTTAACCGCCGGGATGCTTTATAAGGCAGGCCCGTACAAATGGAGAGTACATTGGAAGATCAAGTAACTAATGCAGAAACCGCCGGGACACCCGATGAGTCTGCACAAAACAATGCTGAGGCAACAACGCCTGAAACAGTAGCTGAAACAGCTGCAGAGACAAATGAAGTTGCCGAAGCACCACGCGCACCGCGCCATTATTACACCACCCCATCAACAACATCTCACGATGATTTTGACTGGAGTGTGGACAAACGCAATGTAGCTTCTTACAAAGATGACGACCGTCAGAAGTACGACAGCATCTACGGAAGCACATTCAAAACCATTGCAGAGTCGGAATTGCTGACAGGCACTATCGAAGGCCTCACCAAAACCGACGTGATCATCAACATCGGCTTCAAATCCGACGGCCTTGTATCGCTGAACGAATTCCGCGATATGGCTGAAGTGAAAATAGGCGACGTGATAGAAGTGATGGTTGTGGAAAAAGAAGACCGCAACGGCCACCTGCACCTCAGCCGCAAACTGGCACGCGCAGCACGCGCATGGCAGCAAATTGTAGACTTCTACAAAACAGGCGAAGTGGTTACAGGTACCATTACCTCTAAAACCAAGGGCGGCCTTATTGTGGATGTACACGGCCTGGAAACGTTCCTGCCTGGCTCACAGATCGATGTGAAGCCTGTTACAGACTACGACCAGTATGTGGGCAAGACCATGGACTTTAAGGTTGTTAAGATCAACGAAACTATCCGCAACGCAGTTGTATCGCATAAAGCACTTATCGAGAGCGATATCGAGCAGCAGCGCAGCGTGATCATCGGCCAGCTGGAAAAAGGCCAGGTACTGGAAGGTACTGTGAAGAATGTTACCGATTTCGGTGCCTTCATCGACCTTGGCGGCGTAGATGGTTTATTATATATCACAGACATCAGCTGGGGCCGCGTAACGCACCCGAGCGAAGTGCTGCATAACGGACAGAAACTGCATGTAGTTGTTCTTGACTTTGATGATGAGAAGAAACGCATCAGCCTTGGCCTGAAACAACTGACCCCGCACCCATGGGATAACCTGCCTGCTGAAATAGTGGAAGGTGCGAAGATCAAAGGTAAAGTGGTGAACATAGAAGATTACGGTGCATTCCTCGAGATCATGCCGGGCGTAGAAGGCCTTGTGCACGTATCGGAGATCACATGGTCTTCTCAGCCGATAAACGCGAAAGAATTCTTCAAACTGGGCGAAGAACATGAAGCTGTAGTGGTGACACTGGATAAAGATGAGCGCAAGATGAGCCTCTCTATCAAGCAAATGACCGCTGACCCATGGGATTCTATCGAAGCTAAATTCCCGGTTGATTCTCGTCACAGCGGCGTGGTGAAGAACATCACTCCTTATGGCGTATTCGTTGAGCTGGAAACAGGTATCGGCGGTATGATCCACATCAGCGACCTGAGCTGGATCAAGCGTTACAACCACCCGAGCGAGTTTGTGAAAGTTGGCGATAAGATCGACATTGCTATCCTGTCTATAGATAAGGAGAACCGCAAACTGGCACTTGGCCACAAACAACTGGAAGAAGATCCATGGAATACATTTGAATCAGTGTTCCCCATCGGTTCTATACACGAAGGCAGCGTTACCCGTAAGGACGAAAAAGGCGCTACCGTTCAGCTCCAGTACGGCCTCGAGGCATACTCTCCTGCACGCCACCTCCGCAAGGAAGACGGCGGTAACGTAGAAGTGGAAGAAACACTCCAGTTCATGATCATCGAGTTCGACCGCAACGATAAGCGTATACTGGTATCTCATACCAAAGTATGGGAGCAGGTGAAGAACGAAGAGAAAGAAGCGTTGCGCAAAGATGCAGTTGCTGAATCTGAAAAGACCAAGAAGGCAGTGAAGAACATCCAGAGCAAAGTAGAGAAACCCACCCTGGGCGACCTCGGCGCACTGGCTGCCCTTAAGGACAAGATGAAACAAGCTGAAGGCGAAGACAAAGCGCCTGAGTAATTTGAAAATTTGAAAATGTGCTAATTTGAAAATGCACATGGAATGATAAAAACCATCCCGAGGTTCGGGATGGTTTTTTGTTTGTATATTTATATATGCGGTTGCTATTAACAACGTGCTTATTATTGCTCATATTTGGTGTTGAAGCACAAAACAAATATTCCATTTCAGGTAAATTAGTATTACCAAATAAAGAAGACGAATACGAGTTCTCGCCGCGAACAATATGGCTTAAAGACAGTATTGGCAATACAATTGGCGGCACGGCAGACTCTGCATTATTCTTTAATTTTCAAGGACTCGGCAATGGCAAATATATTCTGGCTTTAGATACTGAGCAGAGTTTTTTCGTAACAAAGCCATTTGATACAGTATTAGTTGTTAACAACAATTCTATCCGGAACATAGAACTAAAATTAGAAACTGTATGTACGGTCTTTACAGAAGATACTGCAAATAACGATATAGCAAAAGGCCATATCAGGCTGATTATGGAGCCGGGTTCTGTCATGTTCAAGTATTCTAAAAAACAAAAAAGGATTCAAAAGAAATATAAACTAGAATACTACTGGAGCGGATGCTATCGATTTACACATTACTCATGCCTGAAATCATACAACAGAGTTATTTTTTCTTATTTAGACAATAAATATGGTGCGAAATGGCGAACTAAAGTGATAGATAAAGTTGTTGGATTAAACTAACTTTAATGGTATGATAATGGTGCTGCCATTTTCAAATTTTCAAATCCTCAAATTTTCAAATTATATGGCCTGGGAAGAAAAAGACAACAGTTTGTACCGCAGCTTTAAGTTCAACGACTTCAGCGAGGCATTTGCATTTATGACACGGGTGGCCATACTGGCTGAAAAACAGAACCACCACCCTACCTGGAAGAATACCTGGAACACGGTGGAGATATGGCTGAATACGCATGATGCAGGTAATACTGTTACAGACAGGGACAGGAAACTGGCGGCAAGTATTGATAAGCTGACTGGAACCCCAAACCCCTAAAGGGGCTTTGCTTGGGTGTTAAACTTTAGCACAGAAATACTAGTCTGCCATTGCAGAAATAAAATCCTAAACAGACTTTAACTGTATCTATAACATGGGGAAGCCCCTTTAGGGGTTTGGGGTTTTATTCTTCCCTATGCCGGTTGCGGGCAAGTACCCGTGGGAAGCGAACTTCAAGACCTGAGTGGAACAGGCCTTTATAACCAACGCCCAACTCAGTGAAGATAGCCACCTGCCTGCCAAAACGCACACCCAGCGGGCAACCATGGAAGCCAATAGCTTTAACGCCGGAAGCATCTGCTTCACCGAGACCTACTTTGGTATCGTTGTAGATAGATATGCCATAGGATACCGCACCATACAACCTTACCCTGAAACGGGCATTGCGGGTATCGAGATACTTAACAGTCAATTCTGGTGCAAAAGTGGTGAAGCTGCCATAGTCTTTTATGTTCTCAGTGCCTACGCTTAATCCGAGGGTAACTGCCGGTGAAAAATAATGCCTGAAAGTGAGTACAGCAGCGCCCGAGGAATTACCTGGTGTACCATTGGTCAATGAAAAAAGGCTCCAGTAGCCATAGCCCACTGCCACCTCGCTCCTGCCCCGCTGCGCCTGGCTTTGGATATTGAAGCAGAACATAGACAATGCAAGACAAAAAATGTACATCCTTTTTTTCATCATAAAATGGATTTTATCCGTGTGTTTAGTGGGTTATTAAGGCTTAAAGATATAGCAAACTTTCATTTCTCCAAAACTGCATTACCCACACAGACTGAACAATAAGGCATTATAAAGAAGCAAATACTTTTAAAACTATGATATTTTATCATATCAATCCTGTACTTTTGCAGCCATTTTTATGCCACAAACACTCTCGAACGAACAACTGACAGCCATAGCCAACGAGTACGGCAGTCCCGTGTATGTATATCATGCCGAAAAGATAGCAGAGCAATATAACAAGCTGAAAAGTGCCTTCAGCGCCCATCCGACCAGGTTTTACTATGCATGTAAGGCCCTGACCAATGTGAATATACTGAAGTATATGAAGAGCCTCGGCGCTTGTATCGACTGTGTGAGCATCAGCGAGGTGAAGCTGGCACAACTGGCAGGCTATGAGCCTAATGAAATACTGTACACACCAAATTGCGTGGATTTCAACGAGCTATTGGAAGTTACCACGATGGGTGTACGGGTAAATATTGATAACCTTTCTATACTGGAGCAGTTTGGGCACAAGTTTGGCGGCAGCTACCCGGTGTGCATCCGTATAAACCCACATATTGAGGCAGGCGGCAATTATAAAATATCGACCGGGCATATAGACAGTAAGTTCGGTATATCGGTGCATCAGCAGCGGCATATAGCCCGTATTGTAAAAACTACAGGATTGCATGTGCAGGGTGTGCATATACATACCGGCAGCGAGATAAAGGACATAGGTGTATTCCTGCGCGGATTGGATGTGATATTTGAAATTGCTACGCATTTCCCGGGGCTGGACTATATTGACCTTGGCAGCGGCTTCAAGGTGCCCTATAAGGATGATGACCAGGAAACAGATGTTGTTACAATGGGCAAACAGGTGACACAAGCTGTGCAGGATTTTGAAAAGGAGTATAACCGCAGCATAGAACTATGGTTTGAACCGGGAAAATACCTGGTAAGCGAATGTGGCTATTTCGTGGTGAAAACAAATGTGATCAAGCAGACAACTGCTACGGTGTTTGCCGGAGTGAATTCAGGCTTTAATCACCTGATACGCCCTATGTTCTATGATGCTTATCACCGCATCACCAATATATCTAACCCTGGTGGGCCTAACCGTATCTATACTGTTGTGGGCAATATCTGCGAAACGGATACCTTTGCCTGGGACCGTGTGCTGAACGAAGTGCGCGAGGGCGACTTCCTGGTGTTCCATAATGCCGGGGCATATGGTTTTGAAATGAGCAGCAATTTTAACTCGCGCCTGAAGCCTGCTGAAGTATTGGTAAAAGACGGGAAAGCACAACTGATACGCAGGGCTGATGTATTTGAAGACCTGCTGAGAAACCAGATCTTATAGCATAAAGAAAAACGGGAGGAATTGCCTCCCGTTTTTCTTTATGCTATTTGCACGTTACTGTAGTATGAGCTTTGATGAGTACTGCTTACCTGTTTCATCAACCAGCACAAAGTAGTAATTACCTTTTGCAATGCCTTTAACAGAGAAAGTAGCTCGTTCGTTGCCTACAACTGGCGTTATATCAATTTGCCTGCCTGTGACATCCGACAAATAGCAATAGCCTATTTTGCCAACATTTTTCAAAGAGACCGTAAAATTATCTCCTGCCGGATTTGGATAAACATCAATAACCTCTTTAGCAACGTTGGTAATACCTACTGTTGAGTAAGTTCCTTTCACATACATCACTTTATTGCCGGTATTATCCTGCCAAACAACATGGATAGCGCCAGGCGACATAGCCACATCTGCATTGCGGATACCGCTGCTTGTTGCGCCTGGAATATTGGTGTAACCCGAAAATCCACTGGCAATATCTGCGGTAAATGAATAGGCAACATTAACTGCTGCCGGAGTTGTGTTTTGCACCCAAACGACAGCACTAGTATTGTTGCTATTTGCAATGCGCGGAAAGTTCTGGGAGTTAAGGCCAGTAAAATTACCTGTTATCCGAACATGAGACATATTACCCATACTCAGGGACGACCTGCTGAGATAAACAAGCGCTTTACCTGAAGCGGAGCTCATAAATACAGTATACAGGCTATCACCTATCACAAAGCCATCAGGACCACTTGACGGGCAAGAGGAAAGCATCCAATTAGTTGAATCAACTGCCATTCTTGTTGGGAAGGTTATACCTCCATCGGTAGAGATACCTGCCCACATCTCCCTGATATTGCTTGCATTATCGCGATAGAGCATAATTACTTTGCTACCGGAACTAATAATTGATGCCGGGCAGCAATCGCAAACATCATTTGAAGGGCTGCTTGCAAGCACATCGGAGGAGAATGTCATTCCGCCGTCCGAAGAGCGGGCAACAACGTAGCGGCCAGTATTCATAGCCATAGAACCCGAATCGAACTTCATGAAAGCAACTATCGGGTCTCCTGTTGCATTGGGTGTAACCGTAGGGAAACGGGAAATATCGGAACCTATATAGTCGACACGCACAGGAGTAGCGAATGTTGCTCCCCCATCATAGGAGTGAACCAGATAAGCAGGGGTGGTAAGTTCGGGCGTTGCTTTGACAGCCACATATACAGTATCTCCAAACGCTGCCATTTCAGGGCCCATCCAGTCCTGGGCAGCAGTAACCAATGTGCCGCTAGCAATAACCGGCGTTGTGAAGGAAGTACCATTCCATTTTGAAAAGTATGCACGGGTATTATTCATTCCCCACAACACATAAGGGTCGCCATTCCTGTTTACAGCTACCCTGGGGCGCAGGTTTGCCCCCGAGCCAGTATATACAGTGACCGGCGTGCCCCATGTAACCTGGGAAAATCCGGAATAACCTGAAGCTATTAAAAGCAAAGTGGTAAATATCTTTCTCATACTATATGTTTTGTTACTTAATAAAACTATGCAATTTCAGGGACAGTTCAATCATAATATAAAACCATACTAATTTTTGGAAACAACTAATAAATAAAATACATTTGTAAAGATGAGTATATCGGCAACGCTAGTGTAAAAGATTTTGTGTATTTAACCTTTAAAGAAATGCTATGAAGAAACTCTCTACACTTTTTTCCGCATTATTGCTTTCCGGTATCACCTTCGCTCAAATTCCCAATGCCGGGTTTGAAACATGGACGCACTCAACTAGTGGTGGCGGCTATGATACACCCGATGGCTGGGGGAACACCAATCCATATACATCGCTGGCATCAACCTACACGTGTAAGAAAGGTACAACAAGCCCATCTGCGGGTAGCAGTTATCTAAAACTAACAACCGAAAATTGTGGTGTTGTTGTTCCCGGAGTAGCGGCTACGGGCAATATAAATGTAACCGGGTTACCCAGCACTCCTACCGTTACTATTACCGGTGGGTTTGCTAATACTTCCCGCCCTGCAACGCTTAATGGGCAATGGCAGTATATGGCAGCTACAGGAACAGACCAGGCGCATATTATTGTATTTCTCTCAAAATGGAATACAAGTACTAACAAAAGAGATACGGTAGCTTATACCGACTCTGCCCTTACCGGGATGGCAATGAGCTGGGCACCATTCTCTATAAACCTGAAATATTACAGCGGGAAATTCCCTGATACTGCGCTGATCATCCTGTCATCAAGTAATGCATCTACAACCACAGCAGCTGTAGGCAGCTATTTGTGGGCCGATGCGCTTGCCTTTGCAGGCAGTGTACCTTCAGGGGTAATTACGGTCAATAACAAGGTTAACCCTACAGTTATTTTTCCAAATCCTGCATCAAGTAATGCAAGTATCTTTTACTTCAGCAATGAAGGAGGTGAGGTGAAAATATCTGTTGTTAGTGTGGACGGCAAAACCGTCAGCACGCAAAAAGTAAGAACAACACGGGGTGAAAATTCGCTTCCACTAAACATAGCCGGGCTGCCCCATGGTATATATTCGATAAAGATAGACAGTGAGCTCAGCACAGAAATGAGGAAGCTGGTTATTGAGTAAATTGCCACATGAAGTTATTTATCAAGAACATGGTTTGCAACAGGTGTAAACTGGTTGTAAATTCTGAATTGGAAAAGCTTGACCTGCACCCGGTACGTGTGGAGCTGGGAGAATTGGAATTACAGGAAGAACAATTATCATCACAACAAACAGACGAATTACAGAAAGCCCTGGCTGCGGTAGGATTTGAACTGATCAATAACAGAAAAGGAAGAATTATTGAGAAGATAAAAAATACCGCCATTACACTCATTCACCATACACAGGAACAGCCAAGAGAAAAATACAGCGAACTCATCGCCAATGCGCTCCATCTCGATTACCCTTATCTAAGCAAGCTGTTCTCAGAGATCGAAGGCATAACCATTGAACAGTATATACTTCAGCAAAAGACCGAAAAGATAAAAGAATACCTTGTGTATGATGAGCTAAACCTGAATGAAATAGCCGACAGGATGGGCTACAGCAGTGTGGCACATTTATCTGCTCAATTCAAAAAAACTACCGGACTACCACCTTCCCATTTCAAAAAGATCAAAACCAACCAGCGTAAACCGCTGGATGATCTATCTGCTGAATAGCCAAATTTCATAAATCCAACACAAGATTGTGTAACAGATACCCCATACGCGGGTACTAATTTTGTGCCATATTAATTAACTTAAAAAAGCACAATAATATGCGCAGCCATTTAATAACATTATTTCTAATAGGTTTAATGACTAAATCAACCTATGCCCAGCACGAGATGCACCATATGCATTACACTGATAGTAAGAAAGATACGAACAAAACAAGCCACGCTGTTCACTCGCATGATTCAACCAATCACCAAATGGAAATGTCAAGCAGGAATTCTGTTAACCTGCCAATGAATCGCGACGGATCGGGAACAAGCTGGCAACCCGATGCGACACCTATTTATGCATATATGCTCCATAAGCAGCAATGGATGTTCATGTTTCATGGAGATGTATTTATCCGCTATAACAGGCAGGATATTGGCAATAAAGGTGTGCGTGGCGGAGAACAATGGGATGCCCCCAGCATGCTTATGGCTATGGCACAACGGAGAATTGGCAATAACGGCGTATTTCAATTCAATGCTATGCTATCGGCAGATGCCCTGATATCCGGCGGTAACGGTTATCCCCTACTCTTCCAAAGCGGTGAAACGTGGCAGGGGAAGCCTCTTATAGACAGGCAGCATCCACATGACCTGTTCTCCGAACTATCGGTGAGCTATGCCCACTCCCTGTCTTCCAAAGCCGATGTTTCCTTATACTTAGGCTATCCCGGAGAACCTGCACTTGGACCGGTGACCTTCATGCACCGGCTATCGGGCAGGTTTAACCCCGATGCCCCTATAGGGCACCATTGGGTAGATGCCACACATATCACCTTCGGAGTAGCAACAGTAGGGTTCAGATATGGTAAATTCAGGCTGGAAGGTTCCTCATTTACCGGAAGAGAGCCCGATGAGAATCGTTATAATTTTGATAAACCTTTATTCAACTCCTGGAGCGGCAGGCTGTCGTTCAACCCATCCAAACAATGGGCATTACAGGCGTCTCATGGCTTTATAAAGAGTCCGGAAGCACATGCGCCAGGTGAGGACGTACGAAAAACAACAGTTTCAGCCATGTATATGCGCCCTATAAAGACCAACAACTTTTTTACCGGAACAGTATTATGGGGACAAAACAGTGCAAAAGGGCATCATACATCGAACTCTGTACTTGGCGAAGCTTCTTTAAGACAGAACAGGCTGGTGTTCTATACAAGGTATGAATGGGTGCAAAAAGGTGGCGAGGAACTGGTTTTAGCGCCTACAGCATACGACCATGGAACCCTGTTTACAAATAATGTAATAACGTTTGGCTCATCATACGACCTACTGAAAGTAGCGCATGTTATTGTTGCCGGAGGAGGCCAACTGTCGGTGAACTTTATTGACAAGCGGCTTGAGTACTTATATGGAAATAAGCCCATTGCAGGAGAAATATACCTGCATATTTATCCGCAGCTTATGAAAACTCAAAAAGGCAAACATCATTCAAAAATGTGATCTAAATCATCGTATTATTTCATTAACTTCTGATCTTTGGAACAATATTCCATGGATGAGAGTATATTATCCAAATTTTTATGGAAACAATCAAAGAAACATTCCCGGTTACCGGTATGCACTGCGCATCTTGCGTAGTAAATGTTGAAAAAAAACTGAATGCACAAAAGGGTGTAGTTAGCGCAACAGTAAATCTTGCCAATGCAACGGCGCAGGTGGAGTATGATAAAGCAAACACCAGCCTGCCTGGTGTGAAAAAAGCAGTACAATCAATTGGCTATGATATAGTTGTTGATACAGAAGCTGCCGCACCTGATAAAATTGAAGCACTAAACAGGAAGAATTACGAATCACTACGACTACGTACGATCCTTGCAATTGTATTTTCTCTTCCCTTGGTTGTAATAGGCATGTTTGTGATGCATGCACCTTATGCCAACTATATAATGTGGGGGTTGGCTACACCAGTCGTACTGATCTTTGGCAGGCAGTTCTTTGTTGGTGCATGGAAACAGGCAAAGCACAGGTCTGCCAACATGGATACTCTTGTGGCATTGAGTACCGGTATTGCCTATTTGTTCAGTGTTTTCAATACGCTTTATCCGCAATTCTGGACAAGCAAAGGGCTGCATGCCGAAGTTTATTTTGAGGCAGCAGCGGTGGTAGTGGCTTTTATACTGCTCGGCAAGTTGCTGGAAGCACGGGCGAAATCGAACACTTCAGCAGCGATAAAAAAACTGATGGGGCTACAACCTGATACAGTTACGCGTATCAATGCGCATACTGGCGCTGAAGAAATTGTACCGATAAAAGACGTAGCAGTAAATGACATATTACTGGTGAAGCCAGGGCAAAAAATAGCGGTTGACGGTGCTGTAACTTCAGGCGCTTCATATGTGGATGAAAGCAGTTTATCAGGTGAGCCCATGCCGGTGGAAAAAACTGCGGGCAACAATGTGTTTGCAGGCACTCTTAACCAGAAAGGCAGCTTCCTGTTCCGGGCACAAAAGGTTGGCAGTGATACATTGCTGGCTAGTATTATAAAAATGGTGCAGGAAGCACAGGGCAGCAAAGCACCAGTGCAGAAACTAGTTGATAAAATAGCAGGTGTGTTTGTGCCTGTGGTTATCAGCATAGCAGTGCTGACCCTTGTAGCGTGGGTGGCATTTGGTGGAGAAAATGGATTTACATATGGGTTGCTGGCTATGGTTACCGTACTGGTAATAGCCTGTCCTTGTGCATTGGGGCTGGCAACACCTACTGCAATAATGGTGGGTGTGGGCAAGGGCGCTGAGCATGGAATATTGATAAAAGATGCTGAAAGCTTAGAAACAGCACATAAGGTAAACACTATAGTATTAGACAAGACAGGGACAATTACGGAAGGGCATCCTGAAGTGACTGCTGTGGAATGGACTAACGATGCAGATGCAGGAAAGCTTACAGCGGTGTTATATAGTATAGAGGCTTTATCGGAACACCCTTTAGCCAATGCCGTAACAAAATATTTTAAGGAGAAAGCAGTGATACCTGTGCCTGTTGATTCATTCAGCAGCATTACAGGTGGTGGCGTTACTGCGCTGCATGAAAAGAAAATATTCTTTGCGGGGAGTAATAAAATGATAGCATCGATGAACATCAATATTCCGGAAGAATTAAAACAAAAGGCAGATAGTTATCAGCAACAGGCTAATACGGTGATATGGTTTACCGACCACTCTAAAGCGCTGGCTATAGTTGCTATTGCGGATAAGGTTAAATCAACATCGGCAAAAGCCGTGAGACTAATGCAGGAAATGGGTATTGAAGTGCATATGCTTACCGGGGACAATGAACATGTAGCTAACGCAGTGGCTAAGCAAGCAGGCATAAAGAATATAAAAAGCGAAGTAAGTCCTGCCGAAAAAGCGGCATACATCACTGGATTGCAACAGCAAGGCAGGATAGTGGCTATGGTGGGAGATGGCATAAACGATAGCCAGGCGCTTGCACAGGCTGATGTGAGTATAGCCATGGGACGTGGAACTGATATTGCTATGGATGTGGCTAAAATGACACTCATCTCATCGAACCTGGAGCAAATTCCTAAGGCTATAATGTTATCCAGAAAAACAGTGCGGCTCATCAGGCAAAACTTGTTCTGGGCGTTCTTTTACAACGTTATTGGCATTCCACTGGCAGCGGGTGTACTTTATCCCATAAATGGCTTTCTGCTGAACCCCATGATAGCAGGGGCTGCAATGGCTTTGAGTTCGGTATCTGTGGTAGGCAATAGTCTGCGGGGATTGCGAGATGTTTAATAACATTTCTACAAGATAGATAATTTTACATATTGTGTTTTACTATAAAATACTTTATTGTATTTTGGCAATTCACCAAAAAGAAAACATAGTTTATGGCACTAGATGCACTAATAACCCAAGTACAATTGAACCTTGGATTGACAGCAGACGGCATAGCCGGACCAAAAACATGGAATGCGGTATATACCAAATTGATGGGTGCAGCACCCCTAGGCAAAGACCTTGCCAAGATCATTACCGATGTGCAAACAAAGGTAGGCGTGAAGGCAGACGGGGCACCTGGCCCCATTACATGGGAAGCAATAAACAAAGCTATTCCGGCAGTTAACAACGAAGAGCAGATCAACCCCGCAACCACTGCTAAAGTAGACAGCAGAAGTGAAAATGTGATCAGCACGTTGTTGCCTGAAGTGCAGCCACTCGCCCGTCAGTTGGTAATTCAAGCCGCGGCAAAAGGTATTACCATAAAAATATTGAGCGGCTTACGCACCTATGAGCAACAGGATGCATTATATGCCCAGGGAAGAACAACACCCGGCCAAATTGTAACTAATGCAAAGGGCGGCTACTCTAACCACAATTTTGGACTGGCATTTGACATCGGCGTTTTCGAGAATGGCAAGTACATGGGCGAATCACCAAAGTATGCACAGCTGGGGCCTGTAGGCGTGGCACTAGGTTTGGCATGGGGTGGCAATTGGGTATCACTGAAAGATACACCACACTACGAACTTAGGCCGGATTGGGCAAAGAATATGTCGAACAGCGACTTGCTGGCAGCGCTTCGCGACCGCAAATCCAAAGGCACTTCTTTGATCGCATAACAAGCAAAAAAAACCGTGCTAAAAAAAAATTTGGCAGAATCATTTTTCTGCTATTATCTTTGCACCAGTTCTTTTACATCACTTATCAAGAAAGGCAGAGGGTCATGGCCCTGTGAAGCCTTAGCAACCTCTTCCCCAGGCATGGGGAAAGCTGGTGCTAATTCCATCTCCGCAATGCGGAGGTAGATAAGTCAGACGCAATAGTTGAAAAGCCTCGGTAAAACGAGTCGAAATAACTCAAGCTCCTCTGATTTATCGGTGGAGCTTTTTTATTGCTGCATGCTCGAGAATGCAGGCGTATAAAGGCTTTACCGGTAATCCTCTTTTGATAAGTGGTAAAATATTGTTTAACCATTTAAAACGAAAGAGAGATGAGCAACGCAACAAAACTGATCCACAGCATACCGGTTGACCCACTGACAGGTTCCATATCCGTACCTATTTACCAGACATCCACATTTGTACAAGATGCACCAGGCGAGCACAAAGGCTTTGATTATGCACGCAGCAATAATCCGACGCGTGCAACACTGGAAAAAGTAATAGCTCAACTGGAAGAAGGCAAAGCAGCATCAGCATTTGCCAGTGGTCTGGCGGCTATAGATGCAGTAGTGAAGCTGCTGGAGAGTGGCGACGAGATATTGGCTGTTGATGACATTTACGGAGGTGCATTCAGGCTGTTCACGCACATTTATGCGAAGTTTGGCATTACGGTGAATTATGTGGATACTACTGATGTAATGAACGTGATCGATGCCATAAATCCACGCACAAAACTGATATGGCTGGAGACGCCTACTAATCCAACTCTAAAGATCAGCGACATTGAGGCTATTGCTAAAATAGCCAAACAGAATGAATCGCTGCTGTGTGTAGATAATACCTTTGCCTCCCCTGCCCTGCAACAACCAATAAAACTGGGAGCCGATATTGTGGTGCATAGCGCCACAAAGTACCTTGGTGGCCACAGCGACCTGATCGCAGGTCTTGTGATAACAAAAACGCAGGAACTGGGTGATAAAATAAAGTTCATTCAGAATGCAAGCGGGGCAATACTATCGCCACATGATAGCTGGCTAGTGATACGTGGTATTGAAACGCTGCATTTGAGAGTGAGGGAACATTCGAGGAATGCGCTGATAGTAGCTAAATTCCTGCACAGTCACCCTGCTGTAAAGAGAGTTTACTACCCAGGACTGACAACGCACCCAAACCATGACATTGCAGCAAGGCAACAAAGCAAATATGGCGGGATAGTATCCTTTACACTGAAGGATGATACAGAGTTTGCAGCCAAAGACGTTGTTTGCAACACAAATCTTTTTAAACTGGCTGAAAGCCTTGGCGGTGTAAAAAGCCTGCTATGCCACCCTGCTACAATGACCCATAAGAGCATACCTGTTGATAAACGCCAAGCGGCGGGAGTATCGGACAGCCTGATACGCCTAAGCGTAGGGCTGGAGGATGTAGATGACCTGCTGCAAGACCTGGAACAGGCACTTGCTAAAGTGTCTGTATCAAAAAAGCAAAGCAGGAAGTCCTCAACTAAGAAGCAATTCTCAAATTAACTCCATTTTCAAACTTTCAAATTATACAACTATGTCTATACAAAATCAAACAAAACTCAATATTGGCCTTTTCGGATTCGGCGTAGTAGGAGAAGGGTTATACAAAGTACTGGCTCATACGCCAACGCTAAACGCGCAGATCAAGCACATATGCATCAAGCACCAGGATAAACACCGAAATGCACCGGCGGAATTATTCACAACCAATGCCAGCGAATTGCTGAATGATAAGGAGATAAATGTCATCATAGAACTGATTGATGATGCTGATGCTGCTTACCGCATAGTGACAAAAGCGCTGCGCAGTAAAAAGGCAGTGGTAAGCGCTAATAAAAAACTTATTGCAGAGCATATAGAAGAACTAATAGCATTGCAACAGGAATATGATACGCCATTCCTTTATGAGGCGGCCTGCTGCGCGAGTATCCCTGTGATACGCAACCTGGAAGAATATTATGATAATGACTTATTGCAAGGACTAAGTGGCATAGTAAATGGCTCAACCAACTATATTCTCACCAAGGTATTCAGGGAAAAGAAAAGCTTTGATGATGCTTTGCTGCAGGCTCAGGTTGAGGGTTTTGCTGAGAGTAATCCTGCTTTGGATATAGAGGGAATTGATGCAGTAAATAAGCTAAGCATATTGCTGGTGCATGCTTATGGCATTATCTCGTCTCCGCAGGCATTGCTGCATACCGGCATCCAGAATTTGCAGGCATCTGACGCTGTATTTGCTAAAGAGAAAGGCTATGAGATAAAATTGGTAGCACAAGCACGGAAATTGAGTGATGGTAAAGTAGCAGCCCTAGTACTTCTTCAATTCGTTAAAAACGATAGCCAGCTATATACCGTGAACAATGAATATAATGGCGTGGTGATAGAAAGCAGTCTTGCTGATAAGCAGTTCTTTTATGGTAAGGGAGCCGGGGGCTTCCCTACTGCATCAGCTGTACTTAGTGACCTGTCTGCATTACGGTATAATTACAGGTATGAATACAAAAAGCTGCATTACCAGGAACCTTCAGAATTAAGCACTGATTTTTACCTGAAAGTGTGCATCAGCTTCAAAGGGCTGTTACTGGTGCCACATGAGCGTTTTGACCGTGTACTGGAATGGAGCAGTAACGAACAGAGATGCCACGTAACAGGTATTGTGCATTATTCGGAACTGGCAAATAATGATTGGTGGAAACAGCCTAATGTTTCGTTGATCCTCTACCCTGATGGCATATTGGATAATTACAAACCACAAAAGGTGCATGAGACTGCTGAAGAGGAATTTGTAGAGCAATTTATATAAATGCACTTAGTAGAGCCGGAATGCATTCCGGCTCTACTACCCTTTTACCATAGTGTTTATTTTATGCGCTATGCTATCGGCATAATAAAAGGAGCCCCAAATGTGCCTGTGCCTTATCTCGTAGAATGATTTGGGATTATTGGCATTATCATATATCTTTTTGCCCATCCAGAATGGTATAGATTCATCTTCTGTGCTGTGTATCACCAACACAGGTTTATGAAATTGCCTTATGGAACGGAAGGCGCTGTACTGCTCTTTCACCAGCATCATTGCTAAAAATTTGATGGGGAACCTGGTTGCCGCTACCTCTTTATGAGAGGAGAATGCCCCCTCCATTACTACCCCATCTATTAGTTGCTCGTTCTTTTGTGCCGCGGCAGCAGCAAGGTGCCCTCCCAGTGACTGCCCATAGATCACTATTTTAGTGCCAGCTACATCAGGCCTGGTGCGGATATATGCAAGGGCGCTGGTAGCATCGTTCAGTATATTTTTCCTGGTTGGCTTACCTTCTGAAAAGCCATAACCGCTGTAATCAAAAACAAACGCCTGGAAACCCTGTTTAGCCATATTTGCTGCACCATAAAAGTGCTTGGTAACATTTCCGCCGTTGCCATGCAAGATCAAGAGTGTAGTAGTCGGTTTCTTGCCAATAGGCTTAATGAACCAACCGTTCAGTTTATGCCCTGCCATATTCTTAAAGACAACACTCTCTATGGTATATTCCGTAGTCAGTGGTTCTTCCTTATCATTAGTGAAGGTAGGCTGGAAGTTATCACCTATATGCAGGTAGGTCAACCAGGAAGTATCCCGCATATAATTGGTGATGACTGCTTTTTTAACTCCTGCCGGTATCTTTTCTGCCCTGTAGAACGATTTATTAAAGGAGCAGGAGGCAAGGCAGAGCAACAGTAAAATGTATCCGGTATTTAGTCTCATCAGGTATCTAAATTACAGCAATTTACAATATCAGAACTGCCAATAAAAGCAGTTGATTACCAATGTCTAAGCCATATTGTCCGCTCTAAGTCTATTTATATGCCAAAATTTCCCAATAATAAGTTTGGAACGTTTTTTATGGATATATATTAAACCGAATTTTAGCATTATGAACTTAAACAATTTTACCATAAAGGCCCAGGAAATTGTGCAGCAGGCACAACAACTGGCTTTTAATAACCAAAGCCCGAATATTGAAACAGCCCACATTTTACAGGCGCTGCTCAACGACAACGATGGGCCGATATCTTATTTGCTCAAAAAGAATAACGTTAACATCAGCTTTGTGGAAGGCAAGCTGAAGGAACAAATAAACCGCCTGCCTAAGATACAGGGTGGCGAACCAGCCCAGAACATAAGCCGTGAAGCAAATAATGCCATATTGCGCACAGCCAATATACTAAAGACATTTGGCGATGAATTTGTTACTCCCGAGCATATATTAATAGCTCTTTTGCAGGTGAACGACGACACAGGCAAATTGCTGAAGGATGCCGGCCTTACAGAGAAAGGACTGGTAGCAGCGATCAAGGAACTGCGGAAAGGTAGCACAGTAAATTCCCAGACATCAGAGCAGCAATACAATTCCCTGCAACGCTATGCCAAGAACCTGAATGAGCTTGCACGCAGTGGCAAGTTGGACCCGGTAATAGGCAGGGACGAAGAGATACGTCGCACACTGCATATACTTTCCCGCCGGTCTAAAAATAACCCTATCCTTGTCGGCGAACCTGGCGTAGGTAAGACAGCAATAGTTGAAGGGCTGGCGCACCGTATCATTAACGGGGATGTGCCAGACAACCTGAAGTCAAAGTTCATTTTTGCGCTGGATATGGGAGCACTGATGGCGGGTGCAAAATATCGTGGGGAGTTCGAGGAAAGGTTGAAAGCAGTAATAAAAGAAGTAGCAGAAAGCGATGGCTCGCTGATACTGTTCATAGATGAGATACATACCCTGATTGGTGCAGGTGCTATGGAAGGCGCCATGGATGCTGCGAACATTCTTAAACCTGCACTTGCCCGTGGCGAGCTCCGTGCAATAGGCGCCACCACGCTTAACGAATATCAAAAGTATTTTGAGAAGGATAAGGCACTGGAACGCCGTTTTCAGAAGGTGTTTGTGGATGAGCCTACTCCGGAGGACGCGATATCTATCCTCCGTGGCCTAAAAGACCGCTACGAAAGCCACCACCAGGTGCGTATAAAGGATGAGGCAATCATATCGGCAGTGGAGCTGTCACATAGATATATCACAGACCGTTTTCTGCCGGATAAGGCGATAGACCTAATAGATGAAAGCGCAGCCAAGCTGAAACTGGAATTGAACTCCATGCCCGAAGAACTGGACGAGCTGGAGCGCAGGATACGCCAACTGGAGATAGAGCGTGAAGCCATTAAGAGAGAAAAAGACGATGAAAAGCTGAAAGAATTAGGACAGGAAATATCATTATTGAGCGTACAGCGCGACACACTGAAAGCTAAATGGCTGGAAGAAAAAGAAATTGTAGATAAGATAAATAAGGCCAAAACCAACATAGAACACCTGAAACTGGAAGCTGAGCAGGCTGAGCGTGAGGGCAACTATGGCCGCGTGGCCGAGATACGTTATGGCAAGGTGCAGCAGGAAGAAGCTATCATAGATCAGCTATCGAAGCAGTTGCATGCTATGGATGACCAGCACAAACGATTGTTGAAGGAGGAAGTGGACGCTGAGGATATAGCAGAAAACGTTGCCAAGGCTACCGGCATACCTGTGCAGCGCATGATGACCAGCGAGAGGGAAAAGCTGCTGAACCTGGAAGATGAACTGCATAAGCGTGTTGTTGGGCAAGATGAAGCTATAGAGGCTGTGGCGGATGCTATACGTCGCGGACGTGCCGGTTTGCAGGATCCAAGAAAGCCAATTGGTTCTTTCATATTCCTTGGCACTACCGGCGTGGGTAAAACAGAATTAGCAAAAGCACTTGCAGAGATACTGTTTGACGACGACACTATGATGACGCGGATAGACATGAGTGAATACCAGGAGAAACACAGCGTAAGCCGAATGGTAGGCGCACCTCCGGGATATGTGGGTTATGATGAGGGTGGGCAGCTAACCGAAGCGGTGCGCAGGAAACCATACTCTGTGGTATTGCTGGATGAGATAGAAAAAGCACACCCTGATGTATTCAATGTATTGCTGCAGGTGCTGGATGATGGCCGGCTGACAGATAATAAAGGCCGCGTGGTGAACTTTAAGAACACCATCGTGATTATGACGAGCAATATGGGAAGCCATATAATACAGGAGAACTTTGCAGACCTGAAAGATAAGGATATAGATAATATAGTGGATGCCACCAAAGAGCAGGTAATGGAAGTACTACGCCAATCATTACGGCCTGAATTCCTGAACCGTATAGATGATGTGATCATGTTCCGCCCGCTGATGAAGAAGGAGATAAAGGGCATCATACGCATACAACTGGAATTATTGCAGAAACAACTGCTTACACAAGGCATCAACCTGCAATTCACCGATTATGCACTTGATTACCTGGCAGGGCGCGGCTTTGATCCGCAATATGGTGCCCGCCCATTAAAGAGGGTTATCCAGAAAGATATCATCAACCTGCTGAGTAAAAAGATAATTGGCGGCGAGATAGATAAATCGAAACCGGTGTTGATAGATGTTTTTGATGGTGTGGTGGTGATGAGGAATGAGGTGCCGGATGGGAGTAAGGTATAAGATACGGTTCGCATTATAATAATAAAGCGCGGTTTAGCCGCGCTTTATTATAAAATATACAATTCTGTAATTATTATAGCTTTGGCTTGAATATTAAATTTCCACGAGTTAAAATATTTATCTCCGAAGTACTAATAGGCTTAAGCGACAAACTATCAGTTGACAATTTATCTTTAATCTTGACCTTCTTTTGAGAGCCTAAGATAACAGCGCTAACGGGAGGTTCTCTCCAATTCAAAGGAAAATAATAGCTTTCAACAATTGTATTTTTAATTACCTTCATTATTATCAACTCTTGTCTAATATTCGGGTTGTCGTCATGTGAAATACCCGATATTTCTCTTTCAAAGACATATACGGTGTACCTACCAACTTCCAAACTTAAGACGAGTTTTTTTATACTATCTATTGCACAGGTATCTACCTTGCTAATAATATTGTGGAAATTAAAATCAGAATTATACTTTATCTGCTCTAAATAAAACGCACTATCCTGACCTTTTGCGTCACCCAAAAAAGAAAAACACAAAATTAACACAGCTGTTATTCTTCCTGCGCTATTCATTTACTCCAGTTTAAAATTAGAATACACCTGCTTTGCCAGTGCCTCAAATTTTCTTGCCATATCCATATTGCCTTTCTTCTGGTAAGATAAAGCCAGGTAAGGCAAATCACCATTTTTCGGGGTAAGGTTGTACTCCTTTGTCAATATCTCTATGGCTGCATCATACTGTTGTGTATTGTAGTACAGCTTGCCAAGGTTAGAGTACGCCAGTATATAATTCGGGTTAATGGAGATGGCTTTTTTGAATTGTTCTGCAGCCTGCGGGTATTTCTTGGTATTCAGGTATATGGCGCCCATCATATTAAGGGCATCGAGGTCGTTTGGCGCAGCGGCCAGTACCTGCTTCATATAAAATTCAACTGAATCATACTTTTGCAGCATGTAATACGATGTGGCCAGCTTTTTAGTCACATCCATGTTGCCGGGCTCAAAAACAAGGTATTGGGCAAAGTTCCTGGCAGCCGAATCATGCGCATTTACTTTGCTGTAGCAATTGCCCAAATTCATGTAAACAAACTTAAAGCTGGGATTAGCTTCTACCGATCTCAACAGGTACGGTATCGCCTCCCTGAATTTGCCCAGGTTAATATAAACACTGCCCAGGTTATTGTTTGCAATACTGTTCATTGGTTTTATGGCAAGAGCTTTCAGGTTGGCAGCAATGGCGGAATCGTACATATGAAGCCGCTCCATCACCCTGCCCATTTGCACATGTGCTTCTGCAAATTCGGGATATATCACCAGCGCCTGTCTCAGCAATTGCATACTTTCAATATCCATCTCCCTGCGTTTCAGGCTGTCTGTTTCTTCGGGGTATAAATTCTCCGATATAGCAGTAGCGAGAAACTGGTTTATCCTTGCATCGTTGGGCGACTTCTCAAGGTCTGCCTTATATAATGTGTATTCATCCTTCCAGTCAAAATTGCGGGCAATGGTCATGCCGCCATACATAAGGCATAAGGGTATGAGTATGGTCAATACTTTAGAGTTTTTCAGGCTTTGTATATTAGTTGCCTGCTCTTTCAGTATCCATTTTTCTATTGCCAGCGCCACAGCAATGCACATGCCGGTAGATGCAAAAAAGGCAAAACGCTCTGCCATTTCAGCCCCCATCAGGAAGGGAAAGTTGGAGAACAGGAACAGGGTACCCAGGTAAAAAACAATAGCAAACACCCAGGGATCCTTCTTGTTTTTTATGAACCTGGAGATAGCTACGAATACCAACCCACCATATGCTAGTATGGAGAGTATTGCCCTTATATCGCCAAAACCTACGAATGGTATTGCATTATAAGAGTAATTAGCCAGCAGTGGATATGGAATGAACATCAGCCATAAATACTTGCCGATGATGTAGAACTCAGTAGCGATCTTGGATGCCACCGAAGGCGCCTGGCTAAGTGCATTATCTATAAAATCTATTGCGGTACCAGGCTGGTTAGCATCGTATTTATCCAATACCACCGTACGGATAGCAAGGAAGATACCGGTAGCCACAAGCATGCCCACCGTAATAAAAACAGCCCGCTTTTTATCTTCATTTGCATAGAAGAAAAACAATAGAGGAATGATGCCAACAAAGGCAATAACTGTTTCTTTTGAGATATAGGCTAGATACAAAGCAAATATGCCAAGCAGCAACTGTGCCATTTTGCCCTGCTTCATATAATTCATGAACAAGTTCAGCGACCAGAAGCCAAAGAAATAACTCATCAGTTCATCACGGCTTTTTATATTGGCAACAACCTCTGTATGTATTGGGTGTACCGCAAAGATCAGCGCGGCAATAAAGGCAATGGCTGTTTTTTTCTCACCGAAAAATTTATTGAGGAATAAAAACAGCATAATAACGCAACCAATAAACGTAAGGATATTAAAAAAGTGATAGCCAACAGGACTTGCCCCGAACAACTCATACTCAATAGCAAACATCACCAACGATAGAGGCCGGTACAGGTCATTGGGTATTACCAGGTACCCCCTCATGTGCGGCGTGGTCAACAGGTCCACTACCCCACCAAAGCCCTGCTGCACATAAACGTTATCCCTAAGTACCATTTTATCATCCAGCACAAAGCCGTTTTGCAGGGTATTGGCATACAACGCAAATGAAACAACCGCCAGAATAATGCACAGGTATTTTACAGAAAACCATTTTGACACCTCGCTTTTCACAGCCTTCTGTTGCACCGGTTGTTTTGCTGGTGCTTGTTTAGGTATTGGTTTGTTTTGGGGGGTCTTAGCCATAGCTTCAAAAATATAAAGTAATGGGTAAAAAAGTAGTTTTATCCATTTAAGAAATTACTATTCAAGTTTAAAGCCGGGATATTTTTGTTGCGCTGCCGCTTCATACTTCATTGCCAATTCCGTATTGCCCGTCTTTTGATAACATAAAGCAAGAATGGGTATATCAGTTATGTTGTTAGTATCCAGCTTCATTTTTTTATTGATAATATTAATAGCAGCATCATATTGCCCGGTAAAAAAGTAGGCCCTGCCCAGGTTTGAATATGCGTTAAGATAACTCGCATTTAACGATAGCACCTTATTGAATTGCTCAATGGCTTCTGAATATCTTTTTGTGTCCAAATATATAACACCAAGATTATTGATCGCCTGCACATAACCTGGCTTAGCTTTAACTACCATACTGAAATGCTCTTCGGCAACCTTATGCTCTTCTTTTTGCATGTAGGCATTGCCTAAGACCTGGTGCGCATCCATATTATCCGGGTCCAGTTCCAGTACTTTATTTGCATGCATAATTGCATCATCATACTGTCTCATTTGCAGGTAGCAGCCGGCAAGCGCAAGGTGTGCAACCTTAAACTTCGGGTTACCGGCAATAGCCTTGTTTAGATACTCAATTGCCTGTGGGTATTTGCCTTCCGAAAAATACAGGTTGCCCATATTATTATTGGCATCGCTGCTATTCGGATCATATTGCAGGGCTTTGCTGTTAAAATAATAAGCAGAATCCGGCATGTTGTTTCTCTGGTATAACCATGCAAGTTCTGCAAGCGCATCGCTGAATTCAGGATATATGCTGATGGATCTTTGCAGGTAGCCTATGCTTTGTTTGTCCAGTTCCTTTTGTTTTGCGGCATCTGTTTCTTTGGCATAAAGGTTTTGAGACAATTCTGCTGCCAGCCAGTAATACAACCTGGCATCGTCAGGCGATTTTTTAATATCTGCAGTGTATAATGTATAGTTGCTCTTCCAGTCCATATTCCTTGCTATGGTCAGTCCACCAAAACCAAGCAGGAACACCATGAGAACTACAATTGTCTTGGGATCTTTTAGTCCTGTAGCGTCTGCAGATTGACTTTTAAATATCCATTGTTCAAAAGCTAATGCCATAGCAAAACAAAAGCCCGTAGAAGCAAAAAATAAAAAGCGTTCTGCCATTTCCGCCCCTACCAGGAATACCATGTTCGAAAATAAAGCTAACGTAACCAGGTAAAACAGAACTGCAAATGCCCACAGGTCTTTTTTCTTCTTAACCATCCTGTAAACAGCAATACCAATCAGCGATACATATACCAATAAAGAGGCCCAAACGCCCAAGTCTCCAAAACTTGCAAAAGGTATGCTGTTATATGAGTAATTGCACAACAGCGGATATGGGATGAATAACAGTTTCAGATACTTGCCTAAAATAAGTATCTCTGTGGCAATACGGGTTGCAGTGTCAGGCGCATTCACAAGGGCATTCTCCATAAATCCAATGTTTCCATCATCCGCTTCCTGATTTAAGACAGCAGACCTGAGCATGAAAAAGATACCTGTAACAACAACTGTACACAGCACTATTGCAATAGACTTCTGCCTGTTCTCATTATGATAGAAGAAGAACAGCAATGGCACCATAATAACAAAAGCTATTACCGTTTCTTTTGATAAAAACGCCAGCAATAACGTTAACGCCCCCAATAACAGGTATCCGATCTTCCGACTCTTTATATAGCTTACGAACAGGGTTAAAGACCAGAACCCGAAGAAATAACACAGCAATTCATCCCTGCTTTTTATATTGGCAACCACCTCGGTATGTATTGGGTGAACAGCAAACAGGAAAGCAGCGATGAAGGCAATTGTTGTTCTTTTTTGCTCCATCAATCTATCCAGGAAACGAAAGAGCATCAAAACACAGCCTATAAATACGAGGATATTAAAAAAATGGCCTGCAGTGGGGTTCATCCCAAATACTTCCACCTCTATCGCAAACACGACCATTGACAGTGGCCGGTAAAAGTCACCGGCATTATTCAACTCTGCTCCTTCAGACCGGGGAGTAGATAATAGGTGCGGTATGCCTTCGATGCCTTGTTTTACAAACACATTATCCTTCAGCACCATACCATCGTCCAGTACATAGCCGTTTTGCAGTGTATTGGCATATATCCCAAAAGAGATGATGGCCAATAGCAGGTATAAAACCCACTTTTTCACATTATCACCCGTATCATGCTGCATCAGGTAAAAATAATGCACAATTTGTTACGCAGGCAGACATACTCAATACTCAAATTCCCAAATCCTTAACAGACTTTCCCCCTATTTTAGTTACCTTTGCGCCTCATAAACAGGCTCTTTTACTAATATGATAAGCCGCAGGAACATCCGGGTAAAAGTGATGCAAACGCTCTATACGCTTGCCTCAATGGAACATAGCGGGCAGAATGGCACAGGCAATGCGTCAAAATTACTTGATGATAAGCTGGACCATGTACTGGATATATTTACAGTTTCCGTACTCTACACATTACGTATTGCACAATATGCCGAAACAGATGCTGCAAACAGGTCTTCAAAATACCTGCGCAGCAACGAAGACCTGAATGTGAATACCAGCATAGCAGAGAACAGTTTCGTGGTAAAAATGCTCAGGAACGAATCTTTCAATGAAAAGATCAGGAAAGATAAACTGGAGCGCTTTATTGATCAGGAGTGGGTAAAGAAAATATACCTGCAACTGGCAAAAAGCGAGGCTTATTCAAATTATACTACTAAGAAAGAGCATACGCCTGCTGAGGACAAAGACATCATCCGCCATATCTGGGAGCAGGAGATACTGACAAATGAGAACATTATTGCTCATTTCACAGATGAGCTACCGGGATGGGAAGATGACAGCGAGCTGATCATTATGCTGATGCAAAATTTCTTCAATGGCAAATCCAAGGTTAACTTTTTCAACTTATTATCCGGAGAAAAGAAAGAATACGCCCATGAGTTGCTGAATGTGGTGCAGGAAAAAGCCGAGTACTGCATGGAGCTCATTGGACCGAAGCTGAAAAACTGGGACAAAGACCGTGTTGCTTTAATTGACCTCTTGCTTTTAAGAATGGGTGTTTGCGAACTCCTTTACTTCCCTACAATACCAACTAAGGTAACTATCAATGAATACATAGACATCGCCAAACAGTATAGTACCCCGCAAAGCGGTCAGTTTGTGAATGGCGTACTTGATAATATTTTAAAAGACCTGCTGAAAGAAAATAAAATTAAGAAAACAGACAGACAATGAACCGATACCTGGTTATTTCACTTTTGTTTTTAGCAGCCTGTAATAATTCAGAAACAGGTCATAAAGGCAATATCCCTGTTGAACTGGTAAGCAATCCACACACTGCCGCCGGACTGGATACTGTTGCAGCCGAAAGAAAGCCTACCATGTCGTTTAAAGATACGTTACACGATTTTGGCACATTGCACGAAGGCGAAAGAGTAGAATACGATTTTGAATTCACCAACAACGGCAAGTCGCCACTCCTCATTACTTCAGCCTCAGGCTCCTGCGGCTGCACAGTGGCAGATTATCCTAAAGATCCGCTAGAGCCCGGCAAAAGCGCAAGTATGAAAGTAACTTTTAATTCCGCAGGCAAGCATGGCACGCAGGAGAAAGCAGTGACCGTACACACCAATAGTTTGCAAAGTGTGCATATGTTGTATATCAAAGCATATGTAGAACCTAAAAAATAGAGAACAAATTTTTTAATCATAATAATCTAAAACAATGCAATTACATCAATTAATGTTACAGGCGGCTCCGGCAGGAGGCGGGTTAGGCCCGGTATTTATCATGGTGGGTATGTTCGTGGTTATGTATTTCTTTATGATACGCCCCCAGCAAAAACGCGCAAAAGAGCAGAAAAAATTCACCGACAGTATGAATGTTGGCGAACAGATCGTGACGACAGCCGGCATACATGGCCGCATCAACCGTGCTAATGAAGATGGTACGCTGCAGATAGAAATATACCGTGGTTCGTTCATGACCATCGAACGTTCTGCTGTATCTATGGAAATGACCGCAGCTTACCGTAAGAAAACAGAAGCAGCATCAGGTACTGCCACGGTTACCACAACCAAATAAAAATTACTCCCAATGCTGAAGGTAGGCGTTACAGGAGGTATTGGCTCGGGCAAATCAGTTGTATGCCAGGTGTTTCAGACACTTGGCATACCTGTATTTAATGCAGATGAAACTGCCCGCTACCTGATGGAGAACGACACTACCCTTGTGCAGCGCATACAGTTGTTGCTGGGGGATGATGTTTATAAAGACGGTAAACTGGACAAAAGCAGGGTATCTACAATAATTTACGAACAACCTGGTATGCTCGAAAAACTGAACGAGATCGTTCACCCTGCCACCATCAGCTATGCCAACGCGTGGATGGAAAAGCAAATATCGCCTTACGTTGTTAAAGAAGCTGCTATATTTTTCGAAAGCGGCAGTAATAAGGATATAGATGTAATGATAGGTGTCTCTGCACCTAAAGAATTACGTATTAGCCGCGCCATGGACCGCAATCAAATATCCAGGGAAAAAGTACTATCTATAATGAGCCGGCAAATGGATGAAGATGAGAAGATGAAGCGTTGTGACCATGTAATAACCAATGATGACCTTACTCCTTTATTACCACAGGTGCTGAAATTGCATGAACTACTTATCAGCAGAACGCGCTGATACTTTCCTGCTCAGCACATCTCCAAGACTGATAAAGAAGCCGAATACCATCACTATAATACCTAGCCACAGCACATTAATGTAAGGGAATACCAGTGCCTTCAGCACTATAAAATCATCTTTAGGGTCTGTTTGCCTAACCAGAATTTCTGTAAGCACTGTGTCCTTTCCTGCATCATTATGCTTTATCAAAAGGTTAGCACGGGCAAACAATCCTAATTCATGCAAAGTATCTTCCACATACGATACATAGCTACGGTCTTTGATAATATATACCGGGTTGATCTCTTTCACTTCATTATTCAGATCATATACTTTAAGGCTGAACTCCAGGTGCTCATCGCCTGCAGCAGGAACATAACGTTTATTCTTCAGGTCGTTCTTATTAGTGCCATTAAATACCATATAGCCGTTATTGAGCCAAATGGTATCTCCCGGTTTGCCTACTATATGGCTTCGGTAAGTGCTGGTGTCAGTTTTGCTTCTGTCTGTTGCAGCATTAATGAACGTGAACAGGTCCCTGTTCCAGTAATGTTTCGTAGATGGATTTGCACTGAGTCCCTGCTGTCCTTTGGGATTAATAAATGCATCAGGGTATAGCATGAACCGCTCAATAACTTTGTTCGTCACAGTATCTTTACGCTCATATTGCACCTTGTAATAGATACGCCTGTCTTTACCAGCAACATCACTATCCCCTATATAAGTGGCAAAATAATCGCCCATAGCAACAGGTATACCGCGGAAAAGCGTTACATTCTCACTGTTCTCTTTTGCATTTTCTTCCTGTGTCTTTTTACCAAAATCCATAGGTATGCCAGCCGTGCTAAATGAGATAGGATGTTTATTATAAGATGAAAGCAGGATCCCTAATAAAACTGTAGCAAAACCCAAATGCGCCACTGATGGCCCAAGTTTTTTAAACTTAGCCTTTTGCACAACTATACCATAATAGATATTAGCTACTATACCGTAGCATGCTGCAAACAACATCAGCACATACTGCCAGGCAGTAATGTGCTGCCCCCATGCTATACCCGCGGCCATTAGCAATGCAATTAAGGCTGTTAACCCTAACTTCTTCCCCAATGCTTTTCCATCGGTATTCTTAAACTTCATGTACAGCACTGTAGCTGACAGGATGCCTATAATAATTGCTACCCACACCTGTATATTATTGTAATGCTGCATCACATCGCTCGGGGGCGCAAAATCTTTGCCGGTTATCCATTTAGCCAATGGCGACCATACCGGTATGGAGGTGGTAATAATGATCTGTATAGACGACAAGAATAGAATAACAGACCCAATGAACATCCAGAACTCGCGCGATAGGGTCTCCTCCTCAGACTTAATACGCGGCAGGCTGCGCCATCTGGCTATCAAAGCTACAAGGCTAATGATCAATAGTACACCTATAACTATCAGCAGGTGGTAAGTAAGTGCCGCGCCATCACCCGTAAACGCATGCACAGATGTCTTGCCCAATATGCCTGTACGAGTAAGGAAAGTTGAATACCATATGAGCAGGTGCGTTACTGCGAATAATATCATGGTCATGGTCAATGCCCTGCCTGTACTTCTGTATATCAGTAAAGTATGCAGTGCAGCTATCATGGTGATCCACGGTACTAATGAGGCATTTTCCACCGGGTCCCATGCCCAATAGCCGCCAAAATTCAGCGATTCATACGCCCACGCACCACCCATCATAATACCGGTACCCAGCACAGCACCATTCAACAGCGACCATGCCAACGTTGGCTTTACGAAAGTTTGGTAATCTCCTTTCCACATGGCCGCAATACAGTACGCAAATGGAATAAGCGTACTGGCGAAGCCAAGGAATAACACAGGAGGATGTATAACCATCCAGTAGTTTTGTAGCAGCACATTTAGCCCGTTGCCATCTTTCACGAACTCCATGTAATTAGCTTGCTGAAAAATGGGCGCACCCTGCATAGCATCGCGCAGTAGTGTAAATGGCGTGCTGCCTATCTTTATATCATCCCCAAGGTAAAAGCCCAGTATCATGGTACCTAGGGCAACCTGTACCAGCGAAATAATGGTCATGGTGCGCGTCTCCAGGCTTTTGGCAGTACCCATTACAACTAGCCCCAGCACACAATGCCAGAATATCCACAGCATAAAGCTACCCTGCTGTCCTTCCCAGAAACACGACAATAAATACTCTCCGGGCAATGAATATGAAGAGTGTTCCCATGCGTAATGGTACTCAAACAGGTGATTGGCAATAATGTAGAAGAGAGCAACGAATATGCTGATCAGTGATACGGTATGCAGGATAAACCCTCCCCTGCCCAGCAACCGCCATTTGTTGCTGTTGGGCAGATCATTTTCTGTACGTACCGCAGTAAAATAGCAGAACGTACTGAATAATGACGCCACAAAAGATGTGATAACAAAAAAATGACCCAGTCTCCCGGGCCACAAATGCTCTCCTATGTATTGCACGTCCATTGCGGTTATTAAACGGAAATATTACTCTTAAAATTCATTGAGTTATTGCACATTAACTCTTATTCCCCACAGCTATCTGGTCTTTCTTGTATTTCGACGGGCACTTCATCTGTATCCTCGAGCAATGAAACGTATTACCCTCACTATAACCCATCATCACTATTTGCTCCGATCTTTCAATATCCCTCGGTTTCTCGCCGTTAAAGATTACTTTCTGCACATTACCGGATTTATCCTTCGCATAAAATGTAAAATGGTTGGGGTCTACCTTAGGGTCATAGATCATATCCTTATCCGTTTGCAGGTGGCCTATCACATAATAGGTCTTGCCCGGTTCCTTTGAAGCTGACTCAAATGTTTCATAAGTGCTGAAATCGCTGAACACGGTTACAATCGTAGCTATGGCAGCAACAACAAGTATCAACAAAACAATATGCGTCTTCTTCATGGAATGGAGCAAAGTTACGATAAATATACCTGTATTCTAAAAAGAAAGCCCCATGTACGGGGCTTTAAAATTATCTTAAATATGGTTACTGTTTTCCTTGCTGGTGGCGGTAAAGGTCATACCCTTTATCCTCGTAACTGGTAAAAACCACGCAAAAATGCCCTAACAGGGCTAGCGCCCATGCAGCCGTAGTCCATGCCGGCCATGGATAAGCCCATTGGCCGTTTTTCGGATCATAGGTCATCCATGTTATTGCAGTTACAATTCCAAATATTACGCAATGCACTAATAGCATCGAGATCTGTTTGCCGGTAGCTTTTACTTTCCTGGAAGACATTTATTGTTTTTTTGAGTGTTGCAAAGATAATATGCCGTAGGTGAAAATAAAAAACATTTATTATTCACATTTCTTTACCGGATTGGGGCATAAAAGTTAATTATTCCGCAAAACGCAATACCCCATTAAACGTGGCAAGGTTTCTGCACTCTAACACCAAACAAAAAAGCTATGAAGAAAATGAAGATGTGGATTATTGCAGGGCTACTTACCGTGGGTTTTGCATCGTGTTTGGTTGGCCCTCCTCCCGGTTTCCCACCTCCTCCTGGCATGAAAGGTGGCCGGGGTGGTGGTTATCATGGCGGGCATCATGGTCATGGGCATCATCGCGGTCATGGTGGTGGTGGCTATTATGGCAGGTAATTAAAGTAAAAACAGCAAATATGCCCGGTTCATCCGGGCATATTTTATAATATCCACACTTGTGAATTATATATTTTTATTCAGCACCTTATTTAGTGGTATATTTACCGTGTTCTCAATACTTTACACCCTATTGTCTGATTGCAGAACAGCTTTTGGAGAATAGGTATATAATTTTAAAATAGATCTCAGATATGAAGCGAAGCGGAGGCATTTTTCAGAAAGCAGTAATGCTGTTCTCCTTTACTTTTTTGTTCGTTATTGGCATTCCTGCCCAAAGAGCAGCCGCACAGTATGACGACACATATATATCTTATAATGATTTTTATGAAAACCTGGCACCTTATGGTCAGTGGATAGAAGACCCGCAATATGGTTATGTATGGTCGCCGAACGAGGATGCAAATTTTCGTCCTTACTATACTAATGGTTATTGGGTAATGACCGATTATGGCAATACCTGGGTATCAGATTATCCATGGGGCTGGGCATGTTTCCACTATGGCCGCTGGACATATGATTCTTACTATGGCTGGTTGTGGATACCCGACAATTACTGGGGGCCGGCATGGGTAAGTTGGCGTAATGGTGATGGTTATTACGGATGGGCTCCATTAGGCCCGGGTTATGAACTTACCTCAAGTTATGATTATTCCTGCCCTAACGATTGGTGGGTATTCATACCACCGGCATATATTTACTCTGGCAACTATTACCGTTTCTGGTATGGCCCTAACGGCAACTCAAGGATCATCCGAAATACAGTATTCGTAAATAATACTTACACCAACAATAATGTTACTTACGTAACCGGTCCACGTGCACGCGAAATAGAAGATATTACTCATCAGCCTGTGCAGGTATTTCGCATCAAAGCTTCAACCAATACCAATACCCGCGTACATGGCGAGCAGGTTAGGATGTACCGGCCTTTAGAGATCAGGCAAACCACAGGTAACGGCCAGCGTCCAACTCCCCCGGGGGTAGTTACAGCACCTCAGCCGGTAAGGCAGGCACAAGCTGTAAATACTGGGCAGGCAACCCCTCCGCAATTCAGGAACAGGCTGCCTAACAATTCCTCTTATGAAACACCGGGCACCGGCTTTAACCGTACAGCAGAACCATATAATCCACCTGCCCGCAATGACCACAATCCGTATGAGTGGGACGTGAACAGGTCGCAACCACAGCCTGTAAGGCAGCCTGTAGCTCCTCAGCCTGCCCCGCAACCGGCAAGGCAAGCACCGGCACCTACGGCAACTCAACGTCAGGCACCGGCACAACAACACCAACAACCATCAAGACAAGCACCTGCACAATCAACTAAACCTCAGATGAGGGATAATAATAGCAGCAAAAGATAATTGGTAAATAATAAGAGTAGTACATCTCCCTTATCATTGATAAGGGAGATTTTATTTAATGCTGGAACATCTTCTCGCCAGCTTTGATCGCAATACGTAACCTGTTCTCATCCGGGGGAATGGGGCATGAGAACCCATCAGTATAGGCGCAATATGGATTGTAGCATTTATTGAAATCAAGCCATACTCCTCCATCTCTAATATCATTTACCGTCAAGTCTATATACCTGCCACCAGCATAAGTGGTTTCATAGTTCGTTTCGTCATTGAACATTATGAACAGGTCATCTTTATGAACAGCATTTTTTACGAGGTCAACACTTTGATAGACATGAAGGGTGCATAATACTTTGTCCACTGAAAAGGTCAGCACACCATATTCTTTAAATGGTTTTTGTTTGCCGCTATGTGTAGGTACCATAAAAGGTGAACTGCCGGGAGTTTCGGCAAATGTCGCCCATACACAATAGGCTCGGTCTGCGGGATAAAAATCAATATATTGTACCTGGGGAAGTTTCACGGGGGCCCTTTTATCTGCCAGCAGATCTTCAATGTATTTCCTCCTGAATTGAGCTATGCTGTCAGCATAGGTTTGCGCCTTTAACGGTAATTGCAGCAATAATGCTATGCAAAGAATGCCTATTCTCATTGTACAAGCAATATTCCTAAAAATACATGATAGTTGATCATTTCATGTATATACTCACAATTAAAGAATAACAATATTTAAAGTAATATGAAATTAATAAGTAAACTACGTGTTACTGCCTTGTTTCTATTATGTTAACGGGAAAAATTGTGGCCTGTGTATAAGGGCAATCTCATATTTTCGGAGCCTAAACGACCAAGGCCACAACGAATTATTGATCAGTTAGATGAAGAATTACTTTTTAGCCAGGTGGCTGAGCAATGTTTCCATATCCAAAAAGCTGTACTTCACAGTTGGGCTAATGGCACTGCTTATAGCTATGGAGTTGGGAACATTAATGTTCTCTATAAAAACGCTTTCTTCAGTACGCGCCCTTGTAGGCGCTGAGGGTCTTTGGTCTAAAGCCCAGAAGAATGCGGCTTTTTTTCTTCAGAAATATGGACGCACACGTAATACAGCAGATTATAATGAATATCACAATTGCCTGAAGGTGCCTTTAGGCGATAGCAAAACAAGGCGGGAATTAGCAAAACCAGATCCTGATATGTCTATTGCCCGTCAAGGTTTCCTGGAGGGCCGTGTTCACCCTGATGATATTGACGGTGCAATAAAACTTTTTCGACGCTTCCACAAGATTTATTATATAAATAAGGCAATTGGAACCTGGACCAAAGGGGATTCTTTAATGGCTGAGTTCATGGCAATTGGAGACGAACTGCATAATGAAATTATATCGCCCAATTCTTCAGATGAAAAAATATCACAAATACTCAGCAAAGTTGATAATATAAATGATGAACTTACCTTATTGGAAGACGAGTTCTCTTTTACATTAGGTGAAGGCTCCCGGTGGCTGACAGGACTTATCTTGAAACTGTTATTAGGCCTGGTGCTGACAGTAGAAATCTGTGGACTGTCAATAACCATACTCGTTAGCAGGGGAATCTCTAAAGGGTTAAATAATATAATTACTACAGCCGATAAAATTGGCGCAGGCGACTTCTCAAGTCGTGCCCAGGTTTATTCACGTGACGAAATTGGTATTCTGGCAAGTGCCTTTAATGACATGGCAGAAAAACTGCAGCAGGACATCAATGCAATTACACATGCTGAAGAAAAGCAAAAAGCATCGAAAGAAATAGCAGAAAAATCGCTTGCGGTTAAGGGTAACTTCCTGGCAAATATGAGCCATGAGATTCGCACTCCTATGAATGCAGTAATCGGCTTCACTAAATTAATGGAGGGCACTAAGCTGGACGAGCATCAACAGGAGATCATCCATGCTATAAAAGTATCATCCCAAAGCCTGATGACCCTGATCAATGATATTCTTGACTACTCAAGGCTTGAATCAGGGAAAATAGTATTGGAACGTATTCCATTCAGCATAAAGGATACTGTTGAATCTTTAAAGGTCTTATTGCAGCAAAAAGCAGAGGAGAAAAAACTTGCGCTGTGGCTCAATGTTGACGCCAATATACCAGAGAAAGTAATTGGCGATCCTGCCCGCCTGATGCAAATATTGCTGAACCTGAGCGATAATGCCATAAAATTCACAGAGAAAGGAAGTGTAGCAATATCTGTGTCACGACTGGATTCTTCGGATGACGATTTAATATCGCTCGAGTTTAAAGTAAAAGATACCGGCAAAGGTATTCCTGAAGACAAATTCGCCGAGATATTTGAACGCTTTACACAAGTAAGCGCAGAAACAACCCGCAAGCACGGTGGTACAGGCCTCGGGCTCAGTATCGTTAAAGGCCTGCTGGAACTTCAAAACGGCACTCTATCACTGCAAAGTAAGGAGGGCGACGGGACGCTATTCACTTTTAATATTAATTATGGGAAGGCATCAACAGTTATAGCAATTACCGATGCTCAAAAACAAACGCCACATCCACGCGAGGATAAAGATGCACCACTAAATATCCTGGTGGTGGAGGATAATCCCATTAACCAGATGCTGGCAATGCATGTTCTGAAAAAATACAAGCTCAATGCTGACCTGGCGGAAAACGGGGAAATGGCCGTGGCAAAAATGAAAGAGAAGCATTTCGACCTTATCCTGATGGATATCCAGATGCCAATAATGGACGGCTATGAGGCAACACGCATTATACGAAATGAACTAAAAAGCAATATCCCGATCATTGCCCTTACAGCTCACGCCATGAGCGAGGAAAAAGAAAAATGCCTTGGCATGGGCATGAATGACTTTATCTCAAAGCCATTCGATCAGAAACATCTGTACGATACTATCATCCGCCTTTGCAATGTGCCTGCCTAGAACATTTTAAAATATTTTTGTACATTTCGTACAAATAGATCTTACTGCCATCATTATCCATTCAAAAAACACTAGCATGAAAACACGCTGCACATTTTTGTTCTGTTGCCTGATGTTCGCATCCCTGCAAGGGTTTTCTAATGCCGCTCAACCGGGTATATTTGACGCAGGTGGAACAGGGAACTTCATACTCATCTATCCTGGCGACAGCAATGCTTTCCGTAAAATACAGATGGTTGATGAGCATATAGCCATACAACTATATCGCGGTTTCGCAGTGGTGCGGGGAGAATATAAAATGTACAATACTGCAGACTCAATCCTCACTATCAAAGTTGGCTACCCTGTAAACTCTATGCTCAGGGCTTCTGCACAGGGTTCTACAGCTACCGATATATTCTTCGACCAGTTATACGCGCTAAAAAGCTATACTAATGGCCGGGAGAATTCGCTTATCATCCAGGAAGGTGCGCCGCATATGTCTCTTGAAGATAACAACTGGTATATATGGGAAAGTTCGTTTAAGCCACATGATACCACAACATTGGTAGTTTACTTTGTTGTGAACACCAATAATACTGTTATCCGCGAAGGTTACACCATTGATAAAAACAATGGCTTCGTTTACCTATTAGAAACAGGTGCAACATGGAAGCAGCCAATAGTGAGGGGTGAAATAAAAATTGCGTTGATGGATAATCTGAAGATCAGCGACATTAAAGGCGCTTCTCCGTGCTGTGTTTTGCGGGTAAATGAAATGAATAATACAATGCTCTACCGGTTTGCAGACCTGTCGCCGGTAGCAGAAGATAATATTGTTATTGTTTACACGCCAAACATGGAGAAATTTGACTTTGGCTATATCTCTCAAAAAAGACAACTGCTTTTCGGGAGTATAGATTCATTCGCCAAGCAGTCATTTGACGAAGCCGGGCTGGTACAGCATTCTTTTCCAAACCCATACAAAGTACATACGGTAAGCGTGAAAAATGTTGCGGGCGTATTTGTGATACTAGGCATAACCATCCTTGCATTAATTATCATACTACTGCTGCTCAGGTTCTTATTCCGCCGCATCAGGGATGGCCGGCCATCTCGTGGTACTGAGATCTGACTTTTAAAAACTTTCCAGGCTCTTCTTGATTATCGCTATACACTCATCTATCTGCGGACGGGTAATAAGCAATGGCGGAGCAAAACGTATCCGGTCGTCGTGAGTTGGTTTGGCAAGCAGGCCATTCTCCATCATTTTCAGGCAAATGTTCCAAGCCGTATCCTTATCAGGATGGCCTATTACAATAGCATTGAATAACCCCTTACCACGCACTATGGATACATGTTCATTGTTCATGGCAACCAATTCTTTACGGAAGTGCTCACCTAAAACAGCCGCATTCTCTGCCATTTTCTCGTCCACCAAAACCTGTAATGCGGTAATGGATACCCGGCAGGCAAGCGGGTTGCCTCCATAGGTTGATCCATGGTCTCCCGGCTTAATAGTGAGCATTATTTCATCATCAGCAAGTACTGCCGACACAGGCATAGTTCCACCCGAAAGCGCTTTACCCAGCAATACAATATCCGGGCGCACATTTTCATGATCGCACGCAAGCATTTTGCCCGTACGCGCCAGGCCTGTTTGTATCTCATCGGCTATAAAGAGCACATTAGCTTCTTTACACATAGCTGCTGCCTTTGAGATGTAGCCATCATCAGGCACTACTACCCCCGCCTCGCCCTGTATAGGCTCAACCAGGAATCCAACTACATCTTTATCCTGTAATGCAGCTTGCAAAGCAGCAATATCATTGTAAGGTATAGTTATAAAACCAGGCGTATATGGTCCAAAATTTCGTTTAGAGCTTTCATCTGTGCTAAAGGAAATAACACTTATGGTACGGCCATGAAAGTTATGCTCACAGGTAATGATCTTTGCTTTCCCAGCAGGTACGCCTTTTACTTCATACCCCCAGCGGCGGGCAAGCTTCAGGCCTGTTTCCACTGCCTCTACACCTGTATTCATGGGCAACACCTTATCATAACCAAAGAATTTGGTAATGAATTCAGCATATTCGCCCAGCACATCATTATGAAAAGCACGTGAGGTAAGTGTGAGGCGCTGCGCCTGCTCCAAAAATGTTTCTATAATGCGTGGGTGGCAGTGGCCGTGGTTAATAGCCGAGTAACCAGATAGAAAATCGTAATATTTTTTCCCTTCTACATCCCAAACGTGTACTCCTTCACCACGGGAAAGCACTACCGGCAGGGGGTGGTAATTATGGGCTCCATATTGTTCTTCCTTCTGAAGATATTGTTCTGTAAGAGACGTAGCTGATTTTACTATTGGCATTTGACAAAGTTACGATTTTTTGCCATATCAGCCTAAACAGCAGTATTCTGAACTGTTTCAGGCAACTGAACAAGCTCATGAGCATTGATCTTATTCAATTCAAGTAATGTATAGCCACCACTTTGCCCCCGCTCAAACATGGGCAGAAATTTCGCCCCATATACCACCTGCTGGTAGGTATATGATGTTCTCTGTTGCACCATATTGGAGAAATGATCATCAAATGCTTTTACCATAACTATCAACTCCATCCTGGCCTCTGCTACATCTTCTTTGGAATAATTGTATAAAGGGCTGTCTTCATTTATGGCATGTACCAGTGTCCAGCTAAGTGCCATAGAGTTGATCTTTTCAATTTCCAATTTCAGCGGGTAGAATTTGGTCACTGTTTTTCCATTCTCCTTTACATGCAGCGCAAGTGTAAGGCCGGCCTCTGCATCTGTGAGGTGATTGTTTTTATAGGTAGCCATACGAAGCATCAGGGCTTTGCCTTCTTTATAGGGAGCAATAAGCAGGCTTGGGCTGAATAAAAGATACGCCCTGGGACGGGAGAAACGTCCATAAATAAGACCTGTAACCACGGCAAAGGAAAGAATACCCACCAGGGATTCTGTAGATGCGACAATATTTGCAGGAATACCCCTTGGTGCCATATGTCCATAACCCACGGTCGTAAGTGTTTGTGAACTGAAAAAGAATGCCTCCAGGAATTGCTCGAAGAGGCCACCACCTTGTTCCACACCAAGGCTTTCAACCCCAATAAAAAAGTAACCACTGGCAAAAATTAAGTTGACCGTAGTATAAAACAGGAAAACCATAAGAATGAAATGGGCAGGCTTCATACGCAGCAACGTATGATATATGCTTATGCGCTCCCAAAACGGGATCCCACGCTTACGCAAATTTGCAGTACCATCAGGATTGAGTATCCTGCCGCCTTCAACGCTACTGTTTGCGCCAAAACCGGTATTGTCAATATCCCGTAAACGTTGACGGTTATTCACTGCCATATTCTCTTTGCTTTCTGAATTCTATTAACAGCGCCACCACAATAGATATTGCCATTACTGTTCCGCCCAAAATTAATGTAATCTGTGGGGTAAATTGTCGCTCGGTGATATAATGAATAGCTATAAACAAAGTAGCAAAAATGATGAGCTTAAGCAGCCAGTTCTTATATGGTATAAGTTGTAACGGACTTACGTTCAATAATCTCCCTGAATGATACAAGTAGAAAGCCGCCTGCAAGTAGGTGCTGATAACAAAGCTTAGAGCCACGCCCGGCAGGCCCAGCCATTTATATAATGGGTACATAAGCGCACAGGCCAATAACAACTCCGATACAGCACCTATATTGATAATATTGCCTTTATGCTGCCTTTGCAGGATAGTGGTAAAACTATATGCCCGAACAGGAATGACAAATATTGCGGCAAGGAACACTGGAGTAGCCGGGATATACTTTTCAGTAAAAACGGTGACAATGAGTTCTGTCCGATAAAAAAGTAAAAAGAAGAACAGTGGGAATACGATACAGGACAATATTTTACCTGACTGGTGCATCAATTTTATTGTTTCGCCTGTTTCGTTATCCTTCTTATTGGATGCAAGTTGTATCAGCACCGCAGTGCCGGCAGCACTAAGCAATAGCGGTATAAAAGGTATGTTTTGTGACCCGTTGTAGTATATAGCCGACAGCTCAGAAGTAAGTAATATGGATATCATGAACTTATCGATATAGCTGGAGAGCACCTGTAGTATATCATATAATCCAAGGTGCCTCCATAAAGAACGCACCTTTCCAATGGCAAAGTCTTCATCGCTCTCTTGCTGATGTTGCCCTATATGCCACAGAGAAATAAGAAGATAAATCACCAACCGCAACGCAGTTATGCCCAGCAGGTAGGTGAATAATGTTAGCAGGTCAAAATCCTGTTGCAACACCAGCCAGTGAATTAAACAAAATGCAGCAGAATACAGAATATTGACTAATACAAGTACTGTATAGTTTTTAAATACTATGAGGAACGACTCAAAAATAAAGGTGAGCGAATAACAAAACAGGAATAAAAATGGCACCGCGCACGAAATATCAATTGCGTTGCATTGCAGCTTCGCGAACACCGCACTCAACGCACCTATCCATAGCACATAGAGTGCGTAATACGATACTTTTATTTTTTTCGAAAGGCCTGCGATGGTATCTTTCGAATAGGTAACGATCAATACATGAAGCCCTATACAGGCAATGGGGTAAAAAATGAGCAGGTGTATCCAGAAGTGCTGATAGTCTCCGTAGGTAGCAGGTGGTAAATGCCTCGAATACCATATCATCACCAGCAGGCTTGCCAATGATGGGAAGAACCTGGTAATGAAAATGAAAAAGGAATTGCTGTATAAAGCGTTACTTTTTGCTTTGGGCAAAGGCATTACATTCTTCCTTGTTTAAGTATTTGATGACCCGTGCGGGATTGCCTGCTATTACGCAATACCCTTCCGGGAAACTTTTAGTGACCACTGCCCCGGCACCCACAATGGTAAAATCAGCCAATTGCACACCAGGTAATATCAATGCACCCATACCCATCCAGCAAAATCTGCCAATATCTATGGGTTGGGCAGTGGTATGCGCATCATTGTTCACAAAATCGTGGTTAGATGATATGATACCTACGTTGGGGCCAATGTTGGTATAGTCACCTACCCGCACACCGTTCGCTGCATTGATGTACACACCAGGTGAATCTCCGGGATATACATTCTTTCCTTTTGTAATTTTCTGCGGACTATGAATAGTGCTGGTATGGTGTACCGCCCATTTTACGCCAGAGTTCTGTCTCAGTATCTTCCTGAACAGGAAGTCTGTAAGATAAAAGCCAAAGCTCAGCTCCTTCCTCATACCGAAAAGGTCTCTTATATGGTATGACGGGCTGTTCATCTATTTTTGCGCCGGTGCTTTTTTAAATGACTGATATAAAGCCCCCAGCCCAAGCAATATCAGGAGGATACTGCTCACCATTGCTATCTTTTTGCCGGTATAGAAACTCTCAGGCCTGAACTGGAACTCTATTTTATGTTGTCCCGCAGGAATTTTAACAGCGCGCAGTACATAATTAGCTTTCACGATAGGTGTTTCTTTGCCATCCACATATGCTTTCCATCCTCTTGAATAGTATATATCAGAGAACACCGCCAACCCGTTCTGGCTGTTGCTGGAAACAAAAGATATATCGTCCAGTCCGTATTTATCTAATTTCACATACGCTGCACTGTCCTTACCAAAAGTGTTGTTGCCTACCACATCTTTAAAAGTGGTACGGATCACTGCTGTCTTCTTTGAATCGAATGCACCGGGTATGGCAGAGGTATCGCCCAGCCCGGGGGCATTCAGTCCATCCATTTCTTCATCAGCCGTATTTGCCCATTTCACTTCATCAACAAACCACGCATTACCGTTTGCCGACCTGTTCGCCTGCACTAAATGCTGACCATTCTGATCCTTGTTGGGGACAATGATATACTTGGTGTTCAGCATATTCAGCACTTCAATATTGAATTTGCTGATCTGGCGCTCTATCAGGTCCTGGTATATTTCCATTTTCGCAGGGTGATAACCGCCTACACACTTAAAATAATAGGCCTGTACCGCATCATTGAATGGGTCTCTCTGCGAAAAGTCAAGCACCCTGAAATAAGGGTCTTTATCCGCCAGGATATTCTTATAAGCTTCTGTTTCGTTACGGTCGCGAATTTCCTGTTGGAAACTCTCCTCTATAGCCACATCCTCAGAAAAATTATCGCTGTTCAGGTAATTAAGCGAGACCGGCAACAGGTCAATTACAACCAAAAGTCCCAAACCCATAAGCAGCACATTTGATTTGATCTTGTCTTTTATAAACGCCCACAATAATCCAGCCGCCAGTATAATATAGACAGCGCTTTTCAACGAACTCTTCATAGTGAGCGCCGCACGGTCTTCTTTCAGCAACTTCACCATCTCAGGCTGAAACTGTGCATCCCTCCAACCGCTGAAATCGAAGAATACGCTTCCTGCAAGGCCTAACAGCAGGCATATACCGCCGGTTATACCCGCAGCTATTTTCAGGCCTTTCAACAAACGTGCCGTATCGATTTTTTTATCCATCACCTCCTGTACAGCCCATATACCTAATAATGGGAACAGGAATTGTGGTATCACCAGTGCCATCTCCACCGTCCGGAATTTGTTGAGCATTGGCACATGGTCGAAGAGGAAATAATTCACGCTCGGCAGGTTCTTGCCCCACGCCAGCACTATCCCGATAATAGATGCTGCCAATATCCACCATTTATGTGGCGATCGGATAATGACCAACCCCAATACAAACAGGAAACATACTATAGCCCCAAAGAATACCGGCCCTGCCTGCGATGGCTGCTCACCCCAGTAAATAGGTAGCTTATCTGTACCGCCACCTATTGCCTCCAGGGTTGTTGGCGCCATTTCAGCATTGTCAACTGTGGCGCCGCCATACAGGTATGGTATCATCAGGCAGAAGGTTTCACCTATACCGCTGCTCCAGTTAAATGCGTAATCTTTATCAAGGCCGCCGCTGGTTTTCTTGTCATGGCCGGAAAGCTCACTCCCGCCACCACGCATGGTTTCTTTGGTATATTCGTTGGTGGTTAACAGCGAACCCATTCCGGGCCCTACGCCTATGCCACCAACCACCAGAGCAATACCAGTTGCAAGAAAGAATTGCTTCAATGTTCCCTCCTTAATGGCTTTAACGAACATGCCAACCCCAAAACAGATCAATATGATCCCGAAATAATAGATCATCTGGTAGTGGTTCTTGCTGACCATTAATGACATTGTGATGCCAAATAGTGCTGCCCCGGGCAACCAGTTGCCTTTATATATGAGGTAAAACCCTGCAAAAGCAGCAGGCATAAGGCCAATTGTGATCATTTTAGTATCATGTCCTACACTGATGATTATGGCATTATAGGAAGCAAAAGCATAAGCTAATGCACCTATCATACTCAGCCACGTATTTACACCGAGCACACGCATAAGAATATAAAAGCAGAGCATGGCAATAAAGAAGAAATAAGCAGGTTTACCTACCCCTTCTAAAACATATTGTATATAATATACATAATTTGTATTCGAACTTCCTATATAGGTGGTGTACGTCGGCATACCACCAAACATGCTGTTCGACCATAATACTTCTTTGCCGGTAGAATCATGGTAGGCCATGGCCTCACGCGCCATACCCATCCAGTGGGTATTATCACTCCCCACGAACTTTTTGCCCTGCAATTGCGGATAGCAATAAAACAACGAGACCACTATAAAAATGACCACCGCCAATAGATCTATCCTGATCTTTTTAAAGTCAAACTGCATAAAATGCTTATTTAGCGAAACAAAAATAAACCTTCTGCCCGCTTATAGAAATTAAATACCTAAAAAACATTGAAATACTAACGGAAATGGCTGTGAATAAGTATAATCTGTGGGTTAATAATAGTTAATCAGATGGACTTTACTTATCAACATATAAACTTATTAACCTATCAACTTTTCAACCTTTCAACTTACTTTTGCGCCCGATGCTCTCTAAAGAATTATTGCTGAAGGCTTACCGGCTCATGATGACTGCCAGGGCTATGGCAGAAATTTATGATGCCAACAGGCAGGTTTGTAAATACGTGCATAGTACATCACGCGGCCATGAGGCTATTCAATTGGCTACTGGTTTCCTGCTGAAGCCCTGCGATTTTGTGAGCCCATATTACCGTGATGAGAGCCTGATGCTGGGTATGGGTTACCGTCCATACGAGCTGATGCTACAATTACTGGCGAAAGCAGACGACCCTTTTACCGGCGGACGGGAATATTATAATCACCCAAATATCAGGAGGGACGGGTTTCCGACTATTATACACCAGAGTAGCGCCACAGGTATGCAGACGATACCTACGACAGGTATTGCGCAGGGGGTACAATACCGCGAGAAACAGAAATTATCTGATTATCCTATTCCACCTGTGACCATATGCTCTCTGGGCGACGGTAGTGTTACGGAAGGCGAAGTAGGCGAAGCATTCCAATTTGCGGTGTTGAAAAAGCTGCCGATCATTTACCTCGTACAGGATAATGACTGGGGCATATCTGTGAGCAGTGATGAGGCCCGCACCATGGATGCCTATGAATTTGCCGCAGGCTTTAAGGGCATGGAACGCGTGCGTGTGAATGGCAGCGATTTCACGGATTCTTATAATACTATGGAGTACACCATAGAATGGGTACGCAAACACCGCCACCCTATATTGGTGCATGCCAAAGTGCCGCTTCTGGGCCATCATACGTCCGGTGTGCGCAAAGAATGGTACCGAACTGCACAAGACCTTGCCAAGCATGGTATTGACGACCCCGGACCAAAGCTGCGAAAAGTGCTTTTAGGCATTGAAGGCATAACAGAAGCAGACCTTGACCAAGTAGAAGAAGAACAAAAGATTTATGCACAAGGCGAGTTTGATGCTGCCGTAGCTGCGCCCGAACCAGACCCGGCAACGACATCCGACCATGTATATGTGCCCACACCTATAACGGAGGAAAGAGGCGACCGTTCTCCTGCAGGACGTGAGAAAGTGGTAATGGTGGATGCCGCGCTGCATGCGGTTGAAGAGATCCTGCAGGACCATCCAGAAGCGCTGTTTTATGGGCAGGATGTGGGCAGACGGCTTGGCGGTGTGTTTCGCGAGGCGGCAACACTTGCCGATAAGTTTGGCGACAACCGTGTATTCAATATGGCTATACAGGAAGCCTATATAGTTGGCTCTACTGTGGGTATGAATGCTGTTGGATTAAAGCCAATTGTTGAAGTACAGTTTGCAGATTACATCTACCCCGGATTGAACCAGTTGGTAACAGAAATAAGCAAATCCTGTTACCTGAGCTGTGGTAAATTCCCTATATCTATGATACTGCGTGTGCCTATTGGCGCGTATGGCGGCGGTGGCCCATATCATAGCGGCAGCGTAGAGAGTACCCTGGCTACAATAAAAGGTATAAAAATAGCCTACCCAAGTAATGCTGCCGACCTGAAAGGATTGATAAAAGCAGCCTATTACGATGGCAATCCTGTTGTGATGCTGGAACATAAAGGCCTGTACTGGAGCAAAAACCCCGGCACTGAAGATGCCAAGACCATAGAGCCTGCCCGCGATTATGTATTACCACTCGGGAAAGGAGCAGTAGTGCTGGAAGCATCGCGGGAAGCCGTAGATAATGGAGAATCCATTTGCATTATTACTTACGGTATGGGCGTTTACTGGGCTAAAAATGCTGCCAAACAATATCCCGGCAAGGTTGATATTATAGATATACGTACCATTTACCCGCTGGATGAAGAGCTTATCTATAATACTGTGCGCAAACATGGAAAATGCATAGTGCTTACCGAAGAGCAACTGCGTAACTCCTTCTGCGAGGCACTTGCCGGCAGGATAGCCCAAAACTGCTTTAAAAGCCTGGATGCACCGGTGCAAACCATTGGCTCTTTAGACCTGCCTGCTGTGCCCATGAATATGGGGCTTGAAGCGGTGATGCTACCAAATGCGGATAAGGTGGCAGCAAAGATCGGGGACTTATTAGGGTGGTAAGAAGCTATCTTTTGTTACTTAGGGGCGTTTAGATGTTCTTTTTTTACAAGTTATTTACTACTTTGGCTCTTTAATAAGCAATACTTACGCGGTATGATCAACAAATCTATCAGGTTAGCAGCATTAGGATTAATAAGTATTTGTGCAACCACTTCTTATGCCCAGTTTACCCGGCCGGTACGCCATAACTTATATCCTTATGCAGATGCGGTGGTTTATGACAACAACGGCCGCGACCTTGCCGGATTCATCAAAAGCAATAAAAGGGAAACAGGCCGCAACGCAGAAAAAATAAGCGAATTCTCGAATAACAAATGGGGTTATATACAAATCAGCAATGCACGGGTGCCTTCGATCAATATACGCCCTACCGCTGAGGGCAAGAAAGTTGACCTCAGCTACTCTGAATACATTGATGCCACACTTGCATTGTTCAATACAAAGGAAGGCGTACAGGCTACCTGGTGGGCGCGGCAAGCTAATAAGCCGGACGGCGCTTTCTTCTCAAAGAAGGTTGATAAGACCGGACTTGATGCACAGTTGGTACGTTACGAAGAGCTGGTCTCTGAAATGAACACAAAAGATTTTACGATCGTTGATTATAACGATTCGGTATACAATGACAAAGACTACGATAAGCTGCTGAAGAATTATATTATCGTTGATAATTCGGCAGTGAAAGATGTGAATGATTACAAGCAGCTGATAGAGTTTTTTAACAACTTCCTTTCCAAATTCACTTATGTTGAAGACCCGCTGCTGGAGAATAAATCATTCATTACCTGCGTAACGGTAAATAAAACCAAATACCTTGGCTATTTCAACGTGATACAGAATAAGCTGGCAGGCCATTTGCAAGTTGCCGACCTGCAATACCAGCGTGATATAGACTCTGTAGTTACTAACGTCTTCAAAAAACTAAAAGGCAAAACTGTTTATGTATACGGCGATGACATTTTTGGTATGGAGAAAACCCTGCTGAAATATGCACATCTGCACCCGGCATTAACCCTGATTCGCCGCAATACAAGTACCACCGATAAATTTAACTCGAAAGAGAAGTAGTCCTTTCTCTCAATCGCTAACGAACGCTCGTTTTTAGCTGCTTATACTTTTAATAAAAAAAGATATGCAGACTTAGTGGATAATTTACCCACTAAGGGAACGATACTATTATTTACTTTCACTTTAACACAAAAAATGTAACATGAAGAAAGTAATGATAATAATGGGGTCGGAGTCTGACGAAAGCATTATGAAAGACAGTGCCAAATGGCTGGATTGGTTTGGCATTCCCAACGAAATGATCGTAGCATCTGCACACAGGAACCCGGACAAAGTGCGCGACCTGATGGTAAATGCTCAGAGTAACGGTTATGGCGTAGTTATAGCTGCTGCCGGCATGGCTGCGGCGCTGCCCGGTGTATGTGCGGCTTATACCCCACTACCGGTGCTTGGTGTGCCACTGACATCTGAAATAGGTATGCCGGGTGGAATTGATGCCTTGTACAGCATTGTGCAGATGCCCCCGGGCCTGCCTGTAGGCACATTGGCTATTGGCAAAGGTGGCGCACGCAATGCTGCTGTATTAGCAGCACGCATACTGGCGCTTGCTGACAATACACTTGCCGCAAAGCTTAAAGAGTTCCAGGACAAAGGTTATAAGATCTAAGATATAGCAAACTTAACAACCCCTTAATGTTAGGTTGGCACGCTGTTTGTACTTTTATTGTTAAACCCAAAAAACAACGCACTTTGACAGAAGCTATCATTAACCTTGAAACAGTAAACCCGATCGAGTTCTTCGGGGTGAACAACAGCAAATTCGAGATCTTAAAACGTAAATTCCCCCTGCTTAAGCTGTTATCGCGGGGCTCACAGATAAAAATATCAGGCCAGCCGGATGAAGTGACGGCCGCACAAGCCAAAATAGGCCAGGTGATACAATACCTGGAACGAAACGGCCATCTTTCTGAGAACTATTTTGCCAAAATACTGGGCGATGAAGAACAGGACGATGTAGCCGCAGAGGAATCAAAAGACAATGATATTCTTGTCTTTGGCCCTAATGGCAGGGTTGTGCGTGCGAAAACGCAGAACCAGAAGCTGATGGCCCAGGCAACAGAGAAGAACGATATCATCTTTGCTATAGGCCCGGCAGGTACCGGTAAAACATATACAGCGGTTGCACTTGCTGTACGTGCCCTGAAAAATAAGGCGGTACGTAAGATCATCCTTACGCGCCCGGCGGTAGAAGCAGGCGAAAGCCTCGGTTTCCTGCCTGGCGACCTGAAGGAAAAGATCGATCCATACCTGCGCCCGCTATATGATGCACTGGACGATATGATACCCAGCGATAAGCTGAACTATTATATGGCTAACCGTATAATAGAGATCGCCCCCCTTGCCTATATGCGTGGCCGTACGCTGGATAATGCATTCATAATACTGGATGAAGCACAGAATGCCACAGACCTGCAACTAAAAATGTTCCTGACGCGTATAGGAGCTTCAGCCAAGGCGATAATTACCGGCGACCTGACGCAGATAGACCTGCCCAAAAATCAGAAATCCGGACTTATAAAAGCATCGCGCATTCTCCAGAATATTGATGGCATAGCCCAGATAAAGCTTGATGAAGCAGACGTGGTGCGCCACAGGCTTGTGAAATCCATCATTCGTGCATATGACAGTGATAAAGCACGTGAAGAAGAACTGGAGGCTAAAAGAGAAGCACAGAAAGACTAAGCAATAAATTTTGAGGATCAAGATCAAGTATCATGGAGGCTGATTTCAGCCTCCATTTCCTTTGCCAGCCGGTTACCAACTTCTGTGTTCATTCCTTTGAGCATCTCTATCATTGTCAGTTTCTGGTCTTTGGAGAATTTTTCTTTCTCCGCTATTATTTTTTTCTTCTCCGGAACAACCTGCTCAAATAATTCACGGATGCGGTCGTTGACAATTATGTCCATCACGAAGTGGACCCTGTCTGTATCGCCAAAGTTATTGATGCGGTGGGGCAGGTTAAAATTCATGTACCAGCAACTGCCGGGTAGCATATCAACCCGCTCATTATCGAGGTAAAATTCCACCTGTGGATTTGTCATTATGGGTACATGGATGCGTGCTTCCCCATGTTCATAACTAAGCTCTGCATCGGTGTGCTCCTTTATGATAGCACCGGCTTTTAACTTCAGTAACCGCACGGCCCTATGATCGCAGGGGAAATTTGCGAGGATGCTTTTTAGATAGGGGCACTTATCCATCAGCACTGTATCGGCGAAAAATTCCCCGCCATTATTCTCAGGTCTCACATGGGTAATACTCCCGCCAACTGACCTTAACGGCAAAGCACTCCATTCCCCGTCATAGTGGGCTTTATTAAAATGCATTATCCATTGCTCATTCAACGCATTGAGCTCCTGCAACATCTTGTCTTGGGAAAAAGTAAATGGCAGGCAGATATATTTTATTATCGTTTTCATGAGGAATTATCAAGCTAAAATATTTAATTTCAGGAAAAGAACCCATTTGAAAAAGGTTATTCTAACGTTTTGCGCGGTATGGGTGGGCACGTTGCTATCATTTGCGCAATTGCAGCAAGACCTCGCACTGAAATATGTAGTGCAACAACCAACGGAAAAAACGGCTAAAACGCCAGTCATTATCCTGCTGCATGGCTATGGCAGTAATGAGGGAGACCTGTTTGAATTACGGAATGTATTTCCGAGAAAATACCTCATAATTTCCGCAAGGGCGCCCTACCCCGTTGGCACACAGGGCTACCAGTGGTTCGACCTGCGTAAAGGAGATGGCTATACAGAAATAAGCTACAGCCGCGACCTGGTACTAAAACTGATAACACAAATAGTGGACAACTACAAAGCCGATCCCAAGCAAGTGTATATAATGGGCTTTAGCCAGGGTGCAATGATGAGCTACGATATAGGTTTACTAAACCCTGATAAAGTGAAAGGTATAGCGCCGCTCAGCGGCAGGCTGTTTGCTCACCTGCAGCAGAAGATCAGATCAGCCACCCCGCAATTGAAGCAACTAAAGATCTTCATAGCCCATGGCACCGCTGATGACCGTATAAAATTTGCAGAAGGCAAAGCAGCCAACGAATACCTGAAAAACATAGGGCTGAAACCGGAGTTTCATGAATATCCGGGCATGGGGCATTCGATAAGTAATGATGTTTTGAAAGACCTTGTGAAATGGCTGCAGTAATTAATGCAGTTCCCTCATTTCAACGAACTTCTTTACGAAAAACTCGGCAAGGGCTTTTTGTTCTGCAGGCATTGTAAACTTCGCTTCAAGAAAGTAGGCATCGTTTACGGAGTCTTGTGCAAGGTATTGGGCTACCCCAATAGTCTGTAACCCGCTTCTTTCAGGGAGCCTGTAAATAACCAGGCTGGGTGATACTTGCTCAATAGTTAAACCAACAGGCGCCTTCAATGCCGGGTTCTCATTGCCAGCTTTATTGTACGTTTTCTTCGCTTCTGCAAAGAACGGCGCAGCAGCGGCAACTATGCATCCCCTGCATGAAGGCATTTCGGTATAAGTAATGCCTGAGCCGGTTCCTGATGAATCGGCAGCCGGGTGCAGCCATACATGAATAGTACCTTCCGGTACAGTCTCTGCCCGCCCGCTCCAGCCTTTAGGGCCCAGCCATAACTGGTATGCAGCGCCAAATACCGCTACTTTTCCGGCAAAGGTGTCCAGGTCAAGGCTTATACTGTAAGGGTACTTTTCATCGGTTGTAAACGTATCATCACCTCTCTTATCTACATACGGAAGCAGGGTAAGCGGCACCTCTTTGAACTTACTGATATCCTGTCTCTCACGTGGCTCCGGCCAGTTTTTTACTGGCTTGTCATCGTTACTGCCACAACTGATCATACCTAATAGCAGCGAAAGTATAATGGTAATCTGGAACGGCCTGTTCATTGTGCTAGATCGAATCAAACGTAATTTTGTCTATCTCCCTTGTTTTAGGGGCATATTTTTTTCTTACTATAGTAAAATGGATAATGCCCACTAAAAAAACCAGCCCAATTATATTAGTATAAAACGTTTGATAGTGAATATGCAGTTGTCCTGAAAAATAACAGGCAAACGGGACAAGAATATATATAATTATCCATATCCACTTCCCAACACCCTTTACCTTTGAAGCTGCTGTTTCCCATATGATGCAAAACAAAAAAGCGAAGGTTACGATAGTGCCAGATCGCAGGAAAAAATACCTGTTCGTCCAATCTTGAAATTCAGAGACCGCCCATGTAGATAACAGGACAACCGACATGATATACAATATGACAGAAACCGGGGTCCTCATAAAACATTAAATTGAATCAAATTCTATTTTGTCTATTGCGCTCACTTTAGGAATAAATACTCTCCTTCCTACGGTCAAATATACTGCACCAGCAATAACAGGTATAGACACAGTAAGTAACGAAGCAAGGTTTATGCCCAGAAAATGGAATGTATCAATATACCAACCCCACCAAAATACAGGTACTAACGTAACGAATGGGATAGTCCAAATCAATATTATTGACAAGACTTTAATGCCTTTATTTACATTTTCAGAATCCGCCATTTCAAACGATACCAGAAATACAAAGAAAACTAACGAAAGAAAACCAAAAAGGAGCATAAATTCTGCGCCCAACAAGAATTTGAAAATGATGCCAATAAGAAATAATATACAGTAGAGTACATAAAAAAACACAATTGTTCCCGACATTTTCATAAAAAAAGTCAAATTATTGTTTTTACTCCATCTCGCGCTTACCAGAAAGCAGGTATATCACCGCCATACGTATCGCCACACCGTTCTCAACCTGGTCTAGGATAATGGATTGCTTGCTGTCGGCTACATCAGAGTTCAATTCCACTCCCCTGTTTATCGGGCCCGGGTGCATGATGATGATGTCCTTCTTAATGCTGTCCAGCATTTGTTTGTTCACGCCGTAGTAAAGTGCATATTCTCTTAGTGTTGAGAAAAGGGGCTTATGCTGGCGCTCCAGTTGAATACGCAGCACGTTAGCTACGTGACACCACTCCAATGCTTTTTTTACATTGTACTCTACCCGCACGCCTAGTGAAGAAATATGCTTAGGTATCAATGTTGGTGGGCCGGAAACGGTTACTTCTGCACCAAGCTTGGCCAGGCAAAAGATGTTGCTCAGTGCCACCCGTGAATGCATGATATCGCCTATTATGGTTACGCGTTTCCCTTTCAGGCTGCCTAGTTTTTCCCGCATGGAATAGGCATCCAGCAATGCCTGTGTGGGGTGTTCATTGGTGCCATCTCCCGCATTGATAATACTGGCATCTATATGATTAGCCAAAAACCATGGCGCCCCGCTGGCAGCGTGGCGCATTACCACCATATCCACCTTCATAGCGAGGATGTTATTTACCGTATCTATCAGCGTTTCTCCCTTTGAAACGGATGAACCGGATGCCGAAAAGTTCACCACATCAGCACCCAGGCGCTTCTCAGCAAGCTCAAATGAAAGCCTTGTGCGGGTAGAATTCTCGAAGAAAATATTGGCAACTGTGGTATCGCGGAGTGTGGGAACTTTCTTAATTGGCCGTTGCAGAACCTGCTTAAAATTGTCTGCTGTCTGAAATATCTGCTCAATATCCTGTAGGGTTAGTTCTTTGATGCCCAGCAGATGCTTTACAGATAACGACATATTAAGTGTCAAATTTAATATTCCAAACTACAATTGCAAAATTCTTTGTTTCATGGTGAGCATGCCGAACCACAAATTCTATGTTTTATCCTTCAGGACCACCTCATCATTCCCATCTTTTTCTTTCCAGTTCACTAATACTTTTTGGGTAAGTATGGTATCCACGGTATGCCCCACATAATCGGGCTGCACGGGCAGTTCCCGGCTGAACCTGCGGTCTACCAGCACCAGCAATTCCACCTTTTTAGGCCGCCCAAAGTCTATTAATGCGTCCATTGCAGACCGGATGGTCCTGCCGGTATGCAGCACATCATCTATCAGCACCACATTCTTACCTTCTATGCTAAATGGGATATCGGTAGCTGCCGGTACATGGATATCGCGGGTATTCACGTCATCGCGGTAAAAAGTAATATCCAGTTTCCCATACTGAATTGCCGCGCCTGTTATCTTCTTCACTAGCTTCACTATCCTGTCCGACAAAAAAATACCCCTCGGCTGTATGCCAATGATCACGGAATCCTGGAAAGAAAGGTGATTTTCAACCAATTGGTGAGCCAACCGCTGCAGCGTTATATCCAATTGGGCGTTATTAAGCAGCGTCTTCATTACGTTTCAAAGATAATGTGAAACGAGCATGTAAAGAAGTGTTTGGCTATCAGATAAATAAAAATCAAATGTTGAGCCTTGTTTTGGAGTTGCCGGGAGTTCCCTGCCTGCCGGACAGGCAGGCTTCCGGCACAATTGAAAAGATTGTTATTTTCGGATGAACTATACAATTGCAAGACGAAAGGCTTCGCTTATTCGAAATAAAATGTGGTAAATTCGCACCCGAATCAGTGAAGTTATGAGCATTTCCACCCTCCCCATGCAGCAGATCAATAATTTTTTTGAAACATATGCCACCGCCCTTGAACGTTACGATACCAAAGGCATGGCCTATCTCTACAATATCCCCTGCACCATGGTATCAGACGATACCACCACTATGTTCAATGATGCCGGTAAACTTGAAGGCTTCTTTAATATGGGGGCTGGTTTTTACCGCCAGTTTGGTATCGCCAAAGTACGCCCCGAAATATGGAACAGGCGCAACTGGACCGATAAAATAGTGAACGTAAAAGTGAACTGGCAGTATTATGATAACCTCGATAAACCCATTTACAACTGCGATTACCATTATGTACTTAAATTAGACAAGAATAACCACTGGAGGATCGTTCTCTCTGTGTCTGTTAATGAAAAAGAAAGGATGGAAGAATGGAAGGTCAAAGCAAAAGGTACATTCCTGGATACGATAACCGGCCAGCAGCGCACTTAACAATCAGGATTGTATGAGCAAATTCTCAACATACGAAAAGCTGGTGTTTGTGGCCTATGGCTACTTTATACTGCTTGCCCTTAGCTGGCTGATGGCAAACATCATTTTTGGCGGCTTTTTAAACCCATGGGCATCAGCCACGGTGCTGGCATTTGGGGCACAGGCCTTTTTCAGAAAAAGGCTCACCAATCTTATACTTGGCATACTCACTATGGGAGTTTCCATCTTCTGGTTGCTTGAGTTTATTTTCCTGGGTAAATCCGGCGGTTTTGATCTGTTTGTGAATATAATGCTCACGCTAACGGTCACTAGTATCATTTTCTCGGGCATACTTATTTTCAGCTATACCAAATTAAGCTTCAAAGACCAGCCATAATAAATACCTGCATCAAAACGTTGTACCTTTAGAAAAACAAAGCATGAACACCCGTAACATCGTTGTATTTGCCCTTCTTATATTACTCGCCCTATACTCCTGCAAGAAGAAAAAGAATGATAACCCTTTTGGCAGCGTGAGAATATCGAAAGTTGACGTTTCCCGCCGGGGAGCTATCACCCACCACAATATTTATTACGATGCCAATAACAATATCGACTCTATTATGTCTATTGGCGATGGTACCTCCGCAGGCCATAACACTTATAAAAAGTTCCGTTATTTTGGCACGTCGTTCGATATCACAGATGAAAACAACTTCACCTTTACAGTTTATGCCTACTCCAATGGACTTATTTTCAAAGTGCTTGTTTCCGATACTATTGGCATGCTATACACCGGCACGCAATTAACTGCAATTGATGTTTATACCCGCACCACCACCCATCCATACTATAAATATACCCGGACAAACTACAACTGGAAGAATGGCGACCTTGACGCCACAACATCGGGCAGTACTACCATTGGCTATAAGTACGATGCAGGCAAAAACGGGCAACCGACAGACCCGCTGCGGATCATAGATATCCTCAAGTACGGGCGCCCCATAATAAGGACCACCCATTTACCTACCGAAGCATATATAGGCGCCACCTGGCTTGAAAAATACTATTACCAGTTCGACGGTTCTGGCAGGATAACCACCCTCACCAAAGTGGGCAATAACAATGGTATTGGTACTGATGATACTACTGTTTACAGCTACAGCTATTATTAGCTTATAATAACCACCGTTTTGTGGAAGAAACGGGGCATTTCTAATCCTGCGAACTTTTACGAAATCACGCCTTACAGGGGATATAACGCGGGGGAAACAACCTCATATTTAACCTTGCAATGAGCCAAAACGCAGGGGAGCAAACTTTTCACATATTTAATAGCGGCCCCATTTACAGGGAGAAACCTAAAGATGAGCTAAATGCCATAGACTTCTCCTGCTACAAGCAGCTGGAAAAGTGCTTGTCGTCGAAGAATTTCTCGATAAAATATGTGCGCTATGGAACGGAAATGCACACCATCAAAGACCGGAATTACCACATCGGGAAAGACAAATATTTACTCACCAATGCATTTACAGACCTGGATATAACTATTGACAGCGACCAATATGTGCATGGGGCATGTATGGAAATATCGCCAAGCCTGCTGGCAGAAGTGCTTGCTGTGCACCATGATCCCGCAAGCCCCTACCCCCGCAAAGACTATTATGACTACCTGACCACGGCTGCTTTTTTTGAGAACAGCTATGATGCCGGCAAAACAAACCTTGGCCGCTACCTGCAACATGCGCTGCCCCAACTGCACGCTGTAAGTATGACTGACGATCTTTACCTGGGACAGTTCTTTTACAACCTTGCAGAAAAACTACTCACCGACCAACGCGAAGTATATCGTTATGTGCGCTCTCTTGACTCACTAAAGGCAATAACGCGGAAAGACCTGCTGCGCCGTCTCCTGCGCGGAAAAGAACTGATGGACGACCAGTATGCAAAAAAAATAAGCATTGCCGAAATAGCACGCACAGCCATGATGTCGGAATACTACTTTCTGCGGTTGTTCAAAAAAACATTCAACTGCTCACCGCATCAATACGTTATATACAGGCGATTGCAAAAAGCATTTACACTGCTGCATGAAGGCCATACCTCAGTTGCTGATGTTGCCTATGAATGCGGCTTTACGGATATACATACTTTCAGTAAAGCATTTAAAAAACGGTATGGGTGGAACCCATCTGCTGTACGGAAGAGATAATCCGAGATCAAAAAAATTGCAGGATTATAATTCAGTTAATGCTGTTATCAGCACTGCCATCTTCCGATAGTATATCAATCCCTACCCTGTTGATATGCTCCAGCAATGCCTCATTCGATATCTGGTGATAAACCGATATATCGAACATGTACGGCAGGTTCAATTCATCTGTTTTTTGGGTTATTGCATTTAGTATTGTCAGGTTGATTTGTTTGCCAACCAGGCAAATATCTATATCTGACCCTTCTCGGCTGTTGCCTTTTGCGCGTGATCCGTAAATGATCGCTTTTTCCACTTCCGGGAAATAGGCGAAAACCGCCTTTATTCTTACTATATCGTTTTGCTCCAGCCCGAAGTTCATAGCAAGCTATCCATTCTTTTTTGCAGCGATATGAACAACGGATAATACTCGTGCACTATTTTCCCGGCTATTTCTTTTGCCGTGCTTTCATTGTAAGTATGGCTCGACTTGACACGGCTTTCTATCATATCCATCCATACTTTTCCGTCTGCAATCATTCCCCTGTTAAAGGCCAGCCGTATCGCATCCCTGCTGCCGAATATATTCTGTTCTGCCTGCTGATAGGTCAGGTAGTCTTTCAATACATTCCACGCCAGTTCATACGTATATTCAAAGGCCTGTATCAGGCCCTGCTCTTCCAGTTCGTTAAGTTCGCCCTTATCAATAAATTTCTGCAATTGCCCCAGCGCCTTGTTGTAGTTTGCAAAACGTTGCTGCCAGCGAATATCCTGCTCCATCCTTAAATAGTTACCTGCGAAAGTTAGTGTTTTTATTGTAGATTAGCTAAACCGGCTTAGTTTGCGGGCCACTCCATCACTGCTTTTTTAATAGCAGCAGTAACCAACCTATCCTTCTTAAAATACCAGTTCAGCGTTTTCTGCGTTGTGGTATTATCTTTTGAGTAGTGGAAGAACAGTATTGATTTTACCAGCGGATAGCGTACAGGCATATTCTCTAAAGCTCCTGTGTACCATTTGGCACGGTTGCCACCTACTGCCAGCGAACCGAACTCGGTGATCATTACCGGTTTTTTGTAAGCAGCCACACTATCATAGAATTTGCCGAATATCTCGTCAAATGTCCACCACTTGCTCCATACGGCTACTGTGCCGTAATTCAGGACGCCACAACCTACATAGTCCACATAATCGCTGCCGGGGTAAAACTCTTTGAAGGTATATGCGGGGTGCGGGCTCCATATCCATATCACATTCTTTGCACCCTCCTTTTGGAAGATACCATGCACGTGCTGCCATGCGGCTATAAAATGCTGCGGGGCATTGTTCTGCGGCCCCCAGGCATAGCGGTAGCCATCATTCATCTCGTGGCCCAGCCGCACAAACATGGGCTTGCCTATCTCCTTTGCCCGGTGCGCCCATTTTGTAATATAGTTATCATATACACCCGTTGCAACCTCTTTCATCCCGTTCTTGTCCGGGTCTTCGGGCTTTTTGCCATCGGCATATTCTTCTTCGCTGAATTCGCTGAGCCATGGCTCCCATGTAATAACAGGCGTAGAACCAAGGCTGATGATATTCTTTACTTCTTCCGCCGGGAATTGTTCTTCTGTTTTGCTGCCCCATGCTGTGTATATATGAACTAAAGGGAAAGTTGTGCTTAGTGAATCTTCTAGCGCGATCATTTTTTCAAAGCTTTCCTTCATCTCATTGTCGAAAGCGCCCATCAGTATCCTTTCGGGCCTTTGCAGCATCTTTTTGCTGGCAGCATAAGGTTGGAACCATTGTAGCTTATCTTCCCGCTTTTCTTCGCGCTGCTCCACTATCAGTTTCTTCTCTATGTCCTTTACCATATCACCCGTAGCAACCATTGCGGTCTCTATAGGCCCTTTGGATTCCTTGCCCGCATGCGAAAGCGCATAAACTATCAGCGACGATATAGCTATCGCCAACAAAGTAGATATGATCCTGAAAGTTATTGTTTTCAATGCATGCAAATTTACTAATAAACGTTAACGAGTTTTGTTGTCCGATTGTTAAGAAGATGCTGTTTTTCTAACTTTCATTAATATTCACTTTATCCCAGGGCTCCTCTACCTTCATCCTGCGGGCTTCCAATGCAGCATAAACCCCGCCTGCAGCCATTATAAAGGCAAGAAAGGCAAAGCCAATCATGCCCCAGGTACGTTCGGCAGTAGTTATCAGCTCACTTTCGGGCATATAAAACTTTCTATAGGTAAGCACCGCCGCAACCGCAATAAGAAATACCGTTACATGCAGTACCATAGGGCGGATGTAAGGGCTTATATAGCCTGTTACCGCCTTCTTAGCCGTGGGTATGTAGGGTATCTCAGCATTAACTACCGCTAAAACAAACCCTAAAAGGAAAACAGGCCAGCAGGCAAATTTCAGCATCATGCCCCGCCAGTGTATACCCCGCTCCGTAGCGGTATCACTTAGCCAGCGCTGCACAAAAAGATAAATAATAAGCGCCATCAACATAACCGGCACACCATAAATAATAAATTCAGCAAACTGCATTTTTGCCGGTAAGATACCTGTGAAAAAAAACACGAATGGAATAAGCGTAAAAATGAACTGCGTAACCCCCACCAGGTAGTATGTGCCTATGGTAAAGTACGATATACGCTGCCAGCCGGTAAGCTTCGTAAAAAGCTTTGGCAACTCCATAAAGGTCATTTCAAATACCCCCCTTGCCCATTTCAGTTGCTGCTTGCAGAATGAGCCGAAGTCCTCCGGAACCAGCCCACGGCTCACCACCACAGGATTATATACCGACTTCCACCCTGCAGCATGCAGCCTTATGGCAGTTATCAGGTCTTCAGCCAGGCCTATGCCATGCCCGTTAATGCTTTCCAGCGCCCTGCGCCTGAATGTGCAATTAGCGCCTATTGCCACACTGCAGCCATAGCCGTATAGCGACATCTGGGTAGGCCCATAAAAAGTATAGGTCTGCTCTGCTGCCCCGGCGGCAGTAAATGAGCGGTACTGGTTATAATATGCCTGCGATACCTGCACAAAACCTATCTGAGGGTCATCAAAATAGCCCAATGTGTGCTCAAAAAACTCTGGGAATGGTATATGGTCAGGGTCTAGCACCAGTATAAAGTCTTCTTTAGTAAGCTCAAGGGCTTTATTTATTTTCCCTGCCTTTGCGCCGGGTAGCCCCACCAGTTCCAGCCATACAGCACCGTGCCGCTCAGCACACGCTTTGAACTCAGGGTTTTGCGTGTCATCCAGGAGGTAAGTAGTATGTGGATACTTTATCCGGGCACAGGCAGCAAGAGTTTTTTCAAACATCTCCAGCGGTTCACCCGGCGAGCTGGTCGTATAAATCGCTACCGTCAACCCGTGCCTGGGTGTTGCCTTTGGCGCTTTTTTAATGCGCAGGTAGTTGATCCAGATAAGTATAAGCCTAAGAATGGTGTACCAGAATGCAAGGCTCAGCAGTATGTACAGCCATAAATTACCGATGTGCTCTGTCCTGAACCACCAATCTGCAAAACGAAGCACACTGATAATACCGGTTATCACAAGCACCAATAGGATGAACCGCTCGGTCGCAGTCACCCTTTTAGCTTCTTTGAACCGCCACAGCCCTTCGTTCTTTTTATTTGACCATCTTGGCATAAGCGGCTAATTCGTAAGAAAATCTTTTGTGGTACTTGGCGTACTTTGCCTCTTTGCGAGAAATTACAAACTACCGGGATAACCTATTAACGTTAACTCATGCTGTTTCTCCACCAGCCACTGTTTCTTGTCCTTCTTCCCCTTACCATCATAGTCGTTCAGGTTCACGGCATCCAGTTCGTTGATCATTTCATCAAGGTTATCGTAACGCTCCTGCATATCGGCATCTGGCAGGCGCTCAGATTTGTTCCTTTGGGTGTCCCGCAATGTTACCAGTTCCTGCCTTATTTTGCCTACCCTGCCCTTTAGTTCCTCGGGTGTTTTGCAATTGTACAATCCCTGAATTTTATCTTCAATATCCTTTATCAGCCTCGAAAAAGTTGAAGCATTACCAACTCCCCTTGCCCGGTTCCTGCGCTGGAAACTCTTCTGTATGCCCAGGCTGGCATAATGGCTGCTAAAGAAGAATGTGCTCCTGTATGTATATTTTGTCGTCAGCATCCAGGTCTTATCCAGGTTAAAGTTCATAGCCACTGTAGCACTGGCCGGGATGAAACTTTCGCTTGTAAAATCCCTCTTTATTACATTATTCCCTGCATTGTCCTTGTCAACGTACAGGTAGGGATTAAGTATAGTACCGTAACCAATATCCCCGCTCAGGTTAATGCTCACAACTTTTGATGGGTTCAGGTTCAAAGCGATCAATGCCGAGTTAATGAATAAATTATTAGGCGTGAAATACGGATCATACAAACCATAAGCATTCAGGTCGTAGTTAGGAACATTGGAATAATTTAGCAACGCTTCATCGGGGCTAAACCTCACTTTAAAACTGCTCTCTGTAGAATTACTATAACTTACACTATACCCACCCGATAGCCTGCCACCTTTAAACTGTACTATAGGTGCCAGCCCCCATGCGTAGGCCCCATATACATTTTGCCCATTCCCATAAGCACTGTTCAAAAAAGCGGCCTGTGCGCTCCAGTTATTCATATGCCAGTTGAGCATAGCAGCGAACCTTGTTACAGAGATATTGGTATCAATACTGGTCTTTGTATCCATATAAGGCACATGGTCAAGGCTCAGGTCGCCATCAAAATATGCAGATATTCTTTTATTCAAAGCAATATTGCCGCTCCAGCCAATTTTATCATTCACGGGAAACTTCACAATACCCAAGCCTGTGTTCAGGTGCAGGGTGGCTTCAGAGAAATACATTTTATTGCCAAACCTTACCCAAGGGGCATCACCTCTTTTATTATTCACAAAATGATATTCATCGGCTACAAGGTATAAGGTAGCATATCTATTAAAATATTTTTCTCCTTTAATTGTTGAAATAAGCGCAGCAAGTGGCTGGTTATCTGATAAATAAGCAACCTGAGCAGACAGCAACGGGGATCGCGCAAATTCTATCATATCACTCAATTCCTGCGACTCCGGATTATCGTTTTCCGCATTAAGATCTTTATGAATATACGCTGCCGCCTCTTTATAGTCCCCCTTATAATAGTTCAGCTTTGCCCTCAGGAAAGACATATTAGGATAATCCTTACCTGCTAGCTCCATATCCGTAAGTCGGGCTCCAGCCTCTCCCAATTTACCCATATCCAGCAGCGAATGGATGTAATTCAGGTTCAGGTTGTCGTTTTTAGGATCGAGTTTCAGCGCCTGCTTATAAGCATTGTCGCTTTGCCGGTTCTTATTCTGCCACAGTTTCACCTGCGCAAGCTTCCATGTGGCATTCACATCCTTTGGATGATTTTTGGAATACGCAGTATATAATTTTGATGCTTTCCGGAATTTCTTCTTAGCCAGGAACTTATCTGCCAGCTTAAAGGTATCCACATAAGAACTCTTGCTACCCTTCTGCTGCGCGTGTGCGGGGATGCAATATAAAATAATCGCAAGAAACAAGATACTTTTTGCAATTTTACTGCAAATAGCATCATTCAAGTTGCTGTTTAACATACAGTTATACCTTTTACCGACCTTTTTCTCCTTTGCTCGTTATTTCCTCTCTTTTACTGCAATAACTGGTCTTAAAACGTGAATAAAATAGATTAGTAAGTAACGTTTCTTTTTGCTTATTGTAAATTGCGGGGAGCTAAGATAGGCAAATTTTGGAAAATGTGTATATAGTGTGGATTAAATTAATTTTTATGTATTATAGATATTTATTGAGGAAGCAGTTTTCTACCGCGCCCTGAATTCCGTCCTGATTTGCCCCCATGTTTCACTTATCTGCATAGTATCCACGGCATGGTTGTTTATTGCCACCTCTCCTATCGCGCCAATATAATTGTGTATATACCCCAGGTTGCCGATACATATTTTTTTTGCAGAGGGCTTCACAGGTTTTGCGAGTGGATGAGAGCGTACGCGGTTGCCATTGAAGTACACTTCAAAATGGCCTGGAAAAACATTTACCACACAATATACCCAGCCATTTTGCGGCATCGTAAGCGTAAAACCTTTGTCATTAAAAACAAAAGCATATTTTTCTGAATTCAATATTTTGGAGATAGCAAACCCACTTACCGAATCATCCTGGTTACCAAGCAATGTTGCAGCCGGGAATATCTGCTTTTCCGAATCAAACAGCATTTCTATGGAAAATGTATCCTTCAGGTCCAGCCGTTTAACGCCAAATGCGTCATCCACACGCAATTGTGCGCTGGCAAGATCATCATGGTACTTCCGGTGAAGGGCACTGCTCCTGTTTGTGAAAAATGTTTTCTTTGGTATCATTGGCCTACGCTTACTGAGCATAGCCATAAAATCATTTTTTGCCTGTAGCTGATAAGTTGCAGCTATGGCTGCCAATGGCCTTTCCATAAATTGCAGGCCATGAAATGTTTGCTGGGTAATGTATACGTTAAACGGTGAATCCAGCAATTGCTTTTCCAGGCGTCGGACATCATCTTTAAATACGAGGTCTACCATACCCGGGTTGAATGCGGAAACCCGTTTAGTGCCATCAAAAAACAAACCCTGGAATTTTCTTAGCGTCAGCACATATACTTTTTGATGCTCATCAGATGTATGTATCATATATTCCCTGCCATGTTCAATAGCGTACTGATCGCCGGAGGAGCCTTGCTTAGCTTCTTCCAGCGTCATCAGCTCATATAACTTGCCCGGGTTGAATAGGAGCAGAAAAAATGAAAAAGAAATGACATACAAAAACAGGGAAAACAACGCCTGCAGCGCCAATATTTTACTATCCCTGGCCTTTTCCCAAAGTTCATCGCCCAGTATGGTCAATAACATAAGGCTCATCCCGGAACTTTGTGCCAACTGCCAGTTGTGGCTTCTGCCCTGGAAATAAATGAAAAAGCCTATACCGGTCACAGACAGCAGAAATACAAGGGCCGCTTTGGCAGTGACCACTTTCTTGTGCCATTTACTGATTGCGTACAGCAATCCCAGGATCAATACCAATGCAACCATATTCCAGGGGTGAACAAGGGCCATTGGCAGCATATTAAAAGAAAGTTTACCAAATACAAATACAGACGACCATAGTAAACCCATATCCGGCATTTGCCCGTAAAAGAGGTAGACCATGAACTTATAAGTATAAAACACACTTACCAGGGTACCTATACCATATATCCAATGCAAAGAGATCTTCTTATATGCAGGCTTACCGGTATTGTTATAGTAATCGATATAAGTGTTAAATGCCAGCCATGATATATAGCACACAATACCAATTTCAGGGTTCCATAACACCAGGGATGCCATCACCACAGTGATCGTCCAATATTGCCAGTGTTTCCTTTTGTTGAAATACATGACAGAAAGAAACACCAATATGCTGGGCACCAGGTATCGCACAGGATACATGGCGAAGTTGGCATCGAAGTGATCGCAGAACTTAAAATCAAGAAAGGGAAAGAATATCACAGTGAGCATGCCAAAGCATAGTATAACATTGTTCTTTACGAACTGCTTCAGGCAATAGAAATTAATAATAAACGACAGGCCGATAAGAAAGGCCATAACGAATGAGAAGTTATAGACATTAAGCCCTATAAGCTGGAAAAGAGGGTTCAGAAAATGCGGGTAAAGACCGTAGGTATTTAAAAAATGTCCGGTTAGCAGCGGTACCCCGGCATATACCTGCGTCATAGAGTAATAAACTGCATTGAAATTGAACATATTCTCAGACTGGTACGGAAAATAAAAAACACTCATCACCATACACACAACAACGATACAGCCCACCAAAACGTTGGTAGCAATGGATGAACCTACCTTGAATGCCTTTTGCTCATCCCACCTGTATTTTTGAATGCCCATAAAGAACAGGCAACACACCAGCGGGAACAGGCAGGCAGAGTATAACCATATATTACCACCGGGCAGAAACCCATCAAAATAGAAATCGAAGTTAGTGGCTGCTACATGGTCGCGCCATATTTGCGGCTTATCCTCGCCATCTTTATAAAAAGGATTAGCGGCAGAGAAACCCAGGTAAGCTAAAATACCAATAACGGCAATGCACAAAGCTGTAATAAGGTGAAAAAACTGTTTCGCTGCGAGCTTTTTTATAAAGCCTGCCTTCGAAAAACAGGAATAAAACACTGCCAGGCATAGGGGGATAATAATTATAGCTGCCCTGAACAACATAGTCTCCACAGGCTCCGGCCTTATGTTATCTACCCCTATCAGCAATTCATCACCGGCTGCTTTAATGGCTGCAATATCCGGGCTATACACCTGCTGAATGAGCAATGCCACAACCGAATAAAGCAACAGGGAACAGGTAATTGAAAATATCCAGACAAGCGTTTCTTGTTTTAGGGGATCGGAGGGCAGCCTTTTCATAGTGCTTATCAATAATTGAAATAAATATACAGAATAGGATTATACCTCACAACTTTTTACATTTGAGCTGAATGGAAAACAGCCTCACAAAAACCCGCATAGAGCTTTTGCTGCTCTTTGCACTGTACCTGTTCATCCTGCCACGGGTGTATATGGACTACGATATGGGTTTCTGGCGGCAGTGGGCATTGCATATACATCAGCACGGGCTATCGGCCGCCTATGCCCCAGGCTCCCCTATCAATTATTTCCCGGTATTTGTATATGGCCTGTGGATATTTGACCTGCTGCAGGGAACCCAGGCTAATATCATCCAAAATATCAACGACATCAAGATACTCTTTGTCTGTTTCGATTTCCTGCCATTGGTGGTATTGTGTGCGTTCAGGCAAAAAATATTATCCTTCAGGATACCCCATCTCTTCCTGCTGCTCAATGTTGCTTATGTTTTTAACTCCATGGTTTGGGGCCAGATAGACAGTATCTATACCAACCTTGCTTTCCTGGCAATCGTCACTGCTATCCTATACCCGGTCGCAGGTTTATTACTTTATGTACTAGCCCTTAACACCAAACAACAGGCAATAGAGTTTCTGCCCATCATGTTTGCAGCATTATTATACAGTGTGCGCAAATTCAAAACAATTGCCGGGGCTATTTTGGCAGCCGTTGCATTGCAGGTGGTTATTTTGCTCCCTTTCATACAAAATGGGGGTGTTGGCAAGCTGCTGCAATTTGCCGAGAGTTCGGTGGGGTTATACCATAACCTGTCTATCTCTGCTTTCAATATATGGTACCTCATCACCCGCGGTAACCCATACGAGATCAAAGACACCGATACTTATATCATTTTCTCTTACCGCACCTATGGATTGGTCATGTTTGCCATCGCTGGCTTCGCAGTAGTGATTCCCTTACTGAAAAAAATATGGCAGCTACGTAAAAACAACCTGGTATTTAGCGAAAAGCATTACCAGCTATTATTCCTCTCAACAGGTATGCTTTGCCTCTATTTCTTCTACTTCAATACCCAGATGCACGAGCGGTATGTGCATCCGGTCATTATTTTCTTTTTCTTTTATGCAGTGGCGTCGGGCAACTACAAGCTATATATACTTGCATCAATACCCTACATCCTTTCGTTGGATAAAAGTTTCTCATTCCCTGATGGCTACCTGCCCATTGTGCATTATAAGATCATTTACGCATCCAAGATACTGGCGTTGTGGTATACGGCATCTGTATTATACGGAAGCTATTTATTGATACAGGGTTATAAACAAAACAAACTATTAGAGACTCAATAGCTCAAAGTTGATCAACTCTTTCCGTCCCCTGGTGGGTCTCCTCACATTGCCTTTGTGCGCTGCCGAGGGACCCGCAGGCATCAGGGTACTACAACTGATGTTTATTCATTTTTCGCTATTACCCGCTCCATCGCCAAACAACCATCAGGCAAATCCTTCAATCCTTTAATCAAGGTTCACACACAATTTACACAAAAAATCCACTCACTCCACCACCGCATTTTTTCAAAAAAATTTTACAATACAAAATAATTTCCCGGTCCGCCGAAACCCGCGCCCACAGCGGCAACTATTTTCCATGACGGTACAACCGTGATGGAAAATATATTTTGCAGCCACCCTCACCCATCCGAACTTTGTACCGTTCCGGCAAGTTTTCCTTTCGGCACAACGTTCTTTGAAATATTGATGGTAATAGTTCAGCAATTACAAACCATAAAAGCCTTTGTGTGCTTTGTGTAGAATCGTTGTGTCCATCCTGAGCTTGCCGAAGGGTGGTTAGAATTTTAAAAAAAACACGGGCAAGGCAGCTATTGATAATCAATCACAAAGTGTGCAAAAACTGCGCAAATAGTGCGCAAAAATAAATACAGATATTACAATGCATCAACCACTTACACATATCCTTGTTGTTACAAAAAAATTTGCGCATACGCTGCTGCCAAATACTGGGTTTCCTGCTTCGGTGATCACCTTTTCTCCCCCAATACCCTGTCTATCATTTCCTGCGCCAGCGGGTGATAGTTCTTGCGGTACTTGGCATAGATGCGGCGCGCCATGGCTGCGCCATTGGATGTCTTCATCATCTCCCTGTATAGCGGCTCCAGGAATTTGCGCCTGCCCACACTGCTCAAAAAATTATCCATTGCACCATAAGCTTTGGCATAATTAGCCCGCACAGCCAGCACATACCACAGGTCGGCTATCTCGCTGTTGCCGGTATTGGTAAGATTAAAGGCGTCATCCAGTTTCTTCATTTGTGCTGCCGATAAATTATCGGGCATTTTACGCAAAAAATGCAGCCATTCGTGGGTTGTCCAATCTACTGTCGTCAGTTGTTCAGCAGGCGCCCCACTTAAGAACTTCATACGTTCTGCATCCACCTTACCAAAACGTTCCTGCTCCGCACGTGGGCAATTAGCAGGTATTCCCGGGCCATAAACCCATTCGTTAATGGTTAATTTTTTCCTCAGGTCTGCATCGCCCTTTATCAGCGCCGTATCCATATACTTCAGGAATTTCTCGGTAGTGATCGTTTTGAATGCATGCTCATTAAAATATTGTGCAAGAAACCTGTCAAATGTATCCCTGCCCACATTCAGTTCTATCAGCCTTAAGAACAGCGCGCCTTTCTCATACGCAATATCAGTGAGGCCATCATCAGGGTCGCGGCCGGTGAGGTCCAGCTTCAACCAAGTATCACGGTGGGTGGGGCCCATTTCGTTCACCTCCGTAACAAGGTCCTGGTAGCCCAGTTCCCAAAGCATATCGGTATAGGTCTTGCCCAACATACGTTCGGTAATGCGCCTTTCAAAATAAACGGTAAAACCCTCATTCAGCCAGAAATCGTTCCAGGTGGCATTGGTAACCAGGTTGCCACTCCAGCTATGCGCCAGCTCATGGGCAATAAGGTTCACCAGAGAGCGGTCGCCGGCAATAATGGTTGGCGTAGCAAACGTAAGCTTAGGGTTTTCCATACCTCCTATCGGGAAACCCGGTGGCAGTACGATCACATCATACCTACCCCAGCGATACGGGCCATACAGTTGCTCCGCAGCATCCACCATGCGGCCGGCATCTGCCAGTTCCCATGCTGCTTTTTCTATCATACCCGGTTCTGCATATACTCCTGTACGGTCGTCTATTTCCCTGAAGGCAATATCGCCCACCGCAAGCGCCATCAGGTAAGCCGGGATAGGCGTATCCATAGTGAAATTATAGACACCATTATCGTTCTTTGCCTGTGGGTTCTCTGCACTCATCAATGCCATCAGGCCTTTAGGCACAGTAACTTTTGCGGTATAGGTAAAGCGTATCCCAGGCCCATCAGCACAGGGTATCCACGAGCGGGCATAGATAGATTCCGACTGAGTGAACAAAAAAGGAGTTCTCTTGTCGTGCGTTTGCTGTGGGTTCAGCCATTGCAATGCACGGGCGCTCTTACCGGTCTTGTAACATACCATTACCGTTGCAGTATTTGCTTTGATAGGTATGTGCAATGCGCTGCCGAAAAACTTTATCAATGAATCAAGCGTGAATTGCACCTCGTTCCCATCCACCATCACATGATCTATGGTAAGGTCGTAGGTATCCAGTATCAGGGTCTTAACTTTGGCTTTATTATTGATGGTCCACACAGCACAACCTCTTATCTGCTTATTGTATATATCCACCTGTATATCCAGGTCCAGGTGCTTCATCTCTACCTGGTCTGCATTAGACAGGGTATGAATATCTTTTGCAACAGCTACAGTATCGCTCTTGCCATTTTTAGCAGTTTTGGTTTGCTTGTTGTTATTGCAGGCACATATAGCTGCAAGGGAAAGCAACAGACATAGTTTTCTCAACATATAACGGAATAAACCGTAAATGTAAGGATTTCGGAGAATACCATCAGTTCCTTACCAGCCTGAAAGCGTGGTTCCATTTACCCTTCAATATGCCGGGAATACACCATAGGATGCACAAAGGCTCAATGGCACGTGCACCGGTAGCTTTACCCATATCTTCCACCTCCCAGCCAAAGTCTTCCAGGATATCATGCACCTGTTTCTTGGCCTGATCGTTATTGCCACAAATGAACATGGTTGGTTTTTCGGTAAACTGCGGATCTACCATATATGCATTGCCCACACTGTTGAATGCCTTTACAAAATGTATCTCGGGGAAACGGTTTTGTAACTGCTCCATGAGCGATTCATCTGCGTTAGTGAAGAACTTGATCACCCCATTATCCGGCGGAATATCCGCTATTGGGTTGGTGGTATCTATTACTGTTTTGCCTTGCAGGTTTTGCGGCCCCGCTTCTTCTATCACTTTCGCTGCCGCTGAACCTTTGACAGCCAACACAACAGTGCCGCTGAATTTAGCAGCATCCTCAACACTACCCACATGAGCTTTACTACCGGCTTTTTCTTTCCACTCTTCAAGTTTAGCAGCATCGCGTGTGCCTAAAAACACCTCATAACCATGCCTGAGAAAACCATTGCCCAACGCACGGGCAACAACTCCTGATCCTATAATGCCTATTTTTTTCATACAATAATTTTGAGGAAAATTAAGGGAAAAAGTAAAGCGAACAAGAATTGAACTATTGTTGTTTATTATGGTGGTATTTACATAAAAAAATTGCCAACCATATATGGCTGGCAATTCAATAAGTTATTCGGTTTACTTACTCCCTCATCATCTCCTCGATCACCGTTGCAATATCTTCCGCATTGGGCTTGGAGAAATAATCACCATCGGTAGCATAGGCAGGACGGTGTGCTTTTGCTGTAATAGTGCGCGGGGCAACATCAAGCCATTTATAGCCTCCCTGTATTTCCATCACCTGCTGGAACATATAAGCACTTGTACCGCCGGGCACATCCTCATCTACAAATACAATGCGATTGGTTTTTTCGAGCGATTGAACGATAAGGTGGTTAATATCAAACGGCAGCAGTGTACGCACATCTATCACTTCGCAGCTAATACCTTGCGGGGCAAGGTAATTATTGATGGTCTCTTCTATTATCCTTAATGTTGAGCCGTAAGAAACAATGGTTATATCTGTGCCTTCCCTCACCACCTCGGGAATTCCAAATGGCACATTGAATGAAGCTAGGTTAGTTGGCAGGTTCTCTTTTAGTCGGTATCCATTCAGACACTCTATCACAATACCAGGCTCATCGCTTTGCAGCAATGTATTGTACATACCGGCAGCCTGCGTCATATTCCGCGGTACACACACATACATACCCCTGAGGGAATTAATGATCATGCCCATAGGCGAGCCGCTATGCCATATACCCTCAAGCCTGTGGCCGCGGGTACGCACAATGATGGGACACTTTTGTCCGCCACGGGTACGGTATTGAAGAGTTGCCACATCATCGCTAAGTGGCTGCAGACCATAAAGCAGGTAATCGAGATACTGTATCTCTGTTATTGGGCGCAGCCCACGCATAGCCAGCCCCATACCCTGGCCTATGATAGATGCTTCGCGAATACCGGTATCGGTAATGCGCATCACACCATACTTCTCCTGCAGTCCGGCAAATCCCTGGTTCACATCACCTATCTTACCCAGGTCCTCGCCGAAAGCAACAACTGAGGGATTAGTGGCAAACAGCTGATCGAAATATTTGTTCAGTATTTCATAACCATTCAGCGTACTTGTCTCCTCGTCATATTGTGCCGGCACTTCAGCTACTTTCATTGCACTCCAGCGAGATTCTGAATAGAGATGCGAAGAATACTTTTCGTTATTATCTGTTTGAATATAGCTGTAAAAATTGCGTAAAGCCTTTACAGCTTCTGTATCAGCAGGACAAAGGCTCAGCACCTTGCGCACAGCCTGCATCACATCTTTGCGAATAGGCTCACGGATAGCACCCAATTCCTGCATTATTGCAGCTATTACCTGTGCATTATCGCCCGCTTCATATACTACCTGGCTGGTAAGCCTAGCGGCATGCTGTATCTGATCTTTTATTGGGGCCAAGAAGTCTTCCCATGCACGTTGCTTGGCCTCACGGGTTTCAGTTTTAGCATCGTTCTCCAATGCTGCCACCTCATCTTCTGACGCTATTTTATTTTCAACCAGGAATTGGCGCATTTTGGCTATGCAGTCCCACTCCTTCTCCCACTCCAGCCTTTCTTTGCTTTTATACCGCTCGTGCGAGCCTGATGTTGAGTGCCCTTGGGGTTGCGTCAACTCCTGCACATGGAAGATACAGGGGATGTGCGTTTCACGCGTACGCGCTATGCCCTGCTGGAAGGTTTGCACCAGCCCTGCATAATCCCAACCCTTTACAGTATAAATATTGATGCCGCCCTTCTTGTCATCCCACTGCATTCCTGCAAGTGCCTCAGATATAGAGTTCTTAGTGGTTTGGTATTTTCTTGGTACGGATATACCATAGCCATCATCCCATACACATATAGCCAACGGCACCTGTAATACACCTGCTGCATTCACGCTCTCCCAAAACAAACCTTCGGAAGTAGACGCATCGCCAATGGTACAGAAAACAACCTCATTGCCTTTATTGGTGAACTTCTCAAATCCTGTTTGCAGTTCGTCTATGTTACGGTAAAGTTTGGAAGCATATGCAAGCCCCAACGCCCTAACCATCTGGCTGCCTGTGGGCGATGTATCGCTGGATGATTGGGGTTCTTTGGTCAGGTCTTTCCAGTCACCGCTTTCATCAAGCCAGCGTGTGCCGAAGTGGCCATTCATCATGCGGCCGGCTGATGCGGGTTCGTTCTCAGCGCTCATATCTGCATACAACTGTGCAAAGAATTTCTGCAGGTCGCTCATGCCCGTTGCAAACATCAGTGTCTGATCGCGGTAATAGCCTGAGCGGATATCACCCGGCTTGAAACATTTTGACAAAGCGATCTGTGCCAGTTCTTTGCCATCGCCAAAAATGCCGAATTTGGCCTTGCCGGTAAGCACCTCGCGGCGCCCCATAAGGCTGGCTTCACGACTGGCCACAGCCAGGCGAAAATCCTCAAGCACTCCCTGCTTGAACTCATCAAACGACAACCTAACAGACTTCGGATTTGCGGCAACTTGAGGCATAAGAAAAACGCTAATATTTCAACAATATACAAAGATAGGGTTATGCCGGAAAAATAGGAAATGCCACTATTATATAGACGCAGTGGTCATAAAATACTAATAGCATAACTAAAAATGACTATATTTATTCCCCTTCAATTTCTAAAACAGAAAAATACCACAAATGTGGTATTCCGAAGAAGTAATTGAGGATTATTTTTGACCTAATAATACTAATATGTACCGTTTATTTGTTTTATTCTTTTTATGTGCTGCAATAACCGGACATGCACAAGTGAAACTGGAAGAAATAGTAAAGCCAGGAACAAAGCTCATTTACACAGTAAAAGCGTACGGAGACACCTACGACTTTATCGTTACTGTAAAAGACCTTAAAGGTTCTTCCTTTGATTGGGAGATGACCAACTCTTCCAAAATGCACGGCACTATTCATCATACCGATAAAGCCCTGCAGAACGGATTTAAAATGTTTAACTACTTCCAGACTGAAGAGCGGACACTGGACGATGTGACCCTAAGCGTATGGCTAAGCCAAAAGATCATTAAGGCCTTAATAAAAGGCGACGCGATAAAAATATGCATGAACAGCCCCACCGCCGAGCCTGCAACCATGAAACAATTCATGGATGGGGAATATGCAATAAAAGTGGATGGCAATGGCTATAAGATGTATGATAAATGGGTAAAGCCTGCTAAAAAGGTAAAGGACAAATGGATCATTGACCCGACGAGCGACGACAATTTCACTTATTATAACTCAGCCACACTCCCTATCATCCTGAGGATGCATACGGATTTTGAGCTGGCGTTGAGGGAAGTAAAAACAAAATAGTTCAATTATTGTTTAACCATAAAAATAGCACAAGTATGATCATTTCAGTAAGTCACAAGATCAATAACCCCGGTAGCTTCTGGGCATCGGCACAGGAAAATTTGCCAAAGCTGCCCGAAGCAGGCGTAACAAGAGTATTACAGGCATTGCCCAATGGCGATATGACCGTTGCCACATGCCTGTGGGAAGCAGAAAGTATAGAAAAACTTGACGCTTACCTGCGTGATAAAGTAAAGGACTGGAGCGAGGACACTTATCATGAAGTGAACACGGCAAATGCTATTGGTTGCCCTGCATAGTTCTATTATATAACCCGGTAAACTAAACATTATGGCATATTTACTTATCGGCATAGCCCTGTTCATTGTATTGATAGTGGGCCTGAGAAGACAGATAAAAAAGAAATAAGCTTATGAAAAGAATTGCAGTTTACAGTTTGCTGGCAGTGATGCTGGTTATTGCAGGGTGCCCTGTACTGACAAAAAACAGCATAGATAATGGCTCGTATGATGTGCCAGCGTGGCTGCCGGGTAAATGGCAGGAAGTGGACAAAGACGGCAAACCAAAAACATCGGCATACCTGCTGGAGAAAGGCAGCGGGAAAGGGAAGCTGAAATATTATGACATAAAAACAGACGGCACCGTGGACCGAGCCACCGGCAGGGATATGATACTAAGCAGCATAGACGGCAATATATACCTGAGTGCATATACCCCTGCTGATGATATGAGCGAGGAAGGTTATTACCTGTTCAGGTTGCGCAAGGTGAGCAATACGGAAATGGTGCTGGACGGCATTAAAGAGCACGCTATTGATTATGAGGCCACACAAGCAGATATCAAGAAGTTTATTACTAATGCCAAAGAGGATGCTGCCATCTATGAAGCCACAGATTCTTATACTTATAAGAAAAAGTAACTCACTCAAATGACCTTAAATGCCCGCTAAAAGCGGGCATTTTTTTGGGCGCGAGTACACCACCCCAGATTGTCGCAGGCTCCAATCATCCCCTCCTAAAAACAGGAGGGGAGTTGGTGCCGTGATTTAGCTAATACCTTTAATCTGAACTGCTGCTGCTATATTTTCAATTTGATGAAGGACACATTATGAGTGCTTTTTATCATCTGGGGTGGTTAACTCGCGCCTACTCCTTCACCACCTTATGCACCACCCTCCTGCCCTGCTCATCTGTGAGGGCTAGCAGATACATACCCGGTGGTAGCTGTGCTATAGAGATAGTATTACCGCCTTCTTTTAAACTGCCATACTGCACCACAGAGCCTACAATGTTGCACAGTTGGTAGGTAGTGTTGGGTTGTACGTTTTCTATTGTTAGTTCTTCGTTTGTAGGGTTGGGGTAAATGGAAGTAACTGATTGAATATGTTGTTCGGTTATTCCCAAATAATGGCAATGGGGATAAGTCACTTTACGAATACGCTGATTATTTGCATCGGCTATATAGAAATTGCCACAGGTATCAAACGCAATATCCCATGGGCTGTACAGTTTTGCCAAAGTAGCCAATCCTCCATCACCGCTAAAGCCATTTATCCCACATCCAGCTACAGTATGTATCGTTCCATTTACATCTACTTTTCTAATTCTGTTACCTACAGTAAGCCCTTCGGCATCGGCTATATACAAATTACCATATCTATCAAAAGCAAGTCCTTGAGGAGTTACTTCAGCAACGGTTGCTGAAATACCATCTCCATTGTAAGTAAATGTTCCATTTCCTGCAAAAGTTGTAATTATACCCGTATTTCTATCAACCTTTCTGACTCTTCCGTTGCCCGCATCAGAAAAATATAAACTTCCAGAGCTATCGCAAGTCAATCCATGCGGAGAGTTGATTTCAGCAAGCGTAGCAAGTCCTCCATCGCCACTATAGCCCAAAATCCCATTTCCAGCTATGGTACTAATGACCCCTAAAATATTTACCTTTCTAATTCTTCTATTTTCGACATCCGATATGTATAAATTTCCATCCGAGTCAAATGTTATATGCCCGGGATAATTTAGAGAAGCATTAGTTGCGGCCCCACCATCACCACTAAATCCTAAGACCCCATTGCCAGCAACAGTAGTGATAATACCAGTAGTTGCATCCACTTTTCTGATTCTGTGATTAAATCCATCTGCAATATGCAAATTACCATGTACGTCAAATGAAATATCACTTAACCCATTTAACTTTGAGTCAGTAGCGGGAATTCCATCGCCATTATAACCAGCAACACCATTTCCCGCAATCGTTGTTATTACACCCAATGAATTAATTTTGCGAACTCTAAAATTAAGTCCACCAGCAACATAAATATTATCAAATTTATCTACTAAAATTTGGCTTGGCTGTGAAAATGTAGCGGCAGTAGCATATCCTCCATCACCACTATAGCCTGAAGAGCCATTACCCGCAATTGTCGTTATTATCTGCCCCATACCAAGTACCGGCAACAATAACACCCATATGAAAAGCAACCCCTTCATACAATAAAGTTAAGGTTTACCAATTGCTTATTCAAACAACCTCAACTGCGCACTATTCTTTTTAGCGGGGATTTTTTGTTCGTGGAAGTTGGAGAGGGAGATGCCGAGTAGGCGCACTTTCTTATCAGTTAGTTCTGCCAGTTGCAGTAGTTGTTTTGCGGTTGAGGCTATGGTTTCTGTATCGCAAACAGGTTTTTCAAGGGAGAGGCTGCGGGTTATTTGTTTAAAGTCGTGGTATTTTACTTTCAGGGTTACTGTCCTGCCTTTTAGTTCGTAACGCTGTAGCCTGGTGCTTACTGTTTGGGCTATTTTCTCCAGTTCGGTGTGCATTTCTTCCGTGGTGGTAAGGTCGTAGGCAAAAGTATCTTCCGCCCCTACCGATTTGCTTTCCCGTTCCGGTTCAACATCGCGGTCATCTATGCCACGTACAATGTTGTAATAAAAATGCCCCACCTTGCCAAAATATGCCACCAGTTCATCTTCGGTAAGTTTCTTCAAGTCTGCACCCGTATGCAGGCCCATGCCTTTCATTTTCTCGGCGGTCACCTTCCCCACCCCGTGAAATTTCTTCACCGGCAGCTTCTCCATAAATTCTTCTACCTGTGCAGGAGCTATGAACGTTAGCCCGTCGGGCTTGTTAAAGTCGGACGCGATCTTTGCCACAAACTTATTGATGGATATTCCTGCCGATGCTGTGAGGTTTAGTTCGGTTTTTATTGCCTGCCTTATTTGCCGGGCTATCTCTATGGCAGAGCCAATGTTTTGTTTATCGGTGGTCACATCGAGGTAGGCCTCATCAAGCGATAAAGGCTCTATCAGGTCAGTATAGCGGTGAAATATTTCTCTTATACTGTTCGATACTTCCTTGTATACCGGGAAACGGGGATAGATGAACAATACTTCAGGGCAAAGCTCCAGTGCTTTTTTAGAGGGCATGGCGCTGCGTATGCCAAACTTACGTGCCTCGTAGCTGGCAGCCGCAACCACGCCACCCCTGCCTTGCGGCGGCCCGCCCACCACCAGTGGCTTGCCACGGTATTCAGGGTTATCGCGCTGCTCCACCGATGCATAAAATGCATCCATATCAATATGGATTATTTTACGTTGCTTCTCCATCACCCTGCATACTTCCCTATCGTGTCAATGAATTGTTCCCTTGGTATCATGCGTGCTCCCAGGCTTTCCAAATGCTCAGTATATACCTGGCAATCTATGAGCACAATACCTCGTGCCTTCAGTTCTTGTACCCACTTTATGAATGCAAATTTACTGGCATTGGCTGTGAGGCTGAACATGCTCTCACCAAAGAACACTTTGCCCAGCAATATGCCATACAGGCCACCTACAAGCTTGCCCTCCTTCCATGCTTCGGCACTGTGCGCGTATCCCAGCTTGTGCAGTTCTGTATAAGCATCTTCCACATCATCGCTTATCCAGGTGCCATCCATATCCTTGCGCTTCAGCAACCTGCAATTGTTGATGACCGCTTCAAAATCAGTATCCACCTTAAATTCAAACTCACCTTTTCTAATCACCTGCAGCATACTCTTGCTCACCTTCAGCTCATCGGGAAATAAAACAAACCTCGGGTCCGGCGACCACCATAGCGGGGGCTCATCATCATTATACCATGGGAATATGCCGTTTCTGTACGCAAGCAACAACCTTTCCGGCCTTAAGTCACCACCAATAGCCAGCAGGCCATCAGGCAATGCCTCGCTCACAGGTGGGAACCACACTTCATCGTCCAGTAAATGCAGGTGCATGTACAAAGATACTTAGATGCACACTTACCAATTGCCCGCGTAATCCAGCGGGTCTGTGATATGTGTTTTCAGGTATTGGTACTTTGTGAACAATACCTGCCTTATGTGCAGGTAGTCGTGTGCTATCCAGTTGTGCAAAATAAGGCTGGCGGGTATAGGCCCAACTTTGGGATGCATATAAACATTTCCCCACTTCGCATCGGTGAGCGATTCCACATATCCGATCGATTCCTCCCGCTCGTCCAGAAACTTATTCAGCATTTCTTTATAGTCCTTATTCATGTAGAACCTGTCTTTCACCCATGCCTGCGGATCTATTTTGGGCATTGGTTCATTTGGTGTCTCGAGGATATGTTTCACTCTTGCGCGGAAATCCTCACGTTCCTCATCATACAGGTGGCAAACTATCTCAAGCAGGCACCATTTCTCAGGCTGTGGCCTCCAGATGAACTGTGCAGGTTCAAAATTTTGCAGCAAACTCCTGAATACTTCTTTATTTCTGTTGAGCTCTTTGGCTATTTCTAAATGGTTCATTTGTAGTATTTTATGGGTAATCACGGCAAAATACAGCTGATGGCACGGTTTTTAAGCCGTTTCATCATTCCCTTATTTTATTCGAAATAATTACCAATTTACAAATGTTTATTTAATTTAGACTGTTAATAAAATGTAATTGAATTATAAACTAAAGTAAAAAATATAAATTAACCAATCACATCATGAAAATCAACATTGAGGTAGAAGTAGATGATCTTACCGGAAGTAATTACCAGGACTTAAGCACTGATTGCAAACAAAGGCTCATTGCAGAGATAGGAGAAGTGCTGAAAACGACTGTGAATAATGAGCGGGTAACGAAATTAAAGACATTATTGCAGGAACTGCAAAATGAAACAGGCGGCACAGATTTTGACCCTGAAATACTATACGATCTGCTACGCAAAGAAGATGATTAAGCCGCGCAGCAATATTCACAAAAAAGTACCTACACAGAAAACGAGCTACCGCAACCGCAGGTGGAACTTGCATTGGGATTATTGAACACAAAGCCGCGCGCATTCAGCCCGTCTGAGAAGTCAACCTGCATCCCATAGAGGTAAATACCATGTGCGGTTTTCACAAGTACTTTTATTCCTTCTATTTCATGCATTTCGTCGTCTGCCTCTTGTTTATCAAAACCAAGTATATAACTAAGCCCGGAGCAGCCGCCGCCTTTCACGCCTATACGTAAATAAGTATCATTATCAAAACCCGGCTCGCTCATCAGCCTTTTTACTTCTGCTACTGCATTCGGGGTCAGTTTCACCGGGGCACTGGTCATTACATCCATCGCTATAGGTATTTATGCAAAGTTACCACTACTTTACAGCGTTACCAAAAACACAACCTTAAAGTATTATTAATGCCTATAGCGCTATAAAGCTGCCTCTGCCAGGCGCTTCTTCCTCAACCGGTAAAGGAAGAACGCAGTAACACCTCCAATTACAAGTATGGAAATAAAAGAAAACATATCGTCTGACACAGCTCCGTTAAGCACTATCCATAACAGCAATATTATTATGGTAACAATATTGATGATCGTACATACACGAACAGTCATGTTCTGCCAGCCAATATTTTTTTTCAGGAAGGAGAAGATAATGCACAAAATATTGAGGGGGATACCTATCCAAAAGAAGAAATATAATTCCCATAACCCGAAACCAAGGAAATATGCCATAAAATTTACGTTTTACAATTAACAGGAATAAAGGTAATAAGTACCGACTGCATAGGAAATACCATTATAATGGTATTCATGGCTACATTTTTTCTTTTTTTAGATTTTAGCCTACTTTTGCTTTCCTAAAAAATCACATTTATGACAGGGTCAATTGAAGAAATAATAGATGACGTATCCTCACATATGAAAAAGGCCATCTTGCACCTGGAAACAGAAATAAGCAAGATACGTGCAGGAAAAGCCACACCTATGGTAGTTGATGGCATACATGTGGAATACTACGGCAACCCTACCCCTTTACAACAAGTCGCCAATGTGACCATACCTGATGCCCGCACTGTAAGTATTCAGCCATGGGAAAAAAACATGCTTGGCCCGATAGAAAAAGCGATAATGGCGGCCAACATCGGCCTTACACCACAGAACGATGGTAATTTCATACGCCTGTTCCTGCCACCACTTACCGAAGAGCGCCGTAAAGACCTGGTGAAGCGCGTTTATGCTGAAGGCGAACACGCAAAAGTTGCTATACGCAATATAAGGCGCGATGCTATTGAAGGCGTAAAAAAACTGCAAAAAGATGGCCTTAGCGAAGATATTGCAAAAGACGGCGAAACCCGTATTCAGGGTATTACCGATAAGAACATCGGGCATGTGGACCAGCACTGCAAGGATAAAGAAAAAGAAATAATGACCGTTTGATCCCAAGAATTGGGAGGATATAAATCATTTTATCAGCTATGGACTTGCAGGAACAAATACTATTATTGCTATCCATACCCATCTATGCCATACTTATTCCCCTGGAGATAGTACTGAGCAATTTTAAACATCACAAATTCTATAGCTGGAAGGAAACACTGGTAAATATTTACCTGAACCTGCTGAACACGGGCATCGACCTGCTCCTGCGCATATTTATTGGTTTTGCCATCCTTAATTTCTTCTACCAGTATCATTTCACAATAAACTGGCATCCTGTAGTTTACTGGATAATACTGTTGCTGGGTGAGGACCTGCTCTTCTGGATAGAGCATTATGTTGACCACAGTGTAAGGTTGTTTTGGGCAGTGCATGTTACGCACCACTCATCGCCAGAGTATAATCTTACCACAGGTTTCAGGTCGTCAGTACTGATGCCGGTGTATAAATACTTATATTTTATTCCACTGGTACTGCTCAATTTCCGACCGGTGGATGTTGTGTTCATGTACTCTGCAACGCAGATCTACGGCATATTGGTGCACACTCAGTCGGTGAAGAAACTGCCAGACTGGATAGAGTTCTTTTTTGTTACGCCATCCCACCACCGGGTACACCATGCCAGCAATATACCCTACCTGGATAAAAATATGGGTATGGTGTTCATCATCTGGGACAGGATTTTTGGCACCTTTCAGCAAGAAACGCCGGATGAAGTACCACACTACGGAATAACCAAACCTATAGAAAAGCCATTTCACCCTGTTCATATTGTAACTCACGAATGGAAAGAAATAGGCAAAGACCTGAAAAGATCAAAGAGTTTTAAAGATAAGTTCAATTACCTTTTTCGTTCACCGGGCTGGAGCCACGATGGCAGTACCAAGACCTCAAAAATGCTACAGGCTGAATACCTGAGAGAAAATGCGGTAAATGCAAAATAAATCGTTCAAAAGAGCGTTTATTCTGAACTTATCTATGCGGTATATAACTGTTCTCGCACTAACTATTTTGGCTATATCATGTGACAGGCCTGAATGCACTGATCACAATCCTATATTTGAGCGAAACGACCCCAAAAGTGAAGAATATAAGGCTGAATTGGTAAGGCAATTGCTGCACCGAAAACCTAAGTCGATAGACTATTCGATCAACTGTTACGATGAGATAGACAATATCCCTTACCTGGTTGTTGACATTATCAGTAAGAACCTCTGTGCGAAAGGGTATCTAAATATAAAAAATGCCGGCAGGATGGAATGGTTCAAAAAAGTGAGAGGGAATGCCTACCATGGAGCAGGATTGGCAGGCTTAAAATATCATATAGATTCCTCGGGTGGAAACTATAATTTCATCTTCGATGATGTGGATTGGATTATGGATTGATACCTTTGTGTGATGAAGCGCCTGCTTATTTTCCTTTCTGTAGTCCTGTTAGCTGCATGTAACAGCAAACGACATGAATGCACGAATTATAACCCCAGGTTTGAGCGGTACGGCCCTAAGAGCAATGAATACAAAGCAGAACTGGCAAGACAATTGCAGCTACGTAATTTCGAAAACATCCGGTATTATATTGACAAGTATGAAGAAATAGCTGGCAAGCCCTTCATGGTGGTGGATATAATAGGTGAAGAGCTTTGCGCAAAAGGCTATATCGACATCAAGAACCCGAACAAAATGCAGAAATTCAAAAATGTTAAGGGCATTTCTTATGCAGGAGCGGAGATAGTGGATTTCCAGTACAAAATAGACACTGTGGATGGAAAAATATTATTCCTCTTTGAAGAAGGCAAAGTAAAGGACTGACCCAAACTACAGCCCGCCCATTTTCAGTATCTTCTTATACTCCGTAGCACTTACCGGACTAACAGACAACCTGCCTATGCGTATCAACGCCATATTCTCGAAAGTTTTATCTGCTTTCATATCGGCTAATGTTACCGGTTTAGGCAAAGCTTTTACAGGCTTCAGGTCAACTACCACCCAGTTGGTATCATCCGTGGTTGGATCCTGGTAAAACTCTTTCATTACTTCAGCAATGCCTACAATTGCTAAACCTTCATTACTATGGTAAAAGAAAACCTGGTCGCCTTTCTTCATTGCTTTAAGGTGGTTACGTGCCGCAAAATTGCGCACCCCATCCCATGTCGCTTTTTTGTCCTTTACCAGTTGGTCCCAACTATAGGTACTTGGTTCTGATTTTACAAGCCAGTAGTTCATATGCAAATATTGTGCTGTAAAGATAATATCCTCATTTCAACATTAATACAACACCCGTACAGGATAAGTTATTCTAGGAGTATGTACGTAAATAAGGCAACACGCACAATTCTGCACCTCCTGTGGAATTATTTTAAAACTGATAGTATCGCCTTTAGGGGCAAAACCAAACTGGCAGGCATTGGCAACAGTGAATACGTTATTGCGAACCTCGTAGGGCATTGCATTGCTGTCTATCCAATTATCAATGCCTAAACTGTCGTTATCTATAACCTGTATCACATTCTGGCAGCAAAGGCTGTGCAGTACCACACCTTTGTAAACACCAACAGGAGTATTGTTTGTACTGCTCCGCCGGCAACTTAAAGCCGCTATTGCCAATACTAACAGGATCAAGGCTGATCTTCTTTCCATTTCGTTATTTATCCCTTAAAAGTAAGTAATTAGCCAATTCAAACAGCGGCTCCTTGCGTTTTGATGGAATAGCCAGTTCCTCAAGACACCCGTAAGCCCTCCTGGAGTACAGAGAGACAGCCTCCCTGCAGGCTGCATCTGCACCTGTTTCAGTATAAATGGTGAGCATTGATTTTACTTTATCATCACCATCTTGCCCTGTCAGGGTTGCTATTTCTTCCCGTTGCCCGTTATGCGCATTTTCGAGCGCCTTTATGTGCAGATAAGTCTTTTTATTTTCTTTTATATCGCCACCATTTTGCTTGCCTAGTTTTTCCGCGTCTCCAAAAGCATCCAGGTAATCGTCCTGCAACTGGAATGCAATGCCCATATTCTTGCCAAATTCATAGAGCTTGTTAGCGCTGTCTCCCAGTGCGCCACCCACCATGGCGCCCATTTTCAGGCTACAGGCAAGTAAAACAGATGTTTTCAGGGTTATCATGTGCATATACTCATCAATACTAACATCATTCCTCGATTCAAAATCCATATCCATCTGCTGGCCTTCGCAAACCTCTATCGCCGTTTTATTGAACAGCCTTAACACTTGCGGCAGGCTGGCCTTAATTTTCGCCAGGTGGTCGTAAGAATAAATGCTCATCACATCACCGCAAAGTATGCCTGCCGTCAGCCCGTACTTTGCATGAATGGTTGGGTTGCCACGCCTAAGCGGGGCATTGTCCATAATATCATCATGTATCAGTGTAAAATTGTGGAATAGTTCTATACCCATTGCCGCATGCCAGGCATCTTCAGTAATACCATCAAAAAGCTCATTGGCCATCAGGCACAGTGCAGGCCGTATTCTTTTGCCACCTTTTTGCAAAAGGTAACGGCAAGGGTCATATAACGTAACAGGCGATGGGGCAAATGGTAATGAAGCAGCAAAACGTTCTTCAAAAAGCTTTGCTATATCTGCGAAAGAATGCATTTATCTCTTTTTATGTTTGTATTTTTTATTGTCTTTGCCCCTTCCTTTCTGATCTCTCCCTTTCCTGCTCAAATTTACATTATCAAACGATAATGCCGTGCCCTTCCTGTCTGTTTGCGGCACTTCCAGTAACTGGTAATCAATTTGCCGTTTCGCAAGGTTCGCCGCTGTTACCTTTACCCTTACTTTATCGCCCATTGCAAACCTTAAACCGGTATGCCTTCCCACTAAAGCGTATTCCCCTTCATTGAACACAAAATCATCAAATTCAGCCAGGTCGTTTGCAGAAACCATGCCCTCGCATTTATGTTCCACAGTTTCTGCCCAAAAACCGAATGCGGCTACCCCGCTTATAACAGCGTCAAAATCCTCGCCAACATAATCCTGCATATACTCCACCTGCTTGTATTTATTAGCTGCGCGCTCTGCCTCCATGGCCCTCCGTTCCTGGTCGGAGCAGTGCCGGCATTGTGCCTCCAGGTGTTTGATGGGTTTTACATTATCTTCTATACATTGCAGCAGAATACGATGCACCAGTACATCGGGATAGCGGCGGATGGGGGAGGTAAAATGGCAGTAGTGTTCAAATCCCAGGCCATAATGCCCAATATTATCGGTAGTGTACACAGCTTTCGACATAGTGCGGATGCCCAATTGCTCCAGCACGTGTTGCTCAGGCTTACCCTCCACCGTCTCCAGCATCTGGTTGAACGAGCGGGCAATAGCTTCCGGAGTTCCCAGGTCGAACTTAACACCAAACCTTGCAGCAAATAAGGTAAATACCCTCAGTTTATCCTCATCCGGCACATCATGCACACGATAAGGAAAAGGTATTTTATCACCTTTATATTCCATACTCCCTACATATTCTGCAACAGTCCTGTTTGCCAGCAACATGAATTCCTCGATCAATTGGTGTGCCTCCTTGCTTTCTTTCACAACTATGCCTATTGGCCTGCCTGATTCATCCAGTTCAAACCGCACCTCCTGCGATGAGAAATTGATCGCTCCCTTTTTAAACCTTTGCTGGCGCAGGTTACGGGCAATAGCGTTCATAAGATGTATCTCCTGCTCATGGTCACCGCCCGCACCCTCAATTATTTCCTGCACTTCTTCATATGTAAACCGCCTGTCGGAATGGATAAGCGTTTTATTTATCGAGTAGTCTTTTACCTTTCCCTGCTTATTGATCTGGAAAATGACAGAGAATGTGTACTTGTCCTCATGAGGCCGTAACGAGCAAAGTTCATTCGACAATCGCTCAGGCAACATAGGCAGCACCCTGTCCGGCAGGTACACGCTCGTTGCCCGTTGATAAGCTTCCTTATCCAATGCAGACCCTGCTTCTATATAATGTGCCACATCGGCGATATGCACGCCAACTTCATACAGGCCATCTTTTAACTCCCGGAAAGAAAGGGCATCATCAAAGTCTTTTGCATCAACGGGGTCAATGGTCATGGTAAGCACATTGCGCATATCCTTTCGATTCTTTATTTCCTGCTTATCTATACCTTCCGGGTAACGCGCCGCGTCCTCAAGCACATCGTCAGGAAAAGTAAGCGGGAAACCATTTTCCACCAGCAAGCCCTGCATAGCGATCTCGTTCACCGATTCATGGGTAAGCACACTTACAATTTCGCCAACCGGGTTTTTCGTTTTCCCGGTCCATTCCACAATACGCCCCATGGCATGATCGCCATTCTGTGCGCCATTAAGTAAATGCAATGGTATATATATATCCACCGGCATTTTGTCGCTCTCCGGCACCAGGAAAGCAAAATGTGGATGCACCTCTACCCTGCCGCTAAACTCCGTTTGCTTGCGGCGCACTATTTCTGTAATAGTTCCTTTCAGCCGCTTATTATTATCAAAATAGCCTCTTACTTCTACCTTTACTTCATCGCCGTTCAGGGCATTGTTCATATTTTCCCGCTCTATCATTATGTCGCTGTCCAGGTCTGGCACAACCACAAAACCCATCCCGCTGCGTGTCACCTCAAGTTTACCGGTATAAACCTTTCTTCCGCCGCCATCGTTTTTATTCTTTCTTTTATTATTCTTTGCCATGCATCAATATTAATTCTTCTATAAAGGTAGGCTGTATAGCCGAATTTGGAGATTTGACGTGTTAAAGGTGTAATAAAACTTCCATTAACAAAGAATAAGTTTGTTTGCTAAACCTGCAACCCCTACATTTGCACTCCACCTCAAAAAGGTGTATACCGCGAGGTAGAGCAGCGGTAGCTCGTCGGGCTCATAACCCGAAGGTCACTGGTTCGATCCCAGTCCTCGCTACTAAAATAAAAAAGGAACGTATTATGCGTTTCCTTTTTTATTTATTATTCAGCGGCAGAATCGGGCTCATAACCCAAAGGTCACTGATTCGATCCCACAGCTGCTTTTAGCCCCAATAAATAATACAGGCGGCCACTTGGCCGCCTGTATTATTTATTGGATACTCTGTTTTTAGTGCTTCCATCCACAAAAAACTCAAAATCAACGTTTCTGATATACGATCGTTATCTTGAAATAGCCACCGGGATGTTTATTGTGCCCCCATCAGCATATATTGTCAACAGATATATACCATTGGCAAGATCACTGTTTAACTGTATTCTATGGCTTATTGCTCCATTCGTGTTAGTTATTGTATTACTATAAACGACACGGCCTGTCAGATCGATTATATCCATGCGTATGAGGTTATTATCTGACGGTATGTGTCCTTTAACAACAAATTCTCCATTATTAGGATTGGGAATAACCCTGATGTCTGCTGGCAGTTTAGACACTCCTTTCACCTCAACACCATAAACGTACACTGTTAGAGAAGATGAACCGGACATACCGGCACATGCGCTGCTTGCGGTAACTTTACAGGAAACAACATCGCCATTGGCAAAGTTGGACCTTGTAAGAGAAACACCGGTTACTCCGGCAACAATGTTGCCGTTGATCTTCCATTCGCATACAGGTGCTGTTCCGCCATTGTTGATCACTGCGGTTATGGTCATTGACTGACCAGGCGTGATGTTAGGCTGAGAAGTAACAAGCGATACCGTTGGCGGTACAGGAGCATCAACGCGCATGATCACCTTATTGCTTGTAGCATCATCGATCCGGCGGCAACTGTAACTGCTCGTCATTATACATTCTATTTCATCTCCATGCTCAGGCCGATAGCTATATATTGATGAAGAAGCTACCACAATACCGTTCCTGACCCATTGGTATGCAGGCGAAGCACCTCCGAATGTTGCGGTTGCCTGGTAAGTAACATTAGTGCCCTCGCAAACATTAAAACTTGGGCTTGCCGTGATTGTTACAGATGGTGTTTCGGTATTGCCAACAGTGATCGTTTTTGATGCAGATATGCTTAATGGTAACGCACATGCAATACTGCTGGTCATTTGTACTGACACCACATCTGCATCTGTCGGCAGGTAAGTGAAAGAGCTACCTGCACCCATGCCTGTGCCATTCACTGACCACTCGTAGTACGGTGCAGAACCTCCATTCACAGGAATAGCCGTGAGCGTGATCAATGTGCCTGAGCAAGCGGTATCCCCAACGCTTGACGCAATTATAACTGACGGGATCGAAGCCGGGATAACGCTTACAGATGCACTTCCGGACATATTGTTCACGCAACCGGTAACTGTGTCGGTAGCGCGGACAGTGTATACTCCGGCAGCAGTTTGAAGTCCCAGGCCAGAAGCAAAACCAGTACCATTTAACGGGCTGCCGGTGGGAGAAGTGCCATTGTAAAGCTGGTAGCTAACGCCAACAGAGGTATTTGCAATGCCAATAGAAACACCTGCACCACCCGCGCAATAGCTGCCGCCGCCAACAACAAGATGCGAAACAGGAAGCGGGTTGATAGCTATTGAAGCAGTACCCGGCATGGTTGATAAACATCCGGTTGCAGCATCAACTGCTGTAACAATATATGATCCGGGTACAACCTGAGGCCCGAAATCCACAGGACCTCCTGTGCCAGGTACTGGCACGCTAACCAGTGTTGTACCATTATACAACCTGTAGTTGATGCCTGCATCGGAACCAACTACGCCTATTGTAACCCCACTGCCGCCAGGGCAATAGCTGCCACCGCCTGTAACTGCGAAGCCGGCCGGTGACGGGCTGATACCAACGATCGTCGTTCCGGTCATGTTGCTGGCACAGCCGGTAATTAAATTGGTCGCTATTGCGGAGTAAGTACCTGTTGCAGTGGTCAAACCGAAATCAATTGCTGATCCGGTGCCTGTGAAAGGTGTGCCAAAAGGCGTGCCATCTAATAACAGCTGATATGTTACACCTGTAGAGGAACTGCCAAGGCCAATGTGTACACCTGTGCTGCCGGCACAGTAATTGCCACCGCCATTTATCGCAAATACTGCGGGAGCAGTATTTGTGCTCACGTTAGCCGCACCCGACATAGTGCTGGTGCAGCCGGTAATATCATCAGTAGCAACAATATTGTAAGCGCCTGTAGTTGTTCGCAACCCGAGATCAATTGCACCACCCGATCCGGCAACAACAAGGCCAGATGCAGTTGTGCCCATGAAGGACTGGTAGCTTACGCCAGCATCAGAGTTGCTCAGGCCGATCGGCACACCCGCTCCGCCTGGGCAATAACTGCCGCCCCCGGTAACTGTATACACATTTGGCCTTGCATCAATTGATACATTTGCAGATCCCGACATCGTATTGACGCAAGCTGAAGTTGCATCAGTGGCGATCACGTTGTATGTTCCTGCCATCAGGTAACTGCCAAAATCTAAGGAAGATCCTGTGCCGGCCATAGGAGGGCTCACAGCCGTTGAACCTTCGTAAAGTTGGTAATTAATGCCGGTGGCAGAGCCATCTATGCCTATATGCGCGCCCGGGCCTGCATCACAATAACTGCCACCGCCGGTTACATTATATTGTGCTGGTAACGTAACTATACTAACTACAGCGCTTCCATTCATTGCATTGGTGCATGAGGTCACGTCGTCTTTAGCGATCACGGTATAATTTCCTGCTGCTACCTGGTTGCCAAAGTCGAGTGGCGCGCCTGTACCGGCTAACGGAGTACCCACTGTTGAAGGTCCCTCGTAAAGCTGGTACGACACTCCGGTAACAGAACCATTTAATTCTACGTTGCGTCCTGTGCCGCCTGCGCAATAACTTCCACCTCCAAGAACATCGTATGCAACTGGCAGCGGGTCAACAACTACATCAGCGGAGCCATACATCATGTTTTGGCATCCTGTGCCTATACTGGTTGCTTTAACCTGGTAATTACCTGCGATCGTCTGCAGCCCGAATCCGATAGGTGCACCGGTACCGGAAATAGCCAGGCTGGCCGCGGTTGTCCCCCTGTACAGTTGGTAGGTTATACCCGGATCAGAAAAGCTGACACCAACATGTACGCCAGTACCATCTGCACAGAAATTGCCACCGCCTGTAACCGAATAACTTCCCGGCAGAGGTATGGCGAACACAGATACACTACCCAGCATTGTACTTTCGCAGCCAAGGGTGTTAGCCGCCATAACATAGTAAGAACCTGCTGCCGCCTGTGCGCCAAAATCAATAACAGCGCCAGATCCAATTATGCTTTCTATTAATGACGCACCACTATATAACCTATAGGTCACGCCTGCTTCTGAATTATCAAGGCCAACATGCACGCCAGTGCCGCCTGCGCAGAAACTACCGCCACCCGTTGTATTATATACATTCGGCACCGGGTCTAATGCAATGTTTGCACTTCCGGTCATAACTGCAGCACATGTTGTACCTGAAGCAAGCGCTATAGCAGTATACGTGCCCGCAGATGTTTGCAGTCCGAAATCCAGGGCACCGCCGGTTCCGGTTACAGATGCCCCTACCGGCGTGCTGCCGTTGTATAATTGGTAAGCGCTGCCTCCGGCGCTGCTGCTGAGGCCCACCGGGACACCCGTGCCACCGGGGCAAAAGCTGCCGCCGCCTGTTACCGTATAGAGTACCGGCATCGGCATTATAGCGATATTACTGCTGCCCGGCATTGCGCTGCTGCAGCCTGTAGTGGCATCAACTGCTTTTGCTGTATAGGTGCCAGGTGTTGTAAGCGCACCAAAACTTATACTTGTTCCAGTGCCTGCAACCGGCGAACCAACAGCTATGCCCCCCCTGTATAACTGGTAGTTTATACCTATGTCGGACCCATCAAGATCAATATTCACACCAGGCCCGCCGGTGCAATACCCGCCGCCGCCGGTTACTATGTGTGGGGCAGGCGGTGGATTTATGCCAACGCTTGCAGTACCGCTCATTGCTTCAGTGCAGGAAGTTACAGCATCAGTTGCTGAGACCGTGTAGATACCCGGTACTGTATGCATACCCCAACCGATGGCTAACCCGGTACCGGAGATCATCGCCCCAACCGGTGAACCTCCACGGTATAATTGATACTGCACACCCGGCGCAGAACCACTTAATCCAATATTCACTCCTGCACTTCCGGGACAATAATTGCCGCCTCCTGTAATAGTATGTACAGCAGGCACAGGCAGTGTGCTAACATTTGCGCTGCCTGTCATATTGTTGCTGCAGCCTGTCGTAGCATCAGTTGCTGCAACAGTATATATACCTGCACTTGTTTGTAATCCGAAGTCAAGAAGTGCGCCTGTGCCCGGTACCGGTGACCCCGTTGCTGTGCCACCAAGATATAACTGGTAGTCAACACCCGGTGTTGATGAAAGCAACCCTACCGAAACACCTCCGCCGCCGGCGCAATAATTTCCGCCACCGGTTACGGATTGACTGATTGGTAACGGCGATGCACTGATGGCCACGCTGCCTGCCATGTCACTTGTACACCGTGTTGACACATCGGTAGCCACAACTGTGTATGAACCCGTTACGGTTTTAATGCCAAAGTCCAGCGCAGAACCGGTTCCTGCTACTGCAGTGCCAACCATTGAACTGCCATTGTATAGTTGATAATTGTTGCCAACCGACGATCCGCTTAAGCCAATGTGCAGGCCTGGGCTGCCGGCACAATAGTTACCCCCGCCTGTAACGGTATAAGATGCAGGTGCCGTATGCAGAGATACAGAAGCACTGCCTGCCATATTGTTGCTGCAGCCTGTAGCTGTATTTGTTGCTGCAACTGTGTAACTTCCCGGCGATGCCTGAAGCCCCATATTAATTGCGGAACCGGTGCCGGCAAATGGTGAGCCAATAGCTGAACCGCTTTGATACAATTGGTAACTGATACCTGTATTTGAATTACTCAGGCCAACCGGGATGCCGCCTGTGCCAGGGCAAAATGCGCCTCCTCCCGTCACAATATAACTTGCAGGCAGGGGATCTATGCCAACAGCTACGCTCCCGGCCATTGTGCTGAAACACAAAGTTGACGGATCAGTTCCAACAATTGTATAGGTTCCCGTTACAGTTGCATTACCAAGCGGCAATGCAGAGCCTGTTCCGGCAACTGTTGCACCGACTGGCGTTCCTGCCAGCATCATCCTGTAATCTATGCCTGATTGTGATCCAGTGAGGCCTATAGATACACCACTGCTACCAGCGCAGTAGTTGCCGCCGCCGGTTGCCGAGAAGGTATTATCGGGCAATGGATTGATGGAAATGGTTGCGCTGCCCGACATATTCGATGTGCAGCCACCACTATTTGTAGCTACAACCGCATAGCCGCCTGGCGCCGTTTTTAAGCCGAAGCCAATGGCAGACCCCGTTCCTGCTGCTGTTCCAACAACGCTGCCTCCATTGTATAACTCGTAAGTGACACCCGGTGCTGAACTGCTTACGCCTATGCTGATGCCGGAGCCTCCGGCACAATAGCCACCACCACCCGTAACAGTATACACTGCTGGGTTAGCAATAACACCAACCACCGCGCTGCCATTCATTGTGCTAGTGCAGCCGGTAATATCGTTGGTCGCCCTGACGGTGTAGGTACCCGACGTTGTTTGCAACCCGAAAGTGATGGGCGCACCAGTGCCAGCTACCGGAGAGCCAACGGATGTTGAACCTCTCCTCAGCTGGTAACTAATGCCAGCAGCAGATGTATTGAGGCCTATACTCACACCGGTCCCGCCTGAACAATAATTGCCGCCTCCTGTCACATTGTAGGCAGCAGGCAGGGCATTTACGGTTATTGTGGCGTACCCTGTCATCGTGCTGCTGCAGCCTGTAGTCGTGTTGGTGGCCAGGACCGTGTAGGTACCACCCGCAGTAAACGAACCAAAATCAAGCACGCTGCCTGTTCCGGTTACTGTAGCGATTAATGAAACACCATTGTATAATTCATATTGAATACCACTTGTTGAGCTACTTAGCCCAATGTGGTAACTTGTGCCAGTTCCGCTGCAATATGCTCCACCGCCAGTAACAGTAAAGCTTGTTGGCAGGGGATCAACCGACACAACGGAACTCCCGGTCATTGTGCTCGTACATCCGGTAACAACATCAGTGCCAACTACCGTATAAGTTCCTGCAGATGTCTGATACCCGAAGTTAAGTGAAGTACTCGTCCCTATCATTGGTGTTCCAACCGGTGTGCTGCCATTATAAAGCTGGTAGTTTACACCTACAGTTGAAGACGCAAGGCTGACATTAGAGCCTAGTCCCCCCGCACAATATGGCCCATCGCCTGACACTGAAAATACAGGTGGGGCAGAGTCAATAGAAACAATGGCCGAGCCACCCATATTAACTGCGCAGGCCGTTCCGGGATTGGCAATAACTGTGTAGATACCAGGTGTGAGAAAGTAGCCGAATGTCAATGTTCCACCAGTACCTATTGCCGGTGATCCCAGCGGGCTTGAGGAATGATATAACTGGTATATCACGCCCGGATTGGTTGCGCTAACGCCAACTAACACACCTACTCCGTCAGAGCAATATGCCCCTCCGCCCGTCACGGCGTAAGCAGTTGGCGGGTTCGTAACTGCCACACTAACCGTTTCGGTACATCCTGTAGAAGTGATAACATAAGAAATTATTGCTGTGCCAAGAGTTAACCCGGTGACAACACCACTGCCTGTGCCGACCATTGCGATTGACGGTACACTGCTGCTCCACGTACCGCCGGGAGTGGCGTCGCTTAAAGTTGTGGTGTATCCTATGCACATGCTTGGTGTGCCGGTTATGGGAGACAAAGCATTGACCGTAACTGAGTGCATTGTGTTGCATCCCCCAGGCATTGTATAGGTTATGATTGATGATCCAGCCCCTGTGCCGGTAACCACACCTGTACTGCCAATAGTTGCCCCACCGCTGGCCGACCAGGTGCCCCCGATTGATGTATTGCTCAAAGTGATCGATTGTGTTTCACAAACTGACGTTGCCCCCGAAATTGCTGCAGGCATTGCGTTTACTGTGAATTGGAATACAGTACTGCACCCACTGGACAAAGTATAGGATATATTGGGTGTGCCTGCCGCTACTCCTGAAACTACGCCAGACGAGTTGACCGTAGCAACAGATGTATTACTGCTTGACCATGTGCCGCCTGATGTAGTATTGCTAAGGGCTGTTACGCTGCCTGAACAAATATTATTGGTTCCGGTAGTGGTAGCGGGGGAAGTATTTACTGTTATTGGTTTTGTTACAAAGCAACCGCCGGCTGTTACTGTATAAGTAATGGTGGCTGTGCCGGCTGTTACCCCGTTTACCACACCGGTAGTTGCACCAACTGATGCAACAGATGAGTTACTGCTGCTCCATGTGCCCACACCAGAAGATGTTAAAGTGATGGTATTGCCGGTGCATATAGTTGAACCACCTGAAATAGCCGATGGCACTGCATTGACGGTCACAATTTTTGTAGCTGCGTTACCGCATGCAGACATATATGAGATAGTTGCCGTTCCGGCAGCAACTCCGCTCACAACGCCACCGGAAGTAACTGTAGCTACCGAAGTATTGCTGCTGCTCCATGTTCCGCTTGAAAGAGAATTCGTCAGAGTAGTGGTACTGCCTGCACAAATGCTTGCCGTGCCTCCTATAGTTGGCACAGGCGGGCACCAGGTAAATATCAAACCGTTCGCAGGCTTTACACTATTGTTTGAGGTACACTGTACCGAGTTGCTTGTGCCGGCCGTTGTTGCAGACCAGTTACTTGTTGTTGTACGGTTATTGTAGTCGCTGGTGGAGGATCCATTGATGCCTACCTGCGGATAATAGTTAGTTGATAAGGAAGGTGTAAATGCTCCATATATGAACTCAATTTTATTTGAAGTTTCGTATAGTCTTATCTGGAAGTTCAACGGCCCGCTTGAGCTGGAACTGTAATAACAGACATTGAACCACTCGATAATGAGTACCCTGTTAGGTGAAGAACCTGTGACTTGAGAAACAACTCCACTACCCGAGGTGGCCCTGCGGTATATATCTTTACCCAGGGGAGCAATAGCATATGTTCTCGCACTTATTGGTGTATAAGATGACGATGTAGAACTGCCAAAATTTATCCAGCCATTGGCATTTATGTTGAATGATGTATAATTATTGCCGCAGTATGTAAAAGTAAAACCAATACTGCGCCCGTTACTTGTATTATCGTCCCATGATCCAGAAAAGATTGTAGAGCCGCTGGACGAAATGCTTGAAAAAGTGCCCATGTCTTGTGAGAAAACATAAGAAGCCGCCGATTGTGCTTGTGCAACGGCAGCCGTTATGCATACGATCGCTAGTGTGTATAAGTATCTCATTTATATATTTTTTATGTGGTGAATATTCCCCTACGGATATATTTCTTGTTATGCAGAGCATTATCTGCATATAGCAAACGTGATTTTTTAGCCTTACGAGCTAACATATAGATCAATTATGGCAGCAGAAGATATTTTTCTGCAAAAGCAACGGAGCATTAAAGATGTGATTTAAGCCAAAGGTGGACCTCGTAGCTTGAACGAGAAGGGAGATACACCACATTTTAAAGTGCTGACATACTGATTTAAAAAACCGCAAATTTCAGGTACATCCGGCTTACCTTTCATAACAGGAAGCAACTGGTGCCGGCAATACCGCTCGCGGTACCGGATCTTCAGTTTTCCCTTTACAGTTATTTTACGTGATTCGTTATAACTTTTAAACGGGGGATATTCAAAACTGATCTCATAGGTTGGGTTATCGTCTTGAATATTTGAAAAAGAAAATTCACTATTGTCAGCGCCGGAAATGCCCGTCTCCTGCACTCCTAAGAATGCAAGGATAAATAACAGGGCAATTATACGTAGCAATCTGATCATTCTAAATACTAGTTATTATTAGTTCCTCTACATTCTAACCATTCTCCCCTAAATTATGGGCATACTCCCCTTAATTAGGACTATACTCCCCATATAAAGTTGACTATTTTTCTGAAAAAAAACAAATAATCTATAGTTAATAGAAGCACAATAAAAACAAGAATAATAATGTATGTATTTTTTGCAATTTTATCTAATTGATTATCTGTATTAAATTTGCTGCGACTTCTTTTTAAATAAAATTTTGCCTAATACATAACCTAGACTATATTTGCATATAACCAAACATGCAGATTTGAAGAGAAGCCTGGTTTTATTCACTATAGCATGTATCTCAATTTCGCTGCTCAATAGCTGCCACTCACGCAAAAAAGCAGCGGCAAGGCTGTCGCTCCAATCAAAAAAAACCAATACTTACAGAAGGCCCGCAACAACTGCTCAAAACAGGCCAAAAAAACCAGCTGAGCCAATACGCAAAGCACCTGATGCATATACGCTAAGAAAAAAGTATGCATCCATCCTGGGCATATCTCCAGTGAAGATTAGCAATTATCCGTTATATCAGTTTATTGACCGCTGGTACGGCACCCCATACTGCATAGGTGGTTGCGATGCAAAAGGTATAGACTGCTCAGGCTTTGCGCAAAAGTTGTATCGTGATGTCTACAAGACCGATCTGGTGCGCACGGCACTGCAGCAATTCCGGAACTGCAAGCGATTTAAAAATACTGCAGAGGCTATAGAAGGGGACCTTGTCTTCTTTAGCATTCACAGCAAGAACATTACCCATGTAGGTATTTACCTTGCCAACAACCACTTCGTTCATGCATCAACCTCGGGTGGAGTGATGATCAGCAGCCTGCGGGAAGAATACTGGAGTAAATACTATTCTGGTTGCGGCAGGGTGCCAAAAAGCTGATCTGTAATGAACTGCACAGGGGCATGATTTTGGGAGCATTTAACCAATGGCTGCCCAGAAAAAACATAAGGTACTGCGTGTCATACTAATAACCTTTCTCCTTTTGATCGCCGGCTTTCTCGGCTTTACTTTATGGCTATCTTATAGCTATAAAAGTATTGTGGCCGACCGGATGCCAAAAATGGTCAAAAAGGCTACCGATGGTATTTATCGCTTTTCTTACGGCACGATCGACCTCAGCGTAGCCAACGGAACACTAACTATGACCGATGTAAAACTATGGCCGGATACTGCGCGTGCAAGAATTTTGCGGGCGCAGCATAAAAAAGTACCTAATACACTGATGACCATAACGATACCCCGGCTGGAAGTTACAGGCATAAACTGGGGCAATATTACGGGCAGCGGCGCTATCAACTTTGACACAGTAGTTGCATATAATGTTAAATGGCTGCTCAGCAACAAACCCTACCCAAAAGACTCACTTCCTGAAGCTAAAGAGCGATTGATCAATAAAATAACTACTAAAACACTGATACTGAAAGAGCCGGATGTAACCTACATTCACCACGGCAGGTCTTCATTTACATACTATATGAAAGGCGGCACAATAACTGTTAATAATTGGGCATATAATTTCGATCAGTTGAAAGATACCTGCACCTTCCTTTACGCGCATAGCGGCTCATTGAGACTGAACAGTTTTATTATTAAGAAACGCAAGGCCACCTACACTGTAAGAAAACCGGTGCTGGATTTCACAACTACCAGCAACAGCGTAACGCTTAAAAACGTTATAATAGGCCCTGTACCTAAAACAGACCCGGCAACCGGGAATGAAAAAGAAGTGCACCACTACCGCTTTCCTGAAATTGTCTTACAAGGCTTTAACTGGAATAAATTGATAGGCAATAATCTATTAGCCGTCGGTGAACTCAACGCCCGCAATGCAGTAGTCGAGGTAAAACATGACCAGCGATACGATGACCCGAACGAGAACAAAGTAGGCAGCTATCCCCAGCAACTGCTGAAAGAGGTGGAAATGAAAATGTACATAGGCAAATTTAAGCCATCTAATAGTACCTATAAGGCTACAACAATAACACGAAAAGGGGATGAGGCAAAGATGGCTTTCACGGGTATCAACGGTACTATTCATAATGCAACAAACATGCCAGCCTATATCGCCCGCAACAAAAACTGCAGCGTCAGGTTAACAGGCAGGTTCCTCGGCAAAAGTGAAGTAGCAGCCAACTTCAGGTTCCTGCTCGCCGGCAGGTCAGGGCGTTTTGTGGTAAATGGCTACATCAAAGACCTGAATGGTGAAGATGTAACTCCCCAAACAAAAAAATTCACACCGGTGGCTGTTTCGCATTTCCACCTCAAAAAAATGGACTTCCGCATCGAAGGTGACGAAATGCATACCAAGGGCAATTTTACAGTTCTGTACGATGGCCTGAAGATCTCTTTATTAAAGTTCGATTCAAAAAACCGTAGCGGGGCAAACGGGCCTTTTGCATTTATAGCAAATGCCACAATGATCTATCCAAGCAACCCTATGCCCGGCAAAGATGTGCGCAGCGTCGCCACCTCCTTTGCCAGGGATACCACTAAAGGGTTTGTAAACCAGCTATGGGCAAGTATGTTTCGTGCTGCAGAAAAAACTGCAACCCGCAACCAGGATGTCATTACCCTCATAAATGGCAGGGAGACAGAAAAAGGAGAGCAACCCAAAAAAGGGTTGCTCAAAAGATTATTCGGCAAAAAGGACAGATAATTATCCCTTTGTTTTACTCATATCTACTTTCGTCTTGTTATAGTCCAGCCCCATATTCCAAAACAGGAAAGACCATTTATCAGCTTGTTCGGCTATGATCATGTCTGTTGGCTTTCCGGCACCATGTCCTGCTTTAGTTTCCACCCGTATCATAACAGGGTTCCTGCCCGACTGGCCTTTCTGTAAGGCTGCAGCAAATTTGAACGAATGCGCCGGCACTACCCTATCGTCATGGTCGCCGGTTGTTACCATTGTTGCCGGATAGCTGGTTTCTTTTACATTGTGCACAGGAGAGTATTTATACAGGTAATCAAACATCTCTTTGCTGTCTTCTGCAGTACCATAATCATATGCCCACCCTGCACCGGCAGTGAACTTATTGTAGCGCAGCATATCCAGCACCCCTACTGCGGGGAAACAAACTTTATACAGGTCAGGGCGCTGTGTAAGGCACGCACCAACCAGCAACCCGCCATTAGAGCCCCCGGCGATCGCCAGGTAGTCTTTTGATGTATATTTCTCTTTGATCAGGTATTCAGCAGCAGCTATAAAATCATCAAACACATTTTGTTTCTGCATTTTGGTACCGGCATTATGCCAGTTGTCACCATATTCACCGCCACCACGCAGGTTAGCTACGGCATATACTCCACCATGCTGCATGAACACCAGGTTGCTCACGCTGAATGAAGGTGTCAGGCTCACATTAAACCCCCCATAACCATATAGCAATACAGGGTTCTTGCCGGTCAGCATCATTCCCTTTTTATAGGTAATGATCATCGGTATTTTCTCACCATCTTTCGAGGTATAGAAAACCTGTTTGCTTTCAAACTCTTTGGGATTGAATTTTACACCGGAAGCCTTGTATAATGAAGATTTTCCGGTTTTAATATCATACTTAAAAATAGTTGGTGGGAATACATAAGAAGTGTAACTGTAGTAAGTTTCCATTTCTTCGTCCTTTCCGCCAAAACCGCCGGCAGAGCCTAATCCAGGCAGTTCAATTTCTTTTTCTTTTTTACCGTCTAAGCTATATTGGTAGATCTTGGTCACCGCATCTTCAATGTAGTGCGCAAAAACCTTCTTGCCACAGGTAGATATTGAAAGTGGGAATTTGGTTTCAGGTATCACTGTCTTCCAGTTCTCTTTACCGGGGTTCTTGACATCAACCTTCACAAGCGTACGGTTTGGTGCTCCCTGGTTGGTAACTATATACAACGTGCTTTTCTCAACATATGCTATATCCTGCTCATAGTCAAAACCGGTTACTATCGGCACTATCGGCGCATCTTTTTTGGTCAGGTCTTGTATATACAACTCATTACCATAGGTAGCGTTCGCAGCACTTATTACCAGGAAGTTCTGGTCATCCGTCACTGCTCCGCTTAAATATCTGCGAGGAGTACCCTCACCGCCAAATATCAACTTATCAGCACTTTGCGGCGTACCTAACTTGTGGTAAAACAGTTTGTGTATCTGGGTCTTTTCAGATAGTTGGCTGCCCTTGGGCTTATCATAGCTGCAGTAATAAAAACCATCATTGTTGAACCATGACAGGCCGCTGAATTTCACATCCCTTAAAGTATCGTCTTTTTTCTGTCCTGTTTTTGCATCGATCACTATCACTTTGCGCCAATCCGACCCTCCTTCGCTAATCTGGTAAGCAGCCAGTGAGCCATCTTTAGTAAAACTCAAACCTTGCAAGGAGGTTGTACCATCTGGCGAGAATTTGTTAGGATCAAGGAACACTTCCTGGTTCCCATCCCCTTTCTGCCTGTAAAGCACGCTTTGGTTTTGCAGTCCGTTATTTTTATAGAAATAGGTATACTCACCTTCTTTAAAAGGTGCAGAATATTTCTCATAATTCCACAGTGCCTTCAGGTCTGCTTTTATGTCATTCCTGTAGGGTATCTGGCTCAGGTAGGCATTGGTCACCTTGTTTTGCTCTGCCACCCAGTTTTTGGTATCCTCGGCACGGTCATCTTCCAGCCAGCGGTATGGGTCCTGCACTTTTGTCCCGAAATATTCATCCACCTGGTCTGCCCTTTTTGTCTGCGGGTATTTGCCTGCATAGATCGATTGCTTCTGCGCCTGTGCTGCCATGCTCATCATTAATATTGAAACACAAATTGGAAATGCTCTCATTATTAGCTTTTTTAGTATTATTTTCATTAGAACTGGCCTCAAAATAAGTGTATTTTTGTGAGTGTGCCATCCCCCATCCCATACCCCTGTATTTTTATATAGATATATAGAAAACGTTAACAGTTTATTTATGGCTAAACCCTTTATTGAAATTACATTTGTAAGAAGTTGATATAATATCACAGTCTGAGACGCTTTTTTAAAATATTACGCTACACCGTTGGCACACTGCTGGCAATTTTGCTGCTGGTTGTTGTGCTCATCAACTTTACCTCCGTGCAGAATATTCTCGCCCGTAAAGGAACCGATTGGCTCTCAAAAAAACTGAAAACAAAAGTAGAGATCAGGCATGTACGCATAGATTTTATAAATCATTTATTATTACAGGGGCTTTATATAGAAGATCAGGCCCACGATACCTTACTCTATGCCGGCGAAGCACAGGTGCGTATAACCGATGTGCTGTTTTCCGATAAAGACCTTACCCTGCGGTATATAGGGCTTCAAAATGCGTATGCACACCTGTACCGGGCAGCCACCTCAAAAGAATGGAACTATGGTTTTATAGAGGATGCCTTCAGCACAGGCAAAAAAGACACAACTAAAAAAGCCCCGGGCAAGCCATTTGAATTTGACCTGGAAAAAATTGAATTGGAAAATGTGCGCATCCATATGGATGATGCCTGGGTAGGCGAAGACCTGGATTTTGATATAGGCTACCTTCTGGCAAATGCAAGGGACCTTGACTTCGGCAAAGAGATACTGGACATTAAAACGGTCAACATCGCTAATGCGCATATCAGCGTTAATGAATACAAGGGCGGGCGGCCACCAAGAGCAAAGGTTGGCCACCCATGGCAGGAACTGCCGTATAAAACCCCTTTCAACCCCGGCAACTGGGCAGTGCAGGTTGATGAACTATCTCTCGATAGCTGCACATTCCGCTTTAAAGGAGAAGATCACATATCTGAAGAAGGCCATTTTGATGAAACTAACTTCTACATCTCAGGTATCCAGCTTGCTGCAGATGAAATAAAAATAAAAGGGGACACCCTGCGCGGCAATCTCAACAATCTTAGCGCAAGAGAACGGTGTGGCATCGTTATCAAAACATTGCGTAGCAAAGTAACTGTTTCTCCCAATGCCTCTATCTGCGAGAACCTGTACCTGGAAACCAACTACAGCAAGATCAAGGACTACTATGCAATGCACTACCTGCATTTCCCTGCATTTAACTATTATATAGACAGCGTGACCATGGTTGCACACCTTCGTGATGCTTCCATTGATCAGCGCGACATTGCCTTCTTCGCACCGCAAATAAGAAACCTGCCCGCTACAGCATTGAAGGTTAGCGGCGATGGCCGGGGCACAGTTGCCAGCCTCGCCGTAAAACGCCTGAATGTTACAGATGGTAACAGTGTTATAAAAGGCAATCTATCTATGAAGGGCTTACCGGACATTTACGCAACCAAAATATCGTTCACCGATGCCGAGATTACTACAACCGGCAATGGTATATTGCATTACGCCCCTGCATTGAAAGACAATCCCAATATAGCTGTAGACCGCCTGCTGTTTGCGCACTTCAAAGGCAATTATGAGGGTACCATCGAAGATTTTGCATTAAAAGGCACAATCACCACCAACCTTGGCAACATTAATACAGACCTTAAAATGCAGATACCGGATTTTGACCCTAAGAAAGCAGCTTACTCAGGCACCGTTGCGGCTGACAATGTACAGGTCGGGGATTTCCTCAGGCAATCCTGGTTAGGCGGAGTTACTTTGAAGGAAGAGTTCTCGGGTACTTCATTCGACCCTGATGATATTCAATTAAAGATAGACGGCAGTATACAGCAAATCCGCATCGATAGCTATACCTATCACAATATCAGCACGCATGGTGTAGTAGCGAAAAAACAATTCAAAGGCAACGTGCTGATAGACGATCCTAACCTGGCACTGGAATTTAACGGGGATATCAACTATGGCGGAAAGAACCTTGCCATTAATGCTACGGCCCATCTGCTTGCTGCCAATTTCAAAGCGCTGCACCTTACAAAAGACACCGTCACCCTCTCTGCCGACTTCGACCTCAACTGCACGGGCAGTAACATAGACAACTTCTCGGGCTATGCAAAGCTCAACAACATAGACCTGAAACGAAATGCACACAAGCTCGCACTCGATTCGATCCTCGTCAATGCTACCGGCGACAGCGTCAATAGGTATCTGTCCATACAAAGCAACGATGTTACCGCTACCATCAACGGCAGCTACCAGTTGAGTAAGCTCCCTGCTTCCGTTCAACTGTACCTGTCGCGCTACATACCTAACTATATCCAGCCCCCAACCAGGTATGCCCCCAACCAGAACTTTGAGTTCACCATCACCACAAACAATGTAGACAGCCTGTTTGCCGTAACGCTCCCTATTCTCCGTGGGTTTAATTCTTCCAAGATCAGCGGGGGGCTCAATATGACATCCAGGAAGCTAACCCTGAAAGCATCGGTGCCGCATGCTGCTATTGGCAACTTTAGCCTGTACAACATTGCCTTGCAGGGCCAGGGCGATTTTGATGCGCTTAGCCTTAACACCACTGTCGACAATGTGGTGATCGGCGATAGTATACTTAATGGCTCTTTAAGCCTCAATACAACCGTTGCCCACGACTCTATAGCATTTACCGTCACCACCAGCTCATCCGATACTACCAGCTCTCTATCATTGAACGGCAATATCCAGGCGCGCCGCGACTCACTATTCCTCACTATTCTGCCCTCCCAGTTCTACCTCAACCAGGCAAAGTGGAACATAGCAGGCGGCAGCAAAGTAGTATACAGCGACAAATACCTGCAGGTTGAAGGCATCAGCATCACCTCCGGCCTGCAGAAGATAACGGCAGCTACCGAGCTGCGGAACAACGAGCGCGACCTCGTTATCAATACCGAGAACCTCGACCTTGGCCAGTTTGGCAACTGGGCCGGGCTTGCCGCATACCAGCCCGATGGGCGTTTGAGCGGCAACATACGTATCAACAAAATATTCGAACGGCTTTTTATTGACGCCAGCGTCAAAGCAACTGATGTCAAGTTCAATAACATCGATGTGGGCACCGTCAACATCATCGGCAACTACGATAACGGCACCCGTCTCCTTCACCTCGATCCCAGGACAGGCATTTTCAATAAAGATGCGTCCGTAACTGCATCCGGTACTATGTCGTTCGACAGCACCTCCAAACAAAAGATTGATGGCAAGCTCACGTTCAAAAACACGCCCGTTGCATGGGCTACCCCATTCCTCACCGGTGTCATGAGTAACCTCGGTGGCACAATTGAAGGGGCCGTGGATATTAAGGGCACTGCAGTGGCCCCGGATATTGAGGGTAAGCTTAACCTGTTCAAAGGCGCCTTCAAACTCGATTACATGGGTACTAACTACACCATACCCTTCGCCAATGTAACTGTAAATAACCGGCGCATTGAATTGGGCAAGGTAATGATCTTCGACCGCAACTCACGGTATGCCATACTTTCCGGCTACTTCTCCCACAACCTCTTCAACAATATGCGCAGCCGCATCAAGGTCACATCCGACAATTTTGAAGTGATGAACCTTGCCAGCTACGATAATAACCTCTTCTACGGCAACGTCCTCGCCAGTTTCGACTCAATTACACTGCGCGGGCAATTCAACAACCTTCGCCTTAATGTTTACAACATTGCTCCTGCTGCTAAGTCGCGCATATTTATCCCGGTCAACTCATCGGGCGAGGCTGGCTCGTATTCCTATGTATCGTTCAAAAACTATAGTAAGACACAGGATAAGATACTAAAAAAGCGCAAGGACAAATTCAGCGTCAGCATAGATGCTAACCTTAATACGCTTGCCGAGATGGTCATTGTGCTCGACCCATCCAATGGCGATGAGATACGCGCCAAGGGAGATGGCAGGATACAAATGGACATACCCGCCAATAACGATATGACCATAACCGGTTTGTATATCATAGATCATGGCACCTACACATTCACGCTGAACCAGTTTTTCATCAGGCGCACGTTCACGCTCGATGGTGGCAGCACCATCAGCTTCAACGGGCCTTTTTCATCAACCGAGCTCGATGTGGACGCCACCTACAGGGTCAAGGCAAGGCTCGCAGACCTCCTTACGGAATCGGAGAAGGCCGCACCTGATGTAAACACTCAGGCGCCTCAATGGGTAAATGTAAAGCTCCACATGTTTGGCCCGCTCGAAAAATCGAGCCTCACCTTTAACCTCGACCTGGAAGACAAGCACGCCCAGAACTCTATTGCCTACACAAAGCTGAGGCTGGTAAATGCCGATGCCCGCCAGCAGTTGACGCAGGTTGGCTCATTACTCCTTGTAGGCCAGTTCATACCACCCGAGGGTATTGGATCGGGCACAGCCCTATCGGGCACCGTGAACAACATCAGCCAGATATTCTCCAGCAGTGTGTCTACCGGCCTCACGGCTATCGTCAATAAGCTTACGGGCGATAAAGACCTGAACGTAGCCGTGAAGTACACCAACTATGCCGACCAAACTGCCGCCGGCAGCCGCAGTGAGATCAAGCTGGGTGTGAACAAAAGCCTCCTCAACGACCGCCTCATTGTAGAAGTGGGCAGTACCTCAAACTGGGGACGGCCAACCAGCACTACCAGCAGTTCTTCAGGCTTCAACGTTAATGGCGACTTCCGGGTGCAGTATAAGATAACACCTACCAGCGGCCTGCGCCTCAATGCCTTCCGCACCAGCGATTACGATGCAACTCTCGACCGCTCAATTGTGCGCAGTGGTTTGGGTATGTCATGGAGAAAATCGTTCGATAACCTGCCCGACTTTTTCCGTGGCAAGAAATATGCACAACGCGAAAGAGAGATACAGCTAAAGCGCATCAACGAAGCCTCCACCGATACCGTCCGCACCCTGCGCCGCAACGGCTCCAGGCCGTAGGCAATTTGAAAATGTGCTGATTTGAAAATTTGAAAATTGATGCTACCGAAATTAAAACGGACAACGAAACACGGATAATTTTCAAATTACCACATTTTCAAATTTTCAAATTAATTAACCGCTTTCTGCACCAGTTCTGCAGCTTCGCTCAGCAATATTGCTGACTGCACTTTAAGGCCGCTGTTCTTTATCAGCTCCTGTGCGGCTTCGGCGTTGGTGCCTTGCAGGCGCACTATTATCGGGATGTTGATGTTGCCCAGTTTGTTGTAGGCTTCTATCACACCGGCTGCAACACGGTCGCAGCGAACAATGCCGCCGAATATATTGATGAGGATCGCTTTTACGTTCGGGTCTTTCAGTATAATGCGGAAACCTGCCTCCACTGTCTGTGCGTTGGCGCTGCCGCCCACGTCCAGGAAGTTTGCCGGTTCACCGCCTGCCAGTTTTATCATGTCCATGGTGGCCATGGCAAGGCCTGCGCCGTTCACCATGCAACCCACGTTGCCGTCCAGCTTCACATAGTTCAGGTTAAATTCGCCTGCCTCTACTTCTGTCGGGTCTTCCTCGCTCTTGTCGCGCATATCTGCAAGGTCTGAGTGGCGCATCAGGGCGTTCTCGTCCAGGTTCATTTTGCAGTCTACGGCAAGTATCTTGTCATCCGCACTTTTGAAGAGCGGGTTTATCTCCAGCATAGAGCAGTCCAGACCCACATAGGCATCGTATAAGTTGGTTACGAACTTCACCATGTTCTTAAACGCAGTGCCGCTCAACCCAAGGTTGAAGGCTATCTTCCTTGCCTGGAACGGCAACAGCGGGAAGCCCGGCTGTATCCACTCTTTGAATATTTTTTCAGGGGTATCGTGCGCCACTGTTTCAATGTCCATACCGCCCTCGGTGCTGTACATCACCACGTTCTGTTTCTTTGCACGGTCCAGCAATATAGAGAGATAGAATTCCTTACGCTCACTGGGGCCATCGTAATACATATCCTGCGCTACCAGTATCTTATGCACTTTTTTGCCTGCCGCACCTGTTTGTATGGTTACCAGTGTATTGCCGAGTATATTTTTGGCTACCCTTTCCACGTCCTCCGCACTCTTCACTACGTTTACGCCGCTCTGATCAGGTACTTCTTTCATCCTGCCCTTGCCACGGCCACCGGCATGTATCTGCGCTTTTACTACGGCAAACTTAGTGCCTGTAGATGAGGCTATTTGTTTATAAGCGGCAACAGCAGCATCTGCATGCTCTACGGCTACGCCTTCCTGTGTAGGTACATTATATCTTTTCAGCAGCTCTTTTGCCTGGTATTCGTGCAAGTTCATACGTTATAATTTGAAAATGTGCTAATTTGAAAATTTGAAAATTGATTGTTTTTATTCAAAAAATTGTGGTGCGAAGGTAATAATTACGGCCAAAAAACGGGGTTGAATTTTGCACACTTCGCGGATATTTTTTTGTAACAACACTTATATGTATAACTGAATGATCCATAATACTTATAAACATTTTTTTTTGCGCACTATTTGCACACTTGTTGCGCATCCAGGCATTGATTATCAATGAGCCTTGTTCCTGAATTTGGCAGCCCCTTTGGGGTAAATAACCCGTTGTTGAGTTTTATTTAACCGCAAAGGGCGCAAAGACACAAAGAGAACCGCAAAGTCTTGTACCCGGGCAGTTGCGGAACAAAGTTCGTAAGAGTTTTGGTGGTGAAAAAATCTAATTTCCGTCACGGTACTGAAACTGTACCGTGACGGTTTTTGGGTATAGTGTGGGCGCGGGTTTGCGGGGATCTTGAAATATTTTATGCGGCGTTTTTTTTGTCTGAACTCGAATTGATGGAATTATTGAATTTTTAGAATTGGGTAGAGTGGATGCCTGGTTCGTCAGAAAATAAAACCAGCAAAGGATGGAAGTTTCAACACCGAGCCCTAAATACCTTCTCAGAAAGGGTTTCATTAGCAGTTCCGGATAAATCCGGAACAACATGGAAATTGTCTCATCCTGAATAAGACTAGACAACGGATAAATTAAAATAAACAACATTTTTTAATTATTTTTTATATTTTTATGATTTATTATTAATATTTTAATTGCCCCGGTATGAAGTGCTTTTTTTTAATCCCAGTTATTTTGTTGTTGGCCTATTCATCTGTTTTTGCTAAAAAAAGCGGGCAGGAGCGAATTGATTCTTTACTGGGTGAGGTATCTAATAAAAGAGATGATACCAGCCAGGTGAAGTTGTTGAGTGACTTAGCTGCGGCATATTCCGTTATTAACCCCGATGAAGGAATAAAGTATGGGGAACAAAGCCTGGCACTTGCCGGGAAATGTAATTGGAAAAAGGGCCAGGCAATGGCGAACATTGATATTGGGTTAAATTACCGCACTAAAGCAGACTTCCAAAAAGCGCTGCAACATTATCAAAATGCCCTGAAAATAAGTGAAGAAGCCGGTCTTAAAAAAACTGTCGCTACTGCGTTGGGAAACATTGGTATTATTAATTCGGAAACGGGTAATTATCCCGGCGCCCTTGAATATTACTTCAAAGCGCTGAAAATACACGAAGAGTTGAATGACAGAATGGGTATGGCCAGGAATTTTGGCAATATCGGCAATATCTACAGTAAACAAAAAAACTCTTCTAAAGCGCTGGAATACGACTTTAAAGCATTGAAGATATGTGAAGAGTTAAACCTTAAAAAAGGCATTGTTGTCAACCTTAATAATATTGGCAACGAATATGCGGATATGGGAGACATCCCTAAAAAATTGGAGTATTCTTTTAAGGCGCTGAAAATAGCCGAAGAAATACAGGATAAATATGAGATACAGAAAATTTATTGCAGCATCGGCATTGTTTATTACAGGATGGGAAAATACCCCGATGCGCTGGAGAATAGCCTGAAAGCACTGAAAACTTCTGAAGAAATTCACGACAAATACAGCATTGCTTATAATATAGCTCAGATAGGCTGCGTTTACAGCGATATCGCGAAAAACCTGCAAAGGGAAAAGCAGAAAGGCAATTTTAAATCATTTAGCAAAGATGAATTGTTGCATAAAGCAACCGTATGGGTCGATAGCTCGGTGAAGCTATTTAAGGAAATTGGCAATGTGTCAGCGTTATTATATGCCATTGAAAACCTGTCAGAAATTCAACGTGAATCGGGAAATTATAAAGGTGCGCTTGAGTCGTACCACAAATATGTTTTTTATAAAGATTCCCTTTTTTCACTGGAAAATAATGAAAAGATCACCAATCTTGAAACTAAACGTGAACTGGACCTGAAAGATAAAGTGATAGAAATTAACAGGCTGAAAGTAATACAGAAACGCAAAACAAATATATACTTGTCTTGTGGAATCGCTTTGCTGCTTGTGGTGGTAGGTTTTGTAGTAAAAGAACGTAAAAAATCAGATAAGCTATTACTCAATATCCTGCCCGAGAAGGTAGCTGACGAACTGAAAAAGAAAGGCAGTTCTGCAGCGAGCCATTTTGATGCCGTTACGGTAATATTCGCGGATTTTGTGAATTTCACCAAGGCATCGGAACGTATGAGCCCGCAGGAACTGGTAAACGAACTGGATGCCTGTTTCAGGGTGTTTGATAAAATTACGTCTGATAACCATATAGAAAAAATAAAGACAGTGGGCGATGCATACCTCGCGGTTTCCGGATTGCCAAAACCTAATGCCGGCCACGCAGTAAATATGATCAAAGCGGCAAAGGAAATTATGGCTTTTATGATGGACCGAAGGGCTAAGATCGGTGACAGGACCTTTGAGATACGCATCGGTATCCATTCAGGCACTGTGGTTGCGGGAATAGTGGGCATCAAAAAATTTGCTTATGACATATGGGGGGATACGGTAAATATTGCCGCGCGTATGGAACAAACTTCCGAACCTGGAAAAATAAATATTTCGCAAAGTACTTTCGATCTTGTAAAAGACAAATTCAGCTGCACCTATAGGGGCGAGATTGACGCTAAGAATAAAGGCGGCATGAACATGTACTTTGTAGATTAATCCCGGATTGACCGTAGTGTTCTGACTCTTTAGTGCAGCCAATTCCCCGTCTGGCTCGAGTTTTCGTCCTCCCCGCGTGTCCTAGCCGATGTCTCTCAGAAGCGTTGGCTTGCTGTGTTGGGAGGACTCGGCGGCAATCGGAGAACTGTCGTTGATGTCCCAGTTGCCCGTAGTGTTCCCAAAAATTAAAAAATAGAAGTTAACCGTAGTCTACGTCCCCGGCGGGTCTCCCATAGCGTAGCCGGTGCGTTTAGCGGGGACCCGCAGGCATCAGAGCACTGTAGTTGATGTTCCTCCTTTGGTGTCTATGTAAGCACAGAATAGTTATCTTTATGATATATATCCATAATGAAGAGAAGAACCCTCCAAATATTCGCCCTACTTATTTTCTGCGTGCAATTAAAGGCACTGTCGCAGATTGTGCTGACCAATGCCACCAATGGCTACCTGCCGGGCTACAAGGTGTGGTTATATTACAATTGGTCGGTTAATACGGGATACTACCCGGTTTCGCCGGGTTATACAAGCAGTTTGACCCATACCTGGGACCTGCATGATATGACAACACTGCTTGGCCAGCGACTGGATTACAACCATTGCCCTGTTAACGCATCGCAGATAATTACACCCAACGGAGATTGCGTATTGAATACAGACGACTACATTGTTCGCACCATGCACTATCCCTTCATGTACAACGTTCCTGACACGCTGATGAAATTTCCGATGGCACAAGGCGACCACTTTAATACTACCTATTATACCACCAATCCCATCTCAACGTCTGCAAAATTCCGCACGGTGTATGGTACCGATTCGGTTGCTGCCGATTTAGCAGGCAAACTGATATTGCCACATGCAACTTTTGATGAAGTTCTGAGAATAAGGACGGTGAGCAACTTCACAGATTCGAGCCATAGCACGGCAGATACGGTATTCAGAACGCGTACTATAAAGTACGCCTGGTATTCGCCCATGCACAGGCAATACCTGCTGGTACTAGATACAAGCTATCTATACCGGAAATGGGGGTTCGACATTACTAACCAGGTGAGCGTTTATTCGGGCTATACGCTGCCCTTTCCTATGGCTGTGGCAGATCCTGCAAAACCACACAACCTGCTGGTCTCCCCCAACCCTGCAGGTGATGTGCTGACAGTTTCCTGCGCCGAAGGGCTCAACTCAGTAATTATTTGCAATCTAACGGGTCACAATTTACTCAGCCAATCGTTTACCTCCCGGCAAGCCGATCTGGATATTGCTCATCTGCCAGCGGGCGTGTACTTTATTAAGGTAAACGGCAGCGAAGTACGGCGGTTTGTGAAACAGTAGCCAAAGGCACCGCCTTAAAAAACCAACCACAAACAAGCACATCCCGAAAATTATACCTCCGTTGCCCGTAGTGTTCCCAAAAATTAAAAAATAGAAGTTAACCGTAGTCTCTGACTACGGTTGCGCGATATCCAATCTCCCAATTGGCATTTGAGCCGGGTTTCATACATTTATATATGCGCTTCATAACCCTTTTCAGCATACTGCCGGTTTACTTCTTTTTATGCTCATGCGGCAAAACAACCATTGACTATGGCGTGAAAGGCGAATTCAGGTATTATAACCGTACCGTCAATACGATACGGGTATCCCTGGTGCTGGGCATGGAAAAAGCGTATGCATCATACACTCTAGCCCCCGGCGACTCGTTCGTCATCAACACCAGCGGTATTGGCGAAAAAGTTGCCGACCCTGAAAAATACGTACCGGGCATAGCTTCTGATACCACTACCATACGGTTCAACGATACCCTGTGTTATTCGGAATACATGAAAAAGGGCCCCGTCCTGCATAATAATGCCACCCACACTTATCTGAAAAGAGGTGATAATGATTATATATTCTATTTCAACATCGACACTATCCTGTATAATCTTGCTACAAGGTGTCCCTAACCCCTTTATACCTTAAACAAAAACAACTTTGGTACATTATTTGCTGGTTAATAAACATATACCTTATGAATAGAAAATACCAGCTTCTGCCATTTATCATCCTTGTATTTACCGGTTGTAAAAAAGACTATACCTGCACTTGCGGGACAGGAACGTATAACCCATATACACAACGGTATAGTTCAGGCAAGTCAGTAACAACTATATATGGGACTGAGAACAAAGGCCGTAAAAAATGTGAGGATATTCGAAACTCGCTGAACAAGGGCCACAACATAACTGCTGAATGCGAGTTTAAATAGCCCGGGCCATCCCGTCCCAAAGGGCGGGTCTACCATAACATAGCCCGTGCGTTAGCGGGGACCCGCAGGAATCACGTGAAAATCCTTTGTTTCACAAGACACCGCAAATAAGATTAATCAACCGCTATCATAAAATGCATACTCGCGATCTGATACTTGAAGGTGTGCAATGGCATGCATTTTTTACGTCCATTTTAAAAAAGGTATGCAGACAGCACAGATAACAGCAGACAGGGTAAGGGACAATACTGCGGACTCTATTAACCAAAAAATAGATAACGAGATCAATGCCAGCATTCAATTCTACAAGCAACAAGATGCAAGTGTTATCCGTGCCAGGATAGCAGAACTTGATAAAGAATGGGATATTGAAAGGACCCTTGAATTTAACGCATCGGCAGTGGCGTTCATAGGTGTAATACTATCGGCCACCGTGAGTAAAAAATGGATGATCTTGCCGGGATTGGTAACGTTTTTTCTTGGGCAACACGCAATACAGGGATGGTGCCCGCCATTACCGCTCTTCAGGCAAATGAACATAAGAACGAGAAAAGAGATAGATAAAGAAAAATATGCTTTATTAGAGCTATTAAAAAGTTAGCCGGGAATTCTGCCCCCTGGGCGGGTCTCCCTTAGCATAGCCCGTGCGTTAGCGGGGACCCGCAAGCATCAGGGCATTGCTGAGTACGAGTTCGAATAACCCGGGGCATCGTCCGGCAGTTTCCACGCAGGTTTTAAATGGCATGATGTTTATGCGTTGGTACAGGCATAATAAACTTGTATGAACAGGGAGATCGGCAACATTACTGCGGGAGAGCATTTATCTTATTGGGTAAGTTCATCGGTGCCTTTAGCTTATCAGCCGCTAAAGAAAAACACCAATACCGATGTGCTGATAATAGGCGGCGGCATAGCCGGCCTTACTACTGCCTATTGCCTTGCCAAAGCGGGCAAAAGCGTGATACTGATAGAAGACGGCAATATTGGCAGCGGCGAAAGTGGCAGGACAACAGCCCACGCCACCTGCGCGCTGGATGACCGGTATTACCATATAGAGCAACTGCACGGCAAAGACAAAACAGCAAAAGTTGCTGCCAGTCATATGAAGGCGATAGCGTTTATTGCCGGCACAGTAAAAAACGAAAATATTGACTGCCATTATAAAACAGTCGATGGCTACCTGTTCCTGCACCCGACAGACACCAAGGAGAACCTGGAGAAAGAATATGAAGCAGCACGCCGAGCAGGGGTGCTCACCGAAATGCTGGAGGCCATTCCTGCTTTAGCTGCAGAAGAAGGAAAATGGTGCATCAGGTTCAGGGAGCAGGGGCAGTTCCACATTATGCATTATTTAAAAGGGCTTGCAGATGCGGTAGTGAAACTCGGTGGAGAGATCTATACACAAACCCATGCATCAAAAATTGATGTTCATGGCGCTACTGCCAATGGATACGATATAAAGGCCAACCATATTGTAGTAGCTACCAACAGCCCGGTGAATGACATTTTTACCATGCACACCAAGCAGTATCCTTACAGGACATATGTAATAGCTGCAAAGATCGCTAAGGGTACACTGCCCTACTCCTTATGGTGGGATACCGGCGACCAGGACAGCAAGTGGATCGCGAAGCCTTATCATTACGTGCGACTGGAAGAATATGATGACCAATATGACCTGCTGATAGCCGGCGGCGAAGACCACAAAACCGGCCAGGCCGATGATGAAAAAATACCTGAAGAAGCGCGCTATGACCGGCTGACAGAATGGGCAAGAAAACGCTTCCCTGCAATGGGCGATATTGCTTATAGATGGTCGGGGCAGGTGCTGGAGCCATTGGATTCGCTGGCGTTCATTGGCAAAAATCCCGGCGATGAGAACATATACATCATAACCGGCGACTCAGGGAATGGCATAACTCACGGCACCCTTGGCGGTATCATTGTTTCTGATATCATCCGCGGCATACCCAATGAATGGGCGGCGCTATATGACCCGGCGCGCATTACCATGAGCACAGCAGGCGACTATATTGAGGAAGCGGCAAACATGGCGGCACAATATGGCGACTGGCTGGACCCAGGCGATGTGGAAAGCATGGCAGAAGTAAGAGCTGGCGAAGGCGCAATAATAAGTGTAGGCTTAAAAAAAATAGCTGTATTCCGGGACGAGGAGCAAAAGTTGCATACTTATAGCGCAGTATGCCCGCACCTGGGTTGTGTGCTGCAATGGAATGCCGATGAAAAGTCGTTCGACTGCCCATGCCATGGGTCAAGGTTTACCAAGGAAGGGAAAGTGATCAATGGTCCGGCGCAGAGTGATCTGAAAAAAGTGGGGATACGGGAGTAAAGTTCTCAACGAAATACCACCTTCCAATTACGCTTGTTGTCCACATATTTGTCAATAGTAATGTAGCGCGACCAGCTATATTGTGAGGGATTTAAGTCACGCTTCATGTACATGTAAAAGGCCTTATATAATCCATCATTGTCATAACAGTCCAGTGCCACATCCACGTCTTTATTGCCCTTCATTTTCAGGATAAAGGTTGTTTTTTCATCCCTGGATATCTTTTTTACGGGATAGGGAGTAATATAACCGGGGACGGTGATAGTTTTATTATCCAGATCGAGTAAATGTCCTGAAGGAGACCTTGTCTTTCTTATCGAACCAGAGCTCATCCATATCACCTGCTCCATAGGTAAGCTTTACAGAATAGAGGGGTTTGAAGGTATAGACCTGTGCTACGCTGATAAAAGACACGCATAACAGTGCTGCTATAAAGGAGAACTTCTTCATTGCATAGTGATTTATATGCAATGTAATAAAAAACGTTGGGAGGGCGTATAAGACTAATTCTGAGTATTACTGAAACGCAGATCGGGCGGGAGATCGCCGCCAGTTATGGTTAAGGCTTTGTCGATGGGAAGGCTGGAGAGCAGGGAGAAGAACTGTTCACGCCTGCTGATGGGAATTGTAGGTAATGCCTTTAAGTATTTCCTGTATTCATCCTTCTTCAGGAGGTTTTGCGCCATAGTTTTAAATTCTCCAAGGTTCATACTATTCGTTTTCTACCATTATTACAAAAGTTGTTCCAACATTTTTTTGCATAATATGCACCTTCTCTGTTGTTGCTTTTATGCCAGTTGCATATTATATTTGGTATCATTAAAAGATCAGGGCTATGTATATCGTACGAGATATCTTTCATTTAAAATTCGGGCATTACAGGGATGTTAAAGTATTACTGGATGAAGCAGCCAGCAAAAAGATGTTTGCCGAAAATCCCGGTAACAGGGTGCTCACAGACTTTACCGGGGATGCTTACCGGGTGATACTGGAGCAGGGGTTCAAGTCGCTGGAGGAATATGAGAAAACACTTGCAAGCGACATGGGTAAACCGGAATGGGGAAGCTGGTATATGCGCTTTAAAGATCATGTGGAACGGTCGCACAGGGAGATACTGAGACAAGTATCCCTGTAGGTACTCAATTTAATTATTCCCCTCCTGTATCGCCAGTGCAGGAGGGGAATTTATTTTATTACAGATATATTTATGTTTTGTTTTGTCCCCTTGTTAATTCCTTGATCGTTATTAATGCATAAAAACAGCAAATTATGGCATATTCAATCAAACATTTATTCCACATCAATGCTTCTAAGGAACAAGTATTTAAGGCCATTTCCACCATTGATGGCCTTGCCAACTGGTGGACTTCGCAAACTACCGGCAATGCCGGGCAAGGTGGAGTGATACAATTCCGTTTCGTTGGCGAAGGGCCGGATATGAAGGTAACGGAGGTAAACCCGAATGACAAAGTATCGTGGGAATGCGTGGCGAGCCAGCATGGCTGGGTTGGGCATAAGTTCCACTTCCTGCTGGATGAAAATGAGGGCAAAACACGGGTGCGCTTCTCTCATGATGGCTGGAGCGAACAGGACGATTTTTATGCTATCTGCTCCATGAGCTGGGGGCGGTATATGGAAAGCCTGAGGCAGCTTTGCCAAACAGGTAAGGGTGAAGCTTTCGGGAGTGAGGGATATAGAAAGTGAAATATTTGAACAAGAGAATAACGGAAGATAAAAACAGCAAAATATTTTTTTAGAAAATTGTCCCTTTTGAAAAACACTGATCGTTATTATAGCATAAAACAAAAAAACATGGTAAATTCAATTAAACATCTCATCAACCAATACAACCTGCAAACGAGGTTGTTCAGCAATGTGACCACGGGTGTAAACGATACACAGGCACAGCAGCAAATGAACCCGAATACCAATCATATTGCGTGGCTTGCGGGACATACCGTGTCTACCAGGTATATGCTGGCAAATGCACTTGGCTTGCAGGAAAAAGAGCCATTCCCGGAGCTGTATGAAAATGGCAAGGGTATGGATAAAACTGCAAAATACCCGGCAATGGCGGAGCTGACCAGGGACTGGGGCAGTGTATCAGAGAAAGTAGGTGCCGCATTAAATAACCTGACCGAGGAAGCCTTGCAAAACAAAATGCCGTTTGCAGTGCCAACCGGCGATACGCTTGGTGATTTTATAACGTTCATTATTCACCATGAGGCGTACACTATTGGGCAGATGGGCATATCGAGGAGGTTCTTTGGGCTGGATGCAATGAAGTACAATTAAATAACCCAAACCCTTAAAGGGCGCTCTCAATTTTCAAAAAAAATTAAAAATCAAACAATTATAATCACAATCTAAAATCACAAATTATGTCAGAGTTCTTATTATTATTCAGGGGCGGCGATGGCCCAACGTTACAGCAGTCGCCGGAAAAATGGCAGGCACATATGCAAAAATGGATGCAGTGGATGGGCGGCCTGCAGGAACAGGGAAAATTCCTGGGGGCGCAGCCACTGAAGCCTGGCGGCAAGGTAATAACCGGCAACAAGCTTGCAATAACTGATGGCCCGTATATGGAAGGAAAGGAAATGGTAGGTGGCTACCTGATGTGCAAGGCTGATACTTATGATGAGGCTGTTGCAATATCAAAAGGTTGCCCGATACTTGAATTTGAAGATGGCGTAGTGGAAGTGCGCGAAATACAGGAATTAAAAATGAATTAAAAATGGTTGACGTTATCACCAGCATTATCATACAGGCGCCATTGACGGAAGTTGCTGCATATGCATCCAACCCCGACAATGCGCCTGAATGGTACGCAAACATTAAAAGTGCGGAATGGCGCACCAAAAAACAGCTGGCCATCGGCTCAAGGATAGCTTTTATAGCCCACTTTATGGGCAAGCGATTGGCGTATACGTATGAAGTGACAGAATATTCGCAAAACAAATTTGTTATGCGAACCGCTGAAGGACCATTCCCAATGGAGACTACCTATACCTGGGATGCTATTGACAATCATACCACGCGAATGACCTTAAGGAACCGGGGCAACCCCACAGGCTTCTCAAAATTGCTGGCGCCGTTTATGTCTTTAATGATGCGTAAGGCCAATCAAAAAGACTTAAATTGCATCAAAGGCATACTTGAAAGCAGGGCAAACAAATAAAGACATCCACAAACTTGCCGACCACCTGTTCCGACATGAAGCGGGGAAAATGGTGGCCGTACTAACACGCCTTTTTGGTATCCATAACCTGGAACTTGCCGAAGATGTGATGCAGGAGGCTTTTGCCAAAGCGCTAAAGGAATGGACATTCGGTATCCCATCGAACCCGGCAGGATGGCTGATGCTTACCGCAAAGAACAAGGCCATAGATGTTATCAGGCGTGAGCGGTATAAAAAAGAATTTGCGCTGGAAACCACTGCGCTGCTGAGATCGGAATATACTACCAGCCCGGTAGTGGAAAAACTCTTTATGGCATACGAGATACAGGACAGCCAGCTACGCATGATATTTGCGTGCTGCCACCCTGCCCTCCCGCCAGCAGACCAGATAGCACTCACGTTGAAAACATGTTCCGGTTTCGGCACACAGGAGATCGCTGCTGCTTTGCTTACGAACAGCGAAACCATAAAAAAACGCCTGCAACGGGCCAGGAATACAATTACGGAAGAAAATATAAGCTTTGACATACCGATAGGAGAAGAACTAAAGAACCGGCTGAACATTGTGCTGCAAACCATATACCTCATCTTCAACGAAGGTTATAACTCGTGCAACAAAGAAGAACTGATACGCAAAGACCTATGCGAAGAAGCCATAAGATTGGCGTTACTGCTAACTGAGAATGATTACACCAACCAGTCAAAATGCTACTCCCTGGTAGCGCTTATGGCGTTACTTTCCTCCCGCTTTGAATCGCGGATGGATGAGAACGGAGAAATAATATTGCTGGAAGACCAGGACAGGAGCAAGTGGAATAATGAGCTTATCAATATAGGATTATCCTACCTCACCCGGTCTGCCGAAGGCGGAGAAGTGAGCACTTACCATATAGAAGCAGCCATAGTTGCCGAGCATAGCATGGCAAAGAACTTTGAAGAAACCAACTGGCAAACTATTTCTGCGTTATACAATCACCTTGCCCACTTTAATCCATCGCCTTCGATACTGCTTAATAAGGCAATCGTTACCAGTAAACTGATGGGCCCGCAGACAGGCATTGCCGAAATAATGGCCATACAGAATATAGATAAACTTATGGACACACAATACCTTTTTGCTGCCGTGCTTGGCCATTTATACAAACAAGCGGGAGACAGGGGTAAAGCAATAGCATTGCTTAATAAAGCTATAAGCCTTACTTCATCGGTAAGCGAGAAAAAGCTATTAAAAAGGAAATTGGAGGCGCTTTAACCTATTGGTGTCACGTTTGCCGCCTGCGCACCTTTAGGGCCCTGCTCAAGGTCGAATTCAACCGCCTGGCCTTCTTTTAACGCTTTGAAACCTGTAGCTTTAATTGCTGAGAAATGAACAAATACATCCTGGCCGCTTTCAGAGGTGATGAAACCGAAGCCTTTTGCATCGTTAAACCATTTTACTTTTCCTGTTGTTCTTGACATAAAGTTTAAATAATATTGTACAAATCTAATGAATTATTTCACATTTCCGCACGTGGTTTCAACTCATTTTCAGTGCGTAATGCCAGTTTTTCGGCAGGAGTAAGTGGCTGGACCCACGAATTATCGTATGGTTTGAAGCATTGGGCATCCATTACTTCGCCTGCTGATATTTTAGCATCCATATAGCCGGCAAGCATTTTGAAGGCCTCCTTATTTTCCTGCTGCAATATGAGGAGGGCGGCATTAGCACCGGCCTTTACCGCAATAGGCACGCCGCCACCCAATTCCGCCCAATGGCCGCCCAATATCATATTTTTTACCGGCGTGCGGTAATGAGCTATTTTATTCTGCATATTCGCGCGGCCGGGTTTAGCGCCCATCATAGTACCGTTCTTATTTCCCGTGTACCTGTGATGGGTAACAGGCGTAGCCACATCATAAAAAAGAATATGCTTGCGGAGGTTGGGGACCAGGTGCTCCTCTACCCTTCTTATCAAAACCTCTGCTATTTCGTGTTTCAGCTTATTATATTGTTCATTACGAACATAGTTACCATGCTCGTCCATATGTGTATGCCAGTTGTCTTTATAATTCATGTAAGCGGGCATAAATATAACCAACGTTCCCATGCCCGCGGGTGCCAGTGATTTATCCCTGAGCGATGGTGGCAGAATGATCAATTCCGTTCGCTCAGGGTCCCCGCTCATATGCTCACTTCGCGGTATTGATTCACTGCCCAGGTGTATTGCTTCTTCATTCAATCCCAGGTCTTCGGTGGGACAATCGAGGGCAATAGATATTGTTACCGATGAGCTATATATTTCTGCGGCACGCAGGCGTTCTTTCATTTTAGCAGGCACCATGCTTTCGGGCAACATTTTCTCGTAGAGTGTTTCCACATCGCAAGCGGGTACCACATACTTGCTGTTGACTACATATTCTGTTCCACGATAATCGAATTTTACTCCCTTGGCTGTCTTTCCATCCAGTAAAATTTCCTTAACCCGGCATTTATAGTAAATATCGTTTTTGTAATATTTCACTATATGCTCCAGCCAGTGAGGTATAGCCTGACCGCCACCCTTTGGTGGGCTTTGAAAATCGCCATAATATGCCCAGCCTATAGGCACAAGGCAAGACAACAAACTGCTGTCAGAACAAAAGATATCGTGTATCTTCTCGTTCTTAAAGTACTTTCTCAATCCTTTTTTTATCCCTTCCTCACCATCATAACTTATAAAAGGAATAAACGGAAGGGCAAACTTCAGCAAGTGGCGTTTGTTTGCCATTTTCTCATAAAAGGACATTGTCTCCTCACTGCGGAAATAGCTGCTGAAATTGGCAAATGACTTACCAATTCTTTTTGCCGCCTTAAAAAAACGGATAATACCCTCTTTATCTTCGGGAAACTCACGGATGAGCCGGTCTTTAAATTCGTCAGGGTTATTGGTGAGCAGGTAATCGAAATTGTCGCCTTTGAAACGCCTGATGCGTTTTTGAGGAACAGCTACAGGGTGATCGGAGCCTAAAATATCAAATATTTTACCCACCATTCCACCTGGGGCACACTGGTTGAGCCAGTGGATAGCGGTATCGAATATAAAATGCTTGCGCCTGAAACCAGCAAGGTAGCCACCGGAATGATCTGCCATTTCCAGTACACAGACCGACAAACCAGCTTTACTAAGCAAAGCAGCCGCTGTAAGCCCACCCACACCTGCACCAATTACTGTAACGTCATAATGTGGCTTTAAGTCGATCTTCTGCATAAGAAAAGGTTACAAAATAAGTCAAAATCCTTATCTATTACGAATTTGTATTGAGGATATGTGATTGAAACAGTTCTTTCACGTAATTTTCGGGTATAATTTTTATACCACCATATTCTTCATTTCAAACAATAAATTATGCGGACAACATTATTACTAGCTGCAGTTTTTGTTACCATGAGCTCATTTTTGCCAGATGGTATCACTATCACAAGCAGCGCCTTCAGGCATAACTTACCTATACCCACAAAATACTCGTGCGAGGGGGAAAACATTAATCCGCCGCTGGATATTTCGGGTATACCTGAAGGGACACAATCGGTAGCGCTCATCATGCACGACCCTGATGCACCAATGAAAGGAGGTTTTACGCATTGGGTGATGTGGAATATAAAACCTAATGCCCATATCTCTGAAAAATACAATGGGGCTGAAATGGGTATGAACAGCGCAAGGAAAATAGGTTATATAGGTATGTGCCCACCTACCGGCACACACCATTACCACTTTACGGTTTATGCACTGGATACCAAACTATCACTTACAGCTCAAACCGATAAAGCGGGACTGGAAGAAGCTATGAAGGGACATATACTGGCAGAAAGCACGCTGACAGGACTTTATAAGAAAACCAAATAGCCGATACACTTATTTCTATTTCTAAATAGAAGTATATACATCTACCTTTAGTGCCTTAATCAAATTAATATGTCTAAAAAGAAAACAATAGTCGTATTTGGCGCCACAGGCGCTCAAGGTGGCGGCCTGGTCCGCGCCATATTAAATGAACCTAACAGTGAATTTGCTGTACGTGCGGTAACCCGCGATGTAAATTCTGATAAAGCAAAAGTACTGGCCAGCCAGGGCGCTGAAGTAGTGGCGGCAAACATAGATGATAAAGAAAGTATTAAGAAAGCGCTGAATGGAGCCTATGGAGCCTATTTTGTCACCTTTTTCTGGGATCATTTTTCACCGGAAAAAGAGATGGAACATGCTAAGAACATGGCCTTAGCTGCAAAGGAAGCAGGTATACAACATGCTATCTGGTCGACGCTGGAGGATACGCGAACATTAGTACCACTACACGATGACCGTATGCCAACGCTGCGTGAAAAATACAAAGTACCGCACTTTGACGGCAAGGGCGAAGGCGACCAGTATTTTGCCGATGCAGGAGTGCCGACAACTTATTTGCTTGCCTCGTACTACTGGGATAACCTCATTTACTTTGGCATGGGACCAAAACAGGGGCCTGATGGTAAATTATACCTCACATTCCCAATGGGCAATGCCAAGATGGCGGGAATCAGTGCTGATGACATAGGTAAGTGTGCTTATGGCATCTTCAAGCAAGGTACCACTTTGGCCGGCAAGCGGATCGGTGTTGCAGGCGACCAACTAACGATATCGGAAATGGCCCAAAAACTATCGAAAGTGCTGGGGCAAGAAGTGCTGTATAATGAAGTTAGCCCAGAACAATATCGTGGATTTGGTTTCCCGGGCGCCGATGACATTGGTAATATGTTCCAGATCTACCGTGATTTTGCGGATGAATGTAACGAAACGCGTGATGTGGCCCGATCAAGGGAATTGAACCCTGCTTTGAAATCTTTTGATAGCTGGCTAGCAGAAAACGGCAGCCGGATACCATTGAGTTAACTGTACATTGAACTTATCTAAGAAAAGGGCCGGTTGGCCCTTTTCTTTTTTCACAACAATAAAAAAGTAAAAAATATGTTATTAAGACCGAAAAGAGCAATTCCTCAAAAACCGTACTTTTGCACCCGTTAAAAACCTAAGCATGCAAAATCTCCAGATGGTTGACCTGAAGCGTCAATACCATAAGATAAAAACTGAAATAGATACAGCAGTTTTAAATGTAATAGAAAGTACCGCCTTTATCAACGGACCTGATGTACAGAATTTTGGTAAAGAACTGGCGGCCTACCTTGAGGTAAAACATGTTATACCATGTGCGAATGGCACTGATGCACTGCAAATAGCGCTGATGGCGCTGGGCCTGCAGCCAGGAGATGAGGTTATTACTACATCGTATACTTATATAGCTACCGTAGAGGTTGTGGCATTGCTGCGCCTGAAACCGGTATTTGTAGATGTGGATGCCGATACCTTTACTATGAACCTGGATGGTCTGAAAAAGGCTATCACCCCAAAAACAAAAGCGATAATACCCGTGCACCTGTATGGGCAGTGCGTGGATATGGAACCACTATTGGCAATAGCCAAAGAACATAACATACCTATAGTAGAAGATAATGCACAGGCAATAGGTGGTACCTATACCTTTAGTGATGGTACTAAGAAGAAGACAGGCTCTATGGGCATTATTGGCTGTACCTCTTTCTTTCCGTCCAAAAACCTGGGGGCATATGGTGATGGTGGTGCAATATTCACTAATGATGATGCGTTGGCGGAAACCATTAAGATGGTTGCCAACCATGGGCAAAAGGCAAAATATTATCACGAAATAGTTGGCTGTAACAGCCGCCTGGACAGCATGCAGGCTGCAATATTGCGTATAAAACTGCGCCACCTGGATGAGTACTGCACTGCCCGCCGTGCTGCCGCAGACTTTTATGATAGTGCTTTTAAGAATAATCATAAGATAGTAACCCCATACAGGGCGCCTTACAGCTACCATGTGTTCCATCAATACACATTGCAGGTAAAAGGCGTGAACCGTGATGAGCTACAAACCAAGCTGGCAGAAAGGAAAATACCTTCAATGATATATTACCCTGTGCCCTGCCACAAGCAAAATATGCTGAAGGAATATGGCAGTGCCAATCTTGACCTGCCTGTAACCAACATGCTACAGGACTGTGTAATATCGCTGCCTATACATACTGAGCTGACGCAGGAAGAATTATCATACATCACTACTAATTTTCTTGAATTAATAGGCTAACCTATGAACGTTACCACTACCCCACTTGAAGGACTATTGATACTGGAGCCCAAAGTACACCGCGATGACCGGGGCTATTTCTTCGAAAGCTATAATATGCAGGCTCTTGCTACTGCAGGCAACTATACAACCCCATTTGTGCAGGATAACCAGGCACGGTCGGTAAAGAATGTATTGCGAGGACTGCATTACCAGAACCTGCCGGTGCCGCAGGCAAAGCTGATACGTGTGCTGGAGGGCAGGATATGGGATGTGGCGGTGGATATACGTAAGAACAGCCCCACTTATAAGCAATGGTTTGGCATAGAGCTGACCGCTGAGAATAAGCTGCAACTATTAATACCTCACGGTTTTGCACATGGATATGCTGTATTGAGCGATACAGCGGAAGTGTTCTACAAATGCGATAACTTCTATAACAAGCCGACAGAAGGCGGCATCTACTTTGCCGATACTGAAATAGGTGTAGACTGGAAGATCAACATTAATGATGCTATCATCTCGGAGAAAGACCAAAAGCAACCGATGCTAAAAGATGCATCGAATACATTTTAATGTAGAGGACACGCTGATGTGTGACGGATTTTTAAACGATACAGAGAAACAAGAATAGCGGACATATCAGATATGCAAATGGGATGGTTGCCTATGACGCTAAAAGTATTTGATTTTATTGAGAGAATAGTAGTAAATTTTCCGAATAAGCCGGGAACAATCCAGTTATCCGATTGAATTTAATTTTATTGCTAAGGTAGTTAAAGACAAGGGCACTGTTCACGACTGTATCATAAAAGTACTTATTTTTATAACCATACACTTCAAAAGTTATTTCGGAGTCGTTTGATCTCGAGTAGTATAAAGCTGAACTGTCATAACTAACTAACATGGTTGTATCGTTGAGCTTGGTTATTGGAAAATCATAACTAACTGAAATAATAGAATCAGGCTTGTTGTAATAATTATAGACTATTGCGCCTGACCAATGGTGCATACCTTCCATTTTGGATGCATGACTTAAAGGTGATGTCTTATTTTTTTTACAACTACTAATGAGTAAAAAAGCCAAAAATAAAATAAACATCTTTTTCACAGGACTTGCATAAATCACTTTATTACAAATCTAAAGCATTTTCGAATAAAACTTACAACCCCACCCCAATTCCAAATTCTGAGTATTCAGCAACAGCCATATGAGTATTGAGCAGTGCTGTAATAAATAGCTCCTTAATTACACCTTTCTCGCTTTGAATAAGGTATAGGTTAGCGCCAAACTTTTGATTGAAGGGATCGTTGCCATAGGTGAGGTAAGTGGTGCGGTAGTAATAACCTACCTGCGTGAGTATCCCTACCCTGCCAATAAGAAATTCGTGGCCAAGGAAGAAAGTACCATCCCAGGCATTACTGCGCTCGTGGCCTGTGTGAATTCCATAAGTTTTGTAGAATGCATAGGTAGGTTCGTGGTAGGCATAATCAATGCCACCGTATATCTTATTCTTGCTCCGGTACCTTCTGCTCGCATAGCCAGATACAATATAGACAGGCAGATGCGGGTTGCCAGTGGCGTTGGCCTCATTGAAGCCGATGCCCATCCTCAGGTGCAGCAGCCACCGGTCAGCCAGCTTTGGGAGGTCACCCCTGATTATTCTTTTGGGTTTATAGGTTGCGGGGAAATATTGTATCCCCACATGCGCACCAACCATATTCACACCAAGGTTAGGCGGCCTGAAATAGCCATTAGAAATGTGGGTGAAGTTCACACCCGCCTGCAACTGCCAGTGATCATCAGCATGATAACGCAGGTCTGTCATGAAAATAGCAAAGTCATTGATGTGCGAGCCTATTGCCGTATTCACAGTATCTGCTGGTGATCTGCGGCTGTATTTTTTAGTAACGTAGGCAATGCCATCACCAATACGAAGCGTCCATTCCAGCTTTTTACCGCGTACAATAGGTACCTGTATATTGGGATAAATGCCCACACAGTGGCCAAACACCTGGTTGTTGCCATAGTCGGTCAAGGTCATGCCCAACCCGATCTGCGGAAAATTGCGGCGCTGATGCCATTCTTTTTTGCCATAGGTCTGCCATACAAAATTCACATCCACTGCAGTAGATAGTTCTGGTATGGGTGCGGTGAATTTTTTAGTATGCTTAATGATCTTGCCTGCCATTAGGTTAGTTTCCACACCAAACCCTGAAAACGCATCGTCCTGCTGCGCGGATGCCCGGGCGGCTAGCAGTAATAATAGTATGCAGGTAAATGGTTTTATGGCCATATTATAAATATAGTTTCACACTATATTAACTTTACTGATCGTAATTTTAGGAGTATTACAAAAGTACTAAACCGCAACAACATACGTTATCCATTATATACCTCTATAACTGATCCTAGTATGACAAATGACCTGATATACAGGCCTGGCACCGTGAATGACAGGCAGCAGCTGAAAGAACTGGGGCTAATTGCTTATGGCGAATTTGCCAATACACTTACCCCTGAAAACTGGGGGAAAATGGAAGCTAGCCTCAGCGATGAAGAAAAGCTGACACAACTGCTGGATACAGCTAAAGTGTACGTATGTGCGCACCGTGGCGAGATAGTGGGCATGGCCTACCTGGTGCCACGCGGTAATCCAACCCCCATATATCCGGCTGAATGGTCTTATATACGGCTGGTGGGCGTGCATCCACACCATCGCGGGAAAGGGATAGCCAAAACACTTACCCAGCAGTGCATCAATTATGCAAAACGAACGGGAGAGAAGACCATTGGCCTGCACACATCGGAAATGATGGATGCTGCACGGCATATTTATGAAGGGTTTGGTTTTAAAATGCAGCAAGAGATAGACAACCCGTTTGGAGTAAAATACTGGCTATACAGTCTTGACCTTACAAATAATAATGCAAAAGGACAGGCTGCCTAACCTGTCCTTTTGTAGCAATCAGAAAATAACTTAATTCAGATCCGGTTGTGGCGTATACCGCAGGTATGGCTTTATTATCTTCAACCCTTTAGGGAATTTCTTTTCAGCTTCTTCGGTCGTCACCGCCGGAACAACAATAACGTCTTCTCCATGCTTCCAATCCGCCGGGGTAGCTACACTATAATTAGCGGTCAGTTGCAGTGAATCGATCACTCGCAATACTTCCACAAAATTCCTGCCTGTGGATGCAGGATAAGTAATCGACAATTTCAGCTTCTTGTCAGGACCTATAATGAACAATGAACGCACGGTTGCAGTAGCTGATGCATTGGGATGTATCATATCATATAGTGTTGCCACATTGCGGTCGGCATCAGCTATAATCGGGAAGTCCACGGTGGTTTTCTGTGTTTCATTAATGTCGCTCACCCATCCCTGGTGTTTATCCAGCGGGTCTACGCTCACTGCCAGTACTTTTACATTTCTCTTTGCGAATTCATCTTTTAGCTGTGCCGTCCTGCCCAGCTCTGTAGTACATACCGGCGTATAATCTGCAGGGTGCGAAAACAACACACCCCAGCTATCGCCCAGGTAGTCGAAAAAATTGATGTCACCATTGGTGGTGGTTGCTTTAAAATCGGGAACGGTATCCCCTAAGTGTATTGCCATAGTATTTAGTTTAGGCGTGCAATTTAAGCAGCCTAGCCGAATTTCAGCGAATTGATCTTTTTGCGGAGAGGTTTTTCAATAAACATGTATGAGAGTGCAGACACAAGGAGCAATGCAAGTAACCCTAAAAAGAAAAAATACTGTTTAGGTATATGCATATATTGCTTATTCACAGCTTCGAGGAATTTAAATACCGGGAATTGCAGAATGTATATCCCATAGCTTATCTCCCCCAGGAAAACAAACCATTGCAAATTCAGGATGCTTGCATTGTTTACAGCCACACTTAAAACAAATATCATAAACACCGGCGCTATAAGCCCAACATGGTAACTTACATTATCGGGACGGTAGATGATCAGGGCAATGATCAATAACAGCAAACCAGCCGCGATCCAATTACTTTTGGGCATTGAAGACCTGTTATTAGTGTATAAATAACCGCCTATCATGCCAATAAGAAACTGGCTGATATGCATGACAGGATTAAAAAAAACAGTATCAACAATACTATCAGGCAGGCTCCACCGGGAGGTATAATATTTGAGATGAAAGTATTGCGACAGCAGAAAGAGAACGACTGTTATACCAATAAACAGTTTTGTATTCTTATTAAGCAACAGTAAAAAAAATGGGAATACAGCATAAAACAGCATTTCGACTGAGATAGACCATGCCGGGGAATTAAGCACTAGTGGATAGGACGGTACCCATGACTGGAGGAAGGAGGCGCTCAGCAATACTTCTTTCAAAGCTGTTCCATTGAGCGGATAGTTAAGAAAGAAAACAGCCACCGGCACCATGAACAGCAGTGCCAGCCAGTACACCGGCACAATGCGGCCAATACGCCGTTGAAAATAATCTGCATAACTGACATGAACACCGCTATACGATATACATAACACAAAACCGGAAAGCACAAAGAAGTAGCTAACCGGTATGTTGCCGCTTTGAAACAGGTTGTTTGATAAGGTGAATGGGAATACACCATAACCGAAATGGTGGATCACCACCATTATTGCGGCAATGGCACGCGTGGATGTAAGGGCATTTATCTGTTGCCTCATGCAATTTTTATTTCTTTAGATCCCAAAGCCTATCCCGAATTCAGCCAGTTGGGCAACCACAAAATGGGTAAGCAGCAAACCTGATACAAAAACTTCCTTTATGGGCCCTTTCTCGCGCTGCACAATATAGACATTGCCCCCTATCTTTTGATAAATATCATCGAACTTCAGGAAGGTTTGCCGGTAATAATAGCCAACTTGTGTAACAAGCCCCACCCTGCCAACTATAAATTCATTACCAACGAAAACAGCCCCATCCCAGGAGTGGCTTCTTTCATGGCCGATATGCACACCATAATTTTTCAGGAAGGCATATACATCGCCATGATAGGCGTAGTCCATCCCTATAAATAACTTATTCTTGCCAAGCCAGCGCCTGCTGAGGTAGCCCGCAGCAAAATAAGAAGGGCAAACCGGGTTGCCTGCCGCCCGCGCCTTTTTATACGAAATGCTGGCACGCCCCTGCAGCAACCACCTGTTGGGTAGTTTTTCCAGGTCTCGCACAATACGTTTGGGTTTGGAGCAGGTAGGAAAATACCTGACTCCCACGTGGCCGCCCAGCATATTGATGCCCAGGTTTGGCTCTGAATAATCGGCATTGGATATGTGTGTGAAATTAGCGCCTAGCTGGAACTGCCAATGGTCGTTATAACTATAACGCAGGTCGGTCATGAAGATTGCAAAATCGTTGAAGTGGCTACTTACGGCACTGTTGGCAGTATCCATAGGCTCATTCGCATTAGGGTTATACCGGCGGGTCACATACCCCAGACCATTCCCCAAGCGGAACGTCCACTCCAGGTCTTTGCCACTGATAATAGGTATCTGCAGGTTGGGATATATGCCCACGCACCTGCCATATATGGCGTTATTCCCATAGTCGGTAAAAGTGATACCCACTCCTACAACCGGGAAGCCCCGGCGCTGCTGCCAGTCCTTTTTGCCGTAGGTCTGCCATACAAAATTCACATCCAGCGCATTGGATAATGGCGGAACGGGCGAGGTAAATTTTTGGGTGTGCCTGATGATCTTGCCCGATAACGCATTTACCTCCACTCCAAAGCCAGCCAGCGGATCATTAGTTTGGGCGCACAGGCTTAACGGTGCAACCGCCAAAACAAATAGCACAACCCTTAATGCATTACCAAACAAAGCCATACAGAACAAAAATAAAGCTATTTCTGTTCGGAAAATTAATGCGTGGTTAGTTTTGTGCCGGAATGCCTTTTCACGATGTTTCGTATAGGTTTTTCGATGAAATAATAGCTGATAATAGCTGTGACACATAATATTGCAAATGCAAAAAAGAAAAAGTATGAGGGCGATAGCTTTAAGTGGGTATTGTTAAACTCCGCTAAGGTCGCATATACCGGGAACTGTAAAATGTATATGCCGTAACTGATCTCTCCAAGAAAAACCAGTGGCCTGCTGTTTAGAAATACCGGATCATAAACAGCTACGCTAATAATGAACAATAAAAACAGCGGCGCAAACAATCCGACATCGAAAAATAGGTGAATTGGCTTTAAGGTAAGACCTAAAAGTATGACACAAAACAAAGCCAGAGGCATAAATGGAATTCTCTTTTTAAAAGGGCGCCTATGCATGAACCAATAGCCACCTACCATACCTACCAGGAATTGATTGATATGCATAAGAGGATTATACATGAAAAAACTAAAGTTATTGGTCTGCGTAAAATCATTTTTAAAAAATATATGAAAAAGAATTTGGGTCAGGAGAAAAATGACGATAGTAAACACGATGAATAATTGCTCTTTTTTCTTCTGAAAAAATAAAAGCAATGGAAACACTATATAAAAAAACATTTCCACTGAAATACTCCAGGCAGCGGTATTAAGCACTATCGCATATTCGGGTATATAGGTCTGTATAAAAAGTGCGCAGTAAATAATTTGTACCATTACCCCATGCGTATAGATATTCTTGTAAATACAGAAGAAGACCAGTATAAACCAACCTAATGCAAGATAATAAGCTGGCGCTATCCTTGCCAGGCGCTTCTTAAAATAGCTCCGGTAGCTGCCATAACCGGGTGAATAAGAAATATATAGTACAAACCCGGAAAGCACATAAAAATAACTTACCGCAAGATTACCATTCATAAAAATACCCCTTACACGGGTGAACGGCTCCTCCATTCTGCCAAAGTGGTAGATCAATATCATTATTGCAGCAAATGCACGGGTAGCGGTCAGAGAATTGATCTGTTTCATTTTTTACAAGTGTTGTGCATTCTTATAGTAAACTCAACAAATCTAATTATTTGCAGGCATGCTATTTATACATACATATGTGCAAATACTAAAACTATGGAAAAACGGGCTATAGGACTTGTGTTAACCGTATTAGGCATCATATCACTGATAATTGGTGGCTATACCTTTGTGAACCATACCGGCAACACTTATAACATTAAACTGATCATTGCCACTGCAGTATTGGGCATTGTATTTTTTACTGCTGGCATTAACCTGGTGCGTAGCACTAAAGACACATTGAAGAACAATGAGCGGGTTGGTTAGCTTATGGTGTATGCAATCTATATTCATAAAAATACTGCGCTTTTGAATTGCCGAACGGGCCATAGCTGTATCTGCGATAATAGCCTATGGTATCTTTAGTGTGGTCATATGCAATCCCGGTACTATCGAAACCAAATGATGTGTATTTCTTGTAGCAAAGAATATTGCCTGCCGACCTTGCCGGGTCATATACCAAGGTGTCTTTTCCAACTGCAACTGCTACTTCATTAACATAGTTTATAGCAAAAGAAGTATCCATTGTATTAGTTACCCGTTTCATTAACTCAGACCTGGTGCCATGCCAGTTTCTGCTACCTGGTATAAGGTGGGTATAGAGCGGATCATTGAGTATTGAAACGGTCCGTTTCAGCGCGTATGCGGAATTATTGTTCACCAATAGCGTAACGCTATACTGACCGGTATCCGCATAAGTATGGACAGGGAAAGAATCAGCAGATGTGTTTCCGTCACCAAAATCCCACAAATAGCTGCAATCGGGCAGTTGCAACCACTTTAAATTAAACGAAACTGAGCGCCCCGGCAGGGGTATGCCTGACATAAAAAAATCTAAATTAGGGCTGATGCCTATAACCTTACTCACCTTTTTAGCCTCATCATTATTGATGGTAAGTGTTATGGTATAAACACCTGTTGCTTTGTAGTAGTGAACTTCTTCATTGGCGGTAGAGGTAGTGCCATCGCCAAATGTCCATAAATACGTATAACCGGAAGCCTTGGATAAAGTTGAAGATATATGTAGCTCATGGACAAAATTACGTGGGCCCGGCGACACCGTGATCTCGAAATTGGGGACTACATTTTTCTTTTTACAGCCCGGTTGCAGGCATACCAGCCCGGCAATGAATAATAGAAAGGAGAGGTTTTTCATAAGGATAATTATAAGATAGTATCAATATCACCGCAATTATGATGCCAAAGATCATTTGTCCTTCTGTCCCAGGCGGGCCCCAACTGGCGCGAGTTAGCGCAGCGCTCCTGTTCATCCTCTAATTCTGAAAATCCTGATTCAGACGATCACCCGCGCATCCATCGTAACACTTTCCACAATATACCGAAAAAAAGCACTCGTTGCGCCGACAGGTTTTGACACAAAAGTTTTTCAATACAAAAAATTTTCACAAACCGCCGAAACCCGCTCCCACAGCGCAAACTAATTTCCGTCACGGGTGTACCGTCATGGATTTTAAATTTTTTCACCCAAAATTTCTTCCGGAACTTTACATAGAAACAGCCCCGTGTGCTAACCTTGTGGCATTTGTGGTCCCGATAGCTATCGGGATCGTGCCTTCACCCTGAGCTTGCCGAAGGGGTGATTAGTTTTTTCGGCACAAGGCTCAAGCTCTTTGAATGACTGACAACTTATGACTTACGACTTATGACTTAGACTTATGACTTACGACTTACGACTTACGACTTATGACTTACGACTTACGACTTATGACTTACGACTTATGACTTATGACTTACGACTTACGACTTATGACTTATGACTTATTTACCTGCCGTAGCTTTTTTGCGAAGGCAGGCGGCTTTCAACATCCAAAACCAGGAAATCCCGGTATAATTATACCTTTTTCGGGTATAATTATACCTTTTCAGGGTATAATTATACCCTTTTATACCCGTTTATACCTAATGATAAAACACATAAGATTTGCCAGTAGCGCATTTCACCCACATAAAATAAAAAATATGTATCAAAAACCGGCTTTTCCCAAATTATACCTTCTTACCCGAAGCTTTTCTCTCCACCTCCAAAGCTTTTTTCAGCGAAGGGCCCCTCGGTTTTCCTCCGGCCCTCGTATGAGGGCAAACATGCTGCTCACAATTTTTTATCTTTGGAGCAAACACGCACAAATGAACAAATACATCGTACTTATTATAGCTATATTTTTCAGTGCATCTGCATACGCGCAGAACCAGACCCGTTTCAGCGACATAAAACCCGGCATGCAGGATACGGAACTGGAATGGCAGGCAATAAAGGAAGCCAATAAAAGAGGCCTGACGTTTTGCTGGAAAGAGGATTTTACAAAAGCAGTGATCATATCGCCAAAATGGGAACTGGAAATGGACAGCGAAGGTTTCGTGAAGTGGCGCAAAATACATATGGTACTCTACGCAGTGCAGTGGAACGGTAGATGCGCCATCACAGATTTTACCTTTAAACAAAAGCTGCTGCCTGATGAGACTTTTTCGGATAAGCTTTACTACCAGTCGGTAGGGGATATGGTGTATGTGGAGTGTGAGTAACCCAATATAGGGTCTAAATAATTTCGTTCTTTACCCAGCTTCACTATATTCAATCAGCAGTCATGGTTCGACATAGCTGCCATGACATTAACTCTTTTAAGCTTATTGTAGTTTTAATCCATAATAGACCTGGCTGCACTCAATACCAGCGAAATCGGCAATACGGGGCAAGTATGCCCATTGTTCGAACCCAGCTTTTGCCAACAGCTTTGCGCTTGCTATATTAGGCTCCAGTATGATGGCCAAAAGTGTTTTATAGCCCAATATTCTTGAAGCATTGATACCATGCATCAGCAATTGTATTCCAATTCCCTTGCCCTGGAAATCTTTGTCGATGAAGTAACTCACCTCTGCTGCATAACGCAAAGCCCCCCTGCCATGCCTGTACTCGCTTATACTGAGCCAACCCACCACTTTACCTACATCCTCGTATACAAACAATGGATAGCTTTCGGTATGCTCTTCGAACCAACCAACGCGGTCTTCAGTTTTGAGCCGTTCTGTAAATGCTGTCTGGAACCCGGCATCTATTGCCTGGTTATAAATACCGGTGATCGCTTCAAGATCGCTTATCGCAGCAATTCTGATCATGGGGATTATTTCTTTAACTACGCATCTCAGCTATCACATTATTGCCTTTCTGAAACACCTCAAGCCAGGGAGATGTGCCGTCATCCAGGTATTTTACCTGTTCCTGCCCTGCATAGATGCATTTATTGGTAAGCAAATAAAACCGGATGCAGCCGGGGTGCAAAGCACTATCGGTATTGGCAACCGGCACCACCCGTTCTATGTGGTCGGCAGCGATGGCAACAAATTTTACTGCAGCCTCGCCCACATTGGGATTCTTGCCTGCGCCGTGAACACCACCGCCACCGCCAAGGTACAGGTTTGCAGCACCGGTTATATATGCCGCCAGGGATACCATGGATTCGCCCATATTCCAGTCCATCACCACCCCATATACAAATGTGATGTTGTCGGGTATCATTAACTTCAGTTGTGCATGAGTAACGCTGAGTGCCATCTTTCTCTGATGCTCAAAACTTCCTTGCTCATGTTCAGCACCTGCTATCGGACCTTTACCCACGCGTTGCCTGTTACGCCTCATAAAATAGACGATGATAAAAACCTGCAATAAGATCACTACCACATAAATGGCTTCCTTCATCAGAAATTAATTAGCGGGTAAAAATAGTAATTATAACCCACGGCTCATGAGGTATTGCCTGAACTCCTCCTTGCCCTTGGTAGCAGCAACACGGATCCACTGTATGCCGAGCTCTTTGTCCATCTTCACGCCGCGGCCCTCGTAGAGTAATACGCCTTGCTTACCCATGGCGTTGTAATGCATCTGTTTTGCGGCTTTTTCGTACCATACATAGGCAAGGCTATCGTTCTTCTTAACGCCGCTTCCGGCCTCGTACATCAGGCCAAGCTTGTATTGGGAATTCATATGGCCTGTTTCAGCAGCGTGCTCGTAATAGTGGGCAGCTTTCTTCAGGTCCTGTTTTACTTCACCTGCTCCCGCCTCATATATCTGGCCAAGCACATACATGCCCAACGGGTGATCTCTTTGAGCAGACCTTGTAAACCACTTAACGGCCTCCTTATAATCTGCAGGATGCCCTCTATATCCCTGGTAGTATATTTTCCCGAGGTTGTTGATGCTGACAAGTTCCCCCTGCTCTGCAGACTTAGTATACCATTTTACCGCTTCTGCAGTATCAGGTTTTACACCCAGGCCCCGCTCATATAAAAAACCAAGTTTGCCCTGGGCAACAGCGTTATTAAGCGCTGCTGCTTTCTCGTACCATTTTCTTGCTTCAATAAGGTCAACACTCACACCGATCCCCTCTTCATATGCCCTGCCTACGTTCAGCAAACCAAAATCATAATCTGAGGCTGCTGCCTTTTTATACCATTTAAAGGCTTCATTAAAATCCTGGTTCGTGCCATTGCCTTTTTCGTACATATCGCCCAGGTTGCACTCGCACCTGGCAAAGCCTTTTGCAGCGCTTTTGCGGTACCATTTTATGGCTTCAAAATTATCATGCTTTACGCCTATGCCCTTTTCGTACATGTACCCTACATTGCATTCTCCCTCTGCGCTACCCTTGTCTGCTGCTTTCATATACCATCTGAAAGCCTCCCCTACACTCTTACCCATCCCTTCGCCATTAAGCATCATATTCCCGATACGCACCATGCTGGCAACATCTCCTTTGTTTGCAGCCTCATTCAGGGAATCAAAAGTAGTTTGCGCATTTGCATGTCCGCCCAAGACAGCGAACAAGACGAATAAACATATAAAGGGTTTTTGCATAAATAAATATTAGGCCACTAAAGTTACTTCATCTGCTCCAATATCAGCTGCACCGCGTCTTTTTTTCAGATATAATTTAGCATTTTTTAACTAAATGATACTTCAAACTATGAACATTTTGCCGTGTTTCTGTAGTATTTGTTTCAAAAATAAATGCTTAGCTTAGACCAAATTCAACGTTATGGTCAAAAAGATATTTATCATATTATTGGTTGCTTTTGTGGCTATCCAGTTCATTCGCCCGGAAAAGAACAATAATGCTACGGCATCGGCCGATGATCTAAATGCCCTATACCCAATACCGGACAGTGTGCAGCACATACTTAAAAAGGCCTGCTATGACTGCCATAGCAACAATACAGCCTACCCGTGGTATTTCAATATACAACCGGTTACCTGGTGGATGGATGACCATATAGAGGAAGGTAAGGATGAACTTAATTTTTCTGAATTTGGCAAACGTAAAATTGAAGGAAGGATAAAAAAACTAAAGAAGGTTGCCAAAGAAGTTGAGGAGGGAGAAATGCCCCTTGACAGCTACACATGGATACATAAGGATGCTGTGCTTACTGAACAGGAGAAGAACACCATCATTACCTGGGCGAGGAGCTTATCGGAACAAATAGCTATGCAAGCGCCAAAGTAAAAAGGGCAGGCCTCACGCCCACCCTTTTATTATAGTTGTTCGAATAATTAATTAACAGCCGGTGCCACTTGCGCATCTTCCTGCAATGCTTGCATGGCTTCATTATAGTTTTTCCAGTTTGTGTTTGGATGTGCCTGTTTGTTTGATGGAGAAATTACTACTGTTCTGAATGTCCATGTGCCGGTAGGAAATGCCGGGGTGCTACCATCAACGGTGGTATAATAGATCTCAAAGCCACCTTTAGAAAACCGATGATAAAACTGTGTACCATTTAATATGTCCGGCAAAGGCCTCCAGGTATTATCTGCTGTATAAAAAAGAAACATCTCTACAACACCTCGGTCTGCGACAGCTTGTGTAATGTCTGCATCAGTAAAAGAAGCTACATAGGCATTTTCAGAAGAGCTGAATGACCAGGAGGTAACGTTGAATGGATCAGAGCCTCTTACATTCGCGTTACCCTGCGGCCCTTGCGGGCCCTGTGGGCCGGTTTTGGTGCAACCGTTGAAAATAAAAAGACTTCCGGCTAAAAGAATTAAAGCAATTTTGTTCATTTTGTGGTGAGTTGTTCCGCCCGGCCCCAAGGACGAATGTTTACGATAAAATCTGCATGGAACCTAAAAATGCAGGTTAATGTTCTCTAAAACAAAATTAATGCCAATGTATTAACACAAAAGTTAAAACTAGCTTAACGCTCTCAGGCTGTCTTTTTCCGCACCACAAACCTATCTGCCATGCGGCCCTCGTTGGCAGCAATAATTATCTCTTCTATCCGCTTTGCTTTTTTTTCGGCACTTTTTACACCATTAACGTAGTAAAGAATGTATTTCTTATTGGTTTTGCCCAGTGTTTCGAAGAACTTAGCAGCTTTTTTGTTTGCGGCAAATGCTTTCTTTAATTCAGGTGGTACAGTAAAAGATTCAATGGTATCCAGTTTCTCCCATGTGCCATTTTTCTTAGCAGCTTCAATTTTCTCTATCCCGGCAGGCATCATCAATCCTTCTTCTACCATTCTTTCTATACGCTCTTTGTTCAGCTTAGACCAACCACTTTTAGGTTTGCGTGGGGTGAACAACTGCATAAAACTTACTTCGTCAATAGGATTGAAAGTACTGTCTATCCAGCCAAAACAAAGCGCTTCTTCTACTGCTTCAGCATATTCCACGCGCGATTTGCCACTGTCTTTTTTGTAATAGACAAGCCAAACTCCTATGCTGGATGCGTGATTTTTCTCCAGCCATTTGCGCCATGCTTTTCGGTCTTTCGCATAATACCTGTTGGTTTTATCTATTCCGTTTGCCATATTATTATTTAAATCTTGGGTGGTATTTTTCCAATGTCTGCCGGAGGTAGCCACGGTCCAGGTGAGTATAAATTTCTGTTGTGGTAATACTCTTGTGCCCCATCATTTCCTGCACTGCACGCAGGTCTGCGCCACCCTCTACAAGATGAGTGGCGAATGAATGCCTGAGTGTATGCGGGTGTACACTTTGTTTAATACCTGCTTTCTGTGCCAGATCCTTTAATATCATAAACACCATGACCCGGGAAAGCGCCCCGCCCCTGCGGTTAAGAAAGAGAATATCCTCACTCCCTTTCTGTATGAGAGGTATATGATTGCGCACATGATCCTTATATAACTTAATGTGCTTTACGGCCTCCTCACCTATTGGCACCAGCCGCTCTTTATTTCCTTTACCGATCACTTTTATAAAGCCCACATCAAGGTAAAGGTTTGTCAATTGCAGGCTTATCACTTCGCTCACCCGCAAGCCACAGCTATACATGGTTTCCAGCAGCGCATGGTTCCTGGTTCCCTCGGGTTTGCTGTGGTCTATTGCGGCCAGCATCTTATCTATTTCTGCAAGGCTCAGCACATGTGGCAGCTTACGTTTGAGCTTGGGCGCATCCAGCAATTCAGTAGGATCCCGCTTAATTACTTCTTCGAGTAACAGGTAACGAAAAAAGGATTTAACCCCGCTTAGTACCCTTGCCTGTGTTGCAGCAGATAACTCAAGGTCATAGATAGCTGCCATGAGCGATTGCAAGTGCTCCAGCTGAATACTCTCAACCGCAGTACCGGGATAGGCCTCCTGAACATGATCACGCAGCATAGCTACATCATGCAAGTACGCCTCTATCGTATTCTCTGACATAGAGCGCTCCAGTTGCAAATAAGCCTTAAAACCTTTTAAATACGCTTCCCACATACCCCTGCCCCCTAAAGGGGAACCACAAATTTAGCCATTTAACAATACCATCAAGAAATATGAGAAAGCCCCTTTAGGGGTTTGGGGTTTTTCTTATCTTGCGCTATGCTTCAGTTAGCTATCATTAATGGCCCGAACCTGAACCTGCTTGGTATGCGGGAACCGCATATTTATGGCAGCCAGAGCTTTGACCAATATTTTGAAGCGCTAAAAAAGCGCTTCACATCTGTGAGCCTGGAGTATTACCAGAGCAATGTAGAAGGAGAACTTATCAATCATCTGCATGGCTGCATGGGTAAGGTACAGGGCATTATACTGAATGCAGGCGCTTATACCCATACAAGCATAGCCATTGCAGATGCGATTGCCGCTATTAGCATACCAGTAGTTGAAGTGCATATTTCCAATGTGCTGGCACGGGAGGATTATCGCAAGACATCCTTTATAGCGCCAAAATGTGTGGGTTCTATCAGTGGATTGGGGATGAATGGTTATGCACTTGCCGTGCAACATTTTATAGATGCTAACCCCTGAAGCCTCTCAGGAAGTCGGTTACCGGCATTCTTTTCTTTCCCTCTTGCTGTAGGTCGTTAATGTAGATCCAGCCATCCTTTGCGGCGAAACGGAGGTATGAGGTATTGTCTGTGTCATATTTTCCAGGGGCAACAGAATGGCTTTCGGACTTGAAAGTAATGTTGTAGACTTTTATCATTTTATCGCCCAGCTTAGTTATTGCTGCGGGATAAGGAGACAGGCCGCGAACAAAATTGTTTATTTCCGCACCCGGTCTTTCCCAATTGATAACGGTATCTTCTTTAAAAATCTTCGGAGCGTGTTTAATAGTTTGCTCATCTACGTTATCCTGCGGTATCTCCTCCAGTGTACCTGCGGCAAGGCCTTTCACTGTTGTCACTAACAATTCAGCACCCGCAACCATCATTTTATCGTGCAATGTACCGGCATTATCTTCAGGCAGTATGGGCACTTTTTCCTGGAGGAGTATATTCCCGGTATCAATCTGTTGTTTCAGCTTAAAGGTGGTCACGCCAGTTTCTGTTTCACCATTCATAATGGCCCTGTTGATAGGCGCGGCACCACGATACTGCGGCAGCAACGAGCCATGCACATTTATAGTACCCATCGGCGGCATATTCCAAACCACCTCAGGCATCATTCGGAAAGCCACAACTATCTGCAGGTCGGCATTAAGGTTTTTGAGTTGTTCTAAAAATTCCGGCGACTTCATTTTTTCCGGCTGCAATACCGGCAAACCTTTATTTACTGCATACTGCTTTACTGCTGATGCCTGCAATTGCATACCCCTGCCGGCAGGCTTATCGGGAGCTGTTACTACTGCCACAATATTTGCACCAGCCTCAACCAATGCGCTTAGAGACGCAACTGCAAAATCGGGTGTACCAAAAAACACTATGTTTAACTGCTCAAACGTCTTCATTCGGGATGCAAAGCTAACTTTAATGGGGGATGAAGGAATTTATGCTTCTATTGCTGTTAAAACATCTTTTACAATCTTGGGATGAAGTGATCTTGCAGCGTGGAAAGGGACTACAACTCTTACACTTCCTTTCATGTAAATTCTATGACTACCCTTACTGCGAACCAATGTATATCCTGCTTTAAGTAACATACTTTCAGCTTCCTTCGCATTCAATATAGGCAACTTAGGCAACCTTTACCTCCATTGTTGTCGTAAGTATTTCTTTATTCAAAGAGGTTTCGATTTCTTCTTTACTCATCGTTTCCAAATAAAGGTCTATTGCCTCCCTAATATTAGCCTTTGCTTCTTCAAAGCTATCTCCCTGGGAATGACAACCAGGTAATTCGGGACAATAAACATAGTATCCGTGTGCATCTTCTGTAAAAACAACGTTGACCTTGTATACCATGCTATTATTTTAAATACAAATTTACCAATTTTGTTACAACCTTCCTTCTTTCTGCATAACCGCCATAGCATTCAGCGCCTGGGGGTACTGAGGGTTAGACTTGAGGGCATGCCGCCAGCAATCAATAGCCTCGGGATACCTCTTTTCAACATAGAAATTCACGCCAATGTTGAAGAACATTTCATCAAGCTTTGGATAGCGCGGGTATAACTCCTGTACTTTCTTCAGGTTATAAATGGCACTATCCGGCTCCTTCAGCTTAAAATGCGCCATCCCCCTGTTCAGGTATCCCGAAACAAAGGCAGGGTTGATGTCGATCGCCTTGCTGAAGTACCGTATACCCAAACGTATACTCTCCCGCTTCTTCTGCTCATCTTGTATATAGTCTGCACCGTTTACATAGGATGAAGCCACATCAGCATTTACCAATACGCTGTTGGGCGCAACCTTTATGTCCTCAAAGAATAAAGTATGATCATTTTTCCAGAATTTGGCACGGTCAACAGTCTTGAAACTGCAAAGCCCGAGCAACACCAACAGACCTCCTCCCAGTGCAACTTTACCCACCACTTCTGACTTTATTTTCTGTGTGCCCAGGTTCAGGAGGAACGCTACAGCAAGGCAGAAACCCAAAGAAGAATGGTAACTGAGACGTTCGCCCATTGTGCCGCCTATGTTGAATATAAGGTTGCATACCAACGCAATGTTGATGAGGTAGAACGCGATAGCAAAGCTTAATACATGGCGCCGTTTGAAATAATAGAACAACAACCTGATGAGGCCAATGTGAACAATGATAGACAGCCATACCTGTGGATGTCCAAAGTCCTTGTATGCTATCGTATTGTAAGAATAATCTGCTGAAAGCGGGTGCGGGAATATCAGCAGCTTCAGGTAATTAAGTGTAGTTGAAATCTGCGTAGCCAGTTTTTCAGTATCGGTAGCAAGTGCATATGGATTATTCAGGATATCATGTTCCGAGTCCTTACTCATCTCCCCAACTATCTGCAATCGTATGACTATGTATAATGCCATTACTCCATAGTACGGCAACGAAGCTGCAACACTTTTTGACAATGAGAAATTATTGAACAGATAAAAAGCCATGGGCAACAAAAAGATCAGCCCGATAGCATATTCCTTCGACAGGAAGGCCAGGAAATAACATAACAAACCTGCAAACAGTGGCCACTTCTTTTCTTTGTTCTCCTCATATTTAAAGGCAAAAACGAAGGTGAGGCAGATGAACATCAGCGACATGATCTCGTCGCGGCTTTTTACATTCGCTATTACCTCCGTATGAATTGGGTGCGCTGCAAACAAAACGGCAGTCATTAATGCTATCAGCGGGTTATTTTTCAATACTACCTTATGCAGGAAGTATAGCAACACAACCATTGACAACGCGAATATGAATACCTGTATCACGTGACGGGTCTGCATTTGTTTGTTGAACCTTTCCTCCTGCGGGCCTGCCTCGCCGGCATGGGCGACAACACTGTCTACCTTGGATTTTGGTATGGGCCCCATGAATTGCTGCTCTATAGCAAACGTAACTATCGATAAAGGCCTGTAACGGCCACCAGCCAACTGGTTACTGGAATTGAATTGCTTGTAATAACTGTCGAAAGCATCTTTCGTCAGGATGTCCAATATGCCGCTAAAACCTTCGTACACGTACTCATTCTTAGCTATTACAATTGTATCGTCCAGGGCATATTCGTGCTTGAATGTATTAGCATAAAGCAGTATAGATAAAACGGCCACGAGCACAGCCTGTACTTTAAAATCTGTGAGCCATGCGGGCACCTTAATATCAGGAAATACCGGCGCCTTTACATAAGTGTCTTGCTTCGGTTTTGCCGCTACCGGCTGGGGCCTTGGGGTGGATTTTATATTACTTTTTGCCATTATCAATAAGTGATAGCCAAATATAGTAGTTTATCGCTTTTTTTGTATCATTTTTGGGCTTGCAAGACATTATTAACATCATTCAGCGCCCTTTGCAGGCTGAGATCGTTGGGATATAATTTTTCTGAAACTGTGAGTGTCGCCTTCGCGTTCTCGTATTGCCTTTGCTGATAATATAGCATGCCTGCATGATAATACATCTCTGGCAAGCGGGGATGAATGGGATATAATTTATAGATCTTGTCCAGGTCCATTACCATGCTGTCTGCATAGCCCAACTTCAGATAACCAATGCTCCTGTTCATATAGCCTAAAACATAATTATCCTGCATGCCAATAACTTTGTCGAATAGCCGTATCCCCCTCTTCAATTCCTCATTCTTTTTTTGCTCGTTTTGCTCAAAATCAGACCGGTTAATGAGCAGGGTGGCCACATTTGCGTTTACCAGGAAGCTATTTGGCGACGTATTAATATCCTGCATAAATAATGTTTCATCGTTCTTCCAGTCTTTATTTCGGTGTATTGTTTTAAAACCACATAAGATAACAATTAACGTAATACCGCCTATCGCAAGGCCCTGCCTTGTCTGTATTGAACCAACCTTTTGAAGAACGATACTAAGCAGGTAAGCAATAGCGATCATAAAGCCCACGGAGGCATGAAAAATAAGCCGCTCCCCCATTGTAGCACCAATATCGAACAGGAAATTATTGACCATCAGCAGGTTCAGGACATAGAATGCGATAGCAAAACTTAGAATGGGGTGTTTTTTCATGAACCAGAAAAACCCAACAACCAACGCCACATGCGCCAGAATTGAGGCCCACACTAGCGGGTGTCCGAATTCTTTGTAGGGGATCTGGTTATAAGAATAGTCGGACGATAATGGATGAGGGAAAATGAGGAGCTTTAAATAATTTAAAGAAGTAGCGATCTCGGTTGCCAGCTTTTCTGAGGCCGATGCCCATGCGTATGGATTGATCTGAATATCGTCATCAGAAAGTTCGCTTCTTGGGCCTATTATCTGGAACCTTATAAATAGGTATACAGCCGCAACGGCAAAATATGGCAGTGATGCCAGGAGGCTTTTCTTTACAGTCTCCCTATTCAATAAATAAAATGCAACCGGCAACAATACGACCAACGTAATGGCGTACTCTTTTGAAAGGAATGCCAGGAAATAACTCAACAGACCTAATACCAGCCACTTTTTACCACCCTGACCGCGGGTTTTGAAAGCACATATAAATGTGAGGCAAATGAACAGCAGCGACATTATCTCATCGCGGCTTTTCACGTTTGCTACTACTTCGGTGTGAATAGGATGGACAGCAAATAATAAAGCTGCTATAAATGCGGGCAGCGGGCTATTTTTGAATACCACACTCCTTAAAAACCATAGAAGGACTATTCCCATTAATGCATATAACAGCACATTCACTACATGTCTTACGTGCATTTCCTGTATGAACTTCTTTTCATATGGGGCTTCCTGTTCATACCCGATTCCGTAATTAATAATGCTATCTTTTGCGGGATCGGTTACGGCGCCAAAAAACTGCTGCTCAACGGCAAAAGTGGCTATGGATAGCGGCCTGTACCTTCCGCCGGATAACTGGTTAGTGGATTTAAGCTGTTCGTAGTAACTGAAATAGGCATCTTTCGTCATTATATCCTTTATGCCGGCAAAACCCTGGTGCACGTATTCATTTTTAAGAATAACTACGGTATCATCAAGCGCATATTCATGCTTAAATGTATTCCAGTAAAACGCGACCGACAGGACGGCTATGATAATTGCCTGTATTTTAAAACTGTTATACCACTGGTTACCGGCATGATTATTTGCATCCAGTTGTGGCTCTGCAACGGAATGCATTACATTATCATTTTTAGTGCTTTTTGCCATATGTGGAAGTGCCAAATTTAATCGATTTCATTGTTTACCGCATACCCTAAACCTCAGACTATAACATATAATTATCATGAAATTATATCCATTCCACTTAAACCTTCTTATCTTAATATCGTCAAAAATGAAACGAGGGCATGGCAGAGTTATCGGATAAAATGGATGACCATATGCTGGTTGCTTCTTTCAGGAATGAAAAACTAAAGGAAGCATCTTTTACCCAACTGGTGCGCAAGTACCAGGAGCGGCTTTACTGGCACATCCGCCGCATGGTGGTAACACATGATGATACCAACGATATACTGCAGAATGTGTTCATCAAAGTATGGAAAAACCTGGGGGATTTCAGGGAAGAGTCCAACCTGTATACCTGGCTGTACCGTATAGGCACCAACGAGGCGCTTTCGTGGATGGAGCAACAAAAACGGCGGTCATCTGTATCGATCGACGATACTGAAGTTTTTACAGGGAAACTGACCTCTGAAAAAGATTTTGACAGTAATAAAATAGAATGGCGGCTGCAACAGGCGATACAATCATTACCTGAAAAACAAAAAGTTGTATTTAATTTGCGGTATTATGACGAAATGCCATATGAGGATATGGCCAATGTATTGGGAACATCGGTAGGGGCGTTAAAAGCGTCGTATCACCATGCAGTAAAAAAGGTAGAGGCTTTTCTGAAGGAAAATTAAACTTAGGGCTTGAAAAAACATCTAAAAGGCGATGAATAAAGATAACGGCATATTACAGGAATTGGTGGAGATGGGCAGCCCACTGGCCATGCTTCCACGCACAATGCCGTATCATGTGCCGGATGGTTATTTTACGCAATTATCTAATACGATCCAAGGCAGTGAGATAGAATGGAATGAACCAGACATTATACCCGGGTGGAGCAAGAAAATGCCCTACAAGGTCCCCGATGGGTATTTTGAACATCTTACCGGCAGCATCGTATCTTCTGCAATTGCCCACGGTGCATCAAAAGCACCTTACAGTGTTCCGGACGGGTATTTTGAGCAATTACCTGCACAAATACTGAAAGCGGCTATGGCTGCGCACCCTGAAGTAAAAACTCCCCCGAACAAGCGCCTCAACCTTTTCCGCTCAGTTCAGTGGGCGGCGGCAGCTATATTTATACTATTTATGGGCGTTGGGGCATACATTACATTTTCCAATACAGGGCAGCCCGGCAGCGAAAACATGCTTGCCGCTGTATCTAATAAAGAATTACATGACTATGTGCAGATCAATTACCGGGTGGATATAGACAAAGTAGAAGGGGCGACCAATTTAAACGACCTTCAATTGGATGACGAGGATATTATAGAATATTTAAATGAGACAGGATGGGATTTCGTGGAATTGTAAATGGCGCACGTAACAGGTTTATGAAAAAGTTTTTAGCAATCGTTTCAATAATTTTTTTGACCAGTATCACTGCAATAGCCCAGCGCAGTGAGCATAAAGAACGCATACATGCCGCAAAAATGGCTTACATCATTGACAGGCTTAACCTAACCTCCCAACAGTCGTCACATTTTATACCTCTTTATAACGACTTCGAAAATGAAGTACGGGATATGCGCCACAATGTTTTCAGGAAATATAAGGGCACAGACCTGCGCGATGCAGATGATGAAACATCACGCCAGTTCATAGACGACAACCTGGACTACCAGCAGCAAGTAATCGATATCAAGCGCAAGTACAATGATCAGTTCCTGAAGATCATTTCGCCGCAGCAAGTTGCAGAACTGCACAAGGCAGAGCGGGAATTCAAGCAGATGCTCATCAAGCGGCTGGAGAACAGGCAGCACAGGCAAGGTCCGGGGGGCAGGTTCAACGGCAGACGTGGCGGGTATTAAGCCAGTTGCGCAACTGCATGCTTCACATCATGATAGAACAGGAATTTCCAGCCCTCTGCCCTGCCCTTTTCAGCATAAGACATCCGTAATTCCATAGCTTTTTTGCCATTGTAATCATACTTGGCTACGTACTTCATCTTTAGTTGTTTCAGCTGCGGAGCTTCATCTCCTCCGTAAAATACCTTATCCTTGCCATCATCAACCAGGAATACAATATGTTGCGGGCAGTGTCCGCCTGAATGCGTGAAATGGATATAGCCATCTATAACACCCTCCTCGCCGTCCAGCCACTTTACCTGCGATGTTGCCAGCAAAGGCTCTATATCTTCAATAACATATGATGGCGCTCCTTTCTTCAGTGCAAAATCAGCCTCGGGGCGGTATATGTAGTAATCGGCATTGGGGAAGGTGGTTTTTATCAACCCATTATCATCTTTAAACACAAGACAACCCGCATGATCTTTGTGCAGGTGAGATAACAGCACTTTGGTAACTGTTGATGGTTCGTAGCCATATTCACGTATATTATCGTGTATCTGCAGTATCCCTTCTTTATTCTTGAATCCAAGACCGGCATCAAACACGATCACATCTTTCTTAGTTACAACCAAGAATGGCTGCACCTCCACTAACAGTGAGCCTGTCGGGCGGTCAGTAAGTTCGTGAATATTCTCATTAAAGGGAACAAAATGCTTATCGTGCCCTACTGTGAAAATGCCTTCGGATAGTGGAAAAATATCAGCCATTTGACAAAATTAATCCCAAACCCCTAAAGGGGCCATCAATATTTTTACCTGATAAGGGCCTGCCTGTCAGCATCCAAACGTACCAAAATAAAAATTAGTATACTAAACGACATAAGCGATGACCCCCCATAGCTCAGGAAAGGCAATGTAATACCTATTACAGGCATCAGGCCAATAGTCATAGAGATATTAACTGCAAAGTGGAAGAAAAGTATGGATGCCACACAATACGAATAAACACGGGTAAATATAGATCGCTGCCTTTCTGCTATATATACAATGCGCAGCATTAATGTAAGGTACAAGAGCACAAGTACTGCACTGCCTACAAAGCCGAACTGCTCTCCAATTGCGCAGAAAATGAAATCGGTATTTTGCTCCGGCACAAATTGATTTTTGGTAGATGTTCCGTTAAGGAAACCTTTACCCCAGAATCCTCCTGAGCCAATGGCAATTTTAGACTGCAGCACATTATACTCAGAAGCGTTTATCTTCTCTTTATCTGTTCCACCCTGCACTTTACTATACTCATCGGGCACGTCCCTGCCCAGTGTTGAATAGATACGGTCTACCTGGTGCTTTTGTAATACATTCTTGAATACAAACGGAACAGCTACCTGGGAAAATAATATGCAAAAAATAAACGAACTTACAATGATGATCCTGGGCGCCATATATCTCCTTAGCGACCACCGCATGAGCCAGGAAATGAGCATGGTGAGCACAGTGAGGATTATGAACAATGTCCGTCGTTCTATAAGCAACGTGCCCAAAACCAATGCTACCAGGGAAAACGCAATAATGAGAAAGGCATTGGGCAGTCCCTCACGGTACATGACAATAAAGAAAGAGAAATAGACAAGGGCAAGGCCGGTCTCTTTTTGCAGCAATATAAGCGCGGCAGGCACCAACGCAATACCAGCAGCAATTACCTTATCGCGCATTGTTTTGAAATTCGTTTCAGGGGCTGAAAGGAATTTAGCTATGGCCATTGCAGTGAATATTTTGGCCACCTCCCCCGGCTGAAACCGGAAGCTGCCAACCCCCAGCCACGATCGCGAGCCTTTCACATCAACCCCTACAAAAATGGTCAATAATAATACAGCGAGTGCAGCCGTATAGATGAGGAATGCAAAGGAAGAAAAGAATTTACTGTCTGTTAGCAGTATCACGAAGCCAAAGATCAAACTATATCCAAACCACACGACCTGCTTCATGTAGCTTTTGTGCATCATGATCAGCGACGGGTCGGTACTGCGGTGTTCTACCGAAAATACAGCCGTGATGCCGATAGCCACAAGCAATACATAGAGCAGCAGCACCAGCCCATCTATCCTGTAAAACAATGCTTTTCTCAGCGATGTCATTTTATTCCCTTGCCCCTTAATTTTAATATTTTTGTTTCTATCCAGCGCCTGTATTTTGTAGAATCCTCCGCATGCTGCACACTATCTGCAAAATACTTACGTTCCATTTTCATCTGGTACACCATAGCATCGTGCGCCCGTAATGCCGAATCTATAGTATATACATATTTGTTGATCAGGTTAGCATTCATCATCTTCTCTTCAACAGCTTTTCTTTTTACCGATACACTGTCATTAAGATATTTTTCCATCAGCAGGCTGGCTATAGGAGCCGCCCATGTAGACCCAAAACCTGCATTTTCAATGGCCACGGCTATCGCTATTTTCGGGTTTTCCCTTGGCGCAAATGCAACGAACATAGAGTGGTTCTGCATCTTTATCACCTCGCCGTTCACTATTGCTTTATTCTCTGCAGTACCGGTTTTTGCACATATAGCTATCCCTTCTATTTTGGAAGCCGCAGCCGTGCCGTGCTCCACCACATCCTGCATGGCTTCCTGTACGATATTAAAAGTACTGTCTGGTATGTTCAATACCACATGTTTCTCATGATATTGTTTCAATAGACTGTCATCAGGGTTTCTACCAATAGATCTTACGAAATGAGGTGTATAGTACCAGCCTTTATTTGCGATTATGCACATACCGTTCGCCATTTGTAATGGCGTGAGCAACAGTTCGCCCTGCCCCATACCAACGAATATCATCGTACACGAGTTCCAGTTGAACGCATACATCTGGTTATACTTTGCAGAATCAGGTACATAGCCCCCTTTTTCATAGGGAATATCTACCCCGGTAAGGCGACCGTAGGCAAAGCTATTGTAGTAATCATGCCATACCTGCAAGCCTTCTTTTACACTTTTAAATTCCCGGTAATCGATGGTCATCCTGAAAACATGACAGAAGTAGGAGTTACAGGAATGCGACAATGCAAGCCTGAAATTCGCTGCGTGGCCCGCATCCTTATGCTCACAACCTATAGCCCTTCTGCAGGCACCGTAACTGCCGCGGCACCCATAACCAAAGGATGGAGTAATAGCCCCGACATTCAGCGCCACTAACCCCGTAAAGGGTTTAATAGTAGAACCCGGAGGATACATAGCCTGTGTTGCACGGTTGAACAATGGCCTTGTAGGCAAATTGTAAAGCGTTGAGAAGTTTTTGGCCCTGTCGTGCCCACGCAGCAGGTTCGGGTCGTAAGTGGGACTGCTCACCATTGCCAGTATTCCCCCGGTTTGCGGGTCTATTGCCACCACGCTGCCTATTTTATTAGCCATCAGCTTTTCTGCATACTCCTGCAGGTCTGCATCCATGTACAGTTCCAGTTGCCTGCCGGATATTTCCTGGCTGTCGAGCGAGCCCCCTTTATATGGCCCACTCGGGCGATTGAATTTATCACGTTCCAGGTAATGTATCCCTCTCTGGCCCCTTAACACTTCCTCATACTGCCATTCAAGTCCACTAAGCCCTGCATAATCGCCCTGCCGGTATGAGGAATACCTCGGCCTTTTGAGCATCTGCTGGGATACCTCGCCGATATAGCCCAGGATAATGCCTGCATATGGCCGCTCGTAAGCCCTGATATTACGCTCTATCAATTCAAAGCCCGGATATAGGTAAGAAATCTCCTGGAAACGCGCCGTCTGCACTTCAGACATCTGTTCCATGAAGGGGCTTTGGCGCACATCAATATTACGCTCATGCACGCGCCGCATAATACTGATGTATTTTTTCTTGTCTATGCCCAGCGCATCACACAATTGCACAGTATCTATATTTTTAGGCACGTTCCTGGGCGTGACCATAAGGTCATAAATAAGCGTATTGGACAGCATTGTCTTTCCCTTACGGTCCAGCACAGCCCCACGGGGCGGGTATACGATCTTTTTATAGATGGCTATGTCATTAGCCATTATTTTGTATTGTGCCTCGAAATTCTGCAGAAAAAAAAGACGCGCCAGTATTATAGCCGCTGTGCCTATAAATATGATGCTAATAACGTACTGGCGCGGGTTTGCCGCAGTTGACATACCTTAAAAAAGAGAATTATTCCTCGGATAGCAAACCTACCACAAAAAGGGCATTGGGAGCGGCTACAGAAGGCTAAATAAAGGTGAATATTTACCCACCGGGGGTGCAGAACTATGTTGAAAATTGATTTGGCTTTTTTTAAAAGGATACTTACCTTTGCGCTCCCTTACACTAAAGTGTAGCTAGTTCCATGGTGTAACGGTAGCACAACAGATTTTGGTTCTGTTTGTTCTGGTTCGAATCCAGATGGAACTACATATTTAAAATAGCTGTATATCATTCGATTACAGCTATTTTTTATTTTAATTCGTAAGCGCTCTCCTGGTTATTTCTTTTTTTATCAACTCAAGTTCCCGGCTTGTTTGGCCTGACACAGAAGTATTTTCCTGTGCACGCCGCATGAGGTACGGGATCACATCTTTGACCGGGCCATAAGGCACATATTTTGACACATTGTAATTATCAGCTGCAAGATTAAACGATATATGGTCGCTCATACCCAGAAGCTGGGAGAAATATATCCTCTTGTCATTATGGGGTATTTTCAAATGTTCCATGATCGCTATGGCCTTAAGATTGCTTGTTTCATTGTGCGACCCGATAAAGACAGCCAGCGTATCCAGGTGATGCAGGCATAGTTCAACTGCAGTATCAAAATCTCTGTCGGTAGCAACTTTATCCGGCTGGATAGGATCGGGATAACCATACTCAATTGCACGTTTTCTTTCCTTTTCTATATATGCCCCCCTTACTAATTTGGCTCCAAGAAGATATCCGGCTTTTTGTGCTTTGTATATAGATTCCCGCAAAAATGCCAATGTGCCTGAACAATATAATTGATACGTATTAAAAACAACAACTTTGCCTTTGTTATACTTCTCCATCATGGCTTCAGTCAACTCATTGCATGGATCTATTATCCAGGTCTCTTCAGCATCAACCAATATCATTGCACCATATTTTGCCGCGTTACCGCATATCCCATCAATTCGCTGTTTCACCCTCTGCCATTCTTCTCGCTCACTACTATTAAGAACATCGCCAGTATGAATTTTTTCAAGAAGCGCAAAACGTGCAAATCCTGTTATTTTAAGGCTTATAAAGGGAACATGCTGATGCACCGCTGCAAATCTTATTGCTTTAATGAATTCCGGCACCGCTTTATCAAATGTAACTTCATCATCTTTTCCTTCTATCCCATAATCAAGAATTGTATCAACATTGTGTTTTCCTAGTTTATCAACTAAGCCAGACGTTTCCTCCAGTGTTTCGCCACCGCAAAACTGCCTGAAAATAGTATTTTTTAAAAGCCATTTTATCGGCAGGTGCATAGCCAGCGATAAATGAACTGCTTTTATCCCGATATTGGTAAGCAGTGGGGATGCCATAAATGAGAATAAGTAATTAGCTCTTCTTAGTTCGCCATTGTTACGGTACCTGAACGCTACGTTTGTGTTACTGAATGAGTGGATCATAACGCATTTTTTAAAAGTAATACTATTGACTTGTAACGGGCACAGACTGACCAATTTCATCTTTGACACTATGACGATCAGCTCCTATTATTACTCTGAGATAGGTAAAAGACATTGCCATTATACCAATTACCAGGAATACACCAAAAACAGAAAACGACCTTAAATATGGCAGCAGCTTTGGCGTCATAACACTGAAGTATTCGTTTTGCTGAGTAGCAATACTCCTGATTATTCCCGCTGCGATCAGCGATGCCCAAAAGAGCAACAGGGATACATTCATTGTTCTAAGCCCTGCAATAATTATTTTTTTACCGATATCTTTTAGTTTATTCTCAAAAATAAAAGTGACAGACGCCAGCAGCAGCGTAGTATTGATGCCAATTGTAGCGCCCATTGCATGCGCAACAGTTATTTGTGTGCCATGCGTGTACTGGTTGATATACGGTACGGAAATCGCAATGGCAAGTGCCAAATTGAGCAATATCCACCTGTCAGCCGACATAAAAAACCGTTTTGCTAAGGGGTTCGTATCATTGGCATCTCTTAATAAGCCTTTCTTCCACTTCATAATAATGTTCACGAACAGTATCAGTTCCGTCATGCTGATTATATACGACACTTCCTTTACTACCGGGCTTGCCGGCACAATGTAGGTATGGTGCCCCCAGTTAAACATCAGGTTAGTAAGCCCCAGGAAAAAGAAAGCAAAAGATGTTTTTTGGTGACCTATTTCCTTTTTCCCTGTAATACGTTCCATTGCAAACATTGCAGTACCATAAATAAGCATGTTCCATGCACCAACCATACTGCCATTAGCCTTCCATTGCACCGTTACATCACGTATAATATTGTCGTTGAAAAAAGGTAATAGCCACAAATGTGCTTCAACGATTGTGATAAGAAAGAAGATCAAACCCACAGACCAACTCCATATATAAACGGGCGCCCCTTTCAATTTTGGATTAACAGTTCGCAAAAAATTAATACAAAAAAGCACCCAATAGGCAATAATAATTATTGTTACCCATGGAGGGAATTCCAGGTACTCCCTGCCTGAAAAACTACCCATACTAAAACCAACAGTCGCTATAAGTATAGTTAAAGACATTAACCCAAAATGAACTTTAGCAAACAGAGGTGAGTATAGCTGCTTGCCCGCTACTTCAGGCATATACTGGTACATAATTCCTGTTACGCAGGCAAATATCCAGTTTACTGCAAGAAAAACATGCAGAGGGCGCGTTTGCTGGAACGATAACCGGTCTGCCAGCAGGTTTGGGAATATATACTGCAGGCTTGCTATCAGACCAAACGAAATGCTTAGTAAAAGACAAATAAACCCTAATACAATAAAACGGTAGCCGATCGTGTGCTGTTTCATGCTATTGCTGTTGTAATGTTGAAGCATTATTTACATAATCAAGGTATGCTACAAGTTCGTCAGCTTGATTTTCAGTAAAATGGAAATTGGGCATTCTTGTTCCGCCATTCATCAACATTGCCTTTGCATACAATTTCCCCCTGCTTTTGTCTGTTGTCACTGTCGTCAGGTCGGGCCCCATATATCCTCCCAGCCCAAAAACCTGGTGGCAATTCTGGCAGTTATTGCTATGCCATAAGTTCTTCCCATTAATTGCTTTTTGTGTCATGCGCACACCCGATGATGTTCCTGGTGAAAAGACCCAGCCACTATAGATAACATATATACTGAAGAGGACAATTATGGTTAGTACTTTTCCCATAAGTTAATATTAAACATTTGCTATAGCGCTTGTGTTAGGGATATGCGTTACGATACTATTAGTCTTTTTGAGACGGATATTCAGAATTACCAGTCCGGTAAAAATTATAATCGCGACACAAAAAAGCATTTCGTTTATATACGGTACAGAAATGTAGTTCATCGCAGCAAACCCTTGTACCATCAGAACCAGCTCGTTCAATATTATTCCCGCAACAAATACGGCTAACGCTATTTTATACTGTATACTTGTTTCAATAACTCCCAGGTATATGGTGTACCCAATAAGGAACAAACTAATGCAACCAAGCAATACAAGGTGTAGGTACCCTATAACAATAGGCCTGAACCCAAAAGCAATATTGCTGAGCATAGGAACAGTAGAACCAAGCTGAAGAACAAATTTTATAGAGAAAGCTACTAGTGATAGCAGTATGATAATGTATGGGAGCTTTGAAAGGCTATTTTTCAGATATAACTGCACTTTCTTTACCAGCCTCATCAACCATATCCATCCAATGGCCTGTAAGATCGCAGAAACTACCACTAGTATATATACCACATCCGGTATAGGCAACCACAAAGCCGAAAGAAAATATGCAGGGACGCACGCAAAAACAAAGAGCCTGTAGATCGATCGCAAACTATTATAAGAAGTATTTGCTTCCTGCAGCTTTTCTGATAAAAGCCCAAGGACAGTAAATGAGAACCAGCCATTATACTGAAAATGCAGGAAGAAATATACAGCGCCCAGGTACCAGTCCTGGTGCACATTTTTTGTTGCCATCATATAAGCCAATGCAAATGCACCAAGCGATGACAATGAATTAAAAAATGTGGCTGCCTTAAACCATTTAAAGCTGATATTTTTCTGAGGGCAGCGGTTTATATCGCGCCATACAAAAAACATAAAAATATAGGAAACAAATAAAGCGCTTGTAGAAAAAAGTATTGAAAAAAAACCATAGCCCTGCACAATAAATCCTGCAAGCATTCCGTACGAACAGATTAAATTTGCCCAAAGCAGCCAGTTATAACGCTTAAATAACTCTATACCGGAATGCACGGACAAACGGAACACTATAAGCGCCATCAACGCTTGCGAAACCCATCCTCCGAATGCAAAATGTGAGTGTGCATGCAATATTTTTTTCTGTTCAATAAAAGGCAATGAAAAAGCAATTTTGTATCGAAGAATAACTCCAAGTGCCGCCACGATTAAAATATTGACCAACGCTATCTTTAACCATTTTTTAAGATCCATCCACCCTCAGTTTTTTCGGTATGCAAAACAACTAATTAGGGCAATGAGCCGATATGACCGGGGTCACACCACAATACACTTTTCCTTTCTTTATCACTATCTCTCCTTTGTCGTGCATATGACGCATAGTACGTATCACTGTTTCTACGCGCAAACAAGTCATATTTGCTATCTGCTGGCGCGTAAGCTTCACTTTGCCGCAACACTGGCATATGTTGTGTTTTGTATCTTTTAAGTAATTAATGAGTGAGGAGATCCGTTCTTCGGGCTGACTATAAAGCAACTCCCTGAGCAGGAAAAATTTAAACCGAAGCCTTTGTGCAAGCAGCTTTGAAAAAGCCATATGTATCTCGGGATGTTCCTCGATCAATTGATGAAATGTTGATTGGTGCAGCCTGATCAGTATTGAATCTTCGTCAGCAATGGCAGTTGCGGCATATGGTTCACCGTCAAACAGTGGTAATTCGCCAAAACTTTCTCCCGGCTCAATAACTGACTGCAAATACTCTTTTCCATCATTGTTGATATTTATCCATTTTACCCGTCCGCTGACAAGCTGATGATAGAAATTACAGCGGCCTCCTTCGAGGAATATTATTTCTCCCTGTGACACTTTTTTATATGTCCCGCCAAGAGCTAATAAAAGATCTATATCGATCATAAAACATAAATTATATGCGCAATATAGAATCCCTCACTCTCAAGCGTTATGACAGAGAACATGTCAGTATATGATTAAGATCATGCAGCCATTTTTTTGATCAATATTTTATTTATTTAATTGATATTGAATTACTTACGAATTAATTATATTAATATAATAAAGAGAGATTTATTTACTTAAACCCCTTTGTGATTGGGGTCATAAATGTCTCCTGCCGCCGTATCTAATATTGCATTAACATTCTAACAAATAAAAAAACAAATATGAAAAGAGCACTTTTTTTAGCAACTATCTGGGCAATGATAGCATCATGCGGGAATGACAAACAAGAAGAAAATCCATATGTAATGCAGGGAGGATCTCCTGAAGCACAAGCTGCGGCCAATGAAAATCCGGCCTATGACCCCGAAAGAGGTGAGGGAAAATTCACTAACGTAGAAGTCAGCCCCAAATTAGATGCAGCAATGGCAGACAAGGGACAGAAAGTTTACGAGGTGAAATGTAATAGCTGCCATAAGCTGACTGACGAAAAGCTTGTTGGTCCGGGATGGAAGGGTGTGACCACCCGCCGCAAGCCAGAGTGGATCATGAATTTCGTTACAAATACCGATAAAATGCTCGACAAAGATCCCGCAGCACAGGCACAACTGGAAATCTGCCTCGTAAGGATGCCTAACCAGAACCTGAGCGATGATGATGCAAGGTCATTATATGAGTTTATGAGAAAAAATGACGGAATAAAATAGTTGATTTCAAAAACACACAAAACAATATATATATGACATACACAAAGTATCTATCGGTAATAGGCGTAGTAGCGCTTGTTATTGGGGTAAATGCCTGCAAACCCAAAAACGCAGGCAATGCAGTAACCGGTGACGCAGCATCTAAAGCATATGTAGCGCCTGGTAAATACGACGAATTTTACAACTTCCTCTCAGGCGGATTTAGTGGTCAAATGAGCGTTTATGGGTTGCCTAGTGGAAGACTGCTCAGGGTAATACCTGTTTTTTCTGTCGATCCGGAGAAAGGATATGGCTATAGCGAAGAAACAAAGCCGATGCTGAATACATCGCACGGTTTTGTACCCTGGGACGACCTGCATCACCCCGAACTGTCTCAAACAAATGGAGAGATAGATGGCAGATGGATATTTGGCAACGCCAACAATACACCCCGCGTCGCCAGGATCGATCTGACAACATTCAGAACCGCAGAGATCATTGAATTACCTAACAGTGGCGGTAACCATAGCTCTCCGTTTATTACTGAAAATACGGAATATGTAGTAGCAGGAACACGCTTTAGTGTGCCACCGGATCATGCAAATGGCGACATACCTATTAATACCTACAAACAAAATTTCAAAGGGCACATAAGCTTTATCAGTGTAGGCAAAGAGGATGGCAAAATGGATATTGCGTTCCAGATCGAATGCCCCGGTGTGAATTTCGACTTATCTCATGCCGGTAAAGCAAAATCGCATGGATGGTTTTTCTTTAGTTGCTACAATACAGAACAGGCAAATACCCTACTGGAAGTAAATGCTTCACAGCGCGACAAAGATTTTATTATGGCTGTTAACTGGAAAAAAGCAGAAGAGTATCTCAAAGCAGGCCAGGGTAAAAAACAAAAAGTAAGGTATGCTCACAATTGGTACAGTGATAAAACCCATACAGCAATATCCGAAATAAAAACTGAAGTAACCGTGCTTGATGCAAAAACATTGAAAGACATTTGCTACTTTATTCCTTGCCCCAAATCTCCGCACGGATGTGACGTGGACCCAACCGGTGAATATATAGTTGGTAGTGGTAAACTGGCTGCCTTGATACCGGTATTTAGTTTCGATAAAATACAGAAAGCAATTGCTGACAAAGCATTTGAAGGGGATTATGAAGGAATACCTGTAATTAAGTATGATGCAGCTATATATGGAGAAGTAAAAAAACCCGGGCTTGGGCCTTTGCACACCGAGTTTGACGGAAAAGGGAATGCTTATACATCAATGTTTGTATCCAGTGAAGTTGTTAAATGGAATATCAAAGACTTAAAGGTTCTTGACAGAGCTGCAACATTCTATTCTGTTGGTCATCTTTGTGTACCCGGAGGCGATAGCCGCAAGCCAAACGCAAAATATGTGATCGCATATGACAAAATAACAAAAGACCGTTACCTGCCTACCGGCCCCGAACTGTCACAAAGCGCCCAACTGTATGATATCAGCGGCGATAAAATGCAATTGATACTGGACTTCCCTACTATTGGCGAGCCACACTATGCACAGGCCGTAGCTGCAGATGTGATCAAAAACCGTTCTGTGAAGTTCTTCAAGATAGATGAAAATGCGCACCCGTATGTTTCGAAAGGCGAAGGCACAACGAAAGTAGTACGTGAGGGCAAGACTGTGCATGTGTACGCTACTGCTATACGCTCGCACTTTGCGCCTGACAATATAGAAGGTATCAAAATGGGAGATGAAGTGTATTTCCACATAACTAACCTGGAACAGGATTGGGACGTGCCGCATGGATTTGCCATTAAAGGGGCTGCTAACGCTGAGCTGCTGATAATGCCGGGCGAAACAACCACTCTTAAATGGGTGCCTGATCGTGTTGGCATCTTCCCAATGTACTGTACTGACTTCTGTAGCGCACTGCACCAGGAAATGTCAGGTTATGTGCGGGTATCACCGGCTGGCAGCAACGTGCCTCTGACTTACAGCACAGGAAAAAATCTGCCGGCAGCTGATGCAGGTGGAACTAAATAGGTGGTTATAGTTTAATGGTCCGGCCTACCCCCGGTATTGTGTGGAGAAAAAGGTAGGCCGGATCTTAATTAGATAGAGTAACAAAAGAAAACTGCTATGAAAGACAACAGATTAAGCATACCAACGAGAATAGTACTTTGGATATGTGCATTGAGCCTTATTGGTGTTTTATACTTTCCTATGTGGCGAATTGACCTGGATGCGCCACAATATCCGGAAGGCTTAAGCCTGAAAATACATGCAACTGATATCAAGGGCGATGTAGAGATCATTAATGGGTTGAACCATTATATAGGCATGAAAACGCTGCACAAAGAAGATTTTCCGGAATTTAAAATTCTGCCGTATTGCATCATCTTTTTCGTAGCACTATTCATTATCTCCGGTTTTATTAACCGCAGAAAGATGTTATACCTTTGTTTACTACTCTTTGTATTATTCGGAATTGTTGCCATGATCGATTTCTGGAGGTGGGAATATAACTACGGGCACGATCTTGATCCAAATGCAGCAATAGTGGTACCCGGCATGGCGTACCAGCCACCTCTGATCGGTTTTAAGCAGCTGCTTAATTTTGGTGCATATTCCATTCCGGATATAGGTGGATGGATATTCGTGGGTTGCGGCGCTTTGATACTGGGGGTGTCTGTATGGGAATGGAGAAGATCTGTTAAGTTTAAAAAGACGACAATAACAGTGGCTTTAGGCATCATGCTATCAACCGGGCTAAATAGTTGCAGTTCCGGCCCGGACCCCATAAAAGTTGGAAAAGACAACTGTGCTTATTGTAAAATGACAATAGCAGACGTACGGTTTGGATCTGAATTGATCACACGCCAGGGGCGTATATATAAGTTTGACGACATCAGATGCATGACCGACTTCCTGAAGTTACATCCGGAAGTAAAGGAACAGTCTGCAATATACTTTACAGATTATTGCGGTGTGCATGCGCTCATTCCATCAGGCAATAGTATTCTTTTAAGCAGCAATGAGCTAAGAGCGCCCATGCAGGGCAATCTGATTGCATTCAGTAATTTAGATAGCCTTGATATGGCAATGGACGCATACGGTGGTAAAAAAACAAGTTGGGTTTTACAATGATCATGCGCTTCACTATACTTTATTCGTTCTGTATCTGCTTCGTCGGTAATGCGGGGGGCAAGATTTTACAAGTTGGCAGATCGCACGCCTTTAAGAGTATTACGGCAGCTCTAACGGCAGCAAAAAGTAACGACACAATATATGTGGAAGCAGGGGTTTACCGGGAGCACAACATTATTATTTCAAAACCGGTTGTGCTTATTGGCAAAGGGATGCCGGTGCTCGATGGTGAACGCAAATATGAGAACATATCCATAAAGGCTGACGGTGTTGTAATAGACGGGTTTAAAGTAATTAACTCAGGCATATCCAGCATAGTGGATTACGGCGGCATTAAAATATACAACCGCCGTAATGTTGTGATAGTGAACAACGTGATCCTGGATTGCTTTTTTGGCATTTACACACAATATGGCATCAACTGCGTCATAAAGAATAATACGCTTTCTGCCCACCAGGTGCAGGAACAGCACAGTGGCAATGGTATTCATTGCTGGAAAAGTGACAGTATGCAGATCATTGGCAACAAAGTATCGGGACATAGAGATGGTATATATTTTGAGTTCGTGACAAATTCTCTTATCCGGAAAAATAGCTCTATAAAAAACCTTCGTTACGGGCTCCATTTCATGTTCTCGAACAACGATACTTATTCAGAAAATATTTTCGAAAACAATGGTGCCGGCGTAGCCGTAATGTTCTCCAATCATGTACGTATGTTTCGCAATTATTTTAGCAAAAACTGGGGCGATGCAGCATATGGTATCTTGCTGAAAGAAATTTCAGACAGTCATATTGAAGGCAATAGGTTCGAGTTCAATACAAGTGGCATATATATGGAAGGCGCCAGCAGGATAGAGGTGTATAAAAATTCATTCAAGGAAAACGGTTGGGCCTTGAAAATACAGGCCAGTTGCATGGACATAACGCTCCGAAACAATAACTTTATTGGCAACACCTTCGATGTTGGCACAAATGGCTCATTAGTGTTAAATAAATTCGAGAACAATTATTGGGATAAATATGAAGGCTACGATCTCAACAAGGATAAGATAGGGGATATACCATACAGGCCAGTAAGTATGTATAGTATGGTAATAGAGAAAAATCCACCGGCAATGATGTTGTTTCATAGCCTGATCACTACCCTGCTCGACAAGTCTGAAAAAGTAATACCAAGCCTTACCCCTGCCGATCTTGTTGACAAACACCCTTTAATGAAAGCCCTGTCTCTATGATAGAAGTAACAAATATTACCAAAAAATTCGGCAAGCTGCAAGTGCTTAAAGGCATTTCAGCAAAATGCGAAGCCGCACAATGTATTGCCCTGATCGGGCCAAATGGCTGCGGAAAAACAACCTTGATAAAAAACATACTAGGAATGGTGGTGCCGGATTCAGGCACGATTACCGTATTAGGAACAGATATATCCAGAGGATGGAAATACAGGTCTGCCATAGGATATATGCCGCAAATTGGCAAATATCCTGAGAATATGAAGATAGGCCAGGTGATAGAGATGCTTATGGATATACGCCGGATGGAGCAAAAGACCGATGAAGATCTCATTAATGCTTTTGCATTACCCCAGCTATACCATAAAAGAATGGGCACACTGTCGGGCGGCACAATGCAGAAAGTAAGCGCAGCTATAGCTTTTCTTTTTAAACCACAAATACTGATACTGGATGAACCCACTGCCGGCCTTGACCCTGTTGCTTCTGAAATACTAAAAGAAAAGATCATTACTGAAAAAGAGAATGGAAAGCTGTTTATCATAACGTCACATATACTTAGTGAGCTTGATGAATTAGTATCTCGCGTCATCTATATGCATGATGGCAATATCTTGTTCAATAATACAATTGAGGCGCTTAAGGCCGATACAGGGGAAACAAAATTATCGCGTGCGATAGCACATTTTATGTCGAAGAATTAACATGGGAAAGATCATTAAATATATATTGCTGGATATAATCAAGAACAAGATAGTTATAGCATACACTATATTCCTACTTGCAATTACATTAAGCGTATTTAGCCTTGAGGATAATTCTCAGAAAGGCATGCTCACATTGCTGAACCTCGTATTGTTCATTGTTCCATTGGTAAGCATAATCTTCTCTACGATCTATATTTACAATAGCTCAGAGTATATTGAACTGCTGATAAGTCAGCCTATACAGAGAAAAAGCATCTGGCTAAGTATTTTCGTAGGGTTGTCAAGCGCATTAACACTGGCATTCCTTCTAGGCGTCGGTTTGCCACTACTGCTGTTCGAGCAATCTGCAGTAAGCTTCATGATGACAGCAATGGGCGTATTTATTTCCATAATTTTTGTGGTTCTGGCTATGCTCGCCTCTGTAACTACCCGGGATAAAGCAAAAGGAATCGGCATAACAATATTATTGTGGATATACTTCTCTCTGCTGTTCGACGGGCTGATACTATTCCTTTTATTCCAGTTTGCTGATTATCCGTTAGAAAAACCAATGGTAGGTGTAAGTATGCTTAACCCCCTGGACCTGGGCAGGATACTTATCTTGCTGAAAATGGACATATCAGCCCTTATGGGGTACACCGGCGCAATATTTAAAGACTTCTTTGGCACTAAAACAGGAATGGCATTATCTGTTACAGTAATGTTCTTGTGGGTTTTGTTGCCATTGCTATATTCTTTAAGGAAGTTTAAGCATAAAGATTTATAATGATCAATCAATAGTGCTAAAATGAGATCATATGAAAACTGATATTTTGGGGCGGAACGAACTGGAAGTTCTGGTTAACCATTTTTATGATAAAGTAAAGGCTGATCCCGAGATCGGTTACTTATTCGCACACGTAAATTGGGAGCGCCATCTCCCCGTTATGTACAATTTTTGGGAAAACACCCTATTCTTCAATGGCGGATATACAGGTAATCCTTTAAAGTCTCACCAGGCATTGCATAAGAAAAGCCCTTTGAGTCATGCTCATTTTCAGAGATGGCAGGAATTGTTTATTGCTACAGTTGAAGAACTATATGAGGGCGAAAAAGCCGAGCTCGCCAAACAGCGCGCATTAAGCATTTCAACTGTAATGCAAATAAAAATTCTGTGATCTTACAATAAGGTATCAAATAAGAAAGGCTGCAGTTTCCTGCAGCCTTTCTTATTGCCTTCTGAATATTTATTTCGAAGGTGGGAGCAACACGCCATCTATTACGTGGATCACACCATTCGATGCCGGCACCGACGCAACAATAGTTGCGGTACCATTCACCATTATTTTTCCATCTTTTTTACTGATCGTAATATTACTGCCACTAACCTGCCCCAATGATTGCCCGTCCTGGAGCTGATCGGCATTATAAACTCCAACAGACACGTGGTACTGAAGTATATCAGCAAGAGCCTCCTTCTTCTCCGGCTTCAGGAGGCCATCAACAGTACCGGCCGGAAGTTTATCGAACGCCGCATTCGTAGGCGCAAATACTGTGAATGGACCGGCATTACTCAGGGCATCAACAAGTTCTGCAGCCTTTACAGCCGTAACCAGCGTAGTATGGTCCTTACTGCCCGCAGCCACCTGTACAACATTTTTTTGTGAAGCGTCATCCTGCACTCCCGACTGCCCGGTTGGCGATGGCGCTGTTTGGTCAGTTGTGTTGGCATTTGCTGCTTCGCTATTACTGTTGGTATTGTTATCGCCACATGATGCCAGAAGCAAACCCATGAGTACGACAGAAACTAATGAGATCTTTTTCATATTTCTATTATTAAGTTAATGAATGAGTAAAAGTATAAACTGCATACAACGCATTTTATGTTTGAGGTCATGCCCAAAAATGATTTATGTCAAGTTTTCGGCATTTATGACTACAGCCATATTCCGGCAACAGAGGCTGCGTTTACTTTGCATAATAAAACAGGGACTATATGGAAACAATTTTGGAAATTAATCAAGGAAAAACAGTAGGACAGATCGTTGCGGATAACTTCAGGGCTGCTGAAGTTTTTAAAAAGTACGGCATTGACTTCTGCTGTAAAGGCGGCAAATTATTTACAGATGTATGCCGGGAAAAGAAGCTGGATGCAGCACAAATAGAACATGAACTAACTGAAAAATTTGCATATACTATACCTCGGCCGGAAGACTCATTACAGAATATGCCGCTGGATGAGTTGGTTGAACACATACAAACAACGCATCACCGATACGTTCGTGAAAGTATTCCTGCATTGCTGAGTTTTCTCAATAAGATCAATACTGTACACGGGGGCCGCCACCCCGAATTGCAGGGTATACTGTCTGAATTTTCCGAAAGTGCCGATGAGTTAATGCATCACATGGTAAAAGAAGAAACAATTCTTTTTCCGGCTATTAAAAAACTTGCAGAAGCTGAGAGAAATAACCAAAGCTTACCACCTTTTTTCTTTGGCAAGCTGATTAACCCCATCAGCACAATGGAAGAAGAGCATGCAACTGAAGGGGCACGTTTTGCCAGGATAGTTGAATTAAGCAACAATTTTACACCTCCGGAGGATGGATGCACCACCTACAGGGTAGCATTCATGAAGCTGGATGAATTCATGAATGATTTGTTCACGCACATTCACCTCGAAAATAATATACTGTTTCCGAAAGCATTTATGCTGGAGGATAAACTTGTGAAGTAGTGATAATAATTCAAACCGGCCCCAAATAAACCGCCCAACTTTTAATTCTTCATATTCACATACTGCAATGGCAGTTCAAGGCTCGATGTCCTGCAGAGTTGAATAACATCCTGGAGGTCATCAATTTTCTTACCGGTAATACGGATAACATCATCCATTATTGCAGCCTGCACTTTTAGGCCGCTGTCTTTTATCAGTTTTACTATTTTCTTTGCATTTTCTTTATCCACTCCATTTTTAATGGAGATGGTTTTGCGGACAAACTTACCCGATGCGCTTGCCTCTTTGCTCAGGTCAAATGCATTTGCTTCAATACCCTGCCGCATGGCTTTGGTCAGCAGCACATCTTCCAGCTGTTTCAGCTTCATATCGGTCTCCACCTCAATGGCAATGGTCATGTCTTTTTTATTCAGTTCAAAAGAGACATGGGTACCTTTGAAATCCCACCGGTTGTCAATTTCTTTTTTGGCGATGTTCACTGCATTATCAAGTGTTTGCAGGTCTACTTTGCTGGCAATATCGAAAGATGGCATAGTTTGGAATTGAGCCTGTAAAATTATAAAAATAATATACAATTTATAGCACGCAGTACCTTATATGGCTGCAACACTGTTGCTTTTATAGGCTGCAATTACTTCTTTATACAGTTCCTCATACATGGGTATGATACGTTGCTTCTCGAACTTTTGGGCCTGTTCAATTGCACCTTTTTTGAACTGCTGTAATCTGTCGTTATCACTAAGCATATAAATGGCATGCTGCGCCATAGCATCAATATCTCCAACATTGCTCAGGTACCCTGATACCCCCTCAACATTGATCTCAGGCAACCCGCCGGTATTGGTGGAGATCACAGGCACATTACATGCCATTGCCTCCAGGGCAGACAGCCCAAAACTCTCGGTTTCCGAAGGTAAAAGGAACAGGTCTGCTATACTCAATATCTCGCTTATTTGCTCCTGTTTGCCCAGGAAGCGGATATCATTATAAATATCCATCGAACGGGCCATTTCCTCTACATTAAGCCTGTCCGGACCATCGCCTATCATCAATAATTTTGCGGGAATTTCTTTTCTTACCTGTTCAAAAATCTTCACCACATCCCCTACCCTTTTCACAGCCCTGAAGTTGGACACATGCACAAGGATCCGCTCTCCATCAGGCGCCAGCATCTGCTTGAAATGCTCCTTATCCGCCTGGAAGAAGCGCTTAATATCTACAAAATTGGGAATAACATGGATATCTTTTTCTATTTTAAAATGGCGCAGCGTTTCTTCCTTAAGGTTATCGGACACTGCTGTAATAGCATCCGACTCATTGATTGAAAAAGTAACCACGGGTGCATAGGTCACATCTTTACCCACAAGCGTAATATCGGTGCCGTGCAAGGTTGTGATAAATGGAATGTCTTTGCCTGTCTTTTTCAATATCTGCCGGGCGAAGTAAGCCGCTGACGCATGTGGTATAGCATAATGAAGGTGCAGCAGGTCAAGCTTCTGGTTCACGATCACATTCACCATGGTGCTTGCTAGTGCAGTCTCATATGGCGGAAAATCAAACAACGGATAAGCCGGCACTTTCACCTCGTGAAAATAGATATTCGGATTAAAACTCTGGTTAAGCCTTGCGGGTTGTTTATAGGTAATGAAATGCACTTCATACCCTTTATCAGAAAGGGCTATACCCAGTTCGGTTGCCAGCACCCCGCTACCGCCAAAAGTGGGATAACATACTATACCTATCTTCATGCTCTTCAATTATTCGGCTACAAATATCAGCTTATCCCTTCAATTATTGTCAATAGGCGTATTAGATAAACCAATAAATAGCCCTAAAACAATGAGCCACCCTGCCTGGGCGGGTGGCTCATTTATAACTTATCAGATCATATTACTTTTCTACTGCAACATGGAATACCCTGCTTTCATTGCCTGAACGCAGGTTCAATATATACATGCCGTTTGCAAGGTTATTACCCAGTTCTACCCTTTCATTCAGCTCACCATTACGAACAGCAGCCTTGCTGGTATATACCACCTGGCCAAGCATGTTCGTTACCTCTACAGATACTTCCTGATCAGCAATAGTACCTAATTTACCTTGCAGTGTAAACATGCCCTTGTTGGGGTTAGGTACCAGGGTAACATCACTCATAGCAATAACATTATTAACGCCTGTACCGGATATAGTAACCGTAGCAGAGCCACTTCCTGAAAGGCCGCTGCATGCCGAACTGCTGGTAACATCGCAACTTACTATATCATGGTTAGATAGTGTATTGGTGGTGTATGTTTGTGCATTTGCACCTGATACCGGCATACCATTAACCATCCATTGATAAGTTGGCGTTGCGCCGCCGTTCAGTACGTTAGCAGTGAACATTACTGTTTGGCCAGCCGCCAGGTTCAGGCCAGGTGTAGCTGATATAGTAACTGTCGGGTTAATTGCAGCATCAACATCCATTATCACATGGCTGCTCATAGCCGAGTTAGCCGTGCGGCAGCGGTAGTTGCTCGCGATGAGGCAATAGATGTCATCGCCATCAGCTGGTGTATAAGCGAGTGATGGGGCAGTGCTGACAGCTACACCATTCTTCACCCACGTATACGCAGGGCTTGAACCGCCAAACGTAGTGTTTGCAATAAATGTCACCATAGTGCCCTGGCATACATTAGTGCCGGGATTAGCAGACACCGTTACAGCCGGCGTACCCTGTGGCATAACATTAAGCACAACACTCTTTGTTACTGAAGCAGGAGTGGCACATGCCGCGCTGCTTGTAAGGGTTACACTCAACACATCACCGTCAGCAGGAATATAACTGTATGTTGCACTAACTCCAGTATTCACACCATTCACTTTCCACTGGTAAGCAGGGGCCATGCCGCCATTTACAGGTGTGGCAGTGAATGTGGTGAAGTTACCTGAGCAAAGTGTGTCACCGGCCGGGGTAGATATGTTCACCACGGGAGTTACAGATGGGTTCATAGCTAAAGTAGCGCTGCCGGCCATTGTCCTCGAACAAGCTGTTGTCGCATTAGTGGCAATAACGGTAAATGTAGCAGGAGTGGCTATCATACCAAAATCAAGTATACCGCCGGTACCTGCAATTGCAGGACCCACCATAGAGAAGCCATTGTATAACTGGTAATTTACACCTACAGTAGAGCCATTCAAGCCAACGTTCACACCTGCTGTGCCCGAACAGTAGTTACCCCCACCAATTACAGAGAACAACGTAGGCTGAGGATAAGTGCCTACTGTAGCGGAACCAGACATGGTTGCAGTGCAGCCTGTAGTTGTATTAGTAGCGACTACAGTATATGTTCCGGTAGCTGCTTGCAGGCCAAAGTCTATAGCCGGGCCAGATGCCATCATTGGGCTGCCAACCGGCGATGCCCCATTAAATAATCGGTAAGATACTCCTGCCTGTGATGAACCCAGCCCAACGTGAACGCCTGTTCCGCCTGAGCAGTAGTTACCGCCACCAACAACAGGATATGCCGTTGGCAAAGCCGTAGTGTTTACGGAAACGCTGCCCATCATTGTGCGCACACAGCCTGTTGTTGCATCGGTAGCAACAACCGTATACGGACCTGTGATAGTTTGCATACCGAAGTCAATAGCACCACCCGTACCAGCAACAGCAGTGCCAACATTTACCATACCTGCCTTAAGCTGGTAGCTGACACCGGGCTGTGAACCCGACAAGCCTACAGAGATCCCGCTTCCGCCAACACAATAATTACCGCCACCGGTAAGGGTATACATAGTGGGCAGTGAGTTAAGCACTACACTAACCGCGCCCGACATGTTATTTACACAGGTAGTAGCCGGATTAGTGGCAATAACTGTGTAAGATCCGGTAGCAGATTGTATGCCGAAGTTGATCGGGCTGCCGGTACCTGTTACCGGGCCTCCTACAGGCATAGCGTCTTTATACAATTGGTATTTAATAGCTGCTGTTGAGCTGCTCAAGCCTACATTCACACCCGATGTGCCGCTGCAATAGCCGCCACCACCTGTTACTGTATATACAGCAGGCAATGGGTCTACTACCACGGTTACGCTGCTGGCCATATTCTTAGTGCAGCCTGTAGTTGCATTGGTAGCTATTGCGGTATACAAGCCTGAAGCTAACTGCATGCCAAAATCAACAGAACCGCCGGTTCCGGCTACAGGCGCGCCAATCGCAGTACCCATATGGTATAGCTGGTAATTGATGCCTGCGTCTGAACTTGTCAATGCTACCAGTACACCAGCACCACCGGCGCAGTAATTACTGCTGGTGCTGCTTACAGAATAAACATTCGGCAATGGATTTGTTCCTATTGATGCGCTGCCGGTCATCATGTTCACACAGCCTGTAGACATATTGGTAGCTTTAATAGTATAGTTACCCGTAACGGTTTGCAGGCCAAAATCAAGGCCAAAACCTGTGCCAACAAGCGGAGTCCCTACCGGTGAACCACCAATTTGTAGCTGGTACGAAATACCGGTATTAGAACCACTCAGGTTAACATGAAGGCCGCTTCCGCCTACGCAGTAGTTACCACCTCCGCTCACTGTATAAGCGATCGGCAATGTGTTGATACCTACGTTAACGCTGCCATTCATATTATTTGTACACAGCGAAGAAGTATTCGTTGCTACAACTGTGTAAGTTCCTGCAACTGTCTGCATACCAAAGTTGATCATAGCACCTGTACCAGCCTGTGGAGCACCAACAGCTGTTGCCCCTCTCATTAGCTGGTAGCTGATGCCTGTATTGGAACCGCTCAGGGTAATGCCCACACCTGTTCCACCTATACAATAATTGCCACCACCTGTTACATTATAAACCGTAGGCAGAGCGTTAACTGCTACAACCGCGCTGCCCGTCATATTATTAGAACATGCAGTGGTGCTGTTCGTTGCAACAACCGTATAAACGCCCGGGGCTGTTTTCATCCCGAAGCTGATAGCGCTGCCTGTACCTGCAACTGCCAACCCTGTTGGTGAACCGCCCAGCATCAACTGGTAGTTTGTGCCGGTTTGCGAACCCCCAAGGCCAACATTGAGGCCAGTGCCACCTGCACAGTAGCTACCGCTGCCGGTAACGGTTTGTGCTGTTGGAACAGCATTGATGCCAACAACCGCATTACCGGTCATATTGTTTGTACATGTGGTTGAAGTGCTGGCAGCTACCACTGTATAAGTACCTGCCAGTTGCGAACCAAAATTCAATGGCAATCCTGTGCCAGCCATCGGCAAGCCTACAGGGCCACCTAAATTATATAACTGGTAAGTGGTGCCAAGGTCGGAGTTGGCAAGGCCAACATTAACGCCTGTGCCACCGGGACAGTAATTACCAGTACCGGTAACACTATATGCATTGGGCACAGGAGAAATTGATACGATCTTACTTCCCGACATACCGTTAGTACAAGTAGTGGCCGGATTGGTAGCAATAACTGTATAAGTGCCTGTTGCTGTCTGTAAACCGAAATCAAGTACGATACCCGTACCTGCAAGCGGGATACCTACTGCTACCCCGCCTTTATATAATTGGTAGTCGGTGCCAATATCTGAACCATCAAGGCCAACATGAACACCCATACCGCCGGGACAATAACCGCCACCACCAGTTACGTTATGCAGCACAGGCAATGGATCGATATTCACTATTGAGCCGCCTGCCATACTGCTGCTGCAACCTGTTGTAGCATTGGTTGCTACTATGTCATAAAATCCTGTAGCCGATTGAACACCAAAATCTATCGCCGTACCCGTACCAGGCGTTGGCGCACCAACAGCGCCGCCAGCCAGGTTCAACTGGTAATTGATACCAGCATCAGAATTGCTTATTCCGATATGAACGCCAGGTGTACCGAAACAATAGTTACCACCGCCGGTAAGTCCATATATATTAGGTAATGGGTCCAATGCCACAGTAGCGGCACCGGTCATTACATTATTGCAGGTTGTTGATGTGTTTGTAGCAACAACTGTATAAGTGCCTCCTGCTGTCTGTAAACCAAAGTCAAGCGCCGCACCTGTACCGGGTACAACAGCACCGGTTGCAATTGATGCATTATATAATTGGTAGGTAACGCCTGTAGCCGAAGCAGCAAGGCCAATGTGAACGCCTGTGCCACCTGTGCAGTAATTACCGCCACCGGTTACAGTGAATGCTGCAGGCAGGGGTAATGCTACTATACTAACTGTAGCGCTTCCTGTCATATTCATCGTACATCCTGTAGTTGCATTGGTAGCTACCACCGAATAGGTACCCGCAGTTGTCCTGAACCCAAAGCTAATGCCGCCGCCTGTACCTGCTACCGGTGTTCCGGAAGGTACTCCACCAAGGTATAGCTGGTAATTTACACCGGTCTCTGAGCCGGAAACTCCAAGCAACGCGCCCGCACCACCGGCACAATAGTTACCACCACCGGTGATCGCATATGCTGCAGGCAAAGGATCTATATTAATGATCGCATTACCAGTCATCGTATTCACACATCCGTTAGTTGTGTTAGTTCCGGTTACTGTATAGTTGCCTGCCAATGTTTGCAAGCCAAAGCTGATCGCAGCGCCTGTTCCTGTTACAGGCATTCCGGTCATCACACCATTCCTGTATAATTGGTAACTGATACCTGGTATAGAACCTGCAAGGCCAACATTCAGTCCGGTACCGCCTGCACAATATGAACCCGTACCTGTGACCATTGTCGCAATAGGAAGCGGGTCAATAACAATAGCAGCGCTGCCGGTCATGGTCGCAGTACACCCTGTAGCTGTTATTGTCGCAGTTGCTGTATAAGAACCAGCACCAGTGCGGTTCCCAAAGCCTATTGGCACACCAGTACCCGCAACAGCAGAACCGGAAAGTGTTGTGCCTTGGTACAACTGGTATGAGGTACCGGCTGATGAACCATTAAGGCCAATTGCAACACCTGTGCCACCTGAACAATAATTGCCGCCACCGGTCACTGTCCTGATAATTGGCAGCGGATTGATTGTTACCACCGTACTGCCTACCATGTTGTTGGAACAGAGCGTGATGTTATCTGTTGCAACGACAGTATAAAAACCGGCAGCGGTTTGCATACCAAAATCAATTGCTGAACCTGAACCAGGTGCAGCATCCACCAGCATGGTGGACAACCATAACTGGTAAGTATAACCAACAACAGAACCACTTAAGCCTACACTTACGCCTGTGCCGCCATTGCAATAACCACCGCCACCGGTAACAGTGAACTGCGAAGGCAACGGATTAATAGCAACATTAGCGCTGCCAGACATTATAAGCGTACAACCTGTTGTGGCATTTGTTGCAGACACTGTATAAGAACCTGCCGTAGTTTGCAAACCAAAGCTGATCGACGTGCCTGTTCCTGCCATAGGAGAGCCCACAGGTGTAGCGCCACGGTATAATTGATAATTAACCCCTGTCTGCGACCCGTTCAAATTAACTGCTACACCCGTACCGCCGGAGCAGTAATTACCACCGCCGGTTACGGTATATACTGTTGGCAGTGCATTAACGGTAACACCGCTCGTACCTGTCATTGAATTTGAGCAACCGGTTGTTGCATTGGTAGCTACTATTGAATACGTACCTCCCAAAGTTTGGCTACCAAACGAAATTCCTGAACCGGTACCAGCCATTACCGCTCCCACAACCGGGGAACCGTTGTAATACAATTGGTAATTAACACCCAGTTGTGTATTGGACAGGCCAACAGGCACTCCTGTAGCTCCGCTGCAAAACGCACCGCCACCGGTCATGTTGAACGCCAATGGTAAAGAGTTGATGCTTATTGTTGCACTGCTTGCCATATTGTTCACACAACCCAGCGTAGCATGGGTGGCAACAACTGTATAAACACCTGCTGCGGTGTGCAATCCAAAATCAAGCATGGCGCCTGTACCTGCAACGGTGCTGCCAACCATGGTAGTACCATTAAGGAACAACTGGTAGTTAATACCAATAGTTGAATTGCTGAGGTAAACATTAACACCCGCACCACCTGCACAATAATTTCCACCGCCTGTAACCGTGTATATCGTAGGTAATGGATTGGTACCCACAGTCGCAGTGCCCGTCATATTGGTCGCACATGATGTACCGGGGTTGGCAACTACGCTGAACGTACCGGTTGTAGTTATCGGTGCAAAAGACCCTGCAAAACCCGAACCCGAGATCGGGATGCCTATCGGAGTCGCCCCGCTCATCAACTGGTAGTTAACTCCGAAGTCAGTTCCCGATAAGCCGATCACAACCCCGGTAGTACTGCCCACGCAGTAATTACCGCCACCTGTCACCGTATATACATTAGGAGTTCCCGTAACGCCGAAAACAGCTAGCGCGATACAACCTGCAGGCGTAGTATAAGTAATATTGGAAATGCCTGTCGCCACGCTTGTTACTATTCCTGAAGATGATCCAATGGTTGCAACACCTATGTTGCTGCTCGTCCAGGTACCACCGGGAGCGCCATTTGTCAAAGTAACCGAAACACCGGTGCCGCACACACCAAGAGGGCCTGAAATTGGTGAAAGCGCATGAACGGTCATCGGCTTCACCACACTGCAGCCATTTGTTATGGTGTAGCTTATGTTCACGCTACCACCAGCAACACCGGTAACCACACCGGAAGCAGAATTAACTGTGGCAAATGAGGTATTGCTGCTGCTCCATACTCCACCACTTGTGGCGCTTGTCAATGCCGCAGTAAGCAGCGGGCAAACAGTAGATGCGCCGGAAATATTAGCTGGCGCCGTATTTACCGTCATGTTATATAATGCACTGCAACCACTTATTGTATAGCTGATAACAGGCGTACCGGAAGCTACTCCCGTTACTACTCCTGTAGTTGAGTTAACTATTGCAAACCCTGTATTGCTGCTGCTCCAGGTACCGCCTGTTGAGGCAGAACTTAACGTTGTAGTCTGCCCAGTACATACCGATGTTGCTCCGGTAATATCTGCGGGTAAGGCATTTACTGTTACTGTCATTTTAGCAAGTGCGCTAGGTCCGCCGCAAGGATTGCCAATAGTATACGTCAATGTAGTTGTACCAGCCGATATACCTGTGAAAACACCGGATGCACCATTAATGGTACCGACCGCAGTATTACTGCTGCTCCATGTGCCACCTGCTACACTTGTTGGATTGGTATAAGTTGAATTTGAGCCAACACAAACCGCACTGGCACCAATAACCGTACCCGGAGAACTGCACAGCACTGTGATGATTACCTGGCCCGCCCCTGTAGTGTTAAAGCCCCGTGTATGTGTAACATTGCTGCATACAGTAGGATCAGCATACGAAGATCCGCCACCACCGCCCGACCAGCTTCCGCCGCCGCCACCATAGTAGCCACCGCCGCCACCAGCACCCCACGTACCTGTCGCACCATTGCCGCCGCCGCCTAGGGTGCCGCTTGCCCCCCTGGCATAACCACAGCAATTATATTGCCCTCCAAGGCCACCGGCAGTTTGTGTGCCGCCATAACCACCAATATCGCTATTCGACCCTCCAATCACATTACCACTCCATCCTTGTTCTCCTGTAGTGCCGCCACCATCTCCGCCTCTGTCATAATTGTTCGTGCCGTAATTCGCAGAACCACCACCACCACTGCCGGCTACAACCGGCCTGTTAGTGGCCGTAGGCGCACCTGGGTCTAAACGAATATCCGTAGCGCCGCCACCGCCACCACCATTGGTAACGCCAGTACCGCCTCCATTAAATCCTCCGGCGCCACTGCCGCCCGCAGCTCCTACCCCCCCTACAAAAATGTATAGGTTGGTACTGGGTGTAACATTCATGGTACATTGCACCCTGGCTCCATAACCACCACGCAACACACCACCTCCGTTACCGCCAATAGCTCCGCGGGCATCAACACTGATTAGTGTTACTCCGGCAGGAACTGAATAGATTTGCATAGATCCCGTATAGTTAAAAGTAGTTGTCTGGGCTATGCTCTTTCCTGATAAGCAAATAAGAATTAGCAGAAAATAGATTTTCTTCATACAGTAGTTTTAAATAAGAATTAAAGAATAGGATTTAGGCATTTTTGTAATATGAAAAATATTTGTGAGCAAGATATGAAAATTTAGTGATAAAAGGAAAAATGAACTTTTATTCTATTTTTTGAACTTAAATAGAAGTAATACCCATATTTAAACTACCTAATATAGAAGCTATTCTGTTATCAATATCCGCTGGGTAAATGTGATGGTATTGTTCGCTGCGGTTAGAAAATAGATACCCGGCACTGCATCCAGCTTTACGTCGGTCTGCTCATTAGTATTTGCTTTGAACTCAATCACCTTCCCACCCAGAACGTTTGTCACCAAAACTGTTATTGCTTCATTTTTTGCAGAAGCGATATTAAGTGTAAAAGTACCGTCGCTGGGGTTGGGGAATATACTCAGTTCATCAGTCGTAGTACCCGCAACAGGCTCATTAAGCGGGAGGCAAAGAATTACATCAATTACTTTGTCAGCAGTGGTAGTGCCGCATCCGTTAGTAACTGTATACGTAATAGTGACTATGCCGGGGAAGCCTCCTATCAAAGAGCCGCCAAAAACAAAAGCCGTGACAGGGTTGCTGCTGCTCCACGTTCCGCCCGGTGTACTGTTAGTTATAGTATTGACAGAGCCTGAACATATCAGTTCAGGTGCTATAACGGGCCCTGCGGGAACATCAACAGAGATCGCATGAAATGCAGTATCCCCACCGCAACCATTCGTCACTACATAACTGATCATTGCACTTCCCGGCATCAGCCCGTCTACATTTCCTGAACCATCCACATCAGCTATTGTAACATCATCACTACTCCATGCACCACCCGGGCCACTCGCGCTCAGCGTTACAGATGAACCGTTGCAGACACCTGCGGGCCCACCGATAACACCCGCATCAGGCATGGGGTTTACCGTAATTACATGTGCTGCCACATCTATACCACAACCTGTGCTTATTGTGTATTTTATAGTATCCACACCTGCTGCAATGCCCGTTGTCACACCACCTGTTACTGATGCCATACCTGTACTCACTCCCCATACACCACCACTCACGCTTGAGGTCAATGTTATTGATGCGCTTTCGCAAACGTCAGCCACACCTGAAATAGTACCTGCAAAAGGAGCCGGGCTGATGGATACGGTAGCGGTAACAGTGGCTGAGCCGCAACCATTGGTTACTGTATAACTGATCGTATCTATGCCGGCAGCACCCCCTGTCACTACCCCACCCGATACAGTGGCATTAGCATTGCTTGCTGTCCATACGCCTCCGCTTACGGTTGACGAAAGCGTAATAGATGAAGCGATACAAACAACAGCAGGCCCCGAAAGGCTTCCGGCCAATGGCAGGGGATTAACGGTTACAATTTTCGAAACCGAAGTTGGTCCGCACATATTTGTTACCGTATAAATAATTGTATCAATGCCTGCAGACACACCTGTTACTATACCTCCGCCTGTTACAGTTGCAGCAGGGTTGGTGGCACTCCACGCACCACCCGGTGTAGCACTGAACAGGGAAATAGCCGAACTAACGCAAACTGTTGAAGAACCTGAAATAGCACTGACTGATGGAAGGGCATTTATGGTAATCAGCTTTGTTGCAGTAGCTGTTCCGCATGATGTAGTAACGGTATATGTTATAGTACAGGTACCCGGTGAAACACCGCTTACTACCCCGCCAGATACGGTAGCGTTGGCATTCGATGCACTCCATGTACCACCTGGTACACTGGCCGTAAGGGTAATAGTAGTACCCGCACACACTGAAGAAGGGCCGGATATACTACCCGCAGATGCAAGGGGATTAACTGTTACTACCGCAGTATGAACTGTGGCACCCGCTGTATAAGAAATAGTTGCTGTGCCGGCAGACATGCCATACACAAATCCTGTCGTCAGGCCAACAACTGCAACCGATGGCGTACTGCTGGTCCACACGCCACCTGGCATGGCATCTGCCAAAGGAGTTGTTCCACCAACACATACCGTAAGTGTTCCCGTGATCTGTGCTTGCGCTTGCTGCGAAGAAAGAAGTGTAAATAGTAACGGGAAAATATATAGTATAGCTTTCTTCATTTGGGGTCGTTTAAGTTATGAAAATACAAAATGCATAACACATACCGAAATAATCATCAAAAATCACCCTTCCAAAATGCAGTAACTTTGCACAAACTGGCCTATGTATCTTGCAACGCTGCTATTTTTTTCTTTCTTCTTTACGCCACGCCCAAAAGGCCATATACCCAACAGCATCTATGATTTTAAAGTTGCAGCGCTTGATGGCAGCACAATGGATTTCTCCACATTCAGGGGTAAAAAAATACTGATAGTGAATACAGCAACTTATTGCGGCAATACCCCGCAGTACACCGGTTTGCAAAAACTGTACGAAAAATATAAAGACAAATTAGTTGTTGTTGGTTTCCCTTCAAACAGCTTTTTCTTCCAAGAGCCGGGCTCAAATAAGGCCATTGCAGATTTCTGCAAACAGAACTATGGTGTTACCTTCCCTATGGCTGCGAAAGTTACCGTGAAAGGCAGGAAGATGGCTCCCATCTATCAGTGGCTGACCGATAAAAAATATAACGGCTACATGGATAGTAAGGTAACCTGGAATTTCCAGAAATACCTGGTTGATGAAAAAGGTAAACTCGTTGAAATCTTCTCTCCAACTACCCTGCCAGACAGCCCTGAAATAATAGCTTTTATAGAGAAGTAACATCAAGAAAGGCAACTCACAGTATAAAAATATTTAACCGCAGAGGCGCTAAGTCGCAAAGATTTATTATTTAATAAGCTAAAGTACTTTCTTTGCGTCTCTGCGTCTTAGCAGTTAAGTAAATAACCATACCTTATGTTCAACTACACTATTCAAATGTAACCCACGCCACCTTTGCTTCTTTCTTCCTGCGCTCACGCTCTACAAGCAAAGTTGCATATGTGTTGATATCTTTGTTATAATCTGACGCCTGTATATAACAGAAGATAGCCTGGTCGTCTTTAGGTTCACCAAAAAGGAAGAACTTATCAATTTTGCCGTCGCCCAATTTGAAACAAATGGTGTTTGATTCAGACACAGAACTCATTGTTTTGCGTTTCTTTTCGCTCTCATTCTTTTCATAGTTCACCGGCAGATCATTGAACAATATGTAACGGCCGTTGGGCGCATTAATGTAGTCGAACGACATAAATTGGTTTACGTTTGTGCTGCCTAACCCGTATTGTGTTGGTGGCACATAAACACCTTTGCTCCTGGCTGCCACATATAGTGCAGGCAGTATGCTTTGTGTCACCTGCTTCTTACTAATAGCGTAGCCACGCAATTCCGCGCCTGTATCAGATAGCTCAGAAATACCAAGAGCGCCTATGAATGTTCTCTCTTGCACCACAGACCCATTCCGGTATGTAGTCACTGTCCTGCTTTCTTCTGACAGGATGGTTGTTGTATTATCTTTATTGATGACCATGTGCTGCGGCAAACCAGAATAAACATATTCCGCATCAATATTACTTTGAGCATATTCACTCACTTTCTGTCCCTGCACAACCTTTACATCTGTCACATCCAATGTTTCAGGATCTATGTATGACAACAACGTTAAAAAATAAGTTTTGGTGCTGCTGCTGAAGAATTTAGATGACCGGCCGGTTTGCGACAAAGTAAGTAGCTGTATTTTATTATTGTTGCGGTTATACAACATCACAGATTTTGTATCGTTAAAATCAATAGAGAAGTTGAGCAGTTTATGGCCAAAATCCTTCTCGCCAACTTTCAAGCTTGACACAATTACGCGCGCAGCCACATCATCCGACTTGCCATTGTGGCCATAGGTTGTTACAAATACGCGTTTGTCGCCATCAACCACACAGCCTATATAACGCAGGTATTTAAATGCGCCACCGGGCGATTCATAAAAAGCTTCATTAATAATAGTATGGCTACCATTGTAATGCACCACACGTATACGCTCACTGCGGTCTTTGGCAAAACCATTGAAGTAGATAGTCGCATAGCAGTCAGATGTCGGGTCTTTCTCCACAATAATATTATTAGGGTCAGCATTGCCGAATTGTACAGCAAATCCTCCAAATGGCACACTAAGGGGCAAGCTGCCCAAATCGTCTTCTTTTATCACATCGGCCGTGGTGGAGCTTATGCGCAGGCGGTATAATTTAGGATCCTGCAGGAGGAATAATACTGCCTCGCCATTTATCTCGCAAAGGCTTGCAATTATGGAGGTCTTCAACCTACGGACACTCCAAAGCTGGCTGGTAATTGTTTTACGTGCTATCTCTTTACGGCTCTTGTCGTAAGCAACTACAATAATACCTTCTTTGTTCTCGGCATGAAAGAATAAGGTATTGCCATTCTTTAGCTGCAGCAGCCTGTTCCAGCCATATTCAGGCTCTTCGAAACCTGCGCTTTTCTCAATTTTAAATTGCTGGGCAAAAACAGGCGAAAAAGTTGCCAGTAAGGCAACAAATAATAATATATTTTTCATAAGTTTTATTAAGTGCAGCGCGAAGGTATGGAATTAGCAATGCAATGAAGTTATACAACTATTAGGCTATTCAAATGTTACCCAGGCTACCTTTGCTTTCTTCTCCCTGCCATTACGCTCCACAATAATTGTTGCATAGGTATTAGTTTCTTTATTGAAATCAGAGCATGCTATGTCACAAAACGTCGAAGCATCCTTGCCTGTCGGGTCACCAAACAAATAGAACTTATCCATTCTTCCTTCGTTCAGCTTGTAACAAATAGTATTAGTTTCAGATACCCTTGCAACAATCTTTCTTTTCTCATCTTCTTCTCCTTTCTCTGCATTCCCCGGCAAATCATTAAAGATAACAAAACGCCCCTTATCGCTATTGACATAATCATATGACAAATACTGGTTCACATTCACATCACCGATCTCTATATGTTGCGAAAACTGGAACATACCTTTACTTCTCCTCCATATATACAATTTAGGGAACGCATCCTCTGCCTGTTGCCTCTTGCTGATAGCATACCCGCGCAGTTCAGTACTGAAATCTGATAATTCAGATATGCCTATAGAACCAAGTTGTGTTCTTACGAGCGACCGGTATGTTGTTTCCGACGACTCTTCAAAAAGTATTGTAGTCGTTTTGTCTTTATTAATGATCATATGCTGTGGCATACCGGAATACTCAAATTTTTTGTCAATGTGCTCAACACCGTATGCTGTTATCTTTTGGCCACTTACAGGTTTTGATAACACCAGCTTCAGCGTTTCGGGATCTATGTAATTGATCGCTACCGAATAATAGCTTGTAGTTTTACCATTGAAGCCACCTTTTTTCTTGTCCAGGGTCAGTGTAAGTAACTGGAGTTTATTATTGTTCCGGTTATACTGCATGATGGCTTTTGCTTCTTCGAACTCTTCCGTCAGTTCTAACACGCTATGTGTAAAAGACGTGTCACCAACATTTAATCTCGATACGATAAGTTTAGGAGTTGCACTACCACCCCTGGCTTCATTATAAGCATAGCTGGTCACATACATTCTCTTATTGCCATCAACCACAGCCCCCAGGTACTGCAGGTATTTAAATGCGCCACCCGGTGACCGGTAATATGCCTCCCCAATTTTCTTATGTGTCGCATCATAGTATTGCACTTTAATCCGTTCATCAGTATTGGGCGCAAGAGAATTATATGTGATGACGGCATAATGATCAGATTCAGCATCTTTTTCAACGAAAAAATCAAAAGGATCAACACCGCCGAATGCCACTGCATATCCGGCAAACAAACTGACCTTGGGCATTCTACCTATTTCGTCCTCTTTTGCAATAAAGCCTGTGGTCGGGTTGAGGCGCATACGGTACAGTACCGGTTCACGTCCGTCCGGCTGCGATACGAATATCACTGGCTCCCCATTTATTTCATAAAAGCCTTTAAACTGAGCAGTCTTCATTTTCTCTGCATCCCACTTTTTGCTTACCAACGTTCGTTTACCAATGACCTTCCTGTCTTTATTGTACACAACTACGTTAATCCCTTCTTTTTTTGTTGTATGAAAAAAGAACGTGTTACCATTCCTTAGTTGGATTACTCTGTTCCAGCCATATTCCGGCTCTTCAAAAGGCAGACTTTTTTCTATTTTGAATTGTTGGCCAAAAAGTGCAGGAATAGTTGCGAGAACCGCAATCAGTGCAAGTAATATTTTCTTCATAAAGTAAATAGTTTGATTTACGCGGGCAAGATAATAATTATTTATCCCCTTCCAACAGCACCTTTAACTTTTCGGGCATGGCAGCTATCTTGCGGCTGCTATAGTCAAAGCACACCATGCCTGTTTTAGCATGCGCTATATCTGTTATATTATTGTTACGGGACGCAGAAATTCGGTAAAGCAGGTCGAAAGAGTAACCTGTTAGTTCTTCGGCATATATTTTAATGGCCAGGATATCTCCATAAAACGACTCTCCTTTGTACGCAATCATCACATCTGCCATTATCAGGCCCACACCGGCGGCATCCATTTCACTATAACCCTGGTCATGGAGCATCTGCATACGCGCTTCATGTACTATAGAAAGTATGGAATCATTGCCAACATGGTTGCCATAGTTAAGGTCGCCCACACGGATAGGAATTGTACAGGTGAACAATGGATTTTCGTCAGGAAACTTTAATTTTACACGGCCCATAAGCGGCAAAAGTAATATTATAACGTGCTATGAAAATAATTTGTGTAGGGCGAAATTACGCCGACCACGCCAAAGAATTAAATAATGAGGTCCCAAAAGCACCGGTGATCTTCATGAAACCTAAAACAGCAATACTGCTTCCCGGCAAACAACTCTATTATCCCGAATTTACCGACGACCTGCAGTATGAGGCCGAAATGGTAGTGCGTATTACCAAGAATGGCAAATTCATACAGGAGAAATTTGCTAATAAATATTACGGGGATGTTACCATAGGCATAGACTTCACTGCCCGTGATGTGCAGCGGGAGCAGCAGCAAAAAGGCCTGCCCTGGGAAATAGCCAAGGCTTTTGATGGTTCGGCAGCTGTTGGTTCATTCTCAAAGATCACGCCGGAGACTGACGTAAGTAATATTGCATTCCAATTAAAGAAGAATGGAGAAACAGTGCAGGATGGGCACAGCCGTAATATGATATTTAGTGTTGATAAGATCATTGCCTATGTGTCGCAATACTTCACTCTGAATATTGGCGATATGATTTTTACCGGTACACCGGCAGGTGTAGGCCCAGTAAATGCCGGTGATACCCTGGAGGCATATATGCAGGGATATAAGGTGCTGGAAGTGGAGGTTCGATAAAACTTATTACAAATTCCGATAATGGACGTACAAATAGAACCAAGCTGGAAGGAAGAACTGAAAGAAGAGTTTGATAAACCGTATTTTGAAAAGATCGTCCATTTCCTGAAAGAGCAAAAAAAAGCCGGGAAAACCATTTACCCACCCGGTAAATTAATTTTTAATGCGTTTGATACCACACCTTTCAAAAATGTAAAGGTGGTCATCATAGGGCAAGACCCTTATCATAATCCCGGGCAGGCACATGGGTTGTGTTTTTCTGTACCGGATGGCGTGCAACCTCCCCCCTCACTCATTAATATTTTTAAAGAACTGAATACAGACCTGGAGATACCATTACCCCGCACCGGCAACCTGGAAAAATGGGCAAAACAGGGTGTACTTTTGCTTAATGCATCGCTTACGGTAGAAGAAAATAAACCGATGTCACACAGCGAATTAGGATGGCATATGTTTACCGATGAGGCAATACGGCATATATCCGCCCACAAAGACCATGTGGTGTTCATGTTGTGGGGCAGGTTCGCTCAAAACAAGGCAGTATTGATAGACCAGACCAGGCACCTTATCTTAAAAGCAGCACACCCATCCCCACTATCCGCTCACAACGGGTTTATGGGTTGCGGCCACTTTAGCAAAGCAAATAACTGGCTCCGGGAGCAGGGCGAAAAACCAATAGACTGGAGCTTATAAATGAAGGCTATTAAAAACATATTAGGCTATCTATTCATAGGATACGCATTGGTCATATTCGCTATTACTATGCTGGTGGTGTGGGTGCCTATATGGATAATATCTAAACTACCGGAACCCAAAAGGGCCAATGCCCTGCATCCCGTTTTCTGGGTTTGGATGAATGTTTACATGCCACTGGTGTTCTGTCCGGTAACCAGAAGAGGGAAAGAAAAATTCAAAAAGGGAGAGCAGTACGTAGTGGTTATCAATCATAATTCACTGGCAGATATTCCTGTCTCATCTCCTTGGATACCAGGACCTAATAAAACTTTAGCTAAAGTAGAAATGTCGAAGATACCGTTGTTCGGGGTTATCTATAAATGCGGGTCTATCATTGTGGACAGGAAGAAAGAAGGTAGCCGCCGGGAGAGTGTACTGAAGATGCAGGAGACCCTGGAAATGGGTATTCATCTATGCCTGTACCCGGAAGGCACCCGCAACAAAACAAACGAACCGTTACAGCCTTTTTATGACGGCGCGTTTGTCACAGCCGTAAAAGCGCAAAAAGCCATCATACCCGGCCTTATCTTTAATACTGGCAAAATACTGCCGCATTATAAAAAGTTCTGGGCACGGCCAATGCGCATCCACATCCATTTCCTCGACCCCATCCCTACTGCCGGGTTAACACCGGAAGATGTGCCCGCTCTAAAAGCCCGTGTGCATGAAATAATGGAAAAACATTATATTGCACATCGAAACATATGACATTCAGCATAATTGGTACGGGTAATATTGCCTGGTTCTTTGGCAACAGGCTACTGACAGGCAGGCATCAATGCACCGGGGTCTATGCCCGCAACCTTGATGCTGCGAAGGTTCTTGCCGAGGCATTGCTATCTCCTAAATTTGACCGGATAACTGAAATAGAAGACGGAGAATCTGATGTATGTTTTCTTGCGGTATCTGATGCTGCCATACCCAAAGTTGCCGAACTGATCTCATTCAAAAAAACCATATTGGTACATACTGCCGGTGCAGTAGACATAGAAAGTATTAAAAATGCAGCAAGAGAGCGTGCGGTGATCTGGCCGGTATATTCTATCGTTAAGACCAACCCGCCTAACCACAGGAACATTCCATGTGCATGGGAAGCCTCATCGGAAAGAACGCAGAAATTGCTGCTGACCATGGGGCATGCCATAACTGATATTTTATTTGAGGCCAAATATGAGCAGCGCAAATGGCTGCACCTCTCTGCCGTTATAGGGAATAACTTTGTTAACCACCTGCTGGCAATATGTGAGCAGATATGCACGGAAAACAACCTGCCCTTCTCTACCCTGATGCCGATTATTGAGCAAACATTTGAGCGCATCAGGCAATCATCACCGCAAGCGCTGCAAACCGGGCCTGCTGTACGTCATGACAGCACCACTATACAAGAGCAGGTAGCATTGCTGCAGCAACATGCTGCATGGCAGAACATATACACCGCAATAACAGAATCTATACAAAAGCCCCTGAACCCCTAAAGGGAACCATGCATTAAGCTTAAGAACATACTTTCAACTAACGCCGCTAATTTTCCATTTTTTTCTATTTGAAAATATAAAGAAGCCCCTTTAGGGGTTTGGGGTTTTACTTACTACCTTTGCGTGCTTTACTACACTTTTTCATGTATTCGATAAAATTTAATTTTGAGCAGAAGGGACTGGAGACAGTGACACTGGAAAATATTGCCCCGGGCCAAAGCATTCTTGAGGTTGCCCTGGATAATAATATAGAATTGCACCATAACTGCGGCATGGTATGCGCCTGCAGCACCTGCCACCTGTACGTGGAAAAAGGAGATGACCTGCTGCCCGAACTTTCTGACAAAGAAGAAGATTTTATAGACCGGGCAGTAAGTCCGAGGATCAACTCAAGATTGGGTTGCCAATGCGTGTTAGAAGGCGATGGCGGTTTTATTGAAGTTACTTTACCTGACCAAACACAATTCCTGGGAGAATAGCATTAATTTGAAAATTTGAAAATGTGCTAATTTGAAAATGGCTTAACTTTTTAATGAGAAATGATAAAGAAAATATTATCGTTAATAAAACAATCGAATTTTCGGTAAGCATTATCAAATACTGTGAAAAATTAGAAAGTAAGAGAAAGTACGCCATTGCCAATCAGTTATTAAGAGCGGGTACATCTATCGGCGCGAATGTTTTTGAAGCACAGAATGCCGAAAGTAAGGCTGATTTTATACACAAAATGAAAATTGCAGCCAAAGAAGCCAGTGAAAGCTTGTACTGGATGATTCTATGCGAAAGAGTAACGAGTTATGAATTTGATACTGTCCTTAAGAATGAACTTAACCAAATCATAATGATCCTATCAAAGATCATTTCAACATCGAAAACTAATTAAATAACGTAGTCATTTTCAAATTTTCAAATTTCCAAATTTTCAAATTATATGCATTACGAACCGCCGATCAACTGGGCCGACCACGAAGACATAGCCATGAAGCTATATGAACGCTTTGGCGATCAATTTGGTGAGAGCAAAATATACCGTATACGCTTTACCGAGCTGCTGGAATGGGTACTGGAAATACCCAACTTTGAAGGCAAGCGTGAAGAATGCAACGAAGGCCACCTGGAGATGATACAATCTGCCTGGGTATATGAGTGGCGGGATAACCAGGGATAATGCTAATTTGAAAATTTGAAAATGTGCTAATTTGAAAATGTCTGAGCGAGGTTGCATCGGAAAATGTTCCATATTTTTTTTGTATCTTTAATATACAATTAGCCGCAATGAAAGCTATAGAATTTCAAACAAAGCTACATTCATCAGATACAATTGAAATACCCCCTTCGTACCAAACTGAACTAAAATCAAATCAGGAAGTAAGGGTAATTGTATTGATCGCCGATGCACCGGATGATGAGTCGTGGAATAAGTTAGCAACCAAGCAATTTTTCTCCGGGTATACTGATGAAGATGCTGTTTATGATAATCTGTAATATTTGAATATCCTTATACCGATAATTTATCCTGCGCGTTGTTGCAGGTCAGAAAATAAGACCTGCAACGGCAGAAAAACAAACTAGCACAATTAATCTGTATTTCATGGATATTATTGATCAATTAAACGACCTCGTTTCGCGTTACCCTGATGAGTGGCACAAAGTAAACGTTGATGATACTTATTATAACTGGCTAAACAAGATAGTTGCATATGCTCCAGAAAATGGCTTTTTTAATTTCAGACAAGTGATAGAGCAAATAATAGCGGATTGTAATTATGACTCTATTTTTTTATCTGCAGAAGAATCTAAAGCCAATCCGGAAAAATATGATGCCGTTGATATTTTCTATGAGTTCTATATGCTTCAATTGATCGTTGAGGACAAAAACAAAGAATGGGAAGAAGTTGAAGGTTGGTATCAGTTGACCGATGGCGGGAAGGAATTTAAAAAAGCCGGAGATTGGTTTGAATGGCATAAACAACCCGGAGCAAAAACTGTCCCACGACAGCAGAACCATTAAGGTACTGTATTCTAACATGTATTCAACTGTTGTGCCCTGATTGCCACCCGCAGGCTATGCAATGGAGACATCAGCTAAAACAGTAAATAATTGGCAAATAACATGTCCTGCTCAACAGGATTTTCAAATTAGCTCATTTTCAAATTAACCAAATTATGGTTTTGCCTTATCCAGCGTAAAGCCAAAGGATGACCCAACGCCCAGCTTGCTGCGCACATTCACAGCTTGCCCGTGCGCTTCTACTATATGTTTAACAATGGCCAGGCCCAGGCCGGTGCCGCCAATAGCGCGGCTGCGGCTGCGGTCGGCACGGTAAAACCGCTCGAAGATACGGGCAAGGTGCTCTTCAGCTATACCGGGCCCATCGTCAGATATTTCTATGTACACATGCTTGTCATCTGTTTCATAGCAGCCTGCCGTTACAGCCCCCTGATCGTTGCCATACTTAATGGCATTCTCTACCAGGTTCACCAGCACCTGTTTGATCTTCTGTTTATCGGCGGTTACAAATATGGCACCCTCAGTGCCCTTCTTAAATAACAGGTGTATTTCCTTTGCCTTGGCATTCAGTGAAAGCTCTTCATACACATCCTTTATCAGTTCCTGTATGGCAAACGTTTCCTGTATCAAGGGTATCTTCCCCGACTCCAGCTTCGATATCTCATCAAGGTCATCTACCAGGCGCACCAGCCTGTCTATACTCTTAGAAGCGTTGGTCAGGAATTTCCTGTTCACCTCCTCATCCTCCAGCGCGCCGCCCAGCAAGGTATCCACATAGCCCTGTATCGAGAATATTGGCGTGCGCAACTCATGCGCCAGGTTCATCAAAAATTCCCGCCTGAACTGCTCATTTTTTTGCAGAACCTCTATTTCATCCTTACGCTGGTCGGCCCATTTCTGCACATCCTGGCTAACTTCCTCAATGGATTTCTGCGGCAGGATATTCTCATAAAAGAACTCCTCTTTCTTCGTTGCCTTCGTCTGGTATATGAATTTATAAATGATCTTGATCTTCCGGTATATGAACCGCTGTAGCGTATAATAATATAGCCAATATATAACAATGAAGGTAACTGCAAATACCAGCAATGGCGTATACCACTGCTGCGCAACAAAAATGCTGAGCAATGCATTGGCCGAGGCAATGATCAAAGCCGTAAGGAACGACAATAGCCTGGGCGACATATTTTTAGTATCCAGCAATGACATGGGTACTAAGTTAATGCAAAAGTTTAAGTCCGCTCGTTTAATAAATGTTACTATTCAGGCTATGGTTTTATTTTTATTTTTGGAACATGGCAAGAGAAACAGGTCATAACCCTTACAAAACCGGATCGGTTGATCTGCCCCCGGATATGAACAAACCCGGCAAGGGCATTTCCGTGCGCAAGCTGTGTATATTCCTCGCGGTTATTTCTTTTGCCGTCTACGCCAATACCTTGCAGAATGGCTATGTGATGGACGATATAACGGTAACAACCGGTAATACAATAGTGACCCAGGGTTTCAGCGGCATTCCTGACCTACTGTTCACTACCCGCCTCAAAGGGTTTCAGCAAGGGGCTGACGCCGAAAGCTACCGGCCTGTGCCCATGATAACCCATGCTATCGAGTACCAGTTGTTTGGGGACAATGCGGCAGTGGGACATTTTTTCAATATTATCCTGTTCATTGGCTGCGTAATTGCACTATTCGTTTTCTTAGACAAGCTTTTTGCGCATAAGCGCACCGGAACAGCATTTACAGCATCCCTGCTGTTTGCCCTGCACCCCATACATACAGAGGTTGTCGCCAACATAAAAAGCCGTGACGAACTGCTGTGTTTTCTATTTGCGTTCATTTCCCTGAACCAATTTGTTAATTATGCCAATGCCGGAAAAACAAGGCAATTGATAGCAGGTGCAATATGCCTGGCACTGTCACTACTGAGCAAGGAAACAGCTATCTCATTCATAGCCATAGCCCCTCTCGTATTTTTCTTTTATATTAATGCAAACCGCAAGCACAGCATCGTTATTTCAGTTACCACTCTCCTGGTAGCACTTTGCTATCTGGGGGCACGTGGGGCTGTGTTGGGGTTTGACAGGGAAAATGCAATTACATTCATTGCCAACCCGATCTCCGGCGCTCCCGATATCGCCACCAGGCTGGCAACGGCATTTATGGTATTAGGCATGTACCTTAAATTATTGTTCGTGCCGTACCCACTCGTTAGCGACTATTGCTATAATACGATACCATTAGTGGGTTTCGGAAATGCCTGGGCTTTACTATCTGCAGCATTATATGTGGCACTGGCGGGCATCGGCCTCTACCGCCTGTTTAAAAAACCTAACGACCCATGGGCCTTCAGCATACTCTACTTCCTGGTAACCATAGCCCTGTTTTCCAACATACCCTTCCTGGTCTATTCTCAGATGGCCGAGCGCTTCCTGTTCTTTGCTTCAGCAGGCTTTTGTTTAGCCGTTGCATTGGCGGTAGAACAATGGATGATCAAACTACCACTTACCGCCTCTTTTACCAAAAACAAACCAGCATTAACGACCCTATCGATTGTATGCCTTGTATTCTTTGTATTAACTGCTCTGCGCAATACCGACTGGAAAGATAATTACTCCCTATTCAAGACCGACCTTGAGAAGGTGCCGGATAACGCCCGTATGCACTATTATCTTGCAAATACTATTGCCTATAGCACTCCGGGCTCAACTACCGGATCAACTCCAACGGGAAAAGATGCAGATTGTATAATATTGTTAGATAAAGCGGTGAAGATATATCCGGACTTCAGCGAAGCACATGCTTTAATGGGCATTATATACGGCCGTATGCAAATGCCCGATTCTGCTATTCACCATTATAGCATGGCGATAGCCGCTAACCCAAAGAATAGTATTGCGCTCTATAACCTGGGCATTGCCCTGTATGCAAAAAAAAGCTACCCGGAAGCCATCAGTTTTATAAAAAAGTCCCTTTCCCTTAATCCGGATTTTGTTATGGGCAACCTGAACCTGGCACGCTGCTACTCAGACAGTAAACAATACGACTCTGCAATAGTATATTATAAGAGGACGCTCGACCTTGAGCCCGGCCTTATGCTGGCTAAACAGGGCCTGAACTTTGTTTATAAGAAAAAAAGCGAAGCTGATACAACTGGCACACACTGACCCGGTCAGGCTATGTATGCCATCTCAAATTTGTAGCCTACCCCTTTAACTGTGGTTATGAGATCAATGCCTATTTTTTGGCGTATCTTACGGATATGCACATCTATAGTGCGGTCGCCTACAATTACATCCGTACCCCATACACGCTGCAGTATCTCGTTGCGCAGGAATACCCGGCCTGGCTTAGATGCCAGTAGCGAAAGCAATTCAAACTCTTTTTTCGCTAACAGTATTTCCTTTCCTTTATAAGAGACAGTGAATTTTGTTTTGTTGATCTCCAGGTCGCCAAAAACCAGCTTTTGGTCCACCTCATCGTCCTTGCGGAAGCGGCGGAGTGCAGAGCCTATACGGGTAGCAAGCAATTCAGGCTTGATGGGTTTTGTTATATAGTCATCTGCACCTATTTGCAGGCCTTCAATTTCACGCTTCTCATCATTTAAGGCAGTAAGGAATATAATGGCTGTTTCGTCAAACTCATGCATTTTCCTCAGCTCCTTAATGGTTTCGATACCGTCTTTGTTAGGCATCATAATATCCAGCAATATAAGGTCGGGCCTGAAATCCCGCGCCTTACGGATAGCTTCTACCCCATCCCTGGCGGTGGAGATCAGGTAACCTTTACTTTTCAGATTATAGCTAATGAACTCCACTATATCCGGTTCATCGTCAACTACGAGAATTTTCCCTGGGAACACTTCCATATTTTCTTGAATCGTCATCAAAAGTATGTTGTCAATGTTAACCGAATAAGAACGCTACATTACCGTATTGTTAAGAAGTTAACACGAAATTACTCCTAATCGCCCACAAAAAAGGCATTGTATACAATACAATGCCTTTTTACCTTATTAATACTCAATTCGTTACCTGAGGTCTACGCTGCCGCTGCCTACCTTATACCCTTCATTAAATATTTCTATATTATACTTACCACGGCCATAATTGCCATCCTGCTGCCAGTCTACCACAACATCTTTCACGGGCATATTCTGGGTAAGCGCAATATTCTTCAAAACAGAGTATTTAACCTGGTCACCGTTTGCAGTGGTCATCACGCCCGATGCATTTGATTGGGTATAGAGCACAGCCCCATCAGGGCCGGTTATACGCAGGTACACCTGCTTGGTACCGCTTTCAGCTATACGGTTCTCAACAATATCAAAGGTTATACGCAGCACATCTACCTTCTTGGCTTTCGATGTTCCTTTTTCTTTGCCATTCCTGCGTTTATCTATGGGGGTCATCCGAATATTAGCTGCAGCTAGTACAGAACCTGCCTTTTTCAGGGCGATATTCTTTTCAACAGTAGAATCGCGCTCTTTTGTAAGCACCTGGTTTTGACCGGTCAGTTCAGCATTCTCTTTTTCAAGTTCCGCTATGCGGGCTTCATACTGCTTGGATTTGTCGGTAAGCTGGGTGATCATTTCCCTTGCTTTTTTCAATTCGGCCTGCGTTGCATTCTTATTGCTTAATATCACCCTTATTTCATTCTTCAGCTTCGCCATAGAAGCTTGGTCGTTCTGTAATGCGCTGTCTAAGCGTGCGTTCTGGGATACCAGCTGGTCAATTTTAGCAGATGCAGCGGCAAAATCGCTTTCCAGCGATACCCTGTCTGCGTTCACAGAATCTATCACCTGGTTTTTCTGCGTTTCCATTACCTGCTTGTCTTCTGCCAGCCTGTTCTTGCTCATGAACAGGTAGACACAGCCAGCCAGCAGGATGACAATAACAACCCAATAAATGATACTATTGTTTTTTCTGCCCGAATTGTTTTGATTGGAACTTGTTTGATTATATTGGCTCATAATTTACTTTTGTTTAAGACACTAAAAATAAACCTAATTACAAATGTAATATACATATTTTGGTAAATGCAGTATTTAAAGGAAATTTTGTTTATCGATATAGAAACCGTGCCAATTCAGCCGGATTATGAATTACTTAACACAAGTATGCAGACCGAATGGGCGCGGAAAGCAAAATTTGTGAAAAGTGTAACAGAAGGCGTTACAGACCCGGCAACGCTTTTCAGCGAAAAGGCAGGTGTTTTTTCTGAGTTTGCTAAAATAGTATGCATAGGTTTTGGCAGCCTCAATAACCATGACGGCACCTGGAAAATGCGGCTGAAAGCAATAGCAAATGATAATGAAAAAATATTGCTGGAACACTTCTGCGAGACATTGGCAAAATTCAACAGCCTCTATCCCGACCTGAAATTCTGTGGGCACAATATCCGGGAGTTTGATATTCCTTTCATTTGCCGCCGCATGCTGATCAACAGCATTGGCCTCCCGCCTTGTTTAGACATCAGCGGCAAAAAACCATGGGAGATCAACCACCTCGATACTATGGAGTTATGGAAGTTCGGAGACTACAAGCACTTCACCCCTCTCTCGTTACTCGCAACTATATTTGGTATCCCCTCCCCAAAGTCGGATATCGATGGCAGTATGGTATCATCAGTTTACTGGAAAGACAAAGACCTGGCAAGAATAGCAGCCTATTGCCTGCAGGATGTGTACACTACCGCTAAAGTGTTCCTGAAACTAAAAGGGATAAATGATATTGAGATCACCCCGGAATATGTAAATGCATAATGATCAGGATACAAAATACATATTCATCATCCCCTTATTCTTCGCATCTATCTCTCCCCGGTATTCGCAACTGAATTTACCCTTTACCAGTTGATAGGTGCTCTCCGAAATGTTTATTTTTCCGGGCTCGCTATGCTGCTGCATACGCGCAGCAGTATTAACGGCGTCGCCCCAAATATCGTAAGCAAATTTCTTCACACCCACTATCCCAGCTACAACACTTCCGCTATGTATGCCTATCCTTACCTCAAATGTGGTGCTGCCCAGTTTTCCTATCCGGTCAAGCATAAATGCAGTTATTTCCTTTGCCGCATTCACCACATTTTCAGCATGCTTGTCATCAGCTACAGGAATACCGCCTGCCGCAAGATAGGCATCGCCAATGGTCTTTATCTTTTCAATATTGTATTTGGCGGTTATTTCGTCAAAAGCCTTAAAACAAGTGTGCAGTTCATCGATCAGTTCCTGCGGCTTCATTATCTCGCCTGCTTGGGTAAAATTCACAAAATCAGTAAACAGTACAGTAACATTATCATAGTGCTGCGCCTGTGTACTGCCCTTGTTTTTTAATTCCTGTGCTACCTCATGTGGGAGAATGTTCAGCAACAGTTCGTCAGATTTTTTTCTCGCTGCCTCAGATTTCCCCCGCTCCCTGATAATAAAAAATAAAAAAAACAGTAAGCACACTATGCCGGCCAGGCCGGCATATATATAATTTCGCTGATGCCTGAATTTCACATCAGCCATTTTTCTCGCCTGCACATTTTTAAGGCTATCTGTTTCTATCTTGCTCTGCAATTCAAGCCGGGCAATTTTCACCGCATTGTCTCGCGAAAAGACCGAATCCCTCGTGACCATGTATTGCGACTTCGCTATCAGCGCACCATAAAAATCGCCCAAAAGGGAGTCAACTGTAGAAAGTTTGGCATAGCCTGTTTGCAGGTCATCAAGCGCGCCAATTTCTTTATCTATTGCTATCGCCTTATCAATATAATCCTTTGCCTTGCGCAGGAGGGCATCCCTTCCTTTGGGTATCAATGAATCCGGCACATAAGCCCGATGCCTTAATTCAGAAGCCTCCTCCAACTGATTTGTTTTTGCAGCCGCAACAATACTAATATAATTACTACCGATCCCTCCTAACGCCATTGCCTCTATAGCCTTCTCACCAATTTCACGGGCTACATGCAATGCTTTGAACTGCCAGTTAATTGATTCAGTATAATTATACTGTTTACTATAAATACTCCCTATATTAACCGAAGTTCCTGCAATGCTTTGTCTGTCATCTATCTCTTCAGCTATTTTCAAAGACCTTGTAAAATAATCAAGCGCTTTAGCATACTCGCCCGTAGTCAAATAAATATTACCGATGTTGCCTGTCACATCTGCAATACCCTTTTTATCACCCAGTTCTTCTGCAATTTTTAAATGCTTCAACCCATATTGCAGCGCTTTCTGGTAATCCCCCAACGAAAAATAGATGACGCCTATATTGCCGCTCACATTGGCCATGAATTGCTTATGGCCTATTTCTTCATCTATTCTTAATGCCCTTAGAAAATACTCCAGTGCCCGGGGATAGTCGCCCTGGTATTCATATACCATGCCTATATTGCTGGTAATGGAGGCAATACCGGTCTTGTTGCCGATCTCTTCATAGAGTTTTAATGCCTTAAAATCATGTTCCAGCGCCTTCGGAAAATCAGATTTGATACAATAGTTCAGGCCTATTCTATTATTGGCATCAGCGATCCCTTTTTGCCAACCAAGTTGCTCAGCCAATGCCAGTGCCTGCTGCCCGTACTTTACACCTTCACCCGGATCAATATTATAATACAGGTTTGAGAGCTTGTTCAATAATTTCACCTTATTGGAGTCTTCTTTCTGGTTGGGCAATTTTTCAACAAGGGAGTCGATCAGCGCCTTGCCTGACAAACGGGCACTTTGTGCAAAGCTATTGCCGCCTTCAGCAAAGCTGAAAAGTAAAACAATGAGGAACTTTAAAAGATTGCCCATTAAACCATTGTTTTGTGCACAAAATACATTTTCAGTTTCCCCTTGTTCTTCGCATCTATTTCGCCCCTGTATTCGCAGTCAAATCTGTCCTTTACTAGTTCATAAGTGGTCTGCGATATATTCACTTTGCCCGGCTCGCTATTTTGCTCCATACGCGCTGCTGTGTTCACTGTATCTCCCCAAATATCGTAAGCGAATTTTTTCACCCCTACTATCCCCGCCACTACGCTGCCGCTGTGAATACCTATCCTCACTTTAAAGCTCCTTTTACCTAGTTCCAGTTGGCGCTGTTTCATAAATGCACTTATCTCCAGAGATGCCCTCACTACATTTTCAGCATGTTTAAGATCAGAAACAGGCAATCCTGATACAGCCAGGTAAGCATCTCCTATTGTTTTTATCTTTTCAATATTATAACGGGAGATAATCTCATCAAAGTTTTTAAAACAGATATGCAGCTCATTTACCAGTTCCTGTGGCGACATCGCCTCTCCTGCTTTCGTAAAATCAACAAAATCAGCAAAAAGGACCGTAACATTATCAAACAACTTTGCTTCAGAAGTCCCCTTTTCCTTTAGCTCTGCTGCTACTTCTTCCGGCAGGATATTACGCAGCAGGTCATCAGATTTCTTTTTCTCTACTTTCAGTTCATCATGCTGCTTTTCTATTTCTTCCTTCTGTGCAACAACCTCTGCCGTACGTAGTTTTACTTCCTTTTCCAGCGATTCCTTCTGATTTTCAAGCATGTGCTGTTTCTCAACCTCTTTTGCCAGGTTCTCATCAGATAGTTCCTGTATAGACTTTACCTGTGCTATCAGTTTCAACTGGTTCAGGCCATTGCGTTTACCCAAAATAAACACAGCGGCAAGAGGGTATATATAAACTATCGTCTGACTGAAATAATCGAAAAGAGCAAGAAATGTCTTTTGATAGTTATCTTTTTGTCCCTGTGAAGCAAGAACTATAATGTAAATAATGGCCAGCGTCACAAACGCTGCAATGGGAATAAAGCAAATAACAAAAACAGTCTTTGCCTCCCACCGCTTTTGACCAATACCTTGAATCAGAAAGTACAATGTCGATATCCACACATAGCAAAATAGCAGAACATATATTAAGCCGAGGACAATAGGAACATGGCCCTCGAAAATACTTATATAATAGTAACGGATGAATGGGAGGAAACAGACCAATGCCAGGCCGGCAATTACAAGCAACGGTATTTTCGATTTCTCCCGGTTCTTCAATATTTTACAGAAGAAAATAGACAAGAACTCAAAACAGAAAATGCTAATGAAAGCCTCAAGATTGTATAAAATATCAGTTTCAAAATAATCCCATAAGAACGACAGGGCCGCAAAAATACAAAACAGCGAAAAATACAAATTCTCAGTTTTTTCCCTGAAAAAAACAAATAAGAACATAAACACAACCCCAAAAGCAAGGTAATAAAACCCCATTCCGTACGATTCTTTCATCTCCGCTATATCCTTCTCTACTTTTTCATCAGCCAGCTTTTTATCAAACAACTTTAATCCGAGCTGAAATATCTTGGTCTGCTTATACGGCAGATAGGTTATATCAAGTTGCGTAAGTGTATCATTGAAGATGATATTTATGTACTCCTTCTGAATATACTTATGTCTGGCGCCCGATGGTTGAAATACTCCCGTGGCCAATAGGTCCTTACCATTCAGTTGTATCAATACCGATCCTTCCAGCGAATAGCGCAGAGATGTAATTTTGTTTAGGAGTCCGTTACCAACAACAAACGAGGCAGATAATCGAACTGTATCCAGGTCATTTGATTGAAAAAGTGTGTCCGGACGGACAGATTTATAGTTTGTTATACTGCCATTTGTACGTCTTACATTAACATCCCATGTAAACTTGTGAAAGATATTCACAGATGCGGCAGAATCTTCTTTATTCACCATTTCGCTGATACGCACCAACGTATCCGGCCGTGCAGACGAAACAGCACTGATAAAGCATAAAAGGCAAACAAGCAATTGTCTTCCGGCAGCGTTTCTCATAGTATGCTCAAGATAGGCTGATAATTAAGTATTTACAAAGTACATGGCCAGCTTCCCCTTATTCTTGGCATCTATCTCCCCCCGGTACTCGCAATTGAATTTACCTTTTACAAGGTCGTACGTGGTTTGGGAGATGTTCACTCTGCCCGGCTCACTGTTCTGCTCCATTCGGGCAGCCGTGTTTACAGTATCACCCCAAATATCGTAAGCGAATTTCTTCACACCCACTATGCCCGCCACCACACTGCCGCTATGTATGCCAATTCGTACTTTAAAAGTTTTATTGCTGTTTTCTGCATATCGCATATCCATAAAATCACGTATTTCCAGAGCAGCTCTCACAATGTGCTCGGCGTGCAAGGTATCCTTTACGGGAAGACCGGCTGCAGCCAGGTAAGCATCGCCAATTGTCTTTATTTTCTCAATATTGTATTTCGCCGTTATCTCATCAAAAGCCTTAAAGCAGGTGTGCAGCTCATCTATCAGTTCCTGGGCCCCCATCTTTTCCCCTGCGCTTGTGAAATTCACAAAGTCAGTAAACATTACCGTCACATTATCAAAGTGTTTCGCGGCCGTACTTCCGGTTGTTTTCAACTCCTCTGCCACTTCCGATGGCAGGATGTTGAGCAGCAACTCTTCAGATTTCTGCTTTTCTTTCGAGAGCAGTTTATTATTCCTTACCATAACTGTAAGCAAACTGGCCAACAAAAGAGCCCCACCCAACCCTATCCATGTATACCGGCGCTGGCGCTCTAATTTCAGCGCCGCAGCGTGTTTGGCATCGGCGGTTGCTACGCTGTCTATCGCCCGCTCCTTATTATACCGGTAGCTCATACCGATCTTTGTCACCTGGTCTATACTCTCATGCGTAAAGATCGAGTCATTTATTTTTACATACATTTGATAGTACTCCCCGGATATTTTATAATCACCCCGTGCCTGGTAGGCCCACGCTAATGCCTGGTAGCACGGCTTCATTATTTCCGGCGCATCATATTTTTTTGCAGTATCCAGCGCTCTCCGCAGGTAAGCAATGCCGATCTTCAGCTTTTCCTGGTCTCCTGCAGGCATCGAATTATCTGGCGGGTATATGCTCTCTACATTGATCTCGGGCAACGTGTCTTTAACGGGGAAGTTATCTGATACATTCACATAGGCATAACCTATTTCCATAAGCCCCCACGCAACCTGGTGCCTGTCTCCGCTTTCCTCTGCCATCTCGCTTGCCCTTTTGCTATACGCAAGCGCCATAGGGTAATTTTTTAGTTGCCGGTATATGCTCCCTATATTGCCCACGCATGCAATAGCAACATACTTATTGCCTATCTCGTTGGCTATCTTCAGCGCTTTGGTCTCATATTCCAATGCCCTGGCATACTGCTTCTGCATGTTATATACAATTCCTATCCCTTGCGCAGCAATAGCAGTTCCATACTTGTTACCTAACCCCTCATAAAAACCCAACGCCTTGAAATAATAGTCCAGCGCTACCGGGAAATCCCTTAATGCAGAATATACATTGCCTATACTGAAGTTTGTTCTTGCAGAACCGCCTTTATCCCCTATCTCTTCACTTATTGCCAAAGATTTAAAATAATAGTCAAGTGCATGTGGGTAATCGCCTTGCACTATATATACATTTCCGATACTGACATAAGTACCCGCCATCGACCTCTTATTCCCTGTCTCCTCATTCAGTTTCACTGCCGCATCATAATGCCTCAGCGCCTCCGGGAAAATACACAACGAACCGTACGAATTGCCTATCCCCAGCAGGTCTCTAGCCATTCCACGCTTGTTGTCAATTTCGCTGTCTATTTTATAAGCTATGGTATAATACTCAAGTTCTTTTCGGTAATCGCCTTTGTTCCTGAAACCTAATCCGCGTACATGGTTGGCAGATGCCATGCCACTTTTCCAGCCAAGTTTTGTAGATAGGGCTAAACACTGTTCCGTGTATTTTGCACCTTGTTCCGGGTCTATCTGTGTATATTCTCTTGCCAGCTCGTAAAGCATGCCTGCTTTATTGGTGTCTTCTTTGGTCTTTGGCATTTCTTTTAAAAGAGAATCTACCCTGGCTTTGCCTTGTAATTGTGCATGAAGACCACCTGCCGCTATAGCAAATAAAAAAGTGGTGACCAGGAATTTCAGGAACATACCCATCGCAAACAGTTAGCACAAACAAGGTAAAAACATTTGCTTAATTATTCATATTGTTTTGTTGTAATCCTTATCTTATTACTCATTTTCGTAAAATCAGCAGGGCTATATTTTCACTATTTTCACACCCTGAATGAACGCGGAGTACAAAAAGATACAGCAATCTATACAACTGAGGCAGTTTGCCCCATTTTACCTGATAGATGGCGAAGAGCCATACTACTTAGATAAAATAACCACCTGGTTCGAGAACGAGATACTTACTCCTGCCGAAAAGGACTTTAACCTGATGGTGATATATGGCAAGGATGCCGAATGGGCCGATGTAGTAAATGCCTGCCGCCGCTTCCCTATGTTTGCAGAGAAGCAGGTGGTTATACTAAAAGATGCAGCATCACTGAAAGGCTTTAACGACCTTGCCGGCTATTTGGAGAAACCCACACCAAGCACAGTCTTCCTCATAGAGCACCGGGGCAAAAAAACAGATGGCCGTGGCAAAATAGTGAAGCTGGCAAAAGAGAAAGGCTTCCACTTCACATCAGATAAGATAAAAGACGACCATATGCCGCAATGGATACAGGCATACGGCAACGAAATAGGTTTCAAGATCGGCGAACGTGAATCACAAATTTTGGCCACCTACCTTGGCGCCGACCTGCAAAAGATAGCCAACGAGATAGAAAAGGTACGCATCAATGTGCCGCAAGACCCGGCTCTTACTGCCGAGATGATCCAGAAATACATCGGCATCAGTAAAGAGTATAATATCTTCGAATTCCCCGAAGCAGTTACTGGGAACGACCGCGATAAGCTATACCGCATGCTTGCCTACTTTATGGCAAACACCAAGGCAGCCCCCATGCCGCTGCTTATTGGCACATTCTATAATCATTTCAACCGGCTATACCAGGCAAACTTTGTTCGTGGCAAAACAGATAAAGAAGCTGCAGCAGCCCTTGGAGTATCTCCCTATTTTGTAAAGAACATAATGGCTGCCGCCCAAAACTGGCCGCTACACCGCGTAGAGCGTTGTATGCTATTGTTAGGCAAATACAGCACCATGGCAGTAGGCATAAAAAACACTACTAACGACAAAGAACTGCTGAAAGAAATGATCGGGCAAATGCTGGAGTAAACGCCATTTTGTACAAAAAGGGAACATTAGCGAGATTGTCATGGTGAGCTCCGTCGAACCATGACTGCTGAGTGATTAGTTGAAGTTGATAAGAGAAACAGTTAAAAGAAGACAGACATATGACCAATATCATATCTCCCATACATACCAGTTACCCTTTTCTTTGTAATTTTGCCCAAAATAACGCCTGATGCCGCATTATCATTCGTTGGGAAAAATACCGCCAAAAAGGCATACGCAATTCCGCCAGCCCGATGGCACTTTGTATTCCGAACAACTATTCAGTACCGAAGGTTTTTCTTCCAACTACTCCCTGCTCTACCACATACATGCACCTACCAAAATAGTAAAGGCCGAGGAGCCCATAAATGTCGCGCCTGTAGCTGCTACGTCTAATATATTAAAGCACCGCAGTTTCCGTGGTTTCAATATTGCTCCCGAGGCTGATTATTTGAAAAGCCGCAAGACCGTCCTTTTCAATAACGATGTGCAGCTCACACTCGCAGCACCAAAAAAAGGATTAACCGATAACATATTTTACAAAAACGCCGATACCGACGAGGTACTCTTCATCCACGACGGCACCGGCACACTGAAAACACAATACGGGCAGATAAAATTCGGCTATGGCGATTATGTGGTTGTTCCCCGCGGCACTATTTATCAGATAGAATTCGATAACGAGAACAACCGCCTGTTCATTATAGAATCATTCAGCCCGGTTGCACCACCAAAAAGATATTTAAGCAGGTATGGTCAACTCCTCGAGCATTCCCCATACTGCGAACGCGATATACGCAAACCGGAAAATTTAGAGACCATCAACCAGCAAGGTGAGTTCCTCATCAACACAAAAAAGAAAGGCTACCTCTACCCCATATGGTATGGCCACCACCCGTTCGATGTGATCGGTTGGGACGGCTGTGAATACCCATATGCCCTCAGCATCCACGATTTTGAGCCCATTACCGGCCGTGTGCACCAGCCACCACCTGTGCACCAAACGTTCGATGCCCACAACTTTGTGATCTGCTCATTTGTACCAAGACTGTTCGATTATCATCCGCTGGCTATCCCTGCGCCTTATAATCACAGCAATATAGATAGCGACGAAGTGCTCTATTATGTGGACGGCGACTTCATGAGCCGCAAGCATGTGGAGCGTGGCATGATTACTTTACATCCTGCTGGCATACCCCACGGGCCGCACCCCGGCACAGTGGAAAAAAGCATAGGCGCAAAAGAAACAAAAGAACTGGCAGTAATGGTGGATACCTTCCACCCGCTGATTCTGACAAAAGAAGGACTAGGAATAGAAGACGACAAATACGTATATAGCTGGATAGAGTAAAATAGATTTGTCATGGTGAGCTTGTCGAACCATTGCTGAGAAAACAACCAAAGCCGATTAGAGATAGAAATTTTATAACACCAAAAAAGAATAACAATGGATACTCTTACCGTTAGCCAGAAAATGACCCAGGCGCAGGACTTCCTGCCCATAAATGGTACCGACCATATAGAAATGTATGTAGGCAATGCCAAGCAGGCTGCCCATTTTTATAAAACCGCTTTCGGCTTCCAGTCGCTGGCATATGCAGGGCCCGAGACCGGCGTACGTGATGTGGCAAGTTATGTGCTGCAGCAGGGCAAGATACGCCTCGTGCTCACTACCCCGCTCAGCTCAAAGAACCCCATATCAGAGCATGTGTACAAGCATGGCGATGGCGTGAAGATACTTGCCCTGTGGGTGGACGATGCCTACAAAGCGTTTGAAGAAACCACTAAACGTGGCGCCAAAGTTTACATGGATCCTAAAACAGTTACCGACGAGCATGGCGAAGTGCGCATGAGCGGTATCTACACCTATGGCGAGACCGTACACCTGTTCGTTGAGCGCAAGAACTACAAAGGCCTCTTCCTGCCCGGTTATAAAGAATGGAAAAGCAACTACAATCCCAAAGATGTAGGCCTGCTGTATGTGGACCATTGCGTGGGCAATGTAGGCTGGGGCCGCATGAACTCCACCATTAAATGGTACGAGGATGTAATGGGCTTTGTGAACATCCTCACTTTCGACGACAAGCAGATAAACACAGAGTACAGCGCTCTGATGAGTAAGGTAATGAGCAACGGCAATGGCTATGTGAAGTTCCCGATAAACGAACCCGCAGAAGGGAAGAAAAAATCGCAGATAGAAGAATACCTTGATTTTTATGAAGGTGAAGGCGTGCAGCATATTGCCGTAGCCACCCACGACATAATCACCACCGTGCGCGACCTGAAATCCCGCGGCGTGGAATTCCTTGATGCACCACCAAATGCCTACTACGAAGACATGACCAACCGCGTAGGCAAAATAGATGAGGACATAGCACCACTACAGGAACTGGGCATACTTGTTGACTGCGACGAAGAAGGCTACCTCCTCCAGATATTCACCAAGCCGGTGGAAGACCGCCCCACCCTCTTCTTCGAGATCATACAGCGCAAAGGCGCCCAAAGCTTCGGCGCCGGCAACTTCAAAGCCCTCTTCGAATCAATAGAAAGAGAACAGGCCAAGAGGGGGAATTTGTAAAAAAAACAAACCAACTTCATAAAAGCAACGCAAGTGCATACCTGCGTTGCTTTTTATTTTTACTATGTCATTGTGAGATTCGAACCATTGCTGTCACTGAGTCCTGTATCAGCGACTTAGATATAGGAACCATATTGGGGTATTAATTTCATTATTCTTTATTTTTGATCAATGAATAGCAAATGGTTTCTCAATCCATCTGATGTAACCTGGAGTGCAAGTAGCAGTGGTAGCGTTTGGGCTAAAAAGAACCCCAAAAGACACCCTAGATCTATGGGTGAACGCGCATATGAACTACGTCTAGTGCACATACCTACCAATATAGAAGTAAGTGAGCAAATAATAGGAACATATGACAGAAAAGAATGGACGAAAGTAAGGAATATGTTATATGCAAAACTATTTTCAGAATTAGAAAATAAAGTAGCAAAGGCCTTACGGATCTCGGGACGTAGCTAATATTTTTTATTTGCAGTTCCGGATATATATCCCCCCAACTCGTCCTCGTTTGCAACCTACCGTGTACCCACATCTTGAGCCATTTTCCATCCGAAATAAATATTACTGAACTTATCTAATCCTCTTTTTAAAACAATAATTCCTGGCGGTCCTTG
>JAJNBJ010000023.1 GCA_021155965.1 Flavipsychrobacter sp.
ACACGCCGTTACTTTCAAAGGATTTTTAATAAAATTGTTGATGTTTATTATGGCTACAACCTTGAATAAACTGACAGACTAACTAGCAACTTGAGTTAATTAATATAATCTGTTTCATATTTTTCGGTTTATACTGTTTATTTCAAAAGTATAGATTTTTATTTGACTGTAATAGTGTGGGGTAATTCTTGTATGGGAATACACTTAATACGCCCTCGCAAACAACACTCGCTCCTTCGAAGGTTTGCCTGTAAGCACGCACTTGCCTTCTTACTTAAGCATTTGCTGGTATTCTTCGGGAGTAAGTTCCACTTGTTTCAAAATTTCACGAATTAACGGCTGTCCGAGGTCTTCATGCCCATGATGGGGTATCGTAGTATATCTTCCGTCATCGTGCCTGTAAAAGCGGTGGCTGCCTTTTTGCCGAACTATCTTGAAACCAAGTTTTAAAAGTATCTTTTCGAGATTTTTGGCATCAGTTACCGGAAGTTTACTCATATATCGACAGCTATTTGCTGAACACCAACAAATTCAGGTAATGCTGCAATCTCTTCGGCGCTTAACTCCTCAAGGCACAACTCAATAACTTCTTTCAGGTTTATTTGCAACTGGTCAAGGCTTTTAGCCTGCGTATGAGCGCCAGGTAATGCCGGAACATAAGCTACATATACGCCTGTCTCCCTGTCGCGCTCTATTTGTGCTGAAAACTGGTAATGGTTCATAAATCAAATTTACAAAATATTGCCGAAAAGTAGATCAGCGATCAATATGCCCTCGCAAATAGCACTCTCTCTTTAGATGGTTTGCCGGTAAGCACACATTTGCCCTCTTCCTGCTCATTATTCAGCGGTATGCAGCGGATGGTAGCTTTGGTGAGCTCTTTTATTTTTTCTTCGGTTTCGGGGGTGCCATCCCAGTGTGCAGATACGAAGCCTGCTTTTTCATCGAGTGTTTTTACAAAGTTGTCCCATGTATCCACTTTGGTGGTGTTCTCTGTGCGGAACTGCAATGCCTTTTGGTACATATTACTTTGTATATCTGCAAGCAGTTGCGTGATGTGTGCGGCAAGGCCATCGAGCGATACGCTTGATTTTTCCTTGGTATCGCGGCGGGCAACTTCGGCTACGTTGTTCTCAAGGTCGCGCGCGCCGAGGGCTACGCGCACGGGTACGCCTTTCAGCTCGTACTCTGCAAACTTCCAGCCTGAACGGGTGTTATCGTCATCGTCAAATTTCACCCTTATGCCGCTTGCACGCAGTGTGCCGGTGAGGTCTTCCAATACCTTGCGGATCTTTGCCTGTGCCTCGGGGTCTTTGTTGAAGATGGGTACTATAACTACCTGCAACGGTGCTATTTTAGGCGGCAGTATAAGGCCATCATCATCGCTGTGTGCCATTACCAGTGCGCCCACCAGGCGAGTAGATACCCCCCATGATGTTGCCCATACATAGTCATAATTATTGCTCTTATCCTGGAACTTCACATCGAATGCCTTGGCAAAATTCTGCCCAAGGAAGTGTGATGTGCCAGCCTGCAGTGCTTTGCCATCCTGCATCAGCGCTTCGATACAATAAGTATCTTCAGCGCCTGCAAAACGTTCGTTAGCTGTCTTTACGCCGCGTACTACGGGCAATGCCATGTACTCCTCGGCAAATGTGGCGTAGACTTCCAGCATCTTTTCTGTTTCCTCTATGGCTTCCTCGCGTGTAGCATGTGCGGTATGGCCTTCCTGCCAAAGGAATTCAGTAGTGCGCAGGAACAGGCGCGTGCGCATCTCCCAGCGCACTACATTGGCCCATTGGTTAATGAGCAGTGGCAGGTCGCGGTAAGATTGTATCCAGTCTTTGTAGGTATTCCAGATAATGGTCTCAGATGTAGGACGAACGATCAATTCTTCTTCCAGTTTTGCATCGGGGTCCACTATCACGCCACCACCGTTAGGATCGTTCTTCAGGCGGTAGTGGGTCACAACGGCGCACTCTTTGGCAAAGCCCTCTACGTGGGCTGCTTCTTTACTCAAAAAACTCTTGGGTATGAATAACGGGAAGTATGCATTCTGGTGGCCTGTTTCTTTGAACATGCGATCCAACTGGTCGCGCATATGCTCCCATAAGGCATAGCCATGGGGTTTAATTACCATGCAACCTTTTACGGCTGAATAGTCGGCTAAACCGCTTTTTAAAACGAGGTCGTTATACCACTGGGCATAATCATCTTTCCGATTTGTTAAAATTTTCGACATAAATAAACTTCGGGCTCTTTGCACCGTCTAAAGTGTTGCAAATGTAGTAATTTCACTATGCTTTTTCACGTTTAAACTACCAGGAATGAAACGTCTCATATTAATCGGTTTGCTACTCTCAGGTATTGGTGCGGCTTCATATGCCCAGGTTGATGATATATATGCCACGGGTAACGACCAGCGAGGCAAAACAGACAGTAATGCAAATAAATATGCTTACAACGATCAGCCGCAGGATGATGGCGATTACCAGAGCTATATAGATGGCGATGATTATATTGATTATGATGACGACTATTCATATGCAACCCGCATAAACCGTTTCGATTATGGATTTTACAATATGGGCTATTACAGCGCATTCTATAATCCATATTGGTATGACCCATATTGGTATGGGTACGGATATGGTGGTGGCTGGGGAATGGGTTGGGGCCGCCCGTACTATGGTATGTCATTCGGCTATGGTTATGGCCCGTACTGGAGTTCTGCATGGGGCTGGAATACATGGTATGGCTACTCAGGTTTCAATAGCTGCTACAACTATCCATATTATGCCGGTGGCTGGTATGGCAACTGCTACGGCGGATACTGGAACAGCTATTATGCAGGTGTAGACCGGCGTTATTATACCAATAGCAGGGCTGTTAGCTATGGTCCCCGCCAAAACATGGGCAACAGGGTAGGTTACCGCCTTGCATCAACAGGTGTGAGGCAAACCAACACTTACAACCAGATAGGTTTGAGAACAGCACCAGGCAATACCGGCAGGCAAAACAACCGTGGTGTATATAACGGTGGAAGGAATAATGTAACAGCAGAGCGCGGCAATACGTACGATAACCGCTCCAGGGGCTATAATGAGAACAGAAGGATAGCTGAGCGGGGCAATACTTATGATAACCGCTCCAGGGGTTATAGTGATCCCGGAGGCAGGACGTGGAACCGCGAAAACCGGGTGCGTAATTTTATGCGTGGCGGCGACCGCAGCCAGAATTATGCTAACCCTGGTAACAACGGCGAAGCACGTAACTACAGCAGGGGTAGCCGTGATTTTGGCCGTGCGCGTGGTAACGATAATAGTTATGGCCCTGCAAGAAGTAATGGCAGCAGCCCAAGAGGGGGCGGTGAGTACCGTGCCCGTGACAATGGTGGCAACCGTGGAAACTGGGGCGGCGGAGACCGTTCTGGCGGTGGCGGACGTAGCTGGGGTGGTGGAGACCAATCCGGCGGGCGCAGCTGGGGTGGCGGCGGCCACTCGGGTGGTGGCGGAGACCGTTCTGGTGGCGGCGGTGGTGGTGGTAGCCGTGGCGGAGGCCGCAGGTAGTACCCTAAAGATCATCGAACACCTTTGAAAAAGGCCTTTTATAGTAAATGCTATGGCATTCTGCAGTTAATTGTCTAAAAGTAAATTGAGCATATATGCGCCTGTCTGGTTTAGTTCTTTTCTCAGCATTAATTACTGTTCCCAGCATCGCATCAGCACAGGATGTGCGGGAAGCGTTCGACCTTTCCAATACTGCTGCACAGGGCAGCGCGAGGTCGATGGGGTTTGGTAATACCCTTGGTTCTGTGGGCGGGGATTTTACATCGCTAAGCGTTAACCCCGCAGGGTTGGGTGTTTACCGTAGTTCTGAATTATCCATCACACCCTCATTACGTGTCAATTCTTCTTCAAGTACCTATACCGGAATGGCAACAAGGGATATCAACACCCGCCTTAACCTGAACCATATTGCTTTCGTATTCACAAATGCACCCAAGGGAAGGCGGTATGAAAAAAGGGACTGGAAGGCAGTATCATTTGCTTTTGGCATGAACAGGATAGCTGATTTTAACCGCAACTATACTTATTCAGGTAACAACAATACCAGTTCCGCGACGCAGGTTTTTGAAGCCGATGCAAATATGTTCCCTGATGACCCCGTTTCGATAGATGCATCAAGCGCCCCGGGTTATATTGGCTACCAATCCTATTTGCTGAACAAAGACGGGAATGGAAATTATTATTCGATAGTACCTTTTGCAGGTGGTATTAACCAGCGCAGAAGTGTGCAGGAAAGAGGCCGGATCAATGAATATATAATTGCTTTGGCGGGTAACTATAAAGAAAAGTTATTGCTGGGTGTTACTATCGGGGTGCCTTCCGTGAAATATAACCGCAACTCATATTATACAGAAACCATTGCAGCAAATAATACTAATAACCCGCATGATTTTAACTCATTTACCTATTCACAAGGATTGTCGATCAGTGGTTTAGGCATTAATGCAAAATTGGGGGCCATTTATAAGTTCTCAGATATGTTTCGTGCAGGTTTAGCATTTCATACGCCAACAGTCTATGGCATCAACGATGTGTGGGACCCGAACATATCGGCAGGTGCACAGGGGCATTTAACAACACTATTATCAGGTGTTGACCTGGTTCAAAATAATTATAATTATACGGTATACACTCCGTGGAAAGGTGTGGCAAGCGCAACGTTACTGCTTGGCAAGCGTGGGTTCATCACCGCTGACTACGAATATATTGACTACCGCAATACCTATTATTATTTTGCTGACGGCGCCGATGCAGCGCCTTTGAATACTGAGATAGAGAAAACCTACCAGGCTGTTTCTAATTTCAGGCTTGGAGCAGAGGCGAGACTTGGTGAAGGGTTTATGGTGCGCGGGGGATTTGGTTACTATGGCGACCCATATTCTGCTTACGGAAAGGCGACCAAGCCAGCAGGGTATACTACAGAACGTATAGACGCCAGTGTTGGTGTTGGTTTCCGGTTCGGCAATTTCTTTACTGATATTGCCTATGTGCGCAGCATGTACCAGCGTTTTGAGCAGCCATACAATGTTATTTATAACGATGCAAACGGGATGCCGGTGGTTTTATCAGGCACGCCTGCTACTGTGCCAACAGCTACCATAGACCAAACACTCAACAACATTGCCTGGACGGTAGGGCTGAAGTTTTAATGCCCTAAATCCCTAAAGGGACTTCCCCATGTGGGACGCTTTACGGTTTAGGTGAAGAATTTTGCAGGTACTCCTGGAGCATCATAGTGGCGGCAACAGCGTCAATAAGTTCCTTTTTCTCGCGGTCTTTTTTCTTTAAGCCCATGCCCGATATTTCCCTTGATGCCATTTTTGAGCTCATACGCTCATCTATTTTCTCTACCGGCATTTGCGGAAAAACATTGCCGAATTTGATGATGAATTTATCAACCACAGGTGTGGCATCAGTAGGGGAGTTGTCGAAATTCAGCGGGTAACCTACCAGTACTTTTTCCACCGGTTCTTCAGCTATATATTTTTTCAGGTAGCCGATGAGTTCTCCTGTATCTACGGTGCCGAGTGCTGTGGCAATTATCTGCAGGGGGTCGCTGACGGCGATGCCTGTGCGCTTTTTGCCTATGTCGAGTGAGATGATGCGTGCCATTACCTGAATTTGTTTAGATCATAAACAACAGGCTTATGTGTTTTGGTGATATCGGCCTGCATCTCTATAAGCTCGTACAAGCTCTTCAGGAAACGGTTGATCCGTTCCGGGTCTTTTTCATTTTTTATCTTTTCTTCCAATTTCTTCAGCATTCCCCTGATCTTTCTTAACTCATAGTAGTCAAGGCTGCTGTTGACCTGAGTTACATAGTTCATCTGTCCCTGGAGAATGTCTATATCCAGTTTGCTTTTCCAGCCGGAGCTTACTTCCTGGTTGCCATGTAGTAGTGATGCCATCCTGCTTCGTGTGGCAGGATCTGAGTGATTAGTAAAGTAATGCAGTTCCGGGGTAGCGCCAAAGCGTGTATAATGGTCGTAGTACTCCAGGAACAATTTCTGCACGTTCTGTTCTTCCAGCAGGTTAGTATCCACACGTTCCTCTATCAGCCTGGCTACCGATTCATAGCCATCGTACGGCATGTGTCCATATTCTATCAATACTTTCAGTAGTTGCCATTCCTGCTGCTCATCTTTGGCAGGTGTTTTTATCTCCTGCTCCTGCTCTATGGTCAGTGGTTCAGGTTTGGGCAGTGCTTCCTCCCGGCGCTGGTGGCGCTGCTCGGTCTCTATCCTGTCGCGGATGTATTTGTTGATGAGGTTTATCAGCCCTGCCTCGTCCACATTCAGCTTGCGTGCTGCCTCGCGTGTGTAGTGCATCTGCAGCGAGAAATCCTCTGCCTTATTGATGCGCGATATGCTCTCTGCTATCTCCTGCACCAGCTTGGAACGCTTTACAGGATCTGTACCCGCATCGTTCAGTCCTACCTGCAGGCGGAAACTGATGACATCCTGCTTATGATCTTTTATATACTCATGAAACTTTGCAGCCCCGGATTTTTGCACGTAACTGTCAGGGTCTTCACCCTCCGGCAACAGTACCAGTTGCACATTAAAACTTTGCGACAGGGCCATGTCCAGCCCGCGAAGGGCAGCTTTTATACCAGCAGAGTCGCCATCGTAAAGAATTGTGAGATTTTTTGTAAGCTGTCCTATCAGTCTCAACTGGTCTTCTGTAAGCGACGTGCCGCTGCTGGCAACCACATTTTCCACCCCTCCCTGGTGCAGCGATATAACATCGGTATAACCCTCTACCAGCAGGCATTCATCCAGTTTGCCGATAGCTGTCCGGCTCTGGTACATGCCATAGAGTACCTTACTTTTTATGTATAGCTCATTCTCAGGCGTGTTGATGTATTTGGGCGCCCTGTCGTTGCTTTTCAGTATACGCGCGCCAAAGCCGAGTATACGCCCCGTCATGCCCTGTATGGGGAATATTACCCGCCCCCGATAAACATCGTGATACGCACCATTGCGATTTTTCACAAGCCCGGCACGTTCCAGCATATCGGCGTTATAACCTTTGTTGGTGGCTGCTTTATAAAAATGGTCGCCGTTCTCAGGATTATATCCCAGCCTGAAGCGTTCTATTATTTCTTTCTGAAATCCACGCTGCTTGAAGTAAGATAAGCCGATCAGTTGGCCTTCTTCAGTATTCAGCAATGTATCATGAAAATAACCTGCCGCATATTCATTCAGTATGCGCAAGCCTTCTTCTGCAAGGTGTTTCTGCTGCTGCTCGGGTGTACGCTCAGTTTCCTCTATGGTTATTTTATAGTAATCTGCCAGCCAGCGTATAGCTTCAGGGTAGGTGAGCTTTTCATGCTCCTGCAGAAAGGTGACCACATTGCCTGCCTTACCACAACCAAAACATTTGTAGATACCTTTTGCCGGAGACACGTTAAAGGATGGTGTCTTTTCATTGTGGAAAGGGCAATTGGCCATATAATTCGCCCCACGCTTCTTCAGCCGCACAAACTGCCCTACAACATCTATAATGTCGGCGCGGTTCATTACTTCCTGTACAGAGGCGGGGGAGATCATCTAATGCGAAGATAAGTTGATTTATGCGGAGAATGTTTAAGAACTAAAACACATACAAAAACCCCGCAGAGCGGGGTTTTGAGAGGTTGTAAAGAACAAAATATTTATTTCTTTTCTGTGTCGTCTTCTTTCTTGTCGTTGTCGTGACGGTGATTATGCACGTGGTGTATTTGTCCGTCGCCAATTGCAGAGAAATCATTGGGATCCATCTGCTGGGCTTCTTCTGTCAATTCCTCTATTTCCTCCTTTATTTCATCTACAATATGCTTTAGCCATGATTCATGTTTCTTTGGTTCATTGCTTTCAGAACCTTCCGGCTTGGTGTATTCGTTTTCGTTTGCCATAGTTGTAATAGTTAATGTTATGCAATATACGTTTTTTACAGAAAATAATAAGTTTACCCCGGCTGTTAGGGGTAACAGCCTGCCATTTACAGGTGTATGGCATTTCCCTTAGCGCTCTACTTCACCACCTGATAACGGGAACTCGGTATCGAGGTCGTCGAAGAAGGATGTTTTCTCACCTTCGGCTTCCATCACATGGTCAAGGTCTTCTTCGGTCTCGCCGCCGGATAACGGAAAATCTGTATCCAGTTTGTCTAAGCCGAGGTTTTCGAACCATGTATGGCCCTCGTTTGCTTTACTTTCCGGGTTGCTTATTTGCTTCTCACTTTTCATAACATTACCGTTTTAAAAGCAATACAATTTACGTAATATTTTCGGGTAAATAACGTTAAATTTAATTATTTAATATTTAATAATTTTTATATAATTGATTATGTATGTGTAGTGAAATTGATGTTCAGAAAATAAATAGCCAATATGAGCCTTTATCGCATAAAAGGTCTCAAACAAGGGCCCTTCGAATATGTAATCAATTACTACCTCTGGTTAATTTTCCATTTGCTTATGGTATGCTGCAGTGAGCCATTGGTGCTTTGCTGTTTTTTACTTTTCTCCCACACGTCAGCTGCAAGTAATGCGGCAACCTGTTCAGATTCTGTGTCGTCGGTAAGCAGGTATTCTGGCTTGAAGTATTTTTCAATGAACTTGGTATCGAAATTACCCGTACGGAACGGTTCTGTTTGCACTGCCCATTTGCCAAATGGCAGGGTGGTTTGTATGCCCTTAATGTGGAATTCGTCTATTGCCCTGCAAAGGCGCTCTATTGCTTCATCGCGGGTAGCAGCATGGGCTACCAGCTTTGCTATCATGGAGTCGTAGAAAACAGGTATGTCCATGCCCCCTTCGTATCCATCGTCTACGCGCACACCGGGGCCTTTTGGCGGCAGGTACATTTCCAGCCTGCCGGTATCGGGCAGGAAGTTATTGAACGGGTCTTCGGCACATACACGCAGTTCTATTGCATGGCCGTTTACTTTAAGGTCGTCTTGTGTAAAAGAAAGCTTATTGCCGCGGGCTATGTTTATCTGTTCTTTCACCAGGTCTATGCCTGTTATCATTTCGGTTACACAATGCTCCACCTGCAGGCGGGTATTCATTTCCAGGAAGTAAAAATTCAGCTGGTCGTCAACCAGGAATTCCACAGTACCTGCGCCATAGTACTTGCATGAGCGGGCAACATCCACGGCACATTCGCCCATTTTTTTCCGTATTTCCGGTGTCAGGCAGCTTGAGGGGGCCTCTTCCACCAGCTTCTGGTGGCGGCGCTGTATGCTGCACTCCCGCTCGAAGAGGTAGGCATAGTTGCCGTGCTGGTCGCCGATCACCTGTATCTCTATGTGCTTTGGCGAGGCTACGTATTTCTCAATGAATACTGCGTCATCTCCAAAGGCATTCTGTGCTTCGCTTTTAGCGGCACGTATCTGTTCTTCAAATTCTGCTTCATTCGTCACTATCCGCATGCCTTTGCCCCCGCCGCCTGCAGATGCTTTGACAAGAATAGGGTAGCCTATTTTACTGGCTATTTTCCGGGCTTCGTTTATATCACTTACTGCTACATCTGTACCGGGCACCATGGGCACGCTGAATTGTTTTGCTGCCTGCTTGGCGCCTATTTTGCTGCCCATTGTCTCAATAGAATGAGCAGGCGGGCCGATGAATATCAGCCCAGCATCGGCTACCGCCTTTGAGAAGGCTGCATTCTCACTCAAAAAACCATAGCCGGGATGTATGCCTTCGGCGCCGGTTTTCTTAGCCGCCTCAATTATTTTTTCGCCACGCAGGTAAGATTGGGAGGACAGGGCAGGGCCTATGCATACTGCTTCATCGGCATAGCGCACAAAAGGCATATTACGGTCTGCTTCTGAAAAAACGGCAACAGTCTTAATACCCATTTCTCTTGCCGTACGCATCACGCGCATAGCTATCTCGCCACGATTAGCGATAAGAATTTTTTGCATAAGGGGAGCTAAGGTAGGGAGGAATTAGGAATTAGGGATTAGGAATTTGACGTATGGTTCAAAATAAATTTTCAGAAAATTTTGAAAATTCTGAAAATTGGTTTTATCTTTACATCATGAAACTGGAAGAGGCAAAACTGCAATTCATTCAAAACTGGGGGGCGCTGGGCACACAGTGGGGCATAAACCGCACAATGGCACAGATACATGCTTTACTGCTGGTATCTACCGAGCCACTGAGTGCAGATGATATTATGAATGAGTTGAAGGTAAGCCGTGGCAATACTAACATGAATGTGCGCGAACTTATAGACTGGGGGATAGTAGAGAAGATACTGAAACCGGGGGAACGCAAAGAGTTCTTCAGTGCGGAAAAAGACATCTGGAAAGTGGCGATGCGTATCATAAAAGAAAGAAAGCGCAGGGAGGTGGAACCTATTATTAACGCCTTGGGTCAACTGAAAGAGGTGGAAGGTAATAAGAGCGACAAGGAAGTAAAGGCCTTTGCTGATATGATGGGAGATATCCACAAATTTGCCAACCAAGCCAGCAAAGCAGTAGATGGGATGGTGAAGATGGATGAGCACTGGTTCACAGGTACTCTTTTGAAGATATTTAAATAAACGAGTGCAATAGTTATGCAAACCGGCACGGCCGGTTTTTAAAAGCCGATAAACTTTCAAAAAATTCTGAAAATTCAATAAATAATTAAGTATGAAACGTTACAATCATTCTCCGCCATGGGTCTTTGATCATTGTTTTAACCTAATTTTTTAATCAAACTAAAACTATTTTTTATGAACAACATCATTTTGCTTTATATGCTTTACCTCGTCATCACTGTGCTGGTAACCATTTGGGTAGCCATTACTTTATTCAGGAATGGTAAGGTATTCCTGATCGACATCTTTCATGGCAATAAAGAACTGGCTGATGCGGTGAACAACTTGCTGGTAGTAGGCTTTTATCTGGTGAACCTTGGGTATGCAGTATATACCCTGAGGGTGGTGGAGAACATTGACAATGCGCGAGTGCTGGTAGAGATACTGAGCCTGAAGATAGGTGCTATAATACTGATACTGGGCTGCATGCATTTTATGAACATGTTCATCTTCTTTCGCCTGCGCAAAAGGGCACTGATAGAAAAGAAACAAAATGAACCATTTGAGTACAGGGCCAATTCTTAACTAACTTAGGGGTGGGGAGACCCGCCCCCTTATAAATTTGAAAGCGATGAGAAATAAGCACATAGTAATAGCGGGAGGGAGCGGGTTCATAGGTATGCAACTGGCAGAGCGGTGGACTAAAGATAATAAGGTGACCGTACTGACCCGCAATGTGCAGGGATCTGCAGATAATACTTACGGAATGAAGGAACGGGTCGCGGACGTGCAAATGTTGCCCTGGGATGCAAAGACACTTGGCGACTGGACCAGGGGGCTTGAAGGTTGCGACCTGTTGCTGAACCTGGCAGGAAAGACCGTGAACTGCAGATACAATGAAAAGAACAAACAGGAAATAATGAGCAGCAGGGTGGATGCCACACGGGTGCTGGGTGAGGCGGTGAAAAGGCTGAAACAACCACCGGCACTATGGATAAATGGTGCATCGACTACTATATACCGCCATGCAGATGACAGGCCTCAGGATGAATTTACCGGAGAGATGGAAAGCGATTTCTCGGTGCAGGTTTGCAAGGCATGGGAAGCTGCATTCAATGCTATAGAAGTACCCGCTACCAGAAAAGTGGTGTTGCGGATGGCGATAGTGCTGGGCGAGGGTGGCGTGCTGGTGCCGTATTCGTGGCTGGCGAGACTAGGTGTAGGCGGCAAGCATGGTAATGGGCGGCAGATGTTCAGTTGGGTGCATATTGATGACCTGTGCGAAATAGTGGAGTGGCTGTATGAAAATAAAGAGGCATCCGGCGTTTATAATGCCGCTGCCCCCGGACCGGTGCCCAACCAGCAATTCATGGGTATGCTGCGGGACATATACAAAATGCCGGTAGGCATACCTGCTCCTAAATGGCTGCTGGAAATAGCGGCTTTCATACATGGTACAGAAACAGAGCTTTTGCTAAAAAGCAGGTGGGTGTTACCATCCCGGTTGCTGCAGGAAGGGTATATCTTTAAGCACAGTAAGCTGCAGGATGCGTTGAAAGACCTGCTTCGTTAAAGAAGCGATCAGCATTGGATATTGGAATTTGTTATTTGGAATTAAGAACATACTGCTATCTTTGCCGTTCTAAAAAAAACAAAATATGAAACGTCACTCAACAGCTATATGGAATGGTACAGGTAAAGAAGGCAGTGGTAACCTTAGCACACAAAGTACCGTATTGAACAAGACACAATACTCGTGGAAAAGCCGCTTTGAAGATGGTATAGGCACCAACCCGGAAGAACTGCTGGCCGCAGCACATGCAGGCTGCTATACTATGAAGCTCTCTTTCCTGGTTACAGGTGCGGGCCATACTCCTGAGCACCTGGAAACAAGGTGCGATATCTCCCTTGAGAATGGCACTATCACTAAAAGTGAATTGCATGTAAAAGGCAAAGTAGCGGGTATGTCGGCAGAAGATTTTAAGAAACTGGCAGAGCAGGCCAATGTGGAATGCCTGGTTGGTAAGAACTTTGTTTGCGAGAAAGTGGTAGTATCAGTTGATTTTATGTAGTATCTGAATATAGTACTTATTTGAAAGCTGCCCTTGGGCAGCTTTCTTTTTTTATACTTCTTTTATACCTTTAATGAAAACGATCTCAATGTCTTCAGGTGGAAAAATATTTCTGGGTATCTGTACTTTTTTGCCGTTGGTGTTCGGGGTTTGGTTCATATGGTACTATATATCCGCCCTGGCAGACCTGATGCGTTATATTCCACAGGCGGAGGAGAATCCCGGGGATATCATGCAATTTTATTTCTCGACGATATTCAATGCAAAATTCCTGACGCTTTGCGTCTTGTCCGTGGTTACATGGCTGGTGCTGGTGATCTATTATATACTGCATGCGGTAAAGCATGTAAAAGGCGATGGAGAAAAGATATTATGGATATTGCTGTTCATCTTTATTGGCACAATTAGTTTCGTAATCTACTTCTTTATGAGGGTTGTACCTGAACGCCCTAAAAACGAAATAGCCGGAACTATATAAGCCCCGGCTATTGTTATCTTTTTTGCCTTCTTACACCATCATCGTCACGGGGTTCTCTATAAACGTCTTCAGCGTTTGCAGGAATTTTGCGCCTACTGAACCGTCTACAGAGCGGTGGTCGCAGCTGAGCGTTACCTTCATCAGGTTGCGCACTACTACCTGTCCGTTCTCCACAACAGGGGTAGGGGTGATCTTACCTACAGCCAGTATGCAGCTATCGGGTGGGTTGATGATAGCGGTGAACTCATCTATATCCATCATGCCCAGGTTAGAGATCGTGAATGTATTACCTGTGAACTCCTGCGGCTGTATCTTCTTAGTGCGGGCTTTATCAATCAGTGAGCCTGCCTCTTGTGCTATTTGAGAGAGTGATTTCTGGTCAGCGAATTTTATTACCGGTACTATCAGGCCTTCATCAACTGCTACGGCAGTGCCAATATGTATATGGTGGTTCTGGCGAATGAAGTCGCCCATCCACGAGCTGTTCACAGCCGGATGCTGGCGCAGCGCCATAGCACATGCTTTTATCACCAGGTCGTTGAAGGAAACTTTTACAGGAGATACTTCGTTGATCGCTTTGCGTGCTTCTATTGCTTTGTCCATGGCCATGGTCATGCGCAAGTAGAAGTGCGGTGCGCTGAACTTGCTTTCGCCAAGCCTTTGCGCTATTATGCGGCGCATTTGCGAGATAGGAGTGTCTGTATGCCCTTCCTGTCCGGCAGGCATAGCTTGCACCATTTGCATGGTTGCTTTTTGCGGTTGTGGTGCGGCAGATGGGGTGTAAGACTCCACGTCGCGTTTGATTATGCGGCCACCATCGCCGCTGCCTTTTACTGCCTGTATATCTATGCCTTTTTCCTGTGCTACTTTTTTGGCAAGGGGAGAGGCTTTTAACCTGTCGTCTGTTTGTGCTGCTGGTTGTGCTGGGGCCGCCTGCTGTGGCTGTGCCGGAGCAGCTTGTTTTGGAGCTTCCTGTTTTGGGGCTTCTTCTTTTGGCTGTTCTTGCTTTGGAGCCTCTTCTTTTGGGGCATCAGCTTTTGCTCCACCTTTCTCAGCATCCAGTATGCCCTGGAAATCTTCTCCAGGTTTGCCTATTATGGCCATTATACCATTCACAGGTACTCCCTTGCCTTTTTCTACCCCTATGTAAAGAAGAGTACCATCCACATAAGGCATCACTTCCATGGTGGCCTTGTCAGTCTCCACTTCGGCTATCACATCATCCGATTTTACAGTATCTCCAACCTTTTTGTGCCATTCCGCAATAACCCCTTCTTTCATGGTATCACTTAAAAGGGGCATACGTATCGCTTCAGCCATAATATTTGTATTTGAGAGGGCAAAAGTAATTAATTCGGTTGATGTGTGGTATGTTGATAGGTTGACTAATCAACTAATATTCGATTGACATACCCAATCCATCCTTAAGCTTGCCGAGGGAGGGGTTTTTCTGTACCATTACATCAAAAACCTCGCTTTTGCTCAGTACTACAGTTTTGGGCGCATTTTTGGTGGCTTCGTCTTCCTGTATATCGGTGGTAACGCGCACATTTATTTTTGTTTCGGCGCGGTAAAAATCTAAAAGCTGGTTCCGCTGTTCCCGGGCATAGGTGTCGGTCAGTTCGGTTGGGGAGATGAGCTTTACTTCATCAGGTGGCAGCACTTCTATGCGCATCATGCAAAATTGCGCATATATTACGTTTTTATCTGCTGCCTTGAGTTGTTGTTTATACTGCTCAAAAAGCTGGTTTGCCAGTTCTTCGGTCAGTTCTTTTTGCTCTGTTTCTTTGCCTGCTTCGCGGTTCATTCGTTCGTCCATGTCCGAAAGCATGTCTTTGCTCAGGCGTCTTCCTTTGGGCTGGAGTGTTGTTGATGGAGCCGGGGAGAGGGCAGTAATTATGGGTTCCTGCGTCTTTGGAGCAGGTGGTATAGTCTGCTCAATAACTACGGTTGATTTTTCTTCAACTATTTGATTTTCAATTATTTTATTTTCTTTAGCTGAAGTTGTTTTTGGTTGCTCTTTTGGGGCAGGTACAGGACTTTCTACGCTATGGGTGTTTTTTTTTACATCTTCATCCTTCGACAGGCTCAGGATGACATCGCTATTAAAGGTGGCAGATGGCTTAAGGCTCTGTAATAAAAAACACAGCCTGATGAGGCACATTTCCACATGCAGGCGTTTGTTGGTAGCGGTCTTATAATTCAGTTCGCTGTCGTTAATAACGTTGAGGGCCGAGAGGATAAATGAGGGTGGCGCCTGGTTGGCTTTCTCGTTATATACCGGGCGGAAATCGTTTGGTAGATCAAGCAATTTTGCCATACGGGCATCTTTGCACAGCAGCAGGTTGCGGAAATGTTCTGCCAGGCCGCTGATGATCACATCGCCCTCAAAACCTTTTTCCAATGCCTTATCTAATTGCAGGAGGGTGCCTGCCACATCCTGCGACAGCATGCCATCCGTCAGCTTGAAATAGAAATCGGCATCCAGCAGGTTCAGGTGCTCCATGGTATTGGTATAGGTGAGCATACCATTGGTGAAGCTGGCTATCCTGTCGAGCATGGAGAGGGCATCGCGCATACACCCCTCGCTTTTTTGCGATATGATGTGCAATGCGGCCTCCTGCGCCACCATACTTTCTTTGGTGGCTATGCTTTGCAGGTGGGCAACTATATCGTGGGTGGTTATTCTTTTAAAATCGAATATCTGGCAACGGCTGAGGATGGTTGGGAGTATCTTATGTTTCTCGGTGGTAGCCAGGATGAAGATGGCATAGGGTGGTGGCTCCTCCAATGTCTTGAGGAAGGCATTGAATGCCGCCGCGCTGAGCATGTGTACCTCATCAATGATGTACACCTTGTATTTACCCTGCTGCGGTTGGAAGCGAACTTGGTTGGTCAACTCTCTTATGTCATCTACCGAGTTATTGCTGGCAGCATCCAGCTCAAAAACATTGAAGGAGGTATTGTTCTTGAAACTTACACAGGTATTGCACATACCGCATGCCTCCATATCAGCCGTTGGCGATTCGCAATTGATAGTTTTGGCCAATATGCGTGCACAGGTGGTCTTACCCACACCTCTTGGGCCACAAAACAGGTAGGCATGTGCCAGGTGCTGGTTCTTTATGGCATTCTTAAGGGTGGTGGTAATATGCTCCTGCCCCACAACCGTATCGAACGTTTGCGGCCGGTATTTACGTGCTGAAACTATGTAATCGCTCATCGGCTAGTCGTAAGTCGTAAGTCGTAAGTCGTAAGTCGTAAGTCCGGGAGGCTTATTCTTTGCGAAAAGACTATTGCCAAAAATAGCGAGGAAATGGGAGAGTGAGAAAAGAAGTTTTGGGGATGTGGATTAAGTGTGCAGGATCACGGAATACCACCTAAATGGTATTGCATCCATTCTCAAATCTCCGGAAATTGCATGAAAATTACGCACTATGTTAGAGATACTTGTATTGCTTGCATTGGTTAGGCCAATTGAGCGTATGGCCGCAAAGAAAGGAGAGAAGCCTTACAGATGGCGACTGATAGTTGTAGGCGCATGGTTTGGTTCTGAGTTTGCTGCTGCATTTCTAACTTACCTGCTTACAGAGAACATGCTGGTTACTTACCTGGTAGCTATTGGTTGTGCAGTCGCTTCTTATTTCTACGTGAAATACAAACTGAACCAAAAACCCGATATGGACCTGTTGGAGACAATAGGGCAGGAGGTGCAGTAGTGCTGGGGTTTGGGATTTCAGCACTTCTTATTTCCCCTTTTTCATATCCTCTATTTCCTGCTCTTTTTTGCGTTTCTCGTCTTCGGCTTTTTGCAGAGCGGCCTTTTCTTTTTCCAGCTTTGCATTCATCTCGTTCACTTCCTGTTCTTTGCGCTTTATTTCTTCGTTGAGGGCAGCGGTGGCATCTATCTGTCCCAGGAAGGTGGTGATGTTTGTGGCTATTATAGCGTCATTAGCTGAGGTTACATAGTTGTTATATCCTTTTGATACAATGAAATACACCTTTGTGCGGCGTTTTTTAGTGCCCACTTTATAGTACACATCTATTTTGGCGGGGCTTATGGCAGGCCATTCCACTTCTTTATAGGTGATGAACTTTTTCTTTTTGCCGGGTTTCTTCAGGCCGGCTTTGGTAAATTCGGCTGCCAGCGCTTCTTCTATCTGTCCTTTGTCGTACTTGCTTGTGGCTATGAACCCCGACGCCTCACTTTTGCCTATTTTTATTGTGCCTTCCTCTACCTTTTGCCCAAAGCTGAATATCGGGCACAACAACATAACCACCACAAGGATACCTGCCATTTTTTGCATAAAACCTGAATTTGCAGCTAAAATAGGCAATTGGGGTAATACGTTACTTAATGTTTTTATGTTATTTTTGTCCGCAGAAACTTACTATGCAGAGGATCATCGCTATAATTATTGCCTTTTGCCTGCTGGTAGCCGGGGCTCCATCGGCTTCAACCGCGAAAGAAAAGAACAAGAAGGAGACTTCTGCAAAAGGCAGCAAAAAGAAACATAAGAAAAGCTGGCTATACAGGTTCCTGCATAAAAAGCACGACCGCCTGCAAAAATATAATACAGGCCATACCGAGTTCAAAAACAGGCCCAAAAGGGAGCAGAAAAGGATCGCCAAGCACCACCTTGACCCTTATAAACCCCTAAAGAAAACCAAGAAGGAGAAGCAAAAAGAAAAGGATAAAGCAGCGCAGAAGGAGCAACAAAGCGATACCAAAGAACCTAAGGAAACACAGGATGCGCCCCCGGAGCCACCACAAGCGCCAGAGCCTGAAAAGGCGCCCGAACCACAGGAGGCCCCAAAAGAACCGCAGGGGGATGGGCCGAAACTTGCGACGCAGCAAAAATAATTGCATGGTGCCGGGGCATACAACATTACATTTATTTTATTTACTTTGCTGAAAGAATACACATGAACACAGCCGGAAAAGTATTACTGCTTGTTTTTATTGCTGCACTGTTCTCTTCATGCCTGTGGCGCAGGCCATTGCATAAAAACTGGAGCACGGATACGCACCCCAAGAAGCATTACAAAAAGGGTAATAATTTTGGCGGCCGCCGACTGTGGGTGAGGTATTTTTAGTTCCTATTGTTCGCTGAACAGGGGAACATACTCCCATTCCCAAACTTCCCCGTCTTCGGGATCATACACAACTCCTTTATAGAGGAAGCCATTCTTTTTAAGAATACTGGTTGAATGATTTTCTTCCGGCAATGTTCGTGCAAAAATTGTTATTGAGGGATTTGTTGCGCGGGCCAGCATCACCAGTTGCCGGCATATTTCGGCGCCTATGCCCTTATGCCTGTGTGCAGGAAAAGTGCCGTAAGCAATTTCAACCCTGCCGTTTACGGGTTTGCCTTTAAAACCCGCGGTGCCAACCAGTTGATCATTACTACTGGCATAATAACCTATCCATGGTATATGGTACCCAATGTTTTCGTAAAACTCCACAGACTTATAAATACTTTCCTGGCAGTCGGGGTGCGACGTGAATTGGGGATTGTCCTCCAATTTCTGTTTTATTGGTAGTAGTATCATGGTGCTTGAGTAGAGTGAAATTACGACTTTTCTACATTCATATAGTCGTCTGCAAGAAAATTTCCCTGCATAGGCAGCCCTGTTATTTCTTTCAGCCTTACGCTGAGCATCTGTATTCTTGCTTTTTTCATGTTCAGGTAGGGGACAACCAGAAATTCGTGCTGGTTCCCGTCTTTCATACATAGGCTATAAATCGCACCGCCACCTTTGCCATATACTACCTGCAGGTATATGTGGCTGGCATCCTGCAGCAAAAGCTGTTGTGTGCCTTTTTTAAACCCTTTTACAAAAACTGTTTCCACAACTGTATCTATGACCATTACCTGGTGAATAACCTTCTTGAAAAACAATAGCAATGCGGTGATAAGGGCGCACACAGCCACTGCTATAATAAAAGATATGGGGATGCCCCCGTCATAAAAATAGAAGAGCACCGGTATCATACACAAAAGAAAAAGCGGTATGAACCTGAAAGCAAAAACGAACAAAAACTTTCTTGCGCGGGATACGGTCAGCAGCACACGGTCGTTGCTCTCTTCAACAATAATGTATGGCTCGTAGATATTGATGCCATTCCTCAGTTCCCGCTCGTATGTTGATTCAAATGTGTTCAAGGAGTATTCGAAGTTAATTCGCTAGAGAGTCTGTTTTTGCTTCGGACGAAGAACCATCATAAGTCTTAATATCCTTCTCAAAATTATTGTCAGCAAGGATCAAAGATACTTTACTGCCCGGAAAAGCCTGTACTTCCAGCAGCGCCTGTACGGCCATAAAGGCTATATCGAACGATTTATCGTTCTTTACTTTTTCTTCATGCACCAGCATTCTTACCACATACCGTTCGCCATCTTTTGCCAGTTGCAGCGATTTTTTTTGTGTAGCATCCTTGAAAGTGCTTACCCAGAAGTCGCCCAATTTTTTTGCGTCTGCTTCGGTTACGTTATCTCCTTTCAGGTACACCTCGGTATTATCATTGATGGTTACTTTTTTGCCGTAATTGCCGCAGGATGTAAGCAGGAAAGTTGATATGCACAGAAGTATTAATAGCTGTTTCATTTTTTATGCTTTAGGCACAGGAATAAAAGTAGATAATAAATATGGTATGCAATAGGGGTACTTATTACATTTTAGTGGTAAAAAGAGCCGTTTACGCATGCTTGTGCTCCACAAAATACATCCTCATTTTGCCTTTGTGCTTGGCGTCTATCTCGCCCCGGTCGGTGCAGGCAAAATCATTTTTTACCAGTTCATAAGTTTCCTGCGAAATGTTTATCTTGTCCGGATCGCTGTATTGCTCCATACGGGCGGCGGTATTCACGGTATCCCCCCATATATCGTACGCAAATTTTCGGGAACCAACAATGCCGGCCACAACAGTGCCTGAATTAATGCCTACCCGCATAGCAAACGTGAGGTCGCCCATTTTTTTTCTGCGTGCCACCATAAAGTCGCGGCACTCAATGGCGGCTTTTATAATATCCTTTGCATGATTTGGATTAGCATAGGGCAGCCCGGAAACGGCAAGGTAGGCATCGCCTACGGTCTTTATTTTTTCTATATTGTACCTGCCCATTATCCTGTCGAACGCCATGAAGCAGGTATGCAGCTCTGCCACCAGTTCTTCGGGGGAAAAACGCACGCCAGCCTCCGTAAAGTTCACAAAGTCAGTAAAGATCACAGTAACATTATCAAACCTTCGCGCATGTACATTGCCATGTGTTTTCAGTTCTTTGGCCACATCCTCAGGCAGTATATTGCGCAGCAGGCCGTCGGCTTTCTGCTTTTCCTCGCTCATTGCCTCATTGGCACGGCTGATGGCAACATTCGCTTTTTTCTGGTGGTTGTAGCTGCGGTAAATGAAGAAAGAGAGCAGTAGCACAGCCAGCAGCCCGCCAAAGCCGCTGTAGGTGAATATACGCTGGCGCTGCATATCCAGGTCGTGCTGGGCGGTCTGTGCCTGTTTTTCCTGGTCGAACTGGTATTGCAGGCCTATTCGTGTCAGTTCTTTTGCTTTTTCAGTATTATAAATGCTGTCCCTAAGCACTATGAACCGTTTAAAAGCATCAAGGGCCCGAGCGGGCTGCCTCATTTCTGTATAAATATTGCTCAGTGCTTCCCATGCATCGCGCTCATTCACAATTGCACAGTTCTTGGTACAGATGGTAATAGCTTTTTGAAGATATTGGATAGCTACTTTATAATTCTTTTTGGCTGCAAATATTTTGCCTAGAGTGGTATAGGTAACAGGTAACTGGTTGAGGTAGTTTTTTTCTTCGGCAATATTTTGCGATGCAAGGGCATATTCAAGGGCTTTCTTCAAGTCGCTTTGTTCGCGATAGATATTACTTAACTGGTTCAATATAGCCGGCTCATTTTGCTGATCATTGAATTTTTTACAGTTTTCCAGAGCTTGTGTATAGAACTCAATGGCTTTTGCATTGTCTTTTTTGACGTAGTAAGTTTTTCCTATTGCCATCAAGGCATCAATTTTAAATACTTTATTTTCAACTTGCTCGGTCAATTTCAAGGCGGCATTGTAATTATCCAATGCTTTATCGTATTGTGTCATCGCTACGTGAATATCCCCTATCGCAATGAGCAGGCCAGCCATTTGCAAGGTGTATATTTCCCCTTTATCACTTGCTTTTTTTTTCAATTCATTTAGCAACCTTAAAGAACTGTCATAACACGCGAGAGCTTTAGGATAATCACCTATATTCGTATATATGACACCCATATTTCCTAATGTACCTAATTCCATTTCAGTACTTGATTTTAAAGCAAATACTTGTTTGAAATAATTTAATGCTTTACTATACTGGGACAAATTCAAATATGCAATTGCAATGCCATTAAGCGCTATTGCTTTATTTGATATATCATTAGTTATACCAGAATATGTTGCAGCTTTCTGAAAATATGCGATGGCTCTTGAATTATTCCTTATGCAGTTTTGGTGTATAATTCCCAATTGTATGTTGGCAATTATTATTCCGTGACTCCATTTCGTTTTTTGCGCAAGTTGCAAAGCATCATTCGCATATCTTACTTTGCCGGTATCGCTACAGGCTATAGTTTCAGACAGCAAAACGAGTATTTTTATTTTATCACTGTCGGAGTTAACCTTATTTATAGCTTCTTTTAGAGAATCGATTCCCTTAAAAGGAATAGAAAGAGATGAAAATGGGAACAAAACAAAAACTATAAAGCAAAAGACGGCACTGCGGTACATAACAGCAATGTAGGTGTTATTCATTAGTTAATAAAGTGATATTTTGAAAATGATTACTATTTTTATATCTTGTGGAAAGCTAATGTATTGAAAATAAAGTTCAAAAGCAAAAAATATTGGCTAATTTGTTTTATTGTTTAATAACTATAGATTATGGCAAAGAAACACGAAATTGTAATTGGCATAACCGTTATCGTATTGATCATCATAGGCATCTGCTGGTATATATTACATCCTGATGATACTCCTGCTGTTACTGTACCTACTACCGTAATTTTTGGCAATCCTGGAACATGTATGGGGGCAGGTATGTGTAAGTGCGCAGTAGCTGATGGCACCGGGGATTCTTCAGCGGTAAATGTATCGTTTTCGGTATCGCAGGAGCAACCCGGTAAGTTGATCATGAGTTTTAACTTAAATCAATACCAGAGTAAGGTGAACGAGGACCAAAAGGCTGCCTTTGACGGAGAAACGTATATATTCCCCACCGCATTTACACCCACTGCGGATATATTGACCATATTGGGGTTGCCTGCAAACACAGTGATATTGCCCACAAGTGAAAGCCATGTAACACGGCATGAAGAAGATGGCACTACAATAGTGGTGAATGCTATTACGCTTACACCAAACCCGCCTGCTTATACCAGCGGCATCGTGATATTTACAACCACTGTTGCAGCAACGCCTCCAGGGGCGGCGGCAACTGAGCCTGAGAATTTAGGAGGGATACAGTCGATAGAACCGGTACCACCAAACGGATCTACAACCAGCAGCATGGCAATACCCGTTACCTTTATGCCGGTATCCGATCATTTAAAGATCAGGATGTTCTTTAGCCACGATGCGATGAAAAACAGGCAGCCGGAGCAGAACCGTCTTTTCCCGAACAATGTTACCCATTATACATTTGCCCATGATTTTACATTTGGGAATCACCCGGAGGTTTTCAATGCGCAGATACTGCAACAGTTAGGGCCAAATGCCCGTATAGTTGCCAATGCCGTAGGCAGTGTAGAGGTAAAACAGGATATGATAATGGTAGAAATGCCGTATGTACATGATTAAAGCCTTATGACATTATTTGCGAGCGGGAACCGATTGGCTCCCGCTTTTTTAATAACAAAAGCTTTATTTCTTATAATATGTCATTGCCTTCGGCAATAGCTTTTTAATATCATTTATTCTCGTTTGGTCGCTTGGGTGAGTGCTGAGGAACTCCGGTGGTTTGCCACCACTTTTAGCTGCCATTCTTTGCCAGAAGCCTATGGCGGCATTAGGATCATAGCCGGCCATTGCCATAAAGTAAAGCCCCATTTCATCGGCCTCGCTTTCATGTTTGCGGGAATATGCAAGCACACCTAATGTGCTGCCTACACCATATGCGGTATTGAACAGCTTTTGTGTTTCTGCGGGTTTACCCGAGAGTAGTTGTGACAATGCCACACCGCCATATTGTGCCACCAGTTGGTCGCTCATACGTTCGTTGCCATGCTTAGCTACCGCATGTGCTATTTCATGCCCCATCACTACCGCCAGCCCCGTTTCATCCTGTGTAAGCGGCAGTATGCCGCTATAAACCACCACTTTGCCACCGGGCATGCACCACGCATTAACTTCTGCATTGTTTACCAGGTTATATTCCCACCGGTAATCTTTAATAAGACTAGCCTGGCCGATACTGCCCAGGTATTGCGCAACAGCCGTTGACATGCGGCTGCCTACTCTTTTCACCATTTCCGCATTGGCATTCTGTACCGGAGGGTTGGTGGAGAGGAATGTAGTGTATTGCTGGTTGGCAACACTTAGCACACTGGCATCGTCAACCAACGCGAGCGACCTGCGGCCCGTCACCGGGTTTTTATAAAAACAGGAGGCAAATAAAACAGAGATAACTAAACAGACGAAAAAAGCAAACTGGCTTGATAATCTCATTTTCATAGTACTATAATTAAGCTATTAACTAACGTGCAGGAAATAAAAGCCGTACCAGCAGCGGCTGCTTGCGGGCATTATTTTTATGTGTGTAATCAAAACGATATCGTATGACCGGCTTATCAAAAGTATTGTTGGCAGTAGGTGCCAGTTTAGCTGTTGGCGCAGCGTTAGGTATATTGTATGCTCCCGATGAGGGCGTTGAAACAAGAAGGAAGATAGCGAGGCGTGGGAAAAAACTTATAGGTTCGGTAAAGGACGGCATAGATGATGGCAGGGAGTCGCTGGAGGAAGTGAAAGATGTATTGCAAAGGCAGATCAGCAGGATCAATCAAAAGCTGGAGCAGGTTTTTTAAACGTTATCTATGACTACAGCAAGAAAAATACTGTACACAGTTGCAGCCGGTTTTGTGCTTGGCGCTATTGCAGGAATACTATACGCTCCCGTAAAAGGTGCTGAAACAAGGCGGAAGCTGAACCGGCTGAGGAATAAACTGGGCTTTGGAACAGAAGACACTGAAAGGGAGGCCCTGGCTGAAGTAAAAGGTGGGTTGCAACAACAACTTAAAAAAATAGATGCCGCGCTTGAAGAGTAGGTGAGGTTTGGCATTTCCGGGCTATTAGGTTTGTTATATCTTTGCCGCATGGATATCAATGCTTTAACCGCCATCAGCCCGGTAGACGGGCGTTACCGTTCGCAATTGGCCTCACTGGCGCCTTATTTCTCGGAATACGGATTGATAAAATACCGGGTGAGGGTAGAAGTGGAGTATTTCCTGTTCCTGGCAGAGAAAAAAGTAATATCACTGCCCGCTAAGCTGAAACCGGCCAAACTCAGGGCTATTTACGAGCAATTTACCGAGGAGGATGCAGTAAAAATAAAAGGCATTGAGAAGACGACCAACCATGATGTAAAAGCAGTAGAGTACTTCCTAAAGGAAAAACTAGAGGCTCTTGGTGGCGGGGATAGTGTGGAATGGATACATTTCGGGCTCACATCACAGGATATTAATAATACTGCAGTGCCATTATTGTGGAAGGAGGCGCTGGAAGAACAGTATCTTCCGTTATTACTGAATACTCATTTACAGCTGTACCACCTGGCCATAGAATGGAAAAGCATACCTATGCTGGCGCGCACACATGGGCAGCCGGCATCGCCTACCACATTAGGTAAAGAGTTCATGGTATTTGTGGAGCGGATCGAAGGGCAGATAGACCAATTGCTCAACATACCATTTGCCGCCAAGTTCGGCGGTGCTACAGGCAATTTTAATGCGCATCATGTTGCTTTTAAGAACATAGATTGGGAGAAGTTCGGCAATGACTTTGTGAATAAAAAACTGGGACTGGAACGTATGCAGTACACGACCCAGATAGAACATTATGATAACCTTGCAGCACAGTTCGATTCGCTGAAGCGCATCAATACTATACTCATAGACCTGTGCAGGGATGTGTGGCAATATATATCTATGGAATACTTTAAGCAGAAGGTAAAGGCGGGTGAAGTAGGCAGCAGTGCCATGCCGCATAAAGTGAACCCCATAGATTTTGAAAACGCGGAGGGCAACCTGGGAATTGCGAATGCGCTATATGAGCACCTGAGTGCAAAACTGCCAGTAAGCCGCCTGCAACGCGACCTTACTGATAGCACAGTACTGAGAAATATTGGCGTGCCATTGAGCCATAGTTTCCTCGCATTGCGGTCTATCGAAAAGGGCATGGGTAAGCTATTGCTGAACAAGCAGCGCATGGACGATGACCTGGAGCGCAATTGGGCAGTAGTGGCCGAGGCTATACAAACAGTATTGAGGCGGGAAAATTATCCACAGCCATATGAGGCATTAAAAGCGCTTACACGTGGCAAAGCGAATATCACCAAGCAGGATATACATGAATTCATTGATACGCTTAAAGTGAATGCCAAGGTGAAGAAAGAGTTGAAAGCTATTACCCCGCACAATTATACAGGCATTGATTTCCAGATATAGTTCTAGCTAAAGCCCAACGCATTGCCTATGGCCCGCCAGTAATCTCTTATGGGGTATTCTCCCATAAAATGATTCGCGCTTTTTTGGTGGTATAGGATCATAGTCAATACACAACAGAGGAGGTAAATAGGGAGGATATAGAAATAACGTTTAGTGTTGCTTTGCTTCAATGATAACCCGAAAGGTATACCAAGCAATGGCAGGAAATCAAGCATAGTGCGTGGCCCGAAAGAAAAACTGTAATTCCAGCACCACCAGGAGCTGTGTATGTAGATGGTTAGGAGCATTGTAACTATTATGCCTGGAATGATATTCCTGTTCTCAGGCTTATACCACGCAAACAACAGAATTAAAGGCGCAAGAAGGAGAGGCGTATAAGGGATAATGCCATTGTCGTAATGGAAGATAAAGTCAATGAAATGGGGACGCAAGAAGTTAAACCCTTCCTGATTATATGAGTAAATGAAAAACTGCCCCGTGGATATTTTATATAGTGTGAATAGGATGGCAGGCATTACCAGGCCGGGAATGATGCAGAATAGCAGCAAGGGTTTACCGGTCAACTCTTTCCATATCCATTGCAGCCTGCCATAGAGAATGAACGGAAGCAGGAGTACAACAGATACATTCACAGGCCTAGTAATAAATATAAACCCAACCAGGAAGGAAACAGTTGCCAGGTTCGTAGCTGAAAAGTCCTTGCCCAGGCGTAGCGCATAATAGGTGAATGCAGCTATAAGGCAAAATGAATACACATGGGAGTAAAGTGGCGCATCCACCACATAATAGATCATGTTAGAGCCGAATGTGACAAAGAGTATAGTAAGGAATTTCTGCTGTGTGTTTAATTTAAACAAGTTAAGTATCCACAGAAAAAACAGCATGCCAACCAAGTAGTAAAATACAGCCCCCATTGCCATGATGCTGAAATATGACATTGAATAACCATTAGCTGGGTAAGCAGTAAAATTGCCCGTATAGAAATGAGCTATCGCGAAGAAAGGTAGCATCATAAATGCGGCGCCGGGATAGTACTTGTCACAGGCTTTGCCATTAAAAGTATATCGGTAGTCCTGTATAGGAATGTCTTCTATGCCGCCACATGACGTGTCTTTCATTTCCACCTCGTCGAAGAAACGAAAGTTGAGGTCCTGGTATATGAATATTGCAGGCAGCCATGCATAATATCCCCGTGCATCTCCACATATAGTAAAACACTCATCTTTGCTTCCTGATCGTTTGTTGATATGCAACTTTGCAAATGCCAGGCTAATGAGCAAGATAAGTATCAGGGGTATCTTTTCTTTCATGTACTATTTGATCAATGGTAAATATAGTAATAAGGAGGTTTGTAAGTATTGGTTAACTTTAGGCGCTAACTGTTGCTCAATGGACCTGCCGGTATCTCTCTTACAGGAATTACGAAGCGTTAAAGGGTTTGATGAGCCTGCATTTATTGCTGCGCATCAGCAAACTCCTCTGACTTCCGTGAGGACAAATCCTGCAAAAGATATTGGTTTGTTTGCCGAAAATGAGCGTGTGCCCTGGTGCTGCAATGGAGTGTACTTAACAGAGCGGCCAATATTTACCCTAGACCCAGCGTATCATGCAGGGGCATATTATGTACAGGAAGCATCCTCCATGTTCCTGCACCATTTGCTTAAAGGTATTATTGATGGGAGGAGTGGTTTGCGTGTGCTTGACCTTTGCGCTGCACCCGGAGGGAAAAGTACATTGATTGCATCGCTACTTGACAAAGAAAGCCTGCTTATATCTAATGATGTGATACGCTCCCGTGCAACAATACTGGAAGAGAATATGACCCGTTGGGGGCATATGAATGCGTGGGTAACCAGTAATGATCCCAGGGACTTTGGTAAGCTGAGTGGATATTTTGATGTTATTGTGGTAGATGCGCCATGCAGCGGATCGGGGTTGTGGCGGAAGGACGCCAAGGCCCTGGATGAATGGAGCGAAGCTAATGTGCAACTTTGCAGTGAGCGCCAGCAGCGTATCCTGGCCGATGTATGGCCTGCGCTGAAGGAGGACGGTGTGCTAATTTATGCAACGTGTTCCTATTCGCCGGAAGAGGATGAGCAGATTCTGGATTGGCTGGCAGCAACGTATGATGTAGCGCCTGTTAATGCTGATGTTGATGAGGATTGGGGCATTGTACGGTCTTCTGAAAAGGGATTGGCGGGTTATCGGTTCTTCCCCGATAAGCTGAAGGGTGAGGGCTTTTTTATTGCTGCTGTGCAAAAGCGGGAGGAAGTAAAGGCATTGCAATATCCCCGCTTCAAGAGTGTACATGATAAAAAGATATACTCGCAAGCAGGTTATCTGCTGCGGGAGATTGAGTTTACATTTGCTCAGGTTAGTAAGGATACTTGCAGTGCATTCTTGCCTATACACGAACCAGATTGGCATTTACTGAAGCAGGCAGTTTACCTGAGAAATGTTGGGTTGAATATAGGCAGCCCGGCAGGCAGGGATTGGATACCTGCCCACGAGGTAGCGTTAAGTATTGAGGCTGCTGACAGTATTCCGAACGTTGACGTAAATAAGGAACAGGCCCTGCGTTTTCTGAAACGGGAAGATATAGGAATTGCTGAATTACCCAAAGGATGGTTAATGATAAAATACAAAAGGCTGGGATTAGGTTGGATAAAATCGCTGGGTAACCGGGCCAACAATTATTTGCCTAAGAATTGGCGTATCAGGATGGACATCACAGAACAATAAGCATCTTCTATTTTTGTTAATTATACTCCGGGAAATACGACATATTAATTTAATATTGAATAATGTTGCCTCAATTGAGTATAATTGTTGTACTTTTCGGGACTAATTCACAATTTATGTCAAAATATTTTTTAATATTATTGATGTTCCTGCTAAGCAGCAATGCTAAGGCACAAACTGATGACAGCATCTTTGTCGTTCATAAAAACAGCCAGCTATACGTTAAACATAAAATTAAGTTTGCTGAAACACTGCATATGCTTTCGGTTAGGTTTTATACCTCAGATGGGGCAATAGAAAATGCCAATGATGCTGATATCCTGAAGAAATTTACGCCCGGGGCATTTGTCTATATCCCGGTCACAAGAGAGAATTTTTATATCAATAAGCAAACCTTCCAGGACCTGCGGGAGCTTTATTACCGTGTGGTGCCCAGGGATGATATAGGGCTGTTAAGCACTTATGCCGGTGTTACCAAATCGCAGATGAGGATGTGGAACAGCCTAAAGGGTAATACGTTAAAAGAGGATGATGTGCTGTTCTTTGGCTGGATAAAAATGATGAGCTACGATACGGCAAACCCGGCTACTTTTAATGCATACCCGATGTACAAAAAGAGGCCAGCCGCCGATACCGGCAAGGTGGCAAAAATACCCGGTAACCTGGATTCTGTCTACAACCTGCAAACCAATAATGGCACTAATATCCTTACAGAGAGGGGAACAGCGGTTTTCTTTGAAAAAACGGGCAGGAACAACATTTATTATGCATTCCATAATGCATCGCAGCGCGGTGCAGTTATTAAGGTGTTCAACCCAAGCAATGGCAAAACCATATATGTAAAAGTGCTGGGGCCTATACCGGATACAAAGTTGTATGCAAACAGCATAATAGGCATCTGTGATGCTGCAAAGGAGGACCTGGGGGTTATGGACAACAAAGCATGGTGCGAGCTTTCCTATTCTCCTAATTAAATACATTTAGATACTATTCTTTTTCTACCCGTATGAAGGTGCTGGTGATACGTTTTTCCTCTATTGGCGATATTGTGCTCACCACTCCCGTAGTCCGTTGCCTCAAGCAAAAACATCCGCAGGCTGAGGTGCATTACCTTACTAAAGTTGCATTTGGGCCAATACTGGTGAATAACCCGTATATAGATAAATTATTTTACCTCCAGGATGACCTGCAGGAAGTAGTTGAGCTGCTTAAAAAGGAAAAGTACGATCATGTAATAGACCTGCACAACAATGTGCGGACGTTACGGGTGAAGCGGGCGCTGAAGGTGAAAAGTACTCACGCTTTCCCCAAGTTGAACTTTAAGAAATGGCTGCTTGTGAACCTGAAGATGAACATGATGCCTGATAAGAGCATTGTGGAAAGATATTTTGAGGCAGTGAGGCCATTGGAAGTACATAATGATGGCAAAGGGCTGGATTATTTTCTGCCAACGGATAAAAAGCTTACCCCCAAAGATATACCCATGAGCCACTGGGGTGGTTTCGTGGGCTGCGTGATAGGAGGGTCTTACAACACTAAGAAACTGCCGGTTGAGCAATGGAAGAAATTCTGCGAGCTGGTTCCTTACCCGGTCATGCTGTTAGGTGGGCCTGACGATATGCACGAGGGCAACCTGATAGCGGAAATGGATAGGATCAAAATATACAACTCATGTGGCAAATTCAGCCTGAATGAGTCGGCGGAGTTGGTGAAGTATGCGAAGGTTGTTGTGAGTAATGATACCGGGCTTATGCACGTGGCAGCAGCATTTCAAAAGCCTGTTATTTCCCTTTGGGGTAATACATCGCCTGAGATGGGGATGTTTCCGTACTATGGGTATAATAACCTGAAAGACAGGATAGCAGCCCAGTCCGCCATTATGGAAAATAAAAGCTTAGGTTGCCATCCGTGCAGTAAATTGGGCTTTAACCGCTGTCCCAAAGGGCATTTTAAGTGCATGCGTGAGCTGGATATGCAGGTCGCCGTTGAGCAGGTGAAGAAATTTTGGCCTGTTGGCAAAGAAAAAGCTGCTAACTAATATCGGTTACCGGCGTGCCTAATCTTTTTTCCAGGTATTTTGCCCCGTTCTTCATTACGAGCCTGTGGTTGTACTGGAAAGCAGGTTTAAGGATAAATGCCAGCGCGTTCATCCATGCTTTCGTTGTTTTCACATTCCAGTGGCATTCCACATAAGTCATATTATCCAGTAACTGGAAGTGCCATATGCCTTCACCGGCAAGCTCGCCACTGGCAACTCCTTTCAATAATTTGTGCTCCACGCGATCGGTAAGCAATAGGTCGAAAGTGAGCTTATAATTTGTGGGACTCTTCAGTGTGTAGCGGCGTACGCTGCCAATACCCATTTCATCGCCGGGTTCCAATTCTTTTACAGAGATGAAGCTTTTCCACCATTGTGGCCAGTCGAGTGAAAGGCGCACAGTTTCCCACACTTCGTGTATAGGTGCCGGTGTTTTCCATTTTGTCACGAACGAGTATTCTATTGCCATACCGAAATATACGAAGGAAAGAGAAATATGGATTAGGTGATTTGCAGGAGAAATTGATGTAGAGGAGGTATTTTTTCTGTCAGAATATTCCAGATAATATCACTGTCAATTTCAAAATACACGTGGATAAGAATATCGCGGGTGCGAGCCATTTTTTTCCATTCAATTTGCGGATACAGGGTTTTAAAATCTTCGTTCAACTTTTTTGTTGCTTTGCCAATAATTTCAAGGCTCCTGATGATTGCCCGGAATATTATCCCATTGTGCAAGACTTCATCCCGATTTTTATCTTTAATTGTATCAAGTATAAAAGAAGTTTCCTCAAGAATATGTCTTATTAACTCCTGATCAGATACTGACATTTTCAACTTCCTTTAAAATATGAGGGCCAATATATTTGCTTAAAGATTGTGGCGTTACCAATTCTACTTTTCTGCCTAATAAGTTTTCCAGGAAAAAAGACAGATCCATGAAGTTGTCAAAGGTTTTTTTCCGGGCTCAAAATCAACAAGCAGGTCTACGTCACTATACTCATTCGCTGTATTGCGAACAAACGAACCAAACAGGCCGAGAGACCTCACTCCATATGACTTGATCTCCCGCCCATGAAGTTTTAGCCTTTCTAATAATGTAGTCTTGTTTGTTGTGATTTGCACAATGCAAATTTAAATAAATATTTTATATATCACTCACGACAAATATTTCCCCACAATAGGTACTCTTCTACCAATGCCGAAGGCTTTGGGCGATACGCGGATGATAGGGCAGAATTGGTTACGCTTATATTCGTTGGTGTTTACCAGTTTTAGTATACGGGCTACTAGCGCAGCATTACTGCCCATAGCTATTATTTCTTTGGGCCCTTGCCTGCGTTCTATATATTGGTACAATATTGGGTCAAGTATATCATATTCTGGCAGGCTGTCGCTGTCCTTCTGGTCGTGCCTTAATTCTGCGCTTGGGGCTTTATTGATGATGCTATCGGGTATGATCTCTCTATCGCGGTTTATGTAGCGGGCAAGGGCATAGACTTGCTGTTTGTACAGGTCGCCAAGTACACCAAGGCCGCCGGCCATATCACCATACAGGGTGCCGTATCCTGTGGCCAGTTCGCTTTTATTGGATGTGTTGAGCAGTATGTAGCCGAACTTATTGGATAGCGCCATCACCATTGCCCCGCGTATGCGCGATTGCAGGTTCTCTTCAGCTATATTGAAGGGCAGGTCTTTGAAAACGGGTTTCAAGGCAGTTTCAAATGATCCGAAAACGTCTTTTATGGGGATAATGTCGTAATGGTTATTGAGGTTTTTAGAGAGTTGTTCTGCATCGCTCACAGAATGGCCGGTAGAGAATTGCGAGGGTAGCAATAATGCGCTTACATTCTCAGCGCCCAATGCATGGCATGCCAGGGTAAGTACTACCGCGCTGTCTATACCGCCGGATGAAGCTACAATGGCTTTTTTAAAGCCCATTTTACTGAAATAATCCTTGATGCCAAGTAACAATGCCTCGTAGATCATCTCAATATTTCTACCGGCTTCAAACTGCTCGGGTACCAGGTCGTCGAGTAGAGGGACATTATCTGCCGGGCGAACAACTTTTTCTAAAAATGCGCCATCCTCGTTCCAGTTCACTGATGTAAGCGACTCTTTGAAATAAGGCATTTCATCAACCAGGCCGCCATTGGCATTCATCACTAATGAGCCGCCATCAAATACAATTTCTGTTTGAGAGCCCACGGCATTGCAATAAACCATGGGCAGTTGATACTTCAGTACATTTTGTTTTACTATGCCCTTACGTCCATCGGCATGCACATAATCGAACGGCGAAGCACTCAGGTTGATCATAATATCGGGCTGCTGCTTTATCAGCTCATCCATCGGGCATATCCTGTACAGCGGGTCATTGCCGAGGTTCCATATATCCTCGCATATGGTCACTGCCAGTTTTTTGCCTTTGAATTCCAGCACATTCCATTCGTAAGCGGATTCAAAATACCGGTACTCATCAAAAATATCGTAGTTAGGCAGCAGGGATTTATGTACTATGCCTTTTATATGCTGTTCGTAAAGCAAAAAGGCACTATTGAACAGGTTCTTGCCTTCCGCCTTCGGATTACGGGATGGGCAACCAACCAAAACACCTATGGTATCTGCGGCATCCCTTATTTTATTCAGCGATACTAGGCTTTGTTCTATAAAGTCATTGAATTCAAGGAAATCGCGGGGAGGATAACCGCATATCGCCAACTCTGAGAATACAATAAGATCGCCATCTTGTTTCTTCGCATTTTCAATAGCGGCCAGTATTTTAGCTGTATTGGCTTCAAAATTGCCTATGTGATAGTTTTGTTGTGCGAGGAAGATTTTCATTTCGGTGGCAAAGTTATTAATTTATTGTTGGTCTACAGTCCACACAAAAACGCCATAGTGTCCACACCATCAGCATACTCATTCAATGCCGGTTTCTGAGAATCTCCAAAAGGAATAAAACCTTTGCCAATAATAGCCTGTATATCTGAGCTGGTCGTTAGTTGTTTAACCAACTCTTCCTTATTATTATAAAACCGGTAATGCAGCACACTAACCGCCGAGAAGGGCAGTTCGTTCTCCACCATCAGGATCGATTCATTGCTCATATAAGGTATCCTGTTCAGGAGGTAAATGGCGAGGTGGTAGTCGAAGTTGTTTTTATATTTATTAAGGTCAGCGTAAGAATTGTGTTTTGTGAATGCCCGTAACAATTGTTCAAAATAATAATCACGTGGCACACATACCTGTGTCACATTTCTGCAACCAAGGCCATAATAGAGGTATACATCATCTGCCAGCAATGCCAGTTCTTCATCTGTTTCGGTTCCATCTAATATAGCTACCGATGTCCTGTTTTTGCGGATGATATGGGGATATTTGCCAAAGTATTGTTCAAAATAACGGGCGGTATTATTGCTGCCCGTGGCTATGTAGGCATCGCAGTTATTGAGGCGTTCGGCTATTTTTATTTGCTGGTTTAATGCCGGTTCCCATTCTATAAGTTTTGAGAGCAGGTGGGTAATTAGTACTTCATCTTTTGATGACAGCTTTAATCTTAAATGGTGGCCGCTTACGAACCCGCATAGGAGATCATGAAAACCTACCAGAGGTATATTACCTGCCATTACTATACCCACTGTTTTTTGCGTAGCCGGCAACTTATATGCGGCTACCCACTGTTGCAGTTTTTCCCTTTCCAGGAACTGCCCGGCTATATTTTTTGCTGCCAGGTCTATGTGCTCTGCCGTGAACCATGCATTAGCCCTTATTGCCTTTTCTTTAACACCCTGCCAGATTGCTTCATTCATACTTATATACCCGCCCAGGTTGCTGAGCAGGTCTATCCTGCGCTCTAATGTTATTTCATGTGCCATCACCCTTAAAAATAATCTATACTATGGATTTTGAATGCTTACGGTTGTTAAATTTGGTGCGAAATTGTAACTTTGTAAGGATATAAACTAAAAATTCTATGGCAATTAAGATAACAGACGAATGTATCAATTGTGGCGCTTGCGAACCGGAATGTCCTAATAATGCAATATATGAGGGTGGGGTCGAATGGTCTATGGCAGACGGAACAGCAGTAAAAGGGCCTTTTACGCTTATGGATGGTTCTGTAACGGAAGCCAATGATCCTCATGCGCCGGTTGCCGTAGATGTCTACTATATCACTCCTGAAAAATGCACGGAGTGCCAGGGTTTCCATGATGAACCACAATGCGCAGCTGTGTGCCCGGTAGATTGCTGTGTGCCTGATGAAATGTACAGGGAAACCGTTGAGCAGCTATTGGCTAAAAAAGACAAAATGCACTTGTAGCCAACTGTTGCTACTCGTATTTATAATTGCCTGTCCTACGCCATGATTTATCTACAGGTTGGAGACCTGATTCGTCCAGTTTACGTTCTATAACGTCATCCAGCTTTTTGCGTAGTGCGTTTAGGGTTTTTGGGCCAAAGTGCGCATTTTGGATGCTTTTGGTTTTTTTACCATAGTTTACTGTTATTATCAGGCCGGGCAAGTCCTCTATCATGGCTTCATAGCGGTTAGGGAAAGTATCCCAATTGAACCTTGCAAATGATGCAAGTATTGCTGTTGCTGCCTTTTTGCCTATGTTTTTTGTATAAATGCCGGAATCGGGCACAAAGCGGATGCCGCTATATGTTGCCATACCGTTTTTATTTATTTCTATTTTGTATTCAGGGCAACGGCCGAAGCATGCCGTATGGTAAATAGATACCGAAGTAAGATTGCCTGGGTCTGGTGTGTGGTTAGCTGTTTTCTTTGGTTGTGCTGTTGCTGCACTACCGAGTGATAGCAGTAAAACGATAAACGCTAATTTCTTCATTTTTTATATTTTACAGGCCAAAGATAGGTTGATTGGATGATTAGTTAATTGGTTAAATAGTGAATAATAGCATAATTACCGGATATGAATGTTGATCTACAGCACGAGGAAATGTTTTACCAGCTAGCCCTGTCATATGTGCCGAGCATTGGCACTAAAACAGGCAGGTTGTTACTGGAACAATATGAAAATGCCACAACTATTTTTAAAGCCCCGCTGAAGGAACTGAAAAAATCAGGGATAAGCGAAATAAAGGCTAAGGGTTTTAAAGATGCGGAAGTATTGAAAAAAGCAGAAGATGAGCTGAACTTTGTACTGAAAAAGGATATTCAATTAATTTATCCGGGCAATCATTATCCTGAAAGGCTGGCCAATTGTGCCGATGCACCGTTGTTACTGTATTACAAAGGCAATGCAGACCTTAATGCAGCTAAAGTAGTAGCCATAGTAGGCACCCGAAAAAATACAGACTACGGCCACCAGCTTTGCGAGGAGTTGGTGGAAGGGCTGCAACCTTTAGAGAATATCCTTATAGTAAGCGGTATGGCGCTGGGTATAGATGGCGTGGCGCATAAGAAATGCGTTCAACTGGGTATGCCCACAGTTGGTGTATTGGGGCATGGGCTGGATAGAATATATCCGCATTCGCATAAAGAACTGGGCAACGAAATGGTTGAGAATGGCGGGTTGCTTACAGAGTTCCCGTCAGGTACCTTGCCCGACCGCAATAATTTTCCGATGCGCAACAGGGTGGTAGCGGGCATGAGTGATGTGACTGTGGTAGTGGAAAGTTCCATATCTGGTGGCGCATTGATAACTGCGCATATGGCAAGCGGGTACAACAGGGAGGTGGCTGCATATCCCGGCAGGGTGAATGACAGCAGGAGCGCCGGTTGTAACGAACTGATAAGGACGAATGTCGCGGCGCTCATTTCAAAACCGCAGGACCTTATTGAAATGATGAACTGGGATAGCGAACGAAAGCCAAAAGCGGTGCAAAAACAATTGTTCATCAATTTTTCGCCAGAAGAACAACAAGTTGTAGATCTGCTGCAGACGAGAGACAGTGTTCATGCTGATGAGCTATACCATCATACAGGACTTGGAAGTTCTATTTTAGCGGCAACCTTGCTGCAACTGGAAATGCAGAATATTATCAAGGCTTTGCCGGGGAAATATTACAGGATGTATTAAAACAGATGCAGGTATCGCACCTGAGTTTGATACCTGCATCAACAGTTTTATTATTCAATTTTTATGCATGGCCCATATCTGTATGCCCGTTATGGGCCTGGCGGTTATGTGCTTTGTTTTTACCGCGATATGCCGGGCTAAAAGCCTTTACCATACCTGGTTCTTTTTCCTTACTTTTTGCTCTCTTCATTATATACTGGTATAATTTGAGTGCAGGGTAATAAAGTGCTGCCGCTGAAGCGGTTGCTATGCCTATTGCCATCCAGTTCGTTTTCATAATTCTCAATTTTTATCCATACTAAAACCAAAAAAATCAAGCCAAGGGCAGCGTATGACAGTAAAAAATGCTGAATTTCTGGTGAATACGATTATTTTTGAGAGTGATAGGTAACGCTGTATGTCAAAGATCAAAAGCGATTTTATATTCTACTGGGATGCCCTGATATTACTGCTCATCACCTATGCAGCAATAGAGGTGCCATTGCATCTTTTGCCGGCATACAAACCATCGGGGGTACTTTATATTCTTGCTGAATGCATATTAAGCCTGTGCTTTATTATTGATATATATGTTCGTTACCACGACCCTAAAACCAGCCATAAAAGTTATCTGAAAAGGTGGTCTCTCATAGATATTTTGCCTGCTATACCATTTGAGCTGCTCCTGGTATTCGGGGATAGTGGTTTTGAGATCCCCGTAATTCTACGGGCGTTCAGGATAGTTAAAATATTCCGTGTTGCCAGTTTTAAGCCACTGTGGGAATATAGTTCAAACCTTAACCCCGGCATCGTTCGCCTGGGCTTCTTTTTTTATTACCTGGCACTGGGCATGCACTGGATATCCTGCGGCTGGATAAAAATGCGTATGCAGGGAATGGGGGGTAGCCTTATTAATGAATACCTGAATGCTTTTTATTGGTGCACTACCACTGTTACTACTATTGGTTATGGTGATATTACCCCAGATCACAGCAAGAATATTGAGATATTGTACACTATGGCTGTACAGTTCCTGGGTGCAGGTGCGTATGGCTACACTATAGGTAATATTGCTACATTACTTACCAATATTGATGTCGCAAGAATACGGCATCGCGAACGCGTGGATAGGGTAGCAAATTTTATGAAGTCGAAAAAAATGCCCAAAAAGCTGCAGGAGCGCGTACATCACTATTATAACTACTTATGGGAGTCCCGGCAGGGCTATGACGACGCTACTATTCTTTCTGAACTGCCTGATTCATTCAAATACGAATTTGCCTCTCTGCTGAACAGGGAGATATTGAGAAAGGTACCAATGTTCAAAGGGGCTGATCCTAACCTGATACGGGAAATAGCAGTATGCCTCAAACCATGTATCTATACCCCTGGCGATGCTGTTTGTACATACGGGGAAATAGGGGATAAAATGTATTTTATTAACAAGGGCTCAGTAGAAGTAATGTCGCAGGATGGCAGGGATGTATATGCTACATTGAAAGACGGGGATTTTTTTGGAGAACTCGCATTGTTATTAAAACAGCCCAGAAATGCCACTATTAAGGCAGTTGGTTACTGCGACCTTTATTCATTAAGCAAAGAATCTTTCGACCTCGTAATTTCCAATTACCCCGATTTTGAACAGAACATCCAGAAAATGGCCAGTGAACGGATGAATAACAAGAGTTAGTGTATTAAAAGTCTTGTTAAAAAGATAAGATAAAAGGCTTCTGGCAGTATTATTTGTTCATACAAAGGGTATGAAAGCTATTACTGCAAAAGAAAGATCAGGAAGGATCAGGAAAGGGGTTTTTAAATACCTCTCTGTGAAAGTGCTGGTTATCAGTGCTTTGTTTCTTGTTTCACTATATGGGTTTATCCTGATAGTACATGAAGCTGTTCTGAAAGATGAACAAACTTTTGATGATAAAGTATTTGATTTTTTTGCTGCCCATTCATCGCCCCGTTTTATACAGGTGATGCGGTATTTTACTTTCTTTGGTTCACATACCTTCCTTATACCCGCATATCTCGTGGTCATTTCTTTTTACTTATTCCGGAAAAAATACCGCAGTGCCCTGCATATTACCATTATCGGTATCAGCAGCACATTGCTGATGTTTGGCCTGAAAGAGGTTTTTGCGCGCAGCAGGCCAGACTTGCCGCTGGTGGAAAGCCTGACCAATAACTATGGTTTTCCCAGCGGGCATGCACTTTCCTCCTTTATATTTTTCGGTATGTTCATTTACATTATCTGGCATAGTACAAGAATGCCGGGCATCTATAAATGGATCAGTATTCCCCTCGTGTTTGCTTTTACCCTCACAGTAGCCATGAGCAGGGTAGTGCTAAGGGTGCATTATCCTACCGATGTTATTGCTTCGTATTGTCTTGGGAATTTATGGACTGTATTGTCGCTGGAAGTGATGAGAAAGATCAGCAGGAAAAGACAACTGAACGTTGCTCCGCATGCGGGTTAGGTCGGCGCACATTCCTAACGTTTAGCGACTTTTATTTCTTCTACGAATTGCTGTGCCTCCATTCCAGGATACCCAACCCATTCTTTTAGTACTGTACCATCCGGGCTTAGTAATAATGTAAGAGGGAATAAGCCCTTTTTATCATATTGGGCGGCAAGTGCATTATTCTTTTTTGTTTGGTCTTCCGGCAGATAATTTTTCTTCAGCCTCGGAAAATCAGCGTTCACCAACACCAGATTTTCTTCGGCATAAGCCTTGAACACATCTTTATCGAATATTTCCTTCTTGGTGCGCATACACGGGGTACACCAGTCTAACCCTGAGAAATTCAATAAAATGTACTTATGCTCGCTTTTGGCTTTTTCCTTCGCCTTTTCCAGGTCTTTGCCCCAATCTGCAGCACCGGCATAGGTCATGCTCATTACAATTATCGAAATCGTTGTTATTAGCTTTTTCATGATCTTTTTTTTAGTATAAAACTTACACCTGCGTTATTCAATCAAACTCTTTGCCATAAACCCCCAATACTCTGCTAAATTTTAATCGCAGCTAACTCATGGCACATGCGAACAGTGCATGAAGAACACATTATTTTCCAGGCTTTTAATTATTGTATTACTGCTGCATCTGCCTGTTTTGTCCGGTGCTTATTCTGTTTTAACCCATGAAGCGCTTATAGATACAGCATAGGAAAAGAATATCCGGCCGCTATTATTACAGAAATTCCCAGGCATCAGAAGATGGACTGAAAGAATCCCGGGTATATGCTTGCGGTGGTTGCGTAGCGCCAGATATGGCCTATTATCCCTTTGGCAGCAAATTAGAAGGACTGATACTTTGCTCAAAAAACAACCTGCTTGTCTTTTACGGAAAGTGTAACGAAAAAACGGCGGCATTAGCCGGGAATGGACTATGGCAGGAGGTTACAAAATCTATAGATCAGCTCAAAAACACAGTATGTCAGTGATACATACTTTCTTAAAAGTACAATATCTGTGTAGACATTTTTCCACGCTTTGCCGGATAGAAGCCGTAAGCTTATGAAATAGATGCATTTATGTTCGCGGCACAGATTTATATAGGTTAGGCTGCCAATGATGCTTTATGCAGGATAAGAATAAATTACTTTCGGCTTTTGTATGCAGAATGTTGTTTTTATTGATGATATACTCCGTATGTATGTCTGCGGCTTGTGTATCCAAACAGCGCAAATACAGGAATCCGCCACATTATAATTTAAATAAGCCATACGTTATCAAATTACCTGCAGAACTGAATGAAATATCGGGTATGGCTTATTATGCCAAAGACAACAGCTTGTTTGTGGAAAGCGATAATAAAGGCAGCGTATACAAAGTTCTGATAGGAAAGCAGATCAGCATAAATAAATGGAAGTTCGGCCATAAGATCAACTATGAAGACATTGTAGTGCGGGACAGTACGTTTTATGTGCTTAATAGTACCGGAGACCTTTATGCAGTACGCTTTGGCTTAGACTCGCCAATTGTACAGAAATTTGAGTTCCCACGTAAGGGCAATGAATTTGAATCGCTGTATTATGACGATTCCCTGCAGAAACTTGTGATCATTTGCAAAGACTGCAAACTGGACAATCATAACAGCGTAAGTACATACACATTTGATATTCAGTCACAGGCATTTGAGGAATCTTATGTCATTAACTCTAAAAAGGTAATGTATGAGTTTGGCCCTGACGCCACGCGGCTCAAACCATCTGCGGCAACTATTCACCCTATTACCAAAGACCTGTATCTGCTTTCTTCTGTAAATAAACTGCTGCTTATTGCAAACAGAGACGGTAAGATCCGGGAAATGTATTCATTGAACCCGAGGATATACAATCATCCTGAAGGTATCACCTTTACTCCTGCAGGAGATATGTTCATCTCAAATGAAGCGGCACGCTTTACGCCTGCTACCATTTTATACTTCAAGTTTAATAAAAACGGTGATTAATGAAGATAATATTTGCTATTGGGATATTGTTAGGCATTCATAGTGCATGCTTCGGGCAAAATAAGTTGTATCTGAGGGATGACAGCATAAAGCAGCGTATTATACTGGTGGGCGATGCTGGTGACCCAGGCGCAATAGTGAATGGAAAAGCAGCGGTACTGGATGCGATAAGGCGTAGTGTACAGATGGACAAGCAGACAACAGTGCTTTTTATGGGGGATAATATATACATAAACGGCCTCCCGTGCGAAAATGATGTATGTTATGCCGGGGCTATAGGCATACTGGATACACAGGTCGCGTTAGTATCAGGTACAGATGCCAAAGCCATTTTCATTCCCGGCAACCATGATTGGGCTAATGGTAAGCCGGAAGGCTATGACAATATTATCAGGCAGAGCGCTTATCTCAACCAGATGGGGGACAATATCAAATTCTATCCTGAGGATGGTTGCCCCGGACCAGTGGAAGTGAAGATGGGCAACGATATTGTGCTGATCATTATGGACAGCCAATGGTGGCTGATGAGGGCCAACAGGCCAGGTATAGAATCCGATTGCGAAAATAAAACTGAGGAGGAAATACTGGTAGCCATAAAGGATATTATAGATGATAACCCTAATAAACTTATTCTTTTCACTACGCATCACCCGTTTAAGAGCAGTGGTGTGCATAGTGGTTATTTCGGCCTTAAACAACATATATTCCCGCTAACAGACATTAAGAAGAACTTATACATACCCCTGCCGATAATTGGCTCTATTTATCCTATCAGCCGCAGTGTTTTTGGTACTCCGCAGGATATGAAATACCCATTGTATGCAAGTATGATCAACAAGGTGGATGAAGTGCTTAAAGAGTATCCATATGTTATTCACCTGGCTGGGCATGAGCATAACCTGCAGTGGATACATGACAGCAACTATAACTATATAGTAAGCGGCGGGGGCTGCAAAGCACAGCGGGCAGCGAAGCATAAAAAGACAAAGTACGTTTCCGGCAATATGGGATTTGCCGTTATGGATATTTCCGTAAACAAGAACGTGAGGCTTAGTTTTTTCGAGGTTAAGCCTAAAGCCAATTCTGTTGAGAAAGCTTTTTCAGAGGTCATGCTGAATTACTCAAGGGTGCCTGAGTTAGCGAAGGATACAGCAACCATGCACGAAACAGTATACATGGATAGTGTTACTAAAGCTGTCAATATAGATTATGAGAAGGTCTCGGGCACCCATAAGGTAATCTTCGGGAGAAATTACAGAAAAGAGTGGGCTACACCGGTAAAGTTCAAAGTGTTCAACATTAAAGAGAACCGTGGGGGATTTAAAATTGTAAAGCTGGCCGGTGGAAAACAGACAAGGTCTTTACGCCTTAAAGATAAAGACGGCAAAGAATGGAGGTTGCGCAGCATTAATAAGAACCCCGAGAAAGTAATACCACATAATTTCAGGAACACTTTTGCACAGAAGCTTGTGCAGGACATGATCTCCGCAGCAAATCCGTACGGTGCAATTGCTGTGCCGCCGCTTGCCGATGCATTGGGCCTCGTACATGCCACGCCAGAATATTACCTGGTGCCCAATGATTATGCTTTGGGCAGGTACAGGCCAATATTTGCCAATAGTATTTGCATGCTGGAGGAACAGGAGCCTACAAAGGATGGTGGTAAAGACAAAAGCACAATGGCGGTATTCAGTAAAATGAGGGAGAAGAATAATTACAAAATAGACCAGCATACACTCCTTAAAGCACGCATGTTAGATTTCCTGATAGCAGACTACGACCGTCACCATGATCAATGGAAATGGGGTACTACTGACTCCGGTAAATGGAAGGTGTTTTATCCTATCCCACACGATCGTGACCAGGCCTTTTTTTATTCTGACGGCTGGCTGATGAAATACGTGACTTTTCACCGTATGCCATTCCTTAATGGCTTCCAGGATGAAATGTCGCGTGTAAAATGGCAGGGGTTTGTTGCCCGGTATTTCGACCGCCAGTATCTCAATGAAATTGATGAGCACCAATGGAAACAGATACTTGCCGAGGTCAAAACTAAATTGACCGATTCCGTTATTACTGAGTCCGTTAAAAAATTCCCTCCCGAGATCGCACGGCTTGATAGCCACATGGTTGCAGAAAAACTAAGGATCAGGCGGAATATATTGCCTGAAAAGAGCTTGCAGTACTATCGCTTTCTCGCTAAAAGGGTAAATGTATTGGGCAGTAACAATGATGAGTACTTTACCATTAACGGCAACAGCCGGAAAGGGCTTGATATTAAAGTTTATGCCCGCGAGAGAAATGGGGATACTGGTCTTTTGATGTACTCACGCAGCTTCGATCCTGAAGTTACGAAGGAAATACGTTTATATGGCTTTAATGGCAATGATGTTTTTGCATCCAACCCTGCTGCGCGCTCTAAGATAAAAGTTATCATGGTTGGTGGTGTGGGGCAGGACACTTTCAGGATGAATGGTAACATACACAATGCCATCTATGATTTCAAAAAAGAAGGTAATTATATAGGCGCCTGCAGGCGTACAAGAAACATGCTGTCTGCCGACCCGCTTGTAAATACATACAATGAAAAAGAAGAATATTATACCCGCTGGCGCTGGCCGCACCTGGAAATGGGGTATAATATTGAAGATGGTTTTTTGCTGGGCGCAGGGATAATGGCGCGTACATATAATTTCAGGAAGCACCCCTATTCTTCGGATCAAAGATTTGCCTCGCTGTTTGCATTGGGCAATAAGGCCTTCCAGCTCAGGTATAATGGCGACTTCAGGCATGTTGTGGGCAATACAGATCTCGTGGTTGCTGCCAGGTATGTTGACCCCACACTCGACAATTTCTTCGGCTTTGGCAATGAAACAAAAAAGATAAAGGATGTAAATATCTATTACTACAGGGTAAGATATAAAGCGCTTTCCGGTAGTGTTCTTGTCACAAAAAGGTATTTCCGTAACCTGTTAAGCATTGGTATAGGGCCTGCATACTATTCATATTCGCTGGAGAAGAACATTAATAAAGACCGTCTCATCGCTTACCCCGGATTACTCGGGCTCGATTCAGGCATATATCGCCCTAAAAGCTACGCAGGCGGCCAGCTAATGCTTAATGTAAATAACGTTAATGCGGAGTTATTCCCTACACGTGGTGTTGACTGGACTACCTCGCTGACCTCCATGCAGGGATTGAATTCAAACAGTAAACCAATTACTACATTCGAATCCAATATGACGGTTTACGCAAGCATCGCCAATTTGTCTAATGTAGTTGCATTACTAAGGCTTGGTGGCGGGCATATATTCAGCCGGCAGTACGAATACTTCCAGGCTTTGACGCTTGGGGCTAACAATTACCTGAGAGGGTATCGTAAAGACAGGTTTGCAGGTTCATCAGTAGCTTATTTTGATATTGAACTGCGCGTCAAATTACTGGATGTTAATTCATATTATGTGCCGGGCAGTTTGGGTATTGTTGGCTTTAATGATGTGGGCAGGGTTTGGGTAAAAGGTGAAGAATCTGATAAATGGCACAACGCTTTCGGTGGAGGGCTGTATTTCACACCATTCAATATGGTGCTGCTAAGCCTCACAGCAGCTTTCTCAGGCGAAGAGATCTTGCCAAACTTTACCGTGGGAACCAAGATAAACATGACTTATTAACTAAAGGGCTATGAGCGATAATATTTATAAAAGGGTTGCCAATCATGTAACGGGGCTTTTTGAGAAGCACCCTAATCCTAATCTGTTGTATCATAGCCTTACACATACGAAAAAAGTTGTAGAAAGGGCGCAGGAAATAGCAGCGCATTACCAGGTGTCCGAAAATGATAACCTTATTGTCTCTGTTGCCGCATGGTTTCATGATACCGGGCATTTATTTACAGATGTAGAGAAACATGAAGAAAAAGGCATTGAGCTCATGTATGAGTATATGCAAAATGAAAAAGACGTTACCAAAGAAACCCTTACTGCGATCGCGCATTGCATTACTGTTACCGGCTTGTCCACTAAGCCGCAAAATCGGGTTGAGGAGATCATTTGCGATGCGGATACCTACCATTTTGGTACGAAGGAATTTAAAAAAACCAACAAGCTGATAAAAAAGGAGTATGCATTGCGGGGGTATGATACGCTTATCCTGGACTGGTACAACAACTCCATCGAATTGTTGGAGAAGCACCAGTTCTATACCACTTATTGCAAAGTGCTGCTTGATCTCAGAAAAAAGAAAAATATAGAATGGCTGAAAGGCAAAGAGCAGAAAAATTTTGTAGACAACACTCACCATGGCTTTTTTGATAATGGCAACGGCGTAAAGGCTTCCGGCCAGTCGGGGAAGTTGCTTACCCGTGGTATACAAACTGTCATGCGCCTTACTTCGTCTAACCATTTTCAATTAAGTGAAATGGCGGATCGCAAAGCAAACATCCTTATAACCGTGAATGCCATAATGATAACAATTCTCTTATCACTTTTTGGTGCTGCCCTGCAGGACTACCCTCATTTTATAATCCCTGTTGTTATTCTGCTGGTGGTTTTGCTTGCTACCATTATACTCGCTATTATGGCCACGCGTCCCAAAGTAACAGAGGGTACTTTTAATAAAGATGATGTTTTGAGCAAGAAAACCAATCTGTTATTCTTTGGCAATTTTGCGACATGGTCGCTTGAAGAATATCAATGGGCAATGTCTATACTGATGAAGGATACTGAATACATATATCTTGCATTGGTAAATGACATCTACCAGATGGGGCATGTGTTGGGGAAAAAGTACAAACTGCTCCGGTTTGCCTATAATATTTTTATGTTTGGGCTTATCCTGTCCGTGATAGCATTTACTATAACCTATTTTATTAATAGCACACATGGAAACCATCCTGCCGGAATAACCACGGGTACCGGTTCTCCATTATAAGAACTATGTCATGACCCCATCCCGGCTATTTCGGTTCCGATTTTCCTTTTTCAAAAGATACCAGATCAAGGCGGTCGCGTATATTGCTGTTTCATGGACCATAATAGATCTTATATGGACCCATTATTTTCGTGTGTCCATTGGCACTAATGTAAACGACTTTTTCTGGTACAACCCTCCCGAAGCTATCTTATTAAGGGGGCTTATTGTTTTACTGATGAGCACTATAATGAGCTACTTGCTTATTATTAAACTGCGCCAGGTTTTTCGCGATTATTCGCTTGTTGTCAGCCTGATACTGAAGACGTGCATTTTGTTGCTTACCGCTGCATTCATGAATTTCCTGCTTCATTTTACTTATTCTGTATTCATACTTGGGTTTAAAGATTCAGAAGGGCTTGATATTTTTTTGCGCGATGCTACGTCATCTATCTGGCTGCTTCACCACAGCATCGGGTGGATCGTACTTTTCCTGTGTACCCAGTTTGCCATAGAGTTTTATGAAAAATATTCTCCGGGTGTGTTCTGGGACATCCTTATGGGGCGGTATATAAGGCCAAAGATACAACGCAGGATCGTGATGTTCCTGGACCTGATAGACTCTACGCCCATTGCTGAAAAATTAAGCAGCAAAGATAATTTCAGCTTTATACGTGATTTTATCTACTTCGTATCCATTGCATTGCTCGAGTACAATGGCCGTATCTACCAGTATGTAGGGGATGAGATCGTTGTTTCATGGCCGGATAACGCTAAGAACAAGGAGAATTGTGTGAATGCGCTGATGCTTTCTGAAAAGTTGCTGAACAGGAACAAAAAATATTTCCAAAAGCATTATGGTGTCATGCCTGAGTTTCGCGCGGGCATACATGCAGGCGAGGTAACAGTAGGGGAGATAGGGATAATAAAGAAAGACCTTGCTATCAGTGGCGATACTATGAACACAACAGCCCGTATAAGAACAGCCTGCACAGAGCTGAACCAGAAATGCCTGGTGTCAAACGAATTTCTGAACAACGCTTCTATAGGTTGGCCTGTTGAGCGAATAGGCTTTGTTGACCTTAAGGGCAAGAATGAAGGTATAGAGCTGTTCAGTATTAAGATCTGATCGATCAAAAGTTATAAGCAATATTAATTCCCGGCCCTGCAGGAGTGCCCAACAATCCCAGCTTCACTTTTTGGTTTTTAAAGCGGTGTACTTCAGGCACCAATATGCCGCATGCCATGCCTATAGCCATGCCAACCATCACATCCGAAGGGAAGTGCAGCATTGCTTTCATCCTCAGGTAGCCTTCTATTAGCGGGGGAATGGTAGCTAATGTATAGAGCAGGTATTTCTTCCTGCCGATCTCAGGGTGGTAATCGCAATATACCTTCACCAGGAAAAAAGTTGAGGCAACGGCAGTTGCAGTATGTCCGCTGTACATAGAGTTACGGTTGTTGCCGCCGTTCCTTTCGCTCAGGCTTAGTTCATCATAATAAACGATCGGGCGGTATTTATTTTGAAACAGCGGCCCGAAGAAACTGTAGTTATAGATACTGAACGTAATGGCGTGCGTTTCATAATACATCAGCAATATCCTGAACCAGTCTTTCTTTATTTGTTTATCAAATACCAGAGCCCCTGTGGCCGCTATTATCCCGGGCAGCATATAGTCCGATGCCTCTGCATGATCTGTTCTTCTTGTTGGGTCTTGCTCCAGCGCTATACGATCAAAACCTGTAAAAATATCCTTGTTCAGCCCTTGCAGTTCTGCATCTGTTATTTTCCCTTTATTTTTTATAATGTTGGGTATTGCATAAATATTTGTCGCCGTTGCAACAACACATATGGCACTGCTTGTCCAGTAGTTAACGCGGTACATATGCGCCTCGTTGGCCTTCGTTGTCTTTGCTGTGTCTGTAATTACAGCAGAAGTGTTATGCATTACAGATGTTCTATCATCAGGCATCTGTGCGCCTACACGGGCGCATGGATAAAATGCAATGACCATAGGAATGGCAATGCTGCTTAAATAGTTGTGCATCATTTCAAGGTTTGTTAAAAACTCATGCCAATAGTGAAGATTCTCCTCCTGGGATGGGTTAAGGGTGTGCTGGTAATGTGGGAATTATATACGGGCAAAAAATAAACTACCTCTTGGCGCAATTTTATTATGCATTTTTCGCAACAAGCCTTTCTCCGTATTTCGTGCTGATAATGAACCGCGTAGATCGTGCTTCTAAAAATAACAATATGAAGATCACCTCCTGTTTACTTGCTGCTGTCTTGTTGTTTACGAATGTTAACGCCCAGGAAGATGATGCTGATGATAGCACTGATGGGCAATTTCAGGCGATACCCGTTTCAAAAAAGGACGATGTTCGGCCTCCGGAGCGTATGTATAACATCAACTATGCGGTAACGCTGCCTATTATTGGTGTATTGGGAGGCGGTGCAATTTATGGAATGACGGTGATCTATAGCAAGGAAAAAACACCTGAAGCTGAGATATTGGCCTTAAAAAAAGAAGATGTTCCCGCGATCGACAGATGGAATGCAGGCTGGAGGAACAAGCGCCTTGATGAGATCAGCTATTACCCGTTCTATGCAGTAATGCCATTGCCGCTTCTGCTGCTTGCCGATAAGCAAATTGCAAAAGATAAGGGCCGAATAGGGCTGATGTACCTCGAAGCGTATGCCATTGAAGGGGCACTTTATGCAAGTTCGGCTTACCTTGCAGACAGGTTCCGGCCGGATGTATATAACCCCGATCTTGAGCTCGATTACCGTACCAATGGCAACTTCCGGAATTCATTTTTTGCAGGCCACGTAGCTGTTGTGGCGCTGTCTACATTTTTCATCGCCAAAGTGTATGACGACTATCATCCCAAATCTAATTTCAAATGGGTGCTATATGGAGGCGCGACTGCTGCAACCCTGGGTATGTCGTATATGAGGCTCCGTGCCGGCAAACATTTCACTACAGATGTGCTGGTGGGTATTGGCGTTGGCACAGCCTGCGGCCTGCTGGTACCGATGATACACAAAAACAAAAATTATCAGCACCAGAAATGGTCCTTATATCCAAGTATGAACAGTAATGGCGGCACCGGCTTCTCTTTCACCTATAAATTATAGGCAGTCCTCGATCTTTGAGGCAAAATTGATTGGGCGCTTATGCATCCCGTTTCAGATGATAAAGTGCCCGTTTCAGTCTCAAAATATTCCTCTATGAGTAGCAAAAATATTTGAAAACGGCTAATTCTTTATATTTGCCTGTACATACATCTATGAAGTTACACATACTCGCAATTGCTGCCCATCCCGATGACATTGAATTAAGCTGTGCAGGTACACTCATTAAACATGTGCTTGCAGGGCAAGACGTTGGTATTCTTGATCTTACGCAAGGCGAGCTCGGCACACGCGGTTCTGTGGCACTACGGTACAAGGAATCGGAAATGGCGGCGAAAGTAATGGGCATTAAGGTGCGTATGAATGCGCGCATGGCTGATGGTTTTTTTCGAAATGATGAACAGCATCAAAGGCAACTGATAGCATATGTCCGCCATTTTCAGCCTGATATTGTGTTGGCAAATGCATTGGAAGACCGCCACCCCGACCATGGCCGTGCAGGTAAGCTTATTGCGGATGCTTGCTTTTTTGCCGGGTTGCATAAAATTGAAACACAGTGGGAAGGTGTAGCCCAGGAGCCATGGAGGCCAAGACGTGTTTATCATTACATCCAGGACCGTGCGCTCCAACCCGACTTCATCGTAGATATTTCCAGCACTTTTGAAAAAAAGATGGAAGCCATACAGTGCTATAAAAGCCAATTCTATGACCCCTCATCACATGAACCCTCTACTTACATATCTTCCGGCAAATTCATCGAACAGATTAAATATAAGGATGGTATATATGGGAAACGGATCGGTACAGAATATGGCGAGGGCTTTACGACCGAGAATATTCCCGGCATCGATAACCTCGATGATCTCATTCTTCCGGAAATTGCTTAACGCTTTAACAATATTTTTAGAAATTGCACGTTCTTTAAATACGGCACAGATTTTGCGTTGCTTAAAATGAAGTTAAAGTATTAGGTTAAACTAGGATAAAAGATAAACCATGATCAAGATCTCCGCAGTCATTATAACCCACAACGAAGAGCAAAACATAGCAAAATGCATAGAATCAATAAAGGATGTAGCAGATGAGATAATACTGGTGGATAGCTACTCCGAAGACAGGACCACAGATGTTGCAGCACGATACGGTGCAAAAATATTCTACCATCATTTCAACGATTTCGGCGACCAGAAAGCATTTGCCATTGCTCAGGCTGCACACGATTGGGCGCTGTCTATAGATGCCGATGAGGTGCTTTCTCCCGAACTGCAGGCGAGCATTAATAATGAAAAAAAAATGCCGCACTACGACGGTTACAATATCAATATCCTGGCCAATTATTGCGGCAAATGGATACGCCACTGCGGTTGGTATCCGCAGCCTAAACTGAGGATGTTCAACAGGCACAAATGCAGTATTAACTCCAACAAAGTACACGAGAGCATTGTGGCTAACGACAAGAAAGTGAAGGTGGGCTTCCTTGATGGCAATATCTTGCACTATAGCTACAAGAGCATATCCGACCATACCAAGAAAATAGAGCTATACTCTGAGCTGGCAGCCCGCAATGCCATAGACCGTGGTGAAAAAATGTTCCTGCTGAAGATACTGCTTGGCCCCACCTGGAAATTTATATACAATTTTGTACTAAGGGGTGGCTTCCTGGATGGCTACCTTGGCTACGTGATCTGCAAGAACATAGCTTATGCAGGATTTATAAAATATGTAAAGATCAAGCTTTACTCCCAGCAGCACGGGATTGACAACCTGCAGGTTTCTAAGTAAACAGCTTTCACTAATATTGCATTAATGAATTTAAGTTGGTTGTTGCCGGAAGGGAAGGGTATACCTGTGCTCATGTATCACAAGGTATGGCCCGGCATCAATGACCATCTCACCATCATCCCCGAAAGGCTCCGGGAACATTGGGAATACCTTAAAAAAGAGGGTTATAGCGCAATTTCATTGCAAGAATACCTGGATATAATAAGTGGTAAAAAAACACGATCCGGCAAGGTTATCCTCCTCACTTTTGATGACGGATATGTAAATAATTTCACCTATGTGTATCCTGTGCTCAAAGAATTTGGCTGGCAGGCCACATTTTTCATTATTGGTGGTATGCTGGATGGCACGTATAATGAACGGGGGCAGGGTGCAGACGAAAAAATGAATGTAGAGCAATTGCGTCAACTGAACCCAGCTATTGTGCAGTTGGCAATGCATGGCCATCACCACAAGAATATGGGTGTGGTTAGTTTTGAAGAAACGGTAGGGGAATTACAGGAAACGATCACAGTATGTAAAAGGTCAGGGTTGTCATTCAATATGGTTTGGGCATATGCGTATGGGGCCCGGCCAAAGGGCGAAAAACTGGCTGTTTTAAAGCAGCGTATGAAAGAAATGGGCATTACTGCCGCCTTCAGGATAGGTAATCAAGTAAGCAGCGTGCCTGCCCGGGATATGTATGAATTGACCCGGATAGATATAAAAGGCACTGATACGATAAAAGAGCTGGCAGTAAAGCTGAAAAAAGGCAAACTGAAGCCGTTTTAAAAGTATTTAAAGCAATCAGAATATTTTTTCAGAAATATTTTGCTATTCCGCAAAAAATCAAGACCTTTGCAATCCCAAAAATTAAATAATCATGGCTCGCGTTTGTCAGGTAACAGGTAGAAAACCAGTAGTAGGCCACAAAGTGTCGTTCTCTAACAAGAAAAAATTGCGCCGTTTCCTGCCCAATTTGCAGACCAAGCGTTTTTATCTTGCTGAGGAAGACAGGTGGATCACACTCAAATTGTCTACCGATGCTATCCGCACTATTAATAAGAACGGATTGCTCGCAACAGTAAAAGAACTCCGCGCTAAGGGAGTAACAGTGTAATAGTAAGTAATAACAAAATAACAAAGCAATGGCTAAAAAAGGAAACCGCGTTCAGGTTATAATGGAATGCACCGAGCATAAAAACAGTGGTATGCCCGGTACCAGCCGATATATCACTACCAAGAATAAAAAAACTACTACCGAGCGCCTCGAGTTGAAAAAATACAACCCGATACTGAAAAAAGTAACTGTTCACAAAGAGATCAAATAATCTATTAAATATACTAAGCGATGGCAAAAGCAGCTAAAACCGCGATAAAGAAAGACCCGAAACTGGCAGCAGAAGCAAAGAATTACACTAAAGTAATTAAAGCTGTGCGCAGCCCTAAAACGGGTGCATATACCTTCAAAGAAGGTATGGTGCATAAAGACAAAGTAAAAGACTACTTGGCAAACGTTAAGTAAATACAGCCGCCCCTTTAGGCCTAAGCTACACCAATATCACTTAGGACTTATAAACATATGGACTCAGCCCCCGGATACCCCGGGGGCTTACTTTTTTCTACTTCTTCCTGAAGAAATAAAATACCAGCCCCACACAGGTGATAGCAATGCCCAGTAATGAATTAATGCTATTTGCCTTGCCGTTGTTGTAGTTGGTTATATCTGTGTATAAGGTAACAATAAGAAAGAATGCGGTAAACAAAATGAACACCAGCGGTACTACAGGATAACCCGGCACTTTATAAGGCCGCTCTGCATCCTTCATTTTATACCGTAGTATGAACAGCCCCAGCGCACTCATGCCATAGAAAAACCAGCTCACGAAAATGAGCATATCGGTAAGCGTATCGAACGAGCCGGTGAGGATGAGGACGATGCTCCAGCAGGCATTCACCACAAGGGCATTGCCGGGAGTATGAAAACGGGGTTGCGTTGTCCCCACCATCGCGAAAAAACTGTTTTCCTTTCCCAATGCATAAGTGACTCTTGATGTAGCCAGCACATTTGCATTAGCGGCACCAAAGGTGGATAGTATCACCATAGCTGCTATTATGCCGCCACCTGCTATGCCCCATGCTGCTGCCGCTGCGTTGGCAGCTACGTATGAGGAGCCGGTTATTTTCTCTATAGGCAATATATAAACGAATGCAAGAATGATAAGCAGATACACCAACATACAGAACGATAAGCCCGTGAGCAGACTTTTGGGAATGTTCTTTTGCGGCTCTTTTATTTCACCGGATATGAAAGTGATATTGTTCCACCCGTCGTAAGCCCAGAAAGCGCCTGCTATGGCAGCCATATAAGCGCTCAGCAGTGCAAACCCTTGTGGCATAGATGGCAGTGAGGTTGTGGCATTGGCCCAATTACCCTTACCCGAAAATAACAACCCCGATATAAGCAGGGCAATAGCCACTACCTTAAGCATGGTAAGGAACCGTTGCAGTGCCGCGCCATACCGCACGCTGAAATAATTGATAACAGTAAGCAGCACAATGATGCCGATGGTTACCGATTTCACTCCGAGGTTCTCTACAGGATAAAATCTGCCAATGAAGGGAATATGCATAACATAGCCCAGCTCCACATCATGAGATAGACGGGGCAGGGCAATAAAGTAATCGGCGTATTGCGCGCATACATACGCTATAGAAGCATTACCTGCAGTATTGAATACCGCGAACGCTGCCCAGCCATACAGAAAAGCAAAACAATTGCCATACATCTTTTTGAAGAACACATACTGTCCGCCCGTCTCCGGCATCATGGCTGCGACTTCTGCATTGCTTAGTGCACCAAACAATGTGATGATGCCCGCAACAACCCAAACACTTAATAACAACAGCGGAGAACCCAACTGCGATGCCATCAATGCAGGTTTCATGAAGATACCCGAGCCTATAACACCGCCTACCACCAGTGATATGGCAGTGGCAAGGCTCAGGTTACGCTTTAGTTCGCTCATTTGTTCATGAATTCAGCAATCAATGAGTGGAAATGATGCGTGCCCTGTTCGCGCGTTACTGAATACCTGCCATGCCTGTAGAACCGCGAGCGGATGCCCTTCTGCACCGCCTCAACCACTTCCTCATCCTCCAGTTCCACGGTGTCAAGCCCGCTGCCCGCACCAGTGTTTAGCTTTGATGCATCCGATACATAAGTAAGGAAAGATACCTTGCAGGTGCTTAAACCCGTGGGCTGCACAACATTCACAGACAACCCCCAAGGGTAAAAGTTGAACATCATATTGGGGAACACCCAGAAGTAGTAAGCCTCAACATCCTTGCCATGGTCGGGTGAGGTTGGGGGCAGGTCAAAACACGTATCGCCCTTCTTACCTATGCCCAGTTGCAGGTTGCAATAGCGGAAGATCTCAGTGGTGTATTCGCCAAAGTCCAGTACCTGGTTGAGGCTTGCATGCACAAAGGGGATATGAAAACCCTCTAAATAATTCTCGCAATACAGCGCCCAACTGGCTTGCACATGGTAGTCCTTCGAGAGGTCTTTGCGGAACTCCAGTTTATCTATCGGGAACCACGGTATCCTGTCCATTATCTCCTGCATAGCTTCTTCTGCCGGAAAGGTTGAAGCCAGCGAAGTGAACAACAAATTGCCCCATTTGAACAACGGCAGTTTATGCAGGTCATCGGCCGGGGTAGGGAAGTGCTCCACCTCCTTAACTCAGGCATGGAGGCAAACTTACCATCCAGCGAGAAACATCGTCCGTGATACCTGCACCGCAACTGCGTGAGTTTGCAGGGCTCGTTCACAACAATATTGCCCCTGTGTGTGCATGCATTGCTCATGCAGTGTAGCGCGCCATTTTTATCCCGTGTAAGCACCAGCGGTTCATCAAGGTATTGCTCCAGCAGTGTGAAAGGTAGGCGGTACCATTCTCTGCCACCTGCGAGGCATGCCCTATGAACTGCCAAGAGGGTGCGAATATTTTTTCTTTTGATGCTTCGTAGTGGGTGGGGCTAGTATAATAATCGGTAGCTAATGTATGAGCTTTGGCTATATCCTTATCTATATGAAATGAAGCCATGAGAGTGTATTTGGGGCAAGATAAATTATATGATGGTAATATGTATGGCAGGGCATAATATTTTTCAAAAATGGTTTTGCAAAAAAGAAAATGATGATTACCTTTGCAGTCCTCTAAACAAGGAAGGGAGCATAGCTCAGCTGGTTCAGAGCATCTGCCTTACAAGCAGAGGGTCCGCGGTTCGAACCCGTGTGCTCCCACTAGATAAAACCTCTTAAATGCAGCGTATGCTTGTGTTTGAGAGGTTTTTTCGTTTATAGGACTATCTATAATATAATCCTAATAATGGACGAAAAATAGCGAATTTACTTGCACCAAACTTGCGCCTTTTTACGTTCAAGTCCGTATCAAGTAGGCATCATGCAAATCTCAAAAAGCATGAATCTTACCTTTAAAATCATCCTTGACAAAAGGAAGGAAAGCAAAAATGGAACATACCCAGTTAAGTTAAGGGTTTACCACAAAACTGAATACAAAGACCTCTTCCTTAGAATAAAGGTCAAAATCGAAGATTGGGACGATGTAAACCAGTTGGTACTCCCCACAAATTCAGAGTATGAAATTTTTAATGCGAAAATTGTTGCTGACAAATCCAAGGTTCATAAACTCCTATTGCTGCATGACCAGCCTAATGCCAAACCCAGTGACATAATTTCTGCTCTAAATCCAGAACAGGAAGCTCCAGCTCCCAAGGCAAAAAGCCGTTCAATTATCAAATATGGGGAGGATATTGTAAAAACGCTTACCAAGACGGGTAAAGTGGGCAACGCTTATGTATATTCTACGGCTATTAATAAGCTGAAGTCCTTTGCTAAGACAGACAATTTCCCCTTTGAGTCTTTAACCTATAAGAAGCTGGTCGAGTTTCAGGATAGCTTGTTAGCTGATGAGATAAAGGTCAATACCATATCCGTCTACATGAGGACAATCAGGGCAGTATATAATCGAGCGATTAAAGAAGGGATTGTCTCTGTTGCTGACTATCCATTTAAAGCCTACAGAGTTAAAAACGAAAAGACGGTAAACAGGGTGCTGACATTACAGGAGATACGGAGTATTGCCACATGTAGTTTACCCGTTGATACTCCTATATGGCATTGGAGAAACTTTTTCCTCTTATCATTTGCCCTTATAGGTATCAACTTCTCTGATTTGCTTACCCTTAAAGGCAAGGATGTGGTCAATGGGCGTATTGTATTCAGGAGAAGGAAAACAGGCAAAATTTACACCATTAAGCTACAGGAAAAGGCCATTGAGTTACTAAGCTACTATGCAGACCTTAGCAATCTCAATAAGGACGAATTATTGTTACCGCTATTGAAGCAGGTCAAAGACCCCTTAAAGCTTAAGAAAGACGTTTGGCAAGCAATAAAAACATGTAATGAATACTTGGATAGAATTGCAAAGAAGCTGGAAATAGGTAAAGGTGTTACTACCTACTATGCTCGTTATACATGGGCAAATGTCGCCCGTTCATCAGGATATAGTAAAGACATTATTGGTCAGGCTTTAGGTCATTCTTACGGCAATACGACAACATCCATTTATCTCGATGATTATGACAATGAAATCATTGATGCTGCTAATGAAAAGGTAATTGCAGTAGTATTTAAATAGCCATCCATACACCTTGTAACGATTTATTTTTCATTACTTTTGAGTTCAACCAAAATTAATCGCATAAGAATATAATATAATAATAACATTTAAGATTTTGCATTTCGCAAAACTGTCTTTGTTGCTGAAAAGTCGAAGTTTCAATAACCTACAAAGGAAGTTTAGCAAATGCTCGGGTACGCCTGGGCATTGCTTCACTTTGTAGGTAGGGCTTCGACTCCCTCAGCGACAAGTGAATGTCAATGTTCAGGTATTTTATTTATAACCTACTCAAAAAGTCTTACAATGAAAACGAGAATAGTGCTCTTCATTTTATTTGCAATACTTAACTGCTCCTGCAAAGAGAATTTAACGAAGAATAGTCAACCCACAGAAATACCAGCCAATCATCAAAGTTCATTGCAAGTTACTTTTTGGATGGAGGAACAGCCTCACATAATAAGTAACTTTGACAGTTGCTACTACGTCACAGAATATTCCGATAACGGCGTAAAACATAACTTACACATAGTCTATTATTCTCCATTTAGGGAAACAGTAATCACCACAGAACATCAAGTAGATACCCTCTTAGCAGATAGTATCCATCATGGTAAATTAACCCATTAATTATTCAACTATTAGTTATGGCAAAATTTATAACAACTACGGCTGTTTCTCATAATATTGAATCATTGATTAAGGGTTCAATACACTATACTATTCTCGTTGCACCTTATATGAATATTCACAAGCGTTTGAGAAAAGTAATTGAGCAAAAACTGTCCGAAACTAACATAATATTTGTTGTTGTTTGCAGGAGAGATACTCTTAAAAAATATGATTTAATGTGGTTTGAATCTCAAAAGAAAATTCATATTATCAATTGCGACAACTTACACGCCAAATGTTATTTAAACGAAAAAGTGGCAATAATAACTTCAATGAATTTATTTGAATACTCGGCTGTCAATAATGTTGAATTCGGACTTCTACTTAGTAAAGAAGATGACAATGTAAACTATCGTGAAATTTATAAAGAATGCTTGTTATTGATTCCAGAAAGCGACGAAGTTAAAAAGAGACTGCCTATATTAAACAGTTTATTTTTCTTAACAGCAAAGGAGTTGGAGGAACTATTTAATATACCGTAAAAATTAAGCGAATAATTACACTCGTACTTTTCGCTGTAATGTAATTTCTGATAAGTCAATCGTTTTTGATTTATTATTCCCTGACAAAATGTTTCGTCCAGTTGAATAATTGATACCTCTGGCATGACACCAATCTTTAATATTGGTAAATGACTTTCCTAATTTATTATCAACAACGCTGACAGCAAAATAATGAGTCCCTTTTTGATTGCTACTTAATCCAGTATCGTAAGCATGTTGGGTATTCTCACGATGTGTTACCCATTCCAGATTGCTCAGGGAATTATCTGATTTAATACCAGACTTATGATTTACTTCTGGTAAATTATTGGGGTTGGGTAAAAAAGCCTCTGCAATTATTCTGTGAACTAGGCAAGTGTTTGTTTTATTCTTATAGCTTAACTTGACAGTATTGTAGCCATAGTTATTTGTATGCTGTGTTATTATGTTGCCCTTGACAAATCGGCTAATCAAGTCTCTATTCGTAATTAGCCTGTCTTTGCTTTTCACTATGCCTGTAGTGCTAACTTCATATGATTCTTCATATCCCTTAACAGGCTTCCATAAAATTGAATTCACTTTTTGAAGGTCTTGTTCTATTTGATTGCATCTTATAAATTACTCTGGTGGAGGATGCAAATCTGGTGGTATTTAATGGTTGAGGTATTGACATAGTTTACCCCTTGATGCTATAAAAAGAAAATTTTGGATAGCATTGATACCTTAAATAAAAAGGGCTGGTTAATCGTCCAGAAACTTTACTTCTAAATTTCGCTTGCCCCGTTTTTAGCCTTACGTTAAATCGTCTCTAAAACTGCCATTTAACTTCGATTAACTTAGATACCCTGAGACATTTGCCTCTTTACCTATTAGGGGAGATGTTAATCAACGACAAACTTATTTTAAAAGCATTTTCGCATAGTATCGGAGAAACCTTAGCGACTATATTCCCTATTATTTCAAGGGGTTGCCTACTATCCAACGTCTAAAATGGGATTGACCTGCAATACAGTTATTTACCATCTGAATACCATATTTACTATGGCATCTATGCTGAAACACCATTCAGTGTTTTGTTATGCAAAGGTACGAAAAGGATAGGCAAAATCCAAGAAAATACAGCTCATTTGTAAGAGATTTATTCACCTGAAAAATTAGTATTGATAGTCGAATTTAACTTCACTAATTATTCTGCGTGCGTAACAATTAAGGTGCTGTAAGTACCCCTATTTTCTAACTTTTCAGATTAATTCTTAGTTGACCACCCATTTATTATTTTATCTCATTAAGTTCACTTTTACCATTCAATTAGACTGTTGTGCCGTATTGCTTTTACCCTAAACGCCTGGTTAGCTCCTTCACCAGTGTTTAATCCTGATTTTTAGCTGACATAATATTTATCTCATTAAGTTGACTTTGGGCAGAAATTTTTCAAAATTTTTTTCTATTTTTTTTTAGAAAACGTATCAGTAACAATGAACCAGTCCATATAACCAACCCGGCCTTTCATGGGACGGTGGGTTTATCCCTACCTGTTTTATTGATTCCTAACTTTTTAAAAAATCTAAAATTATGGTAACGGTTGTTAACTATCACCTCAGGGAAGGTGAAAAGGGAAAGTACATCTCCTTGGAGCTTAACGGAGATTTGGAAATGGTTCAAAGCCTTTCCGCAGTAAATAAATGAGAAATAGGCATTTTGTGTTTGTGAAGTATATTCCTCCATACATGAAAAATGCTATGCACAGTAAATCCTGAACTGCCAGCAGCCGTATCAATGACTGCTTCCTCTGGCTTAGGATTGAGCATACGCACACACATGTCAATTACATAACGTGGTGTAAAATACTGTCCTTTCTCCCCTTTAGAGCTTTTGCTCATTAAATATTCAAAGGCTTCATCAACAACTTCAAGGTTGCTATTGAATAGTTTAACACCCTCCAATGAGGATACACAAATCTCTAGGTGGGTTGGTGTCAGGTTTATTTTTGCGTTCTGTTCAAATACACCGCTCCACTCTTCATTTGCACTATCAAAAAGTTTCTGTATTCTCTCTTTTAACTGAATAGCTGACCCACCTCTATTTCTAAATTCCAAGTTTCGATTACTTCTTTCTGGTTCATTGCCACTTTGCTTCTCATCAAATAATTTAGCAAACACCAGTTTAAATACCTCTTCAAAAACATCTACACCTGCATTAGCCAAAACTTCATCCTCCATTTCGAGGATTAGTTGTTTCAATGTTTTACCAGTAATGCGCAGCTTGTCATTTTTAACCAAGTCATTCATAGTGAATGGTTGATTTAAAATGTCTTCAAGTGTTTCATCTACTTTTGGAATACCTGGTATATCCTCAAAATAGTTTGGATTTTTACGGTGATACCAAGCAATATTCTCTCCGTTTGTCCAAACTGCCATTGGAGCACCAGTACCATGACAATAGCTTTTTAATTGCTCCTTGCCATCTTTAGCCTTTAGCTTCTTAATTTCAACTATTATGTACGCAGTGCGATTATCATCTTTGTCTAAGACAACAATATCAGCCCTTTTAGCCTCACGCCCAAAATATATTGGAAATTCAAATTGGATTTGTTTTATGGGATAGTGATACTTGTGGGTAAGTTTATATGCATATAATTGTCTGATAACTTCTTCGGGAGTAAGTTTTATCTCTTTATTGCGTACTACACATATTGCTTTATACTCAATGCCTTTTTTCCCTTCTTTTTCAACAATTCTTTCTTCCAACCACTGTTTTTCATCAACGGAAAAAATAGCGTCATCATAACTGGATTGTCTTAGTATCTCTAGTAGTTTCATATAAAATTAAAATAATGCCGTTTAAATAATTTAGCCCGTTGTCTATTCGACTTAGCAGTATTATATGGCGAAAAATACACAAAATACGCTTAAACAGCAGGTATTATTGTTTCTGTACTAAAAATAGGATGGAAGTACCTTGCACCAGTATATCTTTTTTAACTTTCTCTAGTGTAGGAGGGATTATCGACAACGATTATCATCATTACCTTAGATAAAATACTCTTGTTACCTTAGTGGACTTAAAGCACTAGCTATGGCAAAAACAATCAAAATAGCTGTTAAAAAGTCAACGAAAAGGGTAGCCAATTATGATACAACTATATCTTCAATAGAGAAGTACCTAAATGGTAGATATGATTTTAGGCACAACCCAATTCTTGAAAGAACTGAATTTAAGCTAAGGAAGGAGAAAACGTACAGGTTATTGTCCGAAAGGGATGTTAATTCAATATGTCGTGAGCTAAATAACAATGAGAAAAAATGCTCAATTGCTGCACTTCGCAGTTTACTTAATTCAGATTTTGTAAAGGAATCCAATCCCTTCATTAATTACTTTGAAGGTTTGCCAAAATGGAATGGCAAAATTGATTACATAGAAGAATTAGCACAGACCATTAAAGCAGAAAACCAGGATTTTTGGGTATGGTCATTTAAAAAGTGGCTGGTTAACCTTGTTGCCTGTGCTATGGGTAGCAGTATCAATCAACAGGTATTAGTATTTGTTGGAAAGCAGGGACTAGGTAAAACCACTTGGTTAAATAAACTTGTACCTGCCCCATTACAAGGTTATCTCTATTGTGGTGTAATAAACCCGTCAAATAAAGACACCTTAGTAAATCTATCAGAGAATATCATTATAAACCTTGATGAACTTGAAAACCTGAATAAATCAGAGTTGGGCAGCTTAAAATCTTTGATAACCCAATCAGCTATAAGATTAAGAAGGGCTTACGGCATCTACAATGAAAACTTTGTACGAAGGGCATCATTTGTAGGCTCTGTTAATGAAGTAGAGTTTTTAACAGATACTACAGGTAATAGAAGATATTTAGTAATTGACACTACAGGAATTAACTACAATCACAAGATAAATTTTGATAACGTATATAGTCAGGCATATGCCCTTTTGACAGATTTAAAGTATAAATTCAATTTTGTTTTTGCTGATGATGATATTGAAAAAATAGACGAAAATAATCAGAAGTTTATCAGGCAAAGCATAGAGGAAGAACTACTACTAAAGCATTATAGAAGACCAGAGGAAGGAGATAAAGACATTATCTTGCTTACTACAACAGATGTATTAATGGATTTGCAAAATCAAACCAAATTAAAATTAGGCGACCCTTCATCAATTAGGAGGTTAGGTAATGCTTTACAGAAATATAAATTTCAAAGGGTTTCAAAAGGAAACTCAAAGCCCTATCAGTTAGTAAGCCTAACTAATGTAGGAGCAAATAATATCGTTTCTGAACAAGAAAATGAAGTAAGAAAAGAAGAGAATACGGAAGTAGCAAGTAACGAAATTCATGCTAAATTAAACGTAAAAATTGGTGCAGATGAATTTGCAATAAGTTATGTAGTGAAACAGGAAGGGGTGGATATTACGTTGGAGATAATTGAAGATGAAACTTACAATAATCATTTAGCTGCTCTTTTAAAAGACCAAAGGGCAAAGGCAATGGCACAGGGGAAAGTACCAAGTGCAACTTATGATGAACAAATTGCAAAGCTTCAAAAAGAAAGGCTTTTAACCCACCTAAGAACTCAGCTAGATTTACCCCAACTAATATTAAAAAACTAAAAACGGAAGGATTGGAAACCCAATTTAATAAAATAATAAAAATAAGAGAGGAGTATTAATGCTCTAATAGTGTGCGTAAAATTGCTTTCCTATGCTTCCTTTCCAGCGAACAAATTGCTATCTTTATACTGATAAATTATTTTTAACAAGTGGTGTTACTTGCATCAAACTTGAGCATTGAAAGACAAAATGAGTGAAAGTATTGCTATATCTGCATTTCAGGAGAGCCTTAATGGGCCTTACAAGCAGAGGGTCCGCGGTTCGATCCCGTGTGCTCCCACAGAAAAGGTTTCAAGCGAAAGTTTGAAACCTTTTTATTTTTATTGTTTCTTTAAACGCAAGGGAGCGCAACTATAAAGAAACACAGTATATTTATGGATAATGAGTCTCTAATATTCACAAATAATAACACTGAACAACTCAATAAATATAGGAAGCGCATACTTACAGCACGAGGGCGTAAATTAAACTGTGTCAAAGTTAACAATCACTAACTTTAACGCAGATAAAATGAAAAGAAAAAGAAGAGAAACAGGAGTCACGATCAGTGA
>JAJNBJ010000043.1 GCA_021155965.1 Flavipsychrobacter sp.
TTCCACTCAAATATTCTGAGATAATTTGCTGCTTTTTTGATACTTCTTCCCTCCTAATCATGATTACAAAGATTGTAAACCTATTTCAGGACAAGACAATCTAATAAAATCAACAACATTTTTCTTTGTCTTTATTGCATCAATAGCATTTGCCTGGCAGTAATTACCTGACATCAACAAAAAGACAAGAAGCAAAAGTCGTTTCACCTCTTAAAGCTACATATAAGTAAATAAATTACCTACTCAATACATTCTTAAACCTTTTAACATCCACATCCGGCTGCAAGGATTCGTTATGCACTAAATGGCGTGCAAACATGTTTGCGAAATACGGAGCCATGGAACAGCCCTTGCTGCCCATACCGTTGAATATACCTATTGCCGGATGTAAAGGATGTAAGCCAACAAATGGCTTGCGCTCCAGGTTGGCAGGGCGTTGGGCTACTATGTGATCTATTATTTTATAGGGCAGCTTTAACCAGTAGTTAAGTTGCTCTTCGACCTGTTTGCGAAATGCAGGGGTTATTTGCATGTCTGTAAACTTCCAGTCGTGGGTGGCGCCTACCCAGAAGAGGTCGTCCTGCCAGGGAACTATGCTGATGCCCTGTTTATAAATGTTAGTTCGTGGCAAACCGGGGATAGATACGATCAGCGCCTCCCCTTTATCCTTAGACCATGGGAGGTTAGAGAAGTAACGGTCGTCTATGCCGCCCGCACCGTTGCAGAGTATAACCTTTTGGGCAATGACACTTTTGCAGATCACCTGTTCTTTTGATTGGACAAAGTCATTCCAATCAAATTTTTCCTCCAGCAAACAATTGTCAGCTGCCAGTTTCTTTCGCCATTCTGCCAACATTGTCTGGATGTCTATGAGTAAGCATGGAGCTATTTTTCCTATGCCGTAATTGAAGCGGAAATACTCACTCCAATCTTCCTGCTCAACAGAGAGGTATTCTTTTTCTATTGCCAGTTTATCATTTAATATAGCACTGCCGTCTTGTGTGAGATGAAAATCAAGAATATCGCATTGCTGCACTAGTTGGACACCAAGCTCATTGCCAATAGTAGTATATGTATCAAGAGCAAACGGCAGCAGTTGATCTATCATCCATGTTCTTACCAGCCTTTTGCCGGTAACGGGATTGACAACTCCGGAGGCTATCTTGCTGGCAACAGCATCTTTGCCATCATCTACAACAACTACCTTTTTACCTTCACGTAACAGACTACGGCTAAGCAGCGTGCCGCTTATACCCTGCCCAATGATAAGATAGTCAACATTCATACCTATAATTGGAGTTCGACCTCTCCTTTATACACAAATGCAGTGGGGCCAATGAGCGTTACATTCTTTGCCGAAGTTGGCGTATCCTTAGTAAAAGAAACTTTTAAATTACCGCCACGGGTCTCGATACTGGTTACAAATGAACCTGTTTCCCGGCCGGTGGCTGCTATGGCACAGGCAGTAACACCGGTACCACAGCTGAAAGTTTCATCTTCTACCCCACGCTCGTAGGTGCGCACAAGCAGCTTATCTTCCTCCCGCTGTACGAAGTTGACATTAATACCATCGGGATGGAAGGGCATCTGGTTGCGTATGGAACGGCCGGTGATAAATACATCAGCCGTTCTTATATCGGGCACCCAAAGCACGTAGTGCGGTGAGCCGGTATTGAGTATTGTGTAGCCATTGTTGATGTCTATATCTGCCACATCCTTCATTTGCAGGTTGATGGTGCCATCGCTGTTTATGGTTGCAGTATGGGGGCCATCTGTAGCCACGAAATTAGCGGCAGCATCTATTACACCCAATTGCTTTGCAAATGCTGTAATGCAGCGGCCTCCATTACCACACATAGAACTCTCCCTGCCATCGGAGTTATAGTAGACCATCTTAAAATCGTAACCGGCAGCTGACTCTAACAGCATAAGTCCATCGGCCCCAATGCCAAAACGCCTATGACACAGATGCTCCACCTGCTCTTTTGTGAAACTTATCTTACCATCACGGTTATCAAATAGGATAAAATCGTTGCCTGTACCGTGGTATTTATAGAATGTCATATACCGATGCTAAAGAAGCAAAGGTATAGCATCTTACATTACGCTCAGTTCTTTGCCATCCTTAAGCGTATTGATCATATTCTCTATAGATTTTTTATTCAGTTGATCAGGAGCAAGTGGTAAAGCCTGTGTTGCATACTTCAGCGCATCTTTGGGCTTGCCTATGGCAGAATAGCCACGCGCCATGCCCACATTTGTGGTGAATGTATTTGGATAATGTTTATAGTTAGCCTGGAATACATCGAACGCTTTCTGGAATTTCTTTTCGCGCAGCAGTGAGCGGGCATAGCCATGCACCTCTTGCGCACTACCCTTGTTGATAGCCATCTGAAGGATGCTGTCTGCCTGTGCCTGTTTATTCATTTTCTCCAATACTTTACCCTTTGTCATAATTACAGAGAAAACAGGCATTGCATTGGCTGCCCTGTTGGCATAGTCAAGGGCATCATTGAGCCTGATGCTATTCTCAGCCATGTAATCGGCTACCTGTTGCAACGCATGTGGGTCAAAGCCTTTTTCTCCACGTAGCTCACGCTCGTACGATGCCATCTGCAACTGCTGTAGGTTTGTGGAAACATTAAATGGTATTGCCAGCTTTTCCCAAACAAGGCTGATGGTGGCGCTGCTATCTGTCTCATTACTAAATTCATAAGTAAGGCGCTCTTTACTTTGAGATTGCGATACCGGTTTTACAGTTACCCGCAGCACATCTTCGCTCTCTTCATAAAAGAAACTACCCCAGCTTGAAGTATTTGATGAAAAAATAAGTGTGCACACCGCGGGGCTGTAGGCTATGAAGAACCCATATTTTCCTGCATGCAATGGTTTCCCTTCCACCCAAACATCAGTACCAAACTCTATGGTCGTATTCTCATTAGCACCTGCACGCCACGGGCCATTCTTCCTATTGCCATATCCCTGATCCTGGAAGCCCTCATGTACTACCTCGCCCCATATCTTGCCTTCCCTGCCCCGCACTGCCGGACGGCCATAATTTATGGTTACGTCTGTAATACCTATACGCTCAGTTACCGATGCTTTTGCACTACCACCATCTGCAGGCGTTGTTAATTGGGCATTAGCTGTACAGAAAACAAATATTGCTATGAGAGACAAGTATATTCTTTGCATAATTCTATTTTTTGCAAAGTTCTAAACAAAGATGCCCTCGTGCAAGCGCTTTAAGCATTATTAGGTTTTAATCTTCCAAAATACCCCGGCATATAACCCCACAAAAAAAGCCCCGGCACAAAATGCAGGGGCTATATAACTCTTTGAAACAACTAATGGTTTATGCCAAACAAAATGCCAGCACTGGCGCCTAAGTTATGATTCACATTGTGGCGACCTGCTGGGTCTTTCACTACATCGGTGAGACCTTGGTAGTAGCTCAGGTCGAGGTTCAGCCATACTGACTTACGTAGCTCTATATTCACACCACCGCCTGTGCTAAAGCCCACATCGAAAGTACGGAATGAGCCAGTGCGCTGGTTGATCGATAAATCGCCGGGACCATTATCCACGTAGTCCCACTCACCTAGTTTTACCCCAAGTTCAGGGCCCAGAAACAGCTTCGGACGTATCTTATCGGTATACTTACCGAAGAAGTAATATCCACGCATAGGCAGGCGAAGATAAACAGGCACAGAGGCTGCCCTTTCGCCATTATATTCTTTGTCATATCCCCATGCTGCAAAGAGGGCTTGTCCACCAAGACCCCAATGTTCCTGCTTAGCATAGATAACGCTAACACCAATATTGCCGGTTGGCGCAAAATGGCTTTCGCCGCCCATATTGCCTACCCAGTTACCACCAATACCTGCCGTTGGGCCTACAGAGATATATTGGGCTGCCGATGGTTTTGGAGAAGGTTCTGTTGTTTGTGCATTAACGAATGCACCGGTTAATAATCCCATTGTTGCGATCAGTAGCTTTTTCATGTTATTGCGTTTTGGTCTGAAAACCAGTAAATTCAAAACTGTGCCAAGAGTTGTTAAGAAAATGAGAAGGCTAATTCAGTTGCCATTAGTAATAAATGGCCGAAAATTGTACCACACTAATAAATTCACTACATTTATAATATTGTTTACCTTAAAATTCTATTTATGTCCTTTAAACTTAACTTTCCGCTAATTGCTGCTTTGATCTTTGTAAGCCTTCAAACATTTGGCCAATGTCCAACTAATATTGATTTTGAAACAGGTACTACATCGAACTGGAGCTATTATGCAGGCTCTTGCTGTCCGGTAGCTGTATCTCCAAGTCCGGCCCTGCCTAACAGGATGTCCATTACCAGTGGCACCGGAGTTGACCCATATGGCTTATTCCCGGTCGTTGCACCGGGTGGAGGGTCTCATTCATTAAAATTAGGCAATGATTCTGTCTCCAATCATGCTGAAAGGGCCCGCTATTATGTGCATGTGCCTACGGGCGCCACTTACAGCCTTATCTATAGGTATGCGGTAGTCTTGTCCGACCCATCGCACACTTCAACGATGCAGCCAGCAATGACGATCGTTGCATCTGACTCTGCGACAGGCACGCCAGTGCCTTGTGCGTCTTATAGTTATACCGCCACTAGTTCATTACCGGGTTTTCTCATGTCCGGTGCCGGCGGAGGGCCTGTATATTATAAACCATGGACAATGGGTAACATGAAATTTCCAGGGCTGGGCGGGCACACTATAGCTATTGACTTTACCACAAACGACTGCGGATTCAGCGGGCATTTTGGCTATGGCTATGTTGATATGAGCTGCGGGTTATTTATGAATGAGATCATAACGTGCGCAGGTACTGTATCGCTTTCGGGCCCGGATGGGTATCAAAGCTACGTATGGAAGGATTCTGCTACATTCTCCACTACCTATGGCACTTCGCAACTTGTTGTTGTTACAACACCAACAGTTGCAACAACCTATGCCGTTATCGTTACTCCTTACGTTGGCTACGGATGCGTAGACACACTCTATACCAGAGTGATCGTTCCAGCACCTATAACAGGTCCGGGCACTGTTTGTATTGGTGGCACAGCCACAATGACAAACCCTGTGCCGGGCGGCGCATGGACAAGCGGCAGCACAGGTATTGCAATCATAGGCGGTTCGTCCGGCATAATTACCGGAATGGCTGCCGGTACAACAACCATAACCTATACCATTGGAGGAACTTGTGTTTCTACAATGGCAGTAACAGTAACGCCATGCCCTTCCCTATCTGCACCATTTAGCAACAAGGATGAAGCGCTAACCATCTTTCCTAACCCCAACAAGGGCGAGTTAATGGTAAATTTATCTTCTGCAATTAATGCCACCGCCATCATTACCATTACCAACCTTATTGGTGTAAAAGTGGATGAGTTCAGGATAAATACAAATGAAAATACCCGGCTGAAAATTGCCTACCCTGCCGGCATTTATATATTATCAACAAATACATCGCAGGGAAGACTTGTGGAACGGCTTGTTATTATGGAATAATGTAAGCGATCTCCTGCTATTCTCGCTATGATAATATTATTGTATCATAGCGAGAATAGCATGTCGTCAATTATTTTTACCTTCGCTCACCAAATTATTAGTATTTATGGCTGACCGCGTTTATGATAATATTTTACAAACCGTAGGTAATACTCCTCTTGTAAGGCTAAACCGCGTAGTTGCAGACCTGCCCTGCAAGGTGTATGCAAAAGTGGAAACCTTTAATCCCGGCAACAGCATTAAAGACCGGATGGCACTGAAGATGCTGGAGGTTGCTGAAAAAGAAGGAAAAATAAAACCTGGCGGAACCATAATAGAAGGCACCAGCGGTAATACGGGCATGGGGCTTGCGCTCGGGGCTATCATAAAAGGTTATAAATGCATTTTTGCGACTACCGATAAACAGAGCAAAGAAAAAGCGGATATATTGAAAGCACACGGTGCAGAGGTAATAGTATGCCCTACTAATGTGGACCCGGAAGACCCACGCAGCTATTACCAGGTGGCACGCCGCCTGCAAAGGGAAATACCAAATAGTTGGTACGTGAACCAATATGATAACCTTGCCAACCGTCTCGCGCATTACGAGCAAACAGGCCCGGAAATATGGAAGCAGACAGAAGGTAAAGTAACACACCTTGTGGTGGCAGCCGGAACCGGGGGCACTATTGTAGGCACAGGTAAATACCTGAAAGAGCAAAACCCGAACGTTCAGGTTTGGGCGATAGATACCTACGGCAGCTTGCTGAAAAAGTGGTTCGATACAGGAGAGTTGGATATGGGCGAGGTGCATCCGTATGTATCGGAAGGATTTGGGGAGGACTTTCTACCGGAGAATTATGATAAGGATGCAATAGACCTGTTTGAAAAAGTAACAGATAAGGACGGTGCGCTGATGGCACGCCGCATTACGCGTGAGGAAGGTATTTTCATAGGTTACTCGGCAGGGAGCGTAGTAGCAGGGCTGCGCCAGTTGAAAGACAAACTGAAAAAGGATGACCTGGTGGTGGTGATCTTTCACGATCATGGGAGCAGGTATGTAGCTAAAGTATATAATGATGAGTGGATGCTTGACCGCGGTTTCCTGGAGGTAGAAACAGTGCGCGACCTGATGGGTGGCCTTGGCCGTCGGCGCCTGGTGACCATAGATGAGAACAGCAAAGTGATGGATGCACTGGAACTGATGAAGAAATACGATATTGAGCAGATACCGGTGATGATGGACAACGAAATGACAGGTACTGTAACCCAGCAGGGGCTCTTTAAAAAACTGATAGAAGTACCGGACGTACGCGACCAACTGGTAGGCGATGTAAAGGAAGCCGCATTACCCGTGGTTGACCTTGATACTCCGCTTGAACGTTTGACCCATTACATTAATAAAGACAATGGTGCTGTGCTAACACGGGATGAGAGCGGACAATACAGCATATTGACCAAGTATGATATACTGAACGCGTTTAGCAAAGGGTAATTAGTTTATAGTGGGAGAAATGTGATGGAATGTGGAAGTAATGTGATTAATATCCACTAAGTAGCCTCACGATTTTAGAATGGTCTATGCGTAATTTCAAAGAACTGGTCACTGACTTGGTGAAGAAACCACCGATACTGTTCCCGATGGTGGCGGGGTTTCATTTGCTGTGGCTGGTGTGGACTTTCATCTCTGATCTTGGTTTGCCATTTCCGGATCTGATCTGGCTTGAAGTAGTGTGGATGTCGGCTTACACATTTTTCTGGATAGCGGTATGCGACATGAAAAGATGGGCAGCGGTAGGATATATCACCGTTACCCTGCTGAACGCCTGTGTTTACCTCGCAGTTTACAATGGCAAATTATCCCGTGATTATATGAGCAATATGTTCCTGATGGACGGGCTTTTCAGCGTTGTTCTGCTGTATTACTATAAACGATTCCGATAGTTCCGTATCATTTTATTATGTGGTACCGCTGCAATTCCAATACCCGCTGCATCGAACTACCCTTGGGAGCTAATATCATTTTTACCACACCGGCATCTTCACTCAAGTAAAAATAATCAACATAATCAGCTTCTGCCGGATCGAATAGTTTAGATGGCATATGGCCCGACACTATAGTATTATTAAACGTACGCCCATTTAAAGTGAAAGACGGCAATACATCTTTAACATAAGCACTATCGGGTGATCCACCATAAACACATCCTTCATGCACCGGTGGCATATAGCCAGCCTGCACGGGATATCTAGCCAGTATCATTTCCTTGGGCTGCGCACCCAAGCTACCTTTGCCATCCACAACCTGAATAATGAGCCCGTTGCGCCTACCGGAAATGATCCAAGTTTCTTCAGCAGAACCAGCAGGCACACCAGGGGAATTACTTACGACATTTATTCTCATGTCGAAAACTTCGTTATAATATTCTTTGTGTGGATCGCAATATCCGGCAGGGCGTAACGAATCACTATTTGCGGTAACATAGGCGCTATCAATATCACCGCTCACAGTATCTTTATATATCCAGTAAGTACCAACCTTGAAATAATTCCTTTTTATTTGGGGATCAAGTTCAGTTGTAACGACGGTTTTAGGTGTTGGATTGTTCTTTTTACATGAAAAAAACATAATTGCACCTAAAGCTGAATAAGCAACGATTTTGAACAGTCGCAAGAGAGAATTTACACTTTTCATAAGATATAGTTTTATAGTTATAGGATAACGCAATACTAAATTAAATATTATATAGCAAAGAACCAATTATTTTATTCCTTATGGTAATTTAGCAAAGAATGAAGCAGATCAGTATAACCGATATGCTGGGTAACGTGGTGACACTAAATTATCCGCCCAAACGTATCATATCCTTTGTGCCATCTCAAACAGAATTGCTATTTGACCTGGGGCTGGATGAGGAAGTTGTGGGCATCACTAAATTCTGCGTGCATCCGGAAACATGGTTCAGAAGTAAGAAAAGGATTGGAGGTACTAAGACAGTGCATATAGATATTGTACGATCGTTGCAACCTGACCTTATTATTGCCAATAAAGAAGAGAATACAAAAGAACAGGTAGAGGAGCTTTCGGCGCTATACCCCACATGGGTTAGCAACATACAGACCATAGAAGAAGGGCTGCAAATGATACAGGAGGTAGGTATTCTGGTAGGCAAAGAAGAACAGGCAAATACAATAGTGCAGGATATCCGGCAGGGTTTTTCTGCTCTTACCAAACCCCTTCGACAAGCTAAGGACAACAAACGTGTTGCCTATTTCATATGGCGCAATCCATGGATGTGCGCGGGCGGTGATACGTTCATCAGTGATATGCTCAGCACAATGGGCTGGTACAATGTATTGGCTGATAGAATGCGCTATCCTGAGGTAACACTTGATGAACTGAAGGGCAAGAATGTGGATGTAGTTTTATTATCCTCCGAACCCTACCCTTTTAAAGACCCGCATATAGCTGAGATAAAGGAGGCCCTCCCTAATGCAGAAGTGAAACTAGTAGATGGCGAAATGATGAGCTGGTATGGCAGTAGGATGAGGCTGGCAACTGAGTACGTGAAGACGTTGATAGGTTGATTAGTTGATAGGTTGTTATATCTTTAATGATGCACTCAATGCAACGATATGAAAAAGCTGCTTACACTGGTCCCAGTTTTCTTTTTAATGTTTTTTTCGTGCCGTAGCGTTAAATGGAGATCCATTAGCACTACGGGAGCACCTAAAGCTATAGGCCCTTATTCCCAGGCTGTGAGAACGGGGAACCTGATCTATACTGCCGGTCAAATTGGGATAGTACCGGAAACGAATGCATTTGCAGTGGATGATATAGCTGCACAAACACACCAGGCATTAAAGAACATTAACGCCGTGCTGAAAGCATCCGGCTCTGATATGGCACTTGTAGTAAAGGTGACCGTATTTATGAAAGACCTGAACGACTTTGCAAAAATGAATGATATTTATAAAGAGTATTTCCCCGGTATTGCCGCCCCTGCACGATCAACAGTACAGGTGGCGCGGCTTCCTAAGGATGCCCTGATAGAAATAGAGTGCGTGGCCACAACCCTATAGGTCATTTCACTATCCCTATCCTGGTATGCACGGGCCATCTTATTTCGTGCAATTCTTTGCTGCCCCATGCTTTTTTAAGGTCGTCCATCACGAGCGAAACTGGGTCTTGCCCTTCTTTGGCTACGTAGTGTTTCACACCTGACCATGTTCTCAGGTAGCCTACAAATTGATCTATTGGCCAATGTTTAACTATCCTGAATTCAGGTGCAGATATTTCTTTGAATGGGAATGGAATAGTGCGATAACCTTCGTCTACATAACGCCGTTCTTTATCCCAGTACGGGCCGGTAATGTCCTCATACAGCCTGTCTATCACGGCATCAATTTCAGGGGTTAGTTTCATTGTGCTATATGTCCATGCGGCAATAATTCCACCCGGGACAGCTACCCTGTTCACCTCGGTATAAAATTTTCCGAAATCAAACCAGTGAATTGCCTGGGCTATCGTAATAAGGTCAATGCCATTTGCGGGTAACGTGGTTTGTTCTGCACGCTCGTTAAGGTAGATGATATTATCTCTCTTTTGCGCGAGGCTTAGTTGCTGTTGACTGATATCTGTACCATATACCAGTTTAAACTTGTCGGCAAGCACCGCTGCCACTTGCCCGTTGCCTGTGCCACAATCCCATGCGGCGTTGAAGTTAGTAAGCTGACTGGATACAAAATCAAAGATCTCTTTTGGTGATTCCGGGCGGAATGTGGCATATTCTGATGAGCCTGTAGAGAAATTATCAATTACCTGTTTCATAGGTTATATTATTCTTTGGACTTCAGGTTTTTTATCGGTTGCTTCAAGCCCCTTCACCTGCAATATCCCTGGTTTTTTGCCTGCATCGATCGTACCAATTGCATCCTGCATCTGCAATGCTTTAGCCCCATTATATGTTGCCCACATAAAAAGCATTCCCCAATCAAGGTGAGGGAGGTTTTTTTTAATACTGTACAGCTCTGAGATTATACATAGTTGGTGATTAGAAGACAGGCTATCCGTGCCAATGCAAATATTGGCACCTTCGCTGATGAGCATGTCTATATCCGGCAACTTGTTCTCTATATACAGGTTAGCATTAGGGCAAAGGCACCAATATGCATTCTTCAATCTACTATGCGCATATTGCACATCATCGCGCCTCGAACAAGTATTATGCACAAAAATGAATGGATGCTGTGGCGACATCCAATCCAGGTAGGTTTGTAGTGACGACTTACCCGATGGGACAAATGATGCATCGTCAATACTAAACAAATTCAGCAATGCCGGAACACCACCTTGTTTTGTCTTATAGTATATATTCTCGTCCTCACTTTCCTGGTTATGGATAGAGATAAGCACGCCATCCTCATGTGCATCTATGAGCCGGAACAGCGAAGATGATACTGAATAGGGCGCATGAGGCACTATTGTTTGACGCAGTATTTTCTGCTTGCTTTCTTGTGCTGAATAATCATTATAAGCACCAAGCGCATAACTAAAATTTCCCGGTGCATGGGCATCATTAAAGCCAAGCGCTTCTATAAACGTATGGAAATGCATTTTATCGCGTACGCGAAGGTCAACAGTATCGGCAGTGTTGGAAATATCGCCTATAGCTACTACACCATTGGCAAGCAGTTCATCATAAGCTGCATGGCGGGCTGTTTTTTTTTGTTCTGCCGTGAAATCATTCCGGTGCTGTGGAATGTGCATTAAAAAAGGGATCAGGCCAGTGTGTTCTTTCACCACCCCTTTCATGTGCGATAGTTCAAGGTGGCAATGGGCGTTTACAAAGCCCGGCGTGAGCACTCCTTCGAAATGTACTGCACCGGGGTGCGAGCCATTAATAATACTGATGATAGTCCCGTCCTCCGCCACTTCTATCGCACTACCCTGAGGCAGCCACTCTTTCCCATTATGAATTCTATCTGCCGTTATGATCATCGCTGCAAACAGCTAGCTTTTAAAGTGCTTCAATAATACTACTTCACGCGCATCGAGATGGCGCCATTTACCCCGTGGCAGGTTCTTCTTGGTAAGGCCTGCGTACATCATCCTATCAAGTTTCTCCACTACATACCCCAGCGATTCAAAAATGCGGCGCACTATCCTATTCTTCCCGCTGTGTATCTCAAGTCCCAGTTCGTTCTTAGCCTCCAGGTATGCAATTTCGTCAACTATCGCTTTACCATCTTCCAGTTCAACACCCTCTATTATCTTTTCAAAATGAGCTTTTGTCAATGGCTTATCCAGTGTCACATGGTACACCTTTTTTATATTGAATGACGGATGGGAAAGCTTTTGGGTCAGGTCACCGTCGTTGGTTATCAGCAGCAGCCCCGATGTATCCCGGTCTAACCTGCCTACCGGGAAGATCCGATCAGCACCGGCACCTTGCAACAGTTCCATCACGGTTTTGCGCCCCTGCGGATCTTCATTAGTAGTTATGTACCCTTTCGGTTTATTCAGCAGTATATATACATTCCCTTTTTGCGGTTTCAGCTTTTTGCCAACGAGGGTCACATTATCGTCCGGTTTCACCTTATAGCCAGGGTCTAATACCAGTTCTCCGTTCACCTTTACCTTACCTTGCTTCACCAACTCAGCCGCGTCCCGGCGGCTGCACTCGCCGCTGTGAGCTATGTACTTATTCAACGGCATCTGTTCTTCTACCTGTACTGCCTCATCCTCTTCTGCCTCATCTTCATCGCGATACCGTTTTTTCTTTCCTATTGTCTTTGGGACGATATCCTCGGTTTTCTTAGCACCCTTGCGCGGAGGTATTTTCTTGTATTCCTTTACAGGCTCTTCCAGTTCACCGAACACTTTATCCTCGTGTACTTGTGGTTTAGCGAATTCCTCATCCGGACCGGTTTTCTTTTTAGGACCACTGAACACATTCTTTATAACGCTGTCAAACTTGCGTTCAGGTTTTTCGTCGCCTTTAATTTCATCTTCTCTTTTTGCAAATTTTGCACCAGGCCGTTCTATACTTTTTGGCCTGTCTCTAAATGGGCGGCTATCTTTAGGTGGCCGACTGTCAAATGGCTTACGGTCTTTATCAAACTCTTTACGCGGCTTTCGGTCATCACCGGCATCCCATTGTTTCTTTGGACGATCTCCGCCAGCACTATCAAAATCGCGCTTAAATGGCTTCTTGTCCTTATCAAATTCCCTGCGGGGCTTACGATCGTTATCGGCATCCCAATGTTTCTTCGGGCGATCGCCGTCTTCGGGCGATCGCCGCCATCTCTATCAAAATCGCGCTTAAATGGCTTCTTGTCCTTATCAAATTCCCTGCGAGGCTTACGGTCTTCACCGGCACTATCAAAATTCTTCTTAAATGGCTTCCTGTCTTTATCAAATTCTCCCCGTGGTTTGCGGTCATTATCTTCCCAACGCTTGCCAGCACGTTTATCCTCTCCGGTATTACGGTCGTCAGAATTACGTTTAAATGACCTGGGATTTTTATCGAACGGTTTATCGTTCTTCTTCTTAAAACCTCCGCCCCCGTTGCGTTTACCGGGAGAATTGGAATACTGATTGCGCATATCCGCAAAGGTACAATGTTAACCTTTAAGAAAGGGAATTATATACGTATGGTAAAAAGGGGGCTACTATGCTTTAGACATAGCCTTTTTGTTCTTGGCTATTTCCCTTTCCAGTTCAGGCCGGGCTTGCGTGAATGCATTCATAAGCATACTAACCAGTGGCAGCATTTTGTCTCGGTCGCGCTCTTCACGGGCCATGTTCTCCAATTCAAAAAAACCATCGAACATGCCTTGTACCTTTACCACCTTAGCACTCGATTTGAGGAAATGCGCCTGGAAGCGGATCTCGCTGAAGTCCGCTCCTTCGTTAACAAGTTTTTCCAGTTTTCCCATGCCATCAGAAAGCGTTTTCAGGAATAAATTTATTACTTCATATACGTAAGTGGCATCATCATCAGCCATTTCATATACAAAACTGAAGTCAACTAATTGTGTGCTCATCCGGCTTTTTTTGAGGCTAGAGTTTCTACTTTAACCAGGTTCAGTATTATCTCTTCAAGGTGGTTGGGTTCGAATGGCTTACATATACAAGCATTCATCCCTGAGTTAAAGTACTCTGCTGACTCGCTTACAAAGATATCTGCTGTTACTGCAATGATAGGAATATTATTGTTCAATTTTGTCCTGATATATTCTGTTGTGGTGTATCCGTCCATACCGGGCATTTGCAAATCCATCAATACCACATCATAATCGTTATGCATTAACAATTCAATAGCTTCATTGCCGTTCATTGCACTGTCTGCAGTGGCGTCAAGCTTTTTCAGCATAAAATTGGTGATCTTTTGATTCACCATATTGTCCTCAACCACTAATATTCTTATCCCTGTAAGCAAATTGTAGTACTTTTGTTTTTATGATGATATTCAAACGTTAATCCGGTATTAATATCACGAAAGTATACAATTTATCTGTATTTCATAAAAAAATAATGACTTTTTTAATAACGGTTAACTAATATTGAATAATTTTATGCGTATATGATAATTCTCTAGCTTAAAAGTTACAATTTATTCATTAGGAACCATTGTATTCAAATAATTTTCAGTATTATTGCGTTCACAACCCGATAACTTTACTTTAACAATTCCATATTAAATAGAAACGAATGGCATATAAAATACGCATTTTACCAAGATGGCTGGTTTTTCTTTTAGACCTCTTCCTGGTGTGCTGTTGCCTGTTCCTTTCCCGGATGTTAAAGCTGAATTTCGACTGGCCAAAAGTAGATGCCGGACTCAGGCTCATGATGCTGGTGGTGCTGGTCTTTAATTCTGCCCTCTTCTATGTTTTTAAAAGCTATGCAGGTATCATCAGGTACACCAATCTTGAAGATGCCCAGAGGCTTGTAATGGTAAATGCAATAGCTTCATTTTTTTACCTGGTACTGAATACATTCGTTCCATTATTCCACTACGGCAGTTTCTTTACGCTGCAGATAGTTACTATTAACTTCCTCATTACCACATTCGTTATTATCTCCTACCGACTTGCTGTGCGTTACTGCTTCAATTTCTACAAGTCGCTGTCGCAGGGAGAAAATAAAATTCAGAAAAAGAGGGCTGTTGTATATGATACGTCAGCCGATGGGCAACACATACAAAAAGTACTGAACAGCGTACCGAATGGCGATATGCAAGTGGTAGCATTCCTGGATGACTCATTTAAGACAACCGGCAAGCTATTGGAAAACCTGCCTATTTATAATACCAGCGAGACAAGCATTGCCAAACTAAGGAACGACGGAGTGGAACTGCTGATACTTGCCAATAAGCAAATAAGCAAAGAAAAATTGAATACACTTGTAGATACCTGCCTTGCCTATGGCATACGCATACAGCAGGTGCCTGCAATGCGAGATTGGCTGAATGGTAAGCTGGATACACAACAACTGCAGGACATCAACATCGAAGACCTGCTGGAGCGTGAAGTAATTAAAATACATAACGAAGCCATCTATACTCAACTTAAGGGCAAGAAAATATTAGTGACCGGCGCAGCAGGCTCCATAGGCAGTGAACTGGTACGGCAACTGATACAGTACCGCCCATCGCTGATCATATTGTGCGATAAGGCTGAAACACCCATGCACGAGTTTCACCTGGAAATACAGGACCGTTATAAGAATGCCAATGTAAAAGCCTACCTGGGAGATATAACCGACAGGCAGCGTATGGAGCACCTCTTCGAGGTATATGCACCGCAAATAGTTTTCCATGCTGCAGCATACAAGCATGTGCCACTGATGGAAGATAACCCATCGGTTGCTGTGCTGAACAATGTGCTGGGAACGAAGATACTTGCTGAACTTGCAGTGGCTAATGATGTTGAGAAATTCGTGATGGTATCTACCGACAAAGCAGTGAACCCCACTAATGTAATGGGTGCCTCAAAGCGCGTTGCCGAGATATTTACACAGAGTTATTTCAAACACCTGACGACCCAGGCTGGTGACCACGATGCACACCCCCACCCTACAACGAAATTCGTAACAACCCGTTTCGGGAATGTGCTTGGCTCTAATGGTTCTGTAATACCACGCTTTAAAAAACAGATAGAAAAAGGCGGCCCGGTTACAGTAACACATCCCGAAATAACCCGTTTCTTCATGACCATTCCTGAAGCATGCCTGCTGGTGATAGAAGCCGGGGCAATGGGACAAGGCGGCGAGATATTCGTGTTCGATATGGGTAAGGCGGTGAAGATCGTAGACCTTGCCCGCAAGGTGATAAAACTTGCTGGCAAAGAACCTGATGTTGATATAAAAATTGTATTTACAGGCCTCAGGCCGGGTGAAAAACTATACGAGGAATTACTAGCCACCAATGAGAACTCCCGCCCTACTTACCACGACAAAATACTGATAGCCGACGTACACCAATACGATTTTGACATTGTAGATAAAAAGGTGGAAAGGCTGATAAAATGCGCCCGCCAACACTACACCCTAGAAACGGTGCACCTGATGAAGGACCTGGTGCCTGAGTTTGTGAGCAACAATGCTACTTACGAGAAGGTGAATATACAGGGGCTGTAAGCCGGATACTTGATGCCGGATAATTCGGCATTTAGGGTATAATTTCGGGAAGTGCCTGTTTTCTGACATTTAATTTTTTATATGTAGCTAAAATAAGCTGTAGGATTATTTTATGTGTTTTTTCTTAAGGTATAAAGGGGTATAAAAGGGTATATTTATACCATGTGGGAAATAATTATATGTCGTGATAATTAGCTACTAAAACGAGGGCATAAAGTACAACCTGTGCCCCGCCAAGGCGGGCGGCAACAAAGTTCGCAACAAACAATCTGTCAAAGAGCTTACACCGGTTATTTCGGAGGTGTATGATGCAAAGTTCCTGAATGAAGTATGGGCTGCCAAATCTATTTTCCTTGACGGTACTGAAACAGTACCGTCAAGGTATTTTTACTTTTTGAAAGCCGCTATGGGCAAGGGTTTGGGTGATGCAGATTTATTTTTGCAACGCATTTCCTGCGCGCGGGTTTTGTATGGGATTTGTAGCATTGCCAGGGATATCGTGGTAATTAGATGGGATTGAGCCGGAGCATCTGAAATGAGGGTACAGTTTTTCAAATACCGTTCGCAGAACTGGATATTATTGGCAGTTCCGGATTCAAATCCGGAACAACGGGGCTTGTCCATTGCGTGTGCTTGCGTTGTGTGTTAAGTGTTGCGTGAGGCTGCTTCGTTCCTCGCAGTGACTCGCGTTGTGTTTTTGTGTTGCGTGAGGTTGCTTCGTGCCTCGCAATGACTCATGTTGTGTGTTGTGTTACGTGAGGTTGCTTCGTCGCAGTTCACGCGCAAAAGCTTTACTCTGCTCCTCGCAATGACTAATGTAAAGTAATCGACACGCAACGCTAACCGCCACACATTTGTTCCCAAAGGTCAATCCATTCCGGGTTCATGTTATGGATAAGTTCATCTTTTTGTTTTCTGTTGCCGCCTTTCAGCCGTTTTTCTTCTCCGATGGCGTCTGCTATTCGTTGGAATGATTGGTAATAGACCAGCATCACGCAATTATATTTTGAGGTAAAGCTATCAGGGTAAAATTTTGTTCTGTGTTTCCAGACCCGGCCACAGAGGTCTGATGTTACGCCTACGTACAGGGTTGTTCTGTTTGGGGAGGACATTATGTAAACTGTGCCGGGTTTGTCCATGTTATTCTATTGTGTTACGTGAGGTTGCTTCGTGCCTCGCAATGACTCGCGTTGTGTTTTTGTGTTGCGTGAGGTTGCTTCGTCGCAGCTCACTCGCAAAGGCTTGGCTCTGCTTCGCGCAATGACCGTGTTGTGTTTTTGTGGTGCGTGAGGTTGCTTTGTCGCAGCTTACACGCAAAGGCTTGGCTCTGCTCCTCGCAATGACCGGTGTTTTGTAAAATGAATACTGCCCCTCTACTTTATATACCCCAGTATCTTTAGCATGCTTTGTGGTGTTTGTTCTTTGGCGTAAAGCCAATCTTCGAGCTTGCCGTCTTTGTTCTTTTCTATTACTACGTGCTTGGGGGACGGTATCATGCAGTGCTTGATGCCGCCGTAGCCGGATAGCTGGTCCTGGTAGGCGCCGGTGTGGAAGAAGCCAATATACAGCGGGTCTTTGCCTTTCTCTTTTTCCAGCTTGGGCAGGAACACGGCATTGATATGCTCTTCTGATGTATAGTAATCATGCCCGTCGCAGGTGAGGCCGCCAAGGTGCACCTCGTGGTATTCTTTATCCCATTTATTTATGGGCAGCATGAGGAATTTCTCACCAATGCCCCACGTATCAGGCAGCGTGGTGATGAAGGAACTGTCTATCATGTACCATATCTCCCGGTCGTTCTGCATCTTCTCGTCGAGTACGCCATATATTACGGCACCCGCCTCTCCTACAGTAAATGAACCAAACTCAGTATAGATGTCAGGCATATCCACCTTATTCCTCTTGCAAACTTTCTTTATTGTAGACACTATCTCACTGACCATGTAATTATAGTCATACTCAAATGCCAGAGAGTGCTTAATTGGAAAACCGCCGCCTATATCCAGCGAATCAAGCTCGGGGCATATCTTTTTTAACTGACAATACAGATTGAGCACTTTGTTCAGTTCGCTCCAGTAATAGACATCATCCTTTACGCCTTTATTCATAAAGAAGTGCAGCATCTTCAACTGGAATTTATCGTTGCCCTTTATCTTATCGACATAAAACTCCAGTATATCACGGTTGCGAATACCGAGGCGAGATGTATAAAAGTCGAACGTTGGTTCCTCCTCGGTTGCAATCCGGATACCTATGCTCACCGGCTCCTTTGTACGGATTGACTTTTTATAATCTTCAAATTCATTCTTGTTATCCAGGATAGGAATAACATTCGTAAAGCCATCATTAATGAGCCGGGATATATTCCGGGTATATTCCCTGGTTTTAAATCCGTTGCAAATGATACGAATGTCTTTGGTAATTTTCCTCCTCTTGTACAACTGGCGGATGATATCAATATCATAATCGAAGGATGTCTCCAGGTGTACACCCTGCCTCAGTGTCTCCTCCACTATAAAAGAGAAATAAGAACTCTTGGTGCAATAACAATAATAGTACTTACCCTCATACCGGTGCTTTTTAATAGCATCGTTGAACATTTTTTTCGCCTTGTTCACCTGCATACCAATTTTGGGCAGGTAGGTGAGTTTGAACGGCGTGCCATACTTATCTATCAGCGCCTGTATATCAACACCATTGAACAGCAGCGTATTGTTATCATTAACATCAAAGCCCTCCTGCGGAAAGTGAAAGGTCTGGTTAACGAGGTCGTAATAAGTACTGTTGTTCATCTGAATGTTTTTTGTCTCCTCAAAGGCCAGATGGAACTCCCATAAACTCTAGAATTGGTTCAGCAGTTGAATATCATTCTTCTGTGAGCTAAACCTAAACTTTAGTATGGTCGTTTCATCGGCTAACAAATATGAGTTGTGAAGTATATTTTTCTAAAACCAAAAGTAAATTTTTTGAACAAATCCGGATATTATTTTTCTGCATTAATATTAAATTTCTACATTCTTTCCGGTACCGGTATACCAACCAGTTCAAGGCCTTTCTTCAGTGCGATGGCTACACATTTTGAAAGCGCCAGCCGTGTGCTTTTCAGCACTTCATCTTCAGTGCGCTTAATAGACAGCACATTGTAAAAATTATTATAGAGTTTGCAAAGCTCGTATAGGTATACGCAGAGCACATTGGGCTTACTTTCCATACATGCATTCACAACTACATTATTGAACTCCGACAGCTTCACCATCACCTGCTTTTCTATGTCTTCGTTCATGGTAGCCCAATCCGGTTGTGCAGTTACTTCATCAGCCAGCTTTTTGGTGAGTGAGTTTATACGTGCATAAGTATACTGCAGGTATGGCCCGGAGTCGCCGTCAATCTTCAGCCACTCCTTCATATCAAACACTATCTTGCGAGAGGGGTCTATTTTTATCATGCCATATTTAATGGCCCCTTTCGAGATGATGTCTGCTGTATTGTCAATTTCACTTTGCTCCCATTCGCCTACGTACTTGTCCAAATAGTCGCGCTTCACAGTCTCGTGCATCTGGTCTATCAGGTCCATAATGGGAACTATATTGCCCTTACGTGATGACATAGCGCCATCAGGCAGCTCCACATAATCATACTGCAGGTGGTAACAATTTTTTGCATTCTCAAAGCCCATTAGCTCCAGCACTTTGAACACCTGTGCAAAATGGTGTGCCTGCCGTTTATCAACAACATATACGCTCTTCTCTATCTTATAATCCTCAAACTTTCTTCTTGCCAGTTCCACATCTTTAGTGGCATACAATCCATGCCCGTCAGATTTAAGCAACATGCAAAAACCAAGGCCATAAGCAGAAAGGTCAACACCAACTGTGCCTTGCGATTCTATGAACACGCCTTTTTCATGATACTTCTTTGCAAGGGCAACTGAAGACACGTCCACGTCCGATTCCCAATACCATGCATCGAAGTGTACCCCCGCCCAGTCATATACCTGGTTCATCAACTCTACCGACCATTCCTTGGTTTCCTTCCACAGATCGTAAAACTCACCTTTTTGATGTTCCAGTTGTGTTAGTATCTCCGAAAGCTGTTTCCTGTTCTCATCTTCTGCCGGTGTGCCCAGTTCACTCTCCAGTTTCAAATGCCCTTTCGAGTACATAGTGCCCAGCCATGCGCCTTTATTATGTTCGGGGACAGGTACAGTATTATGATACTTCAGGTACCACAGGCATTTAGCTACATGCGTACCAACATCTCCCGGGAAGGTGGCGCTGATGATATCATAACCACAATACCTGTGCAGCTTTATCAATGCATCGCCAAGGCAAAGGTTGCGCATATGCCCTACGTGCAGTTCTTTGTGTGTATTGGGCTGTGAGTATTCCACCATCGTTTTAGGCGGTGCCTGCACTAACTCACGCTCAAACATTTTCCCGGAAAGCACATCATCGCAAGTGGCTGTACCTAAGAAACTACCGGTAAGTTTAAAGTTAACGTATGGACCAGCAGCCTGCACACCTTCTACAACAGCATCTGTAGGTACTTCTTTTGCTATTTGCCCTGCTATCTTATTTGGTGCCGACCTTAATTTCTTCGACAAGGTAAAACATGGGTACGTATAATGTCCCAGGTTAGCATCGGGCGGGAAACCGATGGCATTATAGATATCCTGCTCCTGTTCTTCCGCACCTGTTCTCTGAATGGCAGCACCGATGATAGCAGCCAGTTGTGCTTTTACTTTATTATGGTTAACTATGTTCATCTATTTATGCTCTACCAAAGTTTTTATTATATCGAACGCTACTTTTGCTGTTTTGTTTGCACGGTCTAAAAGTGGGTTCACCTCTACAAGTTCCATAGCCATAAGCGGCACGATATCCTGCTTCCATATATAGCTCAGGATACGTTTCGCTTCCTTTATCTTCAAACCATAAGGCTCAGGCGTTCCGGTACCCGGTACGAGGTTCCCATCTATAGAGTCTATATCGAATGACACATACAGATCTGTACATCCTGCACCCTTCAGTTTATACAATATATCCTGACAAGCTTCTTCAAGGCCGATGTTCCGCAAATGGGATTTATCTTTAGGGTTTACTTTATCCCACAACTCATTATTCTTCCTATCCAGGTCGGCCTGTCCGAATTTTGTTGCCTTTTCTCCTGACTTTACTTTCTCCTTGCGTGTAAGATGGTAATATTTAATGTTCTCGTCTTTCAATAATGCCAGCTCATGTTTTTCGTAAGAACGTATACCTATGAACGCCAGTTGTTCCGGTTCTATCAGTCTTGAGGATGGTGTTGCATCTTCTTTCTTACCTTCTTCATTCAGTATATTCAGCAGCTTATTCCACTCCCCTTTAAATGTCTTTTTCTTTATTTTTCTTATCGATTCAAGCAATTTTTCACGGTTCGAGAGTGCTTTACCTGTATAGTAATTATCTGTTAACCCCAGTACCATGCCCACCGGCATGCCATGCAGGTTGCCCGATGGTGTTGAATAAGGGCTATGCGCATCCACATGCGCATCCACCCACAACACACCCAGCTTTTTCGGCGGATTGTCCTTGTTCAGCAATTCATTCTTTTCTTCCAGGTAGGCTACTATACCGGATATCGTAGCTGCTGCAGTTGAATGGTCGCCCGCAATAATGAACGGGAATACCTCTTTCTTATCCTGCAGTACATTCTTTACCTCATCACGTATCTTAGGAAATATTTCGAAGGCATAATTGATATGCCTAGCAAATTCAAAATTCCCGTCTATCTTGTCCTGCGGTGATAGGTCGTTAAAGAAGCTGCCTTTTTTCTTTATGTAGCTGTACAGATCTGCGGCAAAAATGATCTCCTCCGTCTGGAAGCTGATGCCGTTGTATGTATAGTTCTTGGTAAATAATTTCCTGGCGTCGAACTGCTTATTGCTTTCGGGTATCTTAGCGCTAAGGGCATAGGCCCTTATGGCATCGAACCCAAGCTCTGCACCTATTTTTCCCCTTGCTGTAGGCGCACATATCCCTGAACTGACTCCTAAAAATTTAATATTTTTTTTATTCATGGCCATAAACCCGGCAAATCAAGCTACTAAACTACTCGTTTTTCTGCGGATAAGGAAAAACGGCCGCAATGTTAAATAAAAAATCACATCACGAGTGATAAACATTATATGTTTGTGCCGGGTTTCTATGAAGAAAGCGCTGATACAAATACATCTTGCCGTTTTGCTGTGGGGGTTCACCGGGGTACTCGGCCGGGCCATCTCGCTGGATGCACCGGTGCTGGTGTGGTACCGTATGTTGCTTACGGCGTTGTTCATGGCAGGTATACTTTATTATCGCAAACTGTGGGTGCCCATAACACGGCCTGATATGCGAAAACTGGTGCTAGTGGGTGCCCTCTTCTGCCTGCACTGGATCACATTTTTTGGTTCTATCAAGCTTGCAAATGTTTCTATAGCACTGGTGTGCCTTTCCACAGCAAGTATCTTCACCCCGCTTGTCGACCCTATTATCAATAAAGGCAAGCACGACCTCAAAGAAATGCTCCTGGGCTCTCTCGCCATTATCGGCGTATATCTTATTTATCGTTTTCAGCAATTTTATGGATGGGGTATCCTTGCGGGCGTAGCAGCAGCTTTGTTCAGCTCTATATTCACGGTCATCAACAAACAAATAGCTGCAAAATACCCTGCCCGCACCATGGTGTTTTACGAAATGACGACCGGTTGGGTGTTCATTACCCTCTTGCTGCCTGTTTTATATTACTATGTTCCTGATACCGTTTTTTTACCGCGTGCTACTGATATCTTCAGTAAAGATTGGTTCTATAACGACTGGATATGGCTGGTGGTACTGAGTCTCTGCTGCACTGTCTGGGCACAATCACTGGCGCTTGATGCGCTGAAAAAGCTCACTGCTTTCACCGCTACCCTTTCTGTGAACCTTGAACCTATATACGGTATATTGTTAGCTTTCCTTTTCTACAACGAGAACCGCGAGATAATTTTCGTAAAAGACACTACAACACTTAATGCAGGCTTCATAGCGGGCATGGGCCTCATCTTACTTTCTGTTATACTACAAATGCTACGTGTAATGAAACCAAAGTTCGCAACCTTTGGTTTTATAAAGGAGAAAGGCGGACTAGACTAATACTCCACAATAGCAAAAAGCCTCCCAGGAATGGAAGGCTTCGTTTTTAACTCAAACAAACGAGTTCTAATATTTTTGATTGTTGATTTATGATTTGCGATTTATGATTTGCTAAAGACTATCTACTAGTTGTAGTTAACAGTTACCGGAACACCAGTAGCATTGGTGTAAGCACCCGAAGCCTGGCCTGCAGCTACGTTCAGGGTAGCGCCTACGTTCAGGGTCTGTGTGCCACCGCTGCTCAGAGTGCCTGTGCTGCCAAGAGAGCTGGTGAAAGCGTTAACAGTCATGCTATGAGAAGCGCCATCAGTTATAGTGCAAGAAGAAGGCAAAGTGATAGCATAAGTGTAGCTTGCCTGGCCTGAAACTGTGAAGCTTGCTGCAGAAACAGTACCATTAGTAGCAGGCAGGGTAACACCACCGCCACCGCCTGTGGTACGAGTACCAGCCGGAGCCAGAACAGCAGTACCTGAAAGAGTAGCAGAAACAGCAACGTTACCGAAGTTCATATCTACTGTCTTAGAGATAGTGATAGGAGTGATGATGTTTGCAGAAGCAGAAGCTGTTGCAGTTGCCTGTGCGAAAGATGTGTTAGAGATCGCGATTACCGAAGCAGCGATTACGATTAATTTGATAACGTTTTTCATTTTTATAATTTTTTGTTTGTTTAAGTTTAGTTTGTTTGATTTGTCAGGTATATAACCAACGGCGTGCCAAAATTGCAATTGACTGAAAATCAATTATTTGAATTTTGGCACGGCAACAAAAATGTCCGCAGGATGGATGGATTTTCCAGAAAATGGAAGACATGGGTCGCAGTATGCAATATTTCTGTGCTTATTAAGTTTATTAAGCACCATTTTTCACGACTAACAACAATAGTTTATTTTAGCAGCATGAAACACCTATTTATTGCATTTGCAATTATATATACCTCTGCGTCCTTCGCTCAACCAGCATGGCAGCAGCGTGTGGATACGCGTATTGATGTTACCCTTGATGATAACAACCATATGTTGCGGGCATATGAGGAGATCACTTATACCAACAACTCGCCGGATACACTGCGGTATATATATATACATCTATGGCCAAATGCCTATAAACATGACCATACTCCCTATGAGCGCCAACAGCAAACGAACAGGAGCAAAACTTTCTACTACTCCAAAGCAGCAGACAAGGGTTATATAGATAGCTTACAGTTTAATGTAGATGGTATTGCAGCAGATAATTACAGCTCAGACAACGCTCCGGATATTACCCGCATCGACCTTCCTAACCCACTGCTGCCGAGTAAGACCATCAAGATCACTACCCCATTCAAAGTGAAGATACCTAAGGTATTCTCCCGGTTGGGGCATACAAAGCAGTCTTATTATATATCGCAGTGGTTCCCCAAACCGGCAGTGTATGACCAATATGGCTGGCACCCCATCTCTTATCTCGACCAGGGAGAATTTTACAGCGAATATGGCTCGTATAAAGTAAGCATCACACTGCCTGCAAACTACGTGGTAATGGCAACCGGCAATTGCACCGATGATAAAGAGAACAAATGGATGGATGAGCTTGCCGCAAAACCTATGGTGAAACTTTATCCTAAGGGCAAAAAATACCCTAACACAGGCATGATGGGTGATACGGCATACGTATATGATAAAAAAACCAAAATAGATAGTATCCCGGCAAGTTCTGCGGAGATGAAGACCCTTCACTTTGAAGAAGACAACATACACGACTTTGCCTGGTTTGCCGATAAGCGCTGGATAGTGCGCAAGGATACGGTTGTTTCTCCCGGTAATAATCAACTGGTAACTGCATGGGCCGCCTTTATGCCATCCAACATAAAATACTGGAGCAAGGCTACCGACCACCTGAAAGAGACTGTGAAGCATTATGGCAAATGGGTGGGGCCTTACCAATATAAGACCATAAAAGCAGTATCGGGTGACCTGCGTGCGGGTGGTGGTATGGAATATCCCACTGTGACTATTATAGATAAATACCAGCGATCGGGCCTGCGGCTGGTGGTGATACATGAGGCTGGTCATAACTGGTTCTATGGCATGCTGGGCAGCAACGAACGCGACCATGCCTGGATGGACGAGGGATTGAATACCTTCTATGAGCAAAAGACCAGCAACGCATTGGATACCGGTAAAAAGAAAAAAAGCGGGCTGGATGAAAGCCTTGTTTACTTTCAACGGGCAGCAACCGGTGGCGACCAGGCAATAGAGCAAACCTCCACCAAATTTGAAAAGCTGAATTATGGGCTGGATGTTTACTTCAAAACTGCCTATTCACTAGGCTGGCTGGAAGCCTATATGGGCAAGGAAGATTTTGAAGCCGGAATGCACGATTATTTCGATACCTGGCATTTTCATCACCCCTACCCTGAGGATTTTAAGAAGTGCATGCAACGGCATACTTCGAAATCTATTGATTGGTTCTTTGATCCGATGCTCACCAGCGATAAGAAGGTTGACTTTAAGATCACCGGCGCTAAAATAAAAGATGGCCATACCGAGGTTACTGTAAAGAACAAAACAGGGTTGAATACCCCTGTACAGGTAGGCGTCTATGAAAAAGACAGCCTGATAGAAAGTGCATGGTCGCAGCCATTTGAGCGCACCACTACCCTTACTCTTGCCAATACAGACTGGAAGAGACTGAAAATAGGCGATGTTATCCCTGATGCAAAAACAACCAACGACCTATACAGGCGAGGTTCACCATTTCACACATTTGGGCTCAAAATCAAACCATTTGTTGGCCTGAACCGCGAGAATAAGGACCAATTGTTTGTTTCTCCTTCAGTGGGCTATAACCAATATGATGGCTGGATGGCAGGCGGATTATTGCATAACCTCACTTTGCCAGAGAACAGGTTCAAGTTTGTAGTAGCGCCTATGTATGCATTCCAGACACAGTCGTTTGTTGGTGCAGGCTCAATAGGCTATATATGGTATTCTAAAGGGTTATTTAAAGATATCATGCTGCAAACCGATGCCAAAACATTCCATTATAACGAAATGTACCGCGCAGGCGACAGCAGCCACCTGTTTGCACGTTATACTAAAATAGCTCCCTCTATTACCTTTACTTTTAACGAGCACAATATGCTCAGCCCGGTAACGAATACCCTTACCCTGAAGGGCTATTATATAGATGAGGAGTATTTTGATACCACAACCTTTGCCACTGCATACACACCATCGTTTTCCCCAGGCTATCCTATTATCCGCAACAGGCAGAACAATTATGGCTCCATTACCTTTAGCCATCATAACGGGCGCTTGTATAATCCATTCGGTTATAGCCTAAATGGACAGATGGGCGCAGACTTTGCCAAAGTTAGCGTAAATGCGTATGCCCGTCTGGATTACAATAAGGCCGGCAAGTACCTGCTGGTGAAAGGTTATTTCGGTAAGTTCTTCGCCATCAACAACACAACCGAAGTCATAAACCGATATGCCCTGACAGCCAATTATTCTGCCGCCAACGATTATTTGTATGATGGCACTTACATAGGCCGCAATGCACAGCGTGGCATTGCCGCCCAGCAGATAGGCCTGCATGAAGGAGCATTTAAAGTACCCACACATGGCATGGTAGCACGCAGCAGCAACTGGATGGGCACTATTAATATGCAATCAAGCATGCCGTTTGTGAGGTTGCCGATATATGTATTCTTTGATGCGGGCCTAATACCCAATGCCAACCCAACCTTTAAGAATTCCCGAAGCACGATCCTGTTGTATGATGCCGGGCTTGCATTGGATATCCGGGTATTGGGCATAGGAGCAACCATGTATGTGCCCATTATTATGAGCAGTGATTTTGACAACTACCTCACTAATACTTATGGCAGAAAAAATGTATTTGCCCGCAGCATATCGTTCAATATAAACCTGTGGCAAAACTGGCTAAAAGCACCATCTACCCTGATAAGTGTAGCAGGCGGCTAAATTTTCCATTTTTCGGAAATCCATCCTTATTACGGAATAAAGATGAAATAAAATTCATCGTAACTAATTAATTTGCAACAAATTAATTAGTTGGCATATTATTGGATTACTGCAACTTACTCAGACAAAACTCTAGTAATTATGTAAAGTAACGAGCAGTAATTAAATGAGCTTGAATTTAAAAGCGGTTTTTACCGCGTTCATAGTATTCGCGTTCCAGAGAAGTGTATTTGCCCAGGCTAGTGTTGAGAGTATTGTTATTCCCACAACCATTGCTAAGGAAACAGATATCTATTTTGAGAATGGCATGCAGCCACCAGCAGGCAGTATAACGATCTCTCCCATAGAAACGACCATTTCCAAAACAGGTGATGTTTCCGTAAAGAGCAGAACGGCAACAAGTCCAGGCAGCTATATGCTTACAGGACAGATAGGCTATTTATATGCTATAACATTACCGGTATCTTATACTGTAAGTAACGGTGGTAAATACATTACTGCAGAAAAGTTTACCAGCTATCCAGCCACCAATGGTATATTAGATACCCGGGGTATGCAAATGTTGAAGATCGGTGCCACTTTTCATGTAAGCGACAAACAATCTACCAACAATCGCAATGCTAATACCGCCCAGGTAACCATCAATTATAATTAACCAGCGCTCTCATTTCCGTAATTTGGAAAAACCTTCCGCCTGGTAGACGATTCTGGAACCATGCCGAAACAATACTGTTTGATATTCAATCAGTTACAAGTTTGGCACGTCGTTGGATATATACCTATCAAACATTCAAACAAACAATCTCAAACAAACAAAATACTCAAACAATGAAAAACATCTTCAAAACACTCGCAATCGCAACAGTAGCAATCGCTTCTACTAACGCTTCTTTCGCACAGGCAACTGCAACAGCTTCTGCTTCTGCTAACATCATCACTCCTATCACTATCTCTAAAACAGTGGATATGAACTTCGGTAACGTAGCTGTTTCTGCTACTCTTTCCGGTACTGCTGTTCTTGCCCCTGCCGGTACCCGTACCACAAGCGGTGGCGGTGGCGTTACTCTGCCTGCTACAAACGGTACTGTTTCTGCTGCAAGCTTCACAGTATCAGGCCAGGCCAGCTACACTTACGCTATCACTTTGCCTTCAAGCTGCACAATAACTGACGGCGCTTCTCACAGCATGACCGTTAACAGCTTCACCAGCTCACCTTCTTCAACAGGTACATTGAGCAGCGGTGGCACACAGACT
>JAJNBJ010000024.1 GCA_021155965.1 Flavipsychrobacter sp.
GGCTCGCTGGTAACGGCTGATAAAGAGGTAATGCTCCACATCACCAACATGCTGGGCCAGGCGGTGTATGCTATGCCATTGGAGGTAAAAGGCAATGAAGTAAACGGCATGGTGCAATTACCATACGATGTGCCAAACGGTATGTACCTGGTAACCCTCCGCACCACCACCGGCACTAAGACCTTCCACCTGGTGATAGAGAAGTAAATAGTTGAACTATACACATAAAAACCTTGAAGGGCATATCCTTCAAGGTTTTTTGTTTGTAAAAAATACGGGTCATGTTGGTGGCATGTTTTTCCTAATTCAGCTATTGAAATGAAATGTTTGACAAAAGGGAGCAAAAGATGTTTAAAGTGGCTCTCGGCCATTTTTTTTATTATACAGGCATATCCCTGTTTTTCAATTTGTTATGAAAATGATTCCATCACGGTTGCTGCAAGCACCAAATATAAAAAGCCGGCAATAGTACGGCTGATACTGGGCGATAACTACCGCAAAGACTGGCAAACTCCTGTAAAGATGCCTGTTTTTCATCTTGCAAAAGAAATGGGCGGGCTGACCATAACAAAACCGGCAGGCGGAAATCAAACAAAAAGCCTCCAGATGGTAACTGCCGACAGCGTGGAAATGGCATTGCGTACTATTGATAAGGATACAAGAAAAGTGCTGCCGCCCATATTGCGCTACACATTTGTGCGGGTACTTGCGCAGGATATTGTCTCAGCTGCACAGCCGTATGCCCCGTTAACAGTGTCTGTATTATCTGATGCCCTCGGTATAATGCCGCTCAGCCCGAAGCTATTCTATGTGCCGCATGATTCCGCTCTTGGCAAGCACCAAAAAGACTTCGCCGGTAAAGTGTGTTTTTTGGAAGAGCGTAAGCCGTTACGACCCGGCACTAAGTCGGAAGACATGGAAGACCTTTTAGAAAGTTTAAAGAAAGAGAACGACATAGTCATTTCACAAAAAGAAATGCTGCGTGCCCGCCTCCTGGATATGGTGATAGGTGACTGGGACAGGCATCAAAGCCAGTGGCGTTGGGGTAAGTATGATTCGGCGGGCAGGACTTTTTACTATTGCATTCCACTGGACCGCGACCAGGCGTTTTTTTATTCAGACGGGCTGCATTTAAAATTCCTGCGGCTTTTTACATTGCAGTACCTCGCGGGATTTGACAGGAAGATAACCAACATACGCAAGCTCAATGCCGTGGCGAGAGACGTTGATCTTGTGTTTTTAAATGAGCTTGCCGCAAGCGATTGGCACGAAGTTGTTGGCAATGTGCAGCATGGCCTTACCGACCATATAATTGACTCAGCTATAAACCAATTGCCGCCTGAAATACTTGCTGTAAGGGGCAATGAGCTGAAGGCCAAACTGAAAAGCAGGCGGGACGGATTGTACCCTGCCGCCATGGAGTATTACTCGTACCTGGCAAAGAGGGTATCTGTAATTGCTACAGAGAGGCACGAAGTATTTAAAGTGACCAATGCAGGTGGCAATACGCGGATCACGGTATATAACAGCAATAAAAAAAAGGAAAGGAATATTATTTACGAGCGCATTTTTGATGAGGTGCAAACCAAAACAGTTTACCTGGTTGGTGTGGATGACAATGACATTATAGAAATACCCGAAAAGCTGAAGATCAATATTGAGGTACTTAAAGCAGGCAAGAAAAAAACGGACAAGCACGACCTGAGGCAAAAAGTGCTGAACCGCCTTAGAAAGAATAAGTAGGCTTTGATGGGGATTAAACGATGTACTCAAGTGTAGATACAATCTACACTCATCATTTCTATTTTTTTTGAAACACTACGGATAGGATGGGTGGGTTCCGTTCCCGGTGGGAACAGAACCTAACGGCTATTTATATTGTAAACCAATAAGATAGAAGAACCTTGAACCCTTTACTCTCGAATTTCGCTCTAAACGAAATGCCGCGAAAGAACTATTGCAAAGATACAAATTTGTTAGGTAGAAACAATAAGAAAAGCTGTCTAGCTGGACATGTTGGGAGATGTGTTCGTATATCCAGTGCCAGGTCTCTAAAAGCTTGTAGAAATCATGATTCCGTATTGGAAACCGGGACCACTTTTTTTGATGCTTTTGATTTGTCCATCATACCAGTATGCTCCAATCTCCGGTAGTATTGAAATATTTGGCCGGATATCTCTTTTTAGCCCAATAGAGATACCCGCAATATTTACGAAATTTCCTTTTGCACCATCGGTCGCTGTTGGAATGGAAAGGCTTACATACCGCCCCATTCCTGTTAGATGTGTTTTTTGATTTACATTATATGTCATCAAGATAGCTCCGTTAGGACTGTAGGCTAATCTTGTATTCCCTTCTATCAGAACATGCGCGCCCCCTACACCTGCTACCAAAGCAAAATCGATTTTGCTTTGAGGTCGTGTGAGACAATATTTCACATCGAGATTAACTCCGAATCCTGGCCCTACCGTTGAAAACGGAAGTGGGATCGGGGCCAGGCGAAGACCAGCATCCATTCTGTTACTTAACCCGAACCTAAACCCTGCATGCGGGATGGTAAAAAACCCACTTGCCATTCTCGGTTCTCCTAAAAAAACCATTTGCCCACCAAGCCCGGCGGCAAAACCAATTCGTTTACTGGCTAATGTCCGGGCGGTGCCAAAATTAACAACCCAGAAAGCCGACGTCTGTAAGGGTAGAAACGTTAATAAAAACAACTTAAAGGCAACCTGCACTTTCTTAAAAGTTAGTATCTGTATATTCATTAGTTGCAAAGCTAAGGCAACAAAGCGTACCATTTAGCAGTAGCCGCTTCAATGCACTTTGAAAATTTGGTTAGAAATGGCGGGTATCTGGGATCTTTATTACATTGAATTCATGATTGGTAGCATGATGGCAATTATTGCAGGTATTTGTTAATAGAATGAAACTACTCTTGAATAATTAAGGATTCTTCTGCTGAATTGCATTTGTCATGCTATCAAGAACAGGCTCTATCACCGGCAGCGATCTTGCTTTTGCCTATTACTGTTATATTGTTTGATACCATCTAAAGCCTCCTTTATTTCACTTATCTCAAATCAGCTAATTTCCAGTTCTGAGCCCCACTGGCAAACCAAAGTTTTTCAATCCATATTTGCACAATAGGGTTAAAATTAAGTGTCCGTTCCCGGCGGGTCTCCCATAGCATAGCCCGTGCGTTAGCGGGGACCCGCAGGCATCAGGGCACTGTAGTTGATGCGCAATAGCTTACCCTGCCCCCGGTGTGCGTTGTGTTCCAAAAGTAAAAATGAACGTCTACCATATGTCTCCGACTACGGTTTAGCGGGTGGCAATCTCCTGGTTGCCGATTGTAGTAATACCATTTAAACATTAAAAAACGGCATGGACTTTGCGTGCTTTGCGTATCCTTTGCGCCTTTGCGTGAAAATTTCAATGCCGGTTTTTTATGGTCAAAACATTGATTATTGATGGGGCTCCCACCCGCTCCGTTAACCCTCGCCGCATTATCGAACGCGGTCCCGGGCCTGCTGAAGGCATTCTGAACCTGCAAAAGAACCCAAAAGATGATATTGATAATCAATCGCTCAGTGCGCAAACGATGCGCAAATAGTGCGCAAAATTAAATGTACAAATACATTGAAGCAGAATAGATTACAGATAGAAGTGTTGCTACAAAAAAAATGTCAAAAATGAACCAAAAAAAACTCACTTTTCGCTGCCAAATATCCGGTGTCAGGCATCAGGTATAATGCATCTATTATCTATTATGACTCACGACCTCAACCCCAACTCCTTCATCTGTGCCTCATCAATTGCTGATGGGGCATCGAGCATCATATCGCGGCCCATGTTGTTTTTGGGGAAAGCTATAAAGTCGCGTATGCCTTCCTGGCCGCCCAGTAGTGCACACAGCCTGTCGAAGCCAAGCGCTATGCCTCCATGCGGCGGTGCACCATATTCAAATGCCCCCATCAGGAAGCCGAATTTATCCTGCGCTTCTTCCTTGCTCATACCTAATGCAGCAAACATCTTTTCCTGCAAGCCACGCTGGAAGATACGTATAGAACCACCGCCAACCTCAGTGCCGTTCAGCACCAGGTCGTACGCATTGGCCTTTATCTCTCCGTACCTGCTTCTATCATCCATCAGCGCTATCTGCTCCGGCTTCGGCGATGTGAACGGATGGTGCTTTGCCATCCAGTGGTCAGTCTCTTCATCATACTCAAACAGCGGAAAGTCTATCACCCATAGCGGTTTGTATACATCAGGATTGCGTAAGCCCAGGCGGTTGCCCATTTCCAGTCGCAGTTCGCTCATGGCTTTGCGGCTGCGTGTTTCAGCGCCCGCCAGTATTAATATAAGATCACCTTTTCCTGCATTGCAGAAGGTTGCTATCTCGCGCAGCTTCTCCTCGTTAAAGAATTTATCTACGCTGCTCTTTACGGTGCCATCAGCATTGCATTTTATGTTCACTACCCCGCTCATGCCTATCTGCGGGCGTTTCACCCATTCGGTAAGCTCATCAGTTTGTTTGCGGGTATATTCTGCTGCACCCGGCACGGCTATCGCCAACACGGTCTCTGCATCATTAAATACTTTGAATTCGCTATTGTTCAGCGCATCGCAATATACTTTACCCGCAGCCTTCATATTCGCTATCTTCATCCCGAAACGTATATCCGGCTTATCGTTGCCATATTGCCACATGGCATCATCATACGTCATCCGCGGAAAAGCTTCAGTTATCTCCCTACCCTTCACATCTTTGAAAACATGCTTAAACAACCCTTCGAACGTATTGAGGATATCCTCCTGCTCCACAAAGCACATCTCGCAGTCTATCTGCGTGAACTCAGGCTGGCGGTCGGCACGCAGGTCCTCATCACGGAAGCATTTCACCACCTGGTAGTAGCGGTCGTAGCCGCTCACCATCAGCAGTTGCTTAAAGGTTTGCGGGCTCTGCGGCAGTGCATAGAACTGCCCCTGGTTCATGCGCGATGGCACAACGAAGTCTCGCGCGCCCTCCGGTGTACTGCGGATAAGGAAGGGAGTTTCTATATCCCAGAAGCCTTGTGTATCCAGGTAGTTGCGCACAGATCGGTTCACTTTGTAGCGCAATTCAATATTGCGCTTCAGCGTTGGGCGGCGCAGGTCAAGATAGCGGTACTTCATACGCAGTTCATCGCCGCCATCAGTTTCTTCTTCTATGGTAAACGGTGGCGTTTGTGCGCCATTAAGAATAGTAAATTCAGCTACACCTATTTCAATATCACCAGTAGGGATCTTAGCATTCTTACTGGTACGTTCCAGTACTTTGCCTTTCACCTGTATCACAAACTCACGGCCAAGCGGGTTGGCATCGAGGCGCGTATTCAACTGCTCATCAAAATACAATTGGGTGATACCATAGCGGTCGCGCAGGTCAATGAAAGTAATGCTGCCAAATTTGCGGATGGTCTGCACCCATCCTGCAAGGGTTACTTCAGTGCCTTTATGCTCAATTCTCAGCGCTCCGCATGTGTGTGTACGATACATAATATGATCCAAAAATGGAGTGCGAAGATAATCAGGAATGGTGAAATAACCTTTGTTCTACCGGACGACGGCCCGCTGCACCGCCCTTTGCCCCCCGGAAATATATTGAACAATATATATGCCGGCAGGCAAGCCCTGCAGGTCTACATCTGTTTGATGGCCCTGAACAGTGGTACTATATATGATTTGCCCTATGGCATTATACACTTCAATAACGGCATCACTGGTAAATTCAGCAGAAATGGTGAACTTGCCGGAAGATGGATTGGGATATATATTGAACGTAATTGGGTTTACTTTTTCCAAACCAACTTTAGATATAGACTCTTCTGTAAAAGTATCTACCGGCTGCATTTTGCGGATAACAGAATTATCCCCGTCGGCAATATAGATGTAGAGCGAATCATCAACAAACACCGCCGATGGGCCACGGAAAGTGGCTGCAGTAGCAGGGCCGCCATCGCCGGTATAGCCTACCCCACCCGTACCTGCGATAGTACTCATGATACCCTTGGGGTGAATGGCACGGATAACGTTATTGTTGAAATCGGAGATGTATACATAGCCGAACTTGTCCACAAATACGCAATTGGGCTGGTTAAGCGTTGCGCCAATGGCAAGCGAACCATCGCCTGTATAACCAGCAGTGGTAGTGCCCGCAATAGTTGTTATAACACCAGTGGCAGCATTTATCTTCCGTATAGTGTGGTTGCCGAATTCAGAGATGTACAGATTGCCGTAACGGTCTATAGCTACACTGCTGGGATAATACAACTTGGCGGCAGTAGCAGGGCCATAATCGCCATAAAACCCGGGCAGGCCATTGCCAGCTATGGTGCTGATGATACCTGTGGCGGCAGTGAATTTGCGCACACGGTGGTTCTCGTAATCTGCTATATAGATATTGCCAGCAAGGTCAACACAGCCCTTGTAGGGCGACTGGAACTGAGCAGCAGTAGCAGGGCCACCATTGCCACTGTAACCTGCGGTGCCATTACCACATATTGTAGTGATAACTTTTGTAGCAGCATTTACCTTCCGGATGGTATTATTGTAAAATTCGGTGATATACATGTTGCCCGCAGTATCCATACAAATACCATCGGGATTACCGAGCTCTGCAGCAGATGCCGGGCCACCATCGCCGCTATAGCCTTGGATACCTGTACCCACTACCGTACTGATAGTATCATGAAAGATCTTACGGATGCGCTCGTTAAAGTAATCGGCTACATAAACTTCCCCCTTCTTATTTACATAAATACTACGCGGGAAGGCAAGGGAATAAGCCGTTGCCGGGGAACCGTCGCCAATATATTGTGTAACACCATCGCCTGCTATAGTTTTTATTGTTTGGCCATTAGCATTAATACCCAGAAAAAAAACTAATAATGAGCAACATAATAGTTTAGAGGTATTCATAGTTGTGAATTTGGCGCTATACAAAAATACGAAATGCTCCTCAAAAGGAGCATTTCGCTGAAAAATATCAGTTAAAATGTTAGTTATTGATCACTATTTGCCTGCTTGTAGTGCCACCAGGAGATGATATAACCACAGAATAGATACCTGCCGGCTGGTTAATACTAACACTGGTCTGAGGAGTTATTACCGGTGTAGTACTAACTCTCTGGCCAAATATGTTGTACACTTCAATGGTAGTATTTGCAGGCATAGCGCCTGTAAGCACAGTAAATGAGCCCTGCGATGGGTTTGGATAAATAACAATGCCGTTATCTGCAGAGGTATTTACCAGTCCGTTCACGTTCTTATAGCCGGAACCCTCTATGCTGCGGATCCTTTGGTTACCCATGTCGGCAATATAAATAGTGCCTGATGCAGCATCCACCCACACACCAGATGGCTGGTTAAGACGGGATGCATTTGCGGGGCCGCCATCGCCTGAGAACCCTAATACACCGGTACCTGCCACTGTTTTGATCGTAGAGGCGTTGCTATATACATTCATTACGCGAACAGTATGGTTACCTGCATCGCAAATGAACAGGTTACCTGCACTATTCACGAACAGGCAGCCGGGAGTATGTAACTGTGCCATAGTGGGAATACCATTATCGCCGGAATAGCCTAAAGTGCCATTACCTGCTATGGTATGAACCAGGCCTGTTGCAATGCTTATCTTGCGCACAACGTGGTTGGCGCCATCAGAAATATAAATGTTGCCCACCTCGTCGGCACAAACACCTGTAATACTGCCCCACGCACAGGATGCAGGAGGCGTGCCGTTAGGCGAGAAGCCATAGGTGCCGCCTGTAAGCGTGCTTACAATATGTGCTGTGTTCACCATGCGAACCCTGTTATTGCCATAATCAGCGATGTATTTATTGCCCCACTTGTCCTTCCACATACCTTTGGGAATTTTCATTGTAGCAAAACTGGCATCGCCACCATCACCGGTGCAGCCTTGGTTGTTGTTGCCACAATCGTTGTCGCAATCATCATCGTTATGATCTCCATGCCCGTGACCATGTCCATGACCACCACCACCACCATGTCCTCCTCCTCCACCGTGACCACCGCCGCCGCCATGGCCTCTCCTGCTGAATTCATACATTGCATCAGCAAAATGATCTGTAGCATAATAGCCGCAATCAGCATCTACAAAAACGGAGTTAGGATACCTGAGGCCCGCATTGATCGCCAATCCGCCCATTCCTGAGTAGGTGGCAGTTCCATTGCCGGCAATTGTATAGATATTGCCATCTGCGGCATCTATAAAGCGGATACGGTGGTTCATGTAATCTGCTATGTAAATGTTTCCCGCAACGTCTGTAGCTACTCCGCTCGGGTTGGAAAAGGTAGCACTGATGGCCGGACCGCCATCACCGCTAAAAGATGCAAGGCCTGAGCCTGCAATGGTCCTGATGGTACCTTGCCCATAGGACGAAATGCTTAACGCCATCAGCACTGATGCGCATAAAAGCCTGGTAAGTGTGCATTGTTTCATAACTACCATTTTTTTGTTTACATAAATTTAACAAATTATTTTTCAAATATTTCAAGTAGTTATAGATTTATTTTTGGCATAATATTTGTGGTAAAACAGGACTTTTATAGTGTTTTTTTAAGAGTAACCTGAGTCACTTTGCTACTTTCCAGTTCACCCTGAAGCTCTTCGGTTGATAACAAATAAGGATCGTAGCCTCTGAAACGAACGCCGGGTGCGTTCTTCACTTTTTTGCCCGAAGAAGGGAATGTGACAAACGCCCTGGCATAATAAGTGTTGCCAAATTTTACATTTATCGAAAGAGGTTTTGCGGTTTCGGGACTACCCGCTGCCAACGCATAAGCTCCTTCGTGTGTCAGCTTAATGATATATTTGGTATATGCTTTCATTTCAAGGCCGATAGTATCATTGATGAAAACACTGAAATTTATTTCATCATTGTGCCCCTTAGTGTAGGCTGGCCTGTAAATTACAAGATACGCACAGGTGTTGTTTTCGTATTTTTTGTTTTTTGCAGCCAGGTATGACGCTTTTAACAGATCAAGATCAGGTGCATGGTAAGCGTGCCCGGTTATATAATATAACCCAAACTGCTTACGGTCTTTTATCCTGTCTACAATAAAAATATTACCACCCCTGGCTGATGTAGTATGAATAACATCTTCTAATTGCGTATTGAATTCCCTGAATTGAATGAATATGCCATTTTTCTTGTTTTTAATACGTCCCATGTCTTTCCATGAACTGTCAGCTTTAGTATATGCCGGAAGCAATAGTACTTCTTTAGCTGAGCCACCAGCTTGTTTTACAGAATATGGTATTTGCGCATAAGCATGCGAAAGAATCATCTTAAAAAGAAACAAGTACAAATATCGGGGCATGCATCCGGATTTTGTGTAAATCTAAGATAATAAGGGAATTATTATGCCTCAAATAACTGGAGTTTGGTCATGTTCCTGTAAAGGCCTTCTTCAATAGTAACCAGTTCTTCGTGGGTGCCACTCTCTTTAACCATGCCATCTTCCAGCACTACTATTTTATCTGCCTTGCGTATTGTAGAGAGGCGGTGGGCTATTACAAATGATGTTCGGTTTTGCATGAGGTTCTGCAGGGCTTCCTGTACTAAAGATTCCGATTCGGAGTCGAGCGCACTGGTTGCTTCGTCAAGTAAAAGTATCACGGGGTCTTTGAGAATAGCACGTGCTATTGCCACTCGCTGGCGCTGGCCGCCGGATAGTTTAGTGCCACGCTCACCAACTATTGTCTGGTAACCTTCAGGAAATTTCGTGATAAAGTCATGGGCGTTTGCTTTGCGTGCGGCAGCCGTAACTTCTTCCTGGCTTGCGCCCGGCTTTCCATAAGCAATATTTTCGAAAATCGTTCCGCCGAAAAGCAGGATGTCCTGTGGAACCAAAGCCATTTGCCTGCGCAGTTGAGAAAGAGGAATTGATGCCGCCTCCTTGCCATCAAATAATATCTTTCCGGCATCGGGTTCATAAAAACGAAGCAATAGCGAAACAAACGTACTCTTCCCCGCACCACTGGAGCCTACTATGGCAACCTGCTCACCACTCTTAGCCTCTATACTAATATCCTTTATAACGGTTATGTCTTTGCGGGAAGGATAGCTGAATTTAATATTGCAAATAGAGACATTGCCCTGTAACTTATATTCCTCCTGCAGGTTCTCAATTGCCTTAACAGCTACACTTTCTGTTTCTTCTTTCAGCAGTTCACGTACCCGTTGCGTAGCACCCAGAGTTTTCTGGAACTGGCTGTACAGGTCGGCAAAACCAGCAAGCGTGCCGCCAACAAAGGCGGTGTAGACAACGAATGCTGTGAGGTCGCCATCTGATACTATACCCTGCTGCATCAACCCAACCCCATACCAAAATACAAGAACGATGGAACTGAAAACAGTAAATATCATGGTAGAAACAAATACACCGCGATACTTGCCTGTTTTTATAGACAGGTTCACTACATCACGTATACTCTTGTTATACCGGTTGATCTCGTACCATTCATTAGTGAAAGCCTTTACGTTGGTGATCCCCTGGAGCGTTTCCTGCACCACCGTTCCGGAATCTGCAAGCTGATCCTGCGCCTGGCGGGATACTTTACGAATGAATTTACTGAATATCAATGCGATCGCAACGATCAGCGGAACAACTCCCAACATCAAAAGTGTCATTTTCAGGCTGATGAATAGTATCATAGCTATGCCTATAACAAACGTCAATATACCGCGAAGCAACTCTGCGATGACAGTGGTGACTGTATCCTGTATCTGCGAAACATCGGCTGTGATACGGCTTGACAGCTCGCCCACCCGTCTTTGTGCAAAGAAATCCATAGACATCGTTATCATGTGGCGGTAAATGTCTTTGCGCATATCTGCAACAGTGTGCTCACCAACATAAGTAAAGAGGTAGATGCGCATATAAGAGATGACCAATTGCAGGCATAGTAATCCTATCATTACCGCGGCAATTGTTCCTGGCGCAGCTGCAAAGGCCCCGGTTAAATTGCCATGGGCGCTATCAATAAGTTTTTTCAACAGGTAGGGAAAAGTCATTGTGTTGGCAGCAGAAAGCGAAATGAATATCATGCCGCCTATAAAATGCCCCCGGTAAGGACGCAGGTATTTAAATATCATCAGCCCTTCCTTCAGTGAATCCCTGCTAATTTTCACTTTGGGTGATTCTTCCCTGTTGCTTGTACCCAGGTCCCTGTGTCTTGCCATATCTCAATTTCGTTACAAAGTTAGGGAGGATATAATCCAATGTGCGAATTATTCAGTAAACTATTCGCTTTAATCGGCTGATAAGTCAGTAAAAAACGTATAAAACTATACATTTGCACCCCTCCAGCTATATATATATTATGCCAGTACAAAGAAATGCGGCCCTTGGTTTCATATTTATCACGATACTTATAGATGTTATCGGGTTCGGTATCATCATCCCTGTATTGCCCGCGCTTATCAAAGACCTGACCAATGGAGATATTACCACAGCAGCCAAGTACGGCAGCTGGCTTATGTTTGCCTATGCGGTCATGCAATTCCTGTTCTCGCCTATAATTGGCGGACTTAGTGACCGTTATGGCAGAAGGCCGGTACTGCTATTCTCATTATTGGGTTTAGGCATAGATTATGTGTTCCAGGCGTTTTCCCCCACAATTCTTCTTCTGTTCATAGGCAGAATAATAGCTGGTATAGCGGGAGCAAGCTTTACCACGGCTACTGCTTACATAGCAGATATCAGCACACCTGAAAAGCGCGCACAGAATTTTGGGCTGGTAGGTGTAGCTTTCGGGCTTGGCTTTATCATCGGCCCAGGTATTGGCGGATTATGCGCCGAATGGGGCAAACATATGGGAAGTTCCGGAAATTTTGACTGGACAGTGCGGTTGCCATTCATTGTTGCAGCCGTCTTCAGCCTGCTGAATGTATTGTATGGGTTCTTTGTATTACCCGAATCACTGCAAAAAGAGAACAGGCGTAAGTTTGAGTGGAAACGTGCAAATCCTATAGGGTCGCTAATGAATATCCGGCGCTACCCTATAGTATCAGGCCTGGCTGTTTCTTTCTTCCTGATCTACATTGCAGCACATGCGGTGCAATCGAACTGGGCTTATTATACCATTTATAAATTCAACTGGAGTAGCCTGATGGTGGGCATTTCATTGTCAGTGGTCGGCGTACTGATCGCTATAGTGCAAGGTGGGTTAATACGAATAACCATACCAAAACTGGGGGAGAAAAATTCTGTGTATGCAGGGCTATCGCTGAATATTTTAGGTATGATGCTGTTTGCATTTGCGGACCAGGGATGGATGATGTTCTTATTCCTGGTGCCTTACTGCCTGGGTGGTATTTGCGGCCCGGCATTACAGGGAATTATCTCTAACCAGGTTCCGGCAAACGCACAAGGTGAATTGCAGGGAGCCCTTACCAGCCTGATGAGCATTACTTCGTTCATCGGGCCATTAATAATGAACAACATTTTTGCTTACTTCACCGGCCCTAAAGCTCCTTTCATTTTTTCGGGGATGCCATTTATTTTGGGCTCTTTACTGATACTGTTATCTATAATTTTTGCTATCCCCTCGTTAAAGCATTATCATAGGACGAAGAAGTCTGAACTATAGCTGGGAGGCATAAAGATTACCATGAAACTACCTTTCCACTACCAAATGAAACACACGATTAGCAGACCCTGAACGAAGGTTCAGGAGATACATGCCATTAGCGAGTGCATTACTTAGTACCACCCGTTCATTCAGCATGCCATTTTTGGCGGTTATTGTACCATTGTAAATAATCTGCCCGAGCACATTGGTTATTTCCAGAACAACCTCTTCGTCATTTATAGTACCTAATGAGCCCTTTATGGTGAATACCCCCTTATTTGGATTAGGTATAACAACAAGGTCTCCAATTATACCTGTTTGGCCGATTCCTGTTGTTACTACATTGATGTAAACCCATTGGTGTGTAATCACCTCACAAACATCATGACTGGTAACTTTGCACGAAACGGAATCCTGTTTCAGATAGCTGAATGACGAGCTGGCAAAAGTAGCATTGGTTGCACCAACAACAGGTATGCCATTTATATACCATTGATAGGTTGGCATTACGGCATTGACGACAGCAGCAGTAAGTGTCACGAGTTCACCCTTGTTTACGGTGGTTCCCGGTATGGCATTAATGCTAACAATAGGCAGCACGGGATCCATCACAGTTGCCCGCACGTGCGCACTAGAGTCAATATTTGCCAGCCGGCAGGGGTGGTTGCTGTGGAGCACACAGAATATCTCATCGCCATGGTTAGCTACAAACGAATAAGATGAACCGGTATAACTTACCACCACCCCATTTTTGTACCACGTGTGAGCAGGGGCACTTCCGGCATATGAAGTAATAGCGGCTGCGGTAACAGTTGTGCCTTTACATACGGTATCATTTGGCAATAGGGCAACCGACACATGCGGATAACCAAAAGGCTGCACTTCCATAGTTATACTACGAGAAACAGTGGACGGAAATGCGCACTGTGCATTGCTCGCCATACTTACGGTTACCACATCACCATCTGCGGGTATAAATGCGTAGCCGCCCCCGACAGATACCGGGATACCGTTCACACGCCAACTGAAAACAGGGGCTGTGCCGCCATTTATGCCAACTGCCGTAAATGTAGCAGTCGTGCCTACACATACCGTGTCATCCGGACTAACATTCAGGTTGACCACAGGTGTTACAGAAGGTATGACACCTACCGCCGCACTACCTACCATCATAACACTACAGAATGTTGAAGTACTTATTGCCCTTACCGTATAAATTCCGGCAAGCGTATGCAGGCCAAAGTCGAGTGGTGCACCTGTGCCGGGAAAAGCCCCAACTGCTGTTGCGCCGAGATACAGCATATAGTTTACCCCCACAGTTGAGCCGGAAAGCCCTATATGCACCCCTGTATCATGGGCACAATGATTGCCGCCACCTGTAACTGTAAATATTATGGGCAGCGGATATACCGTAACTGCCTTTGTAACAAAACAGCCTGTTGGCATTTCATAACGGATGGTTGCAGCGCCCAGCGAAATGCCGGTTATCACCCCTGTCATCGAATCTACACGAACGATAGCAGGGCTATAACTATACCACTTACCTCCCGGCATAGAATCTGTGAATGTATATGCACCACTGAGACAAACATTCGTTGGCCCTGTTATTACCGATGGCATAGGGTTTACGGTAACCGGCAATGTAGTGGAACAGCCAAGGCTATTCGTATAACTGATCAATACTGTACCTGCAGTGATGCCGGTTACAACACCCGAAGCAGACCCGATTGAAGCTACAGCAGGAATTGCACTGCTCCATATACCACCAGGTGTGCCGGTGAATAAGGGTATGGTTTGTGTAACGCATACTTTATTGGCGCCAACAATTGGGAAAGGTGCAGGATCAACAACAATGTTCAGTGACACAGTACAACCTGTCCCCAGTGAATAGTAGATAGTTGCCATGCCCGCTGAAACACCGGTAACTAACCCTGTTCCCGGCCCCGAAGTAACAACAGAAGCAATAGTCGGGTTACTGCTGCTCCAGGTGCCGCCCACCACAGCATCGCTCAAGGTTATGGATGTGCCCACACATACATTTGCACCACCGGTTATAGGTGCCGGGAAAGGATTAACAAAAACAGGCTGGGTAACATAGCAACCTGAGCCGCCAACTGAATAAGTAATAATGGCCGTACCCAGTGCAGCGCCTGTTACTACGCCAGTAATCATATCAACTGGTGCGATCGATGGATTGCTGCTGCTCCATGTGCCTCCGGGCGAACCACTGCTTAAAGATGTAGTGAGCCCGAGGCAAATATTTGGTGTCCCTGTTATTGGCATAAGAGCAGGGTTAACTACCACAGGAACGGAAGTGAGGCAACCCGTAGCTAAAGTATAGCTAATGATAGCCGTTCCGGTTGATATCCCGACCACAAGCCCGCTTAAGGAACCTACAGATGCGGTTCCCGGAGCGCTGCTGCTCCATGTGCCGCCGGCAACTGAATTGCTTAATAGTGTAGTGTTACCAACGCAAATATTTGTACTGCCGCTGATGGCAGCCGGAAGAGGGTTAGTGATCACATTCATGGTAATGTTACAACCACCGGGCATAGTATAGGCAATAGTAACAATACCAGGAGTAACACCTGTTAGAACACCTGTTACAGGATCAATAAATGCAATTCCAGGGCTACTGCTGCTCCAGGTGCCGCCTGATGTTGCACTGCTATATGTTGCCGTAGCACCTGCACACACCTGCGGCGGGCCTGCAATAGGCGCAGGTATTGGATCAACATTTATCAGCTTAGTGGCTGCACACCCACTGGTCAAGGCATAGGTAATAGTTGTGACGCCGGTGCTTATACCCCTCACCATACCTGTACTTGCAATACTACCTACAGCCGGGGTACTGCTGCTCCAAACACCACCCGGAAGTGGATTAGTGAGCGATACAGTATAACCGACACAAACGCCGGGCGGCCCCACTATTGCAGGAGGTGTACCATTAACTGTAAATGTTACCGTTCTTGCACAACCCGTACCTAATGTATAGCTTATGGTCGTATATCCAACGGAGATGGCGGTTACTACCCCACTTGCATCAATTGTGCCAACCGCAGGGGTACTGCTGCTCCATACCCCACCGGGTGTTGCATCGGCAAGCACACTCATCTGGCCTACACATGCAAACGGAAATCCTGTTATAGGAGCGGGTATTGGGTTCACTGTTATTGCGTAGGTTGCCGAACAACCCGAACGTGCATACGTGATAGTAGTTGTACCTGAAGATATACCGGTCACCCATCCCGAGCTGCTGATAGTTGCAACAGACGGCGTACTGCTGCTCCATGTTCCTCCTAAAGCGGTATCACGGTACAAAGCAGTTTGCCCCACACATATTGAATTAGGCCCGGTTATGGGCGCCGTAGGATTAACAATCACTGGCATTATGCGGGTACAGCCTGTGCCCAGCGTGTAAGAAATAGCTACAGTGCCCGAGGCTATGCCGGTAACTACACCCGTGCCTGACCCTGCAGTTGCAACAGTTGGATCGGTACTGCTCCATGTGCCGCCGGGCGTTGGATTAGAAAGTGTTATTGTATTGCCTATACATACTGCCGGCAAACCAATTATTGCCCCGGGACTGGCTATCACCGTAGCTGTTGTAGTAACCCAGCATCCCCCGGCTGTATAGGTAATGGGAGCAATACCAAATGCTATACCGGTAACAAGCCCGGTAGAAGAAACAGTTGCAATGCCGGACGCACCACTGGTCCATGTTCCACCTAGTGTAATATCACTTAGCAGTGAGGTCTGGGTAACACATATACTTGCCGAACCACTGATAGGCGCAGGTAGTGGATTAATTGTAACAACGCGCATTGTTGCGCAACCTGTAACAGGCAGTGTATAATAAATTGTATCAAGCCCGGCGCTAATGCCTGTCACTACGCCTGCAGAAGAGATGGTACCAATTGAAGGTGTCGTTGTACTCCATGCACCTCCCGGTGTAGCGGTTAACGTAGTGGTCAAACCCACACATGCCTGTGTGCCCCCTCCTATGGCTGCAGGCAGTGGATTGACCGTTACCACTGCGGTTTTAGTACAGCCGCTTCCCAGCGAATAAGTAATTGTGGCTGTACCAGCTGACACACCAGTCACTACACCTGACGAAGTGCCGATTGTTGCAATACCCGGCGAACTACTTGTCCATGTTCCTCCGGGAATACCATTGGTCAGTGTAGTTGTGCTATTTACACATACCGTCAATGTGCCACCTATAGAGGTTGGTAATGGATTTACTGTAAGGGTTTTGGTAGCGTAGCATCCGGTTGTCATCAGTGAACAAATAATAGGCACAGTTCCTGTAGCAATGCCTGTAACAAGTCCTGATGACGAGCCTACTGTAGCTATGGTTACGTCCATGCTATACCATACGATGCCTGTTGTGGTAGTTGAATAAGTAGTTGATGCGCCGACGCAGATAGCAGAGGCCCCGCTTATAGGCGCAGGCGCAGGATTGATAGTAATAGCCTTGGTTACAGTACAACCCGAACCAAGAGAATAAGTAATAGTTGTAGTACCTGCCAGTACACCTGTAACCACACCGCTTAAAGAACCAATTATGGCAACTGATGGATTGCTGCTGCTCCATGCGCCACCCGGCACAGGATTGGTCAGATTCATCGTAGTCATTTCGCAGCCAACGGAAGGCCCGGCAATGGCTGCAGGGGCAGGGCTAACGGTAACAACCATCATTGCCTGGCAGCGTGTTGGCAGCGTGTACGTTATTGTTGTAGTACCTGTAGTAATACCTGAAACTACGCCGGTAGTTGCACCAATAATTGCCACCGATGGTGTACTGCTCGACCAGCTGCCACCTGCGGTAGCATCTGTAAGCGTAATAGAAGAACCTGCGCATACGGCTGAGGGGCCGGAGATAGGTGCAGGAGGTGGGTCAACCGTGATGGTTGCACTGCCTGTCATTGCACGGCTGCACAAGGTTGCCGAATTGGTTGCTACAACCGTATAAGTGCCCGGCGCTGATATTAAGCCAAAATCAAGAATACCACCGGTTCCTGCTAACGGGCCACCCACCGGTGTAGTACCTAAGTATAACTGGTAACTGATGCCGATAAATGAACAGCTCAACCCTATATGCCTGCCCGGCGCCCCGGCGCAAAAGTTTCCGCCGCCTGTTACTGTACACAAAGGAGGTAAAGGGTGCACGGTAACAGGCCGTGTGATCAGGCAGCCTGTGCCAATAGTATATGTAATTATTGCTACACCTGCAGCCGCGCCTGTTACTGCACCTGTGGTTGACCCAACTGTTGCAACTACGCTGCTGCTGCTTGTCCAGGTTCCGCCACCACTGGTACTGGTCAATGTGACCGTACTGCCAATACATACACTTGCCGGACCGGTAATTGCAGCGGGTACAGGATTTACTGTGATTGGTGTTGTCCTGCTGCATCCTGTTGGCAAAGTATACGTGATTGAAACCACTCCTGCACCCACGCCCGTTACTACGCCGGTAGTGGAACCAACAATAGCTATAGAGGTTGAACCACTAGCCCATGTACCGCCACCGGGAGAGGCCAAAGTTATACTTGCGCCAACACATACTGCTGTTGGGCCGGTAATAGCTGAAGGAAGAGGGTTTACGGTTATCGTTCTTGTTGCATAACAACTGGCGCCAATTGAATAAGTTATTGTTGCTACACCGGTAGCAATACCGTTTACAATGCCCGATGAGGAACCAACCGTTGCAACAGAAGGGTTGCTGCTGCTCCATACACCGCCTGCTACAGCATTACTTAGCGGTATAGAGGCGCCAATGCATACCTGTGAAGGCCCTGTTATAGACGCAGGCGATATGGTCACCGTTACAATGTGCGTAATATAGCAACCTGTTGGCAAAGTATAGGTAACTGTTGCCGTTCCTACAGAAATACCTGTCACCGTTCCACCTGCTGTCACCGAGATAAGAGATGAAGCTGATGAGAATGTTCCACCGGCGGTAGCATCAGTTAACGTAATGAACGTACCAACACATACGCTTGATGGGCCTGATATAGCTGCGGGTATTGGGTTGACGGTGATCAGTTTTGTTGCATAACAACCTGAGGGCATAGTATAGCTGACAACGGCAGTGCCTGCAGCAACTCCTGTAACTACACCTGACAGGCTGATGGTGCCAACAGCAGGATTGCTGATACTCCAGGTACCGCCACCAGAACTGAAATAAGATCCGTTCGATCCGGCACATATCGAGGAAGGGCCTGTTATGGTGCCTGGAGACGGATGTACCGTAACAATTGCCGTTGCGGAACAGGAGCCTACTGTATAAGATATTGTTGCAGTGCCAACTGATATACCGGTATCAACACCTGCACCCGCATGTATATTAGCTATAAATGTTGCCGAACTGCTCCATATACCACCTGTGGTGGCAGATGCCAGAGTATCCCGCAGGCCCACACATAAATTGAGGTCACCTGTAATTGGCGCAGGGGCAGGAAGTACTGTTATAGAGAATGTAACAAAACAACTGGTCGTTGCAGTAAATGTTATAGTTGCTGTACCTGCTGAAACACCTGTCACAGTGCCGGATACACTTACTGACGCAACAGACGGGTTACTGCTGCTCCAGCTTCCGCTGCCCGAAGCAAATAAAGTGGTTGTCTGCCCGACACAAACAAAGGGTAAACCGGTTATACTGCCCGGCAATGGGACCACCGTGACCGTTTTTATGGAATAACATCCTCCGGGCAAAGTATAACTGATATTCACCGTTCCCCCTGCAATGCCGGTCACAACTCCTGTAGAAGAGCCTGCTACAGCCACCGAGGGGTTACTGCTTGACCAGGAGCCACCGGTAGAGGTAGTGGTCATTAATATGGAAGAACCGACGCAAACCGTTGATGCGCCCGAAATAGCAGCAGGAGAAGCATTCACTGTTATACTCTTTGTAGCAGTGCATGCACCAACTGTATAGGTAATAGTAACTACACCTGTAGAAATGCCGCCTGCAACGCCCGATGATGCACCCACAGTGCCTATAGCTGTAGAACTGCTGCTCCATGTTCCGCCAGCCAGCGAATTGGTAAGTGTTATCGTCTGGCCTACACATACGCTTGAAGGCCCTCCAATGGTCGATGGCGCTGCTACCACCGTGACAACTGCAGTAGCACTGCAACCCGTACTTAGCGTATAGCTGATAATAGCCATGCCGGGAGACACCCCTGTGACGACGCCTGAAGATGAACCCACTGTGGCGATGCCGGTGCTGCCACTCGTCCATGTGCCGCCTGATGTTGCTGAAGCAAGTGTTAATGTAGCGCCCACACAAATTGTACCTGTGCCGGTAATAGCTGCAGGAGGTGTGTTTAACACTAACTGAATGGGCGACGTAGCTGCCGAAAGGCCACTATTGGTGCAATATACCACGCACCTGTACCACAACGATGAGGTAACTGTAGCAGTATATGTGGAGTTCGTCGCCCCTGAAATATTTGTCCATGAACCCGAGCTGGTCGGCGCCGACTGCCATTGAAAAGTAATACCCAGGGCAGTAGAATAGCCTGACAGCGTGAGCGTAGAGGTATATGAAGTACAACCGGAAGTAGCAGAGGCCGAGACCGTTCCTGCTGTTGGTGTGCCCACGCATTGCGGAGACCAGCGGTAAACCTGGTTGGTTGAGGGTAAGCCGGTAAGGAACTTTGATTCCGTCGTCATACTCGGCGTAGGGGAACTACCTGTACTATTTAATGACCAATACCCGATTGTGCCGGTTACGGGATATGGACCTGAACCATCAGTAATACCGATTGATAAATGCCCGGTACTTGTAGAGCCTGACGATATGTTTGAATAGGCAAAATCGATTATATTGGTGGTCTCATATAACTTTATCTGTACGCTCTCTGCGGGTGAGGACGACGGGTATAATCCACAGTTACTCCACTCAATAGTGAATACCCTGTTGGGCGTAGTGCCGGTTGTTGCATAGCGAACATTATTAGCGGTAACAAGTACGTCCAGCCATAATGCTGCTAAGATTGGCCTCGGAAGATTAAAATTCCCAAAACCACCTGTTGTCGTGTTTGATAAATCACAATCATACGTATTGTAAAGTGTTGTTCCAAAAGTCTGCCCCAACATTATCCAGCAATTCTGAGAGGCAGATACAAAATTGTACGTGTTACCACAATAAACAAAATTGAACCCTATTGGTATATTATCGTAATAGCAATCATCGTAAATAGTTGACCCCCAAAAGGTACCTCCGGTGGAACTGATATACCCGCCGGAAACCGTAGTATAAGTACTGCTAAAAGCGCTAAAGGCGTAATCGCTCAACGCCTGGCTAATGGCTTTGTTTCCAGCAATGACAAAAAGAAGAATAAGTAAAAGCTTCCTCATATTTAATGAATGCGATGTTTTGATAGGTATCATATAGGTATATATTTATTATAATGCTTACTTAAAGGTACTAATTTTTTTCAATAAAATGGCATCCTGCCTAATTCTATTAACCCGTTATCTTTATGCCCCAAATGGCTTCCAAACGAATCATATGCACTGTTACCAACGACCTGAATTACGACCAGCGTATGATACGTATATGCACATCGCTGGCACAGGCTGGTTACGATGTTACCCTGGTAGGTTTTCAGCGAAAGAACAGTAAACCATTGACTCAGAGGCCTTTCAACCAGGTGCGCCTGCCCATAATAGCCGAACAGGGTAAAGCAATGTATATCTTTTACTGGATCAGCCTCTTTTTCTTCCTCCTCCGCAGGGATGATGATATACTTTGCGCCATTGATATAGATACTATTTTACCGGTCTATTATGCATCAAGGATACGTAAGAAAAAAAGGGTTTATGATGCGCACGAAATATTTACAGAACTTAAAGAGGTCATTTCGCGGCCGGCAGTGCATAAAATGTGGTCATGGATAGCAAATCATTGTGTACCTCATTTTAAAACAGGATATACGATCGGTGACAGTTATGCCGGATACTTTAAAAAGCAATATGGCGTTGAATATGGCGTGGTAAGAAATGCCACAATATTAAAGCCGTTACAGATACCTGACAAGCACGAACGCATCATCCTGTACCAGGGATGGGTGAATGTTGGCAGGTGTTTTGAGCAGCTGATACCTGCCATGCAATATGTAAACGCACGGCTGGTAGTGTGTGGTGAGGGTAATTTTTACGAACAGGCACAGGCACTTACAAAGCAACATAATCTCGAAAATAAGATCACCTTCAAAGGCTATGTTCCTCCCGCCCAGCTTGGCGACCATACCATCAGCGCTTATATAGGCATTACATTATTCGAAGACACTGCGTTAAGTAACCGGTTGTCCCTTGCCAACCGCTTCTTCGATTATATGCATTCAGGGGTGCCGCAATTATGCAATAAGTACCCTGAATATGAGCGGGTAAACGCTGAATATGAAGTTGCAGCGCTTGTTCCTGAACTGACACCGGAATGTATTGCTGAAAAACTGAACAAGCTGCTGAATGATGACGATTATTATAAACGGTTGCAGCAGAATTGCCTTGCAGCACGGAAAAAGTATTGCTGGCAGGAGGAAGAAAAAAAGTTGATCGCTATTTATAACAACCTATAATGAGTGCTGGTAACATAAAAGATATAAAGTTCAGTGTTGTTATACCGGTATATAATGCCGCAGAAACTATTTCAAGGGCGCTTGGTTCTGTGGTCGGCCAGTCCTACCCTGCCCATGAAATTATTGTGGTAGATGATGCCAGTACAGACAATACCTGCCAGTTACTTACAGAAAAATATGGCGGGCAAATTAAAATAATACAGAAGGTAGTTAATGGCGGAGGGGCTATAGCCCGTAATTCAGGCATGGATATTGCAACAGGCGACTATATCGCTTTTCTCGATGCTGATGATGTATGGCATCAAGACAAACTCATGTTGCTCAATACCATTCTATCGGCAAACCCGGGTATAAAACTGTTCTACCATCCTTATACGCAGGAGCAGATATTGGATAAACGGTTGCCTGAAAATATCGTCGTGTTTAAACTGCCGTTCGTAAAATTGCTTCCCGGCAATGTTATAGCTACATCTTGTGCCGTAATTTACAATGACCCTGCATTTCGTTTTGATACTGCCATGCGTTATACAGAAGATTATGACCTGTGGCTGCGGATAGGTTATAAGCATAAACTGTATTTTATCAGTATTCCGCTCACACAGATATTCAGGCCATTTACATCGAAGGGAGGTGTGAGTGAAAAAAAATGGAAAATGCGCAAAGGTGAAATGCGCGCCTACCGTAAACTGGTGCGGCTGAACCCGTTGTTTATTTTCTTATTGCCATTCCTTATGGTCTCCAGTATTGGAAAGCATTTGTATAAAAAAGTGTTCCCGGCCGGAAAAACCTAAACACCTGCCGCACTTATCTCCTTCACCATGCCATGCTCTATCCGCACTACCCTTGCAGGGTATTTTTGGATAATACTGTAATCGTGCGTAGCCATGATGAACGCCGTTTGATAATCGCGGCATATGTTGAAAAGCAGTTGCATGATCTCATCCGTAGTATCAGGGTCCAGGTTGCCAGTGGGCTCATCGGCCAGTATCAGCTTAGGGTTGTTCAGCAATGCGCGGGCAATATCCACGCGCTGCTGTTCGCCGCCCGACATCTCATAGGGCATTTTGTTTCCTTTATTTTTTAATCCAACCTTAGATAAAACATTCTCTATCTTTTCCCTCATCAGGTTCTTGTCTTTCCATCCGGTTGCTTTCAGCACAAACTCCAGGTTCTGATAAACATTCCTGTCAGTAAGTAATCTGAAATCCTGGAACACTATGCCCAGGTTGCGCCTCAGCAATGGTATCTTCTGCCAGGCAAGTTCCTTAAGGTCAAAACCAGCCACATTCCCCTCACCCTCTTTCAGATACAGTTCTCCATATAGTGTTTTTAACAGGCTCGATTTACCGGTACCGGTCTTGCCTATCATGTAAATAAACTCACCTTTGTCTACTTCCAGGTTTACATTGTTCAGTATCAATGTATTTCCCTGGTAAATGTTGGCATCCTTCAGCGAGACTATATTGTTATCCATATCATCAGCACATTTGTAACAAAGATAAATGGTATTGCATTTAAAAAAAGCTTTGCCACCACAAAGTTCCGTTTCCTGTTGTTAATACTAAAACAAAATGGCTGCCATCAGGCAGCCATTTTGTATACAATATTATTCAACTGGTTATTGCACAACCAGTTTCACTGTGTTTACATTGTTGCCAGTAACCACATGAACCAGGTACATACCGCTTACAGATATAGCTGTTTGTGGTATCTCTATAGTAGTTTGGCTCACGTTCAATGGCTGGCTGGTAGTGTACACTACTTTGCCGGTAATGTCGGTTACGGAAACATCAGCAAATCCTGTAGCTGCGTCTTTCACCACTATGTAAGCATTGCCGCTTGTTGGGTTAGGCATTACAGCAACCTGTCCGTTCGCAAGGTTCAGGTTGTTGAAACCAGCAGGATATGGGCTGAAGGTAACCCTGTCCATGTAGAAATTATTACCACTGCTCTGCCAGCCTGGTACATAAGTTGTACCATCATATGTCAGTGAAGTACCTGGTTTGTAGCGGAAACGGAATACGGTGTAGTTCGTCCGTGCAGCAGCCGGTACGTTCATACTGAACAATTCCCAGTCATCTTTCGAGGTTGGAACAAAAGCATCAGCTACGGCACCAACATTGCAAAGTGCCCCCTTGGCGAGTGTAGCAAGTGTTGTCCACGCATTGGATTTACCAACCGAGTACTGGATAAGCAGGGTATCAGTAATGTTTATAGAACTTGCACTGCGCGATGCACCGCTGTAATAGAAGTTCATGCTGCATGGGCCGCTGTAACCAGAGAGGTCCATGGGTATGCTGAACATATCGTCATAATCGCCCCTTGGGTTGCCCGTGATCTGCAGCGAACGGTCATCATAACCTACATATTGCATACACTGGTTATCATGGTAACCTACGTTGGCGATCTTCCACTTAAGATTATTGTTGTAGTAATTGAACATAGGCCATTTAGCCGTATCCGCAGTTGAAAACTCCTGGAAGTAACCTATACCGGGTGTACCTGTTGCATCAGCTACAAACACAGCACGGTTCCATGTAGCAGTAGTGTCTCCGCTGCCGTTGCCGGTAGCTTTTAGGCTCAGGGTAACCCATCCCGGATCATTGAATTTGTTGACTACAGAAGCGGTGCCCATAACCGGATTAGGCTGTGTAGTTGTTGTAACAGTAGCCGAATTAGAGAATGTCCAGGTGATCGAAGTAACCGTATCGTTCCAGCTTTCATTTACAAATTTCACATCAACACCGGGGAAGCAGAAATAATAGTTCCTGTCCATGTAGTTTTGTTTGTTGATACTGCCGGTAGCAGGCGTGAGCATAGCTGCAAACGCTGGCCTGGGCTTGAGGTCTTTGCGCGCAAAAGGTGTAAATATTTTTGTGGCACGGTCAAGTGTGCCAATACCAGTGCTTGCAAGGTTAATGCTGTCGCACAGGGTTGAACGGAATGCCACAGAACTTTCAAGGGTAGCCTTCATACGCTCTACCTGCCCAATAGTGAGCATATTCGTACAGTTTGAATAGTCCATTATATTCTGGGTATTGGCTGTATCCGGGTAATTTACGAGGAGGAAGCTGCTGTCTGTCGGGTAGATCTTAAAATAGTTGATGGCACATGCAGTATCATACAAGGGGCAAGTACTGAAATGCCCTTTGGTCGGCGGGGTATCATCAACTCCGTCATCACCGCAGGCTTCACCAACTTCTTTACCGCTGCTGTTCCATGGGTGCATCAGGTTCAGATAGTGGCCAGTTTCGTGCGGCATAGTAGTGCCATCATCTATGTAGTTATAACCAGATATTACGCCATCGTAGAACGGTGTGGCAACAGCCGAGGCAGGGAAGGTTGAGTATGCAAGGATAACGCCACTTGGCGGTTTTCTCCCAATGTGCTCCTCAAACCAGATGTTATAATAGCTTTCTGATGGCCACTGGTCCAGTTTTGCCTGGTCATCATAGCCATAAGTCAGATAAGAGTGATGGCGCACGATACCATTGGTTGGGTTACCGGCAGGATCAGTACCAGCTAACACGAACCTGATACGGGCATTACCTATATACTTTTTGAAAGGCTGAATAACAGTAGAGAGATTGTTTTTGGCAGTGTAGAACGTATTCAGTTCCTTTATCATCTCATAGATCTTATTATCACTTAACTGCTCAGAACCATAGTTGTGGACTACATGCACCACAACCGGTATTATGAAGAAGTTAGTATCCGCAGTTGTGGCTGTGGTCCTTGCACCTTTAAAATGCTTGTAACTGATGTAATTTTTAATACTTTCTTCGAGCCTTTTTTCATAAACGGCAACCTCGGGATGGGCCGATTTCAGCTCGCGGTAAACTTCATCAGTACCGCATACATGTTTCTGCGCATAACTGCTGCCGGCAAGGCAGGTCATCGCCAGTAAAATAGAGAGATAATTTTTCCTCATTTGATATTAGTTAGAAGTTCCAAAAATAATAAAAATAAAAAATACTACAAAGTATTTGCCGCTAAAATCCAAATAAAGGCGAAAATACCTTTGATAGCTATATAGACGTATTTTTTTATTTAAACCTTGGGTTTTTAAAAAAATATTTTTTAAGAATGAAAAAGATCACCTGCAAACTTCCTCTTTTGTGCGGCATCTGCTTAAAACATAAAAATGCCCCACATTCCTTTGAGGCACATGAGCGGGAAACGAGACTCGAACCCGCGACCCTCAGCTTGGGAAGCTGATGCTCTACCAACTGAGCTATTCCCGCTTATATAGGTAAAAATAGAAAAATAAGCAGAATTCGGCAAACATCACCGAATTCTGCTTAATAATTATTCTTTTACAAAACGCAATTGTGTGGCACCTGTTTCAGTCCGCACCGACAGGATATACATGCCCGGAGCAGCATTTTTCAGCTCAATGTGTTCGTTCAACTGATCATTATTAACTACAACTTTATCGCTGTAAACAACCTGCCCGATCGCATTTACGATTTCGATGAACACTTCTTTGCCCTGGTTAGATGCAAAAGTACCAGCAAGGTCAAATGCCCCGTTATTCGGGTTAGGTACAAGTGTTAATGTTACATTTCCGGCTACACCGCTAACTCCCAGGTTTGGATTTACCGTAACATCAAACATATCGCGGCATCCGGTTGGAAGTGTGTAAGTGATTGTCGTCCTGCCATGCCCAACGCCTGTTACCACACCTGAAGAATTTACGGTGGCAACTGCTGGTGTGCTGCTCGTCCAGGTTCCGCCGGCTGGTGTTACATTAAGCGTTGTGCTGGTATGGCGCACTATCAGATAGGAGCCGCCAGAAATTACCGGCGTCGGGTTGATGGATACTGTTGCGGTACCTGACATAGTATCCGAACAGCCTGTAATTGAATTTGTGCTGGTTACTGTGTACACCCCCGGAGTAGTAAACAGGCCGAAGTCGAGCGCAGTTCCTAAACCTATCAAAGATGGAGCCATAGGCGTACTGCCTATATAAACTCCATAGCGCATACCTATCTGGGACCCGATGATACCAATATGGACCCCGGTACCACCCTCACAATATACGCCGCCGCCGGTAACTGTAAAGATCGGGGGCGTAGGCAGGATATTAACTGAAGCGCTTCCTGTCATATCAGTTACACAATCCATTCCGGCATTAACACCTGTAACGGTGTAAGTTCCGGGAATAGTATGTAACCCAAAGTCGAGGGATGTGCCAGAACCGCTAACCGGGGTGTCTATTGCAATAGTATCACGATACAATTGGTAAAGCACGCCGGTAACAGAACCTCCCAGGCCAATATGCACGCCCGGGGCATCAGGACAATAACCGCCACCTCCGGTCACAGGTAATGCAACAGGGCCCCGGTTTATAGTGATGCCCGCTCCGCCAGACATTGTGTCTGTGCAACTGGTAGCGAGGTTTGTAGCCCTGATAGTGTAAAACCCTGCTGTTCCCGGATGGCCAAAATCAAGGGCCGAACCTGTGCCTGTCCTTGTAATACCTGCATATAAAGGACCAACGAACAGTTCATAATGAATGCCGCCTTGCGACCCGGCAAGGCCAACGGGAACACCGATGTCTCCTGCACAAAAAGTACCGCCGCCTGTTACCGCATATACACTTGGCAGCGAATTAACGTTTACATTCAATGTTGCAGTATTGGTGCAACCATACGGGCTGGTCCCTGTTACCGTATATACCGTGCTTGTTGATGGGCTTGCACTAACGCTGCTGCCCACTGTTGATGATAACCCTGTTGCAGGTGCCCACGAGTAAGTGCTTGCCCCGGAAGCAGATAAGGTAGCAGAAGATCGGTCACAGATCGTCACCGTTGGCCCTGTGGTTACTGCAGGCGTCAGGTTCACCAGTACCGTTGAGATCACCTTCTTTACACAACCATTGGCATCTGTACCTGTCACAGTGTAATTGGTGTTTGCTGTCGGACTCGCAGATACCGTGCTACCTGCAACGGCCGATAAACCAGTAGCAGGCGCCCATGTATACGACACGCCGCCACTTGCTGTAAGCGTTGCCGATTGCCCCATGCATATAGTTGCACCGGGTGCAGTAATGGCTGGCAGCGGATTCACAGTTACTGTTATCGTCGCGCTGTTTACGCAGCGGTCAATACCCGTTATAGTATAAGTAGTGGTAGTACGCGGATTGGCCATAACTGTACTTCCAGCGACAGTGGATAATCCATATCCAGGTGCCCACGTATACGTAATTGCCCCTGTAGCTGTTAAAGTTGTAGATGAACCATCACATATAGCCACTCCGGGCCCTGCTGTTATTGGCGGCAAAGGATGTACGGTTACAGTGATCATAGCTGTACCGGTACAGCCATATCCATTAGTGCCGGTTACTGTATATATCGTTGTAGAGACAGGATTTGCGATCACCATAGTGCCGACAGTTGAAGATAAACCTGCAGCCGGCATCCATGTATAAGCTATTGCTCCGCTACCTGAAATTGCCGTTGTTGTTCCGGGGCAGATCCAGCCACCGGTGCCGCCAACTACCGGCAGTGGATTGACCACAACGCTAGTAGTGGTCCTGTTCACGCAACCATTCATGTCGGTACCAGTAACGGTATATGTGGTTGTCGCAGTTGGCGTAGCAACTACAAAACTACCTATGCTCGATGACAAACTTGAAGCAGGCGTCCACATATAATCTACCGCACCGGTAGCCATTAAGCTGGCTGATGCGCCGTAGCATATAGACGTGGTGGTTCCGGCACTTATTGCCGGCAAGGAATTTACAGTTACAGTTACACTAGCCCTGTTCACACAACCGTTCATATCAGATCCTACAACTGTATAAGTTATTGTTGATGTTGGGCGTGCTGTAACACTGCTTCCTGCTATCGGCGTAAGCCCTGTGCTGGGGAACCAGACATAAGTATTGGCGCCACTGGCGGTAAGCCCTGTTGATGTACCATTACAAATGGCAACATCGGGGCTGGCAGTTACGGTTGGTAGCAGGTTAACCGTAACTGTATTAGTCATGGTATTTGTACAGCCAAAACTGTTGTTGCCTGTTATTGTATACGTTGTAGTGCTGGTAGGGCTTGCAGTAACAGGGCTGCCTACTGTTGAAGACAGGCCAGTAGCGGGAGCCCATGTATATGAAATACCTCCGCTTGCAGCAAGATTGGTTGATGAGCCTATGCATATTGCCACTTGCGTACCGGTACTGATTATCGGTAACGGATTTACATTCACTGCCTGCACACCATAATTGCTGCAGCCATTAATATCAGTACCTGTAACAGTAAATACGGTAGTAACCGTTGGGCTTGCTACAACACTGGCGCCTGTAGATGAAGCAAGTGCAGCAGCCGGCGACCAGCTATAGTTCAGCGTACCCCCGGCAGTCAATACTGCCGATTGCCCTCTGCATATACTTATTCCCGACCCGCTTGTAGTTACAGTTGGCAAAGGGTTTACAAGTATCGTAACATTATAAGAATAGGTCTGTGTTATTTGTCCATCAGTTGCGCTGATCACGGTAAAGGTAGTATTAGCGGTTAAAGCCCCTGTATTGAAGGTTGCAATACCTGATGCAGTAATCGTGACAGGCAATTGCGTAACACCGGCTTTTTGGTAGGTTACCACTGTACCGGGATTACCTGAGACAGTTATGGTTGTACCGGAATTCATGCATACAGCAGATGTACCGCTGGCTATGCCTGTAACGCTGAAAGGAACGAATGTGATACCGTGTAGCGCAGTATTTGATGTAGGCCCTACGATCGTTGTTCCTACTACAGATCCGGTGATAACAGTAGATGCAGCCGTCGCATCGGAGAATGAAATTATCCTGCTGTTTGACCCGGCTATATTAGTAGTTGTGGCATAGAGGCGCACAACACCGCCAACAACAGTTCCGGTTATGCCGTAAAGGCCGGTTGCCACGCCACCTACAGTGACAGATACTGCACCCGCCGCAAACCATGAGCCGCTCGATTGAAAATACTTGCGCACTAATTTGTTTGCATGGTCAGCTACATACATTACCGGGAGGCCATTAGTTACAAATGCAAAACAGTGCGGGTCTCCCGTTATGCCTGCGGTAGCCACTGGTGTCATAATGCTACCTGCCGTTGTGGGCAAACCTGTACCCACCTGGTAAATACCATTGCTTACGCCAGTGTTCGCAGCAATGTAGAGCTGGCTGCCAGCTATCATAATGCCCCTGTTATCCATGTTGGTGCCCGAAACTTCCGTACCGGAAACAGCGGTTGTATTTCCCTGGTGCGCAACATAAACCGGGCCGGTACCGGTACCTGATAACCAGTACTCGCTTCCATCAGTTGTTGCAACTCCCCTGAAACTATTAGAAGGAAAAGCAGACGCATCCGTCACAACCGTGCTTGCAAAACCACCATTGCCATCTACCCTGGTAATCACTTTGTTAGCTGCAGAACTCGCTACAGATGGAGTACCGGGCGCGGCGTCATATCCGGGCACAACCAACCACTTGCCATCCACTGAACGGGTCATAAAACCTTCGGACACGCCTGTTCCGCTGGCAACCGTTCTGTTCACCGACGCCACATTTACTGTTGGCAACGCTAACGATATACCTGCAATACCGGTCGTAGTATATTCATCAAGAAATATCTGTGTGCCTGCAGGTGATTGCGGGTTGCCATCGCCAACACGTTCTACCACCAGGCGGCCCGCTGTAAATTGCTGAGCTGATACAGAATTACAATATGCCTGTGCTAAAAGCAGCATTCCGGCAAAGACAGTTCCTCCCTTTACAATAAAATTGTAAAATCTTAACATATAGCAAATTTAAATGGTGTAAATATACGGGTACAATATTACCAAAATATAATGGAAATATTGCAGAGGTACTAAAAAAATAACTGATTAGGAGAACATTATACTCCAATGCCGTTTACATAAAGAAGAAGTCGGCTATTTCATCGACCTGGCTAAAAGTCTTATTGTTTCATCTTTATCTATCCGGCAATCCTTTACTGATTTCTTAATATATTCAAGTTCAGTAGCATTTTTTGCATACTCCAGCGCTGTTTTGCCACTCGCATCTTTAGCATTTGGATTGGCCCCCTTTTTCAATAATAGTTCCACCACATCCAGTTTTGCGCTTTGCGCAGCAACCATTAATGGTGTACTGCAATCCTGGGCAGCAACGTTCACATCCGCGCCCCTGTCTATCAACATATTGCAAATGGATTTACCACTATAATATGCACAGGCTACCATCAAAGGTGTCCTCCCTTTAGGGGATTTAGGCTTGTCTACCGTAGCTCCATGCCTTAATAGAAAACTCACGGCAGTATCATCAGCCCATCGGCAGGCGTTCATCAAAGCGCTTGTCCCATAGTTATCAACAGCATTCACATCCGCCCCCGACTTAATCAATTTAACGGCTGCAACAGTATCTCTTTTAGATATTGCTTCACTTAACGTTTGAGAAAAGCAAACAACCGTATTCACTAAAACTACTAAAACTAATCCTGTCTTTTTTATCATAAAATCACTTTAGCTGCGCACTATCCCTTTGGATCTAATGCTTTCTTTATCCTGAATGACACATCCTGCAAATGATACTTGCTCATTTTGTCAGATGTTCCGGCTATTGCCGCATTTACCTGTGTTTGTAAAGCCGCTAACTCGGCCCGCGCTACAGAAGTTACGTCTGTATTTTTTGTGTTCACGTTCATCATTGAAGCAAAACCACCTGTTGATGTTAGTCCGGGCTGTGATGGTGCTATATTAATGATGTTAATTAATGCCTCTACGTGGGCCTTCTGTAAATTGCGGCGATAGCCATCAATCGGTTTTTTCGTTGACAGTTCACTCCATATCCCTTTTCTCACATCGCCCATCATATTATCCAGGGAGTAAGTATTTTGCGTACCATACCTGTTGCAGCAGGTGGCCAGTCTATTAAGGCGCGAACCTGAAAGCAGGCTGTTCAGAATATTCACCTGCACATTGCTCACTAATTCAGATGAGTATGGATTACTGATCTTATTCAGTATGTCGCCATTCAGTATCCATGATGGCGTTTCAAACAGTTGCTTATGTAAAAATGTTATTGCTTCCTGCTGGATAGCTTTTGGAGTAGGCTCATAAACATCTTCACCTGTTTGTTCCACACTTTTCGGCGTTTCATATATGCCACCCACATTCTTCACCACATGGCCCATGTAACGGTTATACTGTCCCACAAGTGCAGAATACATGTCTTTCAGGTTTTCATACTTGTCTGCATCTTCTTTTGTCCACTCAGTTAGTTTTTCACATATCCGCTTCAGGTTCTTTATACCATATTCACTCGCTTTCATACTGTTATCACCAAGGTCTTCGGTTTGCGAACGGGGATCAATAGGGTTTGTTTCTGTTCCAAACCATAAACGCGGATTGGCTTTCAGGCTATCCACGATCCATTTGTTCACTATTTTTACATCTTCTTTTTCATCCTTCGCATTAGTGGCCTTATACCCCCATTGTATAGCCCACATGTCATACTCCCCTATTCTCGGGAACAATCCTACTTCACTGATATTATCTTCCGGCTGAGCTACATAGTTGAAACGTGCATAGTCCATAATGGAAGCAGTGTGCCCGTGAGCTTCTACCCACTTCTTATCCCGCAGTTTCTCAACAGGTGTGCGACTGCTGCTGCCCATATTATGACGCAAGCCAAGCGTGTGCCCCACCTCATGCGACGATACAAAGCGGATGAGCTGCCCCATCAGTTCATCGTCAAATTCCATTTTCCTTGCTTTCGGGTCCACTGCTGCCGCCTGTATCATATACCAGTCGTGTACCAGTTTCATTACGTTATGATACCAGCCTATGTGGCTCTCTATAATTTCACCGCTTCTTGGGTCATGTACATTTGGCCCATAAGCATTGGCAATATCCGACGGCAGGTAGCGCATAACAGAATAACGTGCATCCTCCAGGTTCATGGAAGGATCTTTTTCATCCCATTCTTTGGCCATAATAGCATTTTTAAAGCCCGCATGCTCAAATGCTTTTTGCCAGTCGTTAACACCTTGTATCAAGTACTTCCTCCATTTTTTAGGTGTTGCAGGATCTATATAATACACTATAGGTTTCTTAGGTTCAACCGGTTCACCACGCTTCCACTTTTCTACGTCTTCATCTTTCGGCTCCAGCCTCCAGCGCACAATAAATACCTGGTTATCCACTTTTTGCTGGTTATCATTATACACTGAGTAATCATCAGCAAAAAAACCTACGCGGGGGTCGAACATGCGCTTTTTCATTGGCACTTTTGGCAGCAATACAAAAGAGTTGTTCATTTCAAGTGTTACTGCACCAGCGGTGTAAGCGGCCGGCAGTGTAACTGACGGGAAGGGATTGGGAGAACTTGGCGGCATGAAAGAAGGAGTAGAATTGAACGTGCGCACTACCCTCACCTCTGTATTGATAGGATAGGTATTGATATTCTGAATATAGCTGCGGTCAGATATCTGGCTGGAGAGGTTAAATTTTTTCTTAGTAAAATCGCCAAGGCTTATCGGATGATTATCCCCTTTAAAGAAATCTGTCACATCAATTACTACAGACGATGAATCTTTGCCTATTGCCTTTATCTCAAATGCACCCGCAATAGGGTTAAGGTTCGAGTTGGTGACTGCTTTATATATTTCATTGGTTGAATCAGCCATGCTGATGACAGTGACCACTCTTAAAAATATATTGTTACTGGGTCCTTTTTCCCACATAATAGTCTGGTTATTCACTATTTCCCCGGCATATACACCGCCGCCGCCGGCAGTTTTGCTGTAACGTGTGGTGACGATCATTTCCCGCCTAAGCAGGGAGTCAGGAATTTCAAAGTACCATTTCTCATCCACCTTATGCACTGTAAACAAACCTTTCTTCGTGATGGCTTTATCAGTGATCACTTTGTCGTATGCTTTCGGCCCTTTTCTTGATGAAGCGCTGTCCGGCTTTGCCGGTGTTGCAGCAACCGGTTGGGTAGTGCCCTTGTTATCTTTCTTTTTATCTTTTGCGGTTACAGCTAGGGCAAGGCATAACAACGCCGGAATAGCCAAATACTTTTTCATTAAATAGATTATTTGAGAGGTACAAAGTAGTAAACTTAGTGCTATCAATAGTCGTCTTAGGAAAAATTTCACTAAAAAAATACCCCTTCATATAAAATAGTATTAAGTTTAAAGTATGTATAGTGAGCCCATATACGTCAATCTCAGGAAACACCTCTCTGAAATGATGCATTTCAGTGATGAAGAGTTTGAGCAATTATGTGCTTACTTCACATTCACCCATTTAAGAAAAAAAGAATTTTTCTCGGTACAGGGGCAGATCTGTAAGTACTTTGCTTTCGTAAACTCAGGTTGCGTACGTGCATTTAATACTAACGATAAAGGCGATGAGTTTACAATATACTTTGCTTTTCAAAACTGGTGGATAGGGGATAAAACCAGTCTGTATTCCCAAACACCATCCAGGTTCAGTTGCCAGGCACTGGAAGACTGTGAACTCCTGCGTGCCGATAAAGTGAACTTTGAAGGTGCCGTAGACAATGTACCAACATTCGGTAAATGGTACCAGGTAAAAGCAAGAAAATCTTATGAGGCTGCACAACAGAAACTCATAGACGCGCAAACAGAAACCGCAGAAGAAAAATATCTGAAATTGCTCAAAAATGCCCCTGATATAGTGCAGAACATTCCGCAGCACTATATCGCCTCATATCTCAACATTAAGCCGCAATCGCTCAGCCGCATCCGGAAAAATATTTCTTCGCGGAAGTGAATTAGTTAACATAGGTGAATGGATTGAGGGCAGCCCTCATCATAGTTTTGCATGGTAGGTCATCATTCACATTTAAAAACCAAAAAAAATGCAAACTACTAATTCGATCGCTGCAGTAGTAGCTGCCGCAGAAGGCAAGAAACTCAATGTTATGGGACATTCTGTTACTGTAAAGCTTTCCCGGAAAGAAACAGAAGGCAACCATTATGTATTCGAGGTTGTAACTCCTCCCGGCCATGGCATTCCGCCGCATGTACACGACCGAGAAGATGAACTTATTTATGTTGTAGAGGGCGAATATGCAGTGATGCTTGGCGACAAACAATTTGTTGCAAAACAGGGAGATGAAATTTATTTTCCTAAGTATATTCCGCATGCATTCCAGAATATAGGCAACAAGGCAGGAAAAACATTGTGGACAGTGATACCGGGAGGAAGTTTTGAAGAATTCTTTGAAGAACTTGCAGCATTGCCCGTCGGTGAACCCAACTTGCAGGTTGTAGCCGCAATTTTCGCCAAATATGGAATGGAAGTGTTGGTGAACGCACCCGCATAGCAACTTTAAGTTATGCTGACAACATAAGCCTTAGTACCCTGCTGGGGCTTATGTTTTTGAGGCCTTATTCAACAGTATCCAATCCCATTTTCTTGTTCAGCACGTTAACTATGAGCATAATAGACTCTTTTGTCAGCGGTTTGATCAGGTAATATTCAACATTGGGATTTGTCTGCGCCCTCATCATATCATTTTTATTGATAGAAGAAGAGAGGATATGAACTTTTACGCGGCTTTTAAGTTCCGGGGGCAACGTATCAAAAGCATCAAGGAATTCCCAGGCATTCATAATAGGCATACTTATGTCCAGCAGTACTATTACCTTCTCATCACTATTCTTTGTACATTTATCAATAATAAAATCTAAGCCTTCACGCGCATTCGTGAAGTCAGTTATCTGTACATCTGGATATGTCTTTTCTATAATTTTCCGACAAAGCTTATTGTTGATAATATCATCATCAATAATTACAAAGTCTTTAAAATAACTCATCTCTAAGGCCCGAAACTTTTGTTAAAAGTAACTAATTATGGTCTATTTTTTACCGTTTTTACAAAGTGTTGAAACACCCCTTAAAATGCTCCACGAAATTAATTGTTTTTCAGCCTAATACAAAAAGAAAAAGCTACCGGATCCGGTAGCTTTTTCTCTATAATTTAGTATAGCATCATCGCAACAAGGTCACATTACCTTGGTGATGTTCTTTCTGACCATCTTTGAACGTAGCATCGATCACGTAAACAAACACTCCCTGGGGTTGTTCCTTTCCATTGAATCTGCCATCCCAACCCCTGCCGTCAAGCGAAGTGCTGGAGAATATCAGTTCACCCCAACGGTTGTAGATATTCATGCTGAACCCGATCAATCCGCTCGTCAGCAACTGGCGTGGGAAGAAGAAATCATTCATACCATCGCCATTAGGTGTAAACACATTCGGCAGATTAATATAGCAATCATTCAGGATGTGTACGGTGTCTGTTGAATAACAACCATCAAGATATACCTTTACGAAGTAGGTACCTGGCTGTGTTACGCGGATATATGAGGCAGAAGAACCTGTACTCCATTTCCATTTTGCTGCTGTGTTGCCGGAGTTTGCACCATCGCTAAGCAATATTGCTACACCACCGGGGCATATCGTGGTATCTCCACCAAGGTACACATGCTCAGGGGCCTGGTAAACCTTAATTGTCCTTGAGACAGTTTTGGGCGGGCAAACTTTATAATAGGCCGTTGCAAATACATCATAGTTACCGGGCTGTGTATAGGAATGCAGTACAGGATTATCCCCGCCGGTGCTATCGCCATCGCTGAAGTACCAGTTTATGCGGTTCATATTATCCCCAACATCCAATGCGGTGAATTTAATTTGTGTAGACCTGCAGATCACACTGTCACTTACGGTAAGTCTCGGTGTTGCAAAATATTCAACATCTACTGTGATGGGTATCCTTGGCCCTTCACAACCTTCAGCAGATGTCTGGGTAACATACCATGTATTCTTTCCGGGCATTTGAGTTGATGGTATAGGTGCAGTTGAAGTACCTGTCCCTCCTATTGCCGCAGTATACCAGCGGAGATTTGTGCCGGTAGCAGTAAGCGCAGGAACATTATCAAACTGGCAATACTCCAGGTTTGTAACAACTGGCGCGGCAGGCGTTTGATTTACTACAACGTCGGTAGTTGTAGTAGCAAAACAGCCGTTTAATGACACCGTAACAGTATAGGTACCGGTGCTTACAACCTCTGCATGATCTACGAACGGATTTTGTGCGTATGAATAGAACCCGGCCGGGCCAAACCATGTGAATGACGATGCGCCATTTGATGATGATCCCGCCAGGAATAATGTGTCGCCTGAGCATATAGGGCCGTTATTAACTGCAGCAGGGAATGGTAATGGTTTCACCCTTGTCCTGATACTGTCATACGTAAAGCAATTCTTACGTTCGAGGGTAAGTACATACAGACCTGAATCAGCGTAGCTGGCTGGTACCCTTACAAATGTTGGCGCACTGGAAGTAAAGCCACCCGGGCCTGTCCAGCTATGGGTAGTACTGTCAGACGCTGTCGTTCCGGAAACACTCAATGTAGCGCCAAGGCAAACAGGGCTATTGGTAACCATTGTAGGAACTGCCGGTACTGGCGGATCAATCAATATCACCGGTCCGGCAATGTTGTATGGGCAGTAAAACGGAGGCTTGGAATAAACACTGATATTTGTATACACTCCTTTTTTCAAACCTCCCAATATAACAGTACCTGCTCCGGAAGCTGTAACTGTCTGTGTTTTAAAAACGCCATCATGCAGATAATGGAAAGTAAACGAGCTATCCGGGACAAGGCCCCTTATAGTTATAGTTCCGTTAGAGTCCAGGCACCTGGTCGGGTTGCCGGCGCCAATAATTGTTATTGTTGTTGAATCCCCATCCATTACGGTTGCGGTCCTCACATTCTGGCATCCTGATATATCTGTTACAGTAACGGTATATGTAGTACCGGTTGTAGGGGCGCCTGTCAGCCCGGTTGCTATTGGCGTTGATGCACCTGTTGACCATGCATAAGTAAACGGAGGCTGGCCTGTTAATACGGTTACCGTTGCGCTCCCGTTATTATACCCTGCACAAGTGGCGTCTACATGGCTTATACTGGTTGTTACCTGGCCAACCGCAACACGTATAGTGGTATCCTTAACACAGCCCACAGCATTTGTAACGGTAACGGTATACACTGTTACAGTGGTGGGAGAAGCGACTGGGCTTGCGCATGTAGTGCAACTCAATCCTGTAGCAGGCGACCAGCTATAGGTCAACGGCGTTGCAATATCTGTGGCCCCTGCAGTGATCGTTCCGCCAAAACCATTACATATTAATGTATCGGGTGTAGGATTGAGTTGAAGATTCGATGGGGATAGTTTGGTATATAACGTATCCGGGCATCCGTAACCTGCATAAGGCGTCAGGATAACCGCATATGTTGTTGGCCCTGTTGGAATAGGAATAGTAATGGTCCTGGTAGTACCATACAAGGTACTGAACGTAAGCGAATCGACCCAACGATAAAATTCATACCCGATAGGAGCGCTAAGGGTAGCAGTTGTTGCGGTATCATCACAGGTGATACCGGCAACCTGGAAAAGCCCGCAGCTCATATCAAAGTAACCATAACCAAAGTGGCCTCCGTAATCACAGTCGCCGGTTGCAAAATCTATCCTGACTGTTGTTCCGCCCAAACCGGATAAATTGATCGTTGCAGTCGTCCATGATTTATAATAAACATCGCTTCCTATCGGCGAACGAAGAAAACCTGGCAGGGAAGATGTTGCTACATAAGTGTAGCTGGCGCAGGGAACGGTTATGCCGGTTATGGAATCAACGGCATTAACTTCAAACCTGGGCTGTGCATCTTCTGCATGTAAGGGATCCTGGAACACCACTGCATAGCGGTAAACAAGTGCATAGTTTGTTGCACCGGAAGGCACACGCACAAAATAACGCGCCTTTTCAGCCTGGGCGCCGGTACCATTATTACCAAGTTTCATAGAAAAAGACCCTCCGCCGGGAGCTACCACCGGGAAGCCCCCATACATATCGGTTCCTGCGCCAAATGTCAACTCATGCCTTCCGGGCAAAGCAGCAGTAGAAGTAGTTGCCGAAATAGCGCCAGCAGGACAACAGGTACCAGTGAAAAAGTACCAATTGGCCACTGTGCCTTCTTCAAAATCGATGTTTGGTGGACATGGGTTTGATGCAGTTTGTGCATTAGACCTGATGATCAAACATAGGAAAACCAAAGACGTTAATAGAGTAATTTTTCCTCTCATAATGTAACTTTTGTAGTGGGCTTTAAAAATATGGTTATCATTTTGCTTATAGACAGCCTGAAAATTAAAAAGGTTAGGGCAATTTACGATTTTTTGTTTGATATTTTAATATAATTATTCACATATATTAATACATTATGCATTTTATTGCTATAAGTTAATATTTGGCGTTTTATTATTTAATTTTTGGGCGGCTGGTTCAGCAACAGCCAATACATGCCCAGTTCGGAAACTGCTTTTAGAAATCCTTCAAAGCCCACGGGTTTTACAATATAACTGTTCACCCCAAGCTCATAACATTTGCTTACATCCGGGTCCTCATTAGATGAAGTAAGCACTATGACCGGAATAAACTTAGTGCGCTCGTCCGACTTTACCCTCCTGAGTACCTCAATGCCATTCACCTTCGGCATTTTCAGGTCCAGCAGGATGGCTTTAGGTTTAGGAAATGTTTCCTCGCCTGCATAAATACCCTCATTAAAAAGGTAGTCAATTGCTTCCGACCCATCTTTGAGGTGGATAATGTTGTTAGCCAGGTTATTTTTTTTCAACGCGCGTATTGTCAATTCTGCATCATGCGGGTTATCTTCTACAAGAAGTATTTCTATTGCTTCGTGTGACATAAATAATAATTGTGTGGTTAATGAATTAATACAGGTAATGTAAAATAAAATTGCGCTCCTTCGTTTACGTTCCCTTCAGCCCATACCCTGCCATCATGTTTGTGTATTATCCGCTGCACAATTGCAAGCCCGACACCCGTGCCCGGGAACTCACTATTTGAATGTAACCGCTGAAAAACCCCGAATAGTTTGTCCACATAACGCATATCAAACCCAACGCCATTATCTTTTATTGAGAATATTATTTCGTTGCCCGACAGCACAGAACTTATTTCAATAATTGCGTGTTCTTTTTTAGATGAATATTTCAATGCGTTACTGACAAGATTTATCAATACCTGTTTTATTAATGCTGCATCACACCTTACCCTGGGCAGCTCGCCTGCATTAATTACAGCATTAGACCTGGCAGTTTTATTAACTTCCGCAACAACACTTTTAACCAGTTCGTTCATGTCTACCTCTGCTTTCTGCAAGTCTTTTCTTCCAAGGCGTGAGAAAGACAACAGGTCATCAATAAGCACTCCCATCCGCTCCGCATTATTACTTATCGTAGTTAACAACCTTTTACCTTCATCATCCAGTACATGGGTATAATCTTCTTCCAGTATCCTGGCAAAACCGGTAACTGCCCTAAGCGGTGCCCGGAGGTCATGCGATACAGAATAGGTAAATGCTTCCAGTTCCCTGTTTACTGCTGTTAGGTCAGCTTCAGCTTTTTTGCGTTTTGTAATATCATACGAAACGCCGATAGCGTACTTTTCGCCATTAAGCAAAATTGTGTCCATTGAGAAAAGGATACTTACCAATCTTCCGGACTTATGGCGAAGGGTAATTTCATAGTGCCTTATCGAACCTGTATCTCTTACTACTTTAAGCGCATCTTCCCTGTCGCCTGGGTCAGCCACAATATTCAGGTCTAAAGAAGTGCGGCCAAGCAGTTCCTTTCTTGAGTAACCTGTCATTTCGCAATAAGCGTCATTTGCATCAAGATATACATTGTCTGAAAGACGTGTAATAGTTATTCCGGCTGCACTTCCTTTAAATGCTTTCTGAAATTTCTCTTCGCTCTCCCGCAACTTTTGGTTATTACGTTTGATCTCATCTTCCATTTTCTTCCTCTCCGTAATATCTACCAGCGCAACCAAAAAACATTTCCGGCCATCCATTTCCACTGTTTCGGTCGACAACAGCATACTCTTCATGTCCCCGTTGCTAATGCGTAAAGAAACTTCAAGTTCCACAGCCCTGCCTCCCTTTGCTTCTATTTCCTTTATTACATTGGCACGTGTCTGCTCATCGGTTATATTTAATTCTACAAAGGTTTTACCTACAGCGTCTTCAATACTCATCTGGAATAAAGCTTCAAAAGCTTTATTTACATACAACAAACTTCCATCCTTTATGTCGGTCATGTATATAGCAACCGGGCACAGGTTAAAGATCTTGTGGAAACGGTCTTCACCTTCTTTTATCTTCTTTTTGTTGAGCCTTTCAGATTCTTCCAGTGCTTTTTTGGCACGAACCAGTTCAGTTACATCTTCAACCCGGTGAATGATATAGATAACCTCATTTCGTTCATCAAGCACGGGAGTGTTTAAGGGACTCCAGTAGCGTTCTTCAAAAACGCCGTCAGCGTTCCTTATATCATATTTCTGGATCGACATGATATGCGGCTGCTTCCTGGTGAGTACAGTATTTAAGGAATGTGTCAGATTTGATACCCCATCGGCAGAAGGGTCATCGGGATTATCAGGGAAAACCTCGAACAGCCCCCTGCCCACTATATCATCACGCCTGGTGAGCGTTGCATTCATGTAAGCATCGCTCCCCCCAACAATGGTCAGATCGGGAGATAACAGGAGATACAGGTTAGGGGATGCTTCAAAAACTTTATGAAAATCGACAAGGATATGTTTGGCAGTACTCATTATACATTTGGTGATGGGCGGAAAAGTTTGTACTCCTTTCTTGTATAACTTCAGTGCATGCTACATAGCATTTATGCCTAACCTTCTCTCCAATACATGCACTATCAACCGGATAGACTCTTTTGTAAGTGGCTTGATCAGGTAATATTCAACATTCTTGTTCGACTGCGCCCTCGACATGTCATCCTTATTGACCGAGGATGAGAGGATATGTATCTTCACCCTGCTCTTGGTATTGGCGTCCAGTTTATCGAAAAGCTCCAGGAAATCCCAGGCATCCATTACCGGCATAGTTATATCCAGCAACAGTATAGCTTTTTTATTGCCACCTTTTTGGGCATAGTTAGTTACAACATAGTTGAAACCTTCCTGGGGGTCAATAAAATCCGATATTTCTATGTCAGGGTATGTTTTCTCTATGATCTTACGACATATTTTATTATTTATAGCGTCATCATCTATAATAATAAACTCCTGGAAAAAGCTCATACGCAAATGTTTGGGAATGTAAAATACTATTAAAAATCAGTTTTTTCACTATTGCTCGGTAATATTTTGTGATTCAAATTCTATCCTGAATTCTGAACCTTCATTCACTTTGCTTTTAAGGCTTATCTTTCCGCCAAGTGCTTCTACCTGTGTCTTTACCATAAACAGCCCCATACCCTTGCCCTCAGCATAATCCGGGTGAAACCGTTTATATAAACCAAAAATATAGTGCCCTTTCTTTTCAACATCAAATCCAATACAGTTATCCCTGAAAATAAGCCCGATCTTGTCTTTTTCCCGGTAACTCTTTATCTCGATCACCGGCTTAACGCCCGGACGCCTGAATTTAATACTGTTGGAAATAAGGTTATAAAATATGCTGTGCATATAGCTCTTCAGGGTCTGCATACCGGGCACCTGCTCAAAATCATAGTTGATGGTAACATTATTTTCCTGTACAGCCGCCCCTATACCGGCAACTACTTCATTAACCAGTTGCGAGAATAATATGGGTTGCTTGTTCTCGTTAATATTACTCTTTACATGGATAATATTATTCAGGTCAATGATCACATCGTCCAGCTTCCGGATAGATGATGATATCGCCCCGATAAAACCTTCTTTTTCATCCTCACTTAAATTATTGTCCAGTATCGCCTGCGACAGCCCCGTGATATTTGCTACCGGGCCTCGTAAATTATGCGAGATGATATAAGCGAACTGCTCCAGGTCTTTATTTCTTTGCAAAAGGTCTGCGGTGATCTTCTTTTCTTTCAGGTCTGCCTCCACCACTTTTGATATATCTTTTATGAACCCGTTTATCCGGGTTATATTACCACTATCATCTATTGTTGAAGCCATCTCTGCCGCAATATGTTTCACAACGCCCCCCTTATCTACTACCCGGCATTCAAATTGTTGCCTTTCTGTACTTTCATACGTTTTCTCAAACGCAGCCCTTACTATGGCGGCATCCTCAGCATGTACCATTGCGAGGAAATTCTCGAACGACGGTTTTATTTCCCCTGGCATATACCCGAGAATGCTGTATTGCTCATCAGACCATCTCTCTGAATTATTGGCAATATCTTTTTCCCAGCTTCCAAAACTGGCCATTCGCGCTGTTTCTTTCAACAGCGATTCATTGGCCATCAGCTCATCGAGATATTTCTTCTTTTCTTTTTCCAGTTTCGACTTATCAAGAGCGCTGATTAATGCATTGGGAAGGCGCTGCAGCCGGTCTTTAAGGATATAGTCAGAAACACCGTCTTTTATCATTTTTACAGCAAACTCCTCGGAAGTGGAACCGGTGACCAATATGATTGGTATTTCGATCTTCTTGGTTTTCAGTATTTCCAGTGCATCTACCGCATTGAACTGGGGCAGCGAATTATCAGCAAGGATCGCATCAAAATCTTCCCTGCCTATTGCATTTAAAAATTCGTCTTTGTTTTGAGCTACAACAGCTTGAAAATCCAGGCCCGAACGCTTCAGTACAATTTTGATCAGGTCGGCATCTGTAGCCATATCCTCCAGCAATAACAGGTGTATTTTTTTCATAATAAAACTAGCTATATTATACTTTTCATACAAAAAATATCACATACAAAATAACCAGATAAGGTATATATATCAGCATCCCGGATAAATGCCATGTAAATTTAAGAAACTTTTTATTTAAAAAGATACCGTTAAATAACGGTATTTTCATACCGTTATTTAACGGTACGCATTGGAAAATCCACATAAAAAAGATCCCGGGCGTACACCCGGGATCTTTTTACATAAATTATTTTTATAGATAAAAATAATTATTACTCAATTACGATCTGGTTGATAATATTTTCTGTTTCAGAAACAAGGTTTAAGATATAAAGCCCCTTGGAAACGGTAGCAGGTATTTGAATGGTAGTATTTATCTGTCCATTATTTGCAGGGATAGCTGTAGCGTAGACTAACCTACCGGTAACATCCAATACTTTCAAGTTTACATCCTGTGAGCCGGTTCCAATTGCACCATTGATCGTAAATGTACCATTGCTGGGGTTTGGTGCAACGCTGATACGGCCTGAATTACCTGTTTCCATAATACCTGCACGTGGAAATACACGCATCACAACATACCCCGAGCCCGGAGTAGCCGCACAACCCATTACCCTGGCCTCAACAGTGTCATTATTCTTAAAGGCGTTGCTGATGAATTTATTACTTGTTGCACCTGCAACAAGTACCCCATTTACATACCACTGGAAAGTGGGGTTCACACCACCATTTACCGGAATAGCAGTGATCGTGTCGTACGTACCATTGATGATTGTGGTACCTGGATATGCATTCACTACAACCGTTGGTACTATTGCAGCTTTCACAACCATGAACAAACCTTCGTCAAGAATACTTGGCACAGCGCATGTCGCATCGCTTGTCATCGTCACTTCCACATAGTCAGAATTGGCAGCAACATAGGAAAAAGTAGCGCCAGTGCCCGCAAACGCACCATTTACTGTCCATGTATAAGTTGGGTTAGGGCCCGGGTATACAGGATTGGCAGTAAACATTGTTGTATGTCCTTCGCACACTGCATTTCCTGGAGCAGCATCATTTGTTATCGTCACATCAGGAATAACAACAGCCATCAACGAGATGTATGCTGTATCATCCATGTTGGCCGTGCAGCCATATACCGAATTCTGTGCTACAACTGTATACACTCCTGCAGGAGTGTACAGCCCAAAATCAAGCGGTGCACCGGTTCCCGGCATTGAGCCAATGTAAGTTCCGGCATGGAACAACTTGTACGCTATCCCAACATTTGACCCGCCAAGTCCAATATGTACACCATGGCTGCCAGCACAATAGTTGCCTCCGCCTGTAACAGAAAATGCCGTTGGGGCAGGTATTACGTTTATTGAAGCGCTGCCGGTCATGTTTGCAGTGCATCCGCTGGCTGTATCTTCTGCCACTACAGTGTATATACCGGTAGTAGTATGCGGGCCGAAGTCGATTGCCATGCCCAGCCCATGTATTGGGGAACCCACCATAACGCCGGCACGGTATAACTGGTATTGTGTACCAAAGGTAGAGCCTGTTATGCCAATTGGCAGGCCAACGCCGCCAACACAATAATTACCACCTCCTGTCACCGAAACTACGGCTGGAGAAGGTAACGTAGAAATGGTAGTGCTGCCGCTCATATTCACTGAACAAAGTGTTACTGCATTCCTTGCTGTGATGGTATAAGTACCTATTGTTGTGAATACACCAAAATCCAGGGCAGCACCCGTACCCCATAATGAAGAACCGATAGCAACACCGCCACGGTTCAATTGGTAGATAACTCCGCCATCAGATCCGCTGAGGCCTACATTTACACCGCTTGTGCCAACGCAGTATGGGCCGCCTCCGGTTATTGTTTCCACGGTTGGCAAGCCATTAACGGTAATGCTGATAGCCATCGGTGCGCTTGACCCGGAAACATTTGAAACCACGATAGTACCATTATAGGTTCCTGTGAGCGCATTGCTGTTCACTATGATTGGGATAGACGTTAATGGCAGGATCGTTCCTGGAGGAACATCTGGAAGGCCTACCGGCGACCCTGTCCATGTAATATTGTAAGTGGTTGGCGAACCGGTTGATGAATACGGCAACGTAGAATATGTGCCCGCACATACTGTGGGTATAGAACCCGGTGATATGGTTGGGACTGCTGCAAATACGCTGTTCTGGAAGCCACATACCAATGCCGTAAGGAAAAGGATACCCAGTAGATTTCTTTTCATAAATGACGTTTTATGATGTTATTTAACTTCTTGGATTTCGTTTAGAAAATGTTAATGCATCAAAATTACTTAAAAAGTTTTAAATATTCAACTTACAAAAGCGCATTAATTCATATTTAATACTGTTTTTCGGGATATGTGGAAAACTAAGGTTTGAATGGTGATGAATAGCGTTTCTCGTATATACATGTTAATTTAAGAGAGTATTAACAGCTGTTGGCATAATAGTACTTCAGCATTTCTCTTAAAACCAAAATCATAACTCATGAGAGCTAAATATTTTATTACTGCGGGTTTATTACTTGCAACGGTCTGCTGTCTTTTCTCCTGTTCAAAAAGCAATAATTCCAATAATCAAACCCAAAATGCCCAGGTTAGCATGCGCCTTACGGATGCTCCCGGTGACTATGATGCAGTCTACATAGATATTCAGCAGATAGTTTTTAAAGTAGCCGGCCGCGCCGAAGTAGTATTGATACCAAACCGCCCGGGTATATACAACTTGTTAACCTTCAGGAACGGGCTTGATACTTTGCTGGTGAACGCAACAGTGCCGGCGGGAACCGTAGAACAGATAAGGCTTGTATTAGGCAGCAACAGTTCAATTGTTGTTGATGGTATCAGCTACCCCCTCAATACTCCATCTGCACAGGAAAGCGGGCTGAAACTGAATTTCCACACCACACTTGATGTAAATGCATCCTATACCATTTGGCTGGATTTTGATGCCGGCAAATCAATACTGCAAACAGGTAGCGGGACTTATAAGCTGAAACCGGTGATACGCGCCTACAGCGCTTTGACCAATGGCAGGATAGAGGGTTATGTATTGCCTGCTGCTGCCCTGGCCACGGTATATGCAATACAGGGAACAGATACTGCAGCCGCAATACCTAACAGCATAGATGGGCACTTTGTCATCAGTGGCCTGCCGCAAGGTTCTTACCAGCTTTTAGTAGAACCGGCGCTCACCGCTTACCTGTCCTACAGCACTACAGTAAACGTAAGTTTTGGCACCATCACTAATGTTGGGACTATCACATTGCCCTAGGTATCACCAGCCTCTATATAAGAAAAATGCCTTCCAAATGGAAGGCATTTTTAGTTTGTTGTTTTCTTTTGTATAAGCCGTTTCACAGTATCACGCAGTTCATCAACTATTATAGGTTTATGAAGAAAATAATCTGCCCCCATCTGCATAGCATCTGCCATAGTATTTTTATTCTTCACCATTGACACAATAATAATTCCCAATGTCCTGTTTTGTTGGCTGCCCTTTAGTTTCGATATCAGTTCCATCCCGTCCATACGGGGCATTCGCAGGTCGGTGATAACAACATCATACATCGAATAATCCAGCAGTTCATATGCCTCCCTGCCATCGGTTGCTGTAACAACATTATAGCCATCCTTATTCAGGATATATTGGATGGTTTTAAGCATTATCGTATCGTCATCTATTACAAGTATGTTTGGCATAGAGAATCACTATTGCGGTTGTGGAGTAAAGATAGGTAATAAATGCTACCGTGTGCGCGGCTTGTCTGCAAAAAACTCCCCTCCTGTGGTGAGCTTTTCATGAACCATTAGGAGGGGACAGACGGCATGAGGCGAATGCCGAATAAAGTCAGGGGTGGTTGATTCGCTCATCCTATATCCTGAGATCCTTAAATCCTGCTCAATTTTCGCGTTAAAAAAACAAATATTTAACAATCAAACCCACTGCCATAGCGGCTTTCAAAAAGTCAAAATGCCGTCACGGTACAGTTTCAGTACCGTCAAGGATCTTTTATTTTTTCACCCCAAAAACCTTGCAGAACTTTACTTGCCCGCCATAGCTTTTTTCAAGGCGAAGGAGGACATAGTATTGGCCCGCAACATAAGTGCTTTGCGAAATTCTTTGCGGACTCTGCGACCTTTGCGGTTAAACTTTAACGCGCTGAGCAAAAATCACACAGTCTTTACCCTTTGCGGTAAGTGGTTAACAAAAAAGCGGTGTTATTGATAATCAATCACTAAGTGCGCAAACAATGTGCAAAAAGTGCGCAAATAAAAATATGCAGAAACTATGAAAATCAATGAAATATACATACCACTGTTGTTACAAAAAAAAATTGCACACTCCTTTGCCAACGATGTTTCACCCACCGTTCTCAATAGTCGTAGTTTTTTTGACAGCCATAGTTTTAACGACGGCCATAGCTTTTTCAGCGAAGGAGGGCATTCCGGGGCACAGATTATATGTTCAGCCACGACCTCTCAAAATTCCTTCGTAACTTGCATTAGTGATGATGACAAAATAAATGTTACTAAATGGCGCAGTTATTTTTCTTTTTTTCAAGGAATAAAAGCTGCGAATATCAGGCATATTTAAAGATTTTATGACATAGAAAAAATGGAAAAGAACAAGCCAGTTAATAATACTTATTGGGTCATCGCCACTAAATTTTCAGAACCATGTCTTTGCAGGGTAAAAAAATAGTATTGGCGGTAACCGGCAGCATTGCTGCTTATAAAACACCACACTTCGTGCGCCTGCTTATTAAAGCCGGGGCAGAGGTCAGGGTGCTGATAACTGATTCGGCTACCCAGTTTGTTACCCCACTCTCTCTTTCTACCGTTTCCAAACACACGGTTTTAGGCAATCTTACTGAAGGAGATAACTGGAATAATCATGTAGAACTTGGCCTGTGGGCTGATGCAATGGTGATAGCCCCATGCTCAGCAAATACTTTAGGTAAATTATCTAATGGGCTGTGCGACAATCTGGTATGCGCAGTTTACCTTTCTGCACGTTGCCCCGTATTTATCGCCCCTGCAATGGATGAGGATATGTGGCTGCATGCATCTACCCAGGCTAATATTCTGAAGGTAAGAGGGGTTGGCAACCAGGTAATACCGGTAGCGCATGGCGAGCTTGCCAGCGGCCTGGTAGGTGAAGGCAGGATGGCGGAACCGGAAGATATAGTAAATTTTCTTACACTTTTTTTTTCGGCAAATAAGCCCCTGGAGGGTGTAAAAGCACTTGTTACAGCCGGGCCTACTTATGAACAGATAGACCCTGTACGGTTCATTGGCAACTACTCCTCGGGCAAAATGGGCATTGCAATTGCCGAAGCGCTGGCTGATAAAGGCGCCCAGGTAACCCTTGTGTTAGGTCCGTCGAACGAGCGCACTTTCCATGCAAATATTACTACCGTGCATGTGCATAGTGCAGCGGATATGTATAGTGCCTGCACCGAAACTTATAAGGAGGCTAAAATAGCAGTACTGGCCGCTGCAGTGGCTGATTACCGTCCGGCTGAGACAGCTACCGAGAAAATAAAGAAAAAAGAGGTGGAACTGGACCTGAAACTTGTAAAGACCAATGATATTCTGGCTATGCTTGGCAAAATAAAACAGCCCTGGCAAACGTTAGTAGGTTTTGCATTGGAGACCAATAACGAGCTGGAAAATGCCAAAGAAAAACTACAGGCAAAAAATGCGGATATGATCGTGCTTAACTCACTGAAGGATGAAGGGGCCGGTTTTGGTGTGGATACTAATAAGATCACAATAATCACCCGTGAAAAACAATCGGGCCTGCCATTGCAAAGTAAGACAGATGCCGCAAAAGCTATTGTTGACCATATTTTAGAAATGACTCATGCTGAAACGACTGCTTAGGATTTTACTGATAGGATGGAGCGTAACCAGCCAGGCGCAGGAGTTTAACTGCAAAGTAACCGTGCGCCATGATAAGATAAACAATGTGGACAATGCCGTATTCACCGGCATGGAGAAGTCGCTGAACGAGTTCATCAACAACCGTAAATGGAGCCCGGATGACTTTGCCGCAACCGAAAAAATAGACTGCAACATCCTGCTGAATGTTACCGGCAATAATGTTGGCGGCAACCCGGATGCCTATAGTGCCACCCTGAACATACAGGCTACAAGACCGGTTTATAATGCAAGCTACACTACCAACATCATCAATTTTATAGACAAGGATATCGTATTTCAGTATTCTCTTGCTATCCCTTTGTATTTTGATGATAACCAGGTTGTCGGAACTGTACCGCTGGCATCCAACCTGTCGGCTGTTGTTGCATTTTATGCCTATATAGTACTGGCGCTGGACTACGACAGCTTTTCACCCAATGGTGGCACCAACTTTCTTAAAAAGGCACAAAATGTAGTGAACAATGCCCCTGAGGGCAAAGGAATAAGCGGCTGGAAAGCTATGGAAAGCAATAAGAACCGCTATTGGCTTGCCGATCAGCTGCTGAGTCCGCGCTTTTCTGAAGTGCGCAACTTCTGGTATATGATGCACCGGGAAGGGCTTGACAGCATGACGCAAAAGCCAGCCGATGCGCGCGGCAAAATACTGACCAACCTGAGAAAACTGTATAACGTGAACAGGGAAAATCCTAACTCTATTTTACTGCAATTCTTCTTTAATGCAAAAACCGATGAAATGCAGCATTTTCTCGCGCAAGCCCCCAAACAGGAGCGTGCGCAATATATAACCCTGCTTACTGCAATGGATGTGCCTAATGCTGCTAAATACAATGCTTACAGGTGATGCGGCAATTCGATAATCCGACAATTCGGCAAGGTAGAAATTTGGTTATCATAGCCCTGGTTGGGTTGTGGTTAGCTACAGGATGTGAAGACAAAAGTAAGCACCTGCCTTCGGACGTTATGGAGAAAGTGCTGACCGATATAACACTGGCGGAAGGATATGCTACATTGATACGGGATAGTTTACATCCTCCGGGAACGAAGAATTACGATTCACTCGGAGTGCTATACAAACATGTTTTTGCCCATTATAAAATAACAGAGAAACAATTTAATGAAAGCCTTAAATGGTACAGGGACCACCCAAATGAGCTGGATAGTATTTTTACACGCATGCAGGTTGTGATCACGCAGAAAAGCCCGCCGGTTAAACAAACCGCGCCACAAATACCACCACCAATGCCATCGTTGCCGGCACCGGTTAATTAATTATTGCAGCTTTGCCAGGGCAGGTGCGATCCGCTCCATTGCCTCCATAAGATTGGTCATAGATGTGGCGAAAGAGATACGTATGCAATTGTTATCGCCAAAGGCGCTGCCGCATACTGTAGCCACATGGGCCTCGTGCAGCAGGTACATGCTCAGGTCTGAGTCGTCATTAATTACATGCTCTCCGTTTTTCTTGCCAAAAAATGAGCTGATATCAGGGAAAGCATAGAATGCGCCCTGTGGATTATTGCTTTTTACCCCTGGCATTTTCTTAAGCGCACCTATTATGTAGTCGCGCCGCTGTCTGAAAGCTTCCACCATTTTATGGGTGGGCGCAAGGTCTTCGCACATAGCCGCAATAGACGCCCTTTGCGCTATGGAATTAGTGCCGGAAGTAACCTGTCCCTGCAGCTTTTCACAAGCCTGTACCAACTCGCGGGGGGCAGCCATATAGCCTATCCTCCAACCCGTCATGGAAAACCCTTTAGCCATCCCGTTTATCAGCACCACCCTGTTCCTCAGTTCTTCAAACTGGGCTATGCTTTCATGACGGCCTGTATAGTTGATGTACTCATATATCTCGTCACTTATAATGGTTACCTGTGGGTGCCTCTTGAATACTTCTGCCAACCCTTCCAGTTCCTCACGTGTATAAAAGCTGCCTGTGGGATTACAGGGAGATGAATAAATAAAAAGCTTGGTATTAGGTGATATGTTTGCCTCTAGTTGTTCGGGCGTCAATTTAAACTCTGTATCTATCCCGCAATGGATGGTCTTTACTATGCCGCCAGCCAACTGTACCTGCGCAGCATAAGTTACCCAATATGGTGTTGGTATCAATACCTCGTCACCAGGATTAACAAGGCACATAATAGCATTATACAACGATTGCTTGGCGCCTGTAGATACCATTATCTCGCTGGTTGCATAGGTAAGATTGTTATCCCTTTTCAACTTTAAACTGATCGCTTCCAGCAGGTCGGCAAAGCCAACCACCGGGGTATATTTAGTATATCCATCGTTCAGCGCTTTAACTGCGGCATTGCAAATATGTTCCGGGGTCCTGAAGTCGGGTTCGCCGAGGCTGAGGTCTATGATGTTGATGCCTTTTGCTTTCAATTCGCGGCTCAACTTCGCCATTTTTATCGTCTGGGGCTCTATTACTGAATTTAACCGTTGTGCTAGCTGCATTCTTCTCTAAGGTGTTGGCTGCTACAAATATAGGCAAATTATTTTTTATGGGTATTTTAGAGACAGAAAACTAGAAAAATAAGTAAGGGTACAGGGGTATATGAGATAAAGGCTACTCATAATCGGCAATATGTATGCAAATTATAAATAACCTTTAAAACGAAGTATTCCTATAGTAACTTTATGAAATTATGCCAGGATGCAAGGCTCCAACTCCCTGACAGCCTTTTGTGCCCTCAGCTCTATTTCGCCAAAAACCCTGATATTTTGAGGAATACCGCTGGTAATAGCAGCATCAGCCAGCCTCATCTCTTTGATTCGGTTAATATCATTCAGGATAGTACCTGGCGTACGGAAATAAGTAAAGGTTTCCATATCCCTGGTAACATTGAATTCAAGCAATTCATCGATTGTAAAAGAGACATTTTTCATTGCGTATAAAAGATTTGTTTGAGTAAGTTCCTTTTGCGTGGAATAAATGTAGAACCCTTTTAAGTAATAACTCTTTATAATCTTTTAAAGCAATTGTTATTTGCGAAACAACAACTTAACCAATTGTTATTGACAACAAATCGTTAACCGCTTGTTTGCAAAATACCGTTGTTTAACGGTTGGTAAATTCAATTATTATCTTACGATTAAGGCTGAATTGGCTATAGTGGCTGAAAAGAGAGGTCTTTGATCTCGGGCAATTCCACAACATTGAACCAGTAATCAACGAAGGCATCAATTGTCTTGGCAGTCAGTTCGCTGTTATGGGGCTTAATGATAAAAGAATTAACGCCTAGCTGGTAGCTTTCATTAATGTCTTTCGGGAACATGTTGCCACTGATCATAACTACAGGTATAAAGCTGAATAATGGGTGCTGTTTCACCTGCCTGAGCGCTTCAATACCGCTTACAGAGGGTATGTTCTTATCCAGAAGTATAAGCCGTGGCAGTAGCTGATTGTTTTCTATGCAATTTTGCAGATATGGCACCACATCATTAGCCACTGTTAGAAACCTGAGCCCGATATTGTACCCCCTGTCAGAAAAGAAAGTCTGGGTAAAATAACGGTCATCTTCGTCATCCTCGAGCATAAGGATGTAAGGGTATTCTTGATCCATCATATGATTTCTATGTACAAACTGTTTTACACATAAAAATCATTCCACGGCCTTTTTTTGTGTTGTAAAGTCGTTATTTAGTTCCCCGATATATGCCAATATCTCCTTACGCCCAAGGAACTTAACTGCGCTGGTCATAAAGCTGCGGGGAATGAATTCCCATTCCTTCTTCATAGCCTCAATGAACTGCCGTGAATTTTTGGAAGCTTCCCGCTGAGTGGTTTTATCAGCTTTTGTAAATACCATATTGAAGGGAATACCCCACTCTCCCAGTTTCCGGAGAAATGCGAGGTCAATATTCTGTGGTTCATGGCGGCTATCTATGAGTACAAACACCGTAACAAGATTTTCCCGTTTTCTAAGGTAATTCTCAATCATTTTCTCCCATTTTGCACGCTGTGATTGTGACACTTTAGCAAAGCCATAGCCAGGGAGATCTACTATATAGAAATTATTATTTATAATAAAATGGTTGATCATTTGCGTCTTGCCGGGGGTATTGGATGTTTTGGCAAGCTTTGTTTTGCCTGTGATCATATTGATAAGGGATGATTTGCCCACATTGGAACGGCCGATGAAAGCATATTCAGGCTTATCAGTTTTGGGGCAGCCATCCACATTGGGGCTGCTTATGAGGTATTCTGCTTTAGTGATATCCATTTTAAAAAGCCTCCCGCAAAGGCGCCAAGACGCAAAGAAACTACAATATTCCGCGCCTTTGCGTCTTTGCGTGAAACATTTGACTTAAACCGTATTTTTGCACTAATGCAAACAATACCAGAAAACCCGGCGGCTAAAGTAGTACCGGATAAGGCATCAAATTTAAGCAAGAAAGCCCAAGTTGCAGAGATGTTCAACAATATAGCCGGGCGGTATGATTTCCTGAACCATTTTTTATCGCTGGGTATAGACAAGGGCTGGCGCAAAAAAGCAATAGCAGAAGTAGTTAAAAACAAGCCTAATACCGTGCTGGATGTGGCAACCGGAACCGGTGACATGGCGATTGCCACCGTCACAGCCCATCCCTGCAAAATAACAGGTGTGGATATTGCCGAGCAAATGATGGAAATAGGCAGGAAGAAGGTAGCTGAAAGGAACTTACAACAGTCAATAACCTTTCAATTAGCTGATAGCGAGCAACTACCCTTTCCTGATAATAGCTTTGATGCAGTAATGTGCGCCTATGGCGTGCGCAATTTTGAACACCTGGAACTGGGACTCGCAGAAATGCTCCGTGTACTGCGCCCCGGGGGTAAAGTAGTGATACTCGAATTCTCACAACCGTCTGCATTTGCGGTTAAGCAGTTGTACATGTTCTATTGCCGGAACATCATGCCTACTATTGGAAGATGGGTATCTAAAAGCGATCGCGCGTACACGTATTTGAATAAATCTGCCGAGGCATTTCCTTACGGTAAACAATTCTTAGGAATATTGGCTAAATGTGGCTTTAAGGAGACCAATGCAAGGCCGTTAACTTTTGGGGCTACTACGATATATACAGCTATGAAATAACTATTATTTCTTTTCTCTCATAGCCTTTAATGCTTCCGCCCATTTGTAAAGTTCGTCCAACATGCTGTTGGCGGATTTGTCAATGTGTTCGTCCGTGACGAATTTGCTGTTCTCATCCACGTGTTTAGCGATGAACGGAATATTCACATTGTCGGTAAGCGCGACCATTTTCAAAGCATTTACAACCTGCTTCAGCATCTGAACGGAGCGTGTACCTGCAGCTATGCCACCATAGCTTACGAAACCCACAGGTTTATAGTTCCACTCCTGGTATATAAAATCAAGCGCATTCTTCAATGGTGCAGGATAACCATAATTATATTCCGGCGTTACGATTACAACGGCATCAGCAGGTTCTATTGTAGCACTCCATTCTTTTGTATGCTGGTGCTCATACTTTTTAAGCCTCGGGTGTTGCGGCTCATCCAGGAATGGCAGGTTTATTTTAGCAAGGTCAAGTAGCTCTGTCCTGAATTTTGCGTGCTTTATAGCCATATCATAAAACCAGTTAGCTACGGGTTCACCCTTTCTGCCGGGACGGGTACTGCCAAGAATTATTTTCAGGTTAAGCATATCTAAAGCTAAATTATGACTTGAAAATCAATGGACAAAAATCAGACCATAAAAAAGCCCGGCATTGCCAGGCTTAAATAAATCAAACAACATATTCTTAGTCTTTTCTGCCGCCGAATAACCTCAGGAGCATGAGGAAAAGGTTAAGAAAATCGAGGTAGAGGCTTAATGCACCAAGTATGGCCAGCTTCTTGGAATCTTCGGTTGAAGTACCGTCGAATTCAAGGCCTGCACCTATACGTTTCAGTTTCTGTGTATCATAAGCTGTGAGGCCAGTGAATACCGCCACACCAACGATACTAATGATGTAGCCAAGGCCTGAGCTACCTATAAAGAAGTTAATGAACATGGCTACAAGCATACCTATAAGGCCCATGCCCAGCAACCTGCCAAAGGACGTAAGGTCTTTATCGGTTGTATAGCCCATTATTGCCATGATACCGAACATAACCGCCGATGCAGCAAAACAACCAACTACAGAACTTGCAGTATACACCAGCAATATAAAGCTAAGGCTCATGCCTGTTATTGCTGCGTAGAAAATGAACAATAAAGTGAGTGAGGTTGCAGAAAGCTTGCTATACCCGAAATTCATCAACAATACGAGGCCAAGAGGTGCAAATGTCACGATCCACCCAAGCATGCTTGGGCGCATTACGCCATCAGATATTGTATAAAGCTCAGAAAGTAATGACTGGTTAGTTGCATACAGGTATGCCATAAAAGTAGATACCCCCAGCGCCACAAACATCCACATAAAGACGTTTGCCATAAATTTTTTAGCTACAGTACCGGAAGAGGCCTGGCTATCGATCACTGTGTAATCGGAAAAATTCTGATTGTAATTATCCATGTTTTTGATAAAATGTTTCGTAAAACTAATGATTTAATTGCAAATATTTTGTGAAACACATAATTTTCCTGCTACTACTTATGTGCTATTTAGTAGGTAACATCAATTGTAAACCTGACCCGTTCACGTTTTTTGGTGAGTATGTGCCAGTTGCCATCGTACTCAATCCTGGTAGGATATAGCTTACCGTTAATATTCCTTGTCCGGACTTTCATGCGCACGTCAAAATCGTACACCAGCGTACTATACGATAGTGAATAATCACGGGCAATAATGCTGTAGTCGCTCTGCCTGAACCAGGTTGTAAGCTCATTATACAGCGCTTTGCGTTCATAGCCCTTTTTAGGCGTGATGCGAAACACAAAGCAATCCTGCCCATCATAATTTTTTGAAGTGATTTTAAAATCATACTTTTTCGCCTCATCCTGGTCAAAAATAGACTCCCTGTCGCCCATAAAAGGCACACCTTTTACAGGCGCGCCGGGGTTAAAAATAAGCTGCTTCAATTCAAACTTACTTTTTTCCATCTGCCCCTTGCCGCGTGTGTTAATAGATACAGCTACAATATCGGTTTCATTACATACTGGTTTTTTAGCAAAGAACAAATACGCATATAATTCGGCAGTATAGTAGCGGTATTCACCATTCCGCATATAAAAATCTCCCGTGGCCTGTTCTTCTATCACTTTGGTAGAACGGCATTTGCTCTCATATATCTGGCGGGTCTTGCTGTGTAATGTAGCTGTAGCCCGGTTGTTTTTATCAAGCACCTGTATATCATTAACAGCATCGTAAGGCACAAAACGCATATTCTTGAATGCCTTATAAAAGGTAGTATCGGCTTTTATGCGGCGGATGAATGCATTTACATCAAAGCCGCTGCTCACCACAAAAGAATCGAGCTGGATGGGCAGTTTAAAAACACTTGCCGTATCATATTGCTGAGCTTTTGCAACAGGCATTAAACCTGCAACTCCTAAAAAGAAAAAAAGCGTTCTATAACACCAGGCGTGCATAGCTAAGCATGTTCATGAACACGAGCATTAAGCAGTGCCTCTGCAACAACCAGGTCGTTGGGGGTGGTCACTTTTATATTGTCTGGCCTGCCATCAACCAAATGAACCGCAGTACCAAACGCCTCAAGCACCGTAGCCTCATCTGTGAAAGAAGGTGTATACTCTTGTTTAAACGCAGGCAAAATAACTTCCGTACGGAATGTTTGAGGTGTTTGCACGATACGCAGGTTATCCCTGTTCAATGGCTTTGATGTGCTTTCGTCTACCGCGCGTACGCTCTCTGCCAATGGTATGACCGGTATGGCACTACCCTTCTCAATGGCCTGCTCATAACAACGTAAGATGAGTTCTTCCGAGATCAACGGCCTTGCCCCATCATGCACAAATACTATTCCCTCGCCTTTTATTTCCTTAAGCCCGTTCCGCACACTATGGTAGCGGGTTTCGCCGCCTGCAACAGTGGTTACGTCTATATTGCCTATGTATGACCGCAGCACAGTTTGCGCGCTGCCTACCTGGCTTTCCGGAAGCACCAGTATTAATTCTATATCTTTCACCGCGTGTGCAAATGCTTCAATGGCATGGCACAGCATTGGTTTGCCGAGTAAGGGTAAAAATTGTTTAGGTATATCAGAATTCATTCTTATTCCACGGCCACCTGCCACAATTACCGCATATTTCTTAATTTCACTCATAATAATTGTTTTTATAACATCACCTGTTACGGCTGCAAAACAACACTATTCTTATGGCACTGCAAAGAAAGTTGAGGGTATTAACGTTTCTGATAACGTTTTCGCTTATCGCATCCACCACAGGCGCACAGGTTGTTTATTCAACCAATTATGCCAGCGAGGGGGTGAAGGTCTTTGTATCTAAATACAAAAGTGATGCTGACCTGGTGGTCTACAAGTCGAAATATAAGAGTGATGCAGACGGCAATGAGGGCGTTTGGTTCTTTACAAATTATAAAAGCGATGCAAAGAAGATCATCTATTTTACCAGCTACAAGAGTGATGCAGACATCATTATCTTCTTCTCAGAATATAAAAGCGATGCCGGTTGGCGCAATAAAAACAAACAGCACGTCATGTACTAAAGGGATGCTGGATGTCGTATTAAAAAGAAAGTCCTTCTTTTTGCCTTTGTTCTTTTATAAAGTCTGTACCGAATGATAATTTCTTAGCCACCGGTGCTTTGCTGTCTATCATACGCCAGAACGGAGTGATATTTTTTAGTGGCTTACCTGCAGCTACCTCTTCATATGCAGCTTCTGATGCTATACGCAGGAAAATACCGGATGTTATGGGGCAACAATATTCAGCGTTATGCTCAGCAGCAAGGTCTTTGCGCATCTGCTGCAGGCTGGTATGGGTACCTTTAGGAATATTGCGGATATAGGCATCAACGATTTTGGGTGTTGCAATATACATAGATGCCCCTGCAGGAATATCTGCAAACTTTTTATCAACCACCTCCACTTTTTCAGGGTGGTTGTTGTTCAGTTTTTCATGCCAGGTTTTACGCTTATATGCCATGATCGGATCATTCTAATGACAAATGTAAGGGAGCCACAGCAAAAGAAAAACAGTTAAATTGCATCCTGAAATGTCGCTGTATATCGCATCGCTGAATTCGGGGAGTAATGGAAATTGCTATTATGTGGGTAATGACAGCGAAGCTGTGCTGATCGATGCCGGCATATCTTGCCGGGAAATAGAGCGGAGGTTGCGGCGGCTAAATCTTTCCATCAATAAAATAAAAGCTGTTTTCATATCGCATGAGCATATAGACCATGTGCGTGGCATGCAAGTGATAGCAACCAAGCACCAGGTACCTATTTACATTACGGCCGCTACCCTGCAAAACAGCAGGATGAGGATAGACAGCCACCTGGTACGAACCTTCAAACCACATGAACCGGTACAGGTGGGCGGACTAGCGATAAATGCTTTTCCTAAAGAGCATGATGCGATAGACCCTTATAGCTTTGTAATAGAAGGTAACGGTGTGCATGTGGGTGTATTCACAGATATAGGTATCACATGCGAACACCTGATAAGCAACTTCAAAAAATGCCATGCAGCTTTCCTGGAGGCTAATTATGACGAGGTGATGTTGGAAGAGGGCAACTACCCCATTCACCTGAAAAGGCGGATACGCGGTGGCAAAGGGCACCTATCTAACAAACAGGCACTGGAACTGTTCATGGGGCACAGACCAAGCCATATGAGCCACCTGGTACTATCCCACCTTTCAAAGAATAACAATCGGCCAGAGATAGTGAGTGAACTGTTTAGCCCTTATAATAATGAACTGAATATTGTGGTTGCATCACGTTATAACGAAAGCGAAGTATTCAAGGTATTTTCAGACCCTGCAAATATGCTTAAGAGGAATGCAAAACAAGAAGTGGTACAAGTTTCTTTGTTTTAATCTCACTTTTCTTAAATTTGTCATCCAACTTTTATAACCGGAGAATACGGGATGTAGCGCAGCCCGGTAGCGTATCCCGACGCGTCGGGAGGGTCGCTGGTTCGGATCCAATCATGCTATGTTTCACGTTTACATCATAGAATCCGAATCGTCTGGGAAATGGTACTACGGATATACGCAACGAATTCATGAACGTATAAGCGACCACAATACAAATCACAGTCATCATACTGGCGGCAAAGGCCCTTGGAAATTAATATTCCAAAGATCATTCGAAGATCAATCTGAAGCATTGCAGTTTGAAAAGAAACTTAAATCATTAAGGAACAAAGCATATTTACAAAGGGAATACGCTGAGTATTTTTTAAAAATATAGTTTACATTTGTTATCCATTTTTATTTATACCGGAAATACGGGATGTAGCGCAGCCCGGTAGCGCACTACGTTCGGGACGTAGGGGTCGCTGGTTCGAATCCAGTCATCCCGACTAAGCAGGTCAGAAAGGCCTGCTTTTCGTTCTATATAATAAAAACTCCCGCAAACCGGGAGTTTTTATTGAAGTGTATTTGTATTTCTATTTCTGGACAACTACTCTACAGGTATAATTGATCTGTTCAGACCTGATGGCAACGAAATATATACCATTATTCAGCCCGTCTAAATTCAGTTGTGTTTCGCCGGATGGTGTATCCAGGTCTAATACAGACCGGCTAACTACCCGGCCGGTTACATCAATGATCTGCAAATCTGCTGATCCGGTTTGCTGGTTTGTCCACTGAATTTTCAGCGCGTCTGATGCGGGATTAGGATACATATTAATTGCTCCATTAGCAATAGCAACTGAGGCAACGCCGATTGATGAAGGATCATAGAATATGCTGTCCGCATCAATATAGGCATATCCAAAATGCCCGCCAGTGGCACAGCCGGCAACCATGAATTTAACGATAACAGTATGGCCCCCATACCCTGCAAGGTTAATGCGGGCTGCGGTCCATGGTTTGTAAAGCACGTTAGAACCCGTTGATGCCAAAGAGAACAGTGGCATAGATGGCAGGAGGCCAAAATAATCTATCACTGTACCCGTAGCGGAGTCAACCGCTGTAACTACCATTATAGGCATGTCGCCGGATGGGTGTGAGGGGTCCTGTAGCACAGCTGCATACCGATAATCAAAGTGATAGATGCCACCTGCCGGAACATGTATGTTGTAACTTGCTGCATCAGCATTATTATCTGCAGTGTCATGTGCCAATTTAAGGGAGTAGAGCCCGCTGCCAACAACCGGAAAACCACCATAGGCATCTGTGCCTGAGCCCGATATTAGGGTATGCAATCCAGTTACCGGCGCGGATGGCGTAAGTGAGAACACATGGCTTGAAATAACAGTACCACGATAATAGGCCCAGTTGGCAGTAGTGCCCAATTCAAAATCCATATTTGGCGGAACAAAACTCTGAGCATAGGACTGGCTGCTTAACAATAAAATGGCAGATAACAATACATTTTTTAGGCACATAAGAACAGGTTGAGTGAAACAATAGAATAAATATACGCAATTAAAAAATCACTCTTTTAAACAAAATATTTCTAAACAGGTTATCTTTAAAGTTCTATGAAAAACAGTAATTGTAAATTTTTTACTGATGTTCCGTCCTAGGCCAGTCTCATAGCCTCGCCGTCATCAAGGCAATGCAGATAATGGCTAGCCTTTCTGCAAATCATTTCTTCAACAAAAAAAATGGTTCAGATAATGCATCTCAAAAACAAATCTTCAAAACCCAAACCCGCCACCACAGCCACTTTCAAAAACCCAAAAAACCGTCACGGTACAGTTTCAGTACCGTCAAGGAAAATAGATTTGGAAGCCCCTGGCCTCATTTCGTACCTTTACTCAGATCCCGAAAATTTCGGAAGCTCTTTGACAGATTGGACAGTAATACCCTCTGGCGCGAGTTTGTCGATTGGCCTTGTGCTCCGTCCCTGGCGGGTCTCCCATAGCATAGCCGAGTGCGTTGGCGGGGACCCGCAGATATCAGGGCTCTGCTGTTGAGGTTCCCTGCCGGGCAACATTGCTCACCGCGCACTCCACATCCTGAAAATTCTCCGCCGTTGTTAGTCCCCACTGGCAACCTCGCAATCACTGGCACGCCACGTTTTCTATATCTTCAGAATTTTATATCCCACTCCTATTGTGCCCACCCAGGTATTATTCGAAGCGCGGTAATAAAATGGCATTGTAAAAACAAACCTATTGTGATAATACTGCAGGGCAATTCCCACTGCAGTTACAGCGTGTAAGGGCCGGTCTCCCGAGGGTTTGGTGATCCGCGAAATGCCAATGGACGGGAACATATTAACGCTGAATTGGTGTTTCTGCAGGGTAAACGACACGCCCGGCCCTCCCATGTTAAAATAAAAAAGTTTACCATTGGTAGAAAGGGCAACGGAGCCATCAATTTCAAATTTTGTCTTAGGCGTCCTTTTAAAGTTATCTTGTGCGTATAATTTATGGGCACAAACTATCATGGCGGTAATTGCAAAGCAGGTAATTACTTTATTCATCGTTTTTATTTTTAGATATATAAGCCAATCCAAGAAGCCCCCAGCCACTCACCCATGCCAGGGATGACAAAGTAAACAGCACCATAAGCAATATTCCTGCGCCATACACACTCCACCTGGGCCATATCACAAACACATTTTCCCTGGTAATGCTCACGCATAACAAGATGTCTTCCTTAGCATTACCGCATAATTTACTGGCAATGATATGCCTCGCTTTGTCGGTAATGCTCCAGTCACTCAGCCCGAAACCGATCTGTAGGCATGAGGTGTTATTGCCGGCAAAAGTGACAGTTGTATAGTCGAAAAGCAACAGGTAGGAAACCAGGCACGCTATGGCCAATACCATGAGCCACCACCCTCTTTTGGTGCTGGCAGTTTTCCTGTTCTTTACAAAATGTACAAGCAATCCCATGCATAGCGCCGAAACGATCAGTGCTATTCCGGGGAAAAGTGGCGGGGATTTTTGTATAAAATAACTGAAGCCCGGTATTGCTACACCAATACCCGCTGTAAGCCCATAAATATTTTTAAAAAAAGTGAAAAGCTGTTTCATGGTATAGTTTGCGCTTATTCCTGCAATATGATCTTTTGCGCCCCCGAAATGAATAACCGTTTAGTTGTGTCGCTCGTCGGTTTATTATTCCGCTCCGTCCACACATAATAATACCCCAGGGGCCATTGATTGATACAGTTATTGGTAGGATTGTTGCACTCCATGGGGCTCACTTTTTCGATCCTGTTGAACACTGTCTGGTATTTAACCCGCGCGCCGGGTTTATCTGTAATGATCTCAACTTTACAGAAGATGCCATTATCTATCGACTCATTGGTTATTCGTTGTGTGAACTCATTAAAATAGGGCTGGTTCCTGCAATCTTTCATATCCTTTTTAAACCAGCCATAGCCCTGTTTCAGCGACGAGGGGACATCTCCGGAATTAGTTTTTTTTCGTATTTGTTTTAAGCTGGATTCAATAAAATCAATAGTAGAATCCTGCCCGGTAACTTGTGCGGAAACATTGCGTGCGTTTGAGGCAAAAAGCGCTAACAACATGGCAAAGATGCACGTTAGGCGTAGCTTTTCGCATAATATGTTTGTCATAAAATAACTATGGGTATTACAAGTTAATTCATTAAAAAGGTAAAACAAACATAATTAATGAATTTTACAATTCATAACTCATATGAACATATGCCGCATCCTGCAAATCCTTGAATCTTTAAATCCCCCTCTGGCGCGAGTTTGTCGATTGGCCTTGTGCATAGCAAACTCGTGTCTTTGGCAATACCTCCGGTTTGAAACCGGCATTCCGGGAACAAAAGCCCATCCGTCCCAGGCGAGTCTCATAGCCTTGCCGTGCGGGTAGCATGGACTCGCCGCCATCAGGGCAATGCAGCTGATGCCTAGCCTCTCTGCAAATCGTTTCTTCAACAAAAAAAATGGTTCAGATAATGCATCTCAAAAACAAATCTTCAAAACCAAAACCCGCCACCACAGCCACTTTCAAAAACCCAAAAAACCTTGACGGTACAGTTTCAGTACCGTCAAGGAAAATAGATTTGGAAGCCCCTGTCCTCATTTCGTACCTTTACTCAGATCCCGAAAATTTCGGAAGCTCTTTGACAGATTGGACAGTAATATCAGCAAACGATGCACAGGGTATAAATATTGTCTAGTCCTGAAAAAACCTTACACATAAAAGTGTAAACAATGGAAAGACAGAAAGGTTTTAAGGGTCAAAAAGGCAGAAGATCTAAATATG
>JAJNBJ010000044.1 GCA_021155965.1 Flavipsychrobacter sp.
ACCGGCCGGCTACCTCTGATAAACTTTGATTTGTTGCCAAATACTGCCTGGCCACCATCCGTTTAAAAGAAATATCATATTTAGATCTTCTGCCTTTTTTGACCCTTAAAACCTTTCTGTCTTTCCATTGTTTACACTTTTATGTGTAAGGTTTTTTCAGGACTAGACATAAAAAAGGTATAATTTTCCGTAAACAAAGAACTGCCAAAATGCTTGCCTGTAGCTGGTTTCAACCATTTGCAATGCAACAGATAATGCGGCAAAAAGTGTGCCGGATTTAGTGAAAGGAAGTTATCTGAACATCATAAGCCGGTATGCTTAATTTAACCGCAAAGACCGCTAAGAAGACGCAAAGAAACGCAAAGGCCCCTAGTATTGAAACGCAGATCTTTGATGTTGAACCGGTATTACAAAAAAGGGAAAGAGTGTGGCTACATTGGTACGTACCCGGAATGACAGGGGAACAACATCAACCCCAGTTCCCTGATGCGCCCGAGTCCCTGGCTGCGCACAAGGCTAAGGAGGAGACGTCGGGCGGGACGGAGAAACTTTAGTCCATTGAATGCCTTTACAAAATGAGTTCTATTTATTGTTCCGGGTACACACCCGGAACAACAGGAGTATAAAAAATGGGGTAAAAGGTATAAAAAACGCGGTTTTGGGTATAATTTTCTGTAAACAAAGAACTGCCAAAATGCTTGCCTGTAGCCAGTTTTAGCCGTTTGCAATGCAATAGATAATGCAGCAAAAAGTGTACCAGATTTAGTGAAAGAGATGTTACAAGCGAAGGAATGTGCATGGCTACATCGCAAACCATAAAATTTAGTGCTTTGAATGCCTTTGCAAAAGGAGTTCTGTTATTGTTCCGGGTAACAACACTGTCGTAAAGATTCTTGTTATATGAGTATTATTTCTTTTTTGCCTTTTTATCCCTTTTACTAGCAACTGGTGGTTGCACGTTTTGGCAGCTATCATAGTAGTGTTTGTACTTCGCTTCAGATTGCTTGGTGGCAGAAAATGAATCTGTTACTTGCTGCATTTTCTTTAGTTGATACTCATCATTAAAATTTGCTGCTCGCTGACCTTCTAAATAGCCTATTGAACCTATTGATGTAACTACAGTAATAAGAATTGCGACAAGAGTACCATTGTCTGAATCGGATAATATATTTCGCCTATAATACACTTTGTTACCTATCATTTTTTGATAGACTTCAAATAGTTCTTTTAGCTTTTGTACTTTTTCTGCCCGATCTTCCCATTTCGTAAATGGTCTATCCTGATAATAAGTATCAAACATTGGTATGGCTATTGATTTTTTATTATCTCCAAAAATCGCATATACATATCCATAGACTTTGTCCATCCAGAATTGCCTTACAATATTGTCAGAATTTAGTTCATTTTGAACTTCCCTTATAAGTTTTCGAGCTGTACGTCTGTTCATACATATGCCTTTCACACAAAATACAAAAATCCTGATATTGTAGTTGCTTGCTAATTATATAGGAATTATGTAGGTTTACTTGATATGAAAAAGCTATTCATTTTGTTAGTCCTGATATTTGTATCAGTTATTTCTCATGCTCAGAGTAAAGTACCTGCTAAAACTGCTAGTACATCTGAAATTGATAACCTCTATAAGAAATATAAAGACTCAAAGACAGTTGTGTTGTACACACCTTTAGGTGATCTTGATGGTAATGTATCTATTGAAATGAATAGTAATGAAAAACCTGTTTCTGTATCTATAAGCGGTGAAACTAGTAGCCTCGATGCACTCGTTGAATTTTTATACAACACAATGCTAATGAAGAAGAAGCAAGGTTACAGACCAACAAAAAATACATTTACAAACGATATTGAGAAAATATCAATTGAGGCTACAACAAATAATGAAAATGAGTTTACTTCAAAAACAGAAATGGTTAGGGGTATATCTGGTTATGCAGGTTATTATGGTAATAATAGCACTACTTGTGTCTTTTTAATGAAAAAAGGGAGTTTATATTTCAAAATGGAAGTTTATTCTGGAAATACATACTCGTGGTCAATAGAAACAGGTGATACTAAAAGACAAGGCGGTAAAGGCGCTACGGATTTTGAGTTTTAATAATTAAAAATGCTCGTTCCTTAAGCGAATTAATTAAGTTTGTAAACAGTTAGGCCATACATACTTGTGTTTGTCATGTTTCTGAACGGCAAACTATCTTTTTGAAATACCTGATCTATTGATGATTCACCCAAGTAAAAAATATAATTGACATTAAACCGGCGCATATCTTCTATTATGTCTTTGTATGAAACATTTTGACCAGGGACACTGTAGAATTGGTTGCCCGAAAAATAGGCAAGCCGTTGATATTGCTGCAATTCAACTCTTGAATTAGTTATACAAGTAAAAGAGCCATGAATTTCCAAACGCTTTAAATCTTTTGCAAGCATATATTCATTCCATCCAACACCATACATTTTCATCAATCCGTATATTGGGTAAATGAGAAATGTAGCTGAAGCAATAACTAAGAAAATACTCTTCCATTTATTTTGAATAATTACTCCACCGATCACCATACCCAATGGCAGCATATACCAGATATATCGTGATTCGAAGTTCACCAGCATGTAGCCGAGCGGGAAGAGCAGAAAGGATAGGATAACAATTTTTATATCGCCGGTGAACCATGCTGCTATTTTCTTTGAGCGGAGGGAAAGTAATGCAATGATGGAAACGACCGGAAAGAAAACAGAAATTTCGAGCATACTGCGCAAAAGCTTCCAGCAGTTGAGGCCAATGCGTAGGATCTGCAAGCCGAACAGTTGCCATGAGTCCCAGAAGTGGGGTGTGCGGCCATTGGCCCAGTAGGGGTCTTCCCAATAGGAGGGGCTGCCTTTATAGAAAGGGGGTATAAGATGCTTTATGCCGCCTTCCCAGTAAGGATGCCCGACGAGGTACCACGACATATTGAGTGAGCCGGAGGTGGAAGTGGTCCAGATATGGTATTTACTGTGCAGTGCAACTATCCAGGGCAGGCTGAACAGGATCATAACGCTGATGGTTGCGAGTGATATTTTTATCCACTGCTGCTTGTTATCTTTTGAAAGAAGGTATGTGCAGCAAATGGTATTGAGGATGAAGAAAGGGAATGAATAGGCTTTTGCAAAATAGGCAAGCGTGCCGATGAGACCGCAGAAAAACCATAGTGCCGGTTTTTTTACAAAATTATCTGCAAGCATTATTCGTAATGCAGCAAGGAGGAAGAAGCACTCCCAAAGGTCATCGAACGACTGCCAGAAAATGGCGAAGCAAAGGAACAATGCCAGCGTAATATTAAGCAGCCATTGTAGTTTGCTGATAATATTGAACCTCAGAAAAAAAGACTGAGAGATAAACAGGAAGCCCGTTGCGCCAAGCGTATTAATGATAACAGATGCCGGAATGGGAGCCAATCCTTGCTTTATTAATATGGCTGTAAGCCAGCACGCCCATGGGCTCCAATAACCGTTGATGGCCGTGAAGGTGTCGCCTTTTGCGTACCGTTGGGAGATAGTGAGGTAGGCAGTGCCATCAGGGTCTATGTAGTATTGGTAGTGGGGGTAAACGATAAACAGCACGGTGTACATCAGCAATGCTGACGCAAAAGAGGGAAGATATTTTTGCAATGTGCCCATCTATGCCGTTTCCTTGTTTAATTTTTTCATAACGCCGAGCACTGTACAGCCAATAACTATTAACGACACAGGCAGAAAATACCGGGTATTGGCAATAGGTCCTGCAGCAATTGCAAAATAACTTACCAGCACAAAAATAAACAGTCGTAAGAGCCAATGAATATTCCTATTTGTAAAAAACCTGAACAAACCGAGCAGGCGGATGCAATTAAATATAAGAATAATGATCACTGCAAGCATGGACGGATTATTGCTGAGATATTCACCAATGCCCGCAATGCCTTTATTTTTCCATGTAGCGAAGAAGCCTGTCTGTTCTTTACTGTATAATTTGCCATAGGTTAGTTTGCCTGTAAAGAGGTCAATCTCTGCCTTTCCGGGTTCTATAAAAATACGGGCACTGTGTTTTAAATGGAACAGCATATAGGGAGCAAAATTCTGCTTCAGTAATTCTGTTCCGCGTGCGTTGGCGTGGTCATAGCGGTCTTTGTACTCCGGGATCGATGCATATTCAGTACGCTCCTTTTGGAGGAATTTATTTGCACTGTCTGCACCTTGAGTTTGGCTGATGAATGGATAATAGTAGTAACTGGCATTAAAAGCCTGGTTGCTGGTAAAATGGAATTTATCTGTACGGGTGTTGTTCCAATAATTGTATAATAACACAGCAGTAAGTGGCATGATGGCTACAAGCACGGTACGCTGCAACAAAACTTTGTGATAAATGCCAATTGCAATGAGTATAATAATATGCACGAGGACAAAGGGATATAATATCGGTTTTACAAACATGCCTGCAATGAGCGCAAGGCTCATGAATATTACATGTTTGAGTTGTTTTGTTTGAAACAGTAAAATAAAATTACCGAAATAAAGAAGGGTGAAGGTCTGCAATAATATATCGGGAGCAATGGTATTAGCATTGATGAATTGGGCAGGGTAGGCTATAGTAAACAACAACAGCAGCCAATCATATTTTGGCTGGTAGCCTATTTTGAATAAGGTTTTTCTCAGGTAAAGGATATTGAAAATGGATAGCAGGTTCTGAAGTATAAGAACTATCCAGTTGTTGATAGAAAACAGATAGATACCCAGCAGGAATAAAGGATATAAAGGCTGCCGCTGCGTCATGTATTCTGGTTCTATGGGCAGGGCAGGGTTGCCACTATAGAAGAAGAGATGTTGTTTTATGTTAAGCGCCTCATATATATACTCGAACGAGTCGCCCATGTAAATGCGCTTGTAACAATAAGCCAATAAAAAAAACACTGCATGCACCAGCGTTATGACACTGATGAATATTTTGTCTTTTTTATCTAAACGTAAAGTCATTCCTGATTACCAATTCCTAATTCTGCCTTCAACATCCGCCAATTACCATGCATATCTTTTTTTATTTCCACATTCTTATAGCCTACGGCTTCAAACAGGGCACTGCATTCCTCGGCGTGCGCTGCATCCAGTTCGCAATAAATGCTGCCATTTTTGCCCAGATGATCCTTGCCAAAAAAAGCAATAGCCTTATAAAACACCAGCGCATCATTATCCGGTACAAACAGGGCAAGTGCAGGTTCATAGTCTCTTACGTTACTGTGCAGCCTTTCTTTTTCCTCTGCCGGTATATATGGCGGATTGGATACAATAACATCGTAGATGCCTAAATTATTGTGTTCTTCAAAGTCAAGAAAATCCAGTTGCAGGAAATTTATTGCTGCATTTAACCGGGAAGCATTTACCTGGGCAACTTTAAGGGCTTCAACACTTATATCACAACTAGCAATATTCGAATGCGGTAACGCTAATTTTAGTGATATAGGGATACATCCGCTGCCGGTGCCTATGTCTAGTATATTTATGATCTGTGATTTATGATTTGTGATTTCTTGTGTTATCCAGGCTGTAAGCTCTTCTGTTTCGGGGCGAGGAATAAGAACCTGCTCATTTACATAGAATTCTTTTCCAAGGAACCATGCACTATTGGTTACATACTGGATTGGTTTGCCGCGAATTAGTTCTTTTGCCTTACCATCAAATAACTGTTGCTGCTCCTCTGTAAAAAGTATATCTCTTTTATCCAGCCGCTCCATTTTAGTGAGGCCGGTAATATGTTCTAACAGCAGATGGCTTATTGCCGCGGCCTCATTAGGGTCATATAACGGTTGCAATAACTCCTTTAACTGGTAGAATGCCTGGTTGTAGGTGAGCATATTGTAAAGATATAACCGAAAACCCAAACCCCTGCCTGCGCGGGTGCTTCGGCAGGCAGGCCTAAAGGGGCTTCCCTATGTGATGAAATTCTGCTATATTCGGGTATTGAAAGACGATGCCTATATAAAATGGAGCTTTGAACTGGCACAGCGTGCTAAAGGTCATACGGCTCCAAATCCTATGGTTGGTGCAGTGCTGGTGCATGGCGATCGTATCATTGGCGAAGGATGGCATCATTACTATGGTGCAGACCATGCCGAGGTTAACTGCCTGAAAAATGTGGCAGAAGTGGATAAATACCTTATTCCCGAGAGTACAATGTATGTGAACCTGGAGCCATGTGCCCATCATGGCATCACGCCGCCCTGTGCTGGCAGGCTAGTACAGGAAAAAATAAGGAGAGTGGTTATAGCGAATTTCGATCCTAATGAGAAAGTGGCCGGGAAAGGTATAGCTATATTAAGAGAGAGTGGGACAGAGGTGATAACAGGTATATGCGAAAAAGAGGGACTTTGGCTGAACAGGAGGTTTTTTTGCTTTTTTACTAATAAACGCCCGTATGTAGTGCTAAAATGGGCGCGGACTAAGGATGGCTTTATTGCGCCTAAAGACAGAAGCCGACTGCAGATAACAGGGCAGGTAACCCAGAAGCTGGTGCATAAATGGCGTACGGAAGAAGCTGCGATAATGGTAGGGCATACCACTGCGTTAATGGACAATCCGCAGCTTACTGCAAGGCATTGGGAAGGGCTGCACCCATTGCGCATAGTGTTTGACCGCAAACTGCAACTGCCAAGAACACATAATGTGTTTGACAATACCGCCGCGACCTGGGTGATCAACGAGCGGCATGAGATACTTGACGGCAACATACATTCCGTGAAACTGCGCTTTGATGAAACATTACTTGCGCAACTGATGCAACGGCTGTATGAGGCACGTATATTATCGGTTATGGTGGAGGGTGGGGCTGTATTGTTGAATAGTTTTATTGCGCAGGGTTTGTGGGATGAGGCCAGGGTGCTTACGGGAGAGGTGGAAATAGGAGAGGGTGTAGATGCTCCTGTTATCAGCAAAGCGGAGCATGCTATTGACGACTTTTCAGGGAAAGACAAACTGGATGTATTTGTGAATAAAAACAGTGCTTACCAATACGCAGAAGGAATGCGATTATAACATGGGGATATTTTACCTTGTTGCTACTATTATTCTGAATGTCATTATTTCAGCCATATTTAAGGTCTTTCCTAAGTATAAGATAGATACGCTACAGGCTATTGTGGTTAATTATGTTGTGTGCGTAATTACCGGTTCTATTTTTATCGGGCAAATGCCGTTTACTGCGAGTGCTGTGCATGCTGCATGGTTCCCGTGGGCATTGGTTATGGGTGTTGGCTTTATTGCAATATTTAACCTGCTGGCATATAGCACCCGTGTAGATGGTATTACTACTACTATCATTGCCAGTAAACTTTCACTGGTTATTCCGGCCATACTTTCAGTAATACTGTATAATGAACAGGTAGGAATTGGTAAGATAATCGGTATCATTCTTGCGTTTCCGGCAGTTTACCTGACGACCCGCGTGACAGGAGATGACAATAAACCTCAGAGTTTGCTGTGGCCCACGCTCATATTTATTGGTGGTGGGCTTCTTGACACATCGATGAAGTATATTCAAACTAATTTTCTCACCACGACTGAATCGCAGGCACTATATACAATTTTTTGTTTTGCCGCTGCTGCCGCAGTTGGGCTTATAGTAAAAGTTACATTGTTGTTGCTTGGGAAGGCAACCTTTAAGTGGCGGAACGTAGTAGCAGGCATTTGCCTTGGTATTCCTAATTATTTTTCCATTTACTTCATGATCCGTATGCTCAACAGCAACTTCCTGCAAAGCTCTGCGGCTATTCCTGTTCTCAATATTGGCATACTGGTTGCATCCACTTTTACCGCTATTTTGTTTTTTAAAGAAAAGACAAATAAGATGCGTGATATAGGTTTGGCATTATCTATTATTGCCATACTACTCATTGCTTTCGGGGATAAATAAGGGTGCTGTAATATTTAGCTATACGAAACTTTATTATCTTCAAATTTTATATTTCGTATGAGTTCAGTTCGTCAATTTATATCTATTGCAATAGGAATTGCATTGTTTTTGTTCTTCCTGTTCGTAAACCCTTTTGATTTAAGCCCACAGGCAACGAAGGTGGCTGCAGTTGCTGCGCTCATGATCACCTGGTGGGTGTCTGAGGCAATGCCGATGCCTGTTGTGGCACTCTTGCCGCTCATTCTTTTTCCTTCAATGGGTATTTCTAAAATTGATGAAGCTGCTGCGCCATATGCCAATCCTATCATATTCCTTTTTCTCGGTGGCTTTCTGATAGGGCTTGCTATTGAGAAATGGAATTTGCACAAGCGTATAGCTATGAACATTGTGCGGATAACAGGTACGAGCGGGGACCGGATAGTGCTTGGTTTCATAATTGCTACCGGTTTTCTGAGTATGTGGTTAAGTAATACGGCCACTACTATGATGATGTTTCCTATTGCGATGAGTGTGATAAAGGTGATGGAGGATAATCATAAAGGGCCCGGTAATTTGCATAACCTGAGCATATGCCTGATGATGGCAATTGCTTATGCCAGTAACCTTGGCGGAATGGCAACAATAATAGGAACTCCACCTAATGTTGCCTATGTTGCTTTCCTGGAGAAGCACAATCATTATACATTCGATTTCAGGGAGTGGATGATGGTGTGTGCTCCGCTCGCCTGGATACTTCTTTTCTGCTTATACTTTGTGATGGTCAAGGTATTGTATCCTAATAATATTCCGTTTGATGGGTTGGCGAAAAAAATCATTAAGGGAGAATTACAGAAGATGGGTAAACTTTCCGCGCCGGAGAAAAGGGTGTTGTTTGTCTTTGTGCTTACTGCTACACTTTGGATAACGAGGGATCTCATAAATAATATGCAGGTGGTTATTCTCACCAATATGCAGGTGGATATTATCAATGATGTTCAGGCAGTGGCAAAGCTGGATGATACTATGATAGCGGTTTTCGGAGCTGTATTACTTTTTATTATCCCCTCGGGATCAAAAGAAGAAGGTGCAACGAAGCAACTGCTCGAATGGAGTGATACTAACCATATGGCATGGGGCATATTGTTGCTGTTTGGCGGAGGTATATCACTGGCTACACAGCTCGAAAAGGCAGGACTGGTGCAGTTATTGGGACAATGGATCGCCGGATTTTCGACGGGTGGTTTCTGGTTTGTGTTTATTGTTGCCATTGCTTCAATTTTCATTAGCGAAGTGATGAGTAATGTAGCACAAGTGATCGTATTTGCCCCCGTTATAGCCGGTGTTGCTGAGGCTTTACATATGAACCCGCTTCAACTTGGTTTGGCAATGACGCTGGGTGCGAGCTGTGCCGGCATGCTGCCTATGGGCACACCGCCTAATGCAATAGTATTTGCCAGTCACCGGCTAAAGCTGAAACATATGCTCACTACAGGTTTTGTAATGAATATGATAGCAGCTACGCTTATCTCGTTGTTCTGCTGGTATTTGCTGCCGGTGTTTGTGAAAGGAATCTAATAATGCTAGTGATGGTTAGTCCACCATTCAGTTTGCGCTCCGGGATTGTCAAGGTTCATCGGTTCGCCTATCATAGGGTGTAATGTAGGTATACTTTTGTTTTTGGCCTCTGCTAAAACGCTTTTTATAGGTTCATCCCATGAGTGGAGAGACAGCGAGAATTTGCCCCAGTGCACCGGGAATAGTTTGTTTGCTTTGAGGTCTATTGCTGCCTGTACTACTTCGTTTGGTAGCATGTGTATATGTTTCCAGCTTTTATTGTACTGGCCATTCTCCAATATGGCGAGATCGAAAGGACCGTATTGGACTCCTATTTCGGCGAAGTGCGTATCATAGCCTGAGTCGCCACCAAGGTATAGTTTCCTGGTTGGTGTGGTTAGAACAAATGATACCCACAATGCCAGGTTACGTTTAAAGCCGCGGCCGGAAAAGTGGCGAGCAGGTGTAACATTTACTTTAAATCCATTATCCAGGATAAGTTCATCATGCCAATCGCCTTCCATTACTTTAGTAGTATCATATCCCCATCGTTCTAAATGAGCGCCAACACCCAATGCAGTAATAACCTTGCCCACCTTAGGTTTCAGCTGCTTTATTGTTGGATAATCAAGGTGGTCCCAATGGTCGTGTGTGATGAAAAGGTAGTCAATATTGGGTATATCATTAACTGTATATTCATCGCTGCCATTAAAGCTACGGGTAGTGCCTTTTAGGGGAGAGGCGTTGCCGCTGAATACGGGGTCTACCAATATTTTCTTTCCGTCAACCTGGATAAAGTAAGAAGAATGCCCGAACCAGATGATCACATTTTCATTGGGATCTAATTTGTGCAGGTCTGTTTTTTTTGAGGGTAGGGTAACAAGCGGTTTTCTGCGCTCTTTACTGCCGAAAAAGAACTCTTTTAGAACAGAGAAAAATGTTGCCCCTTCTGTGAGCTGTGGTGTGTTACTGAGGTTTTGGAATTGGCCGTCTCTGTAATTTTTTGATTGTTGTATTTGTTGTAGCCTTACCCCATTAGGCATAGCGCCGAATTGTGCCTGCTTCATGAAGATATAAACGGTAATAGTGAACAATGCCACAATTGCTAAGAGGATAATTAATAATTGCATGAGGCAAAAGTAGAGCCGGATTTAGAGATAACAGACTTAAAATAGGTGAATGTGGCGATAATGTCGGTGTATAGGCATAAAAAAATTCCCAACCAGTTAAGATTAGACGTTTTAAAGCATGCATTTCATTTATTACTTCATTCCCCTTTCAAGTATATCTTTTCGAGTTTTTGGATTTGCTTTTCTTAAAGTGTTGATTAATGTCAACAACTTCTGCTTGTCTGCCCGCACCCAAAGATTTGAAAGATTCAAATCCTGGAAGCCAAGTTCTTTTTCAAAGTCATTTAATGCCATGAATATTTTTCCCCTTGCCGGTTCGTAAGATGCTTCCATGAAAAGACAGATTTTCCCATCTTCACTTAGATTTGCGCCATGTATTATCGACCATGGTATTATTTTCCGGCCATAGTATCTGTCATAAATTCCCTCTTCGCTTATTATTATATGCGGCCTTCTATCAAAGATTATATATAATCCCAACAAATAGCAACCACTAAAGATGCCGATTGTGATCCAGTGTATCCATTTTTCTGTTCCTTCTTCATTCAAAAAATATATTGCAGGAACAACAAAAAAGGAACCGGCTAGGATCACTTTTATCCCTTGCCAAACAGATTTGTATAAACGTACTTCAGCCACTACTCTAAATGTACCAAAAACCTTGGCACCAAGAACCAGTTATAGGCATAAAAAAAGCCTCGTCGAAGACGAGGCTTTTAAAATAATATGGCAGCTACCTGCTCTCCCGCATTGTTGTGCAGTACCATGGCTTAACTTCTCTGCTAATTAATTATTTTGCAGTATGGCAGAGGAAAAAGAGTTATTAATAACGTTTCTTAAAGAATATTCACCGGATGCTGTTGACAAGGCTTTGGGCAAGCCTTTAAAATACTTCCAAAAAAGTATAAGCCTTGCCGGTATCAGCGAAGGCGTATATAAGTTATATATTAAAAGCGCGTCAAGCCCTGGTCATTTCTATTTTGTATCTATTTCCATCGGTCAGGCAAAGGAAGCAGTAATTGCCATGTGCGACTGCCCCGCCATGGAGCGGTTCGGCTCATGCAAGCATGTTGCAGCCTGCACCATATATATCCTTATTAATATGCACAAACTAAAGTTATATGAAATTGAGGAAATGTTGGAAGAGGAAGATGACATTGACGATGATGATGATTTTTTGCCTGTTAAAACCAGCCCCACCGCTGAACCAAAAAATACCACCCCGCCAAGCATGTCCGAATCCGTCAATGAGCCTGAATATACCAAGTGGCACTCATTCATTTCGCCCCCCGGCAATGTATTTTACAACGTAGCGCCTTACCGGGGTTATGTAGGTATGAAGGCAATTAGCAGTATAGAACTGACAGCCTCAATTGTCACCGAGAATGAGGTGCATATAAAGCTAACGTATAAAAAAAACAAAACCATTCATTATCATCCGCAAATACGGTATAACAAGCAGACCAATTTCTTTTACGCTTGCGATTGCCCATCTTCCAATAGTTTGTGCGAGCATGTTCGGACGGCATTCAGTTTTATTGAGCAAAAGCACGGACGGGACTATTTCCAGCGGCTGAAAGATTACTCAGAAGAGAAAAATAAACTTCTTCAGCCTTATGGTATTACCTTGGCAGATAAGGAAGCTGAAAATTTTATTTTCACCATAGACAGTTGGGGCGGCTTATCTATGAAAGCCCCATCATGGCTATGGAAAACCGACATAGCCGACAGCCTTGATAGTATAAAAAAAATATTCGTCACCCAAGACAACCAATATTCGGGTCGCCACCTGCTGTCAAAAAATGTGGTAATTGATTTTGAGATTGGCTTCCTGTTCAATATGGCTTCCCAGCATTTCAGGATAGGGTTTGAATTTGAACCGGTAAAAGTGTTTGAGAAAGCGGGGAAAACCCAATTCAAGAAACTGGTTATTCACCAAAGAGAGAACCTATCCCTGCTGGGCGGTTTGCCGGATGAAGTGTACGGCCAGCTTGTCCGGTTTACGGACGATGCTGTAAAGCAACATCTGTCCGGCCTGGGTTTTGGCCACCTGTTCAATTATTCCTCTCCATGGCAAAACCTGACAGATAATGCACTGAAAGCGCTCTTAACCTATTATATAGGAGCACTAAAGAAAATATGGCCTTATCTGTGCGAACAAACACATGTATATATGCTTAAAGAAGGGGTGTTCAGCACAAGAAACTTATTGCCTGTAAAGCTGTCGCCGTCTTTCCTCAATTTTGGTTTTACCGCAGAAGAATCTGACAAGTATATCACTATAAATTTGCAAAAAATCATAGAAGGCGCTGTTGTAGATGACAGTAATGCCCGTTTATACAATGGGTTTCTTTTTGAGATAAACGGCATGTTGTACCTGCCTGCTGACATTGGAGACCTAGGATTGCTAAAGGAGTTTGTACATGGTTTTATTAAAGTTCCTTTACAGGGGAAGAAGCATGTGATCACATCTCTGTTGCCTATGCTCCAACGCAAATATCCCGTTCAGGTGGCTGAATCGCTGACCGCTGATATTGTGCAAGTAAAACCTGAACCGCAATTGCTGCTGAAGGAAATGGACAATAAATTCCTTGTGCTTCAGCCGCAGTTTAATTATAATGGCGTAGTTATAGACTACGAAACAAACACCACAAATATTTTCCGGGAAATGCCCGACGGGAAATATGTGGTCATCGAAAGGGATACTACACTTGAAAAGAATTTCTTTGATAGCCTCCGAATACTGCACCCTAAATTTGAAAAACCCACTAACAACAATTTCTTCTTCTTGTATTTTGAAGAAACAATGAAACAAAACTGGTTCATCAATGCTGTTGGGCGTATGGTGGAAAACGGCATTACGGTGCTTGGTATGCAAGACCTGCAAAAGCACCGGTATAATACGAACCAGCCAAAGTGGGAAATGAAAACAGGCAGTGGCATCGACTGGTTTGACCTGAAGATTGAAGTGTCGTTTGGCGAGCAGGTTGTTCCGATGCGTGATATTCGCAAGGCGCTTCTTAACAAGCAGAACATTGTTGTGCTGGGAGATGGCACTTTCGGTGTGCTGCCTGAAGAATGGATAAAACAATACAGCCTGGTACTGAAAATAGGGGAAGAACAGAAGAATGGCACGTTGCGCCTCAGCAAGCTGCATTATACGCTTATAGACGAATTGCACAGCCAGATAGACAATGAAGCAGTGCAGCGCGAGATAGAAGAAAAGAAGCAACGTTTGAAAAACATCGGGGAGATAGGGCAGGTAAAACCCGGTCGAAAGGTAAAAGCCAAATTAAGGCCCTACCAGACAAGCGGCTTCCAATGGTTCCATACCCTAGACGAAATGGGTTGGGGCGGTTGCCTTGCTGACGACATGGGGCTGGGCAAGACCCTCCAGGCCATTGCTTTTTTACAATACTTAAAAGAAAAGTATTCTGGCTCCACACACCTCGTCATTTGCCCCACTTCGCTTATATACAACTGGGAGAGCGAACTGCAAAAGTTCTGCCCTTCGCTCAGGCACCATATTTATTATGGCACTGAAAGGGAATTTACCGAAGAGCATTTCAGTGATTATGACATTGTAATTACCAGCTATGGTATCCTCCGAAACGATCTTGAGCAAATGCAGCAGTTTGACTGGAGCTATATCATACTTGACGAAAGCCAGGCCATAAAAAACCCCGATTCCCAAACCAATAAGGCCCTCCAATTGCTTAAAAGTAAAAACCGCATGATCCTGAGCGGCACGCCTGTGCAGAATAATACGTTTGACCTCTATGCCCAGTTCAATTTCATAAATCCCGGTTTGCTGGGCAGCCGTGAGTTTTTTAAGACTGAATTTGCCAACCCTATTGACAAAAACAACGATGCCGAAAAGAGCGCCCAACTGCGCAGGTTGATATATCCTTTTATGCTGCGCCGCACTAAGGAGCAAGTTGCAAAAGACCTGCCAGACAAAACAGAAACCATTATCTGGTGCGAAATGGGGCGTGATCAACGCTCTGTTTACAACGATTATAAAAATTATTACCGCAATACATTGCTCCAAAAAATAGAAGAGGTTGGGATGGCCAAAGCAGGCATGTATGTGCTTGAGGGTTTGCTGCGGTTGCGCCAGATATGCGACAGCCCCGTGCTGGTAAAAGATAAAGAAGTAACTACTAAGAAAAGCGTGAAGATAGACGAATTGCTTCGCGAGATAAAAGAAAATTCCGGCGGCCACAAATCGCTGGTCTTCTCGCAATTTACTGAAATGCTGCATTTGCTGGAGGATGCTTTCAGGGCTGAAGGCATCACCTACACATATTTTGACGGAAGCACTCCTGCGGCACACAGGAAGGTTGCGGTTGAATCATTTCAGAATAACCCGGATATACGTGTATTTCTCATATCGCTCAAGGCTGGCGGCGTAGGCCTGAACCTCACTGCCGCCGACTATGTATATATCGTTGACCCATGGTGGAACCCGGCAGTGGAACAGCAAGCTATAGACCGAACCCACCGCATAGGGCAGGTAAACAAAATTTTTGCTTACAAAATGATATGCAAAGATACCGTTGAAGAAAAAATAGTCCAGCTACAGCAAAAAAAGAAGCAGCTCGCAAACGACCTCGTGGCGGAAGACGCAGGGTTCATTAAAAAACTCAATAAGGATGATATAGCTTTTCTGTTCAGCTGACGGATGTCTGACCGAACTTTTCATTTACGCTTGAAATATGTGCATAAAAAAGCCCCAACAAATAAATGTTGGGGCTTAAAAGGATATGGCAGCTACCTACTCTCCCGCATTGTGGTGCAGTACCATCGGCCATGGCGGGCTTAACTTCTCTGTTCGGAATGGGAAGAGGTGAACACCGCCGG
>JAJNBJ010000025.1 GCA_021155965.1 Flavipsychrobacter sp.
GCCCAACAAATGTAAAGCGTATTTAGGATTAACTTATTTTTGTAAACACAGGCTAGGATTAGCCGTAAACAGTGTCAACTTTTTTCAGGACGATACAGATCGAATTATGTAACGAATTCCCCTAATTATTTCAATTCTTCTGTTAGCGATACAATTGATGCTTCCTATGTTGATACCAGCGGTAATTTTTACAAAGTAGATATTGATGGAAACGGACTAACGGATATCATAATTTCCGGAAAAGTTTGGTCAGTTGCGATTATGGATATGGGTGAAAAATACATTGCGTATGACATAGGTATTTCCGGTTTCCTTTTTGGTCTTCCTTATTCCTTTGAAAAGCCTGTTCAGTTACCTGATCAAACAATCGTTTTGTTATGTCATCGTAACCAAGAAAAGTGGGAAGTCATAAAGGGTTATGAAACGCGTCATCTTACATTTGATACGCTGGTTTTTAAATACAACTCTTTTGTTGAGTATAAAGCTTCCCATTTATCCCTAGGCATTAAACAGATTGATATCGAAGTCCGGCCGTACTCGGGTTCTGGTTTTTATATAGAGATCAATAAAAATGGAGATGCCCACTATTATAGTAAATACTCCTATCGTAAAATTGCCTCTATTGCTGATTTGGTTTGTACGATGGAGGATTATAAGCGCAAGGAATTATGGAATTTACTAGCTTACATTAATGCTGCATCCTTGAACGATAATTATGTTTTTCGTTCGTTCCGTGAAAGTATCGCACGTTTCAATATATATTTTGATGATGGTTCGGTAAAAAAAATAGAGGATTATGCGCTCGCTGGTACAATGGGGCTACGAGCAGTATACAATCGGATATATGAGCTGAAGGAGTGTAAAAGTTGGGTAAAAAGATAGCTGATGACGCCTGCTTTTTCATTTTTACTCGTTCTCATTTCCCCTGTATCGTCACATAATTTTCAATCGGCAGGCGCTTGGCTATAGAGCGCGCAAGGGTCATTTCATCCGCATATTCCAGTTCGCCGCCAAACGAGATGCCACGCGCAATGGTGGTAATAGTAACCGGCAGGTCCTTTAGCTGTCGGGCTATGTAATAAACTGTTGTATCGCCCTCAATGGTAGGGCTTAGCGCCATTATTATTTCTGTGGCGTCATCGTTCTTTATCCTGTTGTGCAGTGTGCCTATATTCAGTTGTTCCGGGCCTATGCCGTCAAGAGGGGAGAGGATACCTCCAAGCACGTGGTATAGCCCGTTATATTGCTGCGTGCTTTCTATGGCTATCACATCTCTTATCGTCTCCACCACGCATATCTGGTGGCGGTTCCGCCCATTGTTCACACATATACCACATACCTCGCTGTCCGATACATTATGACATTCCTTACAAAATTTTACCCCATGTCTCATCCTTGATACTGCTCCCGTAAACTCATCCACTTCTCCTTCTTCCAGGCGCAGCAGTTGCAGCACCATCCGCAAAGCCGTCTTCTTCCCAATGCCCGGCAGTTTCGCAAACTCCTGCACAGCATCCTCTACCAGTTTCGATGAAAATATCATTACGTCAAAAGTAAATCAAAATCCTGATTAGGATTTATCCTTCCAGGGACTCCGGCAACATTAATAAAAATGGGATGCAACGTTCCCATTTCAGTGTATAGTAGTTATAGCCGAGTGATATATTTTTATAATACGCGGCGCGATTATCCCAATAATATTTTTCAGAGTATATAGACCATACTGCCGCGCCCAGTTTTTTTACCAGGAACCATTTTTCCAGCAAGCGTGCTATCCGCCCATTGCCATCAGCAAAAGGATGTATGAAAGCTATCCATAAATGTATCATTGATGCATAGTAGAAAGTCTCCTTATAGCTTAGCTTCTGATCTAGTAAGATCGAAATATCTCCAAATAACTTCCTGACCTCCTCCTTAATATTTTCAGGTTCTACAGCAAGGTATACAGGTCGGCCGGTGCTGTTGTCAAATACACCCACCGGGTTTTTCCTGTATTTACCCCTTTCTTTTGCTATAAGTAATGTCTCAGACAATATTTTATGGGCAGCCAGGAAGTTACTTACTGTCAGTTCTTTTTCTGCTGCAAATCCATATGCTTTCGCCAGGTCTTCTATCTCTTTGAATTCTTTCTTTTTGCCGGTGGTCTTTTTGCCGCGGTTGTTCATAAATGAATTCAGGTCAAGAGAATTGCCTTCGATATTGGAAGAGAACACCGATGAAGCAATAATATAATAATCAAAATCCTCAATAGAATAATTTGAACGGGACTTTAAATTGTTGGATACTTTAAGCCAGTCGGCATGACATTTTACGGAGTATGGTTTAAGATACTCAGGAGATATGAACGTCAATTTATTCGCCATTGGATGTTATAAAATTACACAATTCACGTTGCTGTTACAAATAAATATACCCCACTTCAGCCCCCGTACCAAATGCCTGCCTGATGCGCTCCGGGTGCGTATCGGTAAGTATCACCTGCCCGAAATCATCGCCGTTTATTATGTGCAGCAGCGCTTCCATGCGGCTTTGGTCCAACTTTTCAAAAATATCATCAAGCAGCAATATAGGCAGGTGGCCTTGCACTTTGCTCAGGTAGGCATATTGTGCCAGTTTCATCGCAAACAAAAAACTTTTCTTCTGCCCCTGCGATCCGAATTGTTTCAATTGCAGGTTATTTACACTAAAGTCCCAGTCGTCTTTATGTATGCCTCGTAGAGTACGTTGATAGCGTAGGTCATGCTGCAGGTTCTGCGCAAGCCAGTCCTTTAATGGTTTTTGCGAAAGGTCACTGGTATAAACTACATTCACCGGTTCTTTACCGCCACACAATCTATGGTAAAAATTATCAAGCAATGGCAGAAATTGCTCCAGAAATATTTTACGCTGCTCGTATATGTATGCAGCATCCATATCCATCTCTGCATTATAATAATCCAGTTCAGTATAGTCGGCTGACGGCTTTACTGATTGGTTCTTTAGCCATGCATTGCGCTGCAACAACAATCGCTGATAATGCATGAGCTTTTCCAAATATGTTTTGTCCACCTGCCCTAATATGCTGTCCACCCATTTGCGGCGCAACTCACTGCTGCCATTTATCAGTTCGGTATCATCCGGGGCTATCATCACAGCAGAATAAACTCCTATATGATCGGTCACCTTCTCATATTCTACATCATTGGCATATATCTCTTTTTTACCTGCTTTCCATTTGCAGCTAATGCTTTCCTCCTTGCCTTGGCGGTTAAAATTCCCGGTCACTCTAAACCCATCCAACCCATTTTGCACACTATTTTGCTGGTAGGCACTAAAGTAGCTCTTGGTGTAGCACAGGTAATAAACGGCATCCAGCAGGTTGGTTTTGCCGCTTCCGTTAGGGCCGGTAATACAGGTCACAGGCGACATAAATTCATATGTCGCTGCACTATAATTACGGTATTGTAATAGTGTTATTTTATTAATACTGTTCAAAGCCGCGGATAGATAGAAAAGTTTTTATAAATTCGCACCCAAATTTACACAATAGTGCAGAATCCATTTGGCAAAGAAACATATTTGCGTTGGTATGAGATGATGTTACTGCTTCGCCGCTTCGAAGAAAAGGCGGGACAGCTATACGGAATGCAAAAAATTAGGGGTTTTTGCCATTTGTACATTGGGCAGGAGGCTGTTGCTGCCGGTATAATGTCTGCAACACGAGAAGATGATAACCTGATCACTGCTTACCGCGATCACGGCCTGGCGATAATGAAAGGCATTTCTGCTAAGGAATGTATGGCTGAACTATATGGTAAAGCCACGGGTTGCACTAAGGGAAAAGGGGGCAGCATGCACTTCTTCTCTAAGGAAAAAAGGTTCTTTGGTGGGCATGGCATAGTAGGTGGGCAGATAGGTTTAGGAGCCGGTATCGCATTTGCAGAGCAGTATAACGAAACAGACAGGGCTACTCTCTGTTTGTTTGGCGATGGCGCTGCAAGGCAGGGCTTGTTGCACGAGACCTTCAACATGGCTGTGCTGTGGCAGTTGCCGGTAGTGTTCATATGTGAGAACAACTATTATGCAATGGGTACCTCAGTAGAGCGTACGTCAAAGGTCCTGGATATATACCGCTTGGCAGATGCATACGACATGCCGGGTGACAGCATAGATGGCATGAGCTGCGAAGAGGTGCATAAAGGGATTGAAAGGGCTGTGCGCCGCGCACGTGAGGGTGGCGGGCCAACCTTCCTTGAGATAAAGACCTACCGCTACCGCGGCCACTCCATGAGTGATCCGGCTAAGTACCGTACTAAGGAAGAACTGGAAGAGTATAAGGAAAAAGACCCCATAACACAGGTATTAAAAACTATTACCGAGAACAACTGGGCGACTGAAGAAGAGATAAACATGATCAACGAAAAGGTAAAAATGGAAGTGGAGGAATCAGTTCAGTTTGCAGAAGAAAGCCCCTGGCCGGATGACAATGAACTGTATAAGGATATATACATGGACCAGGATTATCCTTTTATCGTAGATTAACCCGAAACCCCTAAAGGGGCCTTATTTATTGAGTGATTAAAAGAGAAATAAACAAAACAATAAACTAAATTAAAATACCATTCCCCAGGTAACATAGAAAAGCCCCTTTAGGGGTTTGGGGTTTAATAACAATGGCAAATTCAGCAAGAACCCAACCCGGTACTCCCGGCACAGAAAAACCTGCAGTCTATACAGAATCCAACCCAATGGATAATGTGATTGTTTTTTATGAGAAGAAGAAAAAGATGATCAATACTACTGTTTCAGTTATACTGGTAGTAGTAGTAGGTTATTTTGCTTATACAAAATTATACAAGGCCCCGGCAGAAGAAAAAGCATCCACAGCATTATCAATACCTGTGAATTACTACATGGCTGATTCGCTGAACATGGCTTTGAATGGCGATGGCAAAAATCCCGGCTTCATAAAAATAGCTAAGAAGTACTCTGGTACTGCTGCCGGTAACCTTGCGCACTATTATATGGGCATCAGCTACCTGCGTATGGGCGATCACAAGAATGCTATTAAAGAATTGAGCGATTTTGATGGTAAGGGCACAACTGTAGGCCATATGGCTTCAGGCGTTCTGGGCCAGGCTTATATGGAGAGCGGCGACAACGCAAAAGCTATAGACGCTTTCAAAAAAGCTACCGAAGATAAGAATGATGGTGTTGTTACGCCCATGTACCTCTACCAGATGGGCCTTGCTTACGAGGCAGCTAACAATGCTAACGAGGCCAAAGCAGCTTACAAGCGCATCAGGGATGAATATCCAAAGAGCCAGCAGGCACGCGATATAGATAAAGACCTTGCACGTCTTGGCGAAGTGAACTAAAAAACGTTCTTTAAAACATATGCTTCCCCTTTTTTACCTTTATGGTGAAAAAGGGGATTTTTTTATGGCGCAATCGAAAGACAGCATTGGTTTACTGGATACACAACAACTGGAGTCGTTACACCAGGCTAAGGTATCCATTGTCTATACCGAATGGAACGAGAAGATAGTGCGTGAACTGCTGAATGGCTGCGAGAGCATGATGCACCGCTTTAAAGGCGATATTATAGAGAAGATAATTGTGCCCGGCAGCTTTGAATTACCGTTTGCCTGCAAGCAGCATTGGGAAAAGTATAAGGATAAAATTGAAAGACCCGAAGCCATTATTGCATTTGGTGCAGTGATACGCGGCGGCACTCCTCATTTCGATTATGTATGCAAAGCAGTAACTGAAGGTATCGTTCAACTAAATCTCATGCTGCCTATACCTGTCATCTTCGGTGTGCTCACTCTAGACAATGAAGACCAGGCATGGGAGCGACTCGGCGGCAGCCACGGTCATAAAGGTGAAGAGGCTGCTATAACGGCGTTGAAGATGATAAAAATGGGGAGGGGGAGAGCTATTTAACAATAATGGGATTACCTTTCTCGTTAATTTCTGAATTGAGCATCGAGTTTATTTGAGGCGATAATTTTGTTAAAATCACATAGCTATTGATGGATGCTGTAAGTACAAAAACGATTGTGGAATACTTGGCAAAGTTTTGTTGATGCTGTAAGTTTTTATCAAAAGTCAGCAATGCATCGAAATTGTGGACTTCCAGAAGTTTCATCAGCTCGCCATTTTTAATGCCATTCCACTCCATCTCCCTAACTGTATGAACTTCATGTTCAGGAAAATCCTGTTTTAACTTTTTGGGAAGGTTTTCATCAAGCAACAGCTTCATATAGTTGCTCAAAGTTTTTTGAGGTCATTATTTTATTTGCAATATCAAGCAATGCAATAGCTTGTTCCTTGGAAACGGTAGGGAAATCATCCAGGAATTCATCAAGTGATACCCCTGTTTCAAGATGGTCGAAAAGGGATTCTACGGGAACACGGGTTCCTGTAAATACGGGTTGTCCCCCTAAAATATCTTTATCTATAGTTATGATACTACGGATATCCATGATATAAAGTTACAAAAAATTGCCGACACTCGAATCACCGCTTTATCAGCAGCGCCCCCGTAAAAACCTCCTTCCCACCGGTCACATTCTTTGTATTAAGCTTTACAAGATAATAGTAGGTGCCGTCGGGTACAAGGGTATTATTCTTTCTCATTCCATACCAGTCATTCTGGTAGTTCCCCTGTTCAAACATCAGGTCCCCCCATTTATCAAACACCTGCACGGTATTGGTAGGGTATTGGGCAAGGTTCTCAATTATCCATGTATCATTCACCCCATCTCCATTGGGCGTTACACCATTACGTACAATAATGTCAGCACAACTATCCGGCACTTCAGCAGATATGCTCACTTTGCAACCGTTCTTATCGGTTATGGTCAGCGTATAGCTATCCGCGATGATATCCGTAAGCTCGTTACTGGTTGAATTATTCGACCAAAGATATTTGTAGGGTTGGTAGCCGCCCTTTACATCAGGAATGATACTGCCTTTTTTCGACCGGCATATATCGGTATGCACCTCCAGTGCAAGTTGCAGAGAGTCTGGTTCCGTAATGGTAAAACTATCTGTCCTTATACAGTTCGTTGCTGGTTCTTTCGTTACAACAGAATATGTGCCCGGCACAAGGCTGTCTATAGATGACGTTGTCGCACCTGTAGACCATTTATATTCATACGGAGGTATTCCCCCGCTCACCTGCAAGCTGATACTGCCGTTATCCTCGCCATAGCACCTTACGTCGTTAACCGTGCTTGTCATCGCCAGCGAGGAGGGTGCAACTGTAACAGTGAAAGTATCCTTGTTGATGCAGCCATTGCTGTCCGGACCTACGGTGTACAATATGGTTGCACTTCCAATACCATTTGCTGTTATGGTGCCGCCCAAACTTATGGATATAACGGAAGTATCTGAAGCTTCCCATATGCCACCACTTATGGTTTCCAGGAGTGTTACTGTGCCTCCCGGGCATAGCTTCGCCTTACCCGTTATATTCCCGGGATCAGGTAATGGATTTACTGTTACCGTAATAGTAGCAATGCAGCCTGTGTCTATATAGTAAGAAATGATGGTTATGGCCGCACTGATGCCTTTCACTGTTCCGCTATCAGAGACCATCGCAATACGGTCATTAGCGCTTTGCCACGTAGCGCCTGTAAGGTTGCCATGCAGCATAACAGTATCTCCAACGCACATGTCTTGTTTCCCTGATACTATGGGCATTGGCATAACTGTTACGGTTTTTGTCGTGGTGGCCGTGCCGCAACTGTTGGATACCGAATAGCTGATAATGGCCGTGCCTGTAGCAACACCTGTAACAGAACCACCAAGCAGGGTTATATTGCTGTCAATGGTGTTCCATGTTCCGCCGGGTACAGTTGGGGTCAGGTATATGATATCGCCCAGGCAAATAGTTGATGGCCCGTTAAGTATGCCCGCATCCGGTTGTGGGTTAACGGTCACTGTTGCAGTGGCATAGCAGGTCCCGCCTATTACATAGGTAATTAATGCGTTTCCTCCCGAAATGCCTGTTACCACACCACCTGCCGATACTGTAGCAATTGTGGGCGCACCCGACAACCAGATACCGCCCGGCACCAGGTTTGTCATGGCTAGGCTGTCTGTAACGCATACCACGCCCCCGGTCATCGGCGAAGGAATAGCGTATACATTAAAAGGCAAAGTAACAAAGCAGCCACCTGCTAATAGGTATGTGATGGTGCAAGTGCCTGCTGACACACCAGTAACCGATCCCCCTGAAGTAATTGTGGCTATGCCGGGGTTACTGCTTATCCAATTGCCGCGGGGTGTGGCGTCCGAGAGTAATGTAGTCGCGCCTTCGCAAATAGCATTGATCCCCGTTATAGGTGCTGCGCCTGGATATAATACAACAATAGTGCTTGCGGTATCTGTAACTCCAAAGGAAGCTCTTACAACGTAATATGTGCCGGCCGATCCTGCAGTAGTGTGCGGAATGACCGGGTTTTGCACCGTGCTGGTGAAGCCTCCCGGCCCATACCACCTCCAGGTATAACTACAGCCACCGGTTGAGGTTATTGAGCTTAATTTCAGCGTGTCTCCAATACATATAGGCCCATTGTTGGATGCAGACAGCGGGCCACGGGCGCTGTCCAGGTTAGTGCTGTCGCCAAATATGTAGTAATACGAAAAGCTGGCGCTGTCCCCGGCAGCTATTGTACCAATATTGAACACCAGCCCGATGGCTATGTCTCCCGGGTAATTTACACCAACATTATAGAATGCAGGGGTATAGGTCTGGTTCCAGCAGGCGGCAAGGTCTACCGTCGAAGCCATAGGCCACATATTGTATATAAAAGCCACAGCACGTGCATCTATTGTGCCAAGGCCCATGTAGCAGTACGGGCGGGTTATGGCTTGTGCTTTTACTAAAACCCTGTGGATCAGGTCGTTTTGGTATATAACCCTGTTGTTGGTAGGGAAGCCGCCTCCCGTCCATGTTTGGTCAGCATCCGGGTCGCAACTGCGCAGGTAATAAATTCCTGGCAATGCTGTTCCGGTCATATTACGCAGGCGCACATTCATCGTTACCCACGAGGCATTCGTGTCAACCATGGTTTCCATTTTTATGTCCAGTGTGCCATTTGCATTTCCTGCCCAGGTAGCTGTGGCGCCCCCGCAGGTGTTTGAGTAGGAAACAATATTTCCCGTCAGGCTAAAGCCTGGTGTCACTGAATAGGTGCCTGTGGGATTCTGGAAAGCCTGCCCTCGCCCTATGCTCGTTTGTATCTCCCATCCTTCAAATGGATGGCCTGCATAGGTATAATCACCCATGTATGGTGTGCTGCCTGTCGCCCAGCCATCATGCCCCCAATCATACACCGCCCCTATTGCTGCGCCCGGTGTGTGTGCTGTGGTGCAGCACAACGGATGCGGATGATAACCGGCGGGAGATGGGCTTGCGCCGCCAACGAACCATTCCTGCATAGCCCTATTTCCAGCCATCGGCCCTGCAGAAAAGCATTGGTGCCCACTATCTGGCCATAGGCAGGACAAATATATCCGTACAAAAAAGCAACAAACAATACAGTGAACCAGAGGCCCTTTCGCATAAGGGTAATTTTAGGTGTATATAAAGGTAGCTGCAAGAAGCCACCAAAAAATAGGTATAAATACCTATTTTTTATTTGAGAAAGCTTTTGTATGTGGATGAGGATCTTGCTAAGGGTCAGGCGTTAAATATACCTTTTCCCCATTTTCAAGATAATAAGGCGGCTCAAACCCCGGCATAGCGGTAGCACGCACATGCCGGTCTATCTTCTCCTTGTCCCACGCCATATCTATCATCTTAATGTCCGCCATTTCTTTCCGGTAATGTAGGCTGGTGCCGTATTTGGCAACAAGGCTTTCCTGTGGTATTGGTGTATAATTACCGGTCACCACATCTGCCAATGTTTCTTTGAACAAATACACAGATGCTTTGAAGGTAAGCTCATACAATTCGCCTACCCAGCAATCATCCGGTATCGGGAAGCGCTTTTGAAACAGGATATCGCCATGGTCTATCCGCGTATCTATTTTGTGAATGGTCGTTCCGAACTCTTTCTTTCTATCGAGTATTGCAAACGAGAATTGGTTAGCCCCCCGGTATTCAGGTAAAGGGGCCATATGCAGGTTCACACATAATTCTTTAGCTTTCTGTATGTGTTTAGGTTTCAGCAATTCATGATACTGCACCGAATAGATAATAGCACATTCGGGCAGGTCATTCAGATTGCTAAGGACAGGAATGTTGTTCTTCCCGGCAAGTTCCGTCAGGTCATGTCCTTCCCCAAATTCTTTCCGGCTGCGGGTACGTATGCCTGTTATGTCAAGGTTCAACGCTTCCTTTTGTGCAATGAGGTATGCAAGGCATTCATAGCCAATAGGTTTGGAGCCAAGAAATACGATCTTTTTAGCCGGCATAGGCCAAATATAGTACAAGATGGGTTAAACGCTTTCATTTAGCTATTTTAGCTCCACGAATGGCAAAACGCAGAATACTCATACTTACCAACCGCATACCATACCCCCTGAAGGATGGCGGCAACCTGGCTATGAATGCCATGATTGAAGGCTACCACAGGGAAGGCTGGCAGGTTTACCTGCTGTCCATGAACACCACCCGCCATTATATAAAGCACGAACAATTGGGTAAATTATTTACCCATCTGCATGCCTTTGAATGGGTTGATGTTAATAACGACATCAAATGGACCGACATTGCCAAAAATTTCTTTTTCAGCCGGAAGCCCGAGCATGCAAAGCGGTTCTATGATGCCGGCTTTAAAGAAAAGCTGGTGCAGGTATTGCGATCATTTAAGCCCGATGTGGTGCAGGTAGAAAGTGTTTACCTCTCCACTTATCTGCCCGAAATAAAAGCGCATGGCGATGCGCTTACAATCTTGCGTATCCATAATATAGAATACCAGATATGGCACGGCCTTGCTAAGAAAACTAAGAATACCCTGAAGAAAATATACCTCAGCGACCTCCAGAAGCGGATAAGGGATTTTGAACGTGAAGCATGGAAAACCTACGACCTGCTGCTGCCTATTACAGAAAAAGATGCAAGCCTCATCCAGCGACTGGAAGAAATACATGCCATGGTAATAGCACCTTTTGGTATAGACACCAGTAGAATAAAAACTGCTTTCGGCTCAGAACGCTGGGTTGGTTACCACATAGGTGCTATGGACTGGATAGCCAACCGGGAAGGTGTTCGCTGGTTTATAGAAAAGGCATTGCCCAAGGTGCGCAAACTGGTTCCCGGCTTCGAATTTTATTTCGCAGGCCGCAACATGCCCGATGATTTTAAAAGCCTTGGCGTAGATGGAGTGCATTGCATGAACGAGGTACCAAATGCCGAGGAATTTATTGCGGATAAGAAAATACTCATAGTGCCGCTATGGAGTGGGGGCGGTATACGTGTGAAGATACTGGAAGCCATGGCCGCGGGCAAAATAGTCATCACCACACCCGTAGGTATTAAAGGTATAGAAGCCCGCTCTGGTGAGCATTACCTGCTTGCCCGTACACCCGAGGATTTTGCCCGCTCGGTAAAATGGTGTTTCGACAACCGCCGGGCAGCTGAAGAAATGGCGCAACGCTCACATATGCTTGTAGTGGAGCATTACGACCAGCACAAAGTGATGAAGGATATTATTCTTGAAGTGGAGCATTTGCTTGCAGAGCGGATATGAATTGCAGGTGCTGTAATGTCTGGCTATAGAAAGGCATACTGCAAAAAGAACACTCCTGCTCCGGCAGCAAACCCTAGCAATGCCACAAGGCTGATCTTTTTCAGGTACCAAAAGAAACTTATTTTTTCCATTCCCATTGCCGCTACGCCAGCTGCAGAGCCTATTATCAGTATGCTGCCTCCTGTACCCGTGCAGTACGCAAGAAATTCCCAGAAAAAATGATCTGTAGGATATTGATTCAGTCCATACATACCTTGCGCCGCTGCTATTAATGGTACGTTATCTATCAAAGATGACAGTAGCCCCATCATACCAACTATTACGTTTTCGTTGGATATATGGGTATTCATCCAGTCAGCAAGGTTCGTGAGTATGCCTGCTACTTCGAGTGCGCCTATACTGATAAGCAATCCAAAGAAAAACAATATGCTTGGCGTATCTATTTTGCGTAGTGCGTGGGCAACAGAAAAAACATGTCTTTCCTTGCTGTCCATCTCGCCCAATAGTATTTCTGTTATTATCCACAATATACCCAAACCCATCAGGATGCCCATATAAGGAGGAAGGTGCGTAAGCATCTTGAAGACTGGAACTAAGAGCAAAATGATAATGCCGGAAAATAAAACAATATACTGAATGCGTCGCGGGACAAGATTAGTGTTCGTTTCCACTTCAACAGGCCGTTGCACATTCCCGCGCATCTGCATCGATAAAATCACCAATGGCACTGTCATACAGGCAAAACTCGGCAGGAATAATTTACTCGTAATGTTGAATGCCGTCACCTGGCCACCTAACCATAGCATGGTTGTTGTCACATCACCTATTGGGGACCATGCCCCGCCGGCATTTGCTGCAATAACTACCATCCCGGCAAATGTCAGTCGTTCTTCTGGAGACTGTATAAGCTTTCTTATGAGTGAAACCATAACGATTGCAGTTGTTAGGTTATCAAGCACAGGGGATAGGAAAAAAGTGATGAACGACACTATCCACAACAACTTTCGCTTGTTTGTTTGGGTTATTTTTGACGTAATGATATCAAAACCTCTGTGGGCATCAATCAGTTCTACAACGGTCATTGCACCTAGTAGAAAAAACAAAATACCCGAAAGTTCTCCGAGATGGCCGGTAAGTTGTTCCGTAACCAGTTCTTTATTATCCGTTGATAAAATGTAGATAACCCAGCATAGCACACCTGTAACCAATGCGATCGCTGCTTTGTTTATTTTCACAACATGCTCAATAGCAATGAGAAAATAACCGATTGTGAAAGCTGCTAACAGGAATATTTCCATACTTTTACCAAAGATACTGTTTGCAGGCTAATATTGAGATCGCCGGTCATGAGAAACCGGTATATATTGTAACCTTATTATTGCCTTTGTGCTGCCGTTCACCTTTTTATTCCTCGTTTTGGTATGCCTCACCATTCGCATTGGAAACAGAAAAGCCTTGCTTTCTTTTGAAGAGGTAGCCATATCACTGGCAGGTCCCGCTTTTTTTAATGCATAGCCCCTGTTCATAAAGGAATGTAACTGTTTGCTTTAGGTACCATCAGTGTGGCTTTTGTCAGACTTTTAACATTTGAAAAATTTGCTGCGGCACGCGTTTTTTAAGATGCTAACCGGAACAAAATGTTTTTTATGAAAAAGATGAGTTTAATTTTTGCATGTGTAATGATGACCGCCGGGGCCTATGCTCAGCTTGGAGTGATCGGTGGTGTTACACTAAACAATCAGCGAGATCATTACCACGGAGAAACTATCTCGAATGAACTGAAGACTGGCTATTTTGGTGGGCTTATTTATGACATAAGCCTTAACAAGCACTGGAGTGTGCAACCGGGCCTTATGTACGCATTGAAGGGTGGCCAGAACGGGCGTCACTTTGTTTATGTGGAAAACGACAACATGCACGATGTGAAGCTGAAGAACAAGAACAGCCTGCACTACATACAGGTTCCGTTGAACCTTGTGTACAGGATGGGAACTTGCAACCAGTTCTTCATAGGTGCAGGTGGTTATGCAGCTACGCTTGTTAGTGCATACTCAGATTCAAAAATGACCGACCAGGTGAACGGTGTTGACCAGGCTGAGGTTAAAGAAAGGAACCACATTCGTGTGGGCGAAGAGTCTGGCGACAACCTTAGCCGCTTCGACTTTGGCCTCACAGGTATTGTAGGCTACGAGTTCAGCAATGGCCTGTTCCTGCGTGGCGGTGTTGATGCCGGTCTCTATGATATCATCCATGATGATAACGTGAGCAGCTATCAGTCATCCCTGCCAGCTACAGTGAACAATGCTGATGCCACTTCTAAGAACATTAGCTTTAACTTCGGTGTAGGATATATGTTTGGGCGTTAATTGATGTATTTAAATCGTGTGTTTTCAAAGAAAGCTCCTATTTAGGGGCTTTCTTATTTTGGGTTACAATTTGAATTTTTCATTCCTCGGTGCCTCATAAGGCACCTTTCCTTGCTCAAATATCTTCGCCCCGTTAATGCCGCCAATATATAATTCGCGTGTGGATGCAAAATCTGTATTAATGCTGATATAAGCGCCCTCACGCAATCCCACCACAGGTGTGTCATTCATTTGGTGGAACTCCGCCAGCCGCTGGTCGCGGGTCTCGCCCTTGTGTTTGTTTTCAGGCTCTGGGTCAAGGTAGTGGGGATTTATCTGGTAAGTGAACAGGTTAAGCCCCTCAAATCCCCCTTTGGGATATACTATCGGCATATCATTCGTAGTGCAGATGCTGCGTGTGGCAAGGTTAGTGCCTGCGCTGCTGCCCATATACTTCATTTTGCCCGCCATCACAGACGCACGGATTTGCGGCATCAGTCCCTGCTCCTGCAACTCATTCAGCAGCCGGAAGGTATTGCCCCCACCCACAAATATGGCCTCGTGGTCTGCAAATATTTTTTTCTCCGGTACTCTGTGTATTCCGGTAATAGGTACATCCAGCGTCTTAAAGAAAGCCCTTACCTTATCAGTGTAGCCATCCCACTCATTTTTGTCTGCCGCATAAGGCACAAACAGTAGCGGAGTATTAATGCCTGCTATAAATTCCTGTATAGCATCTCTGTTACACTCCAGGTAGCCATAGCCATGCACTGCCGAGCTGGATATAAGAAGTATGGGGGTTTGCATTCGTCGTGTTTTCGGGTATAAAAATAAGATACTGCCCGAAATAAATTTACACCCGGTCCGTTATAGCACAAACTTATGCTATGCTCAAAACAGCCCTGAAAGGCATCGGTTATACTATTGCCGTTATATTTGGCCTGCTCATTTTGTATTGCGTCCTGTTCGCTATTGGGCCCAATGGCAAATGTATCGTCTGTACCACACAGACCGTTACAGATACTGTAACCGGCATTTTTGAAGGCGGTGTGCACGATGTTGTTTTTTCCTTAAAGCACCACAAAAGTTATTACATCAACCGCGGCCTGGAGAATGGCCTCCGCCTCGATTCACTCAACAGACAAGTACTCGATAAACAAGTCACCATCTCCTATGCTTCCCCCTCCAGCCACATCAATCACTTTGAAGTTGACGGCAAGGTCATTTTTTCGGAACTGAAAGATTGAATGCTGAAACTAATATCCCCGCATTTTTTCTTTCTCGTCATGCTGAAGAAGGGTATAATTTTCGGGATGTGCCCGATTTGATCAATATTTTTTTTCAAATATGGGTAAAATGACCTGTGGGCCTATTTTATGTGTTTTATCATAAGGTATAAAGGGGTATAAAAGGGTATATTTATACCCCCAAAAGGTATAATTATACCCTGTTTAGGTATAATTATACCCCGTGATTTGGGAATAGTTTTTTTGAGGCAAATAACCACATGGGCCACAAAGATTGGCCACTGCCACGGCGGGGCAGGCAAAAAAGTCATGGTGCAATCTGTCAAAGAACTTACCCCCGCCTGCCCGTAGTCGGGCAGGGATATTTTTTCGGGTACATGGTAAAGTTACGAAATGAGGCCAGGGGGTTCCAAATCTATTTTCCTTGACGGTACTGTTTCAGTACCGCCATGGTATTTTTACTTTTTGAAAGCCGCTATGGTGGCGGATTTGAGAAATAAAAATTTATTTTTTTAACGCATTATCTAAGCGATCTTTATTGATGAAATTTTTTGAAAAAAAAAGATTAAACAATCAACTGTTTCGCTCCAAGAGCGGCGGATCCATGCTGCCCACATGGCTAGGCTGTGAAACTCACCGAGTATAGAGAGTTTTCCGGCGAGCCGGCGCAGGTCAAAAAATAAACACTAAGTAAAATCCGTTGTACCTTTGCATGATATATGTTGAATACCATAGAATCAGCTTTAGAGGACCTCAGGAAGGGTAAACTGCTTATAGTGGTGGATGATGAGGACCGTGAGAACGAGGGAGATTTTATAACTGCCGCCCGTAATGTAACTCCCGAGATCATCAATTTCATGAGCAAGCACGGGCGCGGGCTCATTTGCGCACCTATTACAGAAAGCAGGTGCAACGAATTGAACCTTAACCTGATGGTGCAGAACAATACAGTGCTGCATCAAACGCCCTTCACCGTTTCTGTTGATCTTATAGGCCATGGCTGCACCACGGGCATCAGCGCCCATGATCGTGCCAAAACCGTTCAGGCACTCATAGATCCCAATACCAGGCCGGAAGATCTTGGCCGTCCCGGCCACATCTTCCCGCTGAGGGCGAAGGATGAAGGTGTGCTGCGCCGCAGTGGCCATACCGAGGCGACTGTTGACCTTGCCAGGCTGGCTGGTTTTGAACCTGCCGGTGTGCTGGTTGAGATAATGAACGACGATGGTACCATGGCGCGCCTGCCGCAGCTCATGGAAATAGCCAAAAAATTCGACCTCAAAATAATTTCCATAAAAGACCTCATCAGCTATCGTCTCACTAACGAAACGCTGATACATGAAGAAGTACGCGTGCATATGCCCACCAAGTATGGTGATTTTGAACTGGTGGCATTCAAGCAAACGAACACGGGCGAGAATCATCTCGCATTAGTAAAAGGCGAATGGAAAGAAGATGAACCCGTACTGGTGCGCGTACATAGTTCCTGCTTCACCGGCGATATATTACATAGCCTCCGCTGCGACTGCGGCGACCAGTTGCATAAAGCAATGGAGATGGTAGAAGCAGAGGGCAAGGGTGTTGTGCTGTATATGAACCAGGAGGGCAGGGGAATAGGCCTCTTCAATAAGCTGAAGGCATACAAACTGCAGGAAGAAGGCAAGGATACCGTGGATGCCAACCTTGCCCTCGGCTTCAAAATGGACCAGCGCGATTATGGCATAGGCGCCCAGATACTGCGCCACCTCGGCGTGCACAAAATGCGCCTCATGACCAATAATCCTAAAAAACGTGCAGGCATTGTAGGCTACGGGCTGGAGATAGTAGAGAATGTGCCGATAGAAGTAACCCCCAACGAGCACAACGAATTTTACCTGCAAACCAAGCGGGACAAAATGGGGCATGAAATATTGAAGTAATTTGGCAATTCGGCAATTTGAAAATTTGAAAATGCCCATGTAGTTTCAGTATAAAGAACTTCCATTTGAAGATCCTTTTTTTAGCTAACCGTGTACCGTATCCGCCCTATAGAGGCGATAAGCTCAAGATATTCAACCTTGCCAAAAGGTTGAATACAAACCATGAGCTGCACCTCCTCACCTTCGCCCAAACGAAGGAGGATCTCGGTTACAAAGCAGAATTGGAAAAGGTCTTCAAAGAAGTGCACCTGGTCTACCTGCCCAAGTGGCAAAGTGCCATGAATTGCCTGCAGGGCGCATGGCGCGGCGAGCCGCTGCAGGTATTGTATTTCCGGTCTGGGGAGTTGAAGCACAAATTGAATGAACTTATAAAACAGCATAATTATGATGCAGTGCATGTGCAGCACCTGCGTATGTCGCCATACCTGGCAAACCGTAAAGACATCCGCCGGATACTGGATCTGCCTGATGCTTTCTCACTCTACTGGGAACGGCGCAGCAAAGTGAAACGTGGATTGCTGACCACCATATTCGAGAATATAGAACAGAAGCGTGTGCTGCGCTATGAGGAAATGCTGAAGATGTATGACCTGTCGTTAGTGTGCAGCACAGAAGACCTGACCTACCTGAAACATAAGCACCATGCAGATAACCTGCGTTTACTGCCTAACGGTGTTGATAGGAACATTTATGCGCCTCGCGGGCACGACTATTCGCACAGCAATACACTGCTCTTTACCGGTAATATGGATTATGCCCCCAATGTCGATGCCGTGATTCATTTCACAGAGAATATTTTGCCGCGAATAAGAGCTAAGAAGCCGGATGTGAAATTCATTATTGCAGGCCAGCGGCCGGTAGAAAAGGTAAGGGCTTTGGCAAATGATCATGTGCAAGTGACCGGCTTTGTAAAAGACCTTGCTGGCATGTATAACAGCGCCAGCGTGGTGGTAGCACCATTACGTTTCGGGGCAGGCACACAGAATAAAGTGTTGGAAGCCATGGCTATGGGTGTGCCTGTAGTATGCTCTCACATAGGTTTTGGCGGTCTGGGTATTAAAAGCGGCGAGGGCGCAATTATGCAACAGGAACCTGAAGCATTTGCGAATAGCGTAGTTGAGCTATTGTCGTCAGAAGAAGCGCGGCGCAAAGTAGGCGAAGCAGGCATAAAAGTGGTGAAAGAAAATTTTGACTGGGATATTATAGCAAAGACCCTGGAGGGATATTTAAACACCACAAACCCCTAAAAGGTCTTCCCCATGTTGCGTAGATAGATGTATTGATGTACAGTGTATATTCTCAAGTAAAGCCCCTTTAGGGGTTTGGGGCTTTCATCCAATCTTCAATAACCTTTTGGTCCAGCTCGGGATAGGTAGTATTGGCTTCCACTTTTCCATCGTTCAGCCATAGTATCTGCGGAAATTCTCCGCCTGTGTACTCCATAAAGGTTTTCTCCGGCAGCAGCGACCACGGGATATCCTGCGCATGTGTTTCCTGCCAGAAGGTATAGAATGCAGTATCTGTACCGGCTACAACCATGTAAAAGGGTAGCGTAGGGTTCTTCTGTTTCATGTTATGCATTATAGATGCTGCTTTCCGGCAGTGGGAACACGAACGGCTTACAAATGCAACAATGTGCTTGCCATTTTTCAGGTCTTGTTTCGGTGCATAGGTACTGTCGGCATATAGTTTATCAAACTTGAATTTGTAATGAGTGAAAACGGGAAATTGCAGGAAGGCTAAAACAATGAGGCACAATATGTTTATCAATGGTATTGCATTGACATAGTCAAAAGAAAAACCTTTATGGTAACGGATAAGCACCCCAAGCACGCCGAGGATAATAGCATTCTTGATCAGGGATGTTGATGGGCTCATGAAAATACCGCCCCCAAAACAGCCGCAGTTCACATTGTTCCCCATTTTTACCCATAGCCATATAAGATAGACACTGAAGACAGCGACCATTGCAAATGCCAACTTAAGCACCCAATTGCGCCTGCCGAAGAAGTGGCTGGTTATCATTATACCTAGCCCGGCTTCCAGGCCAATAAAGAAACGTGCGGCAATAGCCGCAATAATATGGGTAACACCTACATTGCCGGCAATGTTATATTCAAAGGCCTGTATAGTAGGGAATAGTTTGGTATAGGCAGAATACAGGAAGAGTGCGCCGGTGGCTACAGAAAAAAGGATAAGTAATAGCCGGAATACTCTATTCATTGAAGTGGGTTCAAAAATAATTGGAAAAAATGGTTGGGAAAAATAGCCGACAGGTATACACTTATTAGCATTTAACGCACAATTAGAAAAAAAAATTCAAAAAAATAAGATTATCCATACATTCGCAAAAAAGCTACTTATGAAAAAAACAATATCTATTGCATTGGCCGCAATGTTCATTGCAACCACCACGCCTGAAATGGGCTGTTCCCCCTCCAGCAAAAGTAATCCGATACCTTCGGTAAACCTGCCTGACATTTCGAACTTTACGATAAGCGCTGTTTCAGCATTTGTAAAAGGAGCATCTACATTGGTGTCTGTCGCATCTTCCACTCTTGCCGATGGCACTTACACTATTTTCTTTGATCTTGGCGGGGCAAACATTATTTCGAACGCCTCTGCAACATTGACCATGAGTGGCGATAATGCAACATTCAACACGCCTGCTTTAGCCAACGATGGCAATACAACTATTACTATCAGGAAGATCGTTAACTCATCGGGCAGCACTTCAACTTTCACAACTGCACCAACCAAAACATTCAGCGATTCTTCGGGTTTAATGACCTACAAAGTAGATGGTGTACAAAAAAGGGCAACGCATGTGAACGCAACATGGCTTACGTCCGGGGCTATGTTATCGATCCATGGTGTAATATGGGACCCATTGACCACATTTACCATCTATTGGGATAATTATACGGGTACTCTCAGTACACGGTATTTCAATTCAACTGTAAATGTACCAGGTGCATGGAATTCTGTGTATAATGGCAGTGCTACCTACAGTGCGCCTGGTGCGTCAGCCTTTGATGCTCATGGGTCTATTACAGTGACCGCAAAAACAGCTACAACCATAACAGGTACATATTCAGTTGTTTTAGAAGACTCAACACAGGTCACGAACGGCACATTCCATTGCAAACTGAATTAGTGTATCTGAAAAATGCTTCAAAAAAGCCGTGCATCATGTGCGGCTTTTTTATGATGAAATGATAGTTATTGCAATGTGCACGTGGCGGTTACACCGGTAGAGGTGTAAGTACTCTGTTGTGTTGCACAGGTTGAGGTAGCATAAGATAAAGTTACATTAGTATATGGCTGATCTGCTGTATTTGTCCCACTTGTGGTCGTAATAACACAGTGGCAGGTATAATTGCCAGTCTGGTCATCATTATCTGTAGGTGTGCAGGAAACAATTATTCCCAGCGTGAGACATGCGGTAAAAGCAGAGAGAAAAAGGAACTTTTTCATAGCACTGAATTTTAGCTAAAGTTAAAGCAAATTGCATACCAGTAATAGATAAAATAATCACAAAGTAATACAGTAAAAAAAGCTGCATGTGTAATGCAGCTTTTTACGATTTGTATACCAGCGAGTTGTTAATTGCAATCTGCTGCCGGATCAATCATTTTAAAGTTAGTTTCCAATGCTGCGCAATATGCTCCTATTGATGAGTATCCTGCCGGAGCCAAATTATAGGTGATTGTAGTATCACCGCCAGACATGCCACCTTTGTATTTGCAGGTGCATGTTGTTGGCGAACTACTTTTCTTTTTACATGAAACCGTTAAGGTAAGTGCAGCAAATACTGCAATGCACGCAACAGCGGATAACTGGATAATCTTTTTCATAACCTGTAAGTTTGGTTTTAGTGAGCGGCTAAAATAATAATTTCTGCAAAAAATATATTACTGTCTTAAAAGTCAATACAAATATTTAATAACATAATGTTATTGCGCTTTGCATCAATTATCCTTTTGTCAGCATAGTCGGTATTTGTTAAAGAAATTAACAAATAATGCATGATAAAATAATTAATTTACATCTACAATAAAGGTTTTTTTGTGCATAAGGGAGATTTTTTGAAAATTTGGAATATTTTTTGCTTTATTAATAGCCCTTTACTATCTTTGCAATCCCTTTTTTGAGGGGTACGTACGTGCGCAAAATTATTTTGACCGTTTTTTGTTAATACTGATCACCTGTACAGTCAGGCTACGCCTTGCTTTACGGGGTTTTTTTGTTTTTAAAGGAGTATAAAAAATACTATGGCTACACAGCAAAAAAAGACAGCATCGGGGAGAGTTAACTTTGGAAAGTTACACGATGCAGCCGCAACTCCCGATCTGCTGGCTATTCAGCTCCAATCGTTCCAGGACTTTTTCCAGCTTGAGACTACGCCCGATAAGCGTAACAACGAAGGCCTGTTCCGTGTGTTCAAGGAGAACTTCCCGATCACGGATACGCGCAACATTTTCGTGCTCGAGTTCCTGGATTACTTCATCGACCCGCCCCGCTATACTATCGACGAGTGTATGGAGCGCGGCCTTACGTACTCAGTTCCGCTGAAAGCTAAGCTGAAACTGAGCTGTAACGATGAAGAGCACGTTGATTTTGAAACCATTGTGCAGGATGTGTTCCTTGGTAATATCCCATACATGACCCCGCGTGGCACTTTCGTGATCAATGGTGCTGAGCGTGTAGTTGTATCCCAGCTTCACCGTTCTCCGGGCGTATTCTTCGGACAAAGCGTTCACCCGAACGGTACGAAGATCTACAGCGCCCGCGTGATACCGTTCAAAGGCGCGTGGATGGAATTCGCTACAGACATCAACAATGTGATGTATGCGTACATCGACCGTAAAAAGAAATTCCCTGTAACCACATTGCTCCGTGCAATTGGTTATGAAACAGATAAGGATATACTTGAGCTCTTCGGCATGGCTGATGAGGTGAAAGTGGAAAAGAAGGCACTTACTGCTAACCTGGGCCGTCGCCTTGCAGCACGCGTACTGCGCAGCTGGACAGAAGACTTCGTAGATGAGGATACCGGTGAGGTGGTTACCATTGAGCGTAATGAAGTGGTATTGGACCGCGACAGCGTACTTGATGAAGATAACAGCAACCTGATACAGGAAATGGGTATCAAAACCGTTTTCCTGCAGAAGGAAGAAGTGAGTGGTGATTTCTCTATCATCTACAATACGCTGAATAAGGATACCTCGAACTCGGAACTTGAGGCGGTGCAACACATCTATCGCCAGTTGCGCGGTTCAGATGCCCCGGATGATGAAACAGCACGCGGTATCATTGAAAAATTGTTCTTCAGTGATAAACGTTATGACCTGGGTGAAGTAGGCCGTTACAAGATCAACCGGAAACTGAACCTTGACATTAACCTCACTACGAAAGTATTGAGCAAAGAAGATATTATCTCTATCATTAAATACCTGGTTCGCCTTACTAATGGCAAAGCAGAAATTGATGATATTGACCACCTGAGCAACCGTCGTGTTCGTACGGTTGGGGAACAACTGTTTGCACAATTTGGTGTTGGCCTTGCACGTATGGCACGCACCATCCGCGAGCGTATGAACGTTCGCGATAATGAGGTGTTCACGCCTATTGACTTGATCAACGCACGTACTCTTTCTTCAGTGATCAATTCGTTCTTCGGCACTTCGCAATTATCACAGTTCCTCGACCAGACCAACCCGCTGTCTGAGATCACGCACAAACGCCGTATCTCAGCTTTAGGTCCAGGTGGTTTGAGCCGTGAGCGCGCAGGATTTGAGGTGCGGGACGTACACTACAGCCACTATGGCCGCCTGTGTACTATTGAAACGCCTGAGGGACCAAACATCGGTCTTATCTCTACGCTGTGCGTACACGCACAGATCAATGATATGGGCTTCATCGAAACACCATACCATAAAGTAAAAGAAGGCAAAGTTGACCTGAAGAATTACAGGTTCCTGAGTGCTGAAGAAGAAGACCTGGCAAAGATCGCGCAGGCGAATGTGCCTATGGATGATAAGGGGCACTTCACTGAAGAAAAAATAAAATCACGCCAGACGGGCGACTTCCCGATCCTTGACCGGGAGGAAGTTGAGTTCATGGACGTGGCTCCTAACCAGATCGTTGGTTTGAGCGCATCATTGATCCCCTTCCTGGAGCATGATGACGCGAACCGTGCGCTGATGGGATCGAACATGCAACGCCAGGCGGTACCGCTGATCATTCCACAAGTGCCTATTGTAGGTACAGGCCTGGAAGCTAAAGCTGCACGCGATGCACGTATCCAAATTCATGCTGAAGGCAACGGGGTAGTAGAATATGTGGATGCAGACCATATCCATGTGCGTTATGACCGTGGTGAGAAAGAGCGTCTCGTATCGTTCGAGGACGACCTGAAAGTATATACGCTTACCAAGTATAAGAAGACCAACCAGAGCACCAGCATGACACTGCGTCCAAGTGTGCGTAAAGGCCAGAAAGTAAAGACAGGCGACTTCCTTACTGAAGGCTATGCAACACAGGATGGTGAGCTGGCACTGGGCCGCAACTTGAAAGTGGCATTCATGCCATGGAAGGGTTACAACTTCGAGGATGCGATAGTGATCAATGAAAAAGTGGTTCGCGACGACTGGTTCACATCAGTACATATTGATGAATATGAACTGGAAGTGCGTGACACTAAGCTAGGTGAAGAAGAGCTGACAGCAGATATCCCTAACGTATCAGAAGAAGCTACAAAAGACCTTGACGAAAATGGTATCATTCGCATAGGTGCACATGTAGGTGAAGGTGACATCCTGATAGGTAAAATAACGCCTAAAGGCGAGACCGATCCGACCCCGGAAGAAAAACTGCTTCGCGCTATCTTCGGTGATAAGGCAGGTGATGCGAAAGACGCGTCATTAAAGGCACCGAGCGGCACTGAAGGTATCGTTATCAGCAAGCAGTTGTTCCAGCGTGCTAAGAAAGACAAGAACTCTAAAGTGCGTGAAAAAACTGCACTTGAGAAAATAGAAAAAGTACATGAGAAGAACCTGGAAGACCTCAAAAACTTCCTGTTCGAGAAGCTGGCAATTTTGCTTAAAGACAAAACATCTGCAGGCATTACCAACAACTTCGGTGAAACTGTACTGAGCAAAGGTGGTAAGTTCAATTCCAAAACGCTTGGTTCAATAGATTTCCAGAATGTAAATCCATTGGGCTGGACAGGTGATAAGGAAACAGATGACCTCATCAACCAGCTGCTGCATAACTACAATATTAAGTTCAACGAAGAGCTGGGCCGCTACAAGCGTGAGAAGTTCAACCTGAGCATAGGAGATGAGCTGCCTGCCGGTGTGTTGAAGCTTGCTAAAGTTTATCTCGCCAGCAAGCGTAAGCTGAAGGTGGGTGATAAAATGGCTGGCCGCCACGGTAACAAGGGTATCGTAGCTAAAATAGTGCGTGAGGAAGATATGCCATTCCTGGAAGACGGCACACCGGTAGACGTGGTGCTGAACCCACTGGGCGTACCATCGCGTATGAACCTTGGCCAGATCTATGAGACAATCCTTGGATGGGCAGGAGAGAAGCTTGGACAGCGCTATGCTACACCGATCTTCGACGGCGCATCTGTGGAAGAAATAGAAAGCCTGATAGAGAAAGCACAGTTACCTGACTTTGGCCATACTTACCTGTATGATGGTGAAACAGGAGAGCGTTTCCACCAGAAAGCTACTGTTGGTATCATCTATATCATTAAGCTGCACCACATGGTTGACGATAAGATGCACGCACGTTCTATCGGCCCATACAGCCTTATTACACAGCAGCCGCTGGGTGGTAAAGCACAGTTCGGTGGCCAGCGTTTTGGTGAAATGGAAGTTTGGGCGCTTGAAGCATATGGCGCATCCAATATCCTGCAGGAACTGTTGACATTGAAGTCGGATGATATCATAGGCCGTGCTAAAACTTATGAAGCTATCGTGAAGGGCGACAACATACCTAAAGCCGGTATCCCTGAGTCGTTCAACGTGTTAGTAAATGAGCTTCGCGGATTAGGCCTTGAATTGAAATTTGAATAAATAGTCTAAAGTCAAAAGTAGAAAGTCGAAAGCTGCTACGAATTGGCTAGTGATATAAGTTCTTTAACAGATGAATAATTTCAGGGAGTTAATAGTTTGGCAGAAATCTATTGATTTAGTTGTACGGATTTATGAAGTAACTAAAAAGTTCCCTGAGAGTGAGAAATTCAATTTAGTGAGCCAAATGCAACGTTGCGGAACTTCAATTCCAAGCAATATTGCGGAAGGTGCAGGACGGAATTCAGCAGCTTATTTTAAGCAATTTCTAACTGTAGCTATAGGTTCAGCTTATGAATTAGAAACTCAATTAGTGATAAGTAAAAAATTAAATTACGTGAATGAGGAAATCTATAACCAGCTTGTAAGAGATATAACCGAAGTTCAGAGAATGATCTACGGTTTACATGGTACGTTATAGCTTTCTACTTTATACTTAATACTTTATACTACAGATATGGCAGTAAAAAAAGACAACCGTCCAAGACCGGGATTTGGTAAAATAACGATCAGCCTTGCTTCTCCTGATACAATACTTGACCGCTCATATGGTGAAGTATTGAAGCCTGAGACCATCAACTACCGTACATACAAGCCGGAGCGTGATGGCCTGTTCTGCGAGAAAATATTCGGCCCTGTGAAGGACTACGAATGTTATTGCGGAAAGTACAAGCGTATCCGTTACAAAGGCATTGTGTGCGACCGCTGCGGTGTGGAAGTAACAGAAAAGAAAGTGCGCCGTGAGCGCCTTGGGCATATTAAACTGGTTGTGCCCATTGTGCACATATGGTACTTCAAGAGCCTGCCAAATAAAATTGGTTACCTGCTTGGTGTAAGCTCCAAGAAAATGGAGAGCATTGTTTATTACGAGCGTTATGTAGTGGTAAATGCAGGTGAAGCTGAAGAGCAGATCCGTACGAAGCTTAACCTGAAAGAGTCTGAAAACACACACCAGCAGCTCATTACAGAAGATGAGTACCTGGAGATACTGGATAGCCTTCCGAAGGAAAACCAATACCTGCCGGACGAGGATCCAAATAAGTTTATTGCAAAGATGGGTGCCGAAGCAGTGCATATGCTGCTTTCACGCATAGACCTCGATAATCTTTCTTATGAATTGCGTAATGCTGCTGCAAACGAAACTTCGCAGCAGCGTAAACAAGAAGCTTTGAAACGCCTGAGCGTTGTAGAAGCTTTCCGTGATGCAAATACACGTATAGAGAACAGGCTGGAGTGGATGGTGATGCAATACATCCCGGTTATTCCACCAGAACTGCGCCCGCTCGTTCCGCTGGATGGTGGCCGTTTTGCGTCTTCCGACCTGAACGATCTTTACCGTCGCGTAATTATCCGTAACAACCGTTTGAAGCGTCTTATCGAGATCAAAGCTCCTGAAGTGATCCTGCGTAATGAAAAGCGTATGCTGCAGGAAGCGGTTGACTCACTGTTTGACAACAGCCGTAAATCAAATGCTGTAAAAGCAGAAGGTGGCCGTGCATTGAAATCTCTCTCTGACGTACTGAAAGGTAAACAAGGACGTTTCCGCCAGAACCTGCTTGGTAAACGTGTTGACTATTCTGGCCGTTCGGTTATCGTGGTAGGCCCAGAAATGAAGCTGCACGAGTGTGGCCTTCCTAAAGATATGGCCGCGGAGTTGTTCAAGCCGTTCATTATCCGCAAACTTATTGAGAGGGGTATAGTAAAAACAGTTAAGAGTGCGAAGAAGCTGGTTGAGCGTAAAGAAGCCGTGGTTTGGGATATCCTTGAGAATGTACTGAAAGGCCACCCGATCCTGCTGAACCGCGCCCCCACGCTGCACAGGTTATCTATACAGGCGTTCCAGCCAAAACTTATTGAAGGTAAAGCGATACAACTGCACCCACTCGTATGTTCGGCGTTCAACGCTGACTTCGATGGTGACCAGATGGCGGTACACGTACCGTTGAGCAATGCTGCAATCGTGGAAGCGCAATTGCTGATGCTCGCATCGCATAACATTCTTAACCCGCAGAACGGTACGCCTATCACCCTGCCTTCACAGGACATGGTGCTTGGCCTGTACTACATTTCTAAGGGTAAGAAATCAACCCCTGAAGAAATAGTAAAGGGTGAGAATAAGGCATACTACAGCACAGAAGAAGTAGTAATTGCCTTTAATGAAGGAAAGGCCGACCTCCATGCTTGGATAAAGGTTAGGGCTAACACCCGTGATGCTGAAGGCAATCTGAAGAACGAATTGATAGAAACAACGGTGGGCCGCGTAATATTCAACCAATTTGTACCAAAAGAAAATGGTTTCGTAAACGCACTGCTGACCAAGAAATCTCTTCGTGAGATCATCGGCCAGATACTGAAGAATACTAACATCCCTAAAACTGTTGCCTTCCTTGACGATATTAAAACATTAGGTTTCCGTACAGCGTTCAGGGGTGGGTTGTCGTTCAACATTAAAGACCTTACCGTTCCTGATATTAAAGAACAGTTGGTTGCTGCTGCGCAGGTAGAAGTTGATGAGATCATGGATAACTACAACATGGGCCTTATCACTAACAACGAGCGCTACAACCAGGTGATCGACGTTTGGTCGCGCGTGGATACTCGCGTAACAGAAACGCTTATCCGCGAGATGGCTGCAGACAAACAGGGCTTTAACTCTGTTTACATGATGCTAGACTCAGGTGCGCGTGGTAGTAAGCAGCAGGTTAAGCAGCTTGCAGGCCTCAGGGGACTGATGGCTAAACCACGTCGTAGTGGTTCTTCGGGTTCGGAAATTATCGAGAACCCGATCCTGTCTAACTTCAAAGTAGGCCTGAGCGTATTGGAGTACTTCATCTCTACGCACGGTGCGCGTAAGGGTCTGGCAGATACGGCGTTGAAAACGGCAGATGCCGGTTACCTCACACGTCGTCTCGTTGACGTAGCGCAGGACGTGGTGATCAACGGTGAAGACTGTGGTACTCTTCGTGGTATCGCAACCTCTGCACTGAAAGACAATGAAGAAATTGTAGAGCCACTGTATGACCGTATCCTCGGACGTACATCACTGCACAATATCTATGATCCGTTCACTGATGAGCTGATAGCAAATGCAGGTGCAGAGATAACTGAGGACATAGGTAAGCGTATTGAAGAGAGTGCAATAGACGTAGTTGAAATTCGTTCCGTGCTTACATGCGAAAGCCGCAGGGGGGTATGTGCGAAGTGCTACGGCAAGAACCTGGCTACAGGCTACATGGCACAGAAGGGTGATGCAGTAGGTATCATCGCTGCACAGTCTATCGGTGAGCCGGGTACACAGCTTACACTGCGTACCTTCCACGTGGGTGGTGTTGCGGGATCTTCTGCAATTGAATCACAGTTGGCTGCACGTTTCGACGGTACTATCCAGTTCGATGGCCTGCGTACAACCAAGTACAAAGATGCTGAAGGACAGGAACAGGTTGTGGTTATAGGCCGTACAGGTGAGGTGCGTATAGTAGATGTTGCTAACGACCGCCTGCTGATCACCAATAACATTCCATATGGTTCTATACTGAAGATCGCAAATGGCAAGAAGGTAGCGAAGGGAGACGTGATCTGCACATGGGACCCGTTCAACGCTGTGATCATTTCTGAGATCCAGGGTAAGGTGCGTTTCGATAATGTTATCGAAGGTATTACGTATCGTGAAGAAGCGGATGAGCAAACAGGCCACCGCGAGAAAGTGGTAATAGAAACAAAAGATAAGACCAAGATACCGGCTATATTCATCGATAATGCCAAGGAGCATAAGATGTATAACCTGCCGGTAGGTTCACACATAGTTATCAGTGCTGATGAAGAAGTGACCAACGGACAGGTACTGGTGAAAATACCACGTGTGATGGGCCGTAGCCGAGACATCACGGGTGGTCTGCCAAGGGTAACGGAGCTGTTCGAAGCACGTAACCCGAGCAATCCTGCTGTGGTGGCTGAAATTGATGGTGTTGTTGGTTTTGGCAATGTGAAACGTGGTAACCGCGAGATCATCGTTGAATCACGCGAGGGCCTGGTGAAAAAATACCTGGTGCCGCTTACACGCCATATCATGGTACAGGATGGCGACTTCGTGAAGGCGGGTACCCCGCTTTCTGATGGTGCTACTACTCCGCTCGATATCCTTTCTATCAAAGGCCCGTTTGCGGTGCAGGAATACCTGGTAAATGAGATACAGGAAGTATATCGCTTACAGGGTGTGAAGATCAACGATAAGCACATCGAGGTGATCGTTCGCCAGATGATGCGTAAGGTGAACATTGTGGATCCGGGAGATACTAAGTTCCTTGAAGAAGATACAGTTGATAAGTTCGAGTTCCAGGATGAGAACGACTGGATCTTTGATAAGAAAGTAGTTACCGAGGCCGGTGCTTCTGAGAAGATGCATGCAGGCCAGATCGTTACGCTCCGCGAGATACGCGAAGAGAATAGTGGGTTGCGCCGTGCAGATAAGAAAGTGGTAGAGTACCGCGATGCAAATCCGGCTACTTCATCACCAACACTGCTGGGTATCACTAAAGCGTCCCTGGGTACACAAAGCTGGATATCTGCTGCATCGTTCCAGGAAACTACGAAGGTACTTTCGCAAGCGTCTATCAACGGTAAGACCGATAGCCTGCTTGGCCTGAAGGAGAACGTTATTACGGGTAACCTGATACCTGCGGGTACGGGTATGCGCGAGTTCGATGACCTGGTAGTAGGCTCTAAAGAAGAGTTCGAACTGCTGATGGCGAACAGGGATGTGCTCCAGTTTGACGAAGAAGAGTAATCTCTGAATTCAGAATAAATAAATTAAAAGACCGCTCAGAGATGGGTGGTCTTTTTTTTGTGAAAATTTTACTTGTCAAGTTGTCAAATAAATTGTATCTTTGATAGAAGATCAATAAGCCGTTTTATGAAAACAATGAGTGTAGGTGAATTTAAGGCAAACTTTTCTGAAGTATTGAAAAGGGTATTGGGAGGCGAAGAAATAGGTATTTTGTACGGTAAGAAGAAAGAAATAGTGGCAAAAATTGTTCCTAAGACAACAGGAAAAAAACCGAAGAGAAAGCTTGGTATATGGGAAGGCAAAGCTAAAGTTGTATTTCATAAGGATTTCAAAATGACTGAAGAAGAATTCCTGAACTCATGACCTACTTGCTTGATACCCATATTATGTTCTGGATTATCACCGATACCCGAAAATTAACCAGGAGGGTAAAGGATATTATAGCTGACCCCGACAACACAATTATCGTGAGTACGGTAAGTTTTTGGGAAGTATCTTTAAAATGCTCGTTAGGAAAATTAGAAATTATGGAGCGTTCCCCGGATGACCTTCCGGGAGCTTGTTTGCAAATAGGTTTTGAGATAGAACCATTGTCCGCCGGGGATAGCAGCACTTTTCATAACCTTAAAGCTACGTATCATAAAGACCCTTTCGACCGGATGCTCATATGGCAGGCTATCAGGAATAATTACACACTTATCAGCGCTGACAAAGATGTTAAAAAATATGCTTCAGAAGGGCTGAAGGTACTTACTGCCTGATGGTGAGCTGCGCAATAGCTCAATTGATAGACTGACAAAATTAATGCCGCTCAACCAGGCGGTTTTTTTGTGGCGCTACAATCAGTAGTTGCTCCACAACTAAAGAGGCAGGCTCGGGTCTGGGGCTCCAAACACCTCATTATTCTCCGCAATTGTCTTTTCCACATAATTCGTAACTATCGCATCAAGTTCCTTCCCTTTGTTGAAAAGCACATACACGGTTATAGGCAATACAGCAATGGTTATTCCCCAGGCTCTCAGCTTATCTGCGTGCAGGTACAATCTTGCAGCGTCCTTCTCTGTTGTCACTATTATTTTATCAGGCACACTCCAGTTATCATAGGCTTCCTTTATCTCTTCAAGGTCAGCAGTAACGAAGTAATGATGGTCCTGGTAGGTGAGTGTATGCACATCGGCCGATGTGTTCTTCAGATAGTTGATAAGCGGCTCCGGGCGTGCAATACCGCAAACCAGGATAATGTTCTTATGCCCAAGTGCTACATGCTCTTTAGTGAGCAGATCTATAGGGTTGGAATAAGCAATTCCTGTAAAAAATACCTGCTGGTGGGGTAGTGGTGCAATTTTCTTTTCTATGGCTGCAGCCTCTTCAGGTGTAAGCAGTGGCGGACATTTTGATACAATGATAACATCTGCCCTTTTATAAGCATTCCTGCTTTCGCGCAGGTTGCCGAAGGGCAAAATGTAGTCGTCATAAAACGGCTTGGCATGATCTGTTATCAGTATGTTCAAACCTGCCCTTACTGATCGGTGCTGGTAAGCATCATCCAGCAATATCGCTTCCACATCAGGGCGGCGTTGCAGCAGGGTAGGAATACCTATCATGCGTTCTTCTGCCACACTCACCACCAGTTCCGGAAATTTCATGTGGTACTGCATAGGTTCATCGCCAATACGCAAGGCATTGGTGTTTTCATCGGCCAGCAGGAAACCCTGTGTATGCCGTTTATATCCCCGGCTCATAGTTGCTACCCTAAACCGGTATTGCAGCAGGTTCACCAGGTATTCCACATGTGGGGTTTTGCCCGTGCCACCTGTTGAAAGATTGCCTATGGTGATAACAGGTACACTGAATTCCACAGAATTGAAAAATTTTACATCGTATAAACGGTTGCGCAGCCATACTAATGCACCGTATATCAGCGCAAAAGGGTAGAGCAGCAACCGCACCACAGAGAATATATAGTAAAGCAGGTTTTTGTTTTCCATTAAGGTACAAAGAACGTTAAAAAATCAATGCTGTTTCTACTCTTGCTTTTTATACTATCCTATAATTGTTTAAGGTTTAATGTGCTAACAAAGATCTGTTGTAAAGTGCATGGGCATGTAAGGGGTGATTTTTTCTTTCCGGCACATCAATGGCATGGATTTGTATATCTCTTCTATGATCTTTTGGAAACTAAAATTTCTGTTTATGAGGAGTCTTACTTTTACTTGCTTACTGTTTATGAATATGGCGCCGGCAACGCCCTTTGCACAACCCATTGTTACCGCCAATGAGTTTTATGCCACCGGCGAGGTAATATCAATGGTTGCCAGCGAACCCTCTGGCCTTAGTGCCGGTGCCCCCGGCGCTGCGCTCACCTGGAATTTCTCTGCTATGGTGCCATTAGGTGGATTTTATACAACTACAATTATGCCCGATACATCTCTTGTTTTTATTACCGCTAACCAAATGCATGCATTGCCCGGTAACAAATATCTCCATGTACAGGCGAACCATACGGATTCCTACATACATGGAGTTTATGATGCTGGAACAAACGTCACCACGCACTACAACAATTACAACATTTCCAAACGGCCATTTACCTATAATTCCACTTACATAGATACCTACCAGGCAACTATACCTCCCGCAACTATGCATGGCACAGGTGTGCTTACGGTTACCGGTGATGCATATGGTACCCTGATACTGCCCAATGGCACGTTCAATAATGTACTGCGCATTAAGAAATACCAGGTAGAGCGCGATACTACCGGGTCTGCCGTTGTGGTTACGACCAATGTTTCATACATGTGGTTCGATAGCCTGCACAATGCCCCATTATTGCAGATCGATTCCACAATATCAGTTGCAGGCAGCAGTCAGCGCGCCATGTACCTGGCAAGCCCGGTAGCGGTGCAGCAGCTTAATGCCGGGCAGGACGGCTATACTGCATATTTAACCGATAACGAATTGCTGCTCAGGAATAATTTTGAGCAGGGCAGGGTATATGAAGTTACATTGTACAATATGATCGGTGGCAAATTGGTCACACAGACCTTTGTGGCCACTGGCAACTCTCAGCGAATTGATATCAGTAAAACTATAAACCCGGGAATATATATAGTGAGTGTGCAGGTAAAAGATGTTCCGGGCACACACCAGGTTATAAGAGTTGTGAAGCAGTAGGAGTTGTGCGTGATGGAGAGGATGGGCCGCGCCTTTGAGGTGTGGCCCATCTCGTTTATCTTAGCCTGATGAATTGGATACCACACCCCACAATACTGGAAGGCCAAAAGGTAAAACTTGTTCCGCTGGACAGTGCTCACTATGACGAACTGGTGCAAATAGGCAAGCAGGAGAAGATCTGGGAACTGATGTCAATTAACGGTGCAGACAGTGCGTACCTGCTGCAGCATTTGAAAAGCGCTATTCTCAAGCGGGGCACCGGTGAACAATACCCGTTCACTGTGATAGATAAGGCAACTAACAAACTTATTGGCAGCACACTCTGCCACAACATTTTTCCCGAACACAGGAAACTGGAAATAGGGTGGACCTGGTACGACCCCGCCTACTGGCGCACAGGCCACAACCGCGAATGTAAATTACTGCTGCTCACGCATTGTTTTGAAACACTGAAAGCAGTGCGTGTGCAGTTGCAGACCGATGAGAATAACCACCGCAGCCGCACGGCTATATTGGGCATTGGCGCTGCATTTGAAGGGATACTGCGTAAAGAACGCATACGTGCGAACGGTACCTTCCGCAATACGGCTATGTACAGCATACTTGACGATGAATGGCCTGCCATAAAGATGACGCTGCATGCATCGCTGAATGCCGCAACATCTCCCTCTCCACCTGTGGAGAGGGCTGGGGGTGAGGTCAATAATTAGCGCCGGATAAGTTGCCTTGAAGCGCCTTGCGCGAGAGGATAACACACTCATGGTCCATTATCCGGTTGCTGTCTATCTCATTCCCGTTTACACTATAGGCTTTGTAGCCAATGTCGTTGATAAGGCTGGCAAACATGCCGTTATCAATGTTGCTGCTTGTTAGCTGTTGTGTATGAATTTCCACCACAACAATGCAGTCGTTATTTTTCAGCGTCTGCCGCATGCCGTCAAGTGCAAGGTATTCTGCACCCTCAATATCTATTTTAATTAACTCGGGGACAATGTTATTGGCCCTGCAGAAATCATCTATCCTGATAGGTGTTATCGCAATGGTCTCCGTGGTATTTTCAGCGCTTATCTGGTTGAGGCAGGAAACACCATCGTTGGTGAAATAAATTTTTTCGGTAGCGTTGCTTACGGCATTGTTCACCGGTACGATCCTGGCATTTCCTGTCTGCACCCTTGCCGTATCTTGCAGGTATTCAAAGCTAAGTGGTACAGGTTCGAAAGAGTAGATCACAGAGCCCGCTTTCATTTTTTTTGCAAGCATAGCTGCTATTACGCCTATATTGCCGCCGATATCAAACAGCACATTGACCTGGCCAGCCAGCCCCGACAGTACTTTTAGCGGCGCTTCATCTATCCTGCTGCTTACACCCCTTGCTATATGTGCAGAAACTGTATACTCCTCGCCGTTTATTACGATCTTTTTACCCGAACTCCCGTAAACAAAATAGTATAAAAACCTGAATATTTTTCTTAAAGATCCCTTCATAAAAGCCATGTCCGGAAGCAGATGAATTGCCTTAATGTCCCTGCGCTCTTCCTGGCCCCAAAAGTATAAAATATAAGCAGTTTTGTTTCCTAAGGTTTGTTGTTCTCTTGTTGGGCAGGCATAGGCAGTAGAAAAATATATATATTTATAACGCACTAACATTCCACGGTCCGCAAACGCCTATTAAAATGAGGTATTGGGTTTAATTGATAGTTATTTTCAGGTGTGAAAAAAAAATTAACTGAAAATTTTGTTTTCAATAGGGAATAGCTTATTTTGCATAATCAAAATTTTATTTTGGTGTAGTACTATTTTATTGATCTTAGTAACCTTTTTATAATTTTTATCATTTTAAACAATAGCAGAATGAAACGATTCTACTTCTCAAAACTGATAATCCCCGTCATCCTCGTAATGGGATTTTGTTCAAGCACATTTGCTCAACCAACCTCGTACACTACGCCGGGCGCATACATATTCACTGTGCCTGCCGGCTGTTCCGGGATTAGTGTTGACGTTGCCGGGGCAAAAGGTGGTAATTACAGCTCTACAGGCTATGGTGGCAAAGGTGGCCGCGTAATTGGCAATTATGCGGTTACGCCGGGTCAGTTGCTGTATGTTTACGTTGGCGCTAAAGGTGTTGACTTAAACGGCGGGGCCGGTGGCAGCAGCTTCGGCGGCGGTCACAATGGCGGTAATGGCGGTGCGAGTGGCGGTGGCTCCGGTGGCGGAGCTGCAAGCTCTATCCGCACCAGCATAACCGGCGGCGCAACAAGCACTGCCTCGTTAGGTTCCCGCATATTTGTTGGCGCTGGCGGTGGTGGTGGTAATTATTCATGCAGCCCGCAGTTCCCAGGTGGCGTTGGCGGGCATCCAAGCGGAGCTAACGGGCAATCTAATTGCAGCAGCCCGCCAGCGTACGGTGCCACACAAACCGCTGGTGGCGCAGGCAACTGTTATTCCGGCTGTGGCGCAGCAGGTACTTTTGGCAATGGTGGTAATGGCACCTACTGGGGCGGCGGCGGTGGCGGCGGCTGGTATGGCGGCGGCGGCGGCTCAGAAAGTTCCGGCGGCGGTGGGTCCAACTATGCAAGTACATCTGCTACAAATGTAACGCACACTACCGGGTACCAGGATGCGGATGGCTATGTTATCATTACTCCTTTATTGCCTGCTATAACCCCATCCCCCTCATCGCTTTCGTTTGGTGCGGTTACTGTAGGCACACGTTCTGCCCCGGCATTGTATACAGAGCTTACAGGTGTCTACCTCAGTAGCGCTGATGTTACACCTAACATAATTGGACCTAGTACCAATAGGGACAGGTTCTATATCTCTGTTGATGGTGTTAACTGGTACAACGGCTCTGAACTTGAAGCACTCGCTCTTGCTTCCACTCCTTATAGTATAACACATGCTGGCACAACACTTAATCCATATACAAGAATATACGTAAAATTTGCACCTGCTGCAACATCAGCAGTAACTGCTACATTACAGCTCACTGGTGCCGGTCTTGCAACGCCGGTTAATATTTCACTGAGCGGCACCGGTTCGTCAGGCTGTACCGGTACACCGCCCGGGGGCACTGTAACAGTTACGCCTTCTGCTGCCAGTGTCATTACGCCTATCACAATGTCTCTTACCGGCAGTGCAGGTGCTGCTGGCTATACTTACCAGTGGCAAAGGGCTTCTGCGCTGGCCGGGCCATATACAAATATCCCGGGTGCGGTTTTAAGGAGTTACACACAGCAGGGTATTCCTGCAAACTCATGGTTCCGTGTTATCACCACATGTCCTAATACACCGGCATCTGCTACGTCCAATACGGTGGCTGTTACCATGGCTGGTGTAGCGCCTTCCACGTGTACGCCCACTTCCGGCGGATGTGGTTTTGTCAACTGGTTCCTGGTAGGCAACCCTTCGTTCCCGTTCAGGGTATACGGCGCGTCAACACTGCAGGATTCTTATAATCCTGTTTGTAATATTTTCTATACAGATAATTCCGCTTCCACCAATGCGTTGCTCACTACAACACTGGGCATAGGAGCTACCTATAATACTACTGTCGGTTACTCAAATGGTAACATCAACAGTACCCAGATATGGATAGATTTCAACAACAGCGGTGATTTCTCACCGGAAGAAACTGTTGGAGGAAGAGACCAGTGGAATGGCGGTACCGCCACTCCACAGATAATAATTCCTTCTACAGCAACACCCGGTATATACAGGTTAAGGGTTATTGTTACTTTCGGTGCAGGTAATAATAGTAGTCAGCCAAGGTACCCCAACATTCCGCCTTGCCCTACTACAGGTGTGCAGTATGCGGAGACCAGGGATTACAGGGTTACTATTGTTTATCCGCCATGCTCCGGCATACCGTATGCGGGTATTACAGATGCATCGGCAACCAGTGCATGCGCGGCGTTTACGCCAAACTTATTTAATGTAGGCCCCCAGTTGGGTGTTGGTCTCAGTTATATATGGCAGCAGTCAACGGATGGTTTGGGTTATTCTGATATTACTGGCGCTACAACTGCTGTTTATTCGCCTACGGTCACTGCAACCGGCCTCACGTATTACAGGACGAGAGTTACCTGTGCCAACGGCGGAGGTGTAGGTTACACCAACGGCTTGCCTATTGCTAAGTACGATCCCCCGGCTACGCCTACATCTTCACTGGCCTCATTTGCCTTCTGTACTAATACTACCTTAGATGCAATAAATGCCACAAGTGGTGGTGTATGGAGCACCAGCAACAGCCTGGTTGCTACTGTTGGTTCTATTTCGGGCACTGTATACGGTACTGGTGTTGGTAATGCTACACTTTCTTATACAATACCTTCCACGGGTTGTTACTCAACTGCTGAGCTTACGGTTAACCAGTTGCCTTCACAGATATACCCGTCGAACATTGTATTATGCCAGGGGCAGAGCATAGCCCTCTCTGATACCATACCGGGCGGCGACTGGATCTCCACCGTTCCGCTTTGTGCAACTATTAATTCAAGTGGTGTGCTGACTGGAGGCCTGTGTGATGTAACCATTCAATACAGGTTGCCCACAGGATGTATGGTTTCTACCAATGTAACAGTTAACCCATTACCCACCCAGAGGATAGTTAGCGGCGGCGGTACTTACTGTACCGGTAGCAGCAGCTCTTCACCTACAAACAACCCGGTTATGTTAGATGGTTCTCAGTTAGGTGTAAGGTATGACCTCATCATGGGTGGCTCAGTGATCACAACACTTATGGGCACAGGTTCGCCGCTCAACTTTGGCGTACAAACAGCTCCGGGTACTTATACAGTATTTGCTACAAATCTTGCTACAGGTTGCAGCAGGGGTATGGCGCTTAGTGCTACTGTAGCCATTAACCCGCCGCCAACTGTGTTCCCGCTTACCGGTGGTGGCAGCTTCTGTGCCGGCGATCTTGATGGCCAGACAGTTACTGTCTCAAATTCAGAGGTGAATGTGAATTATTATTTGTATCAGAATGGTATTAATACTGGTGTTTATATTAACGGTGCAGGCGGGCCCATCACCTTCACGAACATAACTGACCCTGGTATATACACAGTTGAGGGTGTGCATGCTGTTACTAATTGTACAGTGTTCATGTCAGGCTCTGTGATCATCACAATAGACCCGCTGCCTACAGCATACAATGTTACCGGTGGTGGTAATTATTGCGCAGGTGGTTCGGGCAGAACGGTGAGTCTTGATCGCTCTACAGTAGGTATTAACTATGCACTGTATCGCTATGATCCTCCTGTTAATTATTACGTATCTACACTTGCAGGAACAGGTGGCTCACTGAACTTCGGCAGCCAGACAGCTACAGGCACATATACTATAGTAGCTACAAATGCCAGCACAGGTTGTGTAAATAATATGACCGGCTTTGCAGTTATTGGTATAGATATGCCACCTATTGTGCATAATGTGTCTGGTACTGGCAGCTATTGTGCAGGCGGCACTGGCAGGACAGTAATTCTAGATATTGCTGATATAGGTGTTGATTACCAATTATACCTTGGTACAGCAACAACAGGCGTGCCTCTAAGTGGTGCCGGCTCACAGCTTGATTTCGCCAACCAGACCGCGCCAGGTGTATATACAGTAAGGGGTACAGACGTTATCACTGGCTGTACTACTACAATGGCAGGCTCTGCAACAATTTCAATAGACCTTCTTCCAAATGTTTATAACATGGGTGGCGGTGGCCCATACTGCGCTGGTGGTACCGGCAGGGATGTAACAATGGGGCCTGCTTCACAAACAGGTATCAGCTACCAGTTATATCTGAACAGCAACGCTGCAGGTATGCCTGTTCTGATGGGAACCGGTGCACCGCTCAACTTCGGCCCTCAGACAGGCCAGGGTGTTTATACGGTTATCGCAACTAATCCTGCAACAGGCTGTACTAAGCAAATGTCTGGTGTGTCAACAATTGGTGTTAACCCGCTGCCAACATTATTTGATGTAACAGGCTCGGGCGCATATTGTGCAGGCGGTGCAGGCATTAATGTAGGCCTTAGCTTCTCCAGCACAGGTATCAGCTATCAATTATACAGGAACGGCGTTCTGTTGGGTTCTGCTGTCAGCGGTTCAGGGGCGGCGCTCAATTTCGGTGCCCAGACTGTTGCCGGCACTTACACAGTAAGGGCAACAAATACGATCACAGGATGCAGCACATGGATGAACGGTAGTGCAATTATCTCTATCAATCCGTTACCCCCTGTGCATGCAGTTACCGGTGGCGGCAACTATTGCGCCGGCGGTGCTGGTATGCCTGTTAACCTTAACGGTTCAAATACAGGTATCACCTACCAGCTGATGCTGGGCCTCACAGCTATCGGCGCTCCAATGCCGGGCACAGGCTCTGCATTGAACTTTGGCCTGCAGACTTTACCGGGCACATATACAATTGTTGCTACTGACAACACTAACGGTTGTACAAAATATATGTTTGGTGGTGCGCCGGTAATTGCTAATCCGTTACCAACAGTATTTACCATGACCGGTGGTGGTGCATATTGCACCGGCGGCCCGGGCGTGCTGGTTGGCTTAAGCGGTTCTGCATTGGGTATCAAATACCAGTTAATGATAGATGGTGTTCCTTCAGGCACACCAATGTCTGGCACAGGCAGCGCAATTAATTTCGGTTTCCAGGTCACTCCGGGCACATACACAGTGGTAGCTAAGAACAATACTACGCTTTGCACTAATAGCATGGCTGGCAATGTAGTGGTGGCTATCCAGGCAGCTCCTGTGGCCTTCAGTGTAACAGGCGGTGGCAGCTACTGTATGGGCGGTTCTGGTATTGATGTTATATTGACCGGCTCTGATCCTGGTATAGACTACCAGCTGTACAGGGGCACAACTATGGTTGGCGCTGCTCTGCCGGGCGATGGTTCTGCACTGAACTTCGGTCCGCAAACTGCAGCTGGCACTTATACAGTTAAAGCTACTGAGGTATCAACAGGTTGCAATGCTAATATGAACTCAAGTGCAAATATTCTTATCAACCCATTGCCAACATCATTTACTGTGTTGGGTGGCGGTAGCTATTGCACCGGTGCTTCTGGCGTGCACGTTTTCCTCAGCGCTTCTACACTGGGTATCCAATACCAGTTGTATAACGGCAGCACTTTGATGGGTACAATGACCGGTACCGGCTCAAGCATCGACTTTGGCCTGCAAACCACAGTTGGCTCATACACTGTAGTAGCTGACAACCTGGTAACTACCTGCAGCAACAACATGGCCGGCAGCGCATCAGTATCCATTAACCCGCTGCCTGATGCACATAATGTGATAGGTGGTGGCAGTTACTGCACTGGTGGCACAGGTGTTCATGTAGGTTTGGATGGTTCTGATGCAGGTATTAAATACCAGCTCTTTAACGGCACTTCAATGGTAGGTACCTCAATGTCAGGCACAGGTTCAGCTATCGACTTCGGTGCTATGACCGGTGCAGGTTCCTATACGGTATTAGCTACAAATATTTCTACAATGTGTGCTAACGACCAGACAGGTTCAGCATCGATCAGCATTAACCCATTGCCTGCGGCTTACTCTGTAACAGGTGGTGGCAGCTATTGCGAGACCGGCCTTGGCGTTCATGTTGGCATAGGCAACTCTGCAACAGGTGTTAACTATCAATTGTATCATAACACTTCGCCTGTGGGCATTGCACTTCCCGGTACAGGCACTGCGCTCGACCTGGGCTTGCATAATATGGTTGGTTTGTACACAGTATCTGCAACCGATGCTGCTACAGGCTGCCAGGCAGGTATGACAGGCAGCACTACCATCAGCGTTCTGCCGATCCTGATACCACATGTTAATGTTACCCCAAGCATTGCAGGCACTGTATGCGTTGGCCAGGTAGTTTCGTTCTCAGCATCTCCCGTAAATGGTGGCGCTACACCTACTTATCAGTGGAGGATAAATGGCGTAAGCGCCGGCGTAGGCAGCACTTACAGCTACATACCATTGGATGGCGATGTGGTGACTGCAATGATCACCAGCACTGCCCAGTGTGCTCATCCTGATACCGGCAGCACTTCGATATTTATGACAGTAAGCCCAATGCAAATGCCATCAGCTTCAGTTGCTGCTGATCCGGGTTCACTGGTATGCTCTGGCGCTCCTGTAACATTAACAGCAACTACTATGTATGGTGGCACTGCTCCATCACTGGTTTGGCTGAAGAATGGCCTCGAAGTAGGAACAGGTTCGTCTTACTCATACTATCCGTCAAACGGCGATATCATCACCTTCAAGCTGGAGAGCAATTTCAATTGCCGTCTTTCTGATGTGGTGTTCGGTAACCCTGTTACATTCACTGTTGAGAACCCGGTATTGCCGATCGTTACTGTAACATCAAGCGCTAACCACGAGAACCTGACTGCAGGCCAGCCTGTAACATTTACAGCTACAGCAGTTAATGCAGGTGCTCGTCCTACTTACCAGTGGCTGATCAACTCTACAGTTATCCCGGGTGCTACCAACTCAACATTCACTACCAGCAACCTGGCACACAGGGATTCAGTTACCTGCGAGGTGATGGGTGTATGTGCATTAGTTGGTTTCAACTCAGTGAAAGTAGAAGTTAGCAGGACAGGTGTTAACCAGGTTACATCAGCAAACAACGTAAGGCTGATACCTAACCCGAACAAAGGTGAATTCCGCGTAACAGGTACATTAGCTACAGTTGCTGACGAGGAAGTAACCCTTGAAGTGGTGAACATGCTTGGCCAGGTTATCTACACCGGCAAAGTGGCAACACAGAATGGTGTTATCAACGAGCAGGTTAAATTGAACAGTTCTCTTGCAAATGGCATGTACCTGCTGAACCTGCGTTCAGGCTCAGATAATACAGTGTTCCATTTTGTGATAGAGCAATAATAGATAGTTTCAAACACAAGAAAATTGCCCGGTTCATCCGGGCAATTTTTTTGCCTGTACGGGTCATTTAAACATTAAAAAGCGGCACGGACTTTGCGTGCTTTGCGTATCCTTTGCGCCTTTGCGTGAAAATTTCAATTTACCATGTTTTACCATCCTTAACTGGATTTGGCACACTTTTTGCGATATTATTTGTTGCGTGCGGATGCTTAAAACCTGCTACCAGTGCGCATTTTGGCAGTTCTTTGTTTATTGGAAATTATACCTTTTTTATACCTAAAACCACGTTTTTTATACCTTTTATCCCATTTTTCATACCCTTTTATACCCCTTTATACCTTAAACAAAAACACATAACATATACCCACAGCGCATTTCGTCACATACGAAAATATATATTTACCGAAAACAGCCCTATGCCCCAAATTATACCTTTCGTAGAAACCAAATAACAGTAATATACCCCATATCTACATGTGATATATTATATGGTATTATTTATTATTTTCAAGTGCCAAACTTTTTTCTGACATTTGTTGTACTTACGATGGGTTAGTAAGTACAGTCCTTTCCCGATGCGCTACGGTGCATCGGGAATTTTTTTGTACCCGTTTCATTGTTTATTGAGTTCATGATATGAGGTTATCAACTTACTTCGTATTTTGCATCATCAAAAAAAACAACTCATGAAATATTTTTTGCTCACAGCATTATTGGTTGGTTCAGTAATATGCGCAGATGCACAGGGATTGAAATTACCAGCACTAAGTCCGAACGCTAAAATATCACAGGACTTTTCTTTGTCGTCAATAGAGATCAGCTACAGCAGGCCGTCTATGCGTGGCCGCAAGATATTTGGCGATGTAGTAGGCTATGGCAGGGTTTGGCGCACAGGCGCTAATGCACCTACGAGGATCAAGATAGGAGAGGAACTGATGATAGGAGGCCACAAAGTGAAAGCCGGTGAGTATGCGCTGTACACTGTGCCTAACAGGGATAAATGGGAAGTGATACTGAATAACAGCACGGGCGGCTGGAGTGCAAATGGCTTCCCTATAGATAATGATGTTGCACGCTTTACCGTACGCCCGATCACTACAGATGAAGTGACGCAAACTTTTACTATCAGCATTAATGATATCACGTACACTTCATGTAAAATTGAGCTGGCATGGGAGCGCACTAAAATTGTGATACCGGTGGTGGCAAACAATAATGATTCGATCGAGGTGTCAATTGATAAAGCGATCAATCGTCCTCCAAAACAAACATTGCCTTATTTTTCGTCGGCCAACTACTATTATGAAACAGGCAGGAAGCTGGACCTTGCAAAAACTTATGTAGACAAAGCAATAGAACAGGATGCTAAAGCATACTACATCTGGTACCTTAAAGCTCGCATCGAGAAGAAACTGGGTAATAATGCTGATGCAATTGCTGCAGCAAAAAAATCTATGGAACTGACCAAGGGCGCTTCTAACGAAGCAGAAAACAACCACAACAACCAGAAGATATTAGACGAGGTTGCCAGGGAGAAAAAGCCAAGGCAGGAGATGGACCCTCAATAAAATAAAAAAGTTTAACATGCATCCCCACTCGTCACTACGGGTGGGGATTTTAATATGAATCATGAGACTTAAATTCATTAAACAATACTCTTTCATAGCAGGGCTGTTTGCCTGTTTTTCAAATGCTTATTCGCAAATGGCTGTTAATTATTCATTTAGCAGGTATACCGAAAGTGTTTATACAGGCATTTCCGGCATTGGTGGGTCAACTGCGGTGCCATTGAATTGCGATGATTGCAGTGTTACCGGGATACCAATAGGGTTTACTTTCCGTTTTTGCGGAACTGATTACGACACCCTCTCTGCAGCTTCAAACGGCTATTTGTCCCTTACGGATACCGGCCTTACTCATTACAGGAACATTGATACAAATATTACTCACAAAGGCTTTATAATGCCCTTTTGGGACGACCTGACCGGCGTGCCGTTGTTTGGGTCGCCAACACCCCCCTCCGCTTATTACCTTACGGCTGGTATTGCACCAAACAGGGTATTTATCTTTGAATGGCAGAATTTCAACAGGAATATGTCGTCATGTACCACATGCACCGGAACTTTCCATGTGAAACTGTTTGAGACCACCAATGCCATAGAGTTTATGTATGGGCCATCAGGCCTCCCAATCATGAGCGGCACTATTGGCATTGCCAACAGCTTCCCAGACTGGCAAACGGTTTCAGGTATTAGCAGTGGCCCGGTTACTTCGTCTTCATTCTTTATAGATACACTTCCGGTATTGCCGGCTTTAGGACAAGTTTATAAATGGGAAATAGGCAATAACACGGTAAATGCCGTGCAGAAAGATGAAAATGCACTGCGTGTATTCCCAAATCCCGGCAATGGTGAAATTAGTTTCTTGTTGGTGAGCAAGAATTGGGAAGAGGGTAGCGCCGTATTAACAGATCTGCGGGGCAGTAAGATGCAGGAAATGATAATGGAAACCGGTAAAGCTGCAAGTTTCACGGAAAAGGTGCCACCGGGTGTTTACTTCTTATCAGTTAAGGTTGCCTCAGGCAGTTACAGGCAAACGGTTATAGTGCAATAAGAAACCCCTCTTTAGGAGGGGCTTCTGCTATATATTCATTTTTTCCCGTAGTCGGTTGGGTACGCCATTCTTATGAAGCAATATGGCAGTGGTCTTGTACAGTACGTATGCCTTGCTTACATAAATGTATCCCTTGTAATCGTTCTTGTCTCCCCATGAGTTTTTAACTATGTAGTATTTCTTGCCTTTCTGGTCGGTAGCCATGCCTGTTATGTGCATACCGTGGTCGTCAGTGGTTTCATAGTTATCAAAAGCCAGCTGGCGTTTTTCAGGGGTTATTATCCTTTCGTACTTTGGCCCATCGAACATATATTTCTTCTCTGAATCGTCCATGTCCTCGTAGTCTTTTTCGGGTACGAAAGCCACGCCATTCTTCCAGCTAAAATATTTTTCGCTTACATCGGTAGCCCATGCAACAGTGAAGCCCTTGTTGAGTGCATTGTCAATAATATCGGTAAGGTCCTGGAGCTGAACATTGTATGCCCTTGAAAAAGACCAGTTGTCGGGCACCATCAATACTGTTTTCTTGTAATAAGGATCGGTTGTGAATGAAGATATCTCCACATAGTCTTCAGGGTGTATACCAACACGCTCTGCGGCGAACGATTTGGGGGTATACGTGCGATTATCCCATTTGAATTTTTCCGGGATCTCGCCGAGGTAAGAGTCCAGCACTTCTTTGTAAGCTTTTTTCCACGATGGGGTCAGCTTCCCGTTAGGGTTGGCAACTACGGCATCCAGTATCCCTTTCAGGATAGCCTGCATCTCAGCAAATTTGTTCTTGGTAGTGCCATAGTGCAGGCCGGTATAAGCTTCCTGCGGCATAGCGCCATATTTTGCATACATATTGATCACATCATGCAGAGAGCCGCCATCGCCCCAGGCTACTGCGCCATGCATACGCACATAGTTATCTGCTTTATCCATATACACCCCATGAGCGCTGAACATCTCCGCCAGTTTAATCGGCGGCTTCCCTAAACGCATCATTTCGCTTTCCAGGAATGAATTGGTGGAGTAGCTCCAGCAAGTGCCTGAACTTGCCTGGTTGCATACGTCTGTATGCTCCAGGTCGATGATCTTTGTGAAATGGTACTTCCGGTCATCGTTATCGTTTGCCGACGGGGTATTATAGCTCTTATTGTTTTCTATCCTTCTTATCAGGTCGTCCTGCGCCTGCACAAAAACCGGCAGGAAAAGCAGCCCGAGTAACGTTATTCGTTTCATTAAATTGCCTTTTTTAGAGAATAACAAAAGTAACCAAATATATGACATTCAGTGTATGATAGGGGTGTGGCTTTGAAGGGGATTTTAAGCTCATTTAAGAAATGTGTAAATCTTTAATCCTTCAGGCTTTTAAAATGTTTGTAAATTTGTTCATCCAAACTCCACAACTGCTCATGAAAAGACTATTCACAACTATTGCATTAGTATGCATAGGCGCTGCATTATTGCCTTCTTGCATCGTTTCCAAGAAAAAATACCTGGCTGCTACCCAACGTGCTGATAAAGAGCACGCTGATAACCTGGAATTGCAGAAAAGGCTTGCCCAGCAGACAGAATTGAATAAATGGCTGAACAATGCCAAAAAAGACCTGATAACAAAGGTGGGAGTATTGCGGGATAGCATCGAAGCCCTGGAGAGTAACATTGCTACACTGGAAGGCAAGGTTAGCGACCTGAATAATAAAATAGCCACCCTCGGCAGTGAGAATCAAAGCACTGCAAAAGAACTGAGCAACACTAAAGAAAAAATTGCTGAACAGCGCAGAAGGCTGGAGCAACTGCAGGCGCTCATAGACCGCCAGCAAAAGGCAACCGAAGCCCTGAGAAAGAAAATAGCTGATGCACTGGTAGGCTTCAACAGCAGCGAGCTTACTGTGACAATGAAGAATGGTAAAGTGTATATCAGCATGCAGGAAAGCCTGTTATTCCCATCAGGCAGCGCAGAGGTGAACCCCAAGGGGAAAGAAGCGCTCTCGAAAGTGGCTACAGTGCTGAATACCAGCAAAGATATTTTTGTGGACATTGAAGGGCATACTGACAGCTTACCTATACATACAGTAAAATATGCCGATAACTGGGCGTTGAGTACTGCACGTGCTACATCTATCGCCCATGTGCTGATCGATGAGTATAAAGTAGTGCCTGCACGCCTCATAGCGAGCGGCCGCAGCGAGTATGACCCCGTGGCAACCAACAGCACGCCTGAAGGCCGTGCAAAGAACCGCCGCACAGAGATAATACTGGAACCAAAGCTTGATGAGCTGATGGAGCTGATGAACAAGAAGCCCGGGGAGGAATAGTTACCCCCAAATAGTGGATAAACACCACAAACTGCCACTCATGGTATAATTTATATTGTCGATAATCGTTAAGTTTATTCCAGTTAAATTTTCGTGCTATGAAGCCAGCAGTTCGTTCAGTAGCGTATTTTATCTCCGGCGCAATGGTGTGCGCATTAGTGATAACAGGCATCTCCCTCAGAAAGCCCGAACCGGCACCGCCGGCTGAGGCCAGCCCTGAGCAGTCACAATACAAATGGTATCCACCCGCTTTGCCTCGTTCACTTGACTTTTGTGGTGAAGCAGTGCCACTCGACCGCTGGGATATACGCGAAAAACTGGACAGGGAGCTGACCATAAATACCTACATACATGGTACACAACTGATGACCCTGAAACTCGCAGGCAGGTACTTCCCCATAATTGAAGAGCGCCTGCGTGCAAATGGTGTGCCGGATGACCTTAAGTATATATGTGTGGCTGAAAGTGCGCTGCAGCAAAATGCCTATTCCAGTGTAGGTGCAGCCAGTTTCTGGCAGTTCATGAAGGATACCGGGCCCCGTTATGGCCTGGAGATTAATGATGAGGTAGATGAGCGCTTTCATATAGAAAAGGCGACGGATGCGGCATGTGAGTACCTTAAACTTGCAAAAGCAAAATTCGGTACATGGACAGCTGCGGCAGCATCTTATAATTGCGGTCAGGCAGGTTTCCAGAAACAGGCGGATTTTCAGCAGGCAAGCAATTACTACGACCTGATATTCCCCGAAGAGACCAACAGATACGTGTTTAGGATACTCGCGCTGAAGTACTTGATGACCCACCCCAAAATGTACGGGCTGATGATAGATTACAACGACGAGTATAAGCCGTTAAAATCAAGAACTGTGGTGGTAGACAAGACGGTTCTAAACCTTACCGATTTTGCTAAAGAGAATGGCACATCTTACAAAATGCTGAAGATATATAACCCCTGGCTGCGGGGGCATAAGCTTGTTGTAAGAAACGGTAAACGTTACGAGGTGAAACTTCCTAATTCCTGAGCCAGGTACCGGAATACTACTAGCCAAACCCGGTGTTTTGACCTGACCAATAAAGCATTAGCTTTGTTTTATTAATGGCGGATAAAACAAAAAAAGGTCGTTTTAACATAGGTGGATGGCTGATGGTAATAATTGTTACCATCCTGGTCTACCTGTTAGATAAACCTTTGGGCAGCCTGCCTGCATTAGGGAAACTGCTTGACCCTATGAATGGCTGCTGGGCTAATGCTGAGCCAGTTAATAAAGATTTTTCCGATGGACACAAATTTGAAGGTTTAAAAGGAGCTTCAGTTTGGTTCGATGAACGCCTGGTGCCCCATATACATGCCGGGAATGAGCATGACCTCTATTTCCTGGAAGGATATATCCATGCATATTTCCGGCTATGGCAAATGGACATGCAGACGCGGGCTGCAGCGGGCAGGGTAAGCGAGGTGGCAGGGCAGAAGGCCCTGGAATTTGACCGCAGGCAACGGCGCAAAGGAATGGTGTTTGGCGCAGAGAACTCACTCAAAACGATGGAAGCAGACCCGCGTACCAGGTTGATAATGGATGCTTATACCGAAGGGATAAACGCCTACATCACATCGCTGAAATACAGGGAATTGCCCATCGAATACAAACTCATGGGTTTTACCCCTGAAAAATGGACAAATCTAAGGATAGCCCTGCTCTTGAAGTACATGGCAGACGATCTTACCGGTAAAGTAGACGATATAGCGCTGACCTATTTGAGAGGTGCATTGCCTAAAGAACAATTTGAATTGTTATTCCCGCAAAGAATTGAAGGTGCTACTCCGGCAATACCCGCAGGCACAGTGTTCGAGAGGCCATCATTGAGTATTCCTGTTGCACCGGCTGATAGTGTAGCATTTCCTCATTTCACACCGTCAGATTTCGGAGAGCCCCGCGAAGACGGCAAAGGCAGCAACAACTGGGTTGTGAGTGGTGCGAGAACTGTAAGCGGCAGCCCGATACTATGCAATGATCCCCACCTTGGCTTGAGCCTGCCTTCGCTATGGTTTGAAGCGCAACTGCAGGCGCCCGGTATTAATGTATATGGCGCATCATTGCCAGGTACACCTGGTGTGGTGTTAGGCTTTAATGACAGCCTCTCATGGGGCTTTACCAATAATTATCGTGATGTAAAAGACTACTACCTTATAAGGCCCGTTGCAGAGAATAAGAATAAATATTGGTTTGCAGGACAACAACTTGATTTTACGAAACGTATTGAACACATTCTGGTAAAAGGTCAACCAGAGCTGACAGACACTGTTAATTACACCGTGCATGGCCCTGTGATGTATGACGATAACTACACGGATAAAAATGGGTTAAGGAAAATACTGTCGGTATGTTGGATGGGTCATCGTGCGACCAATGAGCTGCTCGCAGTTTACTTAGCGAATAAAGCAAAGAACTACAATGAGTTTGTTGATGCCATAATGAATTTTCAATGTCCCGGGCAGAATATTGCCTATGCAGACAGGCAGGGGAACATCGCCATCTGGGCGCAGGGACAATTCATTAACCAATGGAAAGGGCAGGGCAGGTATGTTATGGATGGCAGCGACAGTGCAACCCTATGGGGAGATCTGATACCACCGCACGAGAACCCGCATGTACTCAATCCGCAGCAGGGATTTGTAAGCTCCGCAAACCAGGTTACTACTGATAGCACTTATCCATACGCATACAACAATGGTGGCTTTGTGAACCTGCGTGCATGGCGTATAAATGAGATGTTGGGCAAAGCGCATAAAGTTAGCATAGACGATATGTGCAAAATCCAGAATGATGTACACTCATATCTTGCGGAGCATATGCTTCCGGGCATGTTGTCATATTGTACCTCAATAGACGAACCGTTCCTAAACGGTTTGCGCAAATGGGACTACAATTTATCCGCAGAAAGCGCGGACGCTACACTTTTTCAGCTCTGGTGGAAGTATTTCTTTGAGGGGGTATGGTATCCCATTTTAGGTGGGCATGTGCCATACAGCTTAATGCCGTTGCAGGAAAGGACGATGCAGTTATTTCTTGCAGATATACATCCGGTAAAGGGCTTTCATGTTGACGGATATTATTCTTCTATTGTGATAAAAAGTTATGCCCAGGCTGTCGACAGTGTAAAGAACATTGCGAATGACAGGGGCGGACTTGCACAGTGGTACCAGGTAAAAAATACGTCGATCAATCACCTCGCCAAGCTTCCCGCATTTAGTTACGATCATTTGAAAGTAGGGGGCTGGGGTAACACCATTAATGCGGTAAAAGAAAATCACGGCCCCTCATGGCGGCTGGTAGTGCAGATGGGTAAGGAAGAGATAGAAGCATATGGCCTGTATCCCGGTGGGCAATCGGGGAATCCCGGCAGCAAATATTATGCTACATTCCTCGATCATTGGGTAGAAGGGAAGTATTATAGGTTGTTATTTTTACCAAACGCGCCTCAGCAAAATAATGAGCGTATAAAGTATTCGTGGAAAGTAAATTAGTATGAGGTTTCTTTTTTCAGCCATATTGATAGCGCTGTTGTCTGCCGTGGCAGAGTACTTCCTGCCGTGGTGGAGTATGGCTGTGGTTTGCTTTATCGTGGCGTTGTTTATAAATGAGAGGAAGGTATTTGCGTTCTGGTCAGGCTTTTGCGGCGTAGCTGTTTGCTGGCTCGCAGTAGCATTGTGGCACGACATTCCGAATGAGCATATCCTTTCCTCAAGAATGGCAATACTGTTCCATTTGCCTGGTAGCTGGCTGTTTATGGCGGCTTCAGTGCTTATTGGCGCCGTAGTTGGCGGGTTGGCAGCATTATCAGGGGCTATGGTCAGGCCTAAGCGTTAGCAGAAATTATCGTATCTTTGTGGCGGTGCCAAACCTCGAGGCTGCAAGGGGTAAGCAATTATCTGTCTTGCAGCAGCAACAAAGCCTTCGTGAAAACGGAGGTTTTGCGTTTTAGTGCATTACTGCGATCCTTTTATTGAAATTACCGTTGTTAGTCCTTAGCTGCAGAATGTATGTGCCATTGGCAAGTTCATCAACCGGTATCGTCATTTTTGAGTTATTAGCAGATTGATGTAATGTCAACATTTCTTTTCCCTGTAAGTCATGTATACTTACCTTTTCGATCCCATTTAAATTATTCTCTGTTGTAATGTTCAGTTCAGTATTTGCCGGTATTGGATATACACTAATGCCTTTTTCTTCCTGCACATCTTCCACCCCATTAGTTCCTGCAATAAGTACTTTTAGGGTGTCCAAATTATAATCCTTATAACCCATATAAGAAAATCCTTTAAAATTATAATACAATGTCCGGTAACCTGGAAGCATATTTAGTTTAAATGGTATTGTAACGATTGCCGCATGCGGGCCGCTTATTTTGACAATGTTCCTCCAGTCTAATTCTATAATAATATCTACGTTCGAATTCTCGGAACAGCTAAGGTCAACTGTGATAGCGTAATCTTTGCCATTCTCTAACACAACATTATCCGGGAATGTTGTTGGTGTTATATTTAGGATATGCCCAGAACAGTAGTTGTGACTTCCTCCGGTTGGATCAGACTGCTGCGCATAACTCAAACCACCATTAAGAAACGCAAACGATACTAATAAAACGTATTTCATAAGGCACATTTTATTATTTAAACGATTTTAGTTAAAATATATTGTGATGTGTAAGGCAGACTTGTCCTGACCAGCCATAACTGCCACTTTAACGGTATAATTCCCTCTGTGGAAATGGAGGTTTTGCGTTTTAATGCATTACTGCGATCCTTTTATTGAAATTACCGTTGTTAGTCCTTAGCTGCAGAATGTATGTGCCATTGGCAAGTTCATCAACTGGAATTTGAATTTCAGAATTGTACAGTAGGGGTTGTAGTGTTTTTACTTCCCTTCCAAGCGGGTTTATGATACTTACTTGCTCTATCTTATTTGCAGTTTTTGCTTGTATAATATTTATTACATCATTTGCAGGAACAGGGAATACGGTAATGTCTCCGTTATCATTTATATCTTCAATTCTGGTGACCCCGCTTACTGTAACATCCATACTCGCTATATATTTATAGCCGGGATAGTGATAAAAGCCGGTAAAATCATAATATAATTTGTGCGGGCCCCAGGGCATATTGATCTTATCAAGTGCTATTGTAAACGGGCCGGGAGTGTAGAGGTCTGTTATGTGCATCTTGCCAATTTGCTTCCAGTCTAGTTTTATAATAATATCGCCTGAAGAGTTGTCGTATTCACAGAAAAGATCTACTGTAATAGAATAATTTTTCCCGTTCTCTAAAACGCTAGAGAAAGCTGAAGGGGTAATGTCTAAGATTTCTCCAATGCAAAAATTCCCTCCTGTAGGCGCAGGCTGCTGGGCATAACTCAAGCCGGTAAGGAAAACGAATGAAGCAAATAAAACGTACTTCATGAGGAACATTTTTTATAATAACGATTTTATTTCAAATATATTGTACTTACTCTACCCTCAACCCCAAACTATACTTATCAGTGCCCGATTTCATAAGGTGGAGCGTGATGCATATCCCACGACTTCACGTTAACGGTATAGTGCCCATTTTTACAACAAAGCATTATTTTTTCAGAAATTGGTTGTATGTTTATTTCTTGAATAATATATAGATGAAAAAAGTATCTCTTTCGTTGTTGTTACTGCTCCCGCTTATTGCCCTTGCACAGGATGAACCCGTTGCAGAACAGAAAAGTGGTGTAGATATAGGTGCCATACTCTTCGTGGTAGGGTTGATCGTGTTTATTATTGTTGTGCGTAAAATATACGAATCAAAGAACCGCAAGGCTTATGAAAAAGAGCAGGAAGAAAAAAGGAATGCTGTAAGGGAAGATTTTAATAACCCCAAATATTGGTACCAGTGCAAGAACTGTAAGGTGACCATCAGAAAGACAATCCCCCCAAATGCGGCAGACTGCTTTAAGGCCGTTGATCACTTGTGGACGCAAATTGCTGAAGTGGGCAACACAAAATACCTGTGCCGTAACTGCAATACGCTGGTAGAAACTAAAGCAGAGCCTGTAGCTGAAAATTGTCCCGATGCTGCTATACACGATTGGGAAAGGCTGGGGTAGCTTTCCCGTTACCGCGCTATCTGTAATACAGGTTTTAACGATTCCGTATGAAGAACATGGTCCGATACTTCATGCAGTAAGGAATATGTAGGGTTGATAGCGATTCCTGTTCCTGCGAGCCGTATCATACAAAAGTCATTTTCTCCGTCTCCTATGGCAACTGAATTATTGCTGGGTATACCAAACTGCCTTAGAATATTCATGAACATGTTTGATTTGCAATGATCATGTTCGCAATAGCTTTCTCCGTCTTTTAAAAACTGTGATGGTATCTTCACCTCGCCTGTAGCAATACTTTTCTTGAATTCCAGTTCATTGCTCAGGGCAAAATCCATGCCAAGCATATTTTTTACATGGTTGGTAATACAATAGTAACTGTCGCTTATAATGCCGCATACATACCCTTTCAATTTCAATTCTTTGATTACATGCACTGCATCGGCAATGATGGGGATAGCCTCAACTGTATTGATCAGTTCCCCGTATGTTCTGCCTTTAAGCAGCTTTGCTATCTTTTTGGTGCGCATAAACGGGATACGCTCATTCGCTATTATATATTGCAGTTCATTTTTGAAACCAAACTTGTCTGCCGCAGTGTGGATAAAGCTGCCCCTTAGCAGCGTATTGTCCATATCAAAGACAATTATTTTTCCTGGACCGGTGGTTCCGATGATTCGCTCGTCTATCGGGGTGGGGTGGGTATCATCGTAATGCTCATGGCGGTTTGTATGAGTGCTGAATATATTCACTCGTTTATAAATAGCCCCTGCCACTTGTTTTGCCATACGGCCTAATGCATGCAATGGCTGCATATCATTTTCTATCGACCCTATGCATACTTCTTGTATTCTTGCATTTACATGGTGCATATCTATCAGCAGGCCTATATCCACGCCATAATCGTTCTCAAATTCCACCTTTTGAAAGAATGATCTCTTTCCCGCTATCATGCCGCTTAAGGGTTGCCTGAATTCAAGCAGGTGGGGAAAGAAGTATTCAAGCGTAGGTTTTACCAGTAGTTCAGTCACCCGTCCTGCCTGCCGTTCAAAGTAAGATTTCACAAAGTCCGCTTCATCTGCGAGTAGTGGCGCAGCAAGCACGTCTATAATGTTAGCAGAATAATTAGGGATATCTGCGTCAAGAAAAACGATCACCTCGTTTTTCGCTACCATCATGCCCTCGCGCATAGAACTGCCCTTGCCGGGGGTAAGGCTCGTGATGATCTTTGCCTGTTCTTTCCTGGCTTCGCCAACGGTATTGTCTGTCGATTGGTCATCTACCACAATTACTTCAGAAACAAATTGGCTTCTTTTTGCCTGGCGTATGACTTGTCCAATAGTTTTCTCTTCATTCAGCGCGGGGATGATGATTGTTACCATATATAGGACGTTTGTAACTATAAGCTGATCGGCTTACAGCGAGGTTAACAATGAGAGCTAATACAATAATATAAAGCGGGTTTGTTCTAAGATACCGAAAAATGAAGTAACAGCGTGAGTATGAGTTGTTAATTTAAGGATTAATTAACGGCACATATTCGGTTTATTTTCCGATTTAGAAAAAGGAGTTTTGTAGTGCAGTGTCTGTCATTAGCTTGCTGCAATCGTAACACTCTCATAAATGTCCTGCAATAACAATGATACCTGTATGGTTGGTAGCAAAAGAGTATCTTCTATACTTTTATATTCGTTTAGTTCCCAGTTGCCATTCTCATTGATGTGCCATGCTTCAACTAAAACTGATTCTGAATCTACCACCACATACTCGCGCAGTGTAGCTATGTCTCGGTAGAGCATGAATTTCTGGCCACGGTCGTAGTCCTTTGTAGAAGGAGACAGAACTTCGAAAATGATAGAAGGGTTTAGTATGTTCAAGTGGTCATCTTTTAATGTCTGAAGATCTCCGCAAACTATAGAAAGATCAGGGTAGGTAAAAAGCGTATTCTTTTCTATGTATATACGGCCATCACTGCCATAAGGTTGGCAGGGGTTTCCCTTTAATTTAATCCCTAAATTGACCATAAGGTTCCTGGATATGATAACATGAGGTACTTTTGCACCCGACATTGCAAATATCTCGCCACGGTAGTACTCATGCTTCTCAGTGGCAGCATTTTCCATCTCCAGGTACTCCTCGATGGTAAATTTCTGATTGTATGCTACAGCGGGTTCCCTGACTTCCATTGAGTAAAGTTAGGGAATGTTTTATAAAAGTATTCAGTGAATTAATTTGGAATCCTGCCATCTCCAAATTCTTAAATTCCGCTCAAAGCCGCGGCGGTACTGCACCCAAAAACCATGACGGTACTGTTTCAGTACCGTCATGGAAAATTTTACTTTGCCATAGCGGAAACCTTTCGGAACTTTGTCTGGTTGCTGGATTTTTTTGGGCTTGGTCTCGCGAACAGGTTCAGCATGCTGAAGTTCTTTTCTTATTGGTTAGTTCAGGTAGCGTCATTGCAATGCTCTTTCGTTTCTTTTTTTGCACGGAGCAAAAAACGACCTGGTCATTGTGGTCTTTGTATAGCAACTTTGTGACCCTTGTGTGGTAAAAATGTCTCGCGCCTTCGGATTGATAATCAATCTCTGTGTGTGCAAATAGTGCGCAAATAGTGCGCAAATTTAAATGTACAAAATAATTGAAACAGAATAGGTTACACATAGAAGTGTTGTGCCAAAAAATCTGCAAAAATGCGCACAAAAAACACCAGGGTGATCTCGGTTAATCTCGGGCTAATCTGGGGTTCCGACTTCAACACCCAGCTCCTCCGCCAGGTCCTTCTCAACCCTCAGGTTGTTGATGATGAAGGTCTGCCTGTCTGGTGTATTCTTGCCCATATAGTATTCCAGCAGCTTCTGTATTTGCGCATCCTGGCTCAGCAACACCGGGTCTTTGCGTATATCATCCCCTATGAACTGCTGGAACTCTTCGGGAGATATTTCACCCAAACCTTTGAAGCGTGTAATTTCTGCCTTGGAGCCTATTTCGGCTATCGCACGCTGGCGCTCTTCATCAGTATAGCAGTAAATGGTCTTCTGCTTATTACGCACACGGAACAGCGGCGTTTGCAATATATGTATATGGTTGCCACGCACCAGGTCGGGGAAGAACTGCAGGAAGAAGGTCATGATGAGCAGGCGTATGTGCATGCCATCCACATCGGCATCGGTGGCTATTACAATGTTGTTATAGCGCAGCCCTTCCAGCCCTTCTTCAATATTCAGTGCATGCTGCAGCAGGTTGAACTCCTCGTTCTCATACACAACTTTCTTGGTAAGCCCGTAGCAGTTCAGAGGCTTGCCACGCAGGCTGAATACCGCCTGTGTCTCCACACTACGGCTCTTGGTTATGGAGCCGCTCGCAGAATCGCCCTCGGTGATAAAGATGGTTGATTCCAGTTGCTTCTGGTTGTATTCATCACGTCCCTTATTTGGCGGCTCATCATTCAGGTGTATGCGGCAGTCGCGGAGCTTTTTGTTGTGCAGGTTAGCCTTCTTGGCACGCTCGTTCGCCAGCTTGCGTATGCCTGATAATTCTTTGCGTTCACGTTCACTTTGCTCTATACGCTTCTTCAGCATATCTGCCACGCCCGGGTTCTTATGCAAAAAGTCATCCAGGTGCTTGCCCAGGAATTCCGCCACGAATGCTTTCATGGTCGGCCCGCCTTCATAAACGTTCTGTGAGCCCAGCTTGGTCTTCGTCTGCGATTCAAACACTGGCTCCTGCACGCGCACCGATACTGCAGCGCAAATACTCTGCCGCACGTCCGATGCATCGTAGTCTTTCTTGTAAAAGTCGCGTATGGTCTTTACAAAAGCCTCACGGAAGGCAGCCTGGTGTGTGCCGCCCTGCGTAGTGTGCTGGCCATTAACGAAAGAGTAGATGTCCTCACCGTAGTCACCGGTATGGGTAACAGCCACCTCAATATCATCACCTCTCAGGTGAATAATAGGGTAGCGCAGGTTATCAGGATTGGTTTTCCGTGTCAGCAAGTCAAGCAGCCCATTCTTGGATACATAATTCCTCCCGTTAAAATGTATGGTCAGCCCCGCATTCAGGAAGCAATAGTTCCACACCTGGTTCTCCAGGTATTCATGCAGGAAGTGGTAATGTTTAAAAACCGTATCATCCGGCCTGAACTCCACCATCGTACCGTTGTTCTCTGTTGTCTTGGCCTCTTTATGTTCCTTGATCAGTACACCTCTTTCAAATTCCGCCACCTTTTCCCTGCCATCGCGGTAAGAAGCAACTTTGAAGTATTTGCTCAGCGCATTCACCGCCTTGGTACCCACACCATTCAACCCCACCGACTTCTGGAACGCCTTGCTATCATACTTCGCGCCGGTGTTTATCTTGCTTACCACATCCACCACCTTACCCAGCGGTATACCACGGCCATAATCGCGTACAGTAACACTGCCATCAGCGACCGTAAGTTCAATGCGTTTTCCCTGGCCCATGGCAAACTCATCAATACAGTTGTCCATTACCTCCTTCACCAGCACATAGATACCGTCATCCACGCTGCTGCCATCGCCCAGCTTACCTATGTACATCCCCGGCCTCAGGCGTATATGCTCTTTCCAGTCGAGGGATTTTATACTATCCTCGTTATATTGATTTTGTAATTCAGCCATTAGTTAAGTTAAGAGTGAGAAATTTAAGACTAAAAGTTGAGCGAATTTATGCGAAAAACGAGTGAGGGACGGCTTACTATGTGTAAATGTGCATAAATACATTTCAATAAGTCAATGCTCATTAATATTGATAATTGGTTATTTTTAAGCAATAAATATTTGTTATGAGTGATTTAGATATCATAAAATTAATAGAAGGTATAGTTGGTAAAAAACTAAGCGTAGAAAAAGGGTTTGCAAATTGGCAAAAATGTAGCTACGCGACAAAAGGTAACCAAGTTACAGGCATTTCTCTATATAAAATAGGATACGAAAAATTAAAAGATGCATATCATTATTTGAGCATGCTTACAGGGTTAGTAGATTTACATCTTGTTAGTAATAAAATTAGTGATCTATCTTTTTTGATTGGTTTTGATAACCTTGAAGTACTGTCATTAGATGATAATTTAATATCCGATATTGATTATATTTCGAAATTGCAGAATTTGTCAATTCTGTATTTAACTGCAAACAAAATTGAAAATATTGATGCATTAGTTCCGTGTACCGAGTTAAAGGTTTTAGATGTAACGAATAATTTAATCAAAGATATAACTGTAATAGTAAAAATTAAAAATCTATCAGAATTAGTAATTTATAATAATCCCATCCAGAATCTACCATCAGAAATTCGTAATCAGGGTATAAAGGCTATCAGGAAATATTTAATTGAAAAACAAAAGCAAGGAGAAGAAAAGTTATTTGAGGCTAAAATTGTGATTGTAGGAGCTGGTGAGTCTGGAAAAACAACACTAATTCGCAAACTGCAAAACCCCAATCATCCAGTTCCAAATATTGAAGACAAACGGACTGAAGGTATACGTGTTATGTCATATCCGTTTCATGTAAGAACTAATGAAGATTTAAAAGAGGTTATGGCACATATTTGGGACTTTGGAGGGCAGGAATTATACCATACCACCCATCAATTATTTCTTACGCCCGATACGTTATATATATTGCTGAATGATAATCGAAAGAACGATACCGATTTTTATTATTGGCTGAATATAGTAACGCTTAGGGCAGGTGGTAAATGCCCGATACTGATGGTGTTCAATGCAAAAGATAACTCACCCAGGCAAATAATACCCGGGGAAGAGATATTTAATGCTTTTCCTAACGTAGAACGCAGTGCGATAGACGTGAATTTTGCAGATAAAAACTTAATAGGTATCCATAAAATGAAAGATACCATAGAGGGGCATTTTGGTAAGTTGGAAGTATTGGGTAAGCCTTTTCCTACTTATTGGGTTCGGGTTCGTGAGGCCTTGGGCAGGTTGAAAGATGAATGTATTAAATGGGATGAGTTTGCAGCTATCTGTTTGCAGAATGGAATTGATGACCTGTCGCAAATGCAGATATTGGCAGCCACATTGCACAATCTCGGAGTTATACTTTATTTTCCTGATGTTTTCGGGCTAAAAGACCTTATTATCCTCAGTTCACAATGGTGTATAGATGCTATATATTCAGCTTTAGACACTGATGCTATCAATAAGAATGCGGGTAAATTCAATGAACACATGCTCGCTGAGAAATGGTTGTGCCTAGGTTTGCAGGTAAGGAGTTGCATTTATTACGACTAATGCAGCATTTTGACCTCTGCTATAGGATAGAAGGCACTAACGAATATATTGCTCCTCAACTATTGCCAATTGAAGAGAATAAGCTTGCCGACATTCCATCGGCCGGTGCAATAATGTTCTGGGTTGATTATACATTCATGCCTGCAGGCCTCATTACCCGACTTATAGCGCGAATGAGCCGTCACATTAGAGCGCCCCATGTGTGGCGTACTGGTGTTACGCTGGAATGGGAAGAAGGAACAATTGCAGAGGTGACAGAGCATCAATTGACACACGAGATTGTCATAAGAATAAACGGAGTTGAACGGAAAAGAAGATTAGCGGAGATACGTAAGACATTATATGACCTTCATGAAGATTTTCGTGGATTGAAATTTGAAGAGCTGGTATCCTGCAATTGTGTTGATTGCCAGAAAGGAGGGAACGTTACAACGTTCGAGTTATTGGAATTGGAAGATAATGCCGCACATGGTGATGAGATGATATGCCGCAATGGCAATCGTAAGAGAATAGCTGCACGGGATGTTCTTGAGGGTATCAGCTATGAAGATAAGCCACGTATATTTATATCGTATGCGCATAGAAATGAAGAACTAAAGAATGAGTTCCGTACTATGATACGCCCTATGGAGAAAGAGGGTCATTGGAAGGTATGGGATGACCGTTGGCTACTGCCCGGTGATATCTGGAACAGGGAAATATTGAAACACTTGGATGAGGCCAATGTGATCGTGTTGATGCTCACCAAAGAGTTTTTTGCATCGGAATATATCTATGATGTAGAACTTTCCCGTGCAATAAAGAGGCATGAACAAGGTGATGCCATGGTGATTGGTATTGTAGTGAGCGATTGCCTGTGGGAGAAAACACCTTTGTGTAAAATACTGATATTGCCTAAAGATGCTTTAGCGGTGGAAAAGCACCCACATAAGGATGAGGTGTGGAAGTCTGCAGCAAAAACAATAGAAGAAACTATCAATATATGGCAAGGTAAGCAGGGTAGAAAAGGAGGCTGGTAGTTACCATCCGCTAGCTAGTACATCCGCTATATGCATAGTTTGTATTGGCAGCCTGTTCTCATTAATGTAACCTTGTATATGCATCATGCACGATACGTCTGTCGTTATCATATATTGTGCGCCGGTATCTAATGCGCTTTTCACTTTCACCTGCGCCATACCTAAGGAGATGGGCTCGAATTTTACTGCAAATGTGCCGCCAAAACCACAGCAGGTTTCGCACTCCTTCATCTCCACCAGCTCCAGGCCGTTTACATGTTGCAGTAGCTTACGTGGAGCTTCTTTGATACCACATTCGCGCAAAGCCCCGCAGGCGTCGTGGTAGGTAGCTTTGCCTTGCAGGGTGGCGCCTATATTATCCACCTTCAATACTTTGGTCAGGAATTCGGTAAACTCATACATATTATCCTTTACCTGGTTGCAAAGGTTATGGTCTGAGCTGTTGGCGAATAGTTTATCGTAATAATTACGCACATATCCCGTACATGAACCGCTGGGCCCTACAATATATTCATCCTCCTTAAAATCCTGCAGGAATTTGGTTGCCACGGATTTTGCTTCTTCCCTATAACCCGCATTAAATGCAGGCTGGCCGCAACAGGTTTGCTTGGTGTTGTACGTTACATTGCAGCCCAGTTTTTCCAGCACCTTTACCATATTCATACCCGTTTCAGGATACAGTTGGTCAACAAAACAAGGAATAAATAGCTGGACACGCATAGTAGTCGTAAGTCAAAAATTCGGTGCTAAGATACCTAAAATGCAGAAAAGCAGTTATGGCTTATTATATTACTTTTTGGCTGTATAATAGTCCCACGCACATTTGGCAACCGATGCAATAATGTTTTCGCCTGTAGTGACACCACCTTTATAGTCAGATACATATACCACTATTGCAAGGTGATGCCCGTTTGGTAGCGTTATGATACCAACGTCATTGGTGGCAGCAATAATTTTTGCTTCATTCATGCTGGAGGTTCCTGTTTTATGCGCAACTACTACGTCCTTTGGTAATTCACCTTTTATCCGTCTAGTTGAGTTTTCACTTTCTACCATTAGTTTCATCAGGTAATCGTTACTTTTTTTAGATAACAGTTTGCCTTCATAAAACAGCCGCAATATTTCCTGCATAGCAGAAGGCTGACACCAATTATTGTATTGCGCTGACCAGGCTGAATGCATCTCACTTTCAGTCGCCGAAATGGCTATTCCGTTTATTCCGAGGTCGCGATAATACTGGTGAACAAAACGAGTACCTCCCGCCAGTTTGAACAATATATCGCAGGCATTATTATCGCTTACAGATACCGAGAGCCTCAGCAATTCAGATAACTTAACATCTACATCTTTATTCTCTCTTGCCAGCGGCCCCCATGTATCTCTCTCCAGCTGTTCCTTTTTAATGTGCACCACCTGGTTCAGTTTCAACTCACCTTTATCCACCAAATTCAATATGTATATTGCCAAAGGGAATTTATATACACTTTGCATAGGGTAGCGGTGGTTGTTATTCACCAATACCGTGCTGTTATCCTCAAGGTCCGTGATGGCAATACCCACTGTAGCCATATATGGGGCTATGGTCAGTTCAAGGTTTCTTTTCAGTGAACCCGTGCCTGGTTCTTTGCCTGTGGCATTAATGCCGGCTAATAAAGTGCAACCTAGTGCTAATAACAATCTATTCCTCATAATGAAAACACAATATATAGAAAAGCTATCCAATTTTCAGCATTAGGTTTTACTTTTGGTAATATGGAAAAGCAGGTTGATCTAAAGCCAATACAAGTTGTCGAGCATTACAAAGAGGTTGCTGCAATGATGCATGAATTGCATCAGCACGAACGCAGCCTGTTTGATAAAAGTGCATCGTGGTCAGACATTGAAAATAACTACATGCGCCACATTATAAAAATGCAGGAGGAATGCGATGGCACCTGCCTGGTAGCCTATGTTGATGGTGTTGCTGCAGGGTTTATTTTTGGCTATGTAGAAGGTCAGGATGATAGCAGGATAGAGGTGTATTTAGGAAAAGAACTCCGTGTTTCGGATGGTTTTGTGCATAAAGACTACAGGGGCAAGGGAATTTTCCGGAAGCTGAACCGCGAACTGGAAAAGATATACGTTGGGAAAGGTATAAGGCGCATTTGCCTTAATGTAAGGGTAAATAATACCCGAGCACGTGCTTTTACGGAAAGCGAAGGCTATGTAGTTACCAAACTGGTATACGAGAAATGGCTGTAATGCAGAACGGCTCCGTAGTGGAGCCATTCTCTTCGTAAATACCTTGTAACATTTACTGTGCTTCAGGTTCTTCAGTTGTTTCTTCTTCGGTATCGCCTGTTTCTGTTTCTTCTTCAGTAGTTTCGTCATCTTCAAGTGAATTGCCCCCGGTCTCAGTTTGCTCTTCTTCCGGTTCTGTTTGTGCTTGTTCTGTTGAAGCAACAGCAGTTAATACTTCTTCTTCGAATTTGTTTTCCATGATTTTTTAATTTTTTAGTTATTAATGAGATTTCAGGCAATTTACCCTGGCTATATGACCGGAATATGAACAACCTTAGACTTATCATTATGATAACATAGTAATATTATGCCAGCATTTCTGAAGCATAAAACTTAATTTTGAAGAGTATGTATTTTAAAGAACTTGCCCTTTTGTTATTGTCAGTTTTTCTTTCACGTTATGCCGGTGCACAATCTAACTGGTATATAGAAGATCCGAAAGTATTTGAAGGTGGCGCAGTGCTTGGGGCTAATTTCAGCCAGGTTGATGGGGATACTTATTATGGTTATCATAAAATTGGCTTGAATGTCGGAGGTGTAGTTTATGCTCATTTCACAAAGACCTTTGGTGCAAGTATGGAGCTGTTATATTCCCAGAAAGGGAGCAGGGGAGAGTCTGTGCTCGAATCGCCACTTGTCGGTACTTACGTAACAAAATATTACATGAATATAAACTACATGGAAGTGCCCCTCACCTTCCATGCTATAATACGCACCATCGATCTGGAAGCCGGGGTATCTTATGCCCTGTTGGTGAAGTCAAAGGAGTGGATATTGTCTGACAAGCAAGTCGCTATTGATCCGGAGCGGACAAAATTCAACTCAACAGACCTTGAGTATATATTTGGAATAGGCAGAAAGATATACAAGGGGCTGCATGCAAACATCCGTTTCCAATACTCAATAACTTCGATAAGGCCACCGGAACGGATACCAACCAATTACGGCTGGGGTAATAACGGACAGTTCAACAACCTTTTTAATTTCAGGTTGATGTATTTGTTTTAGCTAAATTTGCGGCATGCAGAAAATTCAATATCCGTATATATTCCTTGCAGGTTTATTATTTATTGCTTCTTGTGCTAAAGTTGGCCCAACCGGCCCAACCGGGCCCGCCGGGCCGGCATATACAGGTAACATCAGTGGGCATATTAGCCTGTACGATAAATACGGAAGCCCGGTATTATCGGGGTTTGCCACAGCCACACTTTCATTAAGCAGCACAACTGCCACTTTAACTAATAACCTGCCTGTTAATCCTGATAATGCAGGATATTACATTTTCAAAGACGTGAAAACAGGGAGTTATGCTGTTACAGCAGCTAATACAGGCTATGCCACTACAATTGCCGGCAATATCAGCTTTGTATTGGGCACGCTGAACCAGAATATAAAACTGTCAGCCATTCCGGATTCATTTATTACATCGTTTAAAGCTGATGCTGGAATTTTGGGTTTGTATGATTCTTTAACACTGCAAGTAATTCCGGATACAAGAGCACGGAATTGTATCATATTTGTCAATAACAATCCTGCTGTTGGCAATGCTACTACAAATTATTTGCTTAGGTATATTGTTGCAATACCTGCTGGTGCAGCAAAGGTGAATCTGTTAATACCTCAGCAAGACTTGACAAATGCAGGCATGGCCAGCGATGCGAAAGCCTATTTTGCAGCCTACAGCTATGTGGTAGATGATAAGTCTGTTTATGCAGATGTTGCAACGGGTAAATCTGTATACAATGCAGTTAATGCAATCGCACTAATAGATTCAGCATTGGTGCCGTAATTATTTAAGTGGCTCTACAGTATAGCCGTCCTTTCTAAGCAGCGATATAACACCATTCTTGCCATACAGGTGGCCCGCGCCAACTGCAAAAAAAATGGAATTAGCATTCATTTTATTTGTCATCCTTGGTATCCATTTTTTGTTACGGTTCACTAAAAAAGCGTTCATGTCAATACCAGGTTCTTCTATTGAAGACATCATTTTACTTAATTTAGGCAAGTCCTGGTCTTTGTAGGCTTTCATCATTTCCTTGAAATCCACGGTGTCTTCTGTATTGTTTTGTATTGTATACATTAATTGACTTATAACCGAGTCTATAGGTATTTGATCCAGCAATTCCAGTTGCTCCTTTGGTGTTTCGAGCCCAAGAATCTCTTTGTTACTTGTTTTTGCGAAGCTCGTCAGGCGGTTTTCATAAGAAATAGGATGCTCACAACCTCCTGCAGAAATTATTATCATCCCTGGTATTGCTGCTGGTTTTATCTGGTCAAAAAAACTCATTTCCAGTCCGAGGCTGTCCTGAATAAATTTCTCAAAGATATTGTACTGTTCTTGCGTAAGGGTTTCACTAAGTTTTTTTCCATTATTTGACATAAGCCCAGTGGTGATCTCTGTCATAACAGTTGTATCATCCAGGTCCATTTCAAAACAGACTTTCTCACTTTTTTGAAAGTTTTCCTCCATTTTAATGGTCCAAAGGAAATCTTCAGGACAAATTCTGTGAATAGTCCCAAATAAATAGGAGGGTTTAACAAGTCCCTTGCCCTTAACGCGCCAAAGCAGGGATTTATCATTAGTTATAACTTTTTTTTGGGACCTTGTTTGGGTTTTGTTTTGTGCTTTAGGGGAAGATTTAGGTAATGATTTTTGTTGTGCAAAGGATAGCAAACTGGGGATAAGCGTTGTTAAACAAACTAATAAAGCGGTGATCTTCCTAATTGTCATCGTATAAAGATATATTGATTAATCGAACTGTGGACTGATTGATATATTTTGTAATTTTGCAATGCTACAAAACCGGGTTATCGCTTCGATTTAGATCGGGGAGGAAAGTCCGGACAGCATAGGGCAGCGCACTACCTAACGGGTAGGCTCCGGGCAATCGGGGACAGACAGTGCCACAGAAAATAACCGCCACGATTTATCGGGGTAAGGGTGAAAATGTAGTGTAAGAGACTACGGTATTCATTGGCAACAATGAATAGGGGTAAACCTTGCGTGCTGTAATGCCAAATAAGCGGGTGTTTGACGGCGGCTCGCCGGAATCCGTGGGTTGGCAGCCAGAGGTGTTGCGTGAGCAGCATCCCAGACAAATGATAGCCACCGAGCGATCGGTACAGAATCCGGCTTACAGGTTTTGTAGTTTTTATTGTAGAAATAGTAAGGCGGTGCATTAGCACCGCCATTACTTTTCCACTCCACAACTCCACATCCTTTTTATTGTTTGCGCCCTCTTAGTTCACCGTTATTTCATGAGCAGTTGGCTCACTTACTTCTTTTTTTGGAAGCGTTACTACCAATATGCCATCGGCATACTTAGCAGCTATTTTTGCAGTATCTACTTTTTCATTCAGCGTAAAGCTCCTTTTGAACGACCGCCTGCGGTATTCGTTACGGATCCATTTACCTTCCTGGCCTTCTTTGCTGTCTTCTTTCTGTTCTACAGATACCTGCAGCATATTCTTTTCCAGGTTCAGCTTAAAGTCTTCCTTTTTATAACCGGCTGCTACTATATGAAGCTCATAGCTTTTATCTGTCTCCTGTATATTCACAGGGGCGGTGTAAGCACTCACTTCTTCGTTTAGCTGGCTCCAGCCATTCTGGAAAACATCATCCAAAAATCCGCTTATGGTGCGGGGCATTACTGCATAGTTTCTTTTAGTGTACATAGCTTTTCGTTTTTTTTGTTTCAAAGTGTTATGTACAAACTAAATACCAATGCTAAAAAGAGGACATTTTGGCTGATTGAATAAATAAAATAAGACAAAATGGCTACATCTGGTTATTCAGCATCCCTTAATTGGCGTATTTTATCATGATCGGCTTTTAATATGCTTTGCTGGCTGACGATAATAGTCCTTACCTCTGATGGAAGATCATTGTCTGATATAGCATTTTTATATGCCTTTTGGGCTGCGTCTTCTCCATATTCACAGTTTTCTAATACAGCTTTGCGGCTATTGCCTGAGAATGTGGCTTTTACGTCCATCCATGCGCGGTATATTTTACCATCTGCACGGGTGCCTTTTGTCGGGTCTTCGCCATACCTGGCCAGTACGTTAGCCAATTCCTGCTTTAGCTGCATGCTGTCCTGCTTCATCGACTGGAATAATGACCTGAGGTCGCTATCGCCATCTTTTGTTTCTTTAATGGCAGTTTCATAACCCTCAATACGGTCGTTGTTGATCTTTACCAGGTCGTTGATCACTTCTGTGGCATGTTCGTTGATCGTTGCTGTGTTGTTCATTCTTTTACAGTTTTTTTCATTGTTAACAATGCTGGTTTCAGTATAATTTTCATGCCTGCCTTTATGTTCCCCAATTGGGGAACATAAAGGCAGGCATGAGGGGTAAGAGCATACCGATGGAGGCCAGCATAAAATGACGGAAACTGCAGAAATGAACAGATGTTAAGAAGTTAGTGGAGAAATAGATATTATTTCTCCACTATAAAATGTGTATTTGTTTTTTGTTGCCCTGACTGCAGGCTCAATACATATACGCCACCCGCAATTGTATTGCCCATTGTAATAGCGGCATCAATATTCCCGTTAACTGCTACGATGTTTTCCTGGTGAACCACTCTGCCCAGCACATCTGTTACCCGGATGGCCACTTCTTCGTTGTCAATGCCGGGTAGGAAGCCTTTTATGCTGAACGAACCTTTGTTAGGGTTAGGGTAGATATTGACCAGGCCATTGCCAGGTATTGGTGTGATACCAACCGTATTCAACGTTACCGTTACAGATGATGAGCCATCTGTTGTGCATGGGCCGTTATCATCAACTTCACAGGTAACAATATCTCCGTGAAATAATACATTCGTTATGTAGGTAGAATTTGTAGCGCCGGGAACAGGAATGCCATTTATCAGCCATTGATAGGATATTGCCGTACTTCCCGCAGGCACATTCGCAGTGAAAGTAACTGTTTCGCCTACCGCTACATACAGGCCGGGCGATGCGTTAACAGAAACAGTAAGCGGGCCATTTTTATGTACGGTCATTGCTACGGTTGCGATTGCAGTATCAGGGCGTGCGCAGGTGGCATTGCTGGTGAGTTTTACTTTTACAACGTCGCCATTTGCGGGATAGAAAGTATACGTGCTGCTTGTAGCAACCGGGAGGCCATTGATGATCCACTGGTAGGCCGGGATAGCTCCGCCGTTTATAGACGTTGAGCTGAAATTCACCGGTATGCCCTCGCAAATATCAATGCCGGGAACGGTGAGCATACTTACCGATGGGGTTACAGAAGGGGTGATCGTCACCACTGCACTGTCGGGCATATTTTTCTGACACGCGGTCGTTGTATTGACCGCAGATATCGTATAAGTGCCTGCAATTGTATGATAGCCAAAGCTCAAAGCTGTTCCTGTGCCTGCAAAAGGCCCTGTTGCTGTCGACCCGCGATAAACAAAATAATTCACGCCAGCAGCAGAGTTACTGAGCCCGATGAGCGCGCCCGCATCTCCCGAGCAATACGCACCGCCACCGGTGGTGCTGAATACAGATGGTTGCGGGTTAACTGTTAGGAGTTTAGTTACTGTACATCCCAAACCTGTTGCGTAGGTAATGCTTACGGTTCCTGGTGCTATGCCGGTAACAATACCGGAGGCAGCGCCAACAGAGGCAACAGAACTGCTGCCAGACCATGTGCCTCCCGGCACGGCATCGGTCAGGGTTGTGGTTGTGCCTTCGCACACCGAGCCTGCGCCCGCAATAGGAGTGGGTGTTGGGTGTATGGTAACAATTGCTGTTGAAGAGCAGCCCGTACTCATTAAGTAGGTAATAGTTGTTACCCCGCCGGTGATACCGGTAAGCAAACCTGAAGTTGCATTGATTGTGGCCACTGATGTGCTGCTGCTATGCCATGCTCCGCCGGTAGTTGCATCAGATAAGGTAGCTGTATTCCCGCTGCAAAGAGGGCCTGCACCTGTTATAGGCGCCGGTGTTGCATTTACAGTTACCGGTTTAACAACCTTGCAACCTGTGCCCAGTGTATAGGTTATGCTGGCAACGCCCGCCGCAATACCGGTTACATAGCCCGTGGTAGCGCCAATTGAAACCAGTGGGGATCCTCCTGCCGACCACGTGCCGGCAGGTGTGCCATTGGTATAGATGGCATATGCGCCGCTGCATAGGGCGTCTGTCCCGGTAATAGATGCTGGTAGCGGGTTAATGGTAATGGTTTTTGAGACACTGCAGCTTGTGCCGAGTGCATAAGTAATATTAACTGTGCCCACCGAAGCGGCAGTAAGCACGCCTGATGCATCTATCGTGGCCACCGAAGAGCCTGCCGACCATGTGCCCGATGGTGTGGTGCTGGTAAGTGTTGTTGTAGTTCCATTGCATATGGCGCTGCTGCCTGATATTGGCGCTGGCGTTGGGTGGACAATGATGGCCCTGGTGGCATTGCAGCCAGTACTGAGCGTATAAGAAATAACAGAGACACCGGCAGACCCGCCAATAACCACGCCGGTGGCAGCGCCTATATTGGCAACCGCCGGATTGCTGCTGGCCCATGTGCCAGCCCCGGTGCCGTTTGTTAAGGTTGCAGTTGTTCCACTGCACAAAGATGCTGTGCCCAGAACTGGTGATGGGGAAGGGTTAACGGTGATAATTCTCGTGGTAGCACAGGTGGTAGCGCCGGCTGTTATGGCGTAAGTGATCGTTGTTATCCCACCTGCTATGCCATTCACCAGGCCTGATGATGCATTTATTGTAGCAACAGATGTATTGCTGCTGCTCCATGTGCCGGCAGCAGTGGCATCTGTGAGGGTAGTTGATGTGCCACTGCACAGTATGGGAGTGCCTGATATGGCTGCTGGTGTAGCGAAAACAGTTATCGTATGCGCAGCGCTGCATCCGTTAGCTAGTGTATAGGCAATAGCTGCAACACCTGCACTGCCTGTCGTTATCATGCCGGAGGAATTTACAGTGGCAACCGTCGTATTGCTGCTGCTCCATGTGCCGGAAGGGGTAACATCCGACAATGTAGTTGTTGTGCCATTGCAAAGCGCATCTGTGCCTGTTATTATAGCAGGAGATGTGTTAATAGTTATTACCCTGGTTGTTTGGCAGCTACCGGTCAGTGTATAGGTGATAGTGGCAGTGTCTGCCGTAAGCCCTGAAACAAGCCCTGTAGATGCATTTATTGTTGCCGCAGTTGGGTTGCTGATGCTCCAGGTGCCACCCGTGGTGGTGCTGCCGAATGGTGCATCAACACCCAGGCAAACGCCCGCTGTGCCGGTGATGGGGGCGGGTGTTGTATTAACTGAAATTGTAGTGGTTGCACTCCTGCTGCCGCATTCGTTGCCGGCAGTGTAAGAAATGGCAACAGTTCCGGCTGTGCTGCCTGTTACCATGCCGGTAGACGAGCCAATGGTTGCTATGCCCGTATTGGCGCTGCTCCATATGCCGCCGGTTGTGCCGTTGTCAAGCCATGTTGTTGAGGATAGACAAAGGTTATCGGGGCCGGTTATCGGCGCAATGCCGGTAACGTTCTGGGCAGTATTGGTTATCACCGGTTCGTTGTCATCAAAATAAATGGCAGCGGTGTTGGGTATTATCGTGCCATCTGCAATGCCGGGTTTGGTCTTGATGTTGTAGATGATCATGCCCTGGCATTGGCCATGGTGGCTGCTGTCCAGGAGCTTAATGCCAGGGAAGTCGAATTTCGCGATCTGGTAGGGGCCGTCTTTAATAAGGGCAATATTCATGGCTGCCGTAGCTACTTCTATTTCCAGGGTGTTGATGTCCAGGTCGTTGGACAGGGTGTCCATTACATGGATGTTATGGGCTGTATCGTTCCCGGTGTTTTCAAATCGTATGGTGTACTGCAGTTTGGTGCAGGGCAGCACATAGCCTTCGGGAGATACCGCTATATCGTTGGGGTCCCATGAAGATTTTACTGTGTCTTTACGGGTGCGTACATTATTATTGGTATCTATCTCGCCTGCAGGCGCCAAGGTCACATATGTCGAGCGCACTGTCTCCCCAGGTATCAGCCAGAAACTGAAGCCGCTTGGTGTTTCAAGCCAGTAGTTGATAACTGCAGTTGCTGTGCCGCCGGATGATATGTTGGCAAGCAGCCAGGTAATTGTTGAATCAGTGTAAGAAATGGGGGTTGGCCGTGTAGGGTAATGGGAGTAATAGCGGTACCTCCGGTCGTGGTGTAAAGTCACAACTGCATCTTGTGCAGTACAGAATGTATTGGAAACTGTAATAGTACCCTGCTGTGCATGCCTGCCAACTTTTAAGCTTGTGTGTTGTACAAGATCAAACGAGCTGCCGGTTCCTGATGCGCAGCCAAAGCCTATATATTTCGTATCGTAGATATTTACTGTTGCAAGTATTGTCTCGCTCAGTGTACCGCCCACAGGGCAGGTCGGGGTCATTCCGGCAGGGTGGGATTCTATCCTGTAGGTATATATGGTGCCTGCAGGGCCGAATGCCTTATAATAAAACCCGCTGGTAGTGCTTATGGTATCCACGGGTACGCCATTCGAGTCTATTACAACCTTTACAGCCATCGTCATTTGTTTATCACCGGCATCGAATGTACAGTTGTTGTTGGCATCTACATAGAATTTAACCGGCAAAGTGCGGCAATGCCTGTGTTCGTGCGAAAATGTGATTGAGTCCTGCGGCACGGTCCCCATATACAGCACCTGCTTGATGTTATAAGTTCCCGGCGCACTGTAGGAGTGGGGCACATGCGCGTCATATATCCATGATGCTGTTAATGGTGTATTTACCGAAGTGCCATCACCAAACCAGGTGGTTACGTTGAATGATGGGGAGAAGCCGCAGGCGCTGATGTAAAAGTCAGGGTTAGTGCATGCAGCATCAGGGGTTATAACGCTATGGGATGCGATGGTTGCGCGCACATTGACAAATTGGGTGGTGGAATAGTCGTACAGGCTTGTGGTAGGGCAAGTTACCTTGCACCGGAAGTATTGCGGGTTGGTGAGGCGGCTTGAGTACGAGGTGCTTGTGGCCCCGGCAATATCTGCAAAAGTAGTGCCATCCGTAGAGTTTTGCCATTGGTAAGTAATGGCGCAGCCCAAAGTTGCACCTGAAAGGCTGAGGGTCATGGTGTCGTCATAGCATATAGTTGACGCATTCGGAGTTGTAGTTCCGCCGCTTGGTGTGCCGGTGCAGGTGGCGGGGATGACGTTTACTGTTTGGGTACGTTGGCAACCTGTTGATGAAAGGGTATAACTAATGTAAGCAGTACCTGAAGAAGCACCAAAAATAATGCCTGCCGAGGGGTTAATGGTAGCAGTGGCGACGGGCGTGCAGCTCCATATACCTCCACTTGGGGAGCCAAACATATGTATGGAATTGCCCACGCATACGGAAGGAGAACCGATAATTATAGGCAAAGGGTTAACAGTGATAACCCTTGCGCTATTGCAGCCGGTGCCCATTGTATAAGTTACCATACCGGTACCCGTGGCTACTCCTGTAACAATTCCTGTACTTGAACCAATTGTGAAAGATGCAGAACTACTGCTCCATATGCCACCAGTAGAGGCGCATGTAAGAGTTGTTGTGTGGCCTGTACAAACCAATCCTGTTCCGGTTATTGGTAATGGCAAGGAATTAGCCGTAACCACTTTCGTTACATTACAACCTGTCCCCAGCGAGTAAGTAATAGTAGCGGTGCCGGCAGATACGCTTGTCACCATACCGCTTGCCGAACCAACAGTAGCTATAGCCACATTGCTGCTGGTCCACACACCACCGGCAACAGCATTGTTTAATAAAATTGTTGAGCCTGTGCATAAACTGGAAGGGCCTGCAATAGCTGTTGGGGTAGTGGACACCGTTACTGTTTTAATAGCCACGCACCCTCCTGAAGTAGTTATAGTGGCTACACCCAGAGACATGCCTGTTACAACACCGGATGTTGGGTTTACTGTGCATATTGCCGGGTTACTGCTGCTCCATGTGCCTGTGCCTGTTAAGGTAATATCAGAACCTACGCATACAGCAGAAGGGCCGCTTATTGCAGGGGTGGGGTTTAAAGTTGTGCTGCCAAGCATTGATCTTGTGCATCCTGTTGTGGTGTTTGTGCCTACAGCGGTATATATGCCAGCAGTTTGAGGGCCAAAATTAAGAACCGTGCCAAGTCCTGTCATGGGCATTCCCACTAGTGCCGCTCCCCTGTACAAGTGGTAGGTGGCACCAATATCCGATCCTGAAAGTGTTATACTGCTTCCTGTACAGCCGCCGCCTCCTGCGCTCAAGGTATAAGCAGTGGGCAGTGAGTTAACAGACACATTTACAGAGCCGGTCATGGTACTCGAACAACCGGTAAGAGGGCTATATGCCATTACGGTATAGTTTCCGGTAGATGTAAGCAACCCAAAAGTTATTGCAGAACCGGTGCCTGGAAGTGGCACACCTATGTTTATACCGGCATGACGCAATTGGTATTCTATTCCAACGTAAGAGATATTGCATCCAATATTCACGCCGCTTCCTCCTGCGCAATAGCTGCCGCCGCCCGTTACCGCGCTTGCAGGAGGCAAAGCATTCACTATAATGGTAGCTGTCGCATACTCGATGCCAACAATGTAGGTAATGGTTACTGTGCCCGCACCTACACCTGAAACACTGCCTGTTGCACTATTAATGGTTGCTATTGCGGTGTTACTGCTTGTCCACGTGCCACCGGGGGTGGCATCGGTAAGTGTAACAGTGCCGCCTGCACAAACACTGGTTGGGCCAACTATGGGGTCTACAACAGCAAAAGAAGAAAGGGAAAACAATAGCGCTATGGCTAGAATGCAGAATTGCTTCATAAGGTAAGTGTGTTTAAGTGTTAATTAATATAACTTCTATAGGATAGGCGTAAAAGATAGGTAATATGTTAGGAAAGTCGAAGTATTTTTTAATGTGAAATATAATACTGCGAGAGAATTTGCCGCATTCTAAAAAATAGTTTCACGATCTGCTAAATAATAGGACTCATTGTGAGAATCAATTTGGTTCCACCACAATCATAAATAAACGACAATAATACACTGTTGCGAACACTACATGTCATTACCCCTCCGGGCAATCTCTAAAACCATTTAAACATTAAAAAACGGCATGGACTTTGCGTGCTTTGCGTATCCTTTGCGCCTTTGCGTGAAAATTTCAATGCCGGTTTTTTATGGTCATTTAAGTCGGTAGGACTTAAACGTTAGTAACTGCCAGTGAAACTGGCGGAAAACAGATACAGAAGGCCGGCCCCGGAGTGGCGAATGTAGTTGGAAAATTTGGGAAGTCCTTACATCAATGACATTGTCAGTAGGGGTAAAATGTTTGTAGCCCCTGGTGAAACCAGGGGTAAAATTGCCCCACCACACGCACCCCGTAGTGGGTGCAACTATTCGCTACGTGATTTTTTATTATTTTACATAAAGTCTAAAAAATAATTTCACAATCAGCTAAATAAAAGAACTCATGGTGAGCCGCCGAACCATGACTGCTGATTGAATGAGGTTTTAGACCCAATCCCAATCCCAATCTGGTTTAAGTCTTCAAGACTTAAATCCCAAATCAAAAGCAGGTCTGCGACCGGCAATAGCAAGATCTGCCCGATCGTGATTCAAAAAAAAAATCACCCCTCTATAAACACCCCTGGATCACCCACAGCGCTTGCCCACAGCGGAAACTATTTTCCTTGACGGTACTGAATTGGTACCGTCAAGGTACAGAAAACTGTACCGTCATGGTTTTTTAATTTTTTTCGCAAAAAGATCATACAGAACTTTACACACTCGCCCGCCGGAGCTTTTTCAGCGAAGGAGGGGTTACAACCCGCTTCATCCTGAGAATCAATTTGGTTGCATCACAATCATAAAGAAAATGACAAGTATATTGCCGATGCTGAAATATAAATATAAAGATGCGTATTCCCCCTTGCCGAGCAGGTGTGTGCGGGGGCGAAGGGGGTGGTCGCAGACCGGGGGATGTTCTGCTCGCGATGGATTAACGGGTATTGATTCAAAAGCTAAGACTTCTCTGGCAGCAATCAGACCACATGTCTCTGCGCTTTTGCAGTTTAAAATTTATAAATCAGGGCCTTATTGATAATCAATCAAAAACTGTGCAAAATATGCGCAAATAGTGCGCAAAAATAAATGTAAAAAATAATTAGGGTCAATGGCTTATACATATGGTTGTTGTTACAAAAAAAATAGAAAAAATGAGCAAAAGAAACCGCAAAAAAAGATACTTTTTATTTTTTCAGTTAACTTCGCACTCCATTTTATGTAGATCGGGTAACTTTTTACTTTATACTTTCGACTTTATACTAATAAGAAAATGTTTGATAATTTAAGTGAGCGGTTAGAATCCGCGTTTAAGCAGCTAAAAGGCGAAGGCAGGATAAATGAGATAAACGTAGCTACCACGGTAAAAGAGATACGCCGTGCCCTGGTAGATGCGGATGTGAACTATAAAATTGCCAAAGAATTTACCGATAAGGTAAAAGACAAGGCAATGGGCGAGAAGGTGCTTACATCAGTTAGCCCCGGCCAGTTGATGGTGAAGATAGTGAAGGACGAACTGGCAGAACTGATGGGTGGCAGGGAAGAAGAGCTGAGCCTGTTAGGCAAGCCTACCATTATTCTTATTGCAGGTTTGCAAGGTTCAGGTAAAACTACATTCTCGGGCAAGCTGGCTAATTTCCTCAAGACTAAAAAAGGCCGTCATCCGTTGTTGGTTGCAGCAGACATTTACCGCCCTGCGGCTATGGAGCAGCTCCGTGTGCTGGGTGAGCAGATAAAAGTGCCTGTATTTATTGAGCAGGAGAATAAAGATGCAGTATCTATTGCCAATAACGCAATAGCCCATGCCAAACAGAATAACCACAATGTTGTTATCATAGATACTGCGGGCCGCCTTGCAATAGATGAGGTGATGATGCAGGAAGTAGCGAACATCAAATCTGCTGTAAAGCCCGACGAAATTCTGTTCGTTGTTGATTCAATGACAGGCCAGGATGCGGTGAACACTGCCAAGGCTTTCAACGACCGCCTCGATTTTACCGGTGTGGTGCTCACCAAGCTGGATGGTGATACGCGTGGTGGTGCCGCGCTCTCTATTAAGTACACGGTCGACAAGCCCATCAAGTTTGTGAGCATGGGCGAGAAGCTGGATGCGCTCGATGTGTTCTATCCTGAACGTATGGCACAGCGTATCCTGGGCATGGGCGATATTACCACATTGGTGGAGCGTGCCCAGGCACAGTTTGATGAGGTGCAGGCAAAGAAGCTGGAAAAAAAGATACGCGCCAACAAATTCGACTTCGAAGATTTTAAAGAACAATTGCAGCAGATAAAGAAAATGGGTAACATTAAGGACCTGCTGGCAATGATACCGGGTGTGGGCAAAGCAATAAAAGACATAGACATTTCAGACGATGCGTTTAAAGGTATTGAAGCTATAATTAACTCGATGACACCTTTTGAGCGTGCTAACCCTGATGTTATTGATGGCAGCCGCCGTAAGCGTATTGCTAAAGGTTGCGGTAAAGACATTAACGAGGTAAACGCCTTCATGAAACAGTTCGAACAGATGAAGCAGATGATGGGCATGATGAATAAAATGAAAGGCGGCGGCATGGGCATGGGCATGGGTATGCCCGGAATGATGCCGGGACGGAGGTAGCTACTTATTGGCTTAATTTGGTACGCTTTTGCGCCTTTGCGAGAAATTACTATTTTGTATTCGTAAAATTCAAAGATTATGATGATAGAACGCAACGAATTCCGCATCAAGTTTGGAAAAATGAAGGATGCGCTTGCATTATGGAATGAGATACTTACAGAATTCAAAAACGCACCTGATAAGTTACATGTTCGGGTGCTTACAGACCTCACCGGACCAGCATATACGCTTGTTCTGGAAATTGAGATACGCGATTTTATCCATCTTGGATTTAAGAATTACCAATGGATGACCAAAACAAAGGTCGGGGAACTATACCAAAAGTTTGTCCCATTATGTGAGAGTTCTGTACGCACGCTTTACAAGGTAGAGTCAGAAATTTAATGTGGCAAGAATGTGATGGAATGCGATAATGTGGAACACTTTGTCGCATTTTTAATTAGATCAGTCCTTTAATTACGAACAACGACGTTCCGCCAATAATTATCCATAGCAGCACACCCTGTAATATCGGCCGCCAGCCCACCTGTTTCAGCGTATTCAACGACAGGCCCGAACCGATGAGAAAGAGTGTTACCACCAAACCCTTCCGTCCGAAAAGATAAGCCCACTGGAATAGTGAGTGTTCACCAATGTTGTTATTTAATACAGGGAAATGGAGTGGTAGATAGGTAGAGATAAGAATAGCAATGATAAAGTAGAAAATGAAATAGGGTATTTTGATCTTACCCGTGTTCTTTTGAAAGTACGCTATTATGAGCGTAAGCGGGATGATCCATAATGCGCGCTCCAGTTTAATGGTGGTAGCTATTTTCAATGCTTCCTCGCTATACTTGCTGGCGGCTCCCACCACCGAACTGGTGTCGTGTATCGCAATGGCGCACCACGTGCCGAATTGTTGGTCGGTAAGGTTTAAATAATTGCCCAACACCGGGAAGATGAACAGGGCTATAGAGTTAAGTATGAACACTGTGCCCAGCGATACGCTTATCTGTTCATCATTGGCTTTTATTACAGGTGCAACTGCTGCAATGGCGCTGCCACCACAAATGGCGGTACCGTTAGAAATAAGTAATGAGGTATTCTTGTCTATTTTCAGTTGCCTGCCAATGATCCAGCCAGCCAGCAGTGTAACGCCTATAGTCGCTACAGTGAAAACGAACCCTTCCTTGCCTGCCTGCATAGCATGCTCAAAATTCATTTTGAACCCAAGGCACACAACAGATACCTGCAGCAACAGGGTAGTGGCCTTTTTGTTTATTTTAATGAACGGATTGCCAATTACAAAAGCTATTACCAGCCCGGTAAGCAATGCGAATGGTGGATCGAGAAATATAGTGCATGCTATTACGCACACCAGGAATATAAGCTGCCTGTAAGTTTCAGGTATAGTAAGTAGTGGTGTGCGCATTATTATTGGTCCATCTCCATTAGAGACGTGCCAAAGATAATAGGAGCAACAAAGATTTTATAATGTTTATTTTTGACTATACACCATTAATCCCCAACTTCCATAGTCCCCTCATGCCAGTCGAAGGATTCACCATGTTTTCCTTGCTCCCAGTAGAATTTGCCGCGTTTGTTATCGTAGTTGCCCACTTCGTTCATGGTCTCGCAGTCATACAGCCTCCCGTTGACCATGGTGTAGCGCAGGCTTTCTGTATTCTTAATATCTTCCAGGGGATTCTTATCCATTATCAACAAGTCGGCAAGTTTGCCGGGTTGCAGGGAACCTATCCAGTTATCAAACCCAAGGCTGATGGCAGGATTTAGCGTCGCCGTACGCAATGCCTCCATAGGCGTCATGCCACCTTGCGCCATCATCCATATTTCCCAATGTGCGCCTATGCCCTGTATCTGCCCGTGTGCGCCCATGTTTATTTTTACACCTGCATCGGTAAGCTTTTTCAGGCTGCGCGATACCAGCATATGCCCGTTTTCGTACTCCTCTTCCGGTGCCATGGTGCGGTGGCGGCTGCGAGGGTCTATTACGGCACGGGGCGTGTATTTCAGCAAGCGCTCTTTTTCCCATACATTGGTGTGCTGGTACCAATAATTCTCCCCGCTTTGTGCGCCGTAGCAAACAATAAGGGTAGGGGTGTTCGCCGTTTGCGAATTTTTCCAGAGTTGTACCACATCATTATACAATGGTGCTACAGGTATATTGTGCTCTACGGTAGTATGCCCGTCCATCACCATACTTATATTGTGCAGGTAATGTGAGCCACCTTCCGGTACTACCTCCATCTTCAGTTCACGGGCCGCTTCTATCACCATCTGGCGCTGGTCGCGGCGGGGCTGGTTATAGCTCTTCACACTAAACGCACCATAAGCCTTAGTGCGGCGCAGCGCACTCTTAGCATCGTCCAGCGTGTTGATCACCGCTTTAAAATCGCCATCAGCGCCATACAATATAGTGCCGGTGGAAAATACCCTTGGGCCCACCATTATTCCGGCTTTCACCAGTTCGCTTTGTGCAAATACCATCTCGCTTTGGGCCGATGGGTCATGAGTGGTAGTAACGCCATAGGCAAGGTTAGCAAAATAAGGCCAGTGTTGGTTAGGCGTTATGCCTTGCCTGAAATGTCCTACGTGCGCATGGGCATCTATAAAGCCGGGCATGATGGTCTTGCCGCTGCAATCCATTGTTTTTACTCCCTTAGGCAGGCTCACTTCACCGCTCTTACCTACTGACTTAATAACGTTGTCTTCTATTACTATTGTTCCGTTCTCTATCACCTCATCGCCATTCATGGTTATAATACGTGCGTTGGTCAGTGCTATGGAGCCTTTTGGTTTGTCAGTCTTAGCAGTAAGCCCTACGCTGATGCCATGTTCCGGTAATTTGAACAATGAATCAGGCTTGCCGCTGATGAAACCGAAACGCTCATCGAGGTTTATACTATAATACTGGTCGCCCAGTGTATAATGCAGCTGCTTGTTGTCACTGCTCCAATGAAGGTTAATTCCGGCATCCTGGGATACTTTCCGTACCGGGAAATCGGTAGAGTCGCTGCTCAGGTTTATTTCCTTGCCCGTGTGCGCAAATGGCGCTACATATACCGAATGCAGGTCAACAAAGGCTACCCAGTTACCATCAGGCGAAATTGTGAACTGGTTGGTGTACTTTCCTTTAAAGATGGTACGGTCGTCGCTGCCGTCCAGTTTGCAACTGCGGAATGTTTTGTCCAAAGCGCCCATCGTATTGCCGCCTACCTGGTAATAGATGCGCTTGCCTGTATTATCAAACTTTGGGTATTCACCTTTATCAGTAACCAGTTCTTCCTTGCCGCCGGTAACAGGCATCACATAAATACCGGGTTTCGGCGTGTAGGAGTTGCCCAGTACATTATCATTGCCTTCTTTGCTGAACACCAGCCACTTGCCATCGGGCGAGAATGATGGCGAGCGGTAAATGCCCTTACTTGCAGTTATTTTAGAAGAAGAAGCGTTATTGCCGAATCCCATTGCTACGATGCTGCCCTTTGTTTCATCATTCCACGTTATAAACACGAGAGAGTTACCATCCGGCGAAAAAGCAGGTTCAAACTCAAATTCTCTACTAGTGGTAATACGTTCCGGTTTGCCATCCGGCAACTTCTTTTTGTAGATATGCCCCAGCGCACTAAACACCAGCCATTTCCCATCGGGCGATGTAACTGCATGTCGGATCACATTCACATTGAACTGGTCCCGGTTCAAATCTTGTTTAAAGCGCACTGCATCAGTTATGTGCTGTTTCACATTGCAGGTAAAAGGTATTTCACTTGCTGCGTTCTGCCTGGTAGCATCTACTTTCATTATTTTACCACCCGCCCATATCACAATATTCTTATCGTCAGGTGTCCAGTTAAAGCCGGTATAAGAGCCAAAAATGGTCCATGCTTCCGACTGGTCTTTGCAGAGCTTATCATAAATAGGCCATTCTTCGCCCGTTTCTATATCGCGCAGGTAAAGAACAGTTTTTGTGCGCACACGCTTAATAAAAGCCAGCAGCTTGCCGCTATGTGATATCTGCGGGCGCATAGCGCCGCCTGGCCCACCGGTAACATTTTCGATAATGCCCTTTTCACGGTCAAAACGCTTAATAGCAAATATCTGGTTGTTAGGGTCTTTGTTATACTGGAAAAAACCACCAGGATACATATCCTCGCTATAATAAATGTATCGGCCATCAGCAGATACTGATGGTTCGTTAAGGTCTTGCTGATCGTTTTTCCTTGCGGTAAGCTGCAGGCCATTGCCGCCGTTTATGTTATACAACCACAGTTCACCCGCCCCCGCTGAGCGGGTAGAGGTAAAATGTTTCCTGGCAACAATATAATTAGCATCCACCCACGCCGCGTTATTCAATAAACGGAAGGTTTCCTTAGTTATTTGCCGTGCATTGCTGCCATCACGGTTCATCACCCAGATGTTGTCGCCACCACCTGCATCCGATGTAAAGAGTATCCGCTTCCCATCCGGGCTGAAACGTGGCTGTACTTCCATTGCCAATCCCTGACGCAGTGCCTTTGCCTCACCACCACCGGACGGCATAATGTAGATGTCCCCAAGTATATCGAATGCAATATCCCTTCCATCCGGCGATACATCCAGGCATATCCAGGTGCCCTCATTGGTAGTAAAGGTCACATCCTTTCCCGGCCCTCCGGGATTATTTACATCCCACTTTTTCTTTTCTTCTTTTTTCTTATCCTCTTCTTTGGCAACAGATATACACGGTATGCCTAATAAAAATAACCCCGTTACTACTTGGTGTAAACGCATGAAATATTGATTGTGAGGGGTAAAGATAAGTTGGGGAATGTGAAATGAGAAGGGTAGCTTTTAGGTGAGTTATTTTAGGGTAAAAGCATATAAGAGAGAATTTCTTATCTTTGTAATAATTGATTGTGTTATGATAACAACCATTAATTTGTCTGCCGATAAACTTGATCTTTCTATTCTTAAGTCTATTAAGGAGGCGTACAAGGGGAAAGACATTGAAATTATTATATCCGACAAAAAAACGGACAATGTAGATGCTTTACTTAAGAGGATGAGCAATCTCAGGAAAAATAAGAACACTGTTACTTTTACTCAGGAGAACTTCTTTAAAACATACAGAAAGAAAGTAGCAGATGCGACAAATTAAGTTTGAAGCAGATGCTATAGAGGAATTGGAGGAATGGATAAAAGTTCATCCCAAAACGGCCACAAAGATTTTGGATTTGCTGCAAGAAGCGTGTAAAACTCCATTTGACGGGAAGGGTAAACCCGAACCGCTCAAAAATAAATTCAAAGGATTTTGGTCAAGGAGAATCACCGATGAACATCGTTTGATTTACCAGGTAACTGATGCTACAATAAATGTACTTTCCTGCAAAGGGCATTACCAATAAGTTACTTTTTAATATCTTTCTATCACTCCCGCAATTCCCTGCCCCCCACCTATACACGCCGTTACTATCCCATACTTTTTATTCAGCCGTTTCAGGTCACTCAGTATTTGTATCGTTAATTTAGCTCCTGTGCAGCCCAGCGGATGGCCGAGAGAGATTGCGCCGCCGTTGATATTTACAATATCCGGGTTCAACCCCAGTTCACGTATCACCGCCAGCGATTGGGATGCAAAAGCTTCGTTCAGTTCTATAAGATTTATGTCGTTCAGGCTCATGCCTGCCTGTTTCAGCACTTTGGGCACAGCTTTTATCGGTCCCATGCCCATTATGCGTGGGTCAACTCCGGCGCTGGCGCAATTCACAAGCCTGCCTATGGGGGTCAGTCCTAACTGCTTCATCAATTGTTCACTCATCACCACAGTAAACGCCGCTCCGTCTGATGTTTGGGAAGAGTTACCAGCAGTTACACTGCCGCCCTGCGCAAATACCGCTGGTAGCTTCGCCAATGCTTCAGGTGTGGTATCTGCGCGCGGGCCTTCATCTGTATCTACCACATATTCCCGCTCCGCTCTTTTATTTTTTTCGTTCAGGTATACCTCTTTCACTTTTATGGGTAGTATACCTTCTTTAAAATAACCTTCTTTTATAGCATTTAGCGCTCTTTGATGTGAACGCAGCGCAAACGCATCCTGCTCTTCACGCGATACGTTATAATCTTTAGCTACCTGCTCCGCCGTAAGTCCCATGCTTAGATAATAATCGCCATTTGCCTTTGCATAATCATAGTTGGGCATTGTGCGCCAGCCTGCTGTTGGCACCAGGCTCATACTTTCTGTGCCGCCGGCTATAATGCAATCCGCCATGCCGTTCTGTATTTTGGCAGTGGCTATAGCTATCGCCTCAAGCCCTGAACCACAGTAGCGGTTGATGGTAAGTCCTGCTGCCCATTCGCCTATGGCCTTGTTCGCTATTATACGGGCCACTTGCAATCCCTGTTCTGCTTCCGGCACAGCATTGCCTACTATCACATCATCCACCAGCTTAGGGTCCAGTTGCGGCATGCTTGCCAGTAATCCCTTTATCACATCCACCGCCAGGTCATCTGGTCGATACGATTTAAATCCCCCTTTTTTCGACTTGGTCACTGCTGTGCGGTACCCGCTTACTATATAGGCTGTTTGCATTTTCTATCTCTGCTAATATTGCAATATAAAGTTAAGATAACCTGTGCATATAATTCAATTCGTTGCATAACGTTATCTTTACTACAATAAATGCTACCGCATGCAGAAAACCCTCTTATTACTTATGCTAACCTGCCTTGTTACTTTCACCGCAATAGGGCAGGGTATTAAGACTGTTGCATTGAAACAGGAGCGGATAGCCTTTGCTCCTGTTAATTATTATATAGCCAATGTAACAGACGATCGCAAAGACAAAAACAGTATTGGCAAAATAAGCAAGGATGTCCTTAACCTGCAAGGTGGTGCATCGGCTGCTATAAAGAACTTCATTGATAAAGGCGTGATACAAAACACTTCCCGTCAGGCCATATCTATCCATATTACGCAACTCGATTTTAATATTAAAAAGCAAAGTTATAGCTGGAAGACAGATGCGGAAGTGACTCTGGCTTTTTATGTAAATGATCAAAAATTGATAGAGCTGAACAGCAAAGGCCAGAAAGAAGCGGATGGCGATCCGCTGGAGTATGTGGATGAGTTCATAAAAAAAGCCATTGAAAGCGACCTGAAAAGGTTCGATACCTGGTGGGCGCAGAACAGGGGAAAGATACCAACTATGCCTACGGTTGAAGTAACAGTGAATATCGGCAGAACGATCAATAAGCCTAATACGATCGTATACTCAACTGCACGGCCGTTGTCGGTTGCTGATTTCGAGGCTACGCCACAGGAAGGCGGGTTAGAACAGGCTGCTACATTAAGCGGCTCCGGTTTTCAGACTGCTGCAGATGTCAGGAACGGACAGGTAGTGGTTAATGTTACCATTACGCCCTATTTCGATAGGGCAGGCTCGTGGTTTAAAAAAGGTGGCCATACTCAGGCAGTGCTGGCGCACGAGCAGGCGCATTTCGATATTACCGCACTCACTACCTGCGAACTTGCCAACCGCATAAGGAACACAACTTTTCAAAAAACTACTTACGAACAGAAGCTTGACGAGATGCTGAAGGAAAGCAGGGAAGAGGGCAGAAAGGAACAGGCCCGGTTTGACCAGGAAACCGAACACGGTACACTAAGGGATAAAGAACTGGAATGGGAAAAGAGCGTAAGGGATAAAATTGCCACTTGCGGCTGCTATTAACCTTAACTAATAAGGTTGGTGCTTGCCTTCATATCGCCTGTTCTCAGTTTCCCTTATTTTCTGCGCTCTCCTGTAATATTTTTTATATTGTTCCTTTGTCAGTAAAGCCTTAATAGCAGCATCCTTTTTTAATGTCAGGGCCTGTTTATCCTTTCCTGCATCGTTATGCCGCAGGTTATTTACACTATCCATACGGCGGTTGTAGGTAAGCGAAATGCTGTATGCCTTTTTTAGTTTGGCAGCAGATAGTTTCAGGCTGTCTTTCATCCATCTTGCCTCATCTTCCGCACGCACCTCCGGCGACCATACCGGTTGGGTATAACCCTTCATGGCGCATAGCACCAAAAGAAAAGCAATGCTTAAATAGTGTCTCATTCCGGGAAGTAAGCAGCTCCTGTGGCCGATCAATAGTACTCTATAATGCGTTCTGTGATACGGGTGGCCTTATCGTTCTCGTAGCAGAACTTGATGAACCAGTTCTTTTCAGTATCGTAAGAATATATGTACTTGTTCTTTACAATAGGCTTGCCTTTGGCATCATACCTGATGTTCTCGATCTCATTCCCTTTCTCATCATACACATACTTCTGGGTTATCTTTTCTATCAGCTTGCCATTCTTATCATAGGTCACATCCAGCGTATGATTGCCGCGTTTATCAAGTTTGCACTGGTACACCACCTTGCCGTTCTCGCCATACTGGATCACTTCAATAGGGTTGTCTTCAGCATCATACTTGGTCACCAGCATTTTATATTTGGTCGATTTCTCTCGGTCAAACGCTTTTTCTTCCACTACATTGCCTTTACTGTCATATTTGTAAGTATACCGTGATTGGTAATTGCCGTTCTGGTTATAATCAATTACCTGGGTCATATTGCCTTTATCGTCATAGCTGAATACTTCTTTCAGTTTTATCCGGCCATCGCCGTCATAAAAGTTCTCTTCAATAATGTTCTTTTTATCGTCGTATTTATAGGTATGGCGGTTTTTCAGTTTACCCCTGTAATATTCGCTCCATTCTATACGGTTGCCCTGGTTGTCATATTCCGTATTGTGGTTCCATTCCAGGGTGCCGTCGCTTTTATACCGGTTCCAGTCTTCTTTGTTGCCCCTCACGTCTACCTGGTATAGGGTTGAGTCTTCCAGTTTGCCATTGCCATTATACTGGTTATGGCCTACCAATACGCCATTATTGTCATATTTAAAGGTGTTCCTGAAGGCTTTGATGTGTACATAATTGTCTTCTACAGTATCATAGCCTTCGGTCGATGTTGACTCCAGTACGTTGCCCCGCGTATTGTATTTTTTTGTGGTCGTATGTATTTCCCTGCCTTTTTTCAGTTTCCCGTCCTTTCTAACTACCGTAAAACCTGTTACAGCTATCGATTTTACTCTGCCACGCAGCATTTCTTTCTCCACGTCACTTTTTCCAACGCCGCCGCTTTCCATTGTCTGCATTTGCGCTTGCGCGTATACCGCAGACCCCACTAACAAAAGTGTAAGTTTTAATGCTTTCATATTTTTTGTTGATTTGCCCTAAAATTACTGAAATTTTCCCAATGGATGGTCATGAGCAGGCACCGCCAATTCACTAGATAGAATTTTTAATATTTAGTTCACATATTTTCATTAATGAAATTCATGGTATAGTAAATATTTAAATGCAAACCTATTAAATTACATTTTGTATCTTCGCACCCTTTTAAAACATTCCGCTCCTTTATATGAAGTTGTCGCAATTTAAGTTTGACTTACCACTAAATCTCATAGCGCAACATCCGGCCAAAAAACGTGAAGATAGCCGCCTTATGGTTATCCACCGTAAAACTGGCAAAATAGAACATAAAGTTTTCAAAGATATCCTTGGTTTCTTTCACGACAAGGATGTAATGGTTGTAAATAATACTAAGGTATTTCCGGCGCGCCTGTATGGTCGTAAGGAGAAAACAGGGGCGAAGATCGAGGTTTTCCTTCTGCGTGAACTGAACAAGCCAAATCATCTGTGGGATGTGATAGTAGATCCTGCACGTAAGATCCGTGTAGGTAACAAATTATATTTTGGCGACAACGATGAACTGGTTGCAGAGGTAATAGACAATACTACTTCCCGGGGCCGTACTATCCGTTTCTTGTTTGACGGGAACGAAGTGGAGTTCAGGAAGATGCTGGATATTTTGGGCGAAACTCCATTACCTAAATACATCAAGCGCAAGCCCGAGGAAGAAGATAAAGAGCGCTACCAGACCGTTTATGCAAAATACGAAGGTGCGGTAGCTGCGCCAACAGCAGGCATGCACTTTAGCCGTGAGTTGATAAAAAGGCTGGAGATAATAGGCGTGAAGTTTGCTGAAGTGACACTGCACACAGGTTTAGGCACTTTCCGCCCGATAGAGGTGGAAGACCTGTCCAAGCATAAAATGGATGCTGAGTATTTTAAAGTGGATGATTATGCTGCGAACATCGTGAACAGGGCTAAAGTTGAAAAAAGGCATATCTGCTCTATCGGCACCACTACAATGCGTGCGCTGGAAAGTTCGGTTACTGCACAAGGGTTGTTGAAACCCGAGGAAGGCTGGACGAATATTTTCATCCATCCACCATATAATTTCTCTATTGCCGATTCGCTCATTACCAACTTCCACCTGCCTAAGACCAGCCTGATGATCATGGCTTGTGCTTTTGCCGGCTACGACCTGATGATGACAGCATATGAAACAGCTATCAAAGAAAAATACCGCTTCTTCAGCTATGGCGATGCAATGCTGGTAGTAGATTAAACAAACAACTAGATCAATATTTTAAAGCGCACTTCGGTGCGCTTTTTTTGTGAATTTGATTGCTAGGTAGGTCCCTTGAGCATTAATGTTTTATTTTCGGTCATGTGTTTTGTACGACTCATCATTGCCGGCGCATTATTATGTACACTTGCATCATGTGAGGGTGCTGTAAGCATGGAGGGACATGTTTATGATAAAGTAGATCACCATGCCATCGATCGTGCGCAAGTGATTCTTGTGCTGAAGAAGACCGACACGATCTGGAAATGTAAACCACCCACCAGAGGTGATGACCTGATGAGGGACAATAATAAGCTCGCCTTTACCGATATAAATGGCCATTTTTCTATATCAAGTGGGTTGATCCGCAGGGGGGCAGGTGAGTTTAATGCTAAGATTATTTTCTTGAAAAATGGCTATGCACCAGTCGTCTTAAAAGTAGGGCATGACGCATTTGATAGTGTTCTAATGCAACACTATCAAGATCAATATTCCCAAAGTGCGCAATAGTAAGTTTATTTATTTTACAGATATACTATCGGTACGCTTTTATAAAGAATAAACAGGCCGCAGTGTCGCCGTTGTGAATGATCGTAACAGGTATGGTATAGGCAACCCAGTCACCGCACGGAAAGTCTTTTCTACCGCCATAAATGGTGTAGCCATTACTTGTTTGTATTGGTATCGTAATATCTCCATCCGGGCATGCAACATATGCAGTAACAGCAACGCTGTCTCCAAGGCAGTTTATGTTGTGTATGCTAATCCAATGGTCCATTCCGGGTATGGTATCAATAACCGGGTGGCAACTATCTGCTCCTCCGCAGGAACCAAGGCAGGTCCAGTTTCGCAGAAGGCAGGTAATGCAGTCTATTGGCTCGGGTAATGGCAAGGGTGGCCGCACATATATTTTTATTGGGTAAAAACGTGTTTCCACTGGTGTAGAAACTTTAATGTTGGCAGTATAGTAGCCCGTATCCGCATTAACTGAAATCTGGAATTGTACCTGGTGACTGAGTTTAAACTCAACGCTGTTGTTAGTGCATGTAATGCCATGGGGCAGATCGATAATACTGCATTTGATGGGGTAGTTTACAGGATTTCCTGATAGGAGGGTGAACGACAGTGTAATGCCTGTGGTTGTGTTATTCCACACGGCGAAAGTGATAGCGCTATCTGTTAACGACCGCCATTAGCTGTGATCCTGAACGTTGGGGCAACGTAGGGTGCAGCAGTTTTATGGCCCCGGTAGCAGGAACTGCAAAACAGCCAGGGCAAAATGAATGGAACGATATACTTCATAGTCTATAATTTTAAGGTAAGTCCGGTGCTCACAACTCCTTTATATCCAAAACCTAGTTCCAGTTGTGCGCACAGTCTTTTGCCCCACCTCATACCTAAGCCTGTTATTTGCCCGTTTATATGGTATTTGTTGTTATCCAGCTCCATAGCAGCACCCAGGGTGTTCTTCCCGTTCACATATTTGCTGTTATAGTATTCCTCGCTGTAAGTATCCACTTCGTTGCTGTAGCTTATTCCAATGCCTAATCCCCCATACATTCTGAATACGCCATTATATTTTGTCCGGTAGGTAAATGTCGCCTCCGGCGCTACAGTGAACAGGTGCCTTTTGTAAGTACCTATGCCCACATCATGGCCGGTTCGCCCGCCGGGCACCCAGCCCAGCCAGCTGCCTTTATAGTTTTCATAGGCAAATGTGATACCTATTGAGAACCGTTTGCTTATATAATGCTGGTAAGAGAGGCTTATTATACCGGAATATTGCCCGATGCCATAACTGTATTTATCGCCAAATTCATTGCCGGCAAACAAAAAAACCGGCGAAATTACACCCCAGCTTACAGAAATGATACTTGGCCGCTCATCATCGGGTATCTGTTGCCCCCATTTGTAGCTCTGGGCGCCTGCATGGGTAATAAAAAGCAGGCACATAAAGAGTGTAGTTAAGGTATTCTTCATAAGGTAGCTTAAAGGTATATATTAACATTTCTTTTTCCACACCACACACAATAAACGCATTTAATCTACAGGTAATATTGTGGAGGTGATATTATAAGTTATCATATCAACAACCTTGCCAAATTTTTCTACTTTGTTAAATAAGTGTGCATTACTTAGTCGGACTACCCCTATTTTGTTTTGATATTAGGCGATAGCATGTATTTTTGACAAAATCACGATGCAAAAACAGATAAAAGACATCATACAGGCGTCCATTGATGTAAAGCAGAAAGTCCTTTCTGACGCTACCTTAACCGCTACGATCGAACAGGTGACCAATATTATTGCCGATGCCTTTGCCAATGGCAACAAAGTGCTTTTCTGTGGTAATGGCGGCAGTGCGGCCGATGCACAGCACCTGGCTGCCGAGTTCAGCGGCAGGTTTTATTCCGACCGCGACCCCCTGCCTTCTGAAGCCCTGCACTGCAATTCTTCGTATATGACTGCAGTGGCTAACGATTATGGGTACGATGTGGTATATAGCAGAATTGTTAAAGGAATGGGAAGGCCGGGTGATATATTAATTGGCTTAAGTACATCCGGAAATTCTGTTAATATTATCAAAGCAATGGAGGTGGCAAAAAAAATTGGTATGATTAATGTAGTACTTACAGGAGAGAGTGGTGGTAAAATGAAACCTCTTGCCGACCATGTGATAAACGTACCGAGTACCGATACGCCACGAATACAAGAGTCGCACATAACAATAGGCCACATCATCTGCCAGCTCGTAGAGGAAAAATTGTTCAACAAAAAATAACCCTATCGTAAAACGCCGGTTTTGGCTGGTAATTAAAAACAGATCAAATGAATATCCTAAATAACAAACCCGAATTCAACAAAGACTGGACACTCTTCCTGGACAGGGACGGTGTGATCAACATAGAATCAGTAGGTTCATATATTACCTCATGGGATGAATTTACTTTCCACGACGGCGTGCTCGATGCGCTCCGATCACTGAACCGTGTTTTTGGCAATATTGTGGTAGTATCTAACCAGAGGGGCGTAGGCCGTGGTATCATGACGCTGGACGCACTTCGCGACATCAATAAGAATATGCGTTCTGTGATCGCAGAACATGGCGGCCGAATTGACAAGATATACGCTGCCACCGCAGTTACCGATGAAGACCATAACCGCAAGCCAAATGTGGGCATGGGCATGCAGGCGCAGGAAGATTTCCCCAATATCGACTTTAAAAAGAGCGTGATGATAGGCAATAGCATTAGCGATATGGAGTTTGGCAAGCGTCTGAATATGTACACCATATTCCTCACTACAAAGCATGAGCCATTCTCGCTGCCACACGATCTGATAGATGAGCAATTCAGTTCGCTGTATGCATGGGCCACGCGCCTTATACCGGCTGAGATGGTAGGGTAGTTAGTTGATAGTGAATAGTTGATAAGTTAAGAATTTGATCCCGCTTTTTTTTGCGGGATTTTGTTTTTTGATACTGCCAGTTCTAAAACTCTGTTGCAGAAGTAATTTTTTGTATATTTGTATTGTGAGTTCCAGAAAAACACTCGATACAATTAAATCAATTGTGAATTCTTTTTTACCTGGTGCACGGGTACTCCTTTTTGGGTCCAGGGCAACAGGGAAAGCGGATGAACAAAGTGATTTTGATTTGCTGATCGTTACGCCAGATACTTTTGCTCCTCGCGAAAAAATGAATTGGGAAAGTAAGATCAGGAAGCAGCTCGTCTATTCCTTAAATGTTCCCTTTGATGTGATCCTGCAAAGTAAAAGTGAGGTAGAAGAGAAAAAAGGCCTCACCGGGCATATTGTGCATTATGCCATGATGGAAACCATAGAATTATGACAGGGTCTGAGATCAGGCATTTGGAGCAATGGCTGCAGAAGGCAGAACACGATCTCATTGCAGCGAAACTAATTATAGATATTCAACCCTTGATTCTTGATATTGCGTGTTTTCATTGCCAGCAAGCTGTTGAAAAATATTTGAAGGCATACCTTGTGTTTAAAAAGCAGGATTTCCCGAAAACGCATAATCTGGACCTACTGCTTAAAAATTGTATCGATTTTGACGCGGCCTTTGAAGGGATTGATCTGTTGAATCTTGAAGACTTTGCAGTAAGGGGGCGCTACCCACATGATTTTATTATGCCAACCTTTGATGAAACATCTTCTTTTTATCAAATCGCTGTGGATGTAAAGTTGCTTGTGCATGAGCATATAGGACTGAAATAGTCCGCCTGCCTTTTTTCGCCACAGACTTTGCTGGCTGCTTTCTCTGTATAATCACCCGGAAAATCCGTGCAATCTGTGTAATCCTCTAAATCTGTGATTATATTTGAGTTACTGAATTATGCCAGCAAAAAACAAGCTTAAAAATGATGTGAAACCCTCTGGCCCATCTGAGAAGAAGGCTAATAGCGTTTTGCTATGGGGCTTAGCTGCAGCCATAGCCATTATTACATTAGTATGTTTCTGGCCGGTGCGGGAGAACGGTTTTATGAACTGGGATGATAATGCCTACATTTTTGAGAATGACCATTTAAGCAGGCCACTGTCTGAAGCTATTGTCTATTTTTTTCAGCCGCATTACTACCTGGGCAGCTATACGCCCGTAACAATGGTTGTGTATGCCCTGGAATACCATGTTGCCGGTATGGATGCTGCGTTTTTTCATACTGTGCAATTGTTGCTCCATATCCTGTGTACGCTGCTGGTGCTTTTCTTCACTTACCACTTGAGCGGCAGGAGAATATGGGTGGCAGCAATTGTTGCGCTGCTTTTTGGTATACACCCCATGCATGCTGAATCCGTAATATGGGCGGCTGAATTAAAGGACGTGCTTTATGGTATTTTCTTTGTGGGCGGGCTCATCGTTTACCTGAAATATTTAACAGCTGCAGAACAGCCGGATAAACGCAGGCAGTACGGCTTGTGGGCAACAGTTTTCATCTTGTTCGTCCTCTCTCTGTTATCCAAACCTGCTGCTGTAACATTCCCCGTAGTGTTGTTGCTTGTCGATTTCTATACAGGCCGTAAGTATAGCCGCCGCCTGCTTATTGAGAAAATTCCGTTTTTTGTTCTGGCTGTTATTATTGGTATTGTAACGATAAAAGCACAGGGTGCCGATGGTTTGCTGATGCACCACCGTTACAGTGTGCCGCAGCGGTTAGTGTTTGCGTGTTATGCTTTTCTGTGCTACCTGGTAAAAGTTGTGGTGCCATGGAAACTGTCTATTTTTTATCCTTACCCCAAACTGGTGAATGGGCACATGCCTTATATACTTTATGCAGCACCGGTTGCAGTGGCAGCACTGGTTTATTTGGTGTACCGGACCTTGAGACATGGGCGCGTTATTGCATTCGGCTTTTTGTTCTTTGTTGTGAATATGGTGCTTGTGCTGCAGGTTATCTCAGAGGGGGTATCGATAATGGCCGACCACTATACCTACCTTTCATACATAGGTTTGTTTTTTATACTAGCAATGGGTTTTGATAAGCTATTGCAACGCGATGGGCAAAGGTTTAAATTGCTGAAACAGGTAGCTACCGCTACAGTGGTAGTTTTTTGCTGTGTAAGTGCATATGTATCTAATGCCCGTTGTGCCGTGTGGCGCGATGGGTTTACTATGGCTGACGACATTGTTGAAAAATTTCCGGATGATCCCGTGGCACTCAACAACAAAGGTTTCATGCTATACTTTCAGGGTGCGCATCGGGAGGCTATTCCATATTTTGTAAAAGCCATTCAGCAAACACCGGATTATCAGTTTGCTTTCGTAAACTTGGCCAATGCTTATATAGCCCTGCAAGACTATGGCAATGCCCACCACATTGCCGACTCCGCCTTAAAAATATTGCCAGGTAACTTTGATATACTGAATAGCAAGGGCTACATTTTTTTGCTGGAGCGTAATTATAGCGAAGCTATCAGGGTGTACACCGAATCGATGAAGGCAAAGCCTGTTAACAGGAATGCCTACCTTGGTACTGCAGAGAGCTACTACCAGTTGAAAGACTATGTATCTGAAATTAAAGTGCTTGACCGTGGACTGAAACATTTGCCGGGCGACCACATGCTGCTGAACTATAAGGGCTACGCCCTCGCAACAATGGGGAAGTATAAGGAGGCCATTCCCTGCTTTGAAGCAGCGCTCGCATCGAAGCCTGGTTTTGAGCCGGCAGAGCAGAACCTCCAGAACTGTTATAAGGCAATGCAAAGCAGTAAGTAGTGATGAATTGCCAGGATTTTCCACCAGCTACCTTAATAAAAGAGGTTGCCCCATCTTTGAGACAACCTCCTGTTACTTCCTCTTCTTCTTACGCCAGGGGGCATCCGCTTCCCAGTCCCCGGCCATAATGCAGCCATATGGCATGATCTCATCCACAACTTCGCCCAGCCCAAATTCCTGCATCTGGCGTTTCACGCTTGCTGCATTCTTGTAGGCGCTTGGCAATTCAGAAATGTCTATGTTCCGGGAAAAGAACCTTACATCCAGCCCTGCGGTTTCTTCGTGGAACAGCTGATCTGCCGTTTTGTGTGTATTGGCACGTTTGTGCGCCCCACGGCTGATGTTCCTGCCTGCGCCATGTGGCGCAAACCCAAGGTTACTGCCAGTTGTCTCGCCCTTCACCACCAGTACCGGTTGGCTCATGTTCAGCGGCACTAACCTTAACCCGTAATGGGAGTCGGGCACGAACTTGTCATCAAGCGGCGTAGCGCCTTTTGCATGATAAAAGAGGTCGCCATCTTTGAAAACAAAGTTGTGCTCGTTCCAGAACCTGTTGTGTGGTATGCAAGCCAATGCCTGCGCAGTGGCATCATGAATGGTCTCGTGGTTCAGCTTCGTCCATTCCCTTACCAGTTGCAGCGCTTCCCAGTACGCTTTGCCCTCATCGGTGTCATACGGTATCCAGGCGTTCTTGTCGCTGGTCTTTGGCGAGATCTCCTTCCTAAAGACCTCTGCTACTTTCATACCCTTGGTATAAAGGTTAGCGCCAAGCCCACGGCTTCCGTGATGGGTAACCATCATGGTTTCGCCCGTTGCTCTCGACCTGCCAACGAACAGGAAGTGGTTGCCATCGCCTTGCGTGCCAAGGTGGGCAGTAGCAAATCCCATGCTGCGTTCGGTACACATATACCTGTTGCCACGCAGTTTTTCTTCCAGCTCTTTTGGCAGCACAGAATATTCCGCCCTGCCACCGGCGCCAAAGTGGGTAACGGTATGCGCTGCATTGAGCACAGCCGCAGGGGACACATTGCCAAAGTTGGTCACCATCACCGAGCAGCAGATGTCGGCGCTGTGCATAGACGGATGTATCGCATTCTTCGCTACCACAACACCGCCCACCGGAATTTGTTCACTGCCCGTTGGGCATGCATCGGGCATTACCGCACCTGCCACTATGGTAGGGGTCCGCATCAGTCCATCCATCGCCCGGAAAACGCTGTTCACGTTTTCCTGCTCTTCGCCTGTCTCCGCACGTATGTTTTTATTATAACCGGGCGGTGTGGCATGCGGTTCTATGTATTTCGGGCATACCTCTTCCAGGTAGCGCTTCATATCGTCGCCGCCAAGGTTGTTGCCGTTTATGTGTTCAAGGGCATCCCTGAACCATTTGCCGGGTTTGTATCCCAGCGCCGTTAAATCATTTCCTGTGATCATAAATGTTCATTTAGGTTGTTGTTTATTACAGGAGGCTTGCCCGGCGCCAGGCATGTATCCTGCAAAGTGTGAGAGCGGGACTCGAACCCTGGCTTGCAGATCCACGATCTGCCGTGCTAACCATTACACTACACTCACCATGTTAAAGTGGTTTTACAAGGACTCGAACCTTGACTAACAGATCCGTAATCTGTTGTGCTTATCCATTACACTATAAAACCCGGTGGTATCCCGCGGATTCGAACCGCGATCGCCGGATTTTCAGTCCGGTGCTTTGACCATCTCAGCCAGAATACCCAAAAACAAAAAGCCCCGCCGGTGTACCGGCAGGGCTGTATATATATTGCTGTTTAGTAAACCTAATACATACTCATACCTGCCGGGAATAACCGGTAGCTATCATTAAATCGAGTATGTTTTATTGTTGTCATGATGCAAAGGTATGATAAGGATATTGTTCGGCAAAAAATAAATTTAGCACGTTACAGTTCATGCTCTATTGCAGCAGCACTTTTTTCACCACGTAAGTTTTATCACTTACTATTTCAACAATGTACAGCCCGCGTGGCAGGTGTGTCATCTGCAGGGTTGTTGATTTACCCTGTGTTGCTGCATGTAGCCGTAAAGCACCTGTTACGTCGTAAATGTTAATAGTGGTGGGCATTGCATCGTCTGTTACAACAGACAAACTGTTCGTAGCAGGATTGGGCGAGACTGTAAACGCTTGCAGCACCTGCTGGGTTTCTATACCGGTTGCAGATAAACTCACCAGGCTGTACGAAGTGTCGCTGCAGCCGGCATCGTAGGCTATAAGCCTTACGGTATATGTGCCTGTTGCTGTATAGCTATGCACAGGGGCTGTTGCTGCAGAAATACTGCCATCGCCAAAGTTCCACATATAGCTAAGCGCCTCTGTCGAGGTGTTGGCAAATGTAGCTGTGCTGCCGCTGGTGCTATACGTGAACTGTGCCCTCAGGTCTTCAATACCTATCTTCCATTTCACTGAGCTGTCGTAAACAATGGCTTTTGCGGCGGCCCTTATGTTGGCGGCATCAGCAGCGGGTAGGGTGTAGCTGTAGGGTACAGCAGCAGGGTCTTTCCTGAAAAGCGTGGTATAGAATGCGCAGGCGGCAGCATAAGAGCCTGCTTCCGATGGATGCACCCCATCTGGCCAGTATAGTTCAATTGAAGGATGGTGTTGCCTGATGTAGCGCCATACCGCGCCAGCCGGGGTTACGTGTGCATTGCGGTGACCAACAATTGGGTGCCACCCTGTAACGGTCCCTGCCAGTGCGGTATCGGCATAATACCGGTAGTGCAGGTTGATGATGCTGTCCATGCCTTCATAGGTGCATACATGCGGCCACGATGGGTACATGGAGCAATATAGGCTGTCCCCGTCTTTATAACCCCAGGTCATATAAAACATCGTTTTTGCACAAGGGTCGTGGCCCTGTATCAGTGTATCCAGGTTGCGCGCCCAGGTATAGGAGGTATTAAAAAAATAATTGGTCTCGCGCGATGGCATACGGCTCTGCTCCTGCAGCACTACGTAATCCCATTTGGCAGATCGTATCTTTTTGGCGGTCATGGTATCAAAACCATGGTCTATGAAACGGTATCCGCCAATAGTGTAGCTGTCATAAACCAGTGTATCACCGGTAGATTGCGCCATATTGGCAATCATCAGCGGCAGGTCATTTACATAAGTAAGGCTGTTACCAATGAAAAGTACCTTTATCTTTTTTCCTGCATGTGCTTTGCCACACAGGAACACTGAGAGTAAAATAATTGTATAGAAACGCATATTACGCCTATTAAGACAGCTGTTTTGGAAGAAAAGTTAGGTAAAGGCAATAAATTAAGGGCATTGGTTGATAAAGTGATATGGGGATATCATGGGGATTATACAAAATAGCCTTAATTCTGTTTAAGTGCTTACCTTAACTTTACAGTGTAAATAATACACTAAATGGATGAACAATTGGGGGTAATTAAAAGAAAAAAACTTTCTCCAATTGTAAAATGGGCCGGCGGTAAAGAACAGGAGTTAAAGTACATCATTCCCAATCTGCCCACTAATTTTAAAAGATATTTTGAGCCCTTTGTAGGAGGAGGAGCAGTATATACTGCAGTTCAAGCAGAGGAATATCTTATTAATGATAAGTCCGAAGAATTAATTTCTTTATATAAAAATATTGCAAAAAGCAGGAATGAATCTTTCAAATCCGCATTAAATGAAATGATTCATAATTGGAACCTGTTAACCAATGTTACTACTACCAATTCTACTTTTTTCACTAAATTATATCGGTCATTCGCCAATGAAGAGATCAATAAACAAGATTTAGAAAATCGATTATATGAATTCATATTAAAACATGCAGAACAGTTTAACGGAATGTTCTCTATAAATTTTAATTTCAATATTGAAAATTTTCTTAGGGAATTAAAAATCAATTTAGTCAGGAAGATAAGCCGCATGAAGAAAATTGAGGCTATAAAAGGAAAAATGAATGATACGGATGTGCTGCAAAATATAGAGACAGCATTAAAAAGTGCATTTTATATGCACTTTAGGCATATTTACAATAACGAAAGAAAATATAAAATAAATTCAGAATTTAAGTCTGCTATTTTTCTTTTTATACGCAACTTCGCATATAGTGGCATGTTCCGTTATAATTCACAGGGCGACTTTAATGTGCCTTATGGAGGGATGGGATATAATAGAAAAAATTTTGCCAAAAAGATAGAATACTTATTATCGAAAGAACTAAAAAAGCGATTGGCATCAACAGTAATTGATTGTTTAGACTTCGAAGATTTTTTTAGAAAAAATAGACCTGCAAGTGACGATTTTATTTTTCTTGACCCTCCTTACGATAGCGAATTTAGTAGCTATGCAAAGAATACTTTTGATAAAAATGATCATTGTAGATTGAGTACGTATTTAACGGAAGAATGCCGTGCTCAATGGATGCTTGTGATAAAAAATACAGACTTTATCGCGTCACTATATGCTGATAAAGGACTGAATATTATGGCCTTTGATAAAACATATCTTGTTAGTTTTATGAATAGAAATGAGGGCGTAAATTAAACTGTGTCAAAGTTAACAATCACTAACTTTAACGCAGATAAAATGAAAAGAAAAAGAAGAGAAACAGGAGTCACGATCAGTGAC
>JAJNBJ010000004.1 GCA_021155965.1 Flavipsychrobacter sp.
CTAAACGGAGTGCTATGCTGCCTTAGGCTATTTTTTTTCAAATATCCGTCTAACTTGTCATTTTCTTTATGATTGTGGTGCAACCAAATTGATTCTCAGGATGACATGTAACAATATAACTATTGATCTTTGCTGAAGCGCAGCACTACTTCTATCACATCACCGGCATCTTCTTTCTTTGCATCCATGGTAGAGAGCGAGAGCCGTGCGGAATGGTAGCCATCTTTTTTTCCGGTAATTTCAAAATCGTGGTGCAGGGGCAGCCTCAGCCGGAACTTACCGTCTTTTGAGAATACGGTATGTTTTTTTCCTTTTTCATCAAGCATGGTTATCGTCACATTCGTCAACACTTCATTGCTGGCTGTATCTACTGCGAAGCCTTTCAATGTAATGTATAGCGGTGCGGCATTTGCTTTGGCAGAATCGGCAGCGGTGGTTCCTGTTTCAACTGTTGAAAGAAGTGTGTCGGCCATTGCGGTACTATCGCCCGGTGCGGGTGGTCCTGCCCTGTTTGCTTCCTCATTATAAGGCTTTACTGCCTGTGCATCATGCTCATTTTTGCTATTGTACACCGTCACCACGCCTACTGTTGCTACCACGCCTACTGCTGCTGCCGCAGCAAACCTGAAGAAAAGGAATGGTATGGCACGGAAACGTTTTCTTTTCTTAGGCTTTGCTGTCACGGGTTCTTCTTCCCACTGCTGCAACTGCTCTCTCAGCTCATTTCGTGTGGCATCCCTGTGCCGGGCATCGAAAGCCCTCGATATCTCCTCATCAGCGATCTCTTCATCGGCAAACTCATCTGCCAGTTTCAACTCATTTCTCAGCTCATCTCTGCCTGCCTGGGTAATAGCTACAAGCAAATGTTTCTGAAAATCAACTTCCTCCCCAAAGGCAGCATCGGCCCGCGCAAGCAGCATCGTTATTGACGGGTTGGTGTGGCCTGCGCAGTATTGTTGTGCCAGTGCTGCAATGTATGCTGCCTGCAGGTTTTCCAGTTGCGGCAGGTACCGCTCGGTGTCCTTTATCTTATGATCGGCAAGTATATCCTTCAACTGCCAGTGTGTGCCTAGCAACGAATTACTGAACCCGGTCCAGAATGTTTCCCCACGGGCTATTTCACCAGCCAATATGGACGGATAAGGCGCCATCTCCTCCAGTAATGGCAGAGACAACTCCTTCAGTATTTCCAGGTCTTGCGTCATTGTTTCAGTTTCTTCAGTAACCTGAAGGTCAATGCCTTCAGTTGTTCGCGGCACAGGTAGTTCTTATTGCGTGCTATCTGCTCATTCTTATAGCCAAAGTGGGCGGCCACGTCTTTCATAGACTTGCCCTGGTAGTGTACCAGCAGCAAAAGCTCATGACAGTCGCCTTTTCCCTTCATATGTTCCAGGCTTTGCAAAATGGCCTGCACCCTTTCATTATTAATACCAATATCGCCGGCATGTAACCAATCTGTTATCGTATCTGCATATTGTTCATTCTCGTCGCCACTATCCCTGCTGTATCCTTCTGCTAGTGGCGAGGTACGGGAATTATCACGGAGTGTGTTGAGTAACTGGTTGCGGCATACCGAGTTAAGATAAGTTTGCAGGGAACAGGTGAGCCTGAATTCGCCGGTTCTGGCTTTTTCATACAGCACAATAAGCGCATCGTGGTATATGTCTTTTAACATTTCCGGATCGATGCTGCTGCTCATCCGCCGCATGAAGTTAAGACAGTAATCGCGGGTGCGGAGGCTCACACACTTCAGGTAGGTGGTGTCTTCCGCGATCAGTTCTATCAATTGTGGATCAGATAAAGATTCGCATTCCATTTGCCTGGCCATACTAAGGTACAGGCACAATATACAAAGGGGCAGGGGATTTTCCCGTGTGCCTCTCAGGCGGAATTAATTGTATTTTATCGTTTATGGCAGGATTTTAGTATGCATAAGGCTAACTAAATGTGCCAAACATGTTTCCTGCCATACGTAGCTCCTTTATTCTACTGTTAATCATACTTTTAATTCCATGTATTGCGGAGGCGCAGGTCATGTTCCCGACCTTCCTTTCAGAAGATAGTGTTTTCAGGAGGAAGAAGCTGGCGCCCGTAGCGTACTACAGCAATCCTGACAGGGCATTTATAGGCTTAAGGTTCCGGCTGGCTAAGGGCAGGCTGGGGAAAAATGCTGAAGGATATGACCAATCCATACAGTTGCGGTACTCAGTATCTCAGAATTCTTTCAGCACTATATACACCGGTAATTTTTACGAACTCCTTGGCAAATGGAACCTGTCCTTAAATGCTTACTACGACTGGCTGATATGGACCAACTTTACAGGCCTTGGCAATGAGACGCGTATGGCCAAAGAGCGCGAATATTACCGGCTAAGCACCAGCGAATATGCAATTAATGTGGGTGCAAACAGGATATTTAAGGATCGGCATTTTGTAGAAGTAGCTGCTAATATGCAAGGCATAGAGGTATTCAGCAAGCCGAACACTTTTATTGCCGACAGCGTTATTAATGAACGAACTTATTATTTCGAACATCACACTTATGCAAACCTGAATTTGGCCTATGCTTACCAGGACGTGGATGACCATGTATTGCCAACAAAGGGTGTGTTCTTTTATGCAGGCGGTGGCTATACATTGAATACCTACCAGCCTGAGAAGAGTTTTGCGAGGTATACCGGCATTGCACAGGTATATATACCCTTGTTCAGCAAATTCAGCCTGGCGCTGCGTGCAAGTGGCATGGGCGTTTCCGGCACACCGGAGTTCTACCAATATGTAACGGTGGGCGGGCCCACATCTGTACGTGGTTACCACAGGGACAGGTTCTGGGGCAACGTATCCTTTTACAACAGCAACGAATTGCGTTACATAACCGGCCTGCGCGTGAGAAAGTGGGATAACAAAGTAGGCCTGCTGGTATTATTTGATAACGGACGTGTATGGCTCGACAACGAACAATCGAATAAGTTGCACTATGGATATGGCGGCGGGATACTAATATCACCCGCTGCAAAATTTACGTTAACTGCTACCTATACGAGATCGGAAGAAGCAGGCGTGGTGCAGTTCAGGATGAGCAGGCTATTGAACCGCACACCTCCCGGAAGCAGGAGGCAGCAGAGGTGATATTACCTGAATTTAGGCATATGCTTCATGATGGGCCTTGCCATTATAAGCGCTACCTCCCAGATCTCATGGTACACTTTTTATCATTATTTACCGGATATTCCGGCAGATCGGCATAAGGCTCACAGACTGGCGCTTTTAAACAATAATGTTATGATCTACACAATAATTTCCGGTTTTGCGCTGGCGGCTATCATGGGCATGGTACTGATATCGCATGTGTTAAGAAATAAGCCTGTACCAAGGGCAGCTCTGGTGATGCACGGTCTGTTTGCGGCAATATCCCTGGTATTACTTATCGTATACGTTATGGGTAACCAGCCGGGGCCTATGCAGAGCCTGGTATTGTTTATTATAGCTGCAACCGGTGGTTTCATTATGCTTGCAAGGGAACTTACGGGGAAGCCGGTTCCCAAGTGGCTGGCTATTGTGCATGGCTTACTGGCAGCAAGCGGGCTGATAACTCTTCTGGTTTTTGCCCTGAACGGATAAGTTCACCTGCCTCTTATTGTAATTTTAACCACTGGTTATTATCTTGTTTTTCACACCTGAAATGGCGGCTTTTACCCCATTATTTTACCTGTTTTCAAGGCTTGTAATCCAATTTTAGGTACATTTGGAAACTGAAAACAGGACACATGAAAAAAATAATTGCTTTATTTTTTAGTATGGCTGTTATGGTATTGTATGCCAATAACTTAACAGCGCAGCAGAAACCAACAACAACCGTCACTTCCGTAGCACAAAAGGGTGAAAACATCTGGTTCACACTCACGTCTTCCCAGCCACTTATCTTCGGTGACAATAGGTACGTCCTGTATATTGATGGCCGTGAATTTGTAAAGAGCAATACTCCCCAGGACGAGGATAATAAAGTAGTATCGTTCCTGTTGAGTGCAGATGAATTGAATTCTTTGAAAGAAGGTTCGGGCATTTACCTGAGCTATGGACATCTCAAGATTGAGTACCAGGATATGGAAGCTCTTTCACAGCAAAGCCGCAGATGCTGGTCGGTTGGCAAATTCACTAAAGCAATGTTGAAATAATCAAGAAAAATATATTCAGAATGAATATCAATAATACTCCCGTAAAAAATATTTTGTTTGCTTTTGCTGCCTTATTTGTGTGTAATACCAGCATGGGGCAAACACCAGATCCCGGGCTGATGGGCACACATACTGTGGCAAAAAAGCAGTACGACCTTGGCGATGCCTACTTTGCAGCTATTCCCACATACATGAACCATACTATGGAATGCAGGGGATCGGTGCATTACCCGACAGACTTGAACAATGGCCCCTATCCGGTGCTCGTATGGCTGCATGGCAGGCATTCAACCTGTTACAACCCTACTACCGGCGCATCAAGCTCCGCATGGCCTTGCCCTACGGGCAGGTTGCCTATACGCAGCTATGAAGGCTACGACTATGCGGCACGCACCATGGCCAGCCACGGCTACATAGTTATTTCCATATCTGCAAACGCGATCAATGCTTATGATGGCGTATCAGGGTTCTCCAGTGATGCAGGTATGACCGCACGCGGCCGCCTGATACAATGGCACCTTGACCTGTGGAAAGGATGGAATACGACAGATACCGGTCTTTCAACACCTTTCGGCAACCAATTCAAAGGCAGGCTGAACCTGCAGAATGTGGGTACCATGGGCCACTCCCGTGGCGGAGAAGGGGCAATCTATAATGCTGAATATAACCGGAGCCTTGGCAGTCCGTATGGTATAAAGGCGGTGCTTACACTTGCCCCGGTTGATTTTTTCAGGCATGTGCTGAATGACATAACAGTGATGAATATCGCCCCCTATTGCGATGGTGATGTGTGGGACCTGCAGGGCGTATATTATTACGATGATGCCCGTTATAAAAGTGTTACGGATGAGACGCCTAAACATAACGTACTTGTAATGGGCACCAACCACAACTACTTCAATACAGTTTGGTCGAATGATTCATCAAATTCATCAGGCGATGACTGGGGCTCAGGTCCCGATCCTTATTGTGGTGAGGGAATGCTAGGCAACGGGCGGCTTGATTCCATTAAACAAAAAGCTGTGTACAACACCTATGCCGCAGCGTTCTACAGGCTTTATATGGGCAAGGAAACGAAATTTGCACCCATACTCGAATGCAATAATGTTGTGCCGCCTGCTTCGTCTATGGTGGATACAAGCATAATTTTCGTTTCTTATCATGCTGGTAAGACTGATAGGTTGGACGTGAACCGTGTTGATTCGGTTTACAACCTGACAAATAATAACGTTGGCGGTACCGTAACCACCAGTGCGCTTACAGCTCCCGCTGTATGTGGTGGCGGACTTACCGTGCCAGTGTGCGATCCGGGTTTGGGCGACCCGCAAAAACCACATATGGGTACTACAGGATCTGGAGGAATAAAAGGTCTGAACCAGATGAGAATAAGGTGGAGCGATACAACGGGATCTTATACCAATAACATCCCCCAGGCCAGCCAGGATTTTACGCAATATCAGAACCTGGCATTCAGGGCATGTGTAAATTTCAGCGAAACAACTACAGGTGCTTATAATTATTTCAGTGTACAGCTTATCGATTCTGCAGGCGCAAAGGCCACAGAGCTTGTAAATAAATACAGCCACGCTTTGTTCTACCAGAAGGGGAATGAGACAATGGTATTACCTAAAGTATGTTTTAACACAATCCATATCCCGATCGACAGTTTTAAAAACATTAACCTGGCCAAAGTAAGGCAGATCAAATTCCTGTTCAATAGATCTGCTGCGGGCGCTGTGCTGGTCAGCGATGTGGCTCTTGATAATCCTGTTTGCGGTAATCTTGATGCTGCTTATACCGACAGTGTACCAACCACAGGTAAGGTAATTTACTTTACCAATAAATCTACAGCTACTACCGGAGATACAGTTACAAGGCTTTGGAAATTTGGCGATCCCACGTCCGGGGTTAATGATACATCCACTAAGGCAAACCCAACGCATACCTACGCCAAATCGGGCACTTATACAGTATGTCTTTATGTAACCGTGAAGAGAAAAAGTAATGGCTTTACCTGTATAGACTCTTTCTGTAAAACTGTGACACGCCCGGTACGTGCCGGAGTGGAGGATATGAACACACCCGCAATAACGATCATTCCTAATCCTGCAAAGGACTACCTCCAGATAGACGGTGCTGAAAAAACAGATGTACTCAGGATCGTGAACCTGTATGGACAAGAAGTATTCAGTACCGTGCTTACACAGCCTATAGTTAATTTACCGCAGTTCCTGCCTGCGGGCCTGTATTACGCTATCGTAGTTACGCCGCGGGGAAATGTGCATGAGAAGATATTAATAACGAGATAGGAAGAAAATCCTGAAAAATTATTGCAAATGAGCCACATTCCGGGAAGATGTGGCTCATTTGTATTATAAAGATAATGTGTATGATCCCTACAATAACTTGATTTTGTTATATTTGGCATTCACAAAAAATAAAATCATTCACTTAAAAAAATACTATGTCTGATACAGCAACCAAACCATTTCCTTCTGATATTGAGATATCGAGGTCGGCAGTATTGAAACCGATAGCAGAGATCGCGGAGAATATTGGCATCAATGCAGATGATATTATTCCCTACGGGAAGTATAAGGCAAAAGTGCCGCTTACTTATATCAACGAAAAGAACATAAAGAACAGCAACCTGATACTGGTTACAGCCATCACACCCAACAAAGCTGGCGTGGGCAAAACAGTAACAAGCGTGGCTCTTTCGCTGGGGCTCAACTACATTGGCAAGAAAGCTGCCGTGGCATTGCGTGAGCCAAGCCTTGGCCCGTGCTTCGGGATGAAGGGTGGCGCAGCAGGCGGGGGTTACTCGCAGGTGCTGCCTATGGAAGATATTAACCTGCATTTCACCGGCGACTTCCATGCGATTACCTGTGCCAACAATATGATCTCCGCACTGTTGGATAACTATCAATACCAGAACAGGCATACAGATAAAGCACTGGAGCGCATAGTATGGCGTCGTGTAGCTGATGTAAATGACCGTTCGCTGAGAAGTATAGTAACCGGTTTAGGCGGCAGCGCAAACGGCATACCCACAGAAGCAGGCTTTGATATAACGCCCGCATCTGAGATAATGGCACTGTTCTGCCTGGCTACTGATGTTGATGACCTGCAGGCAAGGATAGAGCGTATAGTATTAGGCTATACTGTTGGCAAAAAACCATTTACCGTAAAAGACCTTGGTGTGGCCGAAGCCATTACCGTACTGCTGAAAGATGCTTTGCTGCCTAACCTGGTGCAAACAACAGAACAAACAACTGCCTTCGTACATGGCGGCCCATTTGCCAACATTGCCCACGGTTGCAACACAGTACTTGCCACTAAGATGGCGATGAGCACAACCGATTATGTAGTAACTGAATCAGGATTTGGCAGCGACCTTGGTGCCGAGAAGTTCCTGGATATTAAATGTCGTTTATCAGGCTTACGCCCTAAGGCTACTGTGATCGTGGCTACTACGGCTGCCCTGAAACTGCATGGTGGCGTAGATGCCAAAGAAATAACCAAGCCCAACATGGAGGCCCTGATAGCCGGCTTGCCTAACCTGCAAAGGCATGTGCAGAATATGAAGAATTTCGGGCAGAGCGTGATCGTATCCTTCAACAGGTTCAAGCATGATACCGATGAAGAAGTTAACCACCTGGCAAATTTCTGTGAGCAGCAGGGTGTGGTATTCGCCATCAATAACGGTTTTGTGCGTGGCGGCGAAGGCGCTTCTGACCTGGCACAAAAAGTGGTGAACGTGATAGAGAACAATCCTTCAAAGGATATCAACTTCACTTACGAACTGGACGACCATATAAAAACCAAGATAGAGAAGATAGCAAAGAAGATATACCGCGCCGGCGAAGTGGTTTTCAACGGCAGTGCATTTGCGAAGCTGAAGCAATTTGAAGCCAACGGCTGGGGCAACCTGCCGGTTTGCATAGCCAAAACGCAATATTCATTCTCTGATGATGAGAAGAAGATCTGCGCACCTGAAGGGTTCACTATTAACATCCGCGACCTGGTGATCAATGCGGGTGCAGGGTTTATTGTGGCGGTAGCAGGTGAGATAATGCGCATGCCGGGATTGCCCAAAGACCCGCAGGCGCTGCACATAAAACTGGTGAACGGGGAAATAGAAGGATTGAGTTAATGCTCAATGAGTCAATTTGCTTAATGGCTTGATCGAAATAACAAAAAATGCCTTACACTTCGGTGTGAGGCATTTGTGTTAATATACACTTTAGAGAGTGTTAATTTTTACTGCTGTTTACACTATGTGGCGTGATTTTTCTTCTTTTCACCATGGAGCAAAAAAGGAAAATCATGAAGACCGTATTATATAGTGCCGCATTTTTTGCATTACTGGCAACAGCATGCAGGCATACCCCGAAAGCAGACGAGGCAACAACCACTGCACCACAAAATGTAGAGGCGGCTGCCACCGCAGGTACGCAGTATTCAGTTGATGTTCAGAAGAGTACGGTAAAATGGATAGGTGCGAAACCTACCGGCACACACCCGGGTGAATTTAAAATAAAAGAAGGGACACTTGCCGTTGCAGGCAATGCTGTGCAGGGCGGGCGCTTTGTAATTGACCTGCAAAGCCTCCAGGCATATGATGAAGACGGCAAAGCAAATGCTAAACTTACCGGCCACCTGAAAAATGAGGACTTCTTCGACGTTGCACGATATGGCACAGCCACCTTCGACATAACCAATGTGCAGGAAGGGACCGCCGATAATAAAGTGAAGATGGAAGGCGCTACGCACATGGTAACCGGTAACCTGAAGATTAAAAATATAACCAAGGGCATTACATTCCCTGCACGGATAAATACCACGGGCGATGCTGTGATTGCAGACGCAGAATTCAATATGAACCGGACGAACTGGGGAATAACTTATGGTAACGACAAGTCATTAGGGGATAAATTCATCAGGCCCGATGTAAATGTGAAAATACATTTGGAGGCAAACAAATAAAGCCAGCCCCTTGGAAAGAGTTGGATCAGATACCCGGGACGATCACTTTATCAATTCTCCTGGATAGCTTATCCAGCTCTTCTTGTAATACTGGGTTATTATAAGATTCAATAGCGCTGTCAGCAGCATAACTGAGGAGGCACATGGCCATAAAATCCTGGTCGTCCTTGCCCGCATACTGGGCTTTCATCTCGTGTATCTTCTCATCGGCAAGCTTCACTGCTTTGCGTACCGCAGATTCTTCTTCAGGCTTTATCCTTATGGGGTAACTGCGCCCCGCAAGCCATACTTTTATGGAAATGGTTTCTTCAGACATAATTATTGTGTTACAAGGTTATCAGTTTCTTCCTTCTTCACTTTATGAATGAGTTTCTTCTGGAAAAACACAAGCGTAAGCACACCTATTGATATGGCCGCATCTGCAATATTGAATACCGGCTCGAAAAAAATAAAATTCTTACCGCCAAGGAAGGGCACCCATTTGGGCATCTGTGTATCTACCAAAGGGAAGTAGAGCATGTCAACCACCTTGCCCTGCAAAAATTTGCCATATCCATGCCCGAAGCTCGTGAGCTTTGCTACAGCTTCCTGGTTATGGCCCTGCAGCATAGCGCTGATGCTGTTAAAGGAATGTTCAAAATGGTAGGAATAGTAGCTCTCGGTAAATATCATTCCATAAAACATACTGTCAATAAGGTTGCCTAAAGCGCCTGCCAGTATCAGTGAGCCGCAAATAATGGCCCCTTTGCTGTACTCTTTGTTCACCAGCCTTTTTAACAGGAAAAAACCAAAAACAACTGCTACCAACCTGAATGACGACAAAACGATCTTACCCGTAGCAGATTCACTTAGCTTCATCCCGTAAGCCATTCCCTCGTTCTCAATAAAGTGCAGCCTGAACCAATTGCCCAATACCTTCACCTCATCGCCATTGGCAAAATGTGTTTTAATGTAGAACTTCAGTACCTGGTCGGCAACTATGATCAACAGAACTATTAGCAGTGCATTACGGTATTTCAAGATGTAATTTTAATGTAGGCAAATATACTGCAAACAGCATAAGGTAATACCTATAAAGCAGGGAAAAACTTATATAAAACAAGCTTCGGCAGATTCTTAACTTTTCTATACATTATTTACCTCATGCAGCCCATAAATAAAGTGCAGCAATGTCTGGCCCACGGCCTTCAGGGTGGCTTTATCTATCACGGGCATTGCATCGGCATGCGTGTGCCAGTGCGCAGGAAAAACTTTTTCCTGGTCCTGCGATAGGTTGATGATATCAATCGTTTTAATGCCGGTTATTTCGTTGATGGGCACGTGGTCATCGGTTATCTCCATAGCAGTTGTCAAAGGGAAATACCCCCCATAGCCCGCCTGCGATGCCGCTTGCCATACTTTTTGTTGTATATCACTTGCGTAATGGGTCGAGATGCCTTCCAGCGGGAATTGCGCCCCGTATGCGCCTACCATGTCCAGCAGGATACCAAAGCTTGCCGTATAACCTGGAATATGCGGGTGCCGTGCCCAATACTGGGTGCCAAGGCAGTAGGATTTTTCGCCCCATGCGGTCTGGCCATAATCTTCCACGTCGGTCATCAGTATGTCTATACCAATATTATCAGACAAGCCGTGCGCTTTTATCTGCCGGGCCATTTCCAGTAATACCCCCACACCGCTGCCACCATCATCGGCGGCCAGAATAGGCTTGTCTTTATCTTTTACATCCTGGTCGGCCCAGGGGCGGCTGTCCCAATGAGTGAGTAAAAGAATACGTTTCGAAGCCCCGGGATTAATAACACCCACAAGGTTGATGCATGGCAGCGACTTGCTATCGCCACCCGTAACTTTTACTTCCTGCCGGTAAACCGTATCGCAATATTGGGCCAGTTTCAACTGCATCCATTTGGCGCACTGCACCTGCGCCTGCGAACCCGGCGTTCGCGGGCCGAAAGCTACCTGTTTTGCTATATGATCGTAGGCGCTGTCTGCATCAAATTGCGGGGCATTCACTGTTGGTTCAACCGTAGCTGTTGCCGGTGCATCTTCCTTTTTTTCGGCTGCATCTTCGCCGCAAGCGGCAACAAATAGCGCAAAGCAGAAAAACACCGTTAGCTTAAGATATCTCATTGATAATGGCAAAACTATGGGCGCAATGGTGCCTGCATTGATTGAAACACTTCATAATTGGCTGCAGGCGGGCCCGGACTGTGTACAAAAGCGATCACCCTGCAATGCTGCTGGTTGATAGCAGGCGTAATATTTCTGGGCTTGTATACAAATGCTTTCTCGAATACCCGTCCTGCATCTTTCGAGGTCAGGTTTAAAATCGAGCCACTGGGGACCGGGGTTACTAATGCACGGAATACATTGTCAAACTCATAATCATCCACGGTAATAAGGCCCTTTTCCTGTATATCGGTCATAGAATCCTCTACAATAGCAACTGATAAACTTTGAGGCACAGTAACCAGTTTGGTGTAAGTTACTTTTACGAAAATTGTATCGAGGCTATCTACCAGGTTGGCGCCTGTGGTAATTTCTATATTCATATCACTTGGTGCAGCAAGCCTGGTGGCCATTGCGCCGGCCCACTTAGGCTGGCTTAACCCCACAACACCACTTACGGGTGCGCGGTCAATACCTGCCAGTGGCAGGTCCAGGAGGCCATTGTATATAGTTGAATTTATTTGCGTAGCCACAGAATCGCGAAAATCATGGGTGAAGCCGGCAACGGGCTTGCTCTGAATTGAGCCATAATAGTGCAGGGCGATAAGGTTAACGTGCCCGCCGCTGGTTATGACCTGTGAATTGAAATAATCATGTGCTGCGGGGCAATTGGAACAATTCGCGCCGGTAAATTCTTCTACCAGCACATTATGCACCTGGGCAGTGGGTACCGGGCTTACAGTGTAAGTAGTATCGATAAGCGGCCGTCCGCCAAAATCTATCGGGGGATTATTTTCTTTACAACCACTGCAGCTTTCGAAAAAAATTGCAGCGCCACAAATAAATGATAATATTATTTTATTCATAATCAATGCTGAGGCACGAATTTACTAAATAAAAGCCAATTTCAACGCCGTGAACCCGCGCCGGTCCCAAAGCCGTATTAATTGCTAACTTTATGGGGTAAAGTACAACTACAATGGAAGAGAGCAAAAGACAGAAACAGGTGGGCCAGCTGATACTGGAGGAACTGAGCGATATATTTCAGCGCGAGGGGATGAATATCGTACATGGCGGTATGGTATCCATATCAAAAGTTGCCGTTACCCCCGACCTGCTTGAAGCACGGATATACCTTAGTTTTTTCCAGATAGCGGATAAAGAAGCATTGCTGCAGAAGATAAAGGAGCGTGGATGGGAATGGCGGAAGCATTTGGGGCAACGAATAAAAAACCAATTGCGCCGAGTACCTGAGTTGCATTTCTTCCCCGATGAGACACTGGACCATGTGTTTAAAATGGAGGAACTGTTTAAGAAGATAAACGACGAACGTAAAGCAATGCCCCCAGCCCCTGAAGGGGAGTAACGATTTATTACAATTAATAATGACAAAAATATTTAAGCCTCGTTAAGGGTTTGGGGGTATGAATAATCTGCTCGTATGGCAATTGGCATCAAGATACCTGCGTGGTAAGCGGTCGGCAAACGCTGTGCCTATCCTTTCCCGCATAAGCATGATAGCCATAGCTGTGAGCAGCGCTGCCATGATCATCATTTTTTCGGTATTCAATGGTTTGGAATCTATTGCCAAACAGGGTTACGTAGCTTTTTACCCCGATATAAAAGTAACCATCGCAAAAGGCAAGTTTTTTCCGGTTGACTCGGAGAAGATACGGAAGATTGAAATGACACAGCATGTGGACGATATCTCCGCCGTAATTGAGGATTATGCGTTTGCAGTGCATTACAACGAACAAAAGCCTGTGATACTGAAAGGTATTGACGACAGGTACATGAGCGTAAATGATGTAAGCCCTTATATAATACAGGGCGACACCTTTGTAATGGCTAGCCAGCCGCAGGGCGAGACCAATCCCGGCAATCCCAATACGGCCATATTGGGTAGCCGTATCCTGAATGAGTTGGGCACTGACATAAATTCACTCAGTTATTTTACACTTAATGCCCCCGACGCATCTATCACTGATCCTGGTGCAGATCCATTATCGGCATTACGATCGGTAAAGGTGCGGCCGGCAGGTGTATTCCGCATACAGGACGACTTTGACAGCAAATATATATTGGCGCCTTTTGGGCTTGTGCAGGAGCTCTTTAACCAGCCGGGCAAATGCACCTCGATAGAAATAAAAGTAAAAGCGGGAAAAGACAAGGAGGTACAGGAAGAACTGAAAAAGTTGTTCGGCGATGGTTACAAAGTGGAGACAAGGTATGAGCAGAACAAGACCATGTATATGGCAATGGGTGCCGAAAAATGGGTGATGTATGCCATACTGATGATGGTGATGCTCATTGCATCCTTCAACATGATCGGTGCGCTTTCTATGCTGGTGTTGGAGAAACAAAAAGACATAGCAATACTCAAAGCAATGGGTGCTTTGCCGGGGGCAATAAAAAGGGTATTCCTGCTGGAGGGTATATTATGGGCACTGATGGGCGGTGTGACCGGCCTCTCAATAGGGATCATCGTTTGTTTGCTGCAGCAAAAATTTGAGTTGATACAAATGGGCGAATCATTCATTGTGAGTGCTTTCCCCGTAGAGATACATGGTGCCGATATTGTGTTGGTATTTGCCACTGTAATGGCTGTGGGGTTACTGATAGCATGGTACCCCGCTATACGCGCAACTAAAGTTGTAGACCCGACGCTGAAGAGTGCGTAAGTAATATGTTTGCTAATTTTAGGTATAACAGTTGCCACATGGATGACCAGCAGAACAAAAGTAGCGATGAAGAGAGGAGAAAAGAAAGGGAAGCATTTCTCACACCATCTATAGTGGCTATAGTTGCGATAATAATCCTGGGACTAGCAGCGATATTATACAGAGTCTCTGCTGCAATTGCAAATGCCACCGCTATCGGCACACCAATAACCGTGTTTGTAACATTGCTTATTGTGATACTTATTGCCATTGTGCTAAAGGCCCGTTCACGTTCATAAAGAGCGGGTAATAATACGCCGCTAACAAAAATCTGATTATGATTGTGAGGAAGTTGATTAAAATTGATGCCGTATTCCCCCTTGCCGCGTGGGTCGTGTGCAAAAGCGAAGGGGAGGCAGGGGGATGTTTTACTCGCATTCGGGGTCTCGTGCATGATTTTAGACTTTGAAATTACATGATAAGAAATAGTAGCCCCGGCCTTTACCTCGCATTGCCTTTTTACACTCTCTCTCCACCAGTCACCCTCTCCACCTGTGGAGAGGGCCGGGGTGAGGTAAATACTCGCGGCCTTTAGGTCGGGGGAAAAGAAATAAAATGAGCGGCTTTAGCCAAAAAATAATGAGTGTAATTCCGCCTTTGCCGGCCTTATTTTTATAGCAACAAAGCTTCGTGAAGGGCACTCGTGGCTCGTTACTTAATTTGCCTCCTGTAACCCAATTTTGCTATTGAATTCTTTTATCATTTCGCCCAATCTGACTTTCCCATATGTTTTTTCAGCATTCTCTATAGTCTGGTCTTTTATTATGCTTTTGAACTGCTCTGGTGTGCTTATTGCGTATAAATAAGTAACAAATGCTCCCGCTAGGGGATACAATAAAAGTTCATCCTGACTTTGATCGTCTTTCCAAACATCGAGTACACTGCGTACTTTCTTTCCATTAATTGCATTTTTTGCCATTTCATACTTATCTCTCCTTGTCTGATCGAAAGCGACTGCCACACCTTCATTAATAAATCTTGACGTGTTTTTAGGTGCCGTGCTCCAACCCCAATAACTTAATATATGCGTCATTTCATGTCCTATAGTCTGATTGTAGTGTGCATTGCATGTATATATTGCTGGGGATGCAAAACCAAGGTCTTTACCTAGTACCTTCTTAGCAATCGCATTATCACTCCATACATACATGGTCATTTTCTGCGGGAGCATTGTTTGAAAGGCCGTGCTAAGTTTTATATAGGCAAGATCATGTTCCAAGATATATTCGCGGATATCCTGATACCATAGTGTAGTGTCTTGAAATTTATAAATGATATTGCGCGATTCTATAGTTATCCATTTTGGTTCTATGGTCGCAGCATCCAATTTTTTCTTCGCATAGCTTACAGAATTATCCGTCTTATGTAACGCAATGGCTTTGTTCAATTCGGATAAACCTTGCTCCTTTTTGCCTGTTTTAATATAGGCGTGGCCAAGAAAGGCATGACTCCAACCTGAAATACTCGTCGAATCTTTATCTAACAATAATGCCTTTTGTAGATAGGGTATAGCAGAATCATACTTGCCGGTATTTACAAATATTCTCCCAATAATTTCATTGGCAATTGCGGCCGATTCGGGTACATCCTTCATTTTCACCGCCATTTCGAGTACTTCTGCATATGATTTACTCGCCCAAGCCTCTTCCAATTCCTCTATAGTTTGACCAAAAACGGAGAATGGAAATATAAGTACCAGTAACAACACGCGCTTCATTTGCATTTTACTAAAATACTCAAAATCGGGTAGTATCGCACTGGTATAATATATTACCAGCTGGCGGGTACATTTTCCTTAATAATGGCTACAGAGTCGATGATACCTTGGGCATTACTGTAAAAAGTACGATAGCAATGTTGCCTGTAGCCATTCGCTATATCTACAGGCATACCTGTTTTTGACATGGTCCGGGTGTGGTATATACGGCTCTTGACTATAGTTGTGTAGGTAAGCACCTCTCCGCCATGGGCATCTGTGTAAGTATAAGATGGTGTTCCCCATCCTTCCATCACCTCGTCCTTAGTATGGCCGATCCAGGGCTCCAGCGGCGGCCCGGACTTGTTTTTACTTCCTGCGCAAGCTGCAAAAAGCAATATTGATATTATTAAAATAAGGTAGCGGTTCATGGAATAAATTCTGTGCAAATTAATAGATTTTTTCGCCCTTTACAGCTCTGTAGGAGCGAAATACAATAGCCCGGGGTAACGCCCCGGGAAACAAAAATGTAACAAAGGGAATATGTTGTTGAAATTGAAGTGCACTATAAATGCCCAACTGGCGAGTTTGGCGCGCAGCTTTAGCATAGCCAACTCGTGCATGCCCGATCTCAGCGGTTTCTGTCTCCGCCGAGTGTCCTTTTTCAGGCACTCGACGGCATCAGGGCACTGTAGCTGAAGACAAGTACTTGGCCAATATAATATGAAAGGCTGATTTTTCAACCCCACGGAACCAAGCATAAAATATCCACGCTTAAATCCCCTTAAACCCGCGCCAGCAGCAGAAAATAATTTCCTTGACGGTACTGTTTCAGTACCGTCAAGGTACACTTTTCAGTACCGTCTTGGTTTTTAAATTTTTTCAGCAAAAAATTCTCACAGAACTTTACATTGTTATAGTTCCTTTTACAGAAAACAGCAACGAAAAAACTTTGCCGTGGTCTGCCCGCCTCGGTGGTGGCCTTTGCGGTTAAATAACTTAACGCGGGATTATTAAGCAAATTAGAAATGAAACAACCAAAATAGCAATACGATTGCACATTGATAATCAATCACTATCTGCGCAAAAAATGCGCAAATAGTGCGCAAAAATAAATGCAGATACACGTGAAAAACAGTAAATTATACATACCAGTGTTGTTACAAAAAAAATTATGCAAAATGCGCAATAATTTGGAGAGATATTTACCTAAAAAACAAATTCTATGTCATTCGCTTTCCAGGTAAAGAATTTTGATGAATACAAGCAGGCTTATGAAAAGAGCGTGGCAGACCCTGAGCAATTCTGGAGCGATGTGGCAGAGGAATTTGTGTGGCGCAGGAAATGGGACAGCGTATTGGAATGGAACTTTACACAACCGGATGTAAAATGGTTTATCAATGGCAAGCTGAACATTACTGAGAATTGCCTGGACAGGCACCTCGCAAAGCATGGAGAGCAGCCTGCTATTATCTGGGAACCGAACGATCCAAATGAACAGCATAAGGTAATTACCTATAACGAACTGCACTTCAAAGTAAACCAGTTTGCCAATGTGCTGAAAAATAATGGCGTTAAAAAAGGTGATCGCATATGTATCTATATGGGCATGGTTCCTGAACTGCCCATAGCTATGCTGGCGTGTGCACGTGTTGGGGCTATACATTCTGTGATATTCGGCGGTTTCAGCGCACAGAGTATTTCCGATCGGCTGAAAGATGCAGGTGCGGAATTTATCATCACCTGCGATGGCGCTTTCCGCGGAGGAAAGGACATAGCACTCAAAGCTATTATTGACGATGCCCTCGTAGCCTGCGACTTTGTAAAAACCGTTATCGTATATAACCGCACAAGCATACCTGTGAGCATGATAAAAGGCAGGGATGTATGGTGGCATGAAGAAATTGAAAAAGTGGAGGCACAGGGCAACCCGGTTGTGCATGCAGAGGAGATGGATGCTGAAGACCCTTTGTTCATCCTGTACACTTCTGGTTCTACAGGCAAGCCCAAGGGCGTGGTGCATTCATCGGCAGGGTATATGGTGTATGCCACTTATTCTTTTGTAAATGTTTTCCAATACCAGCCGGGCGATATTCATTTCTGCACGGCAGACATTGGCTGGATAACGGGGCATAGTTACATTGTATATAGTGTGTTATGTGCAGGCGGCACATCGCTGATGTATGAAGGCCTGCCCACATGGCCTGATGCAGGCCGGTTATGGGATATTGTTGACAAGCATAAAGTGAACATCCTGTACACTGCGCCAACTGCCATCCGCAGCCTGATGGCATATGGGCTGAACCCATTGGAAGGAAAAAAACTGGATACGCTTAAGGTATTGGGTACCGTGGGAGAACCCATAAACGAAGAAGCATGGCACTGGTATGATGAGCATATAGGCAAAAAGCGCTGCCCGGTAGTGGATACCTGGTGGCAGACAGAAACAGGAGGTATCATGTTGTCGAACCTGGCAGGCGTTACACCGTCTAAGCCAAGTTATGCAACACTGCCTTTACCCGGCATACAACCTATGCTGGTAGATGAACAGGGAAAAGAAATTATGGGCAATGATGTGAGTGGCAATTTATGCATCCGCTTCCCATGGCCTTCTATCATCCGCACTACTTACGGTGACCATGAGCGGTGCAGGCTCAATTATTTTGCTGCTTACAGCAATTTGTATTTCACCGGCGATGGATGTTACCGTGATGCACAAGGTAACTACCGCATTACGGGCCGTGTGGACGATGTGCTGAACGTAAGCGGCCACCGCATTGGCACCGCAGAAGTGGAGAATGCCATTAATATGCACACCGGCGTGCTGGAAAGTGCCGTAGTTGGCTACCCGCACGACCTGAAAGGGCAGGGCATATACGCATTTGTGATCATGGAACAATTGCCGGAAGACGCCCAGAATATGCGTGCAGATATTTTACAAACCGTGAACCGCGTGATAGGCCCCATTGCACGCCCGGATAAGATACAATTCGTGACCGGCCTGCCCAAAACACGCAGCGGCAAAATAATGCGGCGCATATTGCGCAAAATAGCAGAAGGCGAAATGAGTGCAATTGGCGATACCACCACATTGCTCGACCCTGCTGTGGTGGAAGATATAAAAAATGGTAGAGTGTAAATTAATTGTATTGATTGAACCAACTGTTAATAAAACCCGCTTCAATTGTGTATCAGCAGCATTCTTCAAATATTAGGTGTAAATTTGAAATTATGAACTTTCGTTTAGCGGCTTTATTACTATCTGTGGTGTTTGTATGCTGCAACAAAAATGAGGTCGTAAAAAAACCACCGGCCCCATTTGCATTTACCACCACTTACGATTCTGTTCATACCTGTTATGCAGAAAGTAATACTATTCTCTATTTTACGATAAATGTGCTGGGCGGCGATATTAACGATAACCCGGTAACCTACTCGGTCACAGGGTTACCTCCGCAGGCTACAGTGGTACCTGCTGCACAAACGGTACGGGGCTTGCTGGGAGGCGCATTTACCATATCATTCGGTAATACTCCTGTGGGTACCTATACTGCCAATTTTACCATCAGCAGTTCCTCTACAGGCACACGGGTACACAAACTGATATTGAATGTTAATCCACCCAAAGACTATGGCCCAACTCTAGCAGGCACCTACAACAACAGCTATGACTTTTGTCAGCCGGATAGTTTCTTTTATTATAGTTCGGTAGTTTCAACTGTACCTGATACGCCTTACCTCATCAAGATCAGTAATATAAAAAACCTTGGTGCCAGTGTTAAAATAAGGGCGTTGCTATCAAAGACAATAACAGTACCGGTGCAATATGCCGGAGGTTACACCATATGGGGCCGCGGCACTTATACCAAAGACTCCGGTACCAATTACAGATTGATGATCAACGATACTATGGTGAAAGGCATTGATACACAACTCTGCACTATCCATATCGAACATTGATCCAATTGCTATTGCTTCTCAAAAACTTCCCACGAAGTGCTTCCGCCAAAAGTATTGCTTAAGGTCATTTTGGAAGCAGAGATATTGTCTATATGCAGGTTGATAGTAAGGGTTGTAAGGGCAGTATCAGTCAATTTCAACGTGGCCCCATCCACAGCCCAGGTAAATCCATCCTCATGTACGCCATTAGCAATTGTATGGCCTGTGCCGCCTGCGTTGTACACTGTTAGATAGTTGGTAGTATCCGCCATTTGTTCCGATGCGTCCATCACTCCGTTGCCGTTAACATCATCTGCTTCTATTGTCAGTTTCCACGTGCCTGTGATCATATTCTGCGTAGAATTATCTTTTGGCTTTTTACAAGCGGTTCCAACTGCGGCAATAGTGCCAATAGTAAAAATTGTTATTGCTATTCTTTTCATAGCGATTTTTTTGAAGATGCAAAGGTAGGATGATAACACCTTCTAAATCAACTTGCAATTTTTTGTAACAAAACATTAGCAGTGGCAACTATCCCTTCTTCCCTGCCTACAAAGCTCATCTGCTCTGTAGTAGTGGCTTTTATGGAAATGGTATCAGGTGTTGTATTAAGTATGCCTGCGATGGTAGTGCGCATGTCGTCTACATACTTCCTGATTTTCGGTGCCTGGAGCAATACAGTACTATCAACGTTTACAAGTGTATACCCTTTTTCGCCAACGAGCTGGTAGCATTTATGCAGCAGCACTTTGCTGTCTATTCCTTTATAGGCTGTATCCGTATCGGGGAAGTGCTGGCCTATATCGCCGAGGGATAATGCGCCAAGTAAAGCATCGCATATGGCATGCAGCAACACATCAGCGTCAGAGTGACCAAGCGCCCCCTTGGTATGGGGTATAAGAATACCACCCAGCCAGAACTCACGTCCTTCAACCAGCTTGTGAAAATCTATGCCTTGCCCTATGCGAAATGACATCGTTATTAAATGATTAGACCAAACTTATTTCCTGTCTCTATCGCTTCATCATAGCCAGCATCTGCATGGCGGATAACACCCATAGCAGGATCGTTGAATAATACACGTTTCAGGCGTTCTTCTGCATCCTGTGTGCCATCAGCTACAACCACCATACCTGCATGTAGTGAATAACCCATACCTACTCCGCCGCCATGATGGAATGATACCCAGCTTGCACCACCAGCAGTGTTTATGAGTGCGTTGAGAATAGGCCAATCAGCTACCGCATCACTACCGTCCTTCATGGCTTCTGTTTCACGGTTGGGCGATGCAACAGAACCTGTATCCAAATGGTCACGGCCTATAACTATTGGTGCCTTTACTTTGCCGGTACGTACTAATTCATTAAAAAGTAATCCTGCTTTCTCACGGTCGCCCATGCCCAGCCAACAGATACGTGCAGGCAAACCCTGGAACGCTATTCGCTCCCTTGCCATTACCAGCCAGCGGTGCAAACCTTTATTATCAGGGAATAGCTCCATCATGGCTTTGTCTGTAGTATAAATATCCTCAGGATCCCCACTCAGTGCCACCCAGCGGAACGGTCCTTTGCCCTCGCAAAATAGCGGGCGTATATATGCTGGCACAAAACCCGGGAAATCAAATGCATTAGTTACGCCACGCTTATCATGTGCCTGTCCGCGCAGATTATTGCCGTAATCAAAAGTGATGGCTCCACGCTTCTGCAACTCAAGCATCTGGCGCACATGGCGGGCCATGGTGTCCAGCGACCGACGTTTGTATTCTTCAGGGTCTGCACTGCGTAATGTATTTGCTTCAGCCACGCTCAGCCCTTCCGGAAAATAACCGATCAGTTCATCATGTGCCGATGTTTGGTCAGTAAGTGTATCCGGCGTAATATTTTTATCGATAAGGCGTTGCAGCAGGTCAACCACATTGCAACATACACCTATAGATATACGCTCATTCTTTGCTTTAGCATCAAGCGACCATGCTATGGCTTCATCAATGTCTGAAGTATATTTGTCCAGGTAACGTGTTTCAATACGTTTTTGTATACGCCATTCTTCCATCTCCGCTGCAAGGCACACACCTTCATTCATGGTAATTGCCAAAGGTTGAGCGCCACCCATACCGCCAAGGCCTGCAGTAACATTCAATGTGCCCTTCAGTGAGCCATTGTAATGCTTATTAGCCAGTGAAAGATAAGTTTCATAAGTACCCTGTACAATACCCTGTGAGCCTATATATATCCAGCTACCGGCTGTCATCTGGCCATACATCATCAGGCCCTTGGCTTCCAGCTCACGGAAATGCTCCCAATTCGCCCATTTACCAACAAGATTTGAATTAGCGATGAGCACTCGCGGTGCATTTTTATGAGAGCGGAGCACACCAACAGGTTTGCCGGATTGAACCATCAGTGTCTCATCTTCATTCAGATCTTTCAGGCACTTCAGTATTTTATCGTAGCTCTCCCAGTTGCGAGCTGCCTTACCTATACCACCATACACAACAAGGTCTTCCGGTCGTTCTGCAACTTCCGGGTCCAGGTTATTCTGTATCATGCGGTAAGCGGCTTCAGTTACCCAGTTTTTACAGGTAAGTTGCGGGCCCCGGGGAGCGTGGATCACTCTTTTTGCTGCTGCTGCTTCTGACATAATTAATTCAACTGGCTTAATGCTTCTACCAACTTCTTCTCTTCTTCTGCATGGTTCACATCATGCTTGATAAATGTTTTTCCGGTTACAACTTCGTATAGCTCAATGTAACGTTCAGATATAGACCCTACTACTTCCTCGGTCATCTCGGGTACGGTTTGTCCTTCCTTACCCTGGAAGCCGTTTTCCATTAGCCACTCACGAACAAACTCTTTAGAAAGCTGGCGCTGCTGCTCACCTTTCCTCTGGCGCTCCTCATAGCCTTCAAGGTAAAAATACCTTGATGAATCCGGCGTGTGTATCTCATCTATCAGGTAAATGGTATTGCCTATTCTGCCAAACTCATACTTTGTATCCACCAGTATCAGTCCACGCTCTTTCGCCATTTCACGGCCACGCTCAAATAAAGCCATCGTGTATTTTTCCAGTTGCTCGTATTCTTCTTTTGATACCAGCCCTGTGCGGATTATCTCCTCGCGAGAAATATCCTCATCATGGCCTTCATGTGCTTTTGTGGTTGGTGTGATTATCGGCCTTTCAAAGAAATCATTTTCTTTCATGCCGTCAGGCATTGCAACACCGCACAGTTCGCGTTTGCCTGTTTTGTAGGTACGCCACGCATGACCGGTAAGGTTACCACGCACGACCATTTCCACAGGGTAGGTTTCGCATTTAACACCAATAGTTGCGTTAGGCGATGGCACACACAGCTTCCAGTTAGGTACAATGTCCTGTGTAGCATCAAGAAATTGCGCTGCAATCTGGTTCAGCACCTGGCCTTTGTAGGGTATCGGTTTTGGCAGCACCACATCGAATGCCGATATGCGGTCGCTCACTATCATCAGCAGGTATTTATCGTTAATAGTGTAAACGTCTCTTACCTTTCCTTTGTAAAAATTAGTTTGTCCGGGAAATTGCATATTGAATATTTATTATTTAGGATTTTGAATAAGGAGTGCAAAGATAAGTTGATAAGTTGATAGGTTGATTTGTATCTTCGTTTTAAATAATAAGTACAGCGCCTGAGAAGGAATTAAAATATGACAGATGCAATAATCAAAGGAATATTGGTGGGTTTGTTCATGGCTATATCTGTTGGGCCTACTTTATTTGTTATTATAAAGTATAGCCTGCATTACAGCCACAAAGCGGGAGTAGCATTTGTGCTGGGCGTATCTGTCAGCGATGCGTTGTATGTGACCCTTGCTAATGTAGCTGCAAACTGGCTGCGCGCCCTGGCTCCTTACGAAAAATATATAGCCACAGGCGGCGCTATTGCATTGATGGCCATAGGACTGAGTGGGATGTTGACAAAATATAAACCAAAACGTCCCTCATCCATACCAATGGATATTTCCCGTCGCGATTATTTTAAGATATGGCTGGGTGGTTTCCTGGTGAATACGTTAAACCCGGGTGTAATAGTAACCTGGCTTGGGGCCGTGACCATTATTGCCAACAAGCCGGGCTCATACCGACTTGTACTTTTTGGCGTAGCATTGTTGATCATTTTAGGGATCGATTTTGTCAAAGTTTTCCTTGCCGACAAGATCAAAGTGCTGCTTACAGTACGAAGGGTTATATATATGCAGCGTTTTTCTGCTGCATGCATTTTTTTGATAGGACTTACTTTATTAATTACCACCATATTTAGTAAGCCTGCAGGCAATGGCAAGGATGAAAATTCCATTAACAGGATATTATCATGCAACAGGCCTCCGCAAGCACCATAAGTTTTGTTGATTTACACATATATCCCTCCTTTTTAACTTATCAGGCAAACGCGTATCTTTGCGCCCAGAATGTCTGACGCGATAAAGCACGAATGTGGCCTTGCCTACATCCGGCTACTCAAACCACTCTCATACTACCACAGAAAATACGGGACTGCCTTTTACGGCCTGAATAAGTTGTACCTGCTTATGGAAAAGCAGCACAACCGCGGGCAGGACGGCGCGGGTATAGCTACCGTGAAGCTGAATACCGAACCGGGGCACCAGTTCATGCACCGGTTAAGGGTAGGAGGGGCGCAGGCGATCTCAAAAATTTTCCAGAGTGTGAATGAGGACGTTGCTGACCTGGAGAAAATGTATCCCGGCATACGCCAGCACCCGGGCCTGCTGAAAGGCTATATGAAATTCATAGGGGAAGTACTGATGGGGCATTTACGTTATGGCACACAAGGCAAGAACAATGTTGAATTTTGTCACCCTTTTTTAAAGCCGCACATCAACCCAACACGCCACCTTACAATGGCGGGGAATTTTAACCTGGTAAATACGGATGAGCTATTCCAGATGCTGGATGCGCACCCAACCAGCATGATACGAGAAAGCGACCTGGGCGCAATGATAGAGACCATACACTACTACCTGTGCATGGCAGATGATACCAACCCGGAAAATCTTAATATTGAAGGCATACTGAAACAAGCTACATCGCATTTTGACGGCGGCTTTGTGTTCTGCGGCCTTATAGGCAATGGCGACAGTTTTGTGATGCGCGATGCAAATGGCATACGTCCATGCTATTATCACCAGGATGATGAGGTGGTGGTAGCTGCATCAGAACGGGCAGCTATAATGACCACCTTCAACCTTACACAAGACCAGATCAAAAAACTGGAACCGGGGCACGCAGTTATTGTACGTTCAACCGGCGAGGTTAAGAATGTGGAAATATTACCACCTAAAGAGCATACAGCTTGCAGCTTTGAGCGCATCTACTTCAGTCGCGGCAGCGACCCGGATATTTACCGCGAGCGTATGGCCTTGGGGCGCAACCTTGCCGGAACTGTGTTGAAAGCACTGGACAACCACCTTAAACATACTATAGTTTCTTTTATACCCAACACTGCCGAGATCGCGTTCTATGGATTGATAAAGGGTCTTGAAGATTATCTTACCAAAATCAAACTGGAACGTATTCTTGTGCGGCCCGATATGCCGAAGGAGGAGCTGAATGAGCTGATAAGCCGCAGGGTGCGTATAGAAAAGATAGCCATTAAGGATGCTAAACTGCGCACCTTCATTACCGAAGATGCGGCACGCAACGAGATGGTGCAGCACGTGTACGACATTACTTATGGCACGGTAGAAAGAGGTGTGGACACGCTGGTAGTGATAGACGATTCTATAGTACGCGGTACAACACTGCGCGAAAGTATCATCAGGATGCTGGACAGGCTGGGCCCTAAGCGCATCATTGTTGTATCGTCGGCGCCACAGATACGTTATCCCGATTGCTATGGTATAGATATGAGCCGCATGGGAGATTTCATTGCTTTCCAGGCGGCAGTTGGGTTATTGGCAGATACCGGGCAGGAAAGCAAATTGCAGGATATCTACCAGCAATGTAAAGATGCCGAAAATAGGGGCAAATTGCACGAGCAGAATTTTGTTAAAGGCGTTTACGACCCTTTCACAGCAGAAGAAATAAGTAAAAAAATTGCCTCCATGCTCCGGCACGAGGAAGTAAATGCAGGGGTAGATGTTATTTACCAGTCTATTGAAGGGCTGCATGAAGCCTGCACACATAACCAGGGCGACTGGTATTTTACCGGCAACTATCCCACACCAGGCGGTAACCGAGTTGCTAACCGCGCTTTTATGAAATACATGGAAAAGCAGGAAGGCAGGGGATATTAAATTTAAGCAGATAGCAAATGTCGTGATATTTGTTATTTTTGTCTTAAACCTCAAGATATATATTGCGTCTTCAGAACAGGGACCCGGAAAGGGCCCTAAAAATTATTGTTGTTGCTACCCTGTCGTTCATGATTTGCTGGGGATGTGTTTTAGTAGTGGCACAGATAAAACCCTTTTGGGTTGACGAATGGCGGGTTATTTATAACCTGAAATACAAAAGCCCTGCCCTGCTTTTCGGCCAGCTCGACTACATGCAGCAATTTCCAAGGGTGTATTTAACACTTATCAAGCTATTCAGCGCCCAGTTCGATTATAGCTATTTTACACTAAGGCTCCCTTCGTTTCTTGTCGGCTCCATGACAATATTCTTTACTTATCGGCTGATGAAAAAATTATTTCCCGGCAGCAACATGAACAAGTTTCTGTTTGTGATGATACTGGTATCTTCTTATACCTTCACGGAATATTTTGTACAGGTGAAGCAGTATACCATGGATATACTGCTCAGTGTTGCAGCTATGTTCCAGCTGATCGAATTGCTGAAACTGGCAACCGGTAATGTAAATAAAAGCAGGTATCTTTTGCTGTGCCTGAGTTTGCTTGTATTCCCCTTTTTTAGTTATACTTATCCTATTGCCATAGCCCCTGCATATGTTATCATCTTCTGGCAAAATGCATTGCTGATAAAAAATAGGCCAAGCGCATTGGTAAAACAAAATATCCTTCGCCAATGGCTAGCTTTGGGCATATGCACTGTCAGCATCTTCGTTTTTTACGTAGTAGATGCCGCACAACTGATGCAGGACAAAGGCATGCAGCAATTCTGGCAACATATTATAATGAATAGCGGTTTTAGCTGGAATAAATTTTATGCTAATTTTTATCAATTATTCGCCAGCGCAGGAAGCGGGGCATTGTATTCTCTTTTGTTTGGTGTTCTGGGCATTATTTCTTTTGCTTATGGCATTTACCGGTGTGCCGGACGACTGCCTGATGAAAATGACCTTCCCGGTTACATGATACGGTATGGAGCCTGCTTGCTGACATTGGTACTGCTCCTTTTTATTATTGGCAAGTTCCCTCTGGGCGAAACGCGTTTAAGTGCATTTACTGTTCCATCTATTGCAATACTCATTGTATCTTTTCTCGACCACCTGCGCTCTAATACCTCCTCTGCGAGGTATGCTAAAGTAATTGCATCGGTACTATATATTGGCGTTATCGGAAACATTTACACTACTTTTTATACAAGCGTTTCTGACCCGGAATACACCCGTGCCCTGGAAATTTATGAAGCTACAGAAAACGCAATAATTCTGGCACAGGAGAAAAAAGTGCCTATACTCATTACATCCGGAGTTGCCTATCCTTATGAGAATACGAAAAACCTGCCATTTAACACCACACTGCCCGGCGACTGGATACTGAAGACATTTCCCGCTTACAAGGTGAATGAAAATATTCCTGTTTACGGGCTTAAAACGTTGAAAGACGTAAAGCGGTATATGCAGCAACTTCCATCATCCATCACACAAGTGATGGCTGGCGATGGTATATCATACCACATGGTGAGCAGGTGATAGCATGAATTATATTGTCTATCTTCGTAAACATACTGCCGGTAAATGAAAAAAGCCCTGCTGGTTACTTGGTTGCTGCTACCCTCTTTAGAAGGGTACAGCCAGCATAAGGATACTTTTGAGGTACACTTTCAATTCAATGTATCAAAGCTGGGCAAAGAAGCACAGGCATATATAGACCGCCTCATCTTTAAAGACACACTGATACATGGCGACAAACTAATGGTGCTGGGCTATGCCGATTTTGTAGGTGGCAGCAGTTATAACGATACATTGTCGCTGCTAAGGGCAACAAGTGTGCGTAATTATCTTGTATCGTCCGGCTTTGACGAGAAGAATATAAAATTATGTGTTGGCAAAGGGAAGATAGACCGTGCCAATGCCAGCGCGAAAGACGGATATGCGCCGGATAGAAAGGTACAGATAATCATAGACCGGGTGGCAATGGCGCAAAAGCCGCCGGAACCGCCACAACCTGAGCGGAAAGGGAAGATAGACATCAACAGGCTGAAGGTAGGTGAGACATTTGCATTGTATGAGATATACTTTAAGCTGAACAAGCCGGAACTGCTGCCGCAATCGGAGGCGGATCTGGGGAAGCTGCTGGAGTTTATGAGCGGCAACCCAACTGTGCATGTGCAGATAGAAGGGCATGTATGCTGCATGGGACCTACCGAAGGAGTGGACAGCAAGTATAAAGGCAGGAACCTGTCGGAATGCAGGGCGGAGGCCATTTACAACTACCTTGCTGAAAAAGGCATCAGCAAGGAGCGGATGAAGTTTGTTGGGCTGGGCAACAACAACCCCATTGTAAAAAACGAACTGACCGAAGCCGACAAACAAAAGAACCGCAGGGTGGAGATACGGATATTGAGTAAGTAAGTTGCCGTACAATATTTTAATCGCACCAAGAGCCATTTTTGGCTAAAGCCACCACCCATTGATTTCTGACCACGCCCTAAAGGGCGTGGCTATTATTACACTACTCAATGCGCTACTTATTAAAACGCCCTGTTTATACCCACCACATACCTTGGTGTAAAGTATTGATTGTTGCTGTATGGCGGGCGATTGAGGAATGCAGGTACATCAAAACGCAGGGTGAGGGGCTTTGCTTTTTCAAATACTCCCCAGCTTTTTATGGTGAAGGCAACTCCCAAACCGGCATCAGCATGCAGGTCGCTCCAGTAGTTTGTTGGTGCGATCTTATTGACCCCAAGCATTAAAAGATCCTCACTCATTTCCATAACGCCGGCATCGCCAAAAGCATACAGGTTGGCATGCAACCAACGGAAAATGCGCGGATGCCATGGCATATAGTTCTCAAACCCGATCTCCACATTCACTGATGCGCCACTGCGTCCCCTGTAACCAATATATTGCCTGCCAGTACGCGTGTCGGGAGCGAAGTAGCCTGAATAGCCCCTCACGTTAAGCCCGCCACCGTAATGAAAATGGTTGACATCGTACCGTGAAATACCCTGCCATTCATCGGGTACAAAGCCACGGCTGCGGGTATATTTATTCTCCATCAGTTCTTCAGGATTGGCGCCTGCCATAAAGAGCGCACTTTCATTCGGTATATTATTACCCATGCCATAACGCCCGAATAAGCGTGTGCGCACCTCGAGTTTACCCAGGTAGTTGCTGTTAACAGATTCAAGCTGTGCATATGAATAATCGAAACCACCGTTTTTCCCATTCAGGAAAGGAGCACGGAAGCTGAACAGATACCTGCCATTGCCGTGTATATAATTATAACTATGCCCCCACGAGAAATTCAGGGAAGTGTTGATCATATTCTTTGTACTGCTCCACTCGTTGGGATCAAGCAAATACGGGAAAGGATTATAGCTGAAAAATGGATTTTTGTAGAAGTAATCGTACTCATTCTGCCACATGCTTTGTGCATATACCTGTATGATATTTTTTTCGTTCATTCGCCAGTTGAAGCCGCCACGGTGGTACCACAACCCATCCAGGAAGCGGCTGTTTACCTGCAATTGCAGCTTAGGCATATTACGCGTTACAGGAGAAATGTAATTCAACGAATAATGCACTGCGGGAAAGTAGGCATACATCCCTTCATTTGGCCCGGCACGATATATTTGGTCCTGGAACAGGTGCGTGTTCCACCATACTGTTGCATCTATCTTATTCAGTATACCGAGGTAATCGCCTTCAAAATGTACGCCTGCTTTTACACCATCAACCGGGTTCCACCAAAGGTCTGGGCGCACATAGAGGCGGTAGTGCCTGCGGTCTAATGCGGGTGCAAGCCCGCCATCAAATTTCACTTTAATATTCCGGGGATTGAGGCTGAGCCCTTTCTTTTTGTAGTTATCCACCATAGCTACATCAGCCATGCGGTAACTGGTGTCTATGCGCACACTGCTTATGCCGGATGGTACCTGCACATGTGCGGTGTACCTGCGGTTGAAACCGCCCCAGCCTGTCCATTTAGGCAGCGTTGTTGCTGTGGTCTGTTTCTCGAACCAGGTATTTGGTATATAGAAATCGTGCTGGCTGCCGTCTTTTGCGGTAACGGTAAAATCGAGCGGCATCTGCATATCGCTGCTGCGGTGGAATTTTATGGCGAAGCTATCGGCACCGCGTATTTTCTTTACACCACAAATACCATAATCCAATGTCTTTGCAGTTTCGAACCACTGATCGAAGAACCATGATAGGTCAACTTTAGTGAAGTTGATGACGGATGCGCGGAAATCCTCGTAATAAGGATGCGCCATTTTCCATTGCTCAAAGTAATGCTGCATGGCTGCAAGGAACAGGGAATCACCGAGTACATATTGCAGGTTGTAGAGCATAGTAGCAGTCTTGTAATATACCTGTCCATAACCACCACCATGGTTTAGTGCATTGTGAAAATCATCGGAGTGCGTGTTTAATGTGCTCTCCATACCACCAAGCGCTTCTATGGTGTAGCGGTTAAGTACACGGAGGTCAATAGCCCTTGTAGGCTCTGTGAACTTCTGCCTGTATTTGGACTTTGGTTTTCCTTCCACCATATTCTCACCATCAATGCGGTTGAGGCCCCATGCAGTGAGGAATTGTGTAAACCCCTCATCGAGTGCAGCGCGGTAGGTTTCGTTGCTGCCCACCTGGCCATAGAACCAGTTGTGGCCTATCTCATGCACCAGCAGACCACGGTAGCCAGGGTCAGCACCACCATCCAGCGTGAGCATCGGGTATTCCATACCATCAGCAGCATCGGCAGCTACTATTTTAGGATAGCAGTACATGCCTATGTCTTCAGAGAAAACCTTAATGATCTTAGTGATGTAGTCCGGGGCATTCTGCCAGCCGGCGGCGTGTGGCTCCTGTACTATTGCCACACACTCAACACCGTTCCAGTAAGCAGTGCCAATGCGATAAGAAGGATCTGCAGTGAAGGCGAAGTCGTGCACATTGTTACCAACAAAACGCCATTGCTTGCGCTTGCCTTTTTCGTAAGGTATGATTTCTGACGGCGGCTCGTTCCATTTTTTTGTGGCAAAGTTTTTGATATCCAGTTTATCGCGCAGGTCTTTGGGCAATACCTCGTTCCTGTTTTTTAATTCGCCGGTTGCTTCCAGAATATAATTGGAAGGGAAGTCGAGTGTGACATCGAATATGCCATAATCGCCATAGAACTCACGGTTCAGGTGCTGGTAAGTGTCCCAGCCGTGCATGCGGTCGTACACACATATTTTAGGGAACCACTGGCAGCCGTTATAATGCTTAAAGCCCCATGCATCATACATCTTCATACGGCGGCGTGTGGCACCATTGTCGTACCATGTGCTGAAGTTCATGGTAATGGTTACTTTGCTGCCGGGGTATAAGGGTTTGGGCAGGTACACTTTTAATATGGTGTTATCCAGTTCTGTTCTTGCTGCGGCACCATCCACTTTAATATTTTCGGTAGTTGTGCCCAGGCCTGCGGCTTCCCTTTTGCCCAGGCGTGGGCGTGTTTTATTCTCCAGCTCCAACTGGTGCAGGTAAGAGTTTTTTACAAAAGCATTCTGGAAGAGGTGGAAGTAAACATAAGTAAGTGTATCCGGGGAGTTGTTCCAATAGGTGAGCTCTTCGGTAGCTTCTATGTGGTGGTCGTCCTCGTGCATCACGGCATTTATTTTGTACTGCACATCCTGCTGCCAGTAGGCGGCATCGGGGCGGCGGTTCTTCCAGTAGTGTTTATTGCCGGTGCTGCGGTATTCGTTATCCTGTGCAAATGAGGAAATAGTTGTAAGGGTAAGTAACAAAATAGCTAAACGCATAAATGGGATTTGTGGTAAAAATATAGTTTTAGGTGCAATCGGTTGTACCCCTGTTTCTAACACCTTGCGCCCTCCTTTTAGCGGTTCGGCGTGCACTTTTTTTTGTAACAACAGATATATGTATAACGCATTGATTTTCATTATTTATTTATATTTATTTTTGCACACTATTTGCGCATTTTTTGCGCATTTAGTGATTGATTATCAATGTGCAGTCATTTTGCTCATTTTGGGTTGTTTCACTCCTAATTATTTAATAAATCCCGTGTTAAGTTACATAACCGCAAAGGCCCCAAAGAACGCAAAGAAATCCGCAAAGATCTTATTTACTACTCTCGAAAACGGGCTTTAACCCTCCTTCGCAGAAATAGCTCCGGCGGGCAAGTATACAAAGTTCTGCAAGGTTTTTGGGGTGGAGAAATTTAATTTCCTTGACGGTACTGTTTCAGTACCGTCAAGGTTTTTGCCCTCAATATAGGCAAGGGTTTGAGCTGTTTTTTGATTTTTTTTTCTGAACCTCAGATCAGCAGAGATTAATCAAGATTAACCGGAATGATTGGTTATTGTTTCTCAAAAGAGCTTTGAATACCGTTGAGGCTGATGTTGTAAATGCCTGCCGGGTATTTTGAAATGTCAATAACTGAGTTGTTATAATCGGCACTACTGTATACCTTCCTGCCTGCAACATCTGTAATGAACAATTCGCCTGTTCCCGCAATTTTGAATATACCATTGTTAGGATTAGGAATTGCCAGTAGTGTTTCATCGACAGGCGCGGGCTTTGACAAGCCAAGAGAGCCGCATTTACCACAGGGTATAGTACCCGGAAGCGAATATACTTTCGAAGTTTGAGCGCTGAAGTCGTGGGCAAACAATTTGTACACCCCATTGATGTAGTGTACAACCATGTAGCTTGCCTCATCCAGATCTACCAATACGTTTCCGGCTTCATCAATGATAACCGATTTGTAACCAAAGGGGCTTACTCTTGTATAGGTTACTATCATTTCAATATTGTTATCGGAATTGAAAAGGTTATCGGATACGTAAAAATGATTGTTGATCAAATAACCGCTGAATGTTGGCAAAGTAATTGTCTTCCATAATGTGTAATCGTGATTATACAGGTTGACCTGGCTGGCACTATTGTTGCGGACGGCTATCTTGTCGCCACCAGAAGTTAATACGATACCACTGGCAGATGAGCTGGATGAAAACGTATGATCTAAAGATATCTGGGCATTAGCAAAAGCGGAAAGAAAAACTAAAAGTGTGAGTGTGATGTGTTTCATAAAGTGTTTTTTTGCCAATATACTGATTTGTAAAAGAAGTTGTTCTGCCATTCATCTATATAACCTACTAAAACAAATGGGATTTTATAATAAAAAGTTACTTTTGCCGTTCAGGTGTACAAAATGCGAGGTATAAAGTATATTATTTTATTGTTTGCTATGTGTGCTGCCCAACTTGGGCGGGGGCAGATGTATTTTACGCCTTTGGAAGTGGGTATTGCCGGTGGCTGCTCGCAATACTTTGGCGACCTGAATGAGCATTATGGCATTAAAACCATAAATGGTGCTGGCGGGTTTTACCTGCGCCGCAGGATAAACGCATACATAGCGGTCAAACTGCTTGCCAACTATACCAAGGTGAGTTATGACGACAAATACAATAAGGCCAGTTACCCTTTGCTGCGCAACCTGAACTTCCAGAGCAATATTACCGAGATAGCCCTGCAGGCTGAATTCAATTTTTTCAGTTTTGTGACGGGCGACCCATACCGCAGGTTCACGCCATTTCTTACGGGTGGAGTGGGGATGTTCTTCTACGACCCATATACAGAGTATAATGGCAAGAAGGTATACCTGCGCCCGCTTGGCACCGAAGGCCAGTTTGCGGGCCATGCCGACCGTAAGTACGGCACCACCAGTGTTTGCTTCCCGGTGGGGGCAGGGGTGAAGTACTGGTTAACGCCCGGGGTGAACCTGACTTTGGAAATTGCCGACAGGCTGACACTTACCGATTACCTGGATGATGTGAGCACTACGTATGTAGGTGCAGGCGCCTTTAGTAAAAACCCGACGGCTGCAGCTTTGCAGGACAGGAGCGTAGAGGGTGGCGGCGCACAGTCTATAGGTACGGTTGGCAAGCAGCGCGGCAACACATCGAGCAAAGACCAGTATATGATGGCGCTGTTCAGCGTGTCGTTCACATTCAAATCTTACCGCTGCCCGAAATCGGGGAATGATGATGATTTGCGGGTACGTTAATTAGCTGATTAGCTGATTAGCTGATGTGATGTTTAGCTGATGATACGGATTTAATTACTCTTTTGTTAGTAACTCCAATTAGCTAATCAGCTAATTATCACATCAGCTAATTTCCAATATCCCGTTTACCCATTCATTATCAAACCGGGTGTTGAATTTTTTGTAGAAGTTGATGGCGGGTTCGTTCCAGTTGAGTACCTGCCAGGTGATGCCGGTGAATTTTCTTCCTTTGGCTTCGGCTATCAACGCATTCATAAGGAGTGATCCTAAGCCTTTACCACGGGCTTCTTCTGTTACCAGTATGTCTTCCAGGTACATGCGCTGGCCTTTCCAGGTGGAGTAGCGCACATAGTACAATGCAAAGCCCAGTATAACACCATCCTGCTCAGCAACAAATGCCCACCAAACAGGGTTGCTGCCAAAACCGCTTTCGATAAAATGATCGAGCGCAACGGTTACCTCGTGCGGGGCACGCTCATATACAGCCAGTTCGTTCACCAGTTCCATCATCCGGGGGCAGTCGGCGGAGGTTGCTTTTCGTACATTAATATTTGCAGGCATGATATTTAACTTTCTTTATGCAATAGTAATAGGTGTGATGCGTTTATGCAAATATATAAAGCATCACGCAAAGGCGCGGAGGCGCAAAAGTGTAGTGAACATGATATGTGAATTTAAGCTCGCAAGAAGTTGTTTAGCAATGCGGGCTTAAAATTTTAATAGAAAACAGCGTCTTTGCGCCTTTGCGTGAGGCTATCCACGCTAAAATTGCGTTAAACAACACATAAGAATATAACAGGAATACAAATTGCAATACATTTAACCTCAAAAACAATACACTGCATGAGTACACAAGGCGAAATACTATGGGTAGATGATGAAATTGATTCACTGAAATCGCAGATCATGTTCCTGAGTAACAAAGGTTACCAGGTAACACCCCTATCCAACGGGTACGACGCATTGGAAATGCTTAAGGAGGATAAGATAGTGGATGTGGTGCTGCTGGACGAGAGTATGCCTGGCCTTACCGGGTTGGAAACGCTGACCAAAATAAAGGAGCTGCGCCCGCAATTACCAGTGGTGATGATCACCAAGAACGAGGCGGAGAATATAATGGAAGATGCCCTGGGCTCGCAGATAACAGACTATTTGATAAAACCTGTGAACCCCAACCAGGTGCTGCTTTCACTGAAGAAGATAATGGACGGCAAACGACTGGTGAGTGAAAAGACGACCGTTGCCTACCAGCAGGATTTCCGGAACCTGTTCATGGCGCTGAGCAATAACCCTGACCACGAAGAGTGGAAGGAACTGTACAAGAAACTGGTGTACTGGGAGCTGGAGATAGACAAGAGCGACAGCGATGAAATGATGGAGGTCCTGCAATCGCAGAAGACAGAGGCCAATACCGATTTCTTTAAATACATATCGAAGAACTACGCCAACTGGATAAAGGATGGGAAAGGCCCGCTGCTATCGCACAAGCTTTTTGAGAAAAAAATTGCACCACACCTTGTACCGGGAAAACCAACCGTGCTGGTGGTGATAGATAACTTACGGCTTGACCACTGGAAGGCGATACAACCTACACTTAGTGAATCGTTCAGGGTGGTGGAGGATGATACTTATTACAGCATACTGCCTACCGCAACACAGTATTGCCGCAATGCCATATTTGCAGGCATGATGCCGATAGAGATAGAACAGCATTTTCCGCTGGAGTGGAAGAATGATGATGAGGAAGGTGGTAAGAACCTGTATGAGGAGCGTTTCCTGGTGAACCAGTTGAAGCACCTGAAACTGGACAAGCTGAAATACCAATACATAAAGATCACCAACAATGATGATGCGAAGACGATGGAGGACAACATCCATAACTGCCTCTCGAACGACCTGACGGTGATCGTGTACAACTTTGTGGATATGCTGTCGCACGCGCGCACAGAGATGGAGGTGCTGAAAGAACTGGCGGGCGATGAAATATCTTACCGCTCATTGGTGGTGAGCTGGTTTGAGCATTCGCCACTGCACCGGGCACTGAAGAAAATAGCAGATAAAGGCATACAGGTGCTGCTGACCACAGACCACGGCAGCGTACGCGTGAAAACGCCGAGCAAGTGCGTGGGCGATCGTGCCACAACTACCAACTTACGTTACAAACATGGCCGCAACCTGCAGTATGAGCAAAAGGATGTACTCGACTTCCGCGATCCGAAATTTGCGGGGCTGCCAAGGCCGAACGTGAGCTCAACATTCATCTTTGCCAAGGGAGATATCTTTCTGTGTTACCCCAATAACTACAACCACTTTGTGAACTACTACAAGAATACCTTCCAGCATGGGGGGATATCATTGGAGGAAATGATAGTGCCGATTGTGAGATTGGAGAGTAAGTAGTTTCCTAATTGCTCAATGGCTTAATGGCTCAATGAAATGTGGGAATGTGATTATTAAAAGAAAATTGAAAATGGCTCGTGGGAACACGGGCTATTTTTATTAAGGCTATCTTACTTTTTTTGCGTCGAATGTTTCTTTGGCATAATAATATCCCATAACGCCGCTTCCATATTCTTCCTTATATGCGTAATATATACTGTCTTTTTCGTATAGGAATTTTAAGTCTCTTATAACAGGAGCATACTTTTGTACCCAGTGATTAGAGTCGTTATATTGGAAGATCCAGCCATGCTTGGTAAAGCTATATTTTGAGGTGGTATAAATAAAAAATGAGTCAACGGACAGTCGTACAATAATAAAAGTATCGGCATCGGTAGTTGTGTCAATCAGAAGGTCCCAACTCGCATGACCACCGCTGTGACGCTCATAATACTTATGTTTCCCCACATAAGTACCCGCAATATTATCTAGATTGTCAACAACTGGTCGTTGTTCAGATTTTTTACAGCCGTTTGTCATTACCATTGCCAAAAGCAACGTAGACAGTATTTTCTGGGGTGCGCGCATAGAGGCTTACTCAAATTTAATAAAAGCAGCAATATATATGCCAAACATTGTGTGGCTGTGCTTGCTATTTATTTTTTTCTCCGGTAAGTCTACCCCTCATTCATTTCGTAGCATGGAGTCGGTTAATATTATGGCACCTCCGCATCGGCCTCCAATAAGGCTGAAATTGAAAATTTTGCTGTTTTTATTAAGAGAGAAGAAGGTCAGCGACGTTCTTTCAGGTTCGGTTGTGGTGCTTAGAAAAGTTGTGACGAAGGTTATGTGCCCTTCATATAACGACTCAAATTTGTATGAGCTTATCTTTCCCCAAGTCTTGTGCCATTCGTCCATATCCCATTTGCCATTTTTATAGAATTCTGTATCACTGATAAAAACTTGCGCATTTTATCGAATTGTTTTTCGTTGTAGCATTTCACAATGCGATCCATCATACGTTCGTAATCTGCTCTCGATTGAGCAAAAGAGTGTGTTGAAGAAAAAAGGAGCAGGGTGAGAAGAAGGTTTTTCATAAGGTAGTGTTCTATAAATATAACGCGAAAATTGTAAGGTTAGTACAAAAGCAGTAATATAGCCTTGTAAATCAGATACATGCTTTTTGAAGGAAAATTTGGCGGGGATGGTTTTGAGAACCGCGTTACACAGTTGTATGGAATAAAGTATCCAATTATACAGGCAGGCATGATATGGGCATCGGGCTGGCGGCTGGCAAGTGCGGTGAGTAACGCCGGCGGTCTGGGCATTATAGGTGCAGGCAGTATGTATCCCGACGTGCTGCTGGAACATATACAAAAGTGCAAGCAGGCAACAGACAAGCCATTTGCAGTAAATGTGCCTTTGCTATACCCGGATATAGATAAGCACATGAAGCACATCATTGATGAAAAAGTGCTGATCGTATTTACTTCTGCAGGTAATCCCAAAACCTGGACTGCTACTTTAAAAGAAGCGGGTATTATCGTAACTCATGTGGTATCCAGCGCGAAGTTTGCTAAGAAGTGCGAGGACGTGGGTTGCGATGCTGTGGTGGCTGAAGGGTTTGAAGCAGGCGGGCACAACGGACGTGAAGAAACAACAACCCTTTGCCTGATACCGGCAGTGCGGGATGCCATAAAAATACCTTTGATAGCAGCCGGGGGCATAGCCACCGGCAGGGCGATGTATGCAATGATGGCGCTGGGGGCTGAGGGTGTGCAGATGGGCAGCCGTTTCGTATGCAGCCCCGAGGCATCGAGCCATATGGCATTTAAAGAGGCTGTGGTAAATGCCAATGAGGGCGATACTGTGGTCACATTAAAACATTTAACACCTGTAAGGATCATTAAAAACCACTTCTACCAGCAGGTGCAGGAGGCCGAAAATGCAGGCGCTTCGAAAGAGCAACTGGAGCAAATACTGGGCCGTGCCCGGGCCAAAAAGGGCATGTTTGAGGGAGATATGGCCGAGGGCGAACTGGAAATAGGCCAGGTGAGCAGTATCATTAAAGAAATAAAGCCTGCCGGCGATATTGTGCGCGAAGTATGGGAGGAATTCAGATCAACAGCCGCATCTCCATTTATATTTTAATATATCTGTAACCGCTGCCAACCTTAGGGCATTATTATTATGTCTGAATTAATAAGGAAAGTTTAAGTATTGATATTTGCCATATCTTAATTTGTTTTAAGGTTAGCAAATATTATATAACAACTTCCTTTGGCGAACTTTTATATATTTGTATTGTATTTCTATATTTGACTGAGAAAGTGTTTATGAAAAGAGTTTTATGCTTGCTTGCGCTCATCATTGTTTCAATAAACGGGTTTGCGCAAACACCTGCCCCTATTGTTGGTAGCTCATTGGTATGTATGGGTTCTCCTACTGTACTGACTAACCCTACTACCGGTGGTATATGGAGCAGCAGTAACCCTTCTGTGGCCACTGTTGGCGCCACCAGCGGGGCCGTAAACGGAGTGGCCCTGGGATCTGTAATTATTACTTATGCAATCTCTACTGGTTTTGTAACCAAATTAATGACTGTAAAGAACCCGCCAACCATAAGCCCTGCCTCTGTTTTCACCTGTGTGAACAGCAGCACCCAGATGGAAGGTTTCCCAGCTGGCGGTTCGTGGGGTACAGCAAGCCCTTCTATTGCTACAATAAATTTCTTGGGGGTTGTAACGGGTATGTCGGCCGGAGTAACCACTATTACCTATACTGAAGCAGGTGGTTGTGCAGGCACTGCGCCTATCACCGTGAACCCAATTCCATTGCCTATCACAGGTACTAACTATGTATATCAAGGCCTCACAACATCGCTTGCTGACCTTACTCCCGGAGGCACCTGGAGCAGCAGCAATACTTCGCTGGCAACAGTGGGCGCGGGTACAGGAATTGTGACTGGTGTATCGGCAGGGCTGGTACTTATTTCTTATACGCTGCCTACTACCTGTGCTGCATTTATGAGAGTGGAGGTAAACCCGCTGCCTGCCACTGCAAACCTGTATGCATGGTACCCATTTTGCGGCGATACTACTGATAAAAGCGGCAACGGAAGGGACCTCATCAATCATGGTATAACCACTACGCCCGCAACACTTACTACCGACAGGTTCGGGAATGCGAACAACGCATACCTGTTCAATGGTTCTACCAGCATGATGAACTATACAACGTTTTTCCCTAATGCAGGTACGCCCCCCGATTTTACTTATTCCTGCTGGATCAACATACCGGTGAACCAGTCGTCTATAATCTGGTATAATGGTATCCCGGGCGTTAATGGTTTTGGCATGGTGGTGAACAGTGGCACGCTGGGTGTGCCCGGAGACCAGGTGGGCATAGTATTTGGGGCAAGCCCGGTTGTGAATGCCAGCCAGGCTGTGACGCTGGGTGTATGGCACAACCTGGTGCTGGTGAAAAACGGTGGTGTTTACAATTTTTATATAGATAATGCGCCGGGTGTATTTTTTCTTGAGACCACCGCCCCGGTATTCGGCGGTGCATCCAGTGTTTTTGCAATGGGCATGAATTACCCTTCGTCGCTTGGTGCCGGGCCACTCACTGATGCATTTAACGGTGCTATAGACGATTTTGCTTACATCACCAGGCAGTTGAGTAATGCGGAGCGGTTATCGATATTCAATTTCAATCCTGACGCCAGCAGTTTTACCCTTGGTAACGACACGACGATATGTTCTGACCGCGCACAGCTTATCCCTGACCCCCAAACGGTTGGGGCACGTTACGAATGGAGCCGCTATAACGGTCTTGGGTATACAGTGCTTGATACTGTGGATACCACATTGATCGTGTACCCTGTGTCCGGGTCGTTCGGTAACGAATATGTACTTAAAGTATCGAAGCCATATGGCTGCGTTGTATCTGATACGATCGTTGTGTACAAAGCGCCGATACCTGTGAACCTGGGCCCTGACCAGCATATTTGTGTAGGGGACACGGTTACACTCAGTAACTTTTTCCCAAGCGCTCATTTCCTCTGGAGTACAGGAGATACTGCACACTCGATAGAAGTAACTACAACCGGAACTTACTATGTCACGGTGGATAGTGCGTATTTAGGGAGCGTATGTGTGGGACGTGATACGATAAAAGTAAATTTCCACCCGGTACCTATCATCGGCCTGCCTGAGGATGTGAAGCACTGTTCGGGAGAGCCGGATACCCTGCGCGCACATAAAGATCCCATTTACACTTATTTCTGGAGTACCGGCGTAACTGCGGATTCACTGGTTGTTACTGCATCCGGTTCTTATTGGGTGCGTGTCAGTGATTCGGGCTGTATAAGGTATGATACCACCAATGTGCTGATCGTGTTCGATACTGTAACATTCAACTTCAGAGACACCGCCCTTTGCCGGGGAGAACCCCTTCCCACAGCAGGCTGGGTTACCTTTAACCCGATAGTAACGTACCATTGGACGCCAACGGCGGGCATTGCTTTGCCGAACACGCCTAACCCGGTTATTATTGCAGATACACCTGCCGTGTATGTATTGACAGTACGTTATCCCGGATGCCCTGACCTTTTAGATTCATTCCACCTGGATATACAGCCCAATCCGAGTGTGTTCATTGGCGGCAACAGGCATGTGTGTGAGGGGGATACTATACATGTGCATGCCCTGATAGACCCCGGGTGGTATAGTAAGTATATATATAGCTGGACACCGTCCACAGGCCTTGATTGCACTACCTGCTCATCAATAGTGCTTACAGGCACTGATACGTTTACTCTCTACCTTACAGTAACAACACCTGCCTGGGATGCCACAAAAGCACCAGGTTACTGTATGTCGAGAGATTCTGCTACTATTTTCTCACACCCGAGACATTTTGATACCCTGGCGCCCAGACATGAATTGTGCCCCGGGGATTCGGTGCAGCTGTTTCCGTATGATACTACGCTTGCTGGTGTAATACATGCCGGTTATGACTGGAGCCCCGGCAGGTACCTTGATGATTCAACATCGGCAATGCCATGGGTACACCCGATAAATTCGATCAGTTACCTCCTTATTTCCACGAGCAACTGGGGATGCCGGGATACTAATTCCGTTGATATATATGTGCATGCTGCGGCAACCATTGAGATGGAGGATTCGGTCATTATATATCCCGGTGAGTCGCATCACATACAACCGCAGACAAACTGTACGCACTTTGCATGGTACCCTCCTTTGGGGCTGAGTAATGTGCATGTATCCGACCCTGTTGCAAGGCCCGATGTGAACACGGTATATATTGTAAATGCCCTGACGGAGTTTGGTTGCGCTGTAACTGATTCGTTCAAGGTACGCATAGATCCTAATTCACTGCTGGCAATGCCTAATGCGTTTGCACCAAATTCGTTCAATAATAAATTTATGCCGGTGAAGCGCGGTATTGTGGAGCTGCACTACTTCCGCGTATTTGACCGCTGGGGTGTGCTGATGTTCGAAACAAATAATATTAATGATGGCTGGGATGGCACTTATAAAGGAAAGATGCAGCCATTTGGCGTATATGTGTATGAACTGGAGGCCATCACTAACACAGGTAAGTTCATTAACAGGCGTGGCAATGTGACGCTGATCAAGTAGGTTTGTTTTTGAGCCTTTATAATAAACTTATTGAGATGCAAGCCACAGCCCTTTAGGGCATACGTATACCAACAGAAGTAGTGACCAACTCCGGCCGCGTTATCAAAAAACAAGGTAACGTGACGTTGATACGATAATTTCTGCAATGTATAATGCGGTAATAATTAAATTATTGTTATCTATAGAACATCAATGTTAAGAAATTATTAAGTCTATATTACCGGTTTTAAAGCCGATAATAAGCGAATAGCTTTGCAGCAATTTCATTGTTGTAATTGCTTTTTCTATGTCATTTGGTTCTGTTTTAAAGATATTCCTGCCCAAAGACCGTGTATTTTACGGATTATTTGAGGAGGTTGCCACCACCCTTGTACAAATGGGTGACTTATTCAAATCTGCTCTGCAGGAAAAGGATCTTTCCAAAAGGGATGAAATGCTCAGGACACTGGAAGACTTCGAGCATAAGAATGACGAGATAACGCACAGGATATTCATTGAGCTTGGGCGCAATTTTATTACCCCGCTTGACAGGGAAGATATACATTACCTCACTACATCGCTGGACGATATTGCGGATTATATGTGGGGTGCTGCCAAGCGTATAGTGAACTACCAGATACATGACGAGTATAATACATTGCCGGCATTTGCAGAGATCATTTCCAAATCTATAGGTGCGATAAACACAGGAGTTTATTCATTAAGAGATATGAAAGACCTGCGCGCCATTACTGCGGCATGTGTGCTGGTGAACAGCCTGGAGAATGATGCTGATGACCTGCTGGACCAAACCATGATGAAGTTATTCTCTTCAAACATAACGGCAGTGGAGCTCATTAAACAAAAAGACATTTACCAGATGCTGGAAGTGGTTACTGATAAGTGCGAAGATGTAGCCAATGTTATTGAATCGATCATCATTAAATATTCTTAATCCCATATGTCGGTTCTCCTGATCACTATCCTGGTGCTTGCCTTGATATTTGACTACATTAACGGGTTTCATGATGCAGCAAATTCCATTGCAACGGTAGTATCCACAAAAGTACTGACGCCTTTCCAGGCAGTGATGTGGGCAGCGCTGTTCAACTTTGTTGCCTTTTTCATATTTAAAGATCATGGTATTGCGAACACTATTGCAAAGACAGTAAAAGTAGATTTTATCACACTGCCGGTTATTATGTCAGGCCTTATTGCAGCTATCTGCTGGAACCTGTTAACATGGTGGCTGGGCATACCCTCGAGTTCCTCGCATACACTTATAGGTGGCTTTGCAGGCGCTGCGATAGCGCATTCCGGCTTCGGTGCTGTAAATTCCGAACCAATAATCAAGACTGTAAGTTTTATTGTGCTCGCGCCATTGGTAGGGATGATCATGGCATTTATTATTTCCCTATGGTTCATCTATTCGTTCAGGCGTGGAATAGTGCCTAAGCTGATCTCGTCGGCAGTCATAGCTGTAGTTATAATTATATTAATGACAGTGATCGATACCAGCCCTAAAATGAATAACCCAATGGAAAGCCACTTCATGAATGTGATCTTTTACACTAAAAATTTTAAGTGGTTGTTGCTGGCTACGATCCTTATCTCCATGAGCATATTTACTATGTTCCTGGGATCGCTGAACGCTGCAAGGTCTACTTTATACCTTAAACGATTTCAGTTAGTTTCATCTGCTGCATTCAGTGTTGGTCATGGAGGTAATGATGCGCAAAAAGTAATGGGCATTATTATGGCTGCCCTTATATGTGCTAAACAAATGCAGCCGGATGATATGATGCCAGCCTGGGTCCCCCTGGCATGTTATTCGGCAATAGCATTAGGCACCATGAGCGGCGGATGGAGGATCATCAAAACAATGGGCTCGCGTATTACCAAGGTTACACCTTTTGAAGGAGTAGCTGCAGAAACTGCAGGGGCCATAACGCTGTTCCTTACTGAAAACCTGAAAATACCGGTGAGCACAACCCACACCATTACAGGATCGATAATAGGTGTAGGTGCTACCAAACGTCTTTCTGCCGTACGCTGGGGTGTAACGATCAACCTGTTGTGGGCATGGGTACTGACCATACCAGTGAGTGGATTGCTTGCCGGAGGTGTTTACTTTATTGTTTCGCTGTTTGGTAATTAGTTGAGCGAGGCAAATATCTTCAATATCTGTTTGCCGCCATTCTCTTCATGCTCTGCGGGAGCGGCTATGCCGCCATCCATCACCTCGCGGAGTTTTTCTAATATTTCCTCTTCGGATATGTTAACTGTAATAACACCTGCCGGACGATCGACCACGTTTGAAGCAATTACTATCTTATGCAGGTAAAGGGCTTCGCGAACGGAAATGGAATCGCCATCGGTAGTTGTGATACGCAGCATAACGTCTGTTTCCTTAAGCAGCTCAAAGTAACTGTGGGTTTCTTTTATAATAAAGACATTTGACGGTATCTGTACCTTTTGCTGCTCCAGGTAAGAAGAATACATACCGGATGGGTCTGACAGAATAATGCAGCACTCAGGCAACTGGCTGAAAACACTGAGCAGGAATTTTACCTGGTAGATCTCATTGCCTGCGCTGTCGAAAGAAACATTATGTGCATTGGACGAGCAGATGACCTTGAATTTTTCCCTGCAATGGGCAATAAATGTCTTTATATCACTATTCAGGTACTCCTGCCTGATGGGGGGAATGAATGAGGTGCCGAGGAATACTTTGCGCGTGTACCTGAGCGCATAGTCGAAGCTTTGCTTATTAAGCACAACAGTGAGGCGTGCGAGCCTGAGCACCAGTTTATCGAGCAAATTATCGCTGCCGGTATGCCTGCCCATATTGCCATGAAATGCCACCACCAGTTTTTTGCGGAAAATTGCTGCGTAAACAGCAATTAAAAATTTAAAAGAAGAGCTGGAACAGTTAAGGTAGATGATCTTATGGTTGAGGACGGCATCAAGCACAGCAAGAATGTGGTTGCGCTTGTAGTCGATAAAATCAACTTCGATCCCCTCTTCATTGTCTAAAAAATCGTACAGCCGCTGATTATAAATAGAAACACCACCTATAGGCGGTGGCAATGTTCCTATAATAATAATTTTATTATTCGGCTTTATCATCAGGGGGGCAAATATACATAATAAAGCTGCCCGCTTTATTCTTAAGTATTTACCAGTATGCGTTTACAGTAGATACTGTGCCTGTAGCAGGGTCGGTAATAGTATAATGCACCGTTATCCCGCCCTCGTCAACGCTCTTGCCGCCGTGGCCATTTACCTGATCAACGGCACAGCGCCCCTCAATAATTTTGCCGTCAATATTTTGCGATGGTATAATCAGCTCATACAAACCGGAAACATATGCACTAACAGGTTGTGTAAATGTGTTATGGAAGTTCATGATGCGTACATCAGTTACCTTCGCACCTTTTTCAACAGAAACTGGAAATGTCCCGCCTACTCCCCACTGTGTACGGGCACCAATAAATTTATCACGGATCACAGTAACACACATATCACCGGCATAGCCCGGGGCGCACGTGCACAAGCCATTCTCGCATGTGCCGGCATTGTTGCAAGTAGTACCCTTGCATTTGTCGCGTTTGCAGGAAGTCAAAAAAGAGAAAGAAACGAGAAGGGCGCATGAGGCGATTATTAATGTTCTAACGAGCGGTTTCATAAGAATACATTTAGGTTAACCAAATATACTAAAATTTGCTCAATTCCGGTGTTTCAGGGCAAGAAATGGCTTTTCAATGACCTTCCAGGAGATGAAGGCAAGTATGCCGGCTACGAGGAAGACTGCAAAAAACAGGTAGTTTGCGCCATACAAACCCAGTGTCAATAATACATTAATAACGGGCATGTGATAGATATATATGCCAAAGGAGTAGTCGTTATGGCGCAGTAATTTAACTCCTAACTGTTTCCAGGTGTAGGCAAGGGCTATGGTACTTTGCGATAACAGCACCACCGAGATAAAGTGGTAAAAGTTGGTCCAGTAGCCTATGCGGAATTTTTGCAGCCAATAGCAGAACACGAAACAGTACAGCAGGTATGCGGCGAGCCAGATAAATCCCTTGCCTTCGTACCATTTTTTTATACGTTCCCAATTGTTGGCGGTAATAGCGCCTAGCAGGAAATAGAAAAGATAAGGAGCGGGCGATACGCCCAGCAGCTTTATATAGTCTGACCGTTCTGCCTGGAATTTGTATGGCTGATACCATATGTTGAAAGCAATGGAAAGAGCCATCCACAGAAGGATGAGTATATTTTTGTTCATCCTGGTTTTATTGCCGAGCCAGAACAGGAAGGGTACGAAAACATAAAAACATATCTCAACGGGTATTGTCCATAAAGCGCCGTTGGGGTTATGCACGCCAAAGCCACGCAGCATATCGGGCGTATAAAACTGCAAAAAGGTAGTCTGTGTGACAAACCAGACCCAAAACTGCCTGCTGAAAATATTGGTTTGGTTAATGTAGCCGAATACAGCAAGTATGGTGATAGTTATGAGTAAGCACAACCACAAGCAGGGATAAACGCGTAAAAAACGGTTGCGGAAATAAGTTTTCAGGTCGCGTTTGCGGGCAAATGATGAAAATATGAGAAAGCCACTTATTGTAAATAGTATATGGATGCCGAAGAAATAGCGGAAAGAATATATAAGGTTATTAAGGATGGGTGATGTAAAATGCAGGTGTTCATAGCAATGATAGGCAGCTATCTGGATAGCCGCGATCAGGCGGAGCAGGTCGAAATTATTTTCTTTGGTTTGTGTTGTTGGTGTCAAAGGGATGATATTTTGTTATCATGTCTCGCTCCCACAGGCTTCCATATAAGAAAGAAAAAATATTGAAGCGTATAAAGATAGAAACATTATAACCATTTTACTCACATTTAAGCGGTTACATTTCGTGGCAGCACGTTTTTTCGCTACTTTTGAAGATTGCCTTTTTTTGAGCGAAGCTGAATAATGTCATTACCACCTATACTGCGATATGTGTACAACCATGGAACTGAAGAAGTGATCCGCCGTGGTAAAAAGATCTTCTATACATCGGGCGTGCAAATGCTTGATGTAGACCACCTGCTGGAGCAAGTGAGGTTCCGCGTGCGTAATGACCTGTACCAGAATTATTATACGGTTACCGTAAACAAATATTTACAGCCCAAGGAAATATCGGTGCGCTGCCAGTGCCCATACAACCTGGGGGAAATATGCCGGCACGAGGTAGCGGCACTGTTTCAACTGAATGATATATTGCAGAGTGGGTTCTTCGAGAATACGAATATCACTTACGATCAAAGGCATACGGTTGTGCGTATGCGACAGATAAACCGGCAGATGCTGCAGATATTCACTGCGCCCGAGTCGCTGGAGAAAGCGGAAAGCCTTGCCAATGGCAGTAAGGCCATCATTGACATCAGCAAAAGTGACAGGATAGAGGCAGATGTACCCGAGGAAGGAGATATCTATCATGTAACAATCAAACAAAATGAGGAGCGTTACTTTGATACATCGTGCGGTTGCGATGAAACAAGCCATCCACTGTGCGTGCATAAAGCAACGGTGTTCCTGCAGGTATTGAGGACGCTTGGAGCGCAGCATTTCAACTCTATGCAGAACTGGGATGTGCAGAAGAACAAACTACTGGAGCAGTATGGTTACAGCCTGAACGATGACCTGACCAATAAGTTCACTTTTACCTACGAGAATAATAAGCCTTTCCTGCGGGTGCTTGACCCCAGCATAAAAAAACTGGAAGGGAAGCAGCCAGTGAAAGAAGTAGCAGTAGAGACCATAGCTGCTCCTGTGTTGGATAAGCGACTGGGTATTGTGCTGGATACGAGTGCAGCTTCATTCCCTTTCGTAGATGTGTTGCTGATAGCAGGGAAGACCGATGAGGAAGAACGTAAAATGATCAACGGCATTGATAAACTGGAGTTGAACCAGTACATCAATCCCACATGGTACAGGCAGGAAGAGCGTGATATGCTGCCGGTGATACGGAAATTCCAGAAGGAGGAGCTCCTGAAATTCCTGAAAAAGAACCTGCCTTTCGGCGACCTGCTGCATGATTATGATACTGTATTGAAGGATGTTCCTGCCGATGATGTGAAGGAACAGGTGTGGGAGTACCTGCTGCCAAAGTACCAGAAACTGTTGGAGCGTTACTCTGCTTTTCCGTTTACATTCCTAAAGAAACCCGGCAAACAACTTACATCGGCTGCATTGCAGGAGATAGGTTTTTCTGATAAGCCTGCGCACCCACAGCTTCTTGTAAAGAAGGGCAACGGTGTATATACTGTAGAATTAGAGTGGATAACTGAAAGTGGTACCCTTCGTTATAAAGATGTAACAATACTTAATTCAGCGCTTATACGGCAGGATAGTCGTATATTCTGCCTGTCCAGTATAGCGGAATTGCAGATAGCAGAAGAGTTTCAGCCGGAAGGAAAATTGGTTATTCCTGCCGAAGAATGGTCCGCATTCCTGCAGGATAAGGTGATGGACTGGAGCAACAAAGTGCATGTGAACTTTGCCGAGGAGCTTGTGGAGCATGTGCAGAAGGCAAAACCCGGATACCGATTGTACCTGAATGAGCGGGAACAAATACTGATGATGCAGCCGGCATTTGTGTATAGCGATGTGGAGATAAAGCCCGGCTACTTTGGGGACGTGATACAGCCGCATGATGGCATTGTAAGGATCATACAGCGCAATGAGGCACAGGAGCAGGAATTTATGGACCTGCTACAGACATTGCATACGGATATACAACTGAATAAGAAAGATAAATTCTTTTACCTGCCCGGCACATCGGTGCTGGCAAACAATTGGTTCTATCGTTTCACAGACCTGATGAAGGAATGGAATGTGGACCTGATGGGCTTTGAAGGGCTAAAGAGCCTGCGTGTGAATGTACATAAGCCGGAGACCATAGTGCATGTGAGCAGTGGCATTGACTGGTTTGATGCATCGGTAGAGCTGAAGTTTGGCGACCAGATGGTATCGATCATAGAGGTGAAAAAGGCTCTGGCGCAACGCCAGAATTTTGTAAAACTTGGAGATGGTTCCATAGGCCTGCTGCCCGAAGACTGGCTGAAGAAATACAGCCTGCTCCTGAAAATGGGCGAGACGAAGGGTAATAAAGTAAGGCTCAAGAAATACCATTTCGGCATACTGGATGAACTGCTGGCTGAAATAGACGAAGAGGAATTGCAGCAGGAACTGGAAATAAAGAAAGAGAAGCTGGAAAATATCCTGACCAGCGACTTCAGCCAGGTTGCACCGCCGGAGCATCTTACCGCTACGTTACGCCCATACCAGCTTGCTGGCTTTCAATGGCTGTTGTTTTTGAACGAAGCAGGGTGGGGTGGTATACTGGCTGACGATATGGGTCTTGGTAAGACGGTGCAGACACTGGCATTCTTCCAGCATTATAAGAACCAACATACTGATACAAGGTTCATGGTGGTGTGCCCTACCACGCTTATGTATAACTGGGAGAATGAAATAAAGAAGTTTACGCCGCAGTTAACGCATATTATCCATCACGGGCCAAAACGCGCTACTGATCCCGGTAACTATAACGTGGATATCATCATTACCACCTATGGTACGATGCGTAGTGATATAAAGACGTTCAAAGAAATACCGTTCGATTATGTGGTTCTGGATGAGTCGCAGTCAATAAAGAACCCCCAATCGCAGGTGGCGAAATCGTCGCTGCTATTAAAAGCAAAGAACAGGCTGGCACTGAGTGGTACGCCTGTGCAGAATAATACTTTCGACCTGTATGCGCAGATGAACTTCCTGAACCCCGGTATGCTGGGCAGCAGGGAATTCTTTATGAGTGAGTTTGCCACACCCATAGATAAATTCATGGAGGATGAAGTGAAGGTGCAGCTGCGCAAGCTTACCCATCCATTCCTTTTGAGGCGGACAAAAGAGCAGGTGGCAAAAGACCTGCCTGAAAAAACAGAAACTATATTGTACTGCGAAATGGGGCCGGAGCAGCGTAAGATATATGATGCCTATCGCAATATTTACCGTTCGCAGATATTGGGTATGATAGAAGAGCGTGGCATGGAGCGGTCGCAGCTCCATATACTGCAAGGCCTTACGAAACTAAGGCAAATATGCGACTCGCCGGCAATCATGAACGAAGAAGAGCGTTTCCATAATTATTCTATAAAACTAGATGAGTTAAGTCGTGAAATAACCGAGAATGTTGGCGACCATAAGGTGCTGGTATTCTCTCAGTTCTTGGGTATGCTGGGGTTGATCAGGAAGAAGCTTGAGGAGGATGGTATCAATTATGTTTATTTCGATGGCAGCAGTTCATCGCGCGAGCGGGAAGAAGCTATACAGGAATTCCAGAACAACCATGAGTGCAGGGTGTTCCTCATCTCATTAAAGGCAGGCGGTATTGGCCTTAATCTTACTGCGGCTGATTATGTATATATAGTTGACCCTTGGTGGAACCCTGCGGTAGAGCAGCAAGCAATAGACCGTACACACCGTATCGGGCAAACAAAGAATATTTTTGCTTACCGGCTTATTTGTAAAGACACGCTGGAAGAAAAAATGCTGCAGCTCCAGGAGCGTAAAAGAGCGCTCGCTGCAGACCTTGTATCAGACGACAACGCGATGTTGAAGCGGCTTACGAAGGATGATATAGCGTTCTTGTTTAGTTAAAGGCACAAGAAAAAGCGGGACATATACCCCGCTTTTTCTTGTAAAGTATTTTCTTACGCTACAGTTTCTTTTTCCTGTACAAACTCCAATGCCTTGTTCACCATATTCTTAGAGCCTATGAATATGGGTGTGCGCTGGTGCAGCTCAGTAGGTATGATATCAAGGATATTACCTTTGCCATCACTGCCCTTGCCGCCTGCTGCTTCTACGATGAAGGTCATCGGGTTGCACTCATACTGCAGGCGCAGCTTACCCTTGGGGTTGCTCTTATCTGCGGGGTAAATGAAGATACCACCTTTAATAAGCGTACGGTGCAGGTCGGCAACCATAGAGCCTATGTAGCGGTGAGAGTATGGCCTGCCTTCTTCTTTTTTGTTTTCCATGCAGAAATTGAGGAAGTTCTGCATGCCTTCGCTGTATTTTACTGTATTGCCCTGGTTCAGGGAGTATATTTTGCCATTCTCAGGTACTTTAATGTTAGGATGCGACAAGCAGAACTCGCCAATAGATGGTTCCAGTGTAAATCCGTTCACGCCCAGTTTGGTTGCATAGACCATCATGGTGCTGGACCCGTATATGATATAGCCTGCTGCCATTAGTTTGTTACCGGGTTGCAGGAAGTCAGCTTCGGTACATGGCTTGCCCAGTTCGCTTACACGGCGATATATGGAGAATATAGTTCCTATAGATGCGTTTACATCAATATTTGAAGAACCATCGAGTGGGTCAAAAAGTACGACATATTTGGAATTTGCGGAGTATGTATCCTCATAGCATACGTGGTCGTCATTTTCTTCTGATGCAATGCCGGCGCAATCTGTGCTGTTTTTAAGAATGTTGATCAGGGTATCATTGGCAAAAACGTCCAGTTTCATCTGCTCTTCTCCCTGTACATTGGTAGCGCCATGCTGGCCAAGTATATCAGAGAGCCCTGCTTTACGTACATGCTTATTGATGATCTTTCCTGCCAATCCCAGGTCCCTGAGCAAGGCTGATAATTCTCCCGTTGCCTGTGGAAATTTCCTTGTCTCCTGGATGGTGAACTCATCCATAGTAATTAACATATTCTGCGACATTCTGTTATGTTATTTTTTTACAAAAATACTGCAAAAAATGCACATATACAGAGGGGCTTATTTTCCGCCGTTGGCGCGTAGATCGGCTATGCAATTGCTGTCCAGGGCAGGTATTTTGGAGAATGAACCAAGGCCTTTATTTAATTCAATAGCGTAATACATCAGGCAGTTGGGATTTGTGCAGTGGTTGCCATGCGCTACATCCTGGTGTGCAGATTGCATAGGAGACCCTTTGTTAACTAATCCCAGTATATGTCCTAATTCATGTTCAAGCACACTTGTTTCCAGCGCCACCCGGGTTATCTGGCCAAAGCCGCCTGAGTTGTCAAAGATATTCTTGCCCAGCAGGCAAAGGGAGGTATTGCGGTAGGCAAATCCCAAAGTGTTGACAGCAGTGTCATACCCATCTGTTACCATAATGTAGAGTGCAAGGGTGTTGCCGGCGGTGTATGCGGTGCGGTTTATTTTTTCCAATGCGGCTACTTTGCTTGGATCAAGAGTGTCGCCACTGGCAGGTATCTGTGATTGTATAAAAGTGACACCACCGGGCTTGTTGCAACGGGCATTTAGATAATTGGTTACGTTAGCTATTGCTGCGGGATCTAATTGGTAACCCGGCATGTATTGCACCTGTACTGTTACGGCAGTGTAAGTTGATGCACTAAGCAGGTCGTTAGCCGATTGCCCCAGCGACTGATTGCTGTAACTATCAGGCAGCGTATAGGGGTCATTGATCGGCTCTCTTCTACATGAGAAAAAGAAAACAGTGATAGATAAAAAGAGTAGGAGTTTTTTCATGCTGTACAAATCTAAGTATCTATTCTTTAGTCCACGTTTTCTTAACCTTTTCATATTCCGGTTTCAAAAGACCGAAAACTATCGAGTCCTGAAGTTCGCCGTCTTTGTTGTAATGCTCACGTAACCTGCCCTCTTCAGTAAACCCCAGTCTGTTGGCAATCCGGAGCGAGGGCTCGTTAGCCGGACCGATGAATGCTTCCACCCGGTTGAGGCCCATTTTTTCAAAGCCGAAAGTGAGCACTGTTTTCACTGCTTCCTTCATGAAGCCTTTGTTTTTCATGGTCTCGTCGTTAATGTCATAACCTAACTCACTGCGCCTGTGTTCAGGATACCAGTTATGCAATGAGCAGGAACCGAACACCTTGCCTGTTGCTTTTTCTGTGAGAAAAAAACGTTTATAGGTCATGCGGTAGGTAGTCATGCCATTTTGCCATTTGAACTTTTCAAGTCTCAGATCATCAGGATCAGTGAAGCCAAAAAAGGTCATAAGCTCGTTATCACTAAGGGTAGTGAAGAGTTCATCTGCTATTTTCGGGTTTACTTCTTTGAGTATTAGTCGCTGTGTTTCTAATGCTGGGGTCTTTATTTCCGCTTTCTTCTTTTTTTCTGTAGGTTTCGGGAGTTTTTGCATACGATTTTATTCATCCAAAAATAAGGAAATGGGATAAAACTTGTTTGATAGTGGTATAAGGGTTGTTTTCTAAAAAAATTATTGCAATCTTTAATCACAAATTATTACACCACATTTTTTAACCTAAAAAATCCAGGTATGAACATTACATTAAAAACCATTGCTGCAGGTGCTCTATTGCTGGCAACGCAATCAACTTTCGCACAAGGACTTGATATCGGATTGCGCATGAATATTCAGGGGACTGCTTTACTGAATAACAGCGATCAGGCTGCTGGCCCCGAGCTTGATGCCAAGATACATACGACGGCTGCATTTGGTATTGGTGGCAGTTATATGTTCAGCAGCCATTTAGGTGCGGGTATCGATTTCTTGTATTCAAAACAGGGACACGGATACAAAGGTTCTGTTGCGGATATACCCACTACGTCGGCTCCCGACCTGAGCAAAACGTTCCAGGGAATGGCATCTATGAATTCTATTCCTTTTGCAGGCACTTATACCGCACGAAGAGAACTTACCTATATAAAAATACCCATCATGCTTAAGTTTACAGGTAAGAACACCAAAAAAGTTTACTTCAGTTCATTCATAGGCCCCCAGATAAGTTTGCTCAGCGGGGCAAAATACAAAGTAAATGAGGTAGACATCAACCTGAATTCCATAAACATGACCGCCAAAGATGCTTATAAAAAAGTGTCGGTTGACCTGGCATTTGGAGTAGGAGCGGCTGCCAACTTATCGAAGAACATTTCATTGTCAGCACATTTTCGTGTAGATTATGGACTGGGTGATGCGGAAGATAAGAGTAAAACATATACCACTACCGGGCCCAACGGGGGCACCGTAAAGTTCTATCCCACAGGACGGGCTACAACTAACAATATTACAGCCGGCGCTTTAATCAGCTTCAATTACAAATTCACCAAGAAAGAAAAAGCACCTGAAAAGGGTAAGCCCGGAGCTAAGCCTGCACCAAGGCCAGGTACAAAACCAGGTACTAAACCTGCCCCAAAACCTGCCCCAAAAAAGAAGTAAGAATTGATTTAGTATAATTAAAACCCCATCCACCAAAAGTGGATGGGGTTTTAATTTTAATTGACTATCAATTCTATACAGCATTGGATAATAAATATTTATAGCATAACTAAACAATGCATCAGTTTCTTATGTATTATTGCGTTATAATAGCATTACGATCATGATATTCTCAACCGAACTATTAAAAGGAACGCTCAAAACCATTGTGCTGAAGCTGCTTGCAGACAACAGCAAAATGTATGGTTACGAAATTACCCAAAGGGTAAAAGAGCTGACTGGCGATAAGATACAGATAACCGAGGGGGCATTGTATCCGACATTGCACGCGCTGGAAGCAGAAGGGTTGCTTACTACAGAAGTAGAATACATGGGCAAGCGTGTGCGGAAATATTACAGCCTGAATGAGAGCGGCAAGGCAAGATCGAAGGAAAAGGTGAGCGAACTCGCCGAATTCATTGAGACCATGACATTTTTATTAGACCTGAAAAAGAAGACATTAAATGTATTGCCTCAGTGAGCAGCAGATAGACTACATCCTCGATGACATTAGACGTAATGGGATCGAAACGGAGGACCTGCAGTTAAACCTCCTGGATCATATCTGCTGCATACTGGAGCGAACGCTCAAGGAGGATGATGACTTTGAGTGCCTCTACCAACTGACCGTAAAACAGTTCTTTAAAAATGAGCTGCGGGAGATAGAGGAGGAAACCATCAATTTATTAATGTTCAAAAACTATTATGCAATGAAAAAACTAATGATCGTGGCAGGAGCGATCTCAGCTGCCGCATTTGTTCTGGGTTCTTTATTTAAGATCATGTTCTGGCCAGGTGCAAGCGTATTGCTATGCCTGGCCATGCTTATGTTCGCCGTAGTGTTCATGCCGCTGATGGCGGTGCTGAAGGTAAAAGAAAAAGGCACCTCGGGTCAAAAATTTGCCACTGTTACAGGTGCCCTGGTGGCCATATTGTTCAGCCTGGCTACGCTGTTCAAGGTGCAGCATTGGCCGGGGGCGAATATACTTATATTCTCTACGATAGGAGTGGCGGCGTTTCTGTATCTGCCGGCTTATTACCTGGCGGGTATACGCTCGGCAGATAAAAAACTGGACACCATAGTGACTTCGGTGATATTGGTGAGTGGCATAGGGTTGTTGTTTACGATGGTGAACCTGCGGCCACCGCGACTTGCGCCTGCTGAGCTACAATTGTGCTATAACAATGAAGCACTGGTTAGGAATATGCTGTACAGCCTTCCGGACACAGGGGCAGAGAGGGCGAAAAGTGAACTTGTGCGCAATATTAATGCGACCTGCGAGCAGATAAAATCTGTGATCATTTTTAATGCAACCGGGAATAAAGCTTTGCCGGCGAATGCGAATAATCCGCAACTGGGATTTTATGACCGTCCCGTAGCCAGTTATTTTTCGGATGATGCTGATGCTGTTGCGCTCATAAAAAAACTGGAGATGCAACTAACTCAATACCGGCAGACAAAAAGCACTGATAATGGCGATATACTGAATATTGATATGCCGGAGCTGTGTAAATTCCCGAGCAGCGGGGCATTGTGCCTTCTTTCCCAATTACAGATATACCTGTTGAATGCAGAAAGAGAGAAGCTGGTTGCAACTATAAATTGACCATAAATACGTAGAGTCGCAATGCATTGCGACTCTACGTAAGTTATAATATCCGGTGATTATTATTTCATTTCCAGCACATCACCATTCAAAGCCATATCCGAAGGATAATCGCGGTAGCTCCATTTCTTAACTACTACGCCGTCTTTTATCAGCATCAGGCCGGGGTTGCTGCGCATAGCTGTCTTGCTTGCTGTGCCATCAACCGAGAACGGTGGCAGTTTAATACCGTGCTTGAACAGGAATGCGTTGGCTTCTTCATAATTAGATGAGGACAGTGCATAGAAAGGCACATTCAGCTGAGCTGCTTTGCTCACCAGGTTGCGCAGCTTATCCAGGTTGTCCATATGCGCTTTGTCGGGTTCGCGTACTATCCAGAAAAGTGTATAGCCTTTTGCTGTGAGTATAGCTTTTGTCTGGTCAGCATTATTGGAATCGTTGAGCACGAAGTCGTGTATCTCGGGTTCGCCTTCCGCCTCTTTAACCAGTTTATCCTTGCGGTCAACAAACTTCCAGGTTGAGTCCTGCCATGGGTAATTGTTCATGTCAAACTCTTTTTTCTCGCCATTCTTTTCGTAGATGAATACGGATTCATAAACAGCAGGCTTAAAGCCTGGGCCAGGCTGCATTTTCTCCCAGATGTTATTGCCGGGTTTGTAGCCGATGCAGTCCACGAAAGGTAAGTGCTCCAGCGCCCACCATTGAATACCTGCCGCAAACACAACAGACAAGATAAATGTTGCTGTGCTGGTATGCTTGCCGAATATACTTGATATCCGTCCGCGATAGACGTATACAATGAACGACATGATGGTCAGCACAACATCTTTATAGAAAGTAGCCTCTGGCGAAAGAGGGATACAAGCGCCAAAGCAGCCGCATTCTTTTATCTTGCCCGAATACAATGCATATCCGGTAAGGAAAGTGAAAAAGATGTTGAGCAGCAGCAATAAGATGGAAAAGAGCCGGAACGCATAACCTACTATCACTGCCACACCGCAAACGATCTCGAACGCTATCATGGTAACAGAGAAAAAGAAGGAGTAGGGTATCATGAACGACATGTGCAATACCTCGAAAAACTCGTTCATCTTGTAGACCAGGCCCATAGGGTCGTTGGCTTTTACTACGCCCGAGAAAATGAACAGTACCCCTAAGATGATCCTGAGCAGCCAGAGAAAATATTTCATAGAATTTGTATAGTGTTTGTTATAAAAAGCAGTTTTAAAATAACTTTACCCTCAAACTTACGGGAAGAATGACGAAATGCAAAGTTCCCGTATTATTATAAAAATTCATTCACAAATAAGAAAAATTGCCAATAACACTGCATAGTAAAGGAAAGGCACTCGATATATCCCACCCGGTGGTGATGGGTATCCTTAATGCTACGCCCGATAGCTTCTACAACAAAGGACAAGACAGTGATGCATTATCCCTACTCCGAAATGCTGAAAAAATGTTAAAAGAGGGTGCAGCCGTCCTTGATATTGGAGGTGCCAGCACAAAACCGGGTCAGGAATTGCTGAATACAGATGAAGAATTGAAAAGAGTAATACCTGTTGTGGCAGAACTGCATAAGAATTTCCCGGATGCATGGTTGTCGATCGATACTTATAACGCAAAAGTGGCTAAAGAAGCGGTGGAGGCAGGGGTAAGTATTGTGAATGATGTGAGCAGCGGAAGGTTTGATGATGAGATGCTGAAAACAGTAGCTGCGTTGAAAGTGCCTTACATAGCCATGCATATGCAGGGCGAGCCTAAAACTATGCAGGTGAACCCGCAATACAAAGATGTGGTGGATGAAGTGATGGCATACCTGCAGGAGATATGCTTGAAATGCGAACAGGCTGGGATAACGGAAGTAATAGTAGATCCGGGCTTTGGTTTTGGCAAAACGGTTGAGCATAATTACAAACTGCTGTATGCGCTGCATAGTTTTGCCTTGCTGGGCAAACCTGTGTTGGTAGGGCTTTCCAGGAAATCTTTGATATGCAAACCACTTAAAGTGAACCCGGAACATGCTTTGAATGGTACTACAGCTCTGCATATGGTGGCGCTGCAAAATGGAGCGAACATATTGCGGGTGCATGATGTGAAAGAGGCCTTGGAGGTGATCACATTATTTCAGTGTCTTAGCGAAAATGCAAATTATTAACTGGGCTAAACGTTCAACTCAAAGTAATTCAGTAACTTCGGTATAATGAAGAAAGTGATCGCTGTTTTTGCTTTTATACTTTTTGTTGGCGCATGCCAAAAACCGGCAAACAATGCCGTAACAGGTGGTGGTAAAGGTGGCAATGTTACCATACGTATCATCCCCGAACTGTATGATGAGTTTGTAGATACCTGTACCATTTATGTGAAATATGGATCATTGGATGCACCTGCCAGTGGAGTGTATGACGATTCAATAGTGTGCACTGTTGCCAATGATACACCCAGCGCAACGTTTACCAACCTGAAGGTAGGGCTGTATTATTTCTTTGGCAAAGGATGGCACTCGGGGGCAGGGCATTTGCCCAATGTAAAGGGCAGCAAGAATTGCACTATATCAGCAGATGGGACCAATCTTTTCTATCTGCCTACGTTCTCTTACACTCCGTAAGGTGTATCAAATTCCCCTGCGTTTTATCTCTCTTCTTATCAGGGCGAGTTCGCGGCCTGTCTGGCCTTTTACTGATGTATTCTCCTGTGCGCGGCGCATCAGGTAGGGTAGTACATCCTTCACCGGGCCATAAGGCAGGTATTTAGCCACATTATATCCTTCGTGTGCAAGGTTGAAAGAGATGTTATCACTCATGCCATAAAGTTGCGAGAACCATACTTTTTCTGTATTGGCAGGTACCTGGTTGGTATACATATAGCGGGCTACATTCAGGCAGCTCGTTTCATTGTGTGTGCCTATGAATAAACCAATTCCACCCAGGTGCTTCAGGCAGAAGTCAGCTGCTTCATCATAGTCGCGGTCGGTGGTTTTTTTATCAGGTTGTATAGGTGATGGGTAACCTTTTTCTGCAGCGCGTAAGCGCTCTTTTTCCATGTAAGCGCCACGCACCAGCTTAGCGCCCAACAGGTATTTTTTAGAATGTGCCAGCTCATAAGATTCTTTAAGAAATACCAGCCTGTCGTGGCGATACAACTGGTAGGTGTTATACACTATAACTTTTGTTTTGTTATAGCGCTCCATCATAGCATCGGCAAGGTCATCCACCGGTTTCTGTATCCAGCTTTCTTCGGCATCAATCAGCACCATTATGTTATGTTCAGCCCCGGCTTTGCATATCTGGTCTATGCGGTTTTGCACACGGCCCCATGCTTTTTTATCATCTTCGGTCAGCGTTTCGCCGGCATGTATTTTTTCGAGTAAAGAGAAATAAGCAAACCCGGTTACTTTGATGCTGATGAAAGGGATATTTTTTTGCGTAGAAGAGAATTTGATTGCTTTAATAAATTCAGGTACAGCTTTATCAAAATCCTCCTCGCTCTCTTTGCCTTCAACGCCATAATCCATTATGGTACTTACACCGTATTTCGCAATGCCTTCCGCTGTTTTTGCTGCTTCTTCCATGGTTTCCCCGCCACAGAAATGATCGAACAGTGTCCACTTGATCAATCCTTTCACCGGCAATCGCCAGTCTATAGCGAACTTGGTCAGCTTCATGCCTATGCTGGTGAGCAGGGGCGAGCTCATAGAGGTGAAAAGGAAATTGGCAAGCTTCAACTCTTTGTTACTGCGGTACTTAAAAGCTATTTCTGTATTCTCGAAAACGGGAAGCATAATATTATTTAGCGGCGCAAAGGTAGGCAGGGGAACCGATATTCCCCTATTTGGGTAGTTAGTTAGGTTTGCAAATTCTTTTTAATAGGTAAAAAAATGGTAACTTTAATGAAACGCATTTGTTTTAAACCCTCAAATATTCGGTTATGCGGAAAATACTTTTACTCTTTCTTTTTTGCTCTTTCCTGACATCACAGGCACAGTACAGTGACAATAAAATACTGATACAAACCGGGGATGCGCTACCTGCGAAAATCCCTGTTAAGCACCCACGTGCAGGTGAGGGCCCGAAGAACTACAGGCAAGCTTACAAAAGCACAGCTGCAACAACCTACAGTGATTGGTATGACCTGTGGGATGTTACTTTCGATACTACTACCACAACAGGTTATCATAGCTACCAGTTTGTATGGGAGATAAATTCCGACAGTAATATTTACAGTGTTTCCGGTTACTATGCGCCTTACTACCATTTTACACACGGCATGGGTATGTCGTTTGATCCGTCGGACAGCGCCTACTACTATTTTCCGCGCGATACTGATTACCAGGTTTCTGCACCATTTATTCATACGCTGCCCTATACGCTGGATAGTTTCTGGGTGCCTGGTATATATTACCGGTACGACCCAAACCTGGCAAATGTAGACAGCCTTATCGTAGAATTCCTGGTAACCCAGAATGGCTCTGCACCTGACTCCGGGGCGTATAAGCTGATAGCTACCACACCACATGGCATGTACCGCCCATTCACGCGCGACTCCACGCCGCGCTTTGGTACTGCAAGGTATTTCCGTTTGCAGAACGAATGCATTGATCCTGTGCTCACCACGACCGTCCACCAGCGGCATGCATTCCCGCTTACTGTTTTTGATGCGTTTTTCTACCGCAAGCAAAAGTTTCATTTGCCAACGCCGATCACTGTGCCACCGGGCAAGTACCTGGTAGCGTATGTTTACTTTAAAAGCCAGGCCCCATACCCTGCAGGTACTTTAAGTTCTGCAGCCAATTATTACTGGCTGTACGCCGGTGAACCATATGGCACCTCTACATGGTACCCGCAAAGCTCGCGAAACAGTTCCATCGGCTATGCCGGCTCGCACCAAATGGGGCTGATAGCCACCAAACAAATACGGTATAACGACCTGGGTTTCACTTTTGCAGGGCATAATGTGCTGCTGCCGGCATCGGCATATGCCAATACAGGGGCTAACCTGCCTCCGGGTTTCAGCGTGCCGCATATGGCATTTCATATTACCTGGACAGTTGACCCGGCACTGGGCATTGAGCAGAAAAAACAACAGGAACCGCTAGTGCAGATATATCCCAATCCGGCTACCGACATGCTGAACATTGCTTATTCACTCGGCGAAAGCAGTAATGTAAAAATATTGCTGGTGGATGCAGTGGGCCGGGTAGCGGGCGTTTATGAAAGGAGTGATGTTTCAGGTGGCGAAGCGGTATTCAATACTGCCGGTATGCCTGCCGGTGTATATGTTTATCTGCTGGAAGCAGGAGGGCTGCGCAAAACCGGTAAAGTGGTTATCAGGCGCTGAGTTCACGTGTCGTTATTTCATTTGTGGCAAACAGGGGGAATACTGGGGTGAATGTGTTCTTTTTAAACATTTTTAGAGATGAATGGCATATAAATTGCAGTATTTGGAAGTATTATGCCAACCTTTTTCGACTCAGGATAAGATTGTTTACAAAACGTGTTTAAGGCAAACAGCCGAACACATATTTGCGATAAAAATATTCTTGCGATGTTAGTCAACTTCATTCAAATACAATTAACTTTACCGTCTTAAACTAAAAAAGCATATTTAAACATTCCTCCAAAAAACATAGTGATTATGAAAAAATCTTTTCTACTTTTTTTGTCAGCATGTTTTATTGCCGGTGCAGCGAACGCTCAGCAGGTAAATAATAGCGTGTTATTTCAAAAAAACAATGATGCTAATTCATTAGCACCGGCTATGGCTAACAGTGTGCCTTCACTCGTGTCGCCGCAGCAAAACAACCGTAGCTACGGTAAAAACCTTAGGACAACAGCGCCACCTGTGCGTTGGTATGACTATGTAAACGAAGTATTACCTGATAATATACTTCCTTGTACCGGTTCTGCCCCGGTTGATTTTGCATGGACAAGTATCGACCTTTGGTGGGATACTACATCCCTCTACGGTTTTAACTCTACCGGCATAAGCTACCAGAACACTGCCTGGACCTCAGTTGCATTGGGCTTCCATCCTTTCTCTCCGGCTTGGAACGATGTGGCTAAATTTCCCGGCGAAATGGCTGTAAGGTCATTCGATGCATATACTATTGATAGTATCAGCGTAGCAGGAATTTATGGTCGCCCTGCTTCATACACCTATACAGATACACTTATAGTAACTTTTGTTAATGGTGATGGCGGCGCCAGCTCAGATATGGCATTAGGCCTGGTTTATCCTGGTTCAGCAACCCTGTACTGCGTAACATCTGTGCCATTTGTTACTGTATATCATGACAGCCTTACAAACGGTGCTGCCCGTTCCACAGCTCCAATTGCTGTGCCGCTTCCTACACCCGCTGGCTATTACGGCGCCCCGCACGTATATAAATTCCTGTTAAGGGCTGCCGATTCTACTGATATTATAGCCGCTACAGTTGGCCCAACCGGTAGTACAAATATGGTATTCCCACGCGCAGGCGACCCGACAATCAGTTATGCGGTTCCTGCAGGCCATACTGCTACAGCGTCTATTACATTCAGGTCAGGCTCTGTTGGTCTTGCTGGCGGTTATTCAACTACTTTTATAGGTGCTACCGGGTTTAAGGATACGGTACAATATGCCCCTGCTATTTCAGGCGACTATGCACCTTATAAATACGGTGGCTTCTCGCCACTTATCAAGTATGCGGTAACTGCTTCAGGTGGTACTACTGCTGCTTTCCCAGGCTTCGTTGCCAACACAGGCCCAACCCAGCCTGACTGGACCTCAGGTTACTTCAAAAGGATGGGTGCACGTGGCGCTAACAGTGTAAATGGTTTTGCAGCTAACTGGGCGTTCACTTCTTCTGGTGGCCCAAGCGCACTGCAGTATCCGTTTGTAAAGTACCACGTTTATTGTCCTACTTGCCCACTCGTTGACCCATCGCTTGGTGTTGATGAAGTTGCAGCAACAAACGTTACGGTTACTCCAAACCCGGCGGTTAACGAAGTAAGCATCAGCTTCAATTCTTCTGCAAGCGCTACAGTATCCCTGACCAACATTGTAGGCCAGGTTGTAGCTGCACAAACAGTGAACAATGGTGTTGCAGTATTCAATACTTCTGCTCTTCCTGCAGGTGTATATGTTTACGCAGTTGAAGCTAACGGCGAGCGTACTACAGGCCGTGTAGTTGTAGCTCACTAATAAGTTTCTATATTATATTGAGAAGGGCGGCATTGCCGCCCTTCTTTTTTTTTAACATGATCTATGGCTTTGTGGTTAATGCCCGCTTTTTGTTGGTGAATAGTAATAAAATGGTATAGTTATTGTGCTACTGTACCGTGGGGGAGTAAAAGGGTTATTTATTTTAAAACAATTACTTTTGCCCCATATTTCAGGAAATCAATTATTTAAAACTAGAAAAATGAAAAGAGTACTTTTACTTTTAGCAGGGGGGGTGGCAGCGGTTTCTTCCTTCGGACAGGTGGCGAAGCACACTAACCGCTCGGTGATGTTCAATACATCTGAAAAAATGCAGAATGCCGGCGAACCTGTTCCGGCGAAGCTGGGCGTAAATCAGCCGCATTCGGGTGCGCGCACCACATCAACAGTATTTTATACGCAGGATTTTGCAGGCGGCATTCCCTCAGGATGGACCACCGGTGTCTTCCCGGGCGGTGGCGCTAGCTGGAAATGGACAAATCATGCTTCTCCTTCCACTTTTTCAATGGGTGCAATGATGTCAACCACCGCTTCCAATGGCTGGATGATATTCGACTCGGATTCGATAGGTGCCTGGTGTTCTTGTGATCCCGCAGGCTGGCTGCAGACAGACGCGCTTAACTGTTCAGGAAAGCCATATGTGCGCCTGAATTTTGAGGACTACTACAGGAAATTCCAGGATTCTTGTGAGGTATGGGTGAGCACTTCTCCAACATTTGCTACCGGAACTTACACACGCTTTCCCGTGCTGGCAAATAACCAGCTGGCAACCAACATCAGCACCGATAATACCACCGATGTACACATAAACATCAGCTCGGTAGCAGGCAGCCAGCCTGCGGTATACATACGCTTTTGCACATGGGGGCCTACTTTGGGAGCTTACTCATGGATGATAGATGACATGACCTTGTCCGACCTGGACTCTGTTGATGCAGCATTGCAGAAGCCTGCTATTGTATACTATGCCGGTAATGATGCAGGGTTCTATTCCTTTGGCACTATGCCGCAGCATATGGTTGATTCCGTTTATCCGGAAGTGTTTGCAGTAAACTATGGTTTTACTGCATTGCCTGCGCTTTCTGTTAATGCGCAGATATTCCAGGGGTCTACCAATGTTTACAATAACAATATTGCCATTAGCACACCCGTGGATGCATATGATTCACTGGCAGATTATACGCAGATAATGGGTTACAAGCCAAATACAAAAGCGCTGTATACAGTACCATTTGGCGTGAACCCATCAATGGATGCAGTTACATCGAACAATATTGATACGACAGCCTTTGCCACTACCGACTCAACATGGAGCGAAAATCGTCCCGACAAGGGCAGCGCAGGTACATCCTACGTTTTCAGGCCGGGCACAGGCGCTAACAAAATGTCTTTCAGCCCTGCTACACAATTCATTGTTCCGGGCGGAGTGTCTGATACATTAACATCTGTATCGGTCGCATTTGGCAGGGCAACAAAACCTGGGCAAAATGTGGGTGTGCAGATCTATCACTTCGATGGTACGAACTGGATATATGATGGCGTCACTGAATTCAGGGCGCTGACGTCAGGCGAGATCAGCACGGCGACCCTTACTACATTTGCCAGCTTCGCTATTGACCAGGCAACTTCTGGCGGCCACATTATTATGGATGGCGGCGCAGGTGGCGTATCCTATGCCCTTGTGGTGAAAGGAAACGCAAATACCGATACAGTTACGGTATTGAACACTGAAAATCCTGCTGTGAGCAATGTGATGAGTGGCAACCATACCGGCCTTGCAGATACCTCTGAGAACGACGGTGCGGCTGGCCAGCAGTTTGGCCAGGGTGGCAGCCTGCCTTATTACTCTGAGACCACACCCCGCATTAATGCTAACTTCGGTGTGCCGGTTTCAATAGTTGACCATTCAGCAGTAAACGATGTGGCCAGGTATAATTTCGTAGGTAAAGCTTATCCAAACCCTGCTAACACATCGGTGAACATTCCATTCACTATGTATAGCGACGTTAATGTTACCGTAACATTGTCGAACGTAATGGGCCAGGTGATCAAAACCCAAAGCATAAAAGCCATCAGCGGCGTGCAGATGAAAGCAACCGTTGAAACAGGCAACCTGCCAAACGGTGTTTATTTATATAGTGTGGATGTGAATGGCCAACAAACTAATGGACGTATAGTTGTAACACACTAATAGTTGTTAAGTATAGCAGTTTAAAGAGGGCAGGAAAACCTGCCCTCTTTCTTTTTGACGGAATAAATTGTGTAATTTTATAAATAGAAAATATGCCGTATGAAAAAGATCTTCTTTTTATTCGCAATTATACTTGCCACAACAAGAGTGCAAGCACAGCCCGGCGGAAGATGGTATAATTATGTCGACAGCGTTCTTCCGGACAATATTAACGTATGTACCGGCATGCCAGCAGCAGGTTACAACTGGACTAATGTCGACCTGTGGTGGGATACTACTTCAATATGGGGTTATAATATGACAGGCCCTGCATATGCAAATACAGCGTGGGTATCCTATGGCTTGGGGTTTCATCCATTTTCTCCTGCATGGAATGATGGTGTTAAGTTTGGGTGTCAGATCGGCGTGAGGTCATTTGATGCCTATACTATTGATAGTATTATTGTTGCCGGTATATATGGGCGAAATCCTGCCAGCCCGTATGCAGATACGCTCATTATTACTTTTGTAAACGGAGATGGAGCTGCTGGTTCTGCTCTGCCACTGGGCCTTGTAGCATCTACAGCAAGTCATTACTGCGTAAGTTCCGCGCCATTTGTCAGAATGTTTCACGATAGTCTTACTAACAGAGCCGTGGATACTTCAGTTATTACCGGCTTTCCGCATACATACAAATTTGTATTGACCCGACCTGATTCAACGAATATAATGTCTGCAACTGTAGGGTTGGCTGGAACGACCAATATTAAGTTCCCTCGCGCTGGCCACTCTCCTCCCGATCCGGTTATCACTTATGCTGTTCCTGCAGGTCATATGGCATCGGTATCCATATCCTTCAAATCGGGAGATCCTACATACCCGGCTTCTTACATTAGTGGCACAGGGTTTAAAGATACGGTGCGGTATGCCCCTGCCACTATTGGCGCTTATGCACCATATAAGCATTCCGGCTTCAGCCCGTATATAAGATATGCAGTTACTACGGCTGGCGGAACAACTCCGACATTCCCGGGATTTGTCGCTAATGCCGGCCCAACACAACCGGACTGGACATCGGGATATTTTAAAAGAATGGGTGCCCGGGGAGCTGGTAGCCTCGACAGATTTTCTGCCAATTGGGAATACACGACTTCTACTGGCGGTGCGGATGTACTGCAATATCCATATGTTTCATACCATGTTTATTGCTCCACATGTCCGATACTCTATTGTGGACCCGGTGGAATTTCGGAGAAGAATAATTCTAAAAATATTTCAGTTAATCCAAATCCGGCAGATGGGCAGCTAACTATTTCATTCCCGGTTGCTGCTGCAAAAGTTTCGTTGGTTAATATTATAGGTAAGGAAGTTGCAGCTCAAACGGTAAACGGCGGCAATGCAATATTTAATACCACGAACCTGCCCGCAGGCATGTATATATATATTATACAGGCAGATGGCTGGCGTACTATGGACAGAGTACTCATAATACACTAGTTATATGAAAATAAAAATTCATGAGAGCGGCAATTTGCCGCTCTTTTTTCTTTTTGCGAACAATATTCTATTATTGCACACGCTTGGCACGAAATTGGCTGCCAATAAATTGAAAACTAAGGAATGGCAAAAAACTTATTGATAGTGGAGTCGCCTGCAAAGGCAAAGACGATAGAGAAGATTTTGGGGAGCGATTTTGAGGTAAAGTCTTGTTATGGCCACATCAGGGACCTTGAGAAGGAGGACATGGGGATAGATATAAAGAATGGCTATAAACCCTCTTACAAAATATCAGACGACAAGCAGAAAGTAGTAAAAGAACTCAGGTCACTTGCAAAAAAATCGGAAGATGTTTGGTTGGCAACGGATGAGGACCGTGAGGGTGAAGCCATATCCTGGCATTTGTGCGAAGTGCTGGGTTTAGACCCGGTGACCACCAAACGCATTGTTTTTCATGAAATTACGAAGCCTGCTATAAAAAAAGCAGTAGCCAGCCCGCGCACCGTTAATATGGACCTGGTGAATGCCCAGCAGGCACGCCGTATACTGGACCGCATCGTGGGTTTTGAATTGTCACCGGTACTGTGGAGGAAGATGAGCATGCGTAACAATCTCTCTGCCGGTAGGGTGCAATCGGTTGCGGTACGCCTCATAGTAGAGCGCGAAAGGGAGATAACCCGGTTCAAGACGGCAAGCAGTTTTAAAGTGGAAGCTTTATTTGCTGCTAATGATATAAATAAGAAGAAGGTAACCTTTAAGGCCGACGGCCCGGACAAAATAAGTAATGCAGATGGGGCAAACGCCTACCTGGAAAAATGTAAAGGGGCAGCATACACAGTAAAGGATGTGCAGGTGAAGCCGGGTAAGAAAACACCTTCTGCACCGTTTACCACATCAACACTACAGCAGGAAGCAAGCCGTAAATTAGGATACTCGGTATCCAAGACAATGCTGCTGGCGCAAAAGCTGTATGAGAACGGGCATATCACCTATATGCGTACAGACTCTGTGAACCTTTCTGAAACAGCGATAGACGCTACCCATGCAGCAATAACACAGCAGTACGGCGAGAAATACTACCAGAAACGTATTTTTAAAACTAAGAGCGAGTCGGCGCAGGAAGCGCACGAAGCCATCAGGCCTACAGATATGAACGTATCGAACGTAGGGGATGCCGATACCAACCGCCTGTATGAACTGATATGGAAACGTACTATGGCATGCCAGATGGCTGATGCACAAACAGAGCGTACCATTGCAAAGATCGAAGTATCTACACAACCGGACCCATTGACTGCGACCGGGGAAGTGCTGCGCTTTGATGGTTTCCTGAAAGTATATAGCGAAAGCCGTGATGAGGAAGATGGCGAAGATGAGCAGGAAGGCATGCTGCCGCCGCTGGTTGCAGGACAAAAGCTTGATTTTCTGAAAATGGTGGCTACCGAAAGGTTCACCCGCCCTGCGCCAAGGTATACCGAGGCATCGCTGGTGAAGAAACTTGAAGAGTTGGGCATAGGCCGTCCCTCCACATACGCACCAACTATTAGTACGGTGCAGCAGCGTGGGTATGTAGAGAAACGTGAAAAGGAAGGGGTGAAAAGGAATTTCCAGGTATTGACATTGCAGGATGATAAAGTAGAACAACGTACGGAAAGCGAGAATACAGGCGCTGAGAAAAATAAAATGTTCCCAACCGACCTGGGTATGGTGGTAACCGACTTTCTGCGTGAGCATTTTGGCAAAGTGATGGATTACGATTTCACTGCTAAAATTGAAGCGGAGTTCGACCATATTGCAGAGGGCAGGCAGTTGTGGAGTAAGATGCTGGATGATTTTTATGTGCCGTTTCATGAGATAGTGGAACATACTATAGAAAATGCCAGCCGTGCAAAAGGAGAGCGTGAGTTGGGCACAGACCCTGTGAGTGGCAAACCTGTTGTAGCGCGCCTTGGCCGTTTTGGCCCTATGGTGCAGATAGGCGAAGTAGTGGAAGGAGGGGAAAAGCCGCGTTTTGCCAAGCTGCGGACCAACCAAAGTATTGAGACCATAACACTTGAAGAAGCATTGGAACTCTTCAGGCTGCCCAGGAACGTTGGCGCTTTTGAGGGTGAAGATGTGGTGATCAACATTGGACGCTTCGGGCCATATGCACAGCATGCAGGCCAGTTCTATTCGCTGAAGAAAGAAATGGACCCCTACACGGTAGAGCTTGCTGAAGTGGCGCCGCTTATAGAGGAAAAAAGAAAGGCAAAAGCGGAAAGCGAAATAAAAGTTTTTGCCAAAGAGAAGATACGCATACTCAGGGGGCCTTATGGGCCATACATAAAACAAGGCCTGCGCAACTATAAGATACCTAAGGAAAAGGCAGAAGACCCTGCTGCGCTCACTATCGAAGATGTGAAAGCCATCATCGAAGATGTGAAGGCCAATCCGCCTAAAAAAGTGCCAAGAGGTAGGAAAAAATAAAGGATACCCACATACTGTGGAAATTATTTTCGATGGTTTCTTAATGAAATTTTCGTAACTTTCTGTTGTTAACGCTTCTATAAGCGATGTTTGTTTTAATTCGTTAACTATTGGATTCCAACAAAGAAATAACAGCGCTGCTGCGGCTGATAGATGACCCGGATGATGAGGTATATGATACCGTTGCCTCTAAGCTGCTCAATTATGGTAAGGATATAATCCCAAACCTGGAGCAGTTGTGGGAAGTAACAGAGGATGAGTCGCTGCAGGAACGCATAGAGTTACTGATACACCGGGTGCATTTCCATGACCTGCAGGAGGACTTTTTGGAATGGAGCCGTGCAAAAGAGCCTGAGCTGCTGCGTGGCGCCATACTGGTGGCCCGCTTCCAGTTTCCTGATCTGAATGTGCCTGCAATACTTACGCAGTTCGACCAGATACGCCGTAATATTTGGCTGGAGCTGAACAACTACCTGACGCCGCTGGAACAGGTGAATGTGTTCAACAGCATAATGTATAACTACTACAAGCTGAACGGGCATGAACTGACGGAGCGTGAACCCAAGTACTTTTTCATTAACCAGGTGCTGGAAAGCAAGCAGGGCAATGCCTATACGATAGGCGTGCTGTACCTTGCTCTTGCCGAGATGCTGGACATACCCATTTTTGCGGTTGACGTGCCCCGGCAGTTCATATTTGCTTATATAGATACGCTGCATAGTTTCGTTGCACCTAGCAAAGGCATACAGCAGATACAATTTTATATTGACCCCATAAGCGGCATGGTGTATACCCAGAAGGATGTGGACACCTACCTGCGCAAAATAAATGCCTACGGCCGCGAGGAATATTCTGCCCCTATGAATACCAAGCGTGTCATCTTTAAGATGATGGAAGAGCTGAGCCTCTGCTACCGCTACCGCCGTGAGGAGCAAAAAGCTGATGAGATACAACAGCTTATGCGATTGATCGTTGAGGAGTAGGTTTTTGCTCATTTTCTTTAATTTTTTTTGTAACAACAGTTGTTCAATGGGTAGATGTTTTTACACGGCCCCTATACAGCGACATTGTTGTTGATAGCATTAAATTCTGCCAAAAAAATAAAGGGCTATGCATTTATGGCTGGGTTATTATGTCCAACCATCTGCATCTTATATGTTCCTGCAGGCAAGGTTTTGAGTTAAGCGATACGCTTCGCGATTTTAAAAAATTTACATCAAAGGCTATAGTTGATGCCATAGAGAATAATAGCAGGGAAAGCCGTAAAAGCTGGCTGTTATGGTTGCTGCGACAAAAAGACGGAATACAATTTTGGCAGGAGGGCAACCAGCCAGAAGAAATTACAACAGATAAATTCTTTCAGCAGAAACTAAAATATATACACCAAAACCCCGTGCGGGCTGGTATTGTTGACCTGGAGGAAGCATATATATATAGTAGTGCGCGTGACTATCATGGCATAAAGGGTTTGATTGAGCTTGAGAATCTTAAATGAGAGAGCAGTATTTCAAATGCCGTTCGCAGAACGGGTATTATTAGCAGTTCCAGATATATATCTGGAACAACGGGCTATTGTTGACCTGGAGGAAGCATATATATAGTAGTGCGCGTGACTATCATGGCATAAAGGGTTTGATTGAGCTTGAGAATCTTAAATGAGAGAGTAGTATTTCAAATGCCGTTCGCAGAACGGGGTATTATTAGCAGTTCCAGATATATATCTGGAACAACGGGGATTATAATGGCGTTAAAGGGTTAATTAAACTGGAAGGGTTTTAATGAAGCCGCAGAACATTGAATGCCGATTGTAAATCGGATTTTTATTTTCAGTTCCAGATGCCCTTCGGAACATCCGGAACGCGGGGAACAACTGGTGGCAAGATATCAACCGGAATGTTGCATACCATTTGTCCGAAGGTTGCTGGTGAGCATGTTGAAAAAACGCGAGGGTAATTCTTTTTGCTAAATAGCGATATGAACCGTGAACGGTGCCCCTTCGACAAGCTCAGGATAAACTTGCCGTGGGTGGTGCATGCGTGTTACCCAGCCGGACAATAATATTTTGCTACCGCAATATGGTCGTGGTTCGACAAATGCTCACCATGAATACTATTGGGCTTCGTAGGCCACTTCAGGGGATCCTCACGTCGCGCGGCAATGCACATTGCTTTGCGCGCTCCTCGGGATGACAATTACTATTTGGCTTATCTTTGAATTTGTATGCGGCAGTTGCTGTTCAATATAATACTTGCATTCCGGGCTATACGCAATAATAAATTGCGGTCGGTGCTGACGATCGTTATCATTGCGCTGGGCATTACTGCGCTGGTGGGCATACTGACTTCCATAGAGGTAATGAAGGCAGGGGTAAGCTCCAACTTCAGCAGCATGGGCGCTAACAGTTTCCAGATAACCAGCGACATCATTAAGCGGAAAAAGAGGGCAGGGGGTGTACACGTGAGCGTGTCGGATGGGAAGGATATAACGTATGAAGATGCCCGTGCGTTCAAAGACCGTTTTAGTTTTCCGGCTACTGTGGGTATGTCGTTCTCGGGCACGGGTATTGCTACGGTGCAGTACCGGTCGGTGAAGACCAATCCGAATATCCGTGTAACGGGTATTGATGACAATTACCTGATGGTAACCGATACCAAGCTGGAGTATGGCCGTAATTTCTCCACCGCCGAGATACAGGCGGGGAGTATGGTATGCATATTGGGCAGCGGAGTTGCAAAAAAGCTGTTCAAGAAGAAGCCGGGCGATGCCATTAACCGGGTGGTATCGGTAGGTAACCGCAAATGCCGCGTGGTGGGCATACTGGAATCGAAAGGCGGAAGTATGATGATGAACGCTGACAACAAGGTGCTGATACCATTGAACCTGGCAAGGGCAACCTATGGCGGCAGCAACAGTTACCTGCTGAGTGTGATAGTGCCCGATGTGTACAAGAAAGAAATGGCGATGGAAGAGGCGGAGGGCACCTTCAGGGTGATAAGGCGGTTGCCGCTGACGGCCGAAAATAATTTTACCATAACACAGAATAACGATGTGCTAACGGTGCTCATGGATGTAACTGTTTACATCAGGCTGGCGGCGGTTATTATTGGCATCATTACCCTGCTGGGTTCGGTAATAGGGCTGATGAACATCATGCTGGTATCGGTTGCGGAGCGCACCAGGGAGATAGGCATCAGCAAGGCAATGGGGGCACGGTCGTCGGCCATAAAGCGGCAGTTCCTTACAGAGTCGGTCATGATCAGCCTGATGGGTGGTGCTGCGGGGGTAGTATTTGGTATGCTGGTGGGCAACAGCGTGGGCCTGTTTTTCAATATTGGGTTTATCGTGCCCTGGTTCTGGATGATAACCGGTGTAAGCATCTGTGCGGTGGTGGGTATCATATCGGGCATATACCCGGCCATAAGGGCATCTAAATTAGACCCTATTGTGGCCCTTAGATATGAATAAATGTCATGAATTGTGCTCTGTATTATATTTTTTTAGTAATTTAGCCACTTATACACCGAGGGCAATATCCCCACCCTTTAATTTAGCATGATTTTTGTATTAAGTGTTGTCTGATTCCGTGCAAGTGCAGTTTGTGTGACCTGGTTTTTATATAAACCGTATTGAGTTATTTGTCAGCAGTTAATGTCCTGTAGTTAATAATATAGGAATATTACCTGCAATGATAGTTTTCATAAACAAGTCTATAACATCCTATCAATGTGTCATTAATGAGTAAAACATTATTTTTGCCTACTATAACAAAAAAAATGAGGTCAAAAAACTACTTACTGGCTTTTTCCGTTACATTTTTTTTGCTGCAATTCACCAGCGCTTATGGGCAGTTCGACCATGCGGGTTCCGTTTATTTAGGGGTAGGGTACAACCAGGCACTCTGGTATGGCAAAAGCACCATACATATAGAACAGGGCGAAGTAGGCAACAGCTATAACATGGTAGGCGTGAAGGGCAATAACAAGACCAATACCCCTATTGGACCAACGCAACTGAACTACAGGCTGGGTTATTTTTTCAACTACGCACAGACAATGGGGATCGAAATAAGCTACGATCCCATGAACTATGCCATTGCCAGCCAGAATGTACAGGTGAAAGGGACATTCAACAGTAAACTTAATCAAAACATAACAGTCCCTTTTTCTCCTACGGGCAGCTATTACTATCACCTGAGCGGGCTGAACCTGTTCATGGTGAATTTGGTGCGCCGTTACGAGGTTTACCAGAATAACGCCAAAAGTATAAGGGTAGACATAATGGGCAAAGCCGGGGTAGGGCCTGCCTTCCCGCATATATCGAACAGGTTAGGTGTGAATGCGGTTGAGAGCGGCCAGTTGCAGTGGAGCGGCTGGGATGCCGGCCTTGAAGCAGGCGTAAGGGTAACGGGCTACAGGTACGGATACCTGGAACTTACCGGTAAATATGCCTATGTGAACCTGACCGGCATGAAAGTGTATAATGGCACAGCGGAACAGAAACTGCATGGCTTTGAAGTGGTGGCAACCATAGGCGGGGCATTGGCTGTTACGAGGCTGAACCCGCTTTTCACCAAAGAGAAGCGTATAGTTACCATATTGCCATGGTACCAGGTGAAAGGGAGTTTGGGCAGGAAGCTGAGGAAGAAGAAGATAGTAACCGCAGAAGGGGATTCGCTTGCGATAAACGGTATCTCTGATATACCCGAATTTGATGAAATCACCGGCCGCAACTACAGGCGCAACCACCCAATGGTATCAGTGCCGGAGGATAGCATAGAGAACAATATATACTTGTCGATAGACAGCGCAGGCCACTTTATCAGTGGCGACAGCAGCATAGTTGCCAACTATGCCGAAGACCACCTGAGCAAGAAAGACCTGAAAAAGCGCAAGAAAAAACAAAAGCAGGACAAGAAGAAAGCTGAGGCTGAAGAAAAAGCAAAGCAGAAGGAACTGGAAGCTAAGATGAAGGCAACCCAGGATTCGATAGATGCTGCCAACAAGGCGATAACAGAGCCGGCAGCAGTAACGCCACCGGGAGAGACTACACCCGCTGTTACCCCGCCGGCAGATTCTATTGGGGAAGGAAAAGCGCCTGAAGAGGCCAAAGCGCCTGAGCTATCGAAGAAAGAACGCAAGCGCAAGGAAAAGGAAGAACGCGAAGCACTTAAGCGCAAAGAAAAAGAACAGCGTGATGAGGCTAAACGCCTGGAAAAAGAGAAAGCAGAAGAAGCCAAGCGCCTGGAGAAAGAAAAAGCAGAAGCAACCCCGCCACCGGCAGAAACGAAGGAGCCTGAGAAAAAAGAAGAGGTGAAAGAAGAGCCTAAGGCACCTGAAATGTCGAAGAAAGAACGTAAGCGCAAGGAGAAAGAAGAACGTGAGGAGCGTAAGCGTAAGGAAAAAGAAGAGGCTGATAAGAAGAAAGAAGATCCGCAACCTCAGCCTAACTGATTATAAGACCGGCATTTAGATTTTTCACGCAAATGCGCAAAGGATGCGCAAAGCACGCAAAGTTCATGACGTTTCCTGATTTTTCAATGATACTATAGCAGTGAGTTGTTGGTATCGTTCCTGAACCCGGTGTCTTCTATTAAATTACCGCCATCTGCGGCGGCAGTGGCCAGTATATCGCAACGGTTGTTCCATACATTATCTGCATGGCCCTTTACCCACACAAATTTGATGCGGTGTTTTCTGTGCAACTGCAGGTATTGCGACCATAGGTCGGCATTTTTCTTGCCTTTATAGCCATTCTTAGCCCAACCGAACAGCCAGCCTTTTTCCACGGTATTCACTACATAAGCAGAATCGCTGTAGATAGTAATGTCAAGGCCATCTCTTGTCAGCAACCGCAGGGCGGCGATTACGGCCATCAGTTCCATGCGGTTGTTGGTGGTATGGGCATAGCCCTGCGAGATCTCTTTAACGGTCTTTCCCCAATGCAGCACTGCACCATATCCGCCGGGGCCGGGATTGCCGCGTGCTGCGCCATCTGTGTATATAATGAGTTGGGACAAAGGTTAAAAGCCGGAAACTAAGCCCCAAAAATATTGTAATTACCGGAAAGTGGCTAACTTTAATATTCAAAATGGGGTTATGAAAACAGCAATAACATTAATTCCAATTCTTGCATGCCTTTCATTCGCAGCGAATGCGCAGAGTAAGGCGATCATTACTTCTCCTGCGTATGACAATGTGAATGATGAAAAGTGGCTGAAGCGCAGTGCGAAGTATGCGCTGCTGGCGGATGAGCCTGAAACATCCCGGCCTTCGTACCCGGTCTATTTTGATCGATACAATAACAAAATGGAACCGCATCCGCGTAACGTGGTTTTAAAACCACTTCATTTGAAAAACTACACTAGTAATTTTGTAAGGTAGTTTACTTATTCCCATTTGAATATCTTGATGGTAACCGCGTAAATGACAATGCCCCATATAAGCAGGGCCAATATCTCGTACCGCACATCCCATAGATTAGCGCCATAGAAGGATATTTTACGCAGGGCATCGTTGAGGAAGGTGAGCGGCAATGCCCTGCACAATGGCTGCAGCCATTTGGGGAATACCTCTATAGGAAAGAACGTACCAGCCAGCAGCATCTGCGGCATAACAATGATGTTTGCAGTAATAGGTATGGAGGAGTCGTTCCTGGCTATGCTGCTTACAATGAAGCCAAAGCCCATATACACCATAATGCAGAGCGCGCAGATCAGGGTCATGTTGATGAAGGTGACCCAGCCCTTGTAGAGCGTGAAACCAAAAAAGAAATAGCCGATGGCAATGATGGTTACTACGCTCAGCAACTGGAATATCATGCGGGCTATCCCTTCGCTGATAACTATGGCCTCTTTACGCACCGGTGTTGCAAAGAACCGTTTAAGCACCAACGTTTGCCTGAGGTTGAAGAAAACGAATGCCGTGCCGAACACAGCAGAGGCAAGCAGTGAGAATGCCAGCTGGCCGGGCAGGATGAAATCTATATTCTGCGATTCGCGAACTGAAGATTCTTTTAGTTCAACTTTCACAAGCTCGGCTTGCCGTTTGGCTATCTTCCAGTCTTGCGATGCTACAACTCCCTCAACGATCCTTTTCAACTGTTCAGCTTTGTCCATTTCTGATGAAGCAGCATTGATAAAAACCTTGTACTCAGGTACGGAATCAAGCGGCTGCTTCCGCACATCAAGAGTGGCAACGATATCGCCCTCCTTCAGCATTTTGTTCACTTTGGCTGTATCCTCGTGTATCCAGCGCAGTACGCTTACCTGGTGCAGTATGAAGTTGAGCTCGGTAGCAGTATCGCTGCCCGGTGCATGCGCTATACGAATACGGAATGCAGAGCCGCCGCCCATAGTGCCAAACACCAGAATGAATATGAGCGGAAATGCGAACCCGAAGAAAATGGCAGACGGAGTACGAAAGATACCCTGCAGGCTTGCCTTGATCAGGGCGCGCATTGCCCGTGCATTGCTGTAATTGGCCATTGTTGCTTAATGTAAGCCAAATGTAGACAGTACCGCGTAGAATCCCAAAAGTGGGTACTACTTGTTAAACAGTATTTTCAGATAGAAAGATGGCTTGCGCAACTGGTCGCGCATGTCCATGTCTGCGAACATGCAACTGATGGTGTTGCGCAGGGAAGGGCTTTTATATGCTTTATTGACTACAAAATTGAACAGCCAGGGGTAATTGCACAGGCGTTGCAGGGTGCTGCTTATTTTGAATTCGCCCCCCAGCCTTTTGTATACCACATCATCATAACTCTGTTTCAGGAATGCGGCTGAATAGTCATTTTTTTCCGCAGCTTCTTTTATAGCTGCTGCTGCCAGCATGCCACTGTATAGGGCATTGCCTATGCCTTCTCCGCTGAACGGGTCTATCAGGCAGGCGGCATCACCGGTGAGCATAAAGTTAATGCCGGATAGTGGCTGCCTGCTCATAGCAAGTGGCAGGCCCCAGCCATCTAACTTACCCACAAGCTTTGCATTGGCAAACCGAGGGGCAATTATAGGGTTGTTCTTTATAATGCCCAGCATCTGCTCACGCAGGTTTATTTTTTTCGTCCGTATCCGTTCCGACAATATGCCCACACCTACATTCGCCATGCCGTTGGGCAGGGGGAATATCCAGAAATAACCAGGCAGCATCTCTTTAAGGAAGTGCAGTTCTATGAACTGTTCCTCGTGCATGCCTGTTATACCCTCATAATAAGCACGCAATCCAACTGCGGAAGTTTTAGGGGCAGTGTTTTCCGGCAGGAATTTTTTGCGCACCATACTTTTATCGCCATCTGCGCCAATTATTATGGGAGCAGAGACCATGTATTGGGTATTATTATGCACCATCTCCACCACTACGCCATTAATATTTGTGTCAATGGATGTAACTGAGGCGTTTTGATAAACAGTGCATTGCGGTGATGCCATTTTTCCGAACAAGAAATTATCAAACACCATACGTGCCGAAGTGAAGCCCGGTGCTTTCATTTCCGGTGTGCGGTTGGGTGCAAATGGCACATGTAATGGTTTGCCATTAGGTGCTGAGAAAGTGATGCCCCATGATGGGAGAAAACTCTGTTCGTCAGCCAGTATCTCATCCAGCCATTCGGGGTTTGCCCTTTTTATCACAAGCGCGGTCTTTCCACTGCAGCCATCGCCGCAAACTTTATCGCGCGGGAAGGTATCTTTCTCAATAACTATGTGCGGTATGCCGTACTTAGTAAGGAAAAAAGAAGTGCCTGCACCTGCCGGGCCTGCACCTATTATTATTACTGATGTTTTTAATTGCTGGTGGGTCATGCTGCTATGCCAAATATAAGGTAATAACCCTGCGCATGCAGCGTGTGTGCTATATTTCTTTTACCCGGTCGCGGTCGTTTTTGGCAGCTTTATACAAGAGTGATACGGAAGAAACAGACAGCACAGTAGCCATTGCGGTATAAGATAATTCAAGCATAACGATGTTGGAAAGGTATGCCAGTGTATATGCGAAAGCTGCAATAAAAAGCAATGAGCCTATAAAGGCGTAGCTAAAAATACTGTTGTTGTTCTTTACTTCACGTGCCATAAGTCTCTTTTGATTATACCCTAAAAATATTGTGCCAGTTATTGTCCAAAAATACAGATTCGGTAGGCGGCAGGTTTTAAGCGGCGAATAAGGTTTTGTTAATTATTCTTAACATGTGCTGGCACGATTCTGCTCTGTTTTCAACAGAACTTTTTAAACAATCAGATCATGAATACTTTAAAATTTGTGTTATTCGGTGCCCTTGGTGTGGCTGCCGTTGTATTGCTTACTTCTGAGCGCGCAAGAAATATGAGAGTTGAGCTGGAAGACAAAGCCAAAGAAAATGCCGACTTGCTAAGAGAAAAACTGTATAGCCTGACGGGTAGTGCAAGCCATACATTGTCAGAGTTACGAACATTGCTGAGCAGTGAAATAGAAGGCCTGAGCAGCGAGGCAAGGACGCAAATAGAAAATATACTGAACAAGACAGCGCGCAGTGCAAACGGCGTGAAGAGGAATGTAGCCAATAAGCTGGCTTAAGAATTTGCCTATCATTTTTTGAGAACTGAAAAAGCGGGATGTTTCCCGCTTTTTTATTGTTCATTATTCCGTAACCCGTCGCGAGTGCCCGAAGCCGATGTAGAGATACAAATATATCATGCGCGAAAGGCGCATGAGGAATGGCTGGGCAAGTACTACCACAAATGTGCTGATAGTGAGGTAGTAGAAAACACTGTTGGCGCCGCCAAGCACACCGGGTTCATCTTTATACGACAGCCCGAATATGGGCCAGTACCAGAGCAGGTTGAGGAAAAAAAGCAACATGGTGAGCGCATAATTGATGCCGCCACCATTGTTCTTTTCCGATTTCAGTTTTTCTCCGCAAACCTCACATTCATCCTTCAGCTCAACCAGCTGCCCGAGCGGGAACATGCTTTTATTCACAAACACGTGGCTTTTCCTGCAACTGGGGCATTTCATGGTCAACATGGCGGCAAGAATGGATGGCTTTTTTTCGGCAGGCATGGTGCAAAATTAATTTATTTCCCACGATTTATTGAAGCCGATTGAGCCGTTCAGGCTTTAAATGCCGTTGTAGAACCTGAAGACCGGAATGTCCTTACATTTGTTATAATTTTCAGTACTACATATGGTAAAATATACTGTGTTTTTATGTTTCCTATTGAAGCCTTTTTTTGTCCTGAGCCAGGAAGAAAATTATCAGATCATTAGTAAAAGAATTGATAGTATAATACATGCGAAGAAAAAGTACAAGCGAGTAGTCAGAAAAATAGCAGCAATACCAGATTCACTAAAATACTCAGCAGTGATGTTTTATGCTTTATTAGATGAAAAAGGACAGCCAATAAAAGACAATAATGGAAAGGATTTAGTAAGAGATGTTTGCAGAAAAGATATAGGATACAGGAAAGCTGGGGCTCCTAAGGGTGAAATTAATCCCGGTTATCTATACTTTGTGTACTATTCAGTAAAAAGAAACAGGATTGTGCATTTGGGGAAAAAACCGAACGCACAATACTTTATGAACTCGAACTGATATCGGCTTTTGCGCTATGTTTTCCTTGGCTTCTTCTTTGCTGCAGGAAAAAGCACATTATTCAATATAAGACGGTAGCCGGGTGAGGAGGGGTGCAGGTTAAGATCTGTTGGCGGATCGTAGATCATGTGCTGGTAATCTTCCGGGTCGTGTCCGCCGTAGAAAGTCCAGGTGCCCCTGCCAAATTCGCCATGAATGTAGCGGGCTTCGTTCAGCGCATTAAAATCGCCCATCACCAATACGCTCGATTTCAACTGGTCTTTGCGGAAAGCAGTGGTTTGCCCCATAAATCCTTTTACAGTGGTAGTATGGTTCTGGGTAAGCATGCTGGGCACCGGGTCGAACTTGGCAGAGAAGGTGAACAGGTTAAAGTAGTCACCCTTCATCATTTCCGGGCGGTGGGCATTGGTATTGTCAATGGTAGAATACTCATATTCCATAGCATTGTTAGAGATACGGAAATCTTTGAATGCAAAACATTTGGCGTAATCCAGCTTGCTTTGCGCGTTCGGGTCCATGGGGTCGTTGTCAAAAGGTACGTCGCAAATATCTGTACCATCAGCTGCCATAGCTATATCATAGCTATCGGTTGCCGAGCACATGGCAAACAGGTAGCCGCCGCCGGCAACAAAATCGCGTATCTTCTTGGCGATAGCCAGCTTCAGCTGCGACACCTTTGCAAAGCCGTGTTTGGCAGCCATTGCCTCTGCAGCTTTTTGGTCGTCCTGGTACCATTTAGCCGTCCTGAACTGCGACCAGAATTTGCCGTATTGCCCTGTGAAATCCTCATGATGCAGGTGCAGCCAGTCATATTTTACCAGGCCATCAGCAAGCGCTTCATCGTCATACACTTTGTCAAACGGTATTTCGGCATAAGTAAGCACCATGGTAACTGCATCGTCCCATGGGTCTTTGGTTGATGGGGTGTACACTGCTATTTTAGGCGCTTTCTCCAGCTTAATGAGATCGCCGTTAAAATCAGGATTAGCTATTTCGTTCAGGATGCCGGTGTATTGCCCATCGCTGATGATCTCGTAATTCACACCGCGCAGCTTGCACAAGCGCACTATGGCGTCATTGTCATCCATGCAAAAGCTGCCGCCTTTATAATTCAGCAGCCAGTCTACGGTCATTTCTGCTTTCAGGGCGGCATAAGCAACGCCATAGGCTTTCAGATGTGCCCGTTGCCCATCGGCATCCATAGGGATAAACAGTTTCGTAGCATAGGCTGATGTGCTCAGTATCAGGATAGAGCATATGCACAGCAGCCGGAATTTCATATTATTCATACTTATAGGCATGTAAGTTACCTATTTTTCAGCTTGCGGGAATTGCAGGGATAGTGAAGGGAAGGTTAAAATGGATTTTTCCTATTGTTTCTATCGTACAAAAAGGTGTTTATATAAGGGCAATTGGAAATAGGTGCCCAAGTGAAAAAGCCGGTAGTTGTAGTGGTAATTGTATGAGTAGGCTGTAAGAATGTAAAGTTTCGAACTGCCTACAAAGCCAAATTGTGTAGACATTCCGATATAGATAAACCCATTTTTGTCAACCCCGTTGTGGTTGTAGCGGTTATAATTGAACACATAGTTCAGGCTCAGCCTCAGATCGTCAAAATATTGAAACGTCCCTGTATAAAAAACACCGTAACTGAAAATGTTGTAGTCTGGGTTTGCAGTTAAATAATATTGCCCGAAACTGTTTCTATGCAGGTCGTGTTTACTGCCGATACCTTTTATTCCCATGCAAATTTCATACTCATTAGTGGTCTTTCCGCTGGTTATTACCGGCGTCCACGATGCCTGCCACCGGTACTCAAATTTCTCATACTTCTTGTTATATTCTCTTGGAAAATAATACCCTACCTGGATCTTTGGCCTGAATTCAGAGCGTGGAATAATTCCCGCTTTCAGCCTGTCATAGTTATTGTCAATGTAGATTCCTTTGTCTGTATTGTAACCATACGACCCGTCCAAAGGATAATAATTGGCTTTCAGGTTGAATTGAAATCTTTTGTAGTATAATGAATTATAGGACCATACAGACATATTGGCATTGTTTGCGTTTGCTTCCAGGTCATCATAATAATCATAGGAGTACCCCAGGTTTGAAACGAATAAAAAAACTTTTTTATTGTTTGCGTCAGAGTCGTCGAACAGAAATTTAGGGTCAAGGAAACGGGTAGGCACAAAATCATTGATCTCGTACAGTAAATTAGGCTGCGCTAAAGAGTGCAATGAAAAAAGCAAAAAAATACCCAGTATAAAAGATCTCATTTTTCAGACAATTCAAGATGATAACTTATTTTGTGCAACTGCCTTGTGGGAATATCTATGTTTTCAACGGCCTCTTTTTCTCGCAGGGTATTGAGTATGATCTTGCGAACTTCTCTTTCATCCAGCGTTTCCGCGTATTTGTTCTCGTCAATATGTTTTGAGACCTTATATTCGTGTTTAAACGGATAGCCATCCCTTTTTGAGCCAAAATTTGTTTCAATGATAAAAACATATTTTTTCTTCACAGTATCGCATTTCACCTTTATGCCTTTTTTTTCAGGATAGCTGTTATCAACAGTATTTTTTACAGTAAAACTATTGGGAATATCGCAGTCGACCTTTAATTCGTACAAAAAGGAAAATTCATATACAGCTTCTTTGGTATTGGCAAGGTAGCGCGGCTTAACACTTGAGTTGTCGATCTGAAATTTGCCGCAATCGGTGATCCTGACCGATTTTATTTCATCATAAAACGGGGGCGCAGATTCTGTACACTCATAAAATGTTTTATTGGCAGCAGTAACTTTGAATACAACAGGGGGCTGCCCGTTAATGCTTGCTTCAATAAATTGTGGCATGGCTGCGCCATCGCAGTTATGTATGTGCAGGAAGAGCTTGTTTATGGGCTGTTTTTTATCTTTATCAGGCTCTGCATTTAATGTACAAAATGGAAAAGCCAGGAAAATGAGAAACAGCCAGCTTTTTTTATAGCTTATCATAGATCGAAAGTATAAAAGTTATTAAAGTGCCTATAGCCGCCACCAGGGCAGCTATTTTTTGCAAATACTCCTGCAAGTTTTGCCCGTGTTTTGACCAGTTTACCCAATACTTGATAAATGCAGTGGGTGACAGTAATTCAACTAATGGACCTCTTGTATACCGCAGATATGAAGCAACACCCGCTGCCGCAGATAATGCGATATTTATCATTGAAAGCTGTATTAAAGAGGAAATAAAATACCTGCTCGCATAGTTATCGAAAAGTAATTCATGATATATAATGTACATTAGTGCATATGGCGCCAAAGTATAGACCAGTAATATGAGAAGATTTGGGTTTTTGGATAGTTTTATAATATACCACGTCACGATAAGATTAACTGGTACTGCCACTATCTGAAAAGCATAGATATGGATGTTTTTAGGTAAAAAACTTGTATTCAGGCTGTCCGGCCACAACATGAATATTATTGAAAGAATAGCAATTATTAAAGCTACATATACAAATAGCAGGAAACTAAAGGAAAACTGAACGTTTTTTTGCTGACCTGGCAGAGGCAGCGCTGTCTCTGCGGGGGCACTTGCCGGCACTTTGTGTTTTAAGGCGTCTATCTCCTTCATCAGCGAGAGTACTAGTGCCACATCTCTCTGGCAGTATTTACATACAGTTGCCTTTTCATTAATTTCACTGATGCAATATGGGCAAGTAGTTGCCATAAATGTGCTTATGGAGTATAGTTATTTTAATATTGCAATGTACAAACAAATATTTTGTAATTTATACCGTTAAAAAGCGGTATTTTTTGAAGTTCAATGCTATCTTATAAAAAAGTAAGCAATAAATCGTATGGATACGGGAATAATAAATAAAATAGTTTCATTTATTAATGGAATAGGTATCGATTGCCGGGAGGGGGCGATATCGGCAACTACTTTCCTCCCCGGCATTGAAATACAGAATGGCAGTATTGTTTATGATGTTCAGCTTATGAAATATCCAGGCGATCTGCTGCACGAGGCAGGACATTTGGCTGTTTTGTTGCCTGCAGACAGGCACAAAGTATTCGGCGATAACCCCACCGGCGACATCTGTGCGCCAGCTGCAGAGATGGCTGCAATTGCATGGTCGTGGGCTGCGTTGCAGCATGTGCAAATACCTCCGCATACGGTTTTTCATGAGCATGGCTATAAAGGTGGTTCACAAAGCATCATTGATAATTTCAGTGAAGGAAAATATATAGCGGTGCCCATGCTGCAATGGCTGGGCATGACCACCGAACCCAAACATGAGGTGCCGGCAGATGAATATACCTACCCGAAGATGAAACATTGGTTAAGGGGTAAATAAATGGCCGAATGTAATTAATAAGCCTACCTTACACCCTCAACCCTGCTATGAAGGAGAAATTTGAGGAGATCGTAGAAAGTTTTATTGAAAATAAAGTAGGTATTTCGGAATTCTTCCTGGCAGCACAGTTGGCTGTATTACTGAAGGAACATATTCAACGTCTGCAGGAAGATGGATCAATGACTGGTGCGGGTATAGGCAATGATGATATTCAACAACATGACCGGCGGATCAGAACTGATAAGATACACTGGCTTGATAAAAAGAACAAGCATGTGGAAGAGCTTGGTTTCCTGGAATATATAGAAGATTTTATTGATTACCTGAATAAGACGTGCTATACCGGCATCAATGCCTATGAATTCCATTATGCCATGTATGAAGAAGGGAGCTTTTATAAACGCCATAAAGACCAATTCAGGAATAATGACGACCGTAAATATTCACTTATCAGCTATTTGAACGATGATTGGATCGAGGCCGATGGCGGTCAGCTCTGGGTCTATCAAAATGATGAAACGCAAAAGATCTTACCAACCAGCCGCAAAGCAGTATTTTTTGAAAGCAGTGAACTGGAGCATGAAGTGACCATGGCCATGCGGCCACGCATGAGTATAACCGGCTGGCTGAAACGTGTGTAATGCCGGATTGTAGAAAATAATAAAAGTTCTTATCTTTCTGTTCAAATAAGGGGTATGAGCACACTTAGTCAACTGGCGGAATCACTGATCGGGTCTGAAATTGTGAAACTGGGCAACGAGATCAGCAGGCGTGTGCGCGAAGGTGAGAAGATATACAACTACACCATAGGTGATTTTGACCCGGATATTTTCCCCATACCACCACAACTGGAAGACGAGATCATCAAATGCTACCAGGAACGGTTCACTAATTATCCTCCTGCAGACGGATTGGCGGAGCTGCGAAGTGCGGTAGCTGCATTTGTGCAGGAGCATGAAGGTATTCATTATACGCCTTCTGAGGTGCAGATAGCTTGTGGCGGCCGGCCACTTATTTATGCACTGTTCAAAACTATAGTTGACAGGGACGATAAAGTGATCTATGCTGTGCCCTCATGGAACAACAACCATTATACGGCAATGAACCACGGGCATCATTGCACCATAGATGCATACCCGGAGAATGACTTCATGCCTACGGTAGATGACATCAGGGCACACATCACCGGGGCTGTGCTGCTGTGCCTGTGCACACCGCAAAACCCGACAGGCACAACTATGTCGAAAGAGACATTGGAAGGTATCTGTGATATGATACTGGAGGAGAACAACAGGCGGCGGGGAAAGGAAAAAAAGCTCTACCTGATGTTTGACCAGATGTATGCGTTGCTGACCTATGGGGGTGTTAAACATTATAATCCTGTGGCGCTGCGCCCTGCAATGAAAGACTATACGATCTTTATAGATGGCATCTCCAAATCATTTGCGGCAACGGGCGTAAGGGTGGGCTGGTCTTATGGGCCTGCGCATGTGCTGGGGAAAATGAGGGCATTGCTGAGCCATATGGGTGCATGGGCGCCGATGGCAGAGCAAAAAGCAACAGCGAACTTTTTAGCGCAAAAAGAAGTAATAGCAAAATATTTTGACCACTTCAGAAGCGAGCTGCATGAACGGCTGGTAACATTATATAATGGGTTCACGGCTATGAAGGCAAAGGGCCTGCCCATAGACTGCATTGCACCGCAGGCAGCCCTGTACCTTACCATCAAGTTGGATATTGTGGGTAAGCATTATGAAGACGGCAATCTGCTGCACGACCAGAAAGAAGCCACAGAATACATACTCAACAAGGCCCGGCTGGCCATTGTCCCGTTCTACGCTTTTGGCGCCAGCAAACATTCGCCATGGTACAGGGTAAGCGTGGGCACCTGCAATAAAGCAGAGATACCGGAAATGCTTGCGCTGCTCGAGCATGCGCTTGAAGAACTTGTTTAAGATTTTCTTTACACTTCCTGCCGTAAATTTGGTTTATCATTAAAAAGTTGGGATCTGGATGAAACTATTATCTTTTACTCTATTATTTATTTGTGGTTTTTATTGCTCCTTCGCACAAACACCCGGCATACACAGCCAGTTCAAGAACGACCTAAGGCGGCAAAAGCTGAAGGGCAAAGTGGTATCGGTTACTGAACTCGAATACAACGCAACCGGCGACAGCCTGAAACTGAAAGCCGTTACCAAATACAACGACAAAGGCAACATGAGCGAATTCTTCACTTACTCACCGGATGGAGCTGTTTTGTCGAAAACTACTTTTGCCTATAACGATAGTGACAAGATAACCGAGGAACTGCGGTACAAAGCAGATGGCAGACTGAATGTAAAGACCACCTATAAATATGATGACCGGGGCAACAAGATTGAGGAATATAACTATGATGCATCCGGCACTATGTTCATGAAGGTGCTTAATAAGTACGATGGCAAAGGCAACCGCCTCGTGAAAGATAGCCACAATATGTTTGGCGCATTGTTCCTGAAGTGTAATTCAAAGTACGATGAGCATGGAAATGAAATAAGCACTAAGGAATACGACTCTCACAAAAGCCTGCAGTTTGCCACTACTTACGATTACGACAACAATGACAAACAGGGCAACTGGCAGCGGCGTACCACCTATAAAAACGATAAGCCCTTTTCTGTTACAACCAGGGAAATATCTTATCAATAGCTTATTGGTTTACAATGACTTATAGTTGCTGACACGATATTTTAAGATTTTATTAAGCTGCTGGCATAGTTCTTTTTCATAAATGTTTGTAAAAATTCTGATGAAAACTAAAGAACATTGCGATGAAAAGGGGATATGTGGTTGGAGCGTTGGTGGTGTTAACGATGATTATAGCAGTAGATCTTTTTTACATTAACCTGGATACAAAAGCTCCTGATCTTCAGAATACTGCTACGGCAGGCATAATAGGTGAAATTCCGGAACCGGCTGTGGATAATGCGCCTGCCAGCCCGGTAGCAGATACTTCCTTTCTGCCTGAGACTGTGCATACTGAGAATGCATTTACCGGCTGGAAGAGCTGCAAGCCTAAGCACAGGCAAAAGCACATTACCCGGACCACCAAACGCATTATATGGCATACTCCTCCCAAAGATGAAGGAATTCACTGGGCAAGCACTATTCAGCGGGACGCAGCGCCGGTAACTTTTGTGCGCGATTATTATGGATATAATGCGAATAAGTTAGCAACTGAACCAAAGATCGTTGTGCGCGAACGCAATATACTGTTCGGCCCCGAAATTGGTTTTAACTGGAATAGTTTTTACCACAATGCCACTTCCAATATAAAAACCGGGTATGTGCATGCGGGCATAGCAATAAACGTAAGGATCAGTGATCACCTGGCATTGCAACCTGCTCTGCGCTATATTGTTAAAGGCAACAGGGTGGATGCTGATATTGATGCTGACATAAAAGAAAAGGTAAACCTGCATTATATATCCCTGCCTGCAAACCTTGTATACAAAACCGGCAAGCCGGGTAATATGCGGTTGCTACTGGGTACAGGCCCGTATCTTGCTTACCTGGCTGGTACACGGCATTTTTATTCAGCACCGGCTTACCTGGATGTCCTCAACCCTCCCCGGCCTTATAATACACGGTATTTCCGCGAAATAGACTGGGGCATAAACAGTTTTATAGGTTTGGAAAGCCCTATGGGTGTTTATGTGAAAGCGGGTGTTGAATATGGATTAAGAGATATTTACCGTAACCCTGTAAATGGCGCAACTTCCGATCGCAACTACAACCTGCTGTTCTCAGTAGGGTACTTGGTCGGGGGTACGAGGTGATATAGTTTGTTTTTTGATTGTTTGGGTGAGCAGCTTAGTAATGGGCTGCTCATTTTTGCAGGCATTAGCCAATAACCTACTTTAGTTTATCTTCGCCATGCTTTTGAAAAACAGCACGTCTTGGATTTCTACGATTTTGGCTTTGATGATGACTTGCTCGATGGCATAGATGCCATGGGTTATACAACCGCCACACCTGTGCAGGCAGCGGTAATACCAGCTATTATAGCAGGGCGCGATATAATAGCTGCTGCACAAACAGGTACGGGCAAGACCGCAGCATTTTTGTTGCCGGTTATCCATAAGTTATTGTCTGAGCAGCATGCAGCACACACCATCAATGCTATGATCATAGTGCCTACACGTGAGCTGGCGGTGCAGATAGCGCAAACATTGGAAGGGATATCTTATTACACCTCCATCAGTTTCCTGGAGATATATGGTGGCACGGGTGGGGCAAGCTTTGCCAATGAGAAAAAGGCACTTGCATCGGGTGTGGATATAGTGATATGCACACCCGGCAGGATGATATCGCACCTCAACATGGGGTATGTGAAGCTGGATGAGCTGCGGTATTTGATATTAGACGAGGCAGACCGTATGCTCGACATGGGTTTTTATGATGATATTATTAAGATGATCTCGTTCCTGCCGAAACAAAGGCAAAACCTGCTTTTCTCGGCAACCATGCCACCTGCTATCCGCAAGCTGGCTAACTCCATATTACATAACCCCGTAGAAATAAATATTGCCATTTCTAAACCACCGGAACAGATTGTACACCAGGCATATATGGTGCATGAAGCTCAGAAAATACCCCTGGTCAAATATATACTACAGCAAAAGGAATTTGGCAGCATACTCATATTCTGTTCCAGCAAGCAGAGTGTAAAACAATTATATGAGGAGCTGAAGCGCTCTAAATTCCCGGTGGGGCAGATACAATCGGGCCTGGAGCAGGAACAGCGGGAACAGGTTTTGCTCGACTTCCGGAGTAAGAAACTCAAAATACTCGTGGCTACAGATATCTTAAGCCGCGGCATAGACATCGAGGATATAGACCTTGTCATCAATTATGATGTGCCGCATGACGGGGAAGATTATATACACCGTATAGGGCGTACGGCACGTGCTGCGAGCACAGGAACTGCCTATACTTTTATCGGGCCTAAGGAACAATTCAAGTTCAGCCGTATAGAAAAATTGTTAGGCCATGCCGTAGAGAAACTGCCGGTGCCCGAGCAATTTGGCCCGGCGCCTACACCCGGTGAACATAGCAGCGAGCCGAAAAATAAGAAGTACGGTAAATTTAAACGTAATAAGCCTAAGTAGGACTCATATTTGCTTAGTTTGACTTTGTAAAGAGTAGGTTGAAAATTGATTGTAGTTGACAATAAAAGGCTATTTATCTTTATAATTGGCTCTTTTTCATATCTGGTTTAAAAAATCCGGATTAATTAAAATATTCCTTTACCATTATCCCAAAAAGTATATTTTTGCACCAAAATTTAAACGCATTATTTTATGTCTGAAATTGCAAATCGCGTTAAGAAAATTATCGTGGACAAATTAGGTGTTGACGAATCTGAAGTAACGCCTGAGGCTAGTTTTACTAATGACCTGGGCGCGGATTCACTGGATACCGTAGAACTGATCATGGAATTCGAAAAAGAATTCAACATTTCCATTCCTGATGAACAAGCTGAGACCATTACTACTGTTGGCCAGGCTATTGCTTACCTGGAAGAGCACGTAAAGTAATTACCTAAAAAATTCTGTGACTGAAAATCGTTCAATGAACTTAACGTTAAAACGAGTTGTCGTTACGGGCCTCGGCGCCGTAACGCCATTAGGCAACGGCATACCCGCATACTGGGACAGCCTGGTTAATGGTGTTTCCGGCGCCGACTTTATCAAGCAATTTGATGTAACGAAGTTCAAAACGAAATTCGCCTGCGAACTGAAAAACTTCAACCCTGAAGATTTTTTTGAGCGCAAGGAAGCCCGCAAACTCGACCGCTTTTCGCAGATAGCTATTGTTGCTGCCGATGAGGCAGTGCGCCATGCAAACCTGGCTACCGAAGGCGTTGACAGAGACCGTGTAGGTATTATCTGGGGTTCGGGAATTGGTGGTATGATCACCTTCATTGAGGAAATGAAAGGCTTTTGTGCCGGTGATGGAACCCCCCGTTTCAACCCTTTCTTTATTCCCAAGCTGATATTGGATATAGCCGGTGGCCATATTTCAATGAAGTATGGTTTCCGTGGCCCAAACTTTTCCTGTGTCAGCGCCTGCGCTTCTTCAACCAATGCCATTATTGACGGCCTTAATTATATCCGCCTTGGCAAAGCCGATGCAATAATATGTGGCGGTTCTGAAGCGGTTGTTACCGAAGCAGGCATTGGAGGTTTTAACGCCATGAAAGCGCTTTCTGAGCGTAATGACGATCCTAAAACTGCAAGCCGCCCGTTCGACCTCAATCGCGATGGTTTTGTATTGGGTGAAGGTTCTGGCGCTATAGTATTGGAAGAATATGAGCATGCAAAACGCCGTGGTGCAACCATTATTGCCGAGTTGGCAGGTGGGGGCCTGAGCGCAGATGCATACCATCTCACCGCCCCGCACCCCGAAGGGCTGGGCGCATACAACGTAATGAAGAATGCCCTTGCTGATGCAGGCATGCAGCCGCAGGATATTGATTACATCAATGTGCATGGCACCTCTACGCCACTGGGCGACGTGAGCGAGGTAACTGCTATACAGCGTGTATTTGGTGAGCATGTGTATAATGTGAACATCAGCTCTACAAAATCTATGACCGGCCACCTGCTGGGTGCTGCCGGCGCTATTGAAGCAATAGCGAGCATACTGTCTACGGTGCACGACATAGTGCCACCTACTATAAACCACTTTACAGATGACCCATCATTTGACCCACGACTGAATTTCACTTTCCATAAAGCACAGAAGCGTATGGTTAACGCTGCACTGAGCAATACGTTTGGATTTGGTGGGCACAATGCATCTGTAATTTTCAAAAAACCTTCTTAGTAGCTTTGCGGCGTTTTATTAATCGCATCTTAAACTTTTCCTCCGCCGACCGGCAGCTACTGCTGCAACTGGAACACCTTTTGGGATTTACGCCGCGTAATATGGCGTATTATAACCTTGCCTTCATGCACCGCTCCAAACCCGAGGAAGAGCATGAAAGCAACGAACGCCTGGAGTTTTTGGGCGATGCTATTCTTGGCGCTATTGTTGCAGAATACCTGTTCAAAAAATATCCCTACCAATCTGAGGGCTACCTTACCGAATTGCGCTCACGTATTGTGCGCCGCGAGACCATGAACAATGTGGCGCTGCGGATGGGCATCAATAAAATGGTGCAGTACAATAAGAACGACCGTGGCCTGAGCCGCAGCCATATCTTCGGCAATGCGCTGGAAGCATTGATAGGCGCAGTTTATCTCGACCAGGGTTTCATAAAGACACGCAAATTCATCCTTAACCAGATCATCCGTGCTTACATTGATCTGGACCACATGGAGAGCACCGATACCAACTATAAGAACCAACTGTTAAGCTGGGCACAGCGCAACAACCACATGCTCACCTTCGAAACGCTGGACGAAAAAATGGACAGCACCCGTAAACTTTTCACAGTGGGCATAGCCATAGATGGCGAAATAATAGCCGAAGGCACCGGCTACAACAAAAAAGAAGCCGGCCAGGTAGCCGCGCGAAATGCGCTGGATAAGCTGAATGTGCCTAATGGCTGAATGGCTTAATTGCGCAATGGCTTAATGGCTCATAAATCAATTTGTTCGAAAAACAATTTAGTAGCCCCGACCTAATGGACGGGCTACTAGTATTTTTCGTATTCCTCTTTAGTATATGTTTTTATCACTGGATCGTCAGAGGTAATTACTTCTAGAACTTTATCCATTGTACATAACTTCTGGTTTCTGGTAAGAATTTTGAATAAGAAAGGTCAAATGTGTCTGGATTAAGGAGGTTGATCAATGACGAATTTTTAGTAGTAGATGTCATTCCCATTTCCCAATTTGTATCACCAAGCTGTCTTAAATTCTCCCAACATATCAGAACTGCGCCAGGAGTAATAAATGTGAACTCGTAAATCATTTTGGTTTCATTGTCCTCAACACAATAGACCAGAAGTTCTCTATTGTTTTTCTCATCTTTTAAAAATGTCAAGCTTTTATAGTAAACATTTCTGTTGTCTGAAATAGGAGTTTGCCATCTTATAGAATGATCATTCATTGGCTATTATGTTTATATGCCTGATTAACTATGCTTAAAATCAATTCTAAATAAAAGCGGCAATAGAAAAGTTAGCACGCATTTCCCACATTCCATCACATCCCTCCCACATTAACCTACCCCATCACCATCTTCTTCGCCTTCCACAGCAGCGAGTCATTTTTCAACAGCACAAGGTACAATGTCCGCTCCCCGCCAAACCCACGAAAAAAGCGCTCCACACCGGGGTCCATGCTGCCCTCAAGATCAAAATTTTTGCAACCTAGTTTCTTCGCTTCCTTCATAGCATGCCACAGCAGCAGGCTCATGGCTTTGTAGTTGGTGGCTTTCGGGTTTTGCCCGCCCATAAAGTAGTAGCTGGTGTGTGCATCCCATACCTGCCACACAATAGCTTCAATGCCTTCAGCATTACGCGCTACCCATAGCTTTGCTGCATTGTTAGCAATGCAGGCATCCATTATGCGCTTCAGGTCATTTAGTGCATAAGTCACTTCCTTCCCTTTTTCTGAAAGTGTCGCTTTATGAAACTCGAACAACTCATTAAGCTGCGTTGCAGAATGGCTTATGGTAATTTCTTTTTCTGCTGCCTTAATATTCCGTCGCATTGTCTCCTTCATGTTGGCAAGAAGGGTGGCCTCATCCTCACAAAGGTCCACAATAAAAGTCTGCTGCACCTGCGGCCGCAATGTATGTTGCTTGAACAGCCCCACCTGCTTTATTTCCGGGCTAATGGCAAGATGCCATACTTTAGTTGCCGGCAGTTGCTTCATTAGTTCAGCCACAGTCTCATGTTCAAAACTGTCCAGCTTGCTCTTCTTTATATCGGCAGGGTAGAGCACCAATGGCCCCAGGTAAGGCGTGAGCATAGGCGTGCGCAGCATCGTAACCCCCATCTTCTGCTCCACCGGGTATGCCCATATGCCCGATACATTATCGCCATTATAAGCTACAGCAGCATCCCATTCCCTACACACCACATCCAGCCACCATGGCTGCATGAACAGTGGTACGCTTTTCTCCTTGCATATTTTCTTATAAAGGCTTTTATTGCTCATTCCTTAGTCGAAAGTCAAAAGTATAAAGTCGAAAGCCACAGGATCAATCATAAATCACAAATCAAAAATCACTTAAATTGTAAAACCCTCGCCGGCTGTATCCTGCGAATATACAATGCAGGCAGCCACATGCACAATATGCACAATGTCAATGTGGCAATATCTATCGCAGCCACCTGCCACCATATTATTCTCACCGGTGCATACTTCATGTAATAAATATCTTCCGGCAGCGTAATGAAGCCGAACTTTATCTGCAGCCAGCACATACCTAACGCCAGTATGTTGCCAAATAGTATGCCCATTGCGCCTATCAGTCCAGCAATGCCCAGGAAAATATTGCGCGTATTCTCGTAACTCATGCCCAGTGCTTTCAGCAGGCCAATCATGCGGGCACGGTCCACCATCAGTATCACCAGCACAGCGCCCATGTTGATGATGGCTACTATTGCCATTATAGCCAGCAGTATAGTGCCGTTAATATCCTGCATATCCAGCCAGTCGAACACCGCAGCATAATTATCACGGGTGGTATATGCCTCAAGCGGTGCACTGATCAGGTTGTAGTGGGTGAATGCCGCTACCGTATCTGCATATTTCGGGTCGTCAAGGTCAACCTGGTAGCCATTCACACTGTCGGCGGTCCAGTTGTTGATGCGCTGTATCAGCCGTATATCACATACGCCGTGGTGCTTATCTACCTCTTCCATACCGCTATGGTATAGCCCCGCTATTTTCACCTTGCGTACTCGGGGCCCGCCTGCTTCTATAAAATACAGGAACACCGTATCGTTGATCTTTACATTCAGGCGGTCAGCCGTAGCCTCAGATAGGATGATCTCTTTAGAATAGGTACTGTCAGTATAACTTATTGGTGCACCCGTGGTCCTGATGCCGCTGAGAAAGCGATAGTCTTTGTCCACACCCTTCAGTTTCAACGCCTCTATTATACCATGCGACTGCACAATAACCGGCCGCGCTGCAAAAGGCCGCACCGCAGCTACATGCGGCACCTGCTTCAGCGAATCCATCAGGCGGGGATTAAGGTAAACAGGTATGGAGTAAGTGAGGGAATTAAAATTTGTTTCGTCATACGGCACTATATGCACATGCCCCATAAAACTGTACAGTTTTTCCGTAACGGAATGTTTAAAACCGTTCACTACGGCCATGGCCACTATCATCACCGTCACACTAAGTGCAGTAGCAACAATAGCCAGCTTGATGATGAACGAAGAGAATGCTCCCTTCTGCTTCACCAGGTACCGCCGTGCAATAAAAAACGATAGATTCATGTGTGCCCTATCAAAAGTAAATGATTTGCAGGGAAGTTCCTGTGCGGGCAATTCCTTCTTTGAGAGATGTTTGGGGGCGCGCAGGCCGCAAACAAAAATAACCTCTTTTAAAAAGAGGGTATATATATCGGTGTGGATTAGTATCGTTATTTTCTAACGGGTACCAGGACAGGTTTTTTAACCATTGAGTTAAATATCCTGCGTATTGTTAGGTATGTGAGTGCGATTAACATAAGATGTGTGATTTAATGATGAATATATTTTTAGTTGAGATAGCTTGCTAATTTGTTTGTATCCAGCATAATAGAAAATTCACAGTCAGCGCCGTTGCGCAGCACCAGCGCATTTTCCGAAACATAAGATGGCAGGTAAGCCTTTATTATCAAACCATCCTTTATCTCATAGTTACTGAGTGTCTTCCTGATCGCGTCTTTCGGAGATTTCACAAGGCGTGTGCTGTCAGCGCGTTTGCATTCAGATTTTTTAGTAATGAGTTTCATGCCACAACATTTTATGCAAAACTATAATTAACAATTGAATAACCAAACAATATCATAACCATTAACAAATAATATTTTTAATAACATAAAAAGACCTGATCCAGAACTTAGTCTTTTATTGAGAGATATAAATTTGGCTTTTACCACTACTAATTATTTGTGTTCTGTAATTACATTTGCTATTAGTTATTAATTTATTTCTACTTTTGAACTGTATGAAACATATACTCAGTTTACTCATTGCGGTAATTGCTTGTAAATCAGCGAATGCGCAGATAACCATTACCGCTGCCGATATGCCTGTGGCAGGGGATATACTAAGCTATAGTATTGCTACCCCTGGCACATCTTCCATTTCACTTACGGATACAGGCGCAGGCATAGCATGGGACTTTTCCGGCCTTATGCCTGCAAGCCAGGCAGCCGATACCTACCGCACCGCATTTGATGTCAATTTAGCTTATGCGCTGGTAGGCCTTACTGCCTATGGTTATAAGGTGGCCGATGCATCACCCATACCCATTCCTATACCCGGTGCGCCGGCTATTGAACAAGTCTATACTTTCTTCGAGAAAAGGACCGGGCCCAACCGTTACCAGGCAAAAGCTTTTGCTGCCACCATTGCGGGCATACCAACACCCATCAACTATGCATTGCCCGATGTGTGGTATTTCTTCCCGCTCAGCTATCTGAACAAAGACAGTTCAAACTTCAGGCTTAACATTACGCTGCCCGGCTTTGGCGGTATAAAGCAACAGGGCGTGAGGCGCACAAGAGTGGATGGCTGGGGCACTATTGTTACGCCATATTTTACAACACCCGTCAATTGTATAAGGGTAAGATCGGTGATACAGGAAGTGGACTCCGTTCAGTTTGCTTCGCTTCCGGCAATTGGTATCCCGCGCAATACGGTAGAATATAAATGGCTGGTTAACGGCGAGCATTATCCTGCCCTATGGGTAACTGCAAGCATGCTGGGGCCGGGTGGAGAAACGGTGAACAGCATAAGGTACAGGGATAACCTGCAACCGCCCGAAGACAATGCCGTACCTTATGTGAAGCCTGGTATTGTAACGTTGAAAGCATATCCAAATCCTGTCGCAAATGGAATAGTGACTATTGATGTGCCGGTAACCTGGGGCGGTTACACAATTGAAGTGTACGATATGCAATCGAAATTGGTGGCAACTTTCAGCAACAGCAAGCAGTTGGATATACATACGCTGCCAGGAGGCCAGTATCTCGCACGCATCTCATCCGGCGCCAGCACAGGCTATGCACAAATAGTAAAATAGTTACGGCTGCAACCCAATATCACCTGTCTTCCGCACTACCTCGCGGATGATGAGGTCCAGTTCTTTTGTTGATTGGGCAATGCCATCCAGTACATCCCTGTTTATCGGGTCGGCAGGGTCATCATAATTGAATAGCTGTTCCAGCCCCAATATCTTCGCAACAGGCGAACGCACCTTGTGCGATTCTATAAATGCTATCTCGCGCAAAGCAGTGTTCTGTGCTTCTATTTTATAAAGGTGCTTGCGGTGCTCGGTAATATCGCGCGCAAAGCAGGCAACGCCAACAATAGCTTTGTCGGCATCAAAAACAGGGTGAAAGATCACTGATGTATAATGCGTTTCATTATTGATGAGCACATCCTCCACCGAGCTGAATTCTTTTCCTTTTAATGCAAGCTGGTAGCACATCTCGAATTTTTCTAGGTACAGCTTATTCCTTCCATTGAACAGTACATTGTCGCCCTTGCCCAATTCTGTACCTATGAAATGAAACACCCAGTTCTTAAAAGCATGGTTGCACTCTATGATGGTGCATTCGGTATCTACCATCCATATCGGGCTATCTATATGGTTAATGAGTAGCTTTAGATAGCCTTCCGAAGTTATACGCTTATCCCTGTTTGCTACCATTGGGGAGGTATTTAAATTACAATTGAAAAATTGTCGGGTGTAACTAATAAAGGTACAAAAAATATGCTGACAAAACCGTATTTGGGGTGATTAAAGTGTTTTTGTAGGTGAATTAATATAAAACAACACCATAAATAAAATCTTTAGCTATATGCTGGTTTTATTGTAGGTTAATAATTACTTTTAGCTTGCACTCAGTCTGTCTCACAGAATGATGAGCGGCTATTATTGAAAAAAATATAAGGATATGAGAAAAATACGTTTATTCTTTTGTGCAGCATTGGCATTCCTCAGCTTTTTGCAGGATGCAAATGCTCAAAACCCGATAATAACAACGGCTGTCAACCGGACAACATCTACGGCAGGGGGCTTCCTGGATGATGTTATTGCTGCCGGCCCCGGGAGGATCGATAACCCGTATATGATATGCGTGGATGGATCGGATAACCTGTATATAGCCGATTATGATAATTCGCGTATAAGAAAGGTTGATGCAGTTACTGGCATCATCACTACGGTTGCCGGAAGTGCTGCAACAGGTTCAGGCGGTGATGGTGTTCCTGCAACACTGGCGCAGTTAGGCGCGCCGGGTGGGGGCAGCAGGGGAGTGGTAGGTGTGGCTGTTGATGCCGCGGGCAATATATACATAGGCGATGCCAGCAATAACAAGATCAGGTTTGTAAATGCCAGTACTGGTATCATCAGCACTTTTGCCGGAACCGGTACAGCGGGTTTCTCAGGCGATGGCGGCCCTGCAACTGCTGCGCAGTTGAATGGTCCAAGGGGAATAGCCGTAGATGCTTTAGGTAATGTTTACTTTTCTGATGGCGAGAATCAGCGGATAAGGATGGTCATTGCAGGAGTAGGTACTATTATTACCATAGCCGGCAATGGTATGGCGGGGCCCGGGACCGATGGTGTGGTTGCAACCACCCAGCGCATCAACAACGTAAGGGGGCTTACTGTAGATGCTTCAGGTAATGTTTACATTGCAGACCAGGGTAATAACCGCGTAAGAAGGATAGCTCCGTTCACCAACATTATTACAACCGTAGCAGGCACGGGTACCGCCGGTAACGGTGGCATGGGCGGGCCTGCCACTGCTGGCCAGCTCAGCGGCCCGTTGGATGTTGAATTTGATGCATTAGGCAACATGTATATTGCTGATTTCGGTGTCAACCGGGTCAAGAGGGTCAACACATCCGGGATCATTTCGATAGTAGCAGGTGGTAATTCTATGGGAGGTTATGGTGGGGACGGCGGGCCTGCCACTGCTTCTACGGCCAGGTTAAATACGCCTGCATCAATAGCCATCCTGTCTAACCCAAATTATTTTTATATCTCTGACCGGAGTAATAGCAAGATCCGCCTGGTGAAACCAAACAGCTTGCCCTTTTTTACGAGGGGTACACGGGTGGATACGTTCGTATGCCAGAATTCAGGGCTGAACAATATTGCACCCCTTTTCCCGGTAATGGATTCCGACTGGGCGTCATATGCCAACCTCGTATGGTCGGTATCTGTTCCTGCATTACATGGCACGGCTACCGCAACTTTTTCTGATAGTTCGAATGGCACAATAATTACCCCAGCCAGCGTGTTATATACGCCCACGCTCGGTTATAGCGGGCTGGATACATTCACTGTCCAGATCACCGATGGTGCCAATACAGCAACTACCCAGGTTATTGTTACCGTTAACCCATTGCCTGTGGTGCCGCCCATCGGCGGGCCTGGCGAAGTATGTGTAGGAGGTTCTGTAACAGAAACAAATTCAACTGGCGGAGGGTTATGGGAGGCAAGTAATAGTAACGTCACTATCGGTTCCTCCACAGGTATTGTTACGGGTGTTTCGGTGGGTTTTGTTACCATAAGTTATACGGTTACTAATTCATGTGGTTTCACAAGGGTAGTACGGATCATGACCATTAATACGGTACCGGCAACGCCACCGGCTATTGGTGGCCCGTCTATTGTTTGTGCAGGCAGCGGCATTATTCTTACCAATGGTACATCCGGTGGCGTATGGACCAGCAGCAACTTATCTGTGGCTACCGTAGGTTCTGCATCTGGCTCGGTAACAGGCGTAGCTGCGGGAACGGTTAATATAACTTATACTGTTACCAACAGTTGCGGCAGCGCATTTGTATTTGCACCGGTAACTGTCAATCCCGCCCCAACACCAATAGCTGGCTCTGCCACATCCTGTGTTGGTGCTTCAAACACATTAACATCCTCGCCTGCGGGCATATGGGTAAGCAGTAATACTGCTGCTGCAACCATAGGTTCATCATCGGGCGTTGTTATGGGGGTGGCTCCAGGTACAACAACGATAAGCTATACTTTATCCAACGGTTGCTTTGCAACGCGGGCAGTAACGGTAAACAATCCTCCCGGCCCTAATACCGGTACGCCAACAGTTTGTGTTGGCAGCACAACTACGCTTTCAAATGCGTTACCCGGCGGTACTTGGACATCAAGCTCCGGCATTGCCGTTGTAGGCTCATCTACCGGCATCGTATTCGGTATGACCGACGGCATCCCAAATATCACTTACACGCTTGGCGGCTGCATCTCTGTTACAACCATAACCATCAACTTAGTTCCGTTCCCCATCAACCCACCCGGTGCTGTAACCATGTGCGTCGGTGGGTCAGCAGTACTTACGTCCACGCCTGGTGCCGGCACATGGAGCACAGTTGCCGGTACAGGTTCTGTTTCGCTTGTGGCTGCAGGCTCATCGGTAACCGTTACAGGTGCAACGGCAGGCACTGCTACTGTTTCTTATACAAACAGTTTTGGTTGTGCCAGGACAAAAGAGGTTACAGTAAATATTACACCGGCAGCTATTTCTCCAACTTCAGCATCTATATGTGTAGGCAATACGGTGGCCCTTACCAATTCAGTTGGCGGCGGCACATGGACATCAGGTTCTGCAAATGCCACTGTAGGCTCTGCTACCGGCGTTGTTACCGGTGTAACTGCAGGCACAGCTAATATTACTTATACGATCGGGAGCTGTTCTGTATCTGTACCCGTAACCGTTAATAATGGACCTGCTCCAATAACTCCTGCCGGTGCAGTAAGCGTGTGCGTAGGTGCAACAGCCGTGTTGGCTGATGCAACATCGGGCGGCACATGGAGCACAGTTGCTGGTACAGGTTCTGTTTCGCTTGTTGCTGCAGGCACATCGGTAACGGTAACAGGTGTATCCGCAGGTACGGCTACCATATCATATACAACAGGCACAGGCTGTGCTGCAACAAAAGTGATCACTGTAGATAATACACCTGCGGCCATATCACCATCAAGTGCACAGGTTTGTACTGGGTCCACCGTAACGCTGTCCAACTCGGTTAGCGGTGGTACGTGGAGCAGCAGTGCAACAGGCGTAGCTACCGTAGATCCCGGTGGCGTGGTTACCGGTGTGGCTTTTGGTACAGCTACTATCAGCTATGCCATAGGTACGTGTGTCGCAACGGCCCCGGTAACAGTTAACCTTTCGCCCAGTGCGGGCACCATAGTAGGTTCTGCTTCTGCTTGTACCGGGCTGACCACAACGTTGACAAATGCTACCTCGGGCGGTGTGTGGAGTAGTAGTAATGCGGCAGTTGCCACAGTTGGTTCAACAGGTATTGTTACAGGCGTTACAGTTGGTCCCGTTATTATTTCTTATACAGTGGTCAATGGTTGTGGCACAGCTACTGCAACACATGCGATGACTGTTAGCGCAGGTGCAAGCGCGGGTACTATTACCGGCGTTGGTATGTTATGCGCAGGTACTTTTACTACCCTCACCTCTACTGTGCCCGGCGGCACATGGAGCGCTACTAACACTCGTGCAACAATTACAAGTACCGGCGTGCTTACCGGCATAACGCCCGGCATAGACACCATTCTTTACTCCGTGACCAATGCATGCGGAACAGCCGTATCATCGCATATAGTAACAATAGGCGCCTTCCTCACAGCAGGCACTATCTCCGGCCCAACCAGCGTATGCCAGGGGGCATCAATTACTTTAACAAGCACTGCAACAGGCGGCGCATGGACAAGCAGCGGACCTGCAGCTACGGTATCGGGTGGCGTGGTTACCGGTGTTAGCGGTGGCATGGTTACCATTTCTTACACCGTGACCAGCTTCTGCGGTACGGCTACGGCAACATACCCTGTATTGGCAATTGCTACACCGGATGCAGGTACTGTAACCGGCCCCATCATCCTCTGCGCCGGTATGACCGCTCCTTATACTACGGCCGGCACAGGTGGCACATGGAGTGTTACCAATGCAACTGCAACCATTACTTCGGGTGGGGTGCTTACCGCTTTATCAATGGGTATAGATACTGTTGAATACACAGTTACCAACGCATGCGGCACCGATGTTTCTTCTATAGCAGTTACCATAGGCCCGGCGCTTACGGTAAGCAGCAACTCCGGCCCAGCCTCGGTGTGTGAAGCATCATCCATCACTTTAACCAATGCTACTCCAGGCGGTGTATGGAGCGCAAGTAACACTAACGCAACTGTATCTGGCGGCGTGGTAACAGGTGTAACTGCCGGCTCGGTAGATATCTCTTATACAGTTACCAGCAGTTGCGGCTCAGTTTCTGCAGTATCAACTATCATGGTAAATCCGCTGCCCAATGCAGGCACTATCGTTGGCCCCACAATAGCATGCGTGGCAGCTTCAATTACATTGACGGACGCTGCACCCGGCGGCACATGGAACGCCAGCAACAGTAATGCCACCGTGTCTGGTGGTGTAGTAACAGGCGTATCCGTTGGCCTGGTAGATATCAGCTATACCGTTACCAACAGTTGCGGCACAGCTTCTGCTGTGAGCACTATAACAGTAGATGCAGCGCCAACAGTTGCTGCCATCTCCGGCCCATCTAATGTATGCGTAGCTGCAACCATAACATTGACAGATGCTACCCCCGGCGGCACATGGAGCTCCAGCACTACAGATGCTACGGTATCAGGCGGCGTGGTTACCGGCGTTACAGCAGGTTCCACCATCATCTCTTATACAGTAACAAACGCCTGCGGCTCTGCCGATGCAACCGCTGCCATCACCATCGATCCGTTGCCTGATGCAGGCACAATAGTTGGCCCGTCAAACGTTTGTGTAGCGGCAACCATCACCCTCACCGATGCAGCACCCGGCGGCACATGGAGCTCAAGCAGCGCTGATGCTACAGTAGTTGGCGGCGTAGTAACCGGTGTAACCGCAGGTACGGTCAACATCAGCTACAGCGTTACCAACGTTTGCGGCACAGCAGATGCAGTAGTCCCCATAACTGTTGATCCATTGCCCGATGCAGGTGTTATCTCCGGCCCGTCCGACGTTTGTGTAGGCGGTGCCATCACCCTCACAGGATCTGTATCAGGCGGCACATGGAGCGCCAGCAGCGCCGATGCAACAGTTGCAGGTGGTGTGGTAACAGGCGTATCAGCAGGCGTGGTAGATATAAGCTACAGTGTTACAAATGTGTGCGGCACTGCCGTAGCTTCTGTTCCTGTGAATGTGGTGACAACACCAACAGTGGCAACCATTACAGGCCCAGCAACAGTATGCAGGGGTGGATCAATGACACTGGCTAACGCAACTGCCGGTGGCACGTGGAGCGCCAGCAACACCAATGCTACCGTATCATCAGGTGGTGTGGTAACGGGCACAACCACAGGCACAGTTACCATCTCTTACACAGTTACCAACGCATGCGGCACCGTAACAGCAACCAAGCTCATTAATATAACAACGGCGCCAAGTGCAGGTTCTATTTCAGGTCCGGCAAGCGTATGTGTAGGGCAAAACATCACCCTTACCAATGGCGTTATGGGCGGCACATGGAGCAGCAATAACACAGCAGTGGCAACAGTTGCAGGCGGGCTTGTTTCAGGCGTTACAGTAGGTTCTGCTATCATCAGCTACACAATGAGCAACAGTTGCGGCAGCAGGTCGGTAACACGTGCAGTATCTGTATTGCCCGCTACCGATTGCAGCGGTGTTGGCGTGAAAGGCATTACCGCAGTTCAGGACGAGATCAAACTCTACCCCAACCCCAACCACGGTGCATTTACCATGAACCTCCTTACAGAGAACGATGAGCAGGTGATGGTAGTAGTGACCAACATTATTGGTAAGAAAGTGAAAGAGTTCACCACCACTACCAACAAAGCTACCGATGTGCAGCTCAACACTGCCCCCGGCATCTACCTCCTCACCGCCACCACCACCAACGGCAGGTACGTAGTGAAGATTACAGTAGAATAATGATCGATTTTAGAATAAATTAAAAAGAGGAGACAGCCCTGGGCTGTCTCCTCTTTTTTTTACGCTGTCATGGTGAGCTTCGAACCATGACAGAGTATTAGGAGACAGCCCCATCAGGGAACATATACTATTTGCGTCCTTAAACCTTACCACATACCCCCTTTGCGCCTTTGCGTGATGCTTCCCCTCGCGCCTTAAACACCCCAAAATACCAACAAATCCCACCCAAAAATCCCCTAAAACCCTCACCATCACTGCATTTCGCCTATTCGCAAAATTGTGGATATCTTCTTGCCCCCAACCCGCTGCGGCATCCCTTTTCTGCCTAATTTTGACATCAGAAACCTCGTAAATAAGTTTTATCACATAAAAAAGTAAGTATATGGCAGACGACAAATTGAAAGTACTAAAACTGGCGCTCGACAAGATCGAGAAAGACTATGGCAAAGGATCGGTAATGATGCTTGGCGACAAGCAGCAGGATAAGATGGAAGTGATAAGCACAGGCTCTATTGGCCTCGATGTGGCGCTTGGTGTGGGCGGTTTGCCCTGCGGCCGTATCGTGGAGATATACGGGCCTGAATCTTCAGGTAAAACAACAATTGCTATACATACCATTGCGCAGGCGCAGAAGAAAGGTGGCATATGCGCTATCATAGATGCAGAGCACGCTTTCGATGCCAGCTATGCACGCAAGCTGGGTGTGGACGTAGATAACCTTATCATCTCCCAGCCCGACTATGGCGAGCAGGGCCTCGAGATCGCCGACCGCCTCATATCCTCCGGCGCGGTTGATGTGGTGGTGATAGACTCTGTGGCGGCACTGGTGCCCAAGGGCGAGCTGGAAGGCGAGATGGGCGAAAGCAAGATGGGCCTGCAGGCACGCCTCATGAGCCAGGCGCTGCGCAAGCTCACCGCTACTATATCACGCACAGGCTGCTGCTGCATATTCATCAACCAGTTGCGCGAGAAGATAGGCGTTATGTTCGGCAACCCCGAGACCACTACCGGTGGTAATGCCCTTAAGTTCTACGCATCTGTAAGGTTGGATATCCGCCGTATCAGCCAGATAAAAGACGGCGATGTGGCCAGCGGTAACCGCACCCGTGTAAAAGTGGTGAAGAACAAAGTGGCGCCGCCGTTCCGCCAGGTGGAGTTCGATATCATCTTTGGTGAGGGTATCAGCAAAGTGGGCGAGATCATAGATATGGGTGTGGAACTGGGCATACTGCAAAAAAGCGGCTCTTGGTTCAGCTATAACGATAGCAAGGTAGGCCAGGGCAGGGATGCGGTAAAACAATTCCTGCAGGACAACCCCGAAGTGAGCGACGCCATAGAAGCCAAAATACGCCAGGCGCTGATGGCCGAACCCAGCAACTAATACTACTCTGTCATGGTGAGCTCTGTCGAACCATGAGTGCATAACTGTGAATTAAAGTACTGAACGAATAGGGTTATATACAGCGCCCCCGCGTAGCGGGGGCGTTTATTCCTTATTTTTTTGATTTTTCTATGTCGTAGGAATATTTTGTTAATATTTTTGTACATTAGCTCCAATCTGTTACCTAAAAGAAAACACAATGAGCTACTGCTTTGATATTACCCAAATTATTCTTGCCGTTGTTGGGGTGATAGGGGGAACATCTTTCCTCACTTATAAAGTCACTAAGAATAGTCATAATAAAAAAACAATTAATCAAAATAGGAATGTGGTAAATGGTGGTGATATTGTCGGCGGGAACAAAACGACCAACAAATGACTGAACCTGTAAGCCAAAGAAAGAATGTCGTAACAAACGGCGATATCGTAGGGGGTGATAAAATTGTCAACAATAACTTACCGACCACGACAAAGCTATCTCGTTTGTTTGAGCGGTTAAAAGCTGAGTATGGCGACGGTAATAAAGTTGACAATATTATTGATGACCTCAAGCGTTTTAGTGAACCAAGGGATATTATTGGTTTAGAAAAGAAGCTTCAAGATGGTGATAGATTAGACTTGCTTGAGGATGCTGCTTGGTTGAAACAAGAATATGCTAAAAAACTAACCCATTATCAGTTCTTTGAACCAGCACAAGAAATTCACGCTTATCTGCTAAGTGTGGTATTCGAGAAATTCAGAAATATAGTGTATCCGATGATGCAAACGAATAGACCCAATGCAGAAATTTCTAAAGCTATTTCAAATGAAGTAATTGGCCCTGTAATGCAAATTATTCAAGAACATGGTTGTGATGATATAATGGGACTCTCACATGCCGATGTAGAAGGAATGATTTATTATCTAACTGGTCTTTGTCACATCAAATGGACTAAAGTATGATTGTCTATCATCAAGCATTTGATTTGTATCATTCTGTTTACAGGATGTTACAATTACTTACATACTTTGATAAAAATGATTATGTGGAGTTAGATCGACTTAGAATATGGGATTTCTATTTATTGTTTCCCGATAAAATGCATGCAATCAAATTACGACAGGATGAAAAAGATATTAAAAAGCTAATACGGCACTATATTTCAAAGAAAGAAAATCCATATGAGGAGGTAGTCGATGAGCGAAAGCTGTTTGAAAAAATTAAACCTTATCAAATAACTGCAATTAAATGTTTGGCGTCTTATGGAATTATTAATAAGGGGTTCCTATCCGAAAACCGAGTATCAATTGTATCGAAACAAATTCTAGCTAACTACGTTTCAAAATTTGAACCTTTGACCGATCGAGAACTGAATGTTATTAAGTTATTGACTTCACATTTTTCTCAAATATCAATGTTTGGTCCATTTGGGTTGAAATCAAGAACAAGACTTTTAGAAAGTAAATATGACGCACAATGAATTATTTCTAAATAGACTTGTAATTTATACAAGGACACAAAAAATTGCCTATGATGAAAAATTTCATAAGGGAGTAAATATTATTTGTGGAGATAATAGTAGTGGTAAATCCACAATTACCCACTTTATTTTTTATGTGCTTGGAGGGGCTTTCAATGATTGGGTTAAAGAGGCAAAGCATTGTTCGCATGTTGTTGCTGAAGTAGAAATGAATGGAGCGGTATTGACATTGAAAAGAGAAATTAATATTAGCGATCAGAGTGGCAAAGCGAATGCAAGTGAACCTATCTATATTTTTTGGGGAGATTTTTCTAAAAGCCAAAATGCATCGTCTACAGAATGGCAAAAGTTCGGCTATAGAACGACAGATGAAAAAAAGAGTTTTTCAAATATTTTCTTTGAAAATCTTGATATTCCACAGGTAAAAACTGATAGTAATATTACGTTTCATCAACTATTGCGTTTGATGTATGTCGACCAAGATTCACCCACTAGTTCCTTATTCTATTATGAACAGTTTGATACAACATTAATTCGGGAAACAGTTTCTGATTTACTACTTGGAGTTTATAATCAAGGTCTTTATGACAGTAAACAAAGGCTACTAGAAGTTGAGAGCGAACTTGACGATATAAAAAAAGAAATTAAAGTTATCAGGCAATTTATTCCTAATGAATTAGATCTATTTCCAGTGCATTTGCAAACAAAAATTGATGATGCACAAAAAGATATTAGCAATATTGAAGAAGAACTAATTCAGTTAAAAGAGCAAAATAAAGTTGTTCGGTATACCCAAAATACAAAGTTGGAATTCGAGAGGCTAAACGAACAATCAATTATTCAAAGAGAACAAATAAATCAACTAGAAAATGGTATACGTGCATTAAAATTTGAAATTGAAGATACCAAGTATTTTGTTGCTGTTCTGGAAGCCAAATCAAGAGCGATAAAAAATTCTATTTTGACAAGAGAGTTTTTAGGTGAATTTCCTTTAGAATATTGCCCTGAATGCCTTTCTGAGTTAAAAAGGGTAGATGGCAACGTATGCAAGCTTTGTAAAGAACCTAAGGACCATGCCTATGGTGTAACTCAGGCAAGGAAGCTTGAGCAGGAAATAAATTTTCAGATAAAAGAATCAAAGAGCCTTTTAGTAAAAAATGATAGAGATCTTCTTGAACAATCCAGCAAGTATAATTCGGAAAAAATTAAGTTGCATCATCTTCAAGCGAGTGTCAATGCCGCTTTAAAAGATGTTAAGTCAATTAGGGATGAAAAGATTGATACCTTATATGTAGATAAAGGGTTCTTAGAGGGAGAATTACTTCAATTAAGAACATTGTTGGAGAATGCGGAGAAATATCAAAGCTTAGTAAAAAAGAAGAATGATTTAGACGAAGAGCAAAAACGTCTAAATATATCGATAGATCAGATCACCTTGCAGCAAGCAAAAAAGAAAGAGCAAGTCAATGAGGAAATTGAAAAGGAGGCTTTGTATTTATTAAATAATGATCTCCAACGGCAAGATGAGTTTATTAGTGCGAAGGAATTTCATATTGATTACCGAAATAACTTGGCGTTTATAGCGGATAAAGATGCTAAGTATTCCGCAAGCTCAAATTTTTACTTAAAAACTACTGCAAGATTTGCAATTTTTTTAGCTTCTTTAAATATTGAAGGGATGAGATATCCGCGTTTTATTTTGTGTGACAATATGGAAGATAAAGGGATTGAAGAAAGACGTGCTCAAAATTTTCAGCAAATAATTATTGATGAAGCAGAAAAACATGATAAAAATTCTTATCAAGTTATTTATACTACCTCTTTTATCGCTGAGGCTAAGAAGGACAGTGAATATACCGTAGGAGAGTACTATACTAAGCAATCTCCAAGTTTGAAAAACGTATAACCTTCAATAGTCTTTGTTTGTAACGAGGATCACACGGCACAGCGTTTATAACGCGAGTACATATAGAAAACACAAAAAGCACATGCCAAACCCCATCAATTTCACTACCCCCTGTTTTTACCTGTTCTTAAGCACTTTGCTTTTGTTAAAAACCGCTACCACAGCCGGTTCCAGCCAAAACATAAAAAAACCTTGACGGTACAGTTTCAGTACCGTCAAGGAAAATAAATTTTTTCACCAGTAAAACCTTGCGGAACTTTACATAGTTATAACCCGGATAACACAAAAGCTCTCTGCGAAAACTTTGCAGCTTTGCGGTTTTAAAAATCACACCTGCCCTTGTGAACTTTCCCGGTAGCTATCGGGATTGTGCCTTTTTGGTGAGGATATTTTTTTAAAAGGGGGTTATTGATAATCAATGCTAAGGCGTGCAAAAGATGCGCAAACAGTGCGCAAAAAAAATTATATCAAACTATGAAGATCAGGTCAATACAGATAGTACTGTTGTTACAAAAAAACTTGCGCAGATCACCTCGCTTTTCAGGCAATTCGCGCACCAATTATTAAAACTTAAATTATCCATATGAATAAGTTCATACACTCTTTCAAAATACTCGCGCTTGTAACCCTTTCCTACATAGCAGCAGCCCAACCACCCACCATAAAAGACATGCAATGGCTGGCAGGCAAATGGCACCACAAAACGGTGATAGGTACTATGTACGAACATTGGCGCATAGTGAACGACAGCACCATGGCAGGCACAAGCGGGCTGATGAAGAAAAAAGACACGTCCGTGTGGGAAACCATTACCATAGAGCAGCACGGCAATGAGTTATTCTACATCCCCACGGTAAAAGACCAGAACGATGGCAAGCCCGTGCCCTTTAAACTGGTGGAGGCAACCGGCGGCACCTTCATCTTCAGCAACCCCCAGCACGATTTCCCCGACAAAATAACCTATACGCAAAAGTCACCCACCTCGCTGCTGGCTAAAATATCGGGCAAGAAAAAGAACGGTAAGCTGCGTGAGGAGGAGTTTCCGTTTGAAAAGGTGGAGTAAGAGGAAAACCCTTATTTTTACCCTTTACATTTTATATTTTAGTTTTTTATGATGTCACCGGAACAGTTCTTTGAACTGCTGACGAAAGAGTTGGAAGTACACAAAGAGATGCAGCCCTATTACAAGTTTTTGGGTAACCAGTCGTCGTGGCATTTCAGGAGGAACTATTTCCTGGAGCGGCTGCGGTACATTAAAAAGCACCTGGTGGATGCGCCGGATGCGGAGCGCTACCGCCGCGAGGTGTCCATATGGGATTGCGGCTGCGGCTACGGAACCACCTGCCTGTTCCTGGCAATGAACGGGATAAAAACCTTCGGCACCACGCTGGAGTTCTATTTTGAGACTGTGACCAAACGCAAGGCATGGTGGGCGCAGTATGGCGATACCAGTCTCTTCACCTGCACCTACGAGAACCTGTTCGACAACCGGCCCGCAGCCAACAGCTACGACTGGATAATAGTACAGGATACACTGCACCACCTGGAGCCGATAGATGATGCGCTGCAGATCTTTCACCAGAGCCTGCGCAAGGGCGGCAGGATACTGAGCGTGGAGGAGAACGGCAACAACATCATTCAGCGGATAAAGCTGTATAAGTACCGGGGCAATAAGCGCATCATCACCATATGGGATGAGAAGCTGCAGAAGGATATTCTGATAGGCAACGAGAACATACGCAGCCTGGACACGTGGAACGGACTGTTCGAAAAAAATGGCTTCCACATAGAGCCCGCCAGCGTGAATTATGTGCGGTACTACCTGCCACACCAATACAAGGGCAAGGACGCCGAAAAGCTGGTGGAAAAAGAGCGGCAGATACAACAGACAAAAAACTGGAAAAGGGAATATTTCTTTTTCGGGCTTAACTTTATTGCAGTTAAAAATTAAATTTAGCAGATGCAAATTATCCGGAGCATACAAAACAGGATATATGAGTTGAGAGGTGAACGGGTAATGCTTGACCGGGATCTTGCCGCGTTATATGATGTGGAAACCAAAGCCTTAAATCTTTCAGTTAAGCGTAATATTAAGAGGTTTCCTGCTGATTTCATGCTTCAGCTTACTAAAGAGGAATTCGATAGTTTGAGGGGTCAAATTGAAACCTTAGACAAAGCAGATAAACCTTTGAGGTTGCAAAATGAAACCTCAAAGGGTAGGGGCGGCACCAGGTATTTGCCATATGCCTTTACTGAGCAAGGCGTAGCAATGTTAAGTGGAATAATCAATTCAGAAAAGGCGATAAATATGAATATCGCCATCATGCGTGCTTTTGTTGAGATAAGACGAATTGCATTGTGTCAAAGTGATTTTAAAGAGCAGTTAAAGGAAATAAAAGTGAGGATAAGTGAACACGACATACAACTTGAAGGGATATATAGTGCAATAGAAAACCTTTTGGATGAAAAGGCAGCACAGAGAAAATGGGATGACAGAAAACGGATAGGCTTTAAAAATGAGAAAAAGTAATTTAGTTGTTACAAAAATTATAATGGCATGAAAATGATAAAGCAATTATTGGTCATTGTACTGGTATGCATGTATGGAATATGTAGTGCGCAGGATGCACCTCCACCGGCACCGCCGCCGGGTAAGGATACTTCGGCTGAAAGATTGAAGAAGTCGATGGAGGAACTGGACCAGTTATTGAAGGATTTTGACCAGAAGTACAGCACAAAACCTGCAGACGGGCCCGTGATGAGGGTAGGTGATAAGAAGGATGGCGGCACTGTGTATTGGGTGGACGGCACGGGCAAGCACGGCCTGATAGTGTGGCCGGACGACCTCGGGATAAAGAAATGGGAAGAGTCGGACCAGGCCTGTAAAAAACTGGGTGCAGGCTGGCGCTTGCCTACGAAGGATGAGCTGGACAAATTGTATAAAGCAAACGTTACGCTGCAGATACTGTCAAGCTATTTCTTTTTTCATAGCAGCACTGAAGAGAGCCCGGGCGTAGTGTGGCGGCAGTCGCTGAGCAGCGGGACTTTGAAGACGGGATACAAGACGGGCACAGCTTCTACGGCTGCGGTGAAGGGGTTTTAAACCACCACACTTGTAAACTCAAACTTACTGCCATCAAAGAGTCCTTTATCGCTCAGTTTTAACGAGGGGATTACCAGCAGCGCCATGAAGGATAACGTCATGAACGGCGCATGAAGCGGAGTGCCGAGGTTTTTGGCTAACCTATCCAATTTGGTGTATTTGGCAGCCACAGTGTGACCGTCTTTTATTGACATTAGCCCTGCAACTTCCAGCGGCATGTGGTGTACCTTTAGTTCATCTTCGGCAACAGCTATACCGCCTTTGCAGTCTATGAGCTCGTTCACTGCTGCGCAGATGGAGTCGTCGTCAACGCCTACAGCAATAATGTTGTGGCAGTCGTGGCCTACGGTTGATGCAAGCGCACCTTCCTTCAGCCCGAAGTTTTTGATGAATGCAACCGCAACAGGGGCATCGGGCTGGTACCGGTTCACCACAGCTAATTTGAGGATGTCGCGCTCTGTGTCACTAACGATGTTGCCGTTCACTACCTTGGCAGGCAGTTGCAGGCAGTTAGTGACAAGCTGGCCTTCTACGGCCTCTATCACACGGATGGTGGGCGTAGCAGAGGTGGCTTTTACAACAAATTCGCTAACGTCTTTTTTGTTGGTGTTGAAGTTGTTGATGGGTGTAACGGCTACAGGCTGTATAGCAGAGCCGCCATTGTTTGCCACCAGTTCGCCGTTGATATAGGTCTGAAGGATATCAAATCGCTCGATGCTGTTGATGACGATAAAATCAGCAGGCTCGTGCAGGCGGAGCAAGCCAACCGGAAGATCGTAGTGATAGGCTGGGTTTACAGATGCTGCGCGGAGGACATCGAAAAGGTCGTAGCCGAGTGTGAGCGAGCGCTTTACATGGTCGTTGATATGGTGAACAACAAGTTCATCAGGGTGTTTGTCGTCGCTGCAGAACATGACTTTGTCTGGGTGGGTTTGCAGCAGCGTGTGCAGTGCCTCAAAGTTCTTAGCTGCACTGCCTTCACGGATGATAATGCTCATCCCTGCTTTTATTTTATCCAGGGCTTCATCCAGGGTAAAACATTCGTGGTCGGTGGTAATTCCATGAGATGCATATGCGGCAGCATCTGCCCCGCGCAGGCCTGGCGCATGGCCATCTATCGGTTTGCCGGCACGGTTGGCTGCGTCTATTTTGGCAAGTACTTCAGGGTCGTTATGTAGTACGCCGGGATAGTTCATCATCTCGGAGAGGTACCATATATCGGGGTTTTGCAGCAGTTCTTCCACAGCGGCGGCATTAAGTGTGGCACCTGCTGTCTCGAAGCCAGTGGCAGGCACACATGACGGCGCACCAAAGAAGAATTTGAACGGCGACTGAGCAGCGTTGTCGATCATATACTGCACGCCAAGCATGCCACATACATTGGCTATCTCATGCGGGTCGGACACAGTGGCAACAGTGCCATGCACCACTGCCATTTGCGCAAAGGCTGTTGGCGTGAGCATAGAACTCTCTATGTGTATGTGCGCATCAATAAATCCGGGAAGGATGTATTGGTCCGGGGCGGTGGGTATCTCCTTGATATCGGCTATATAGCCGTTGCTTACTGTGATAGTTGCCGGGTAGATGCGGCGCTGAAAAAGGTCGATCAGTTTGCCTGAAATAGTAAATGTGCTCATATGCTATGGGGGCTCAAAATTAACGGTTTCCATCATCCGGTTATTTGCCGGAGAGTTAATTTACCTGTAATTTTGTACCAATGAGGTCCACAGAAGAGCAGGTTGTCCGTCTTTCCCAGTTGCCGAAGGGAAAAAAAGCCATTATCAGGCAGCATGAAGACAGTGATTTTCAGCTTACTTTAATGGAAATGGGCTGTATCCCCGGCGAACCTGTTTGGGTGGAAATGATAGCCCCTATGGGCGACCCTATGGCTATCCAAATAGCCGGATATTACCTCAGTATCCGCAAAAAAGATGCGGATAGGGTTTGGGTGGCCGAAACTGAAGCGGGATAGTTTATGGATCTACTACCACTTTTTTGTTCCACCTGCCATTTTCAGTTGTGACAGTGACAAAATACATTCCCGGCACATCCAATTGTAATGGCACCTCTTTGTTAGTAGAGATAACAGCATCTTTTATTTTTCTGCCGGTTATATCAGTTATCAGCATCTGCGCCGGTTCATTGGCCGGAGTGGTTACATTCACCATAAATGAGCCTTTGTTCGGGTTGGGGAAAATGCTGATATTGCTTTGGCCAGGAACAGTTTGTGGTGTCTTGTTTATGAATAAACCGCATAAAATATTATTGGCAGGAATAGAGGGTACTATGGCACGTACATGACAAGTAGTGGTTCTTACAAACAAGTTGCCGCATGAATCAAAGCACATGCCGGCCGGAAAAATCATTGCCGCAGTTGCGGGGCCATTATCCCCAACCGAATCGATGTTGCCTACGGCTGTACCATTGCCGGCAATGGTATTGATGGTACCTGTAAGTACATCTACTTTTCTTACCCTGAAATTCCTGTTATCTGCAATATAAAGGTTGCCGGTTTTATCCATAGCGATATTGGCAGCAATTTTTATTGTTGCCGCCGTTGCAGGCCCACCGTCGCCTAAAGGTCCGCCCCCGGATCCTGCCACGGTAGTTATTATACCGGTAGCGATATCTACTCTTGCTATGCGGGCGCTTCCGTCTGCAATGTAAAAATTATTTGCAGCGTCAACACATATTGCAGATGGGCTGTTCAGCGGGGATGAAATAGCAGGAGTTCCGTTGATGTAGTAACCTGGGCCTCCGGTGCCTGCCACCCGCCTTATATTTCCTGTAGCTGCTTCTACCTTGCGTATCATAACGTTTGCTGCCTCCACGATATAGACATTATTGTCGTTATCAACAGCCACATCGGTAGGTCCCCAAAGTGTGGCTGCCGTTGCCGGCCCGCCATTTCCAAAATAGCCTGAACCACCGTTGCCGGCTATTGTAGTAATGATACCCGTAACCAGGTCAACTTTACGGACGCGCGCATGACAATCCGCTATTAGCAAATTGCCCATTTTGTCTATGCAAATACCCCCTACATCGGGGAGAAGCGCATTAGTAGCCGGGATATTGTCTATAGTGTCTGTAGCAGTGACGGGTACATTCATCTTACCGACAACAGTAGTGATTATACCTGTAGCAGCATCCATTTTTCTTACCCGGCAGCTATATGCTGTGGTAGTGTTCTCGCCTATGTATAAATTACCGGCTGCATCCATGCAAACTTCATTATGTACATTGAACGAATTTGAACGGGCTAATGATGCCTTAATGGCAGGCATCCCATCGCCCACGGTACCGCAACTGTCGTTGCCGGCCACCCGTATTATATACTGGCCGTTAGCACAGATCTGGCTCAATAAGATAGACAGACAAATAAATAGTTTACGCATTATCATAAAGTTTGTATAGGTAAAAATTATTGTGTGCAAAGGTAAGAAGAATCTCCGCCAACTTCAATGATAAAGCCGGGCATCCCCGGCCTTTATCTGCATCAGAACCTCACCATTCCTCAAATGATGATCCCGTTCCAATAGTTTTAAAAACTAAGCCATAACCTCCGGCCAAGTTATTTATTAACCCTTCTGATGGTTAAAGTAGGGTTACACTCTTGTTGTATGCTATATTTTTTGTTTTTTTCAGTTATGATGAGTATTTTTAACATCAAATACACGGCATATGAATACCAGGATAATATTAGCATCATTGATGATTTTATCAGCTACGCCTGCTTTTGCGCAGGATAAGACAGGAAGCGAAACCCAGAACAATAGCATACCCGTTGTTACGGTTGGGACGATCGACGCCCCGGTTACCAGCAGGGAAAAGGTACTGGCTTATCCGCGTTTATTAGCCCATTCGCTTAGCTGCGAGGTGACAGATTTTGAACTTTCGCTTACGGCAGGTGGTAAAACATGGGGGCCGGTGCCTGTAAAAGGCACAGCTTTCAGTGTTGAGGTGAAGGATAAAATAAAGGAAACCGAACCGGAGAATGTAAAAATATCAATAACCAATATACACCTGAAGTGCAGCGGCCAGGAAATGACCGCCAACCCCATTAACCTGGAATACAACCATTAAGAAATTATTGCTTTTCGTCTTTTTTCTCGGGTATTTTCAGCACACCCTGGCCCATCCTGTATATCTGGTAAGAGAAATCAAGTTCAAGGTTTTCGCTGGTGCCAACAAGCCTCCCCGTTTGTGCGGTTACTGAAACATTACCACTAAGCGATGCTTTTGCAATATTTGTGTTGAAAGCCAGTTCATTACTTTTTACGGTGAAAGACATGGGGCTGGAAACGGTGACCTGGTAGGCCACGATCTTATCATCATTCCTGTAGTGAATGGCGCTGTCGCAGGCTATCGCATTGTCGCCAACTGTGAATTTTACGTTGCCGTAGTAAACTTCATCATCCTTCAGCTTCTTTTTTTCACCTTCTTTTTTTACTGCCGGGCGGCTCACGGTCTTATCGGCATGGGCAAGCTTTATTTTGCCATCACCTTTTTTATCGAACGGGCTTTCATCTTTTTTTTGTGCAATGCATAGGACCGGGAACAGCAATAACAAAGAGAATACAAATCGCATGAAGAAATTTTTTTTAAAGGTAAGCAGTTGGGTTGGAATTTGGAATTTGTATGATTTTAACTTTTATCTATTGACCATTCGCCGGCGCCAATGAATATGAACCCGAAGAAGACAAAACAAAGCTCAATGGAATGCGAAGAACTCATAACACTATCGCCCTTGCCTTTAAGGTGCCACATTGCAGCTACAATAAAATTAATGAGCATTAAAACACTCACCAGCCTGAACCATAAACCTAAAACGCAGAACAGCCCGCCAATACATTCGGTAACTGCACACATAAAACCCCAGAACACCGGCCAGAAATGAATGTGCAGCACGCTCATATTCTCGCCAAGGTCGCGCCACTCTGCTGCGCCGCCGGTTAGTTTGGGCAGCCCGTGCATGAACATCATTACACCCAGTCCGGCACGCATGACGAACAGGCCGAAGTTTTTATAATTGCCTAGTTGCGAGAAAAGCGCCATAAGTTTTATTTAAAGTAAAGATAAGCTCTTGAATTGAAATTCGGAATTAGGATAGCGCTTTCGGCTTCCACCCGAGGTCTGTAAATTTCTTTTTCCTTAGCAGGAAATAATCCCAAACAATACTACGGCCATAAATACCCTCTTCATTACGCCCCTTCGACAAGCTCAGGACTATGAGTTTTTTATTATCACGCCTGCGCTGTCGCCATTTGCCAAGGTCGCGGTAGAAATGGAAGTGGGCTTTTACTATGGTGAAGGTCTGCTTAAACTCGCCGGTGAACAGCAAGCGCAATCCTGCAACACCATCTAATATAAACCTGAGCGGGAACAGCCACAGCAGCTTTGAGCCCTTCTCATTCTTAAGTAGCAGAATGAGATTGTTGCGGAAGTTGTAGTAGAGCTTTTGCGGGCTGCCATAGCTGATAACGCTGCCACCCACATGGTATACGATGGACTTACCTACATAACCTATCTTATACCCCGCATTCTTCAAACGCCAGCAAAGGTCCACTTCCTCCATGTGGGCATATAGCTCATTGTCAAGCCCGCCTACTTTGTGGTAGAGGTCGGCACGCACTACAAGGCAGCCGCCAGATGCCCAGAATACCTCAATATTATCATCATATTGGCCCAGGTCCTTCTCCAGGTCGAAAAAAATGCGCCCCCTGCAAAACAGGTAGCCGAAGTTATCCATGAAGCCCCCGGCAGCCCCTGCATATTCAAACTTATCACGCTCGCGCCAGTAGCGTATTTTGGGTTGGCAGGCTGCCAGCATTTCATCGCGTTCCATAGCCTGGTGCAACGGCGGAAACCAGCCCTGTGTCACCTCAAAATCTGCACTGAGCAGTATGTAGTATTTGGCTTTTATTTGTTTCAGCGCCTCGTAATAGCCATTGGCAAAGCCATGGTTCACGGCTATCTGGACGGTCTTAACGGTGGGGAAGTTGTCCTGAACATATTTTAAGGTATCGTCGGTAGATGCGTTGTCAGCAACGATCACATCGTAGCCCGTATGGGCCTCCTCAATGATTTTGGGTAAAAACAGTTCATGCCATTTAGTGCCATTGTAGCTTAATATGACAACGGCTGTATCCTGATGGCATACGATCATAACAGGAAAGGGTACTGCAGATTATTTATACTTGGGTTCGTATAGCGTATTATCAGGTACGGCTACATTATCGTTCTTCTGATATTTATGCTCATACAGGTTGTAACAGCCTGCCCAAGCAAAAATGAAAAAGCCAAAGAAGCTTAACAAGAATAAAAAACGTGATTTTGAGGGCTTATTCAGCTCAATATCATTGGGGTTATCGAGGTCTACACCCGGGCGATTATGTTGCGTACTCATGAATTGTTAAATTTCCGTTGCAAAAATAATAGTAATTCCCTCAAAATCATAATATTTTTACCATTCCGTAGTTTTAGAGGTCAGTTATGAGGCAGTACCTGAATTGGAAGACATATTTGGCTATAGTGGCACTGGTGATAGTGGCCGTTTCGCTGTACTATACCAACCAGCTGGCGGGCAAGCTGGCCATGGAGGAGAAGAAGAAAGTAGAGGAAGTTGCAGGTGCATTAAAAAAATTAATTAACAGCACAAACCCGCAGGAACAGGCGGTAGCAAGCAATGTTATAGCTCAGAATACCTCCATACCCCTGATATTTACCGATGAAAAGGGGCTTATACAAGGTTTTATTAATATAGATACGGTACGTGCACTATCGGGGCAAAAAAATATAGTTGAGGAAAAATTAAATGAGTTTAAAAAAACGCACCCGCCCATTGTAGCCGACTATGGCACCGGGAAAAATTATGTCTATTATGGAGAATCGGAACTGCTCATCCAGTTGAGATATTTTCCATATGTGCAGCTTACCATCATTATCATTTTTCTTATCGTGGTTTTATTTGCCTTGAATGCTGCCAACCGCAGCCTGCAAAACCAGGTATGGGTGGGCCTATCGAAAGAGACGGCGCACCAGTTGGGCACACCACTCAGTTCTATGGAAGGGTGGATGGAAATGCTGAAAGAAAGCGATGGGCATAATGAGGCGGTGATAGAGATGCAGAAAGACCTGGACAGGCTGAAACTGGTGGCAGACCGCTTTAGCAAAGTGGGCAGTGCGCCGCAACTGCAGGAAGAGAACCTGGTGACCCGGCTGGAAGAGATAGTGAACTATATGCAGAAGCGCGCTCCGCAAAAAGTGATCATCAGCTTGCGGAGCAAAGAGGCCGAAGTACCGGTGAATATGAGTGGGCCACTGTTTGACTGGGTGATGGAAAACCTGATACGCAATGCACTGGATGCCATGGCAGGGCATGGTAAAATTGATATTACTGTTACCAATACCCCGCAGCAGGTGTATGTAGATGTGCAGGACAACGGCAAGGGCATACCCCGCTACCAGGTGAAACGTGTATTTGCACCCGGCTTTACTACCAAGAAACGCGGGTGGGGTTTAGGATTATCGCTCTCAAGGAGGATAGTAGAGAAGTACCACCACGGATCTATATTCGTGAAGCAGAGCGAGGTAGGGAAGGGGACGACGTTCAGGATAATTCTCAGGCGATAATATACCTTATGAGCACTTACAGAGTACGGACACATGATGGAACTCTTGCCTGGCTTATTTGGTTTGGCCTGCTGGTGGGTGGGGCATTCGCATTACGAGAGTATAATGTGGAGTACATAACTGGGCCAGACCGTAAGCATAGATTGGTCGCGCTTATAGTGCTGTCTTATGTAGTTGTGTATTTTATTACTTCGAAGGTGCAGGAGATATCTATTACAGATGACGGGGTGACGGCAAAGTGGTATAAAGGAAATTTTGGTTTCAGATTGTACTTGAAAACAATAAAATGGCAGAATATTAAGTGGTGTCGGTGGAGCAAGGGTGTGCGTGTGAAAACAAAAGATGGAGAATTATACACATTATTTTGCCTGGGGAGCATCTGGCAAAAAAACTATAAAGAGTTCAACAAAGATTTTGAAGAGCATTTTGATATTGCCCATGAAAATAGCCTAGTAGGCAAAAAAGCTCATGAACGCAACTATAGCCCGAACGAGCCGTGGCGTTGATTTTATTTGTCACTCTCCTTCAACTGTTTCAGCAATATCACCGCCCTTGCCCATAGTTCAGATTCTTTATCTATAAATTCGGGCAGTTGTGTGCGTACCTCGGTATTGTCTGTGTCAATCCATTTTATGAGTTTGTTATCATCAAAATAGAACCTGCTTAATTCCATCTTGGTTAGTTTGTCGTCATACCAAACACTGTCGCCCTTTGCTTTAGCTACTTCCTCGGTATAGGTTATGGGTTTGTTGTACACAAAGTTTTGTTCCACGATGTAGATAAGCATGCCGTCATCAAAATAGTATTCCGTAAAGGTGCGGCAGGTGTCGGCATAATGTTCTGCAATTACTTTCTTTACTTCATCGTCGCGGTAATAGCCATTTATAGTGCCACCGCCGGGATGGGTAATATCATCAACGGTTCTTAGTTGATAGTCGCCAAGTTTATCATTTATTTTTTTGTAAGTGGCATTTACATCAGCAACAACATCGGCAGGCAGCTTATCCTTGCAGGAGATAAAACAACAGAACAGGAATAAAAATGCTAAGTACTTGACCATATGCGCGCCCTAAATTACCTTATTTCTATTGTTATTAATCGCCGCATTACTGATAGCAGTTCTTATCTCATTCTGTAACTTTTCAATATTGCGTATGTCCCTTAATATTGTCATTTTGCCGTTCTTAGGATGGCTGTTGATCAATATTTTTTTGTCGAGCGGGATCACCGTAACAACTTCGCCCCAGGAAAAGCCTGATTTCCTCGTGCTGCAAACAATATATTCCGGGCGTTTTTCTACTTTCCAGCTTGTCCGCTCCAGAATAGCTGCAACCAATTTACTGTTTTCGTCTTTCAGGAATGGAGTTTCCACAGCCTTATATGTTCTGTTCTGTTTTTGTCTTTTTATAACCAACCACATAGCAGAGATGCTTATAAACAAAACCAAGGGCCCCCAAAAAGCGCTGTTGACATCATGTTCATCGTTGTATGCCTTGTATATCAGCATGCAGCCACCAATAAGCATAAGCGCTATCGGAACTAGTGAAAAATAAAGTAAAAGGCGATCGCCCGCCCGCAGTTTTATTTTTCCATTCGCTATTATGTATGCAAGTTCTCCCTGTTTCATCTGAAAGATGCTTAAAACTTAAGGTGTTTAACAGTCAGTCCCTCATTAATGAGCTGTTTCAGCGAATCAATGCCAATGCGCAGGTGGGTATCCACGTAATTCTGCGTAACGATGGCATCGCTTACAGTGGTCTTAACACCATCGGGCACCATGGGTTGGTCTGATACCAGTAAAAGTGCGCCGGTAGGTATCTCGTTATAAAAAGCAGTAGTGAAAATGGTGGCGGTTTCCATGTCTATTGCCATTGCGCGTATCTTACGGAGGTATTCTTTAAACTCCTCATCATGCTCCCATACCCGGCGGTTGGTGGTGTATACCGTGCCAGTCCAGTAGTCCAGCGAATAATCACGTATGGTGGTGGATATGGCTTTTTGCAAAGCGAAAGCAGGCAGCGCAGGCACTTCGGGGGGGAAGTAGTCGTTGCTGGTGCCATCGCCTCGTATAGCTGCTATGGGGAGTATAAGGTCGCCTACTTTGTTCTTTTTCTTCAGCCCCCCGCACTTGCCCAGGAATAATGCTGCTTTTGGTGAGATGGCAGACAGCAAGTCCATCATAGTGGCGGCAGTGGGGCTGCCCATGCCAAAGTTGATGATAGAAATGTTATCGGCAGTGGCACATTGCATGGGTTTGTCTAGCCCGGCAACCGGCACTTGGTGTATATCGGCAAACCGGGTAACATAACTGATGAAATTGCACAGGAGTATGTATTGGCCAAAATCCTTCAGTTCCTGTCCCGTATACCTGGGCAGCCAGTTCTCAACTATTTCCTGCTTGGTTTTCACGTACTAAAGGTAAGGAAATCGATGTCATTGTTTTATTACTTTTGAAATGAAAATGATCACCGTCGATTTTTCCAATTGCGTTTTAAGGCTCCGCAAGCAGCAAGACAAGACAACCGTCTTTGACCCTGTGCGCAAAAAATGGCTGATACTGACGCCGGAGGAACATGTGCGGCAGTATATACTTGCCTACCTGATCAATGTACTGAATTACCCCGCAGCGCTGATAGCTGTGGAGAAAAACATTAAAGTGGGCAATATGAACAAGCGGTTTGATATTGTTGTGTATAACCGCAACCATACCCCATGGATGCTTGTGGAGTGCAAGGCACCTGAGATAGTGATCTCTGAAGCCACACTACAGCAATTGCTCAATTACCAGCGAACGGTGCAATGCAGTTACTGGCTGCTGACCAATGGCCACCAGGTATTTTGTGCTGATGCCTGCAATGTGCAGGATATAAAATGGCTGTTATCACTTCCCGCCTATGAGAGTTGAGTAGCGGTCGCTGGTGAATGAGGCGAGTGCCCTGTTCACGGCATCATCCTTTTTAAGACTGATGGAATAGTAGCCGTTATCGTGGAACAGGAAGCGAGCCAACTGTGCTTTTATCTGTGTGCTGAAATAGTCTTTGCTGAAAGGTTTTGCCAATTCTTTTTCTACGTTGTTGCGCGAGTCAGGGCTATACATGGCTATGTAGTTGCTGGCCACTTTTTCCTGCTCATTGAACGATGCGCTGAAATCGGAGATGCTCTTATATTTGAGGTTCGCTTTGTTGTGGATGAAGTAATCCCATATAGCCGTTTTCAGTTCTTCGCTGTATATAAGGCCAAGCAGCGAACCTGATATTAAAGAGGTATCGTAGGGTACGTAAATATCCGGCTTAATGCCGCCACCTCCATATACCAGGCGGTTTTTGTAGGTGTGGTATGCTTTGGGGTCATCAGGCTGTGTAGTGTCTTCGGTTGTTAATGAGCCATTCTCGAAACGTTTTTCATATTCCGCTTCGTAGGCTTCCCTGCCATTGGCAAAGGAGCGCTGTATGCAGCGGCCCGATGGGGTATAATATTTTGCCACAGTAAGGCGCAAAGCGCCGCCATTGGGTAGGTCGTATTGCTCTTGCACAAGGCCCTTGCCGAATGTGCGCCTGCCAATGACAACACCCCTGTCCCAGTCCTGTATAGCGCCTGCCAGTATCTCGCTGGCCGATGCGGAGCCTTCATCTACCAGTATGGCAAGCTTGCCTTTTTCGAACAGGCCTTTTTCGCCGGCGCGGTACTCTGTTTTTGGTGAACGGGTACCCTTGGTATACACTATAAGTTTGTTGCTGTCCAGCAGGTCATCAGCTATCGCTGTCGCTGCATCAATATAACCGCCGGGGTTATCGCGCAGGTCTATAACCAGTTGTATGGCGCCCGATGATTTTAGTTTCTTCAGCGCTGTAGAGAACTCTTGATAAGTTGTGGCGCTGAAGCGGTTTATTTTGATATAGCCTGTTATCGCATCCAGCATCAGGCTGGCCTCTATGCTGTGAATGGGGATAATATCGCGGGTGAGGGCAATTTGCTTCAGGTTGCCCCCCTCACGTTTCACAGTAACGGTTACACTGCTGTTTTGTTTTCCTTTCAGTAAGTGAATTATCCGGTCTGAGCTGGTATTGGTGCCGGCTACCAGGCTGTCGCCTACTTTTATCAGTTGGTCGCCCACAACAATTCCGGCTTTGCCTGCGGGGCCGTTTTCCACAACAGATATCACTTCTATTGTATCGCGCAGTATGGAAAATTCAACACCAATGCCCGAAAAGCCCCCCTCAAGGTCGTCATTTACCCCCTGCAGGTCATCCGGTGGTATATAAACCGTATGCGGATCGAGTGATTTGAGTATACCTTCGGCAGCATTGTTATACAGGCTGGCGCTGTTTACCGTGTCCACGTATTTTGCGTTAACCAGGTCCACTATCCGTTCCAAAGCTTCATTGCGCCGCAGGAGAGTATCGCGCATACGAAAACCCAATACCATCCCCACGATCATAACAATAGGTAACAGGAATAATAATAAGACATTCAACCTGCCTCTTCCGGATGAGTTCATTTGCTTCAGAAATGCATACAAAGGTAGGCAATAGCGGCATTGCCAAATTATAAATTTATGTTGTTTTGAAAGAAGAGATAACGGTTAATCGTAATCCATTGCCAGCCGGAAGCCGATATTCCACTGCCGGGTATCGGGCTTCACCCTGCTGCGGTATACGTTACGGCACACCACATCATCATCAAAGTAAGAACCGCCCCGCAGTATGCGCATGTTCCCCTTGTCCGGGCCTTTGGGGTTCACCTCGTCAATGCTCTTTTTGTAGTAATCCTCGCCATACCAGTCTTCGCACCATTCGGCGGCATTGCCGGTCATGTCAAAGATGCTCAGTTCGTTAGGGTCTTTTTGGCCAACGGGGTGTGTGGTGCCTTTTTCCTTGCCATACCAGGCCACATCTGTTATTTTGTTGCTGCCGCTGTATTTGTATGCCTTTGAGTATTTGCCGCCGCGTGCAGCGAATTCCCACTCGGTCTCGGTAGGCAGGCGGTAGTGCTTGCCGGTCTTGGCATTCAGCCTTTTAATGAATTCCTGAACATCTTCCCAGCTCACTTTTACCACCGGGCAGTCGTCGCAATTTTTATTGCCATAATCAATACCGGTATACGGATGTGGTTTTACACCCATTATGCGGCGCCACTGTCCCAAGGTCACCTCGTATTTGCCTATATAATAGCTGCCCACGCTTACGCGGTGCAGGGGTTTTTCGTTATCATACTCCGCATCGAGGAACTTATGGTCGTCGCAGCCCATAAAAAAGCTGGCCCCTTTCACGAAGATCATCTGGATATTCACATCGTCCTGCCCCATCCCGGCATATCCCATTAATACTAAAGCGATCAATAATGCAGTTTTCTTCATAGTTATATGATAATAAATTAATTCGTTGTCAAGGAAAGTATAGGCGAATATACTAATGAAAACGTAAAGAAACTGTGATGGGGAACAAGAAAAAGGGCAGAAACCCATACGCACTGTTTCTGCCCTTGTGCGGCAGAGGAGATTCAAACTCCCACGCCTGTTATCCCGATAGCTATCGGGACTACCACCTCAAAGTAGTGCCTACCGATACAAAGCATTAAGTTTCAGGAATATAAAAAAAGTCTCATGAACGTTTCATGAGACTTCCGGGTGCGGCAGAGGAGATTCGAACTCCCACGCCCGTTACAGGCGCTACCACCTCAAAGTAGTGCCTACCAATACAAAGCACATATAAAAAATAAGCCTCATGGCATATATCCATGAGGCTTTCCAGTGCGGCAGAGGAGATTCGAACTCCCACGCCCGTTACAGGCGCTACCACCTCAAAGTAGTGCGTCTACCAATTTCGCCACCGCCGCATTGAGGGGATGCAAAAGTAGTGGTTTTTATGGAATTTGTAATTAGGATTTTTCTCTTGCTCCTCGCTTGGTCTGGCACACTTTTTGCTGTATTATCTGTTGCCTTGCAAACGGCTGAAACCAGCTACCGGCAAGCATTTTGACAGTTCTTTGTTTCTGGAAATTATACCTTTTTTATACCTTTTTCGGGTATAATTATACCTTTTGGGGGTATAAATATACCCTTTTATACCCCTTTATACCTTATGATAAAAAACATAAAATAAGCCCGTGGCGCATTTCCGCCACATATAAAAAACTAAATGTTCGAAAACAGGGCATGTTCGAAAATTATACCCTGGTTCATCATCCCGGCTTGCGCTACATAATTGGAATTTGGAATTTATGGCCGGCGATTTTGTTTTTTACTTACACCGAAATATGGTACTTTTGCCGCAGTTTTTCGTTAATAATTATTCTTTCTAATAATATGTCAGGGCAACTTAAAGAGGTTCGTAGTCGTATAAAGTCAGTACAATCTACACAGCAGATAACTAAGGCCATGAAAATGGTGAGCGCTGCAAAGCTGCGCCGTGCGCAGGATGCCATCATACAGATGCGCCCCTATGCCAGGAAGCTGCAGGAGATGCTGAGCAATATAGTAAGCGGCTCATCAAGCGAAGCAAGCATGCCGCTGGCTGATGAACGCCTGGTTGAGCGTGTGCTGCTGATACCCATCACCAGCGACCGCGGGCTGTGCGGCGGCTACAATACCAATATCATAAAGCTGACGCGTGAAACTATACGTACAAAATACGCAGGCCAGCACGCTAAAGGCAATGTTACCATACTGCCGATCGGCAAAAAAAGCTACGAATACTTCCAGCGCAATAACTACAAGCTGGTAGATACTTTCTGGACCATATTCGCCGACCTTACTTTCGACAATGTGCGCAATGCTGCAGTATATGCCCAGCAGGCTTTCCTGAACAAGGAGTACGACCGTGTGGAGATCGTTTACAGCCAGTTCAAAAATGCGGCTACACAAATATTTACGGTAGAGCCTTACTTGCCAATACCTAAAGTAGAGCAGCAAAAAGGCGGCAAGAATATAGACTTCGTGTTCGAACCGGCTATGGAGCCATTGTTGCTGGAATTGATGCCTAAAATACTGAACACACAGGTGTACAAGGCAGTTTTGGATGCCAACGCATCAGAACATGGCGCCCGTATGACCGCAATGGACAAAGCGAGCGACAACGCCAATGAACTGCTGAAATCGCTGAAAATAAGCTACAACCGTGCACGCCAGGCGGCCATCACTACCGAACTTACTGAAATTGTGAGCGGCGCTGCTGCATTGCAGGGATAATAAAAATATAGATATTTTGCAAAACCTCCCAGACGGGAGGTTTTGTTTTTATGCTTAACTTTATACAAATATTTACAATGCGCATACTTTCGTTTTTTGTTGTATTGCTGCTGTCTGCCGGCACTGCTCATTCGCAGAATGCAAAGCTGAAAAGGTTTACAACCCCTCTTGCAGGGAAGGTTGTTTTAAAAGATGTGGACGATAAGTATAACGCCTATGTATACAGCAAAGAGATGCCTAAGCCGGATGCTGATGCAGAGCAGGCAAAACTGCAGGAAATTAAAAGATATATAGCTGAAAAATACCCGCACAGGAAGGGGCCACAGCAAAAAAAAACAAGTAGCGTGGCTGCACCTATCGTAGGTATCAACTTTGTTGCCGACACATTGCCCGGAATACCCCCGGATAACAGCAGCGCCGTAAGTGCCGGCTACAAGGCAGTTAGCGTAATGAACTCGAGCATATCTGTGCATGATGCCTATTCAGGAGCGTACTTGTACGGCAAGGGTCTGAAACCATTTTCTTCTGTGGTCGGCCTGATGCATCCTTTTAACGATTACCGGTTTGACCCCAAGGTGCTCTACGACCAGGAAAACGACAGGTTTATATGCATTATGCTGAATTCCGCGAGCAGCGCTGTCAACTGGATAGTGATAGGGTTTACGCAAACCAACGACCCGGCAGGTACCTGGAACTTCTATAAATTTTTCGGGAACTTTGCCAATGATTCTACCTGGTTCGATTATCCTGCATTTGCTGTAACAAAAGATGAGTTGTTCTTCACCGGTAACCAGATAAGGAACAACATGAGCTGGCAGGCCGGGTTCAAAAGGACAGTGATATACCAGGTGCGGAAAGCGGACGGATATGCAGGTGCTGCTACGCTCAATTACCAGATTTGGGATAGCGTGCAGTATGATGGCAGGAACCTGCGCTGCCTGCATCCTGTTGTAGCGGCAGATAGTTTGCTGAGGCCAAGCCAGTATTTTTTATCGAACAGGAATTTTGATGTGACCAACGATACGGTATTTCTTGTGAAGGTGCCGGATACTATTGGCAGCACAGACACTATACTCACCGTGACGCCGGTAGTGTCATCTACCATATCCTATGGTGTGCCGCCGGATGCCCGCCAGCCCGATACCTCACTCTCTCTTGCAACAAATGATGGCCGTGTGCTGGGTGGTATCATTAAAGGCGACCAGATACAGTTTGTAAGCGTGACAGTGAACACTGCAACCGGGAATTCTGCATTGTATCACGGCATTATCAGCGGGGCTACAACAACAAGCCCGGCATTGAGCGCACAATTGTATGGTATTGATTCGCTGGACCTGGGATACCCTAATCTCTCATATGCCGGAAATGTGGCAGGGGCAAACCATGCGATCATTTCTTTTGAATTTTCAGGGCCAACAACACATCCCGGTTTTGGCGCTATTTTGTTTGACGGCACCAACTACTCTAATATGACCGTGATCAGGAAGGGTGATAGCACTATCCGCCAACTTAGCCAAAAGCAGCAACGTTGGGGCGATTACAGCGGCAGCCAGCAGGACTGGGTTGTTGGCGGCGCAGTGTGGGCATTAGGTATATATGGCAGGAAAGACCGCAAATACGGAGATTATATAGCCCAGTTGCTATCGCCATACCATGCGGGAACACCGGTAAGCAAGAACAGGCCTGAATCGAAACTGTATCCCAACCCCGCAAAGGAATACATCAGCTTTGATTTTAATGTGCGGGAGGAGCAGGGCTTTAGCTTTTACGTGTACGATATGCAGGGCAGGCTGGTAGATAAGGTAACCGACAACTTTTGCCACGCGGGGGAGAATACACTGCAATTCAATATTGCATCACTGCCGCCGGGCACTTATGTGCTGAAAGGTACAGGGGTGAAAGGCGAGGTTATACCATCGAAAATATTTGTTCATAAATAAGCCTTTATACACTTTTTTGGCACAGCCTGCGTTATCATTGCACTTCGTTATTTTTGCCCTATGCGGTTAAGAGGATATTATGTTACTATAGTTGCCATTGCATTGCTATGTTTTGCGGGTTCGTGCCGTAAGAACCAGCAAGTGCTGAAATCAGGAGGGATACTGGAATTTTCCGACGATACGCTTTCTTTCGATACTGTCTTCACTTCCCTGGGCAGCTATACATCAGGTGTGCTTATTTATAATCCGCAAAGCGATCCGGTAATAATTAGCTCTGTGCGGATGGAGAAAGGCGCCGGTTCTTATTTTAAAATAAACGTGGATGGTGTGCCGGGGGGCAGTGCAGCTACGTTTACTAATGGGGTGGCTAACATAAAGATAGCCCCGCACGATAGTGTGTATGTATTTGCTACTGTAACGGTTGATCCTAATGATTCTACAACACCATTCTTCATTAGCGACAGGCTGATAGCCACCATGAACGGTAAAGACTTCAGTATACCATTTACCGCATACGGGCAGAATGCGCACTATATAGTTGGCGACAGCCTTACTGTAAATACAACATGGAAGACCGACCTCCCTTATGTGGTGATACGTAGTTGCATAGTGGGGCCCGGCGCTGTATTGCGCATACCACCAAAGAGCAGGGTGTATATGCACCAGACAGCGCGCATAATAGTGTATGGCGGTTTGGTGACAGGCGATGCAACTGATGCAGACAGCGTGGTTTTCCAGGGAGACAGGCTGGACCGTGATTATTTTGGTTACAGGGGTTATCCCGGTGAGTGGTGCGGGCTGTGGTTCATCCCCGGAAGTGTTGGTGTAATGAACAAGACCATACTAAAGAACTGCGGTGGCAATAGTTTGTATCATGGATACTTTGTGCAACCGGCAGCAATAAGGGTAGATACAGCAGCGAGCCTTTATATGGATCGTTGCGTGGTGAAGAACTCGATAGGGTTTGGCATTTTTGACTGGGCAGGGCACGTTGTTGCAAGCAACAGCCTCTTTCACAGCACAGGCGCTCAGGCGCTTGCTATAGTGCAAGGCGGCCGCGATACTTTCGTGAACTGCACTTTTGCCAACTACGGCAACCATGCATTGAGCCATATCAGCGAGCCAACTGTAGCAATACTCAACTATTTCCGCATCAGCCAGACACAGATATACTTTGGCGACCTTACTGCACTAATGCAGAACTGCGTGGTGTATGGTTCGCTGGACAGTGAGATCATATGCGATTCGTCGGTTAAAGCTGCTGCCAGCCTTACCGTAGACAATTGCCTGCTGAGAATGGGTACTGTAAGGGAAGACTTTATACACTTCAGCTCCACTATCTTTAACAAAGACCCAATTTTCAAAGATGAGCATGACGGGGATTTTCATATAACGGACAAATCTCCGGCAAAGGGAGCAGGTAAAGTGCCTGTACTGGGAGGCGGCAAAGACCTTGATGGTAATGACTGGGGTGGAGCATATGATATTGGGTGCTATAAGTATAAGTAGCGGTATCAAATCACTCTATTGTTATAGCACAGTTTCCTTTTACTCCCGGCGTAAAATATTTTATTGATCATTTCGTTATCAACATGAAACTGATCTTAAACTTATGAAGTTATCCTCCTGTTTATTGCTCGCTGTGTTTTTTATTGTTGTCCTTGCAAGCTCCTGCCGCAAAGCAGGTACCAGTCCGGGCATTTATGTACCGTGGGATCTGGATACGCTAATGTATGCGGGTGGTGGTTCGGGTAGTGTTCAAATAATATCTGTGCCGCCCTGGGTAAACGCAGATGGTGCTATGATCCTGTGCGAGACTCAAGGTTCGTTAACAGACACCGGGGCAAATACCAGTAAATATTTAAGGCGGTGGGGAGCGGCACAATTTGCTGGTGGCTATGCGGGAGAAGGGGGAGCCAATGCCGGGGAAGTATCGGTAAACTCGGTAAAATTGTCTTTTGTTGCCAAATACCCGCGCCGGTATGAGCGCCATGATACCATGATGGCATGGAATAATGGTGGGTTCAATCATTGGCATGTAGAGGGGGCAGGTGGTGTGCCCCCGGTCTCGGCAGATATAGAAGGTGCATTGCCATCATTCAGAGATGTGCTGCCAACTACCATATCAAAGACAAGCGATTTTTCATTGGCGTTTAATGCCTCGAATACTGTGAATGGGGATATGGCATATGTGATCATCTATTCACAGGGCAAACGGTGTTACAGTAATGTAGTAAGTACAAATGGAGGTACGGCTACCATAAAAGCTGCCGATCTGAAGAATGCAAAAAATGAATACCTGCAACTTTCGGGCTTCTATGATGCAAAGTCACCGATGCCGGTATATTATGGCGGGTTTATTGTTGTGGTAATTTACAGCAACAATGTGCGGACCTTTGGGGGTAAGCAGTTCGCTTTAGTAAAGCAGAGAGTAGCCTTGGGTAATGTTACTTTCTTTTAAGAATAACATTACCTTCCTAACCACTCCATAGCATTCTTGTATAATAGCCTTTCTTTCACATCCTGTATATAGCTCATACTTTCTATCAGCTTACCGGGATGGTGTTCGCCAAGGGGGAAGGGATAGTCGCTGCCCATGCATATTTTATCATGGCCCATTATATCAATAATAAAATCGAGTGCCTTAGGGTCATGCACCAATGCATCTATCCAGAACCTGCCAATGTAATCGCGGGGATTTGCTTTATTATCTATTGCGCAGAGGTCAGGACGAACATTGAAACCATGTTCTATCCTGCCGATGGTGAGTGGGAAACTACCACCTCCATGTGCAAATGCAACACGTAGTTTGGGGTGTTTCTCGAACACACCACCGAATATCATAGAGCAAATAGCGCGACTGGTTTCTGCAGGCATGCCAACCAGCCAGGGCAGCCAGTAGCGGCCCATGTCCTGCTCGCCCATCATCTCCCATGGATGTACGAATATGCAGCAGCCTAAATGTTCTGCTGCTTCCCAGAAAGGTGCAAATGACTTATCGCTGAGGTTCAGGGTATTGATGTTAGAGCCAATTTCTATGCCGGGCATCTTCAGTTCTTTCACGCAGCGCTCCATTTCTTTTATGGCTGTATCCACATCCTGCATGGGCACAGTGCCTATGCCTATGAAACGATCAGGGTGATGTTCTACGCACTGGGCTATATGGTCGTTAAAGAACCGGGATGTTTCCAGTGCATGTGCAGGTTTGGCAAAATAGTTGAACAGCACGGGTATGGTTGAGAGTATTTGTTGTGATACTTCGGTCATATCCATCTCCTTCATGCGCACATTAGGGTCCCAGCAGTTGTGCTCTATCTCGCGGAAGACCTTATCGCCTTTTATCATGCGGGCGCAGCAGGGTTTGTGGTGCTCCAGCCTGATGAACTCGCCGTACCCAAACTTCTGGAACCAGTTAGGGATATGCTCCGGCATTATGTGTGTGTGTATATCTATTTTCACTTGCTTTTGTTTTTCCATTGTTCGTAACGCATATTTACCGCATCCCATTCTTCATTAAAGGGACTGGCAAACGGCCCATATTTATCCGGGAACGTCTTTAAGTAACCTTCTGCCTCCTTACTACCAGATAGCGTTGCCCAGAAAAGCATGTTGGCAGTTTCCATATGGTGCTCAATTACTTTGTCCGGCAGCTCTTTATACTGCTTTATTGCTGCAGCTATTTGAGTGGGTGTATATTTTGCCGCTTTCTTATCGTAGTAGGTGGTGTGTTTTATCTCTTTACCCTCAAAAGTATATTGGTGCACATACAGCGGTCGCCACAGCGTGCTGAATTCCGTGCCTATGGGCAGGTTATACATTTCCTTCACCAGCAAGGCATCCTTTGTGCGCTCCACTTTGCAACTGATGTTCACGCCCCAATGCTCAATTACCTCATCCTCTCCGCAGCGGAACAGCACAAACTTGGTGTAGGTAGTATCTCCTGCTTCTACGGTCAGGTACCCGCATATCCCAAACTCCTTCCACTCACCAAAATTGAACGTTTTCATCACCTCACCGCCCTCCGGTGCCGATGAGGGGCAGTCGCATTCCTGCGCATTTATGCTGAATGCGCTTAATAATGTTACAACCGTTAAAAGAAATACTTTCATATGCTTGCTGTTTAAAAACATGAGAAAGCCCCTTTAGGGGTTTGGGGTGTTATTTAGGGCGTTATTGCCTGCTCCAGGTCATTCAATATATCCTCCACATTCTCTATCCCCACGCTCATCCGTATCAACCCATCAGTTATGCCAAACTGCAACCGTTGCTCCCTGCTCACACCCAAATGCGTAGTAGATGGCGCATGGCACACCAGCGTGTCGCTCGTGCCGAGGGATACCGCATTCGTGCACATTTTCAGCCTGTTGATAAAGCTCAGACCCGCATCATAGCCACCCTTCAGCTCAAAGCTCAGCATAGCGCCTGCATGCTTCATTTGCTTCATGGCTACGCGTGCATCGGGGTGAGATGCAAGCCCCAGGTAATTCACCTGTGCCACCCCCTTATGTTTTGAAAGGTACTCCGCAACCTTTGCCGCATTGCTGCAATGACGCTCCATCCTCAAGCCAAACGTCCGCAACCCATTCACCAGCAGGAATGCCTCGAATGCATTGCTGTTGCCACCCAGCAGCCGGTGCATCTTGGTGAGGCTCGTGCTCATTTTCTCTATATCCTTACCCAGCATCACACCGCCAATAGCAGTGCCATGCCCGTTCAGGAATTTAGTAGTAGAGTGCATCACATAATCCACATCATACCTGAAGGGCTGTTGCAGGTAAGGCGTAGCAAAAGTATTATCTACCGTCACCGTCAATCCATACTTTTTGCCCAGTGCTGATAACGCCTCAATATCCAGGCATTGCAGGGTAGGGTTGGCAGGAGTTTCAATATGCATCAGGGCAATACTCTTATCAGCTTTAAGTGCATCCTCCACCTTATTCACATCATGAAAATCTATGATTACCGGTTCTATCCCGAATTGCGGCAGTATCTTCTCCACCAACTCATGCGTACCGCCATACAGCGAAAAATGCGTAAGCACCTTCTGGCCCGCCTTTACATTGCCCAACAGCATAGTGCTCATCGCCGCCATGCCGGAGGCATGCAATATCGCCTTCAACTGCAGTTGGGTGCCGCTTTTATCCTTCAACCCGAAGGCTTCCAATAAGGCTATCTTCTCCTCAGCCTCAGCTATGGTAGGATTGCCCCAGCGGCTGTATATATAACCCTCCTCCTTCCCCTTGAACACATCCACCGCCTGCTCTGCACTGTTGAAGGTATAGGTGCTTGACGCATAGATAGGCGTCAGGTGCGATCGGTTGCTTTCTTCCTTATGCCCGCCACGGATACACAATGAGTCAAACCCTAAGGAAATATCTTTATCTGACATTTATTACTAATTTTGGTAAAGGTACAATATCTGTCAAATGAAAGAACTACTCCTCAGCTACGCCCGCTACAACGTATGGGCAAACAAACAGATGATAGACACCATGCTGCAACTGGGCCCCGATGCCGTTGATAAAGAGGTCACCAGCAGCTTCCCTTCTTTGCGCACGACCGTTTACCACATCTGGGGTGCGGAAGACATCTGGCTGCAGCGCCTCCAGCATGTAGCCAAACCCACATGGGCGGCAGCCGGCTTCGAAGGCTCGTTCGAGGAGGCGTGCCACAACTGGGAAGAACGCTCCGCCCAACTCATGCACTACGTAGCAAAAATGGATGATGCTGCCCTGCACAACATGCTGCACTATAACGATATTAAGGGCAACCCCTACCAGCGCCACATATGGGAAGTGCTGCAACATGTATGCAACCACAGCACCTACCACCGCGGACAGTTAGTAGCCATGCTCCGCCAATGCGGCGCCACAGCTATCCCCCAAACCGACTTCTCCTTCTATCTCAATCAAAAACAGGTACAAGCACAATAAATAAGAACGGCTGATAGTAATATCAGCCGTTCTTGTTATATTCTCCAGTTAAGCCCCTTTAGGGGTTTGGGGCATTATTTCACTTCCTCATACTCAGCATCTGCTACATGCTCGTTGCTGCCACCCTGGCCGCCCTGCTGCTGGCCGCCTTGTTGTTGCTGGCCTTGCGCGGCACCATCACCACCCGGCGTAGCACCTGCTTTATACATATCCTCGCTGGCGGCCATCCATGCGGCGTTCAGTTCGGCTTCTGCTTTGTCAATGCCGTCCAGGTCTTCTGCTTTGTGGGCTGCTTTCAGCTTTTCCATTGCAGCTTCTATGGGCGCTTTCTTATCGGCAGGTATTTTGTCGCCGTACTCTTTCAGTTGCTTTTCTGTGTTAAAGATCAGGCCATCGGCTTTGTTCATCTTCTCAACACGGTCGCGCACTTTCTTGTCTTCTTCTTCGTTGGCTTTGGCCTCGTTCTTCATCTTTTCTATCTCGTCCTTGCTCAGGCCGCTGCCCGCTTCTATGCGTATGTTCTGCTGCTTGCCTGTGGCTTTATCCTTGGCCAATACGTGCAATATACCGTTCGCATCTATATCAAATGTCACTTCTATCTGCGGCACACCGCGTGGCGCCGGTGGAATACCATCCAGTATAAAGCGGCCCAGGTTCTTGTTGTCCTTCGCCATTGGGCGCTCGCCTTGCAGCACGTTTATCTCGACACTCGGCTGGCTGTCGCTTGCCGTAGAGAACGTCTCGCTCTTCTTGGTAGGGATGGTAGTATTGCTTTCTATGAGGCGTGTCATTACGCCGCCCATAGTTTCTATACCCAGCGAAAGAGGTGTTACGTCAAGTAACAATACATCCTTCACATCGCCGGTGAGTACACCACCTTGTATGGCTGCGCCTACGGCCACCACCTCATCAGGGTTCACACCCTTGTGTGGTTTCTTGCCGAAGAATTTCTCCACCACTTCCTGCACCTTGGGGATACGTGTAGATCCACCCACCAGTATCACCTCATCAATCTCGCTTGCGGTGATGCCTGCATCTTTCAATGCTTTGCGGCATGGCTCCAGTGTGCGCTCTACCAGGCTGTCGCTCAGTTGCTCGAACTTAGCGCGGCTCAGCTTGCGCACCAGGTGTTTAGGAGCACCATCTATCGCCGTGATGTATGGCAGGTTTATTTCAGTCTCCTGACTTGAAGACAATTCTATTTTTGCTTTTTCAGCAGCTTCCTTCAGGCGCTGCCAAGCCATGGGGTCCTTGCGGAGGTCCATAGCCTCGTCTTTCTTGAACTCTTCTGCCAGCCAGTCCATCACTACTTTATCAAAGTCGTCGCCACCCAGGTGGGTATCACCGTTGGTAGATTTTACCTCGAACACGCCATCGCCCAGTTCCAGTACCGATACGTCGAACGTACCGCCGCCAAGGTCGAACACGGCTATTTTGCTGTCTTTATGTTGTTTGTCCAAACCGTAAGCAAGCGCTGCGGCTGTAGGCTCGTTGATGATGCGGCGCACTGTAAGGCCCGCTATCTCGCCGGCTTCTTTGGTTGCCTGGCGCTGTGCATCGTTAAAGTATGCCGGTACAGTTATCACCGCTTCCTTCACCTCCTGGCCCAGGAAGTCCTCGGCAGTTTTCTTCATCTTCTGCAGCACCATCGCGCTGATTTCCTGCGGTGTGTACATGCGGCCATCAATATCCACACGTGGCGTATTGTTATCGCCCTTTACCAGCTTGTAGGTAAAGTGCGACATCTCGTTGGTGACCTCATCAAAGCGGCGGCCCATGAAACGTTTGATAGATTGAATGGTGTTGTGCGGGTTGGTGATGGCCTGGCGTTTTGCCGGGTCGCCCACCTTGCGCTCGCCGTTCTTTAAGAAAGCCACTACACTTGGCGTGGTGCGCCTGCCCTCGTCGTTGGCAATAACCACGGGCTCATTGCCCTCCATTACCGCTACACACGAGTTGGTTGTTCCTAAGTCTATTCCTATAATTTTTGCCATAATCTGTTTATTGCGTATAAATTAGTTTGTTTATTTATCTAATGAGTAATACTCAATTCATATGCCAACCACCATTTTTCTGAAATAATGGCAGAAAAACTGACAGGTACCCTATTACCCAAAAGCAAAACGGCAGAATGCGCACAAATTTTTTTGGTACAACAGGTATATGTATAAGTTGTTGGTTCATAGTATAATTTTACATTTATTTTTGCGCACTATTTGCACACTAATTGCGCACTTTGTTATTGATTTTCAATAGGTGTGCAATTGTACTGCTCCCTGTCCGCCTTCGTTAAAAATATGGCGGGGATAGGGAGGAGTTTAGGTAGCGCAAGATCTGTGCCGAAAAGTGTTGTGAAAAACATGATTTTTCCATGATGGATAGTTCGGCAGGCTCACCACTGGTTGTGGGTGCGGGTTTGGGTGAAAATGCGGGGTTGGAAAATTTATTTTAACAGGGTTTTGCTAACGGAACGCATAAATCAAAAAAGACTTATGACTTTGGAAAACACTTGCGCCCAGGGGGAACGCTTGCAGAGTTTAAGACCATGCGAGACACTTGGACTAGTGGGTATGAATACCAACACGGTGGAAAATGGTCGGAAGTAGTAACTGTACATTTTCTATTTTTGAATAAATAAAAGCGTAGATTATATGGAGAAAACTCAGGAATTATTTTTATCTGGACTCGCGTATCCGGTTATTAAAGAAATAATATTACCGAAAATAAAAAAAATATTTAACGAGTATGAGGTGCCTAATGAAATTATTGAAAGTGAAGTAATTGAAGATTTCAATGAGTACTTCAGAAGAAGACACGAGAAGTTCTCAATAATTGACACGTTAGTATTCCCAAATAAACAAACGCTATTTAATTCACTTTACCAACCCTTGACTTTAGCATTAAAAACAAACAACAACGAATATATTGATGAATGTAAAATCGAAAATTTTCCGGAGAATCTGATTAAAAAGTATCATCGAATTGTAATTCAGGATACAGCTGGAATGGGGAAATCAACTTTGATGAAAAAAATATTTCTTTCTGCTATTGATAACAATATTGGCATACCAGTTTTAGTAGAACTAAGACAACTAAATAGTGCAAATGACATATGGAGTGAACTAAAAAATCAATTCTCGACGATTAATAAAAAAATAGATGTTGATTTTTTAGTGAAAATGGTAAAAAAAGGTGATTTTATTTTTTTACTTGATGGACTTGACGAAATATCAAAAGCAGATCGAGAATTTGTCTTAAAAGATATTCGACATTTTACAAACCAAGTGCCTAACAACTATGTTTTTATTTCAAGTCGTCCAGAAGATATACTTGCTGCTTTTGGTGATTTTCAGAAGTTGGTGATTAAACCACTTGATAGAGAAGAAGCGTTTGAGTTAATAGAACGGTATGACTTTTATAGTTATAAACCGATTGCAATAGATTTAATCGACGTTATCACTAAAAATGATGACGAAGGATTAAATGAGTATCTAGCGAATCCCTTTCTGGTATCTTTACTTTACAAAGCATTCGAATACAAGAAGGATATACCTTTAAAGAAAAGCCAATTTTATCGACAAGTTTATGACGCTTTATTTGAAACGCATGATTTGTCAAAAGAAGGGTATTTTAGACGCAAAAAAGATTGCAATCTTCATATCGATGATTTTGATCGAGTTTTAAGATTTATCGCATACGCAAGTGCTTTAAAAAATCAAGTGGAATATAATAAGGATCAAATAATTTCGATTATTGATAATGCAAAGCAATTTCTATTTGATTTAACCTTCAAAAGCAGTGATTTTCTTGCCGATTTGCTAACTACCGTACCACTTTTTAGGGCAGAAGGTAATAATGTAAAGTGGGCGCATAAATCATTACAAGATTATTTTGCAGCAAAATTTATTTGGATTGATTTAAAGGAGCGACAAGAAGAAGCGTTGAGAAATATATATGATGATCCATCTTGCGCAAGGTTCCATAATATGTTAGACACCTTTTACGAATTAGATCCTAATGTATTCGAAGAGACATTTTTATTTTGGCTTTTATCTGATTTTCAGAATTATGTCGAAACGTCATACGCTTTTAATAATATTAACAAAGAGAAATTAATTCGGAGAATTGAAAATTGTTTTAGTAAAAACTTTCAGATAGCATATTTGAGTGATGAAGAACACAAGAAATTTCTAAAGAATCATCGAGTCACAAACAAATATTGTCTACCAGGATATGAAAACTCAGGAGCTTTGTTTTTTTATCCACAAAAACCAAAAGGAGTAATAATTTCATTTCATCCTGATAAAAAGAATTATTCAGTTATTTTAGACATAATTGCTAATAAATTTCCCGCGATTTGCGAATATCGACGACATGAATCTAGAATCGACGACGTAGTTAATTTGCAAAAGGGCGAAAAATACATTATAAATGATTCTATTGATAATGTTTTGAATTCACCAGAACTTTTCTCTCAAACGACCCTTTTTACTGAAACAGACTATGTATTCAAATACCATGATGCGCTTAATCACTTGGAAAAGTTAATTAAAAATAAAAAACAAAAAGAGCAGCAAAAGCAAATATTCGTCATCTAACTTGTTCCTTCTGCCTCCAACACTGCTACTCGTTTGTAACGAGTATCGCAAGGCACAGCGTTTCTGAACGTGAGTGTTTATCTATGTTTCGTGAGGCTGCTTCGTGCCTCGCAGTGACTGTGGAGAGTAGAGATCCTTCACTTTGCGGCTTGGCACAATGGCTATGCGCTTCGTTCAGGAAGAAAAGGAGAAAAATAAAATCCCCCACCGGTACAGTTTGTAACGGGTATCACATGGTACAGCGCTTCTGAGCGAGTGTTTATACATGTTGCACGAGGCGGCTTGGTTCGACTAAACTCACCACGCCTCGCAGTGACTGGTGAAGAGAAGAAGTGGTTATCTGTACACATCATTGCGGTCATCCACATCGAAAATGTATATCTCAAGTACCTGGTCTTCTATGGAATAAACTATTCGGTAAGGGCCAACCCTGATCCTGTATATGTTTGTTGTTCCGGTTAATTTGATACAACCTGCAGGCCGGGGAGCAGTTTCAAGGGAGAGAATGGCCTTCCTTACTTTATTAAAATATATTTTAGGCAGCCTTAGTATTTGCTTTGTGCAGTTTTCTTAACTATTACCGTATAGCTCACATCTTTGCTTTTTGCTTGCTTTCAGCGGTTTTAAAGAATGTGCGTGCTTCAGTGCCGCTTTCAGTACGGCGTTTTAATACTTTTTTCAGGTCTTTTATATCCTGCAACAAAGTAAGGTAGTCATCCTCTGCAATGAGCCTGTATTTCTTATTTTCTATTTTTATTGATGCCGCGTTCAATGCTCTTGTTTTATCTTACCAAAGATACAATTTATTTTCTTTTGCACATCTCCCTAGCTGATACCTGTTTTGTAACGAGTATCACATGGTACAGCGTTTCTGAGCGTGAGTACAGAATTCCCGCCTCCTGAAACACCGGTGCTAACTACGGATGCGTATATGCCGTAGCTTGGATGCAAATAAGGTCTATGTCGCTCAATAATGTAATGCCCGGTATGTTTATCTGTGTCCTCGCCCTGTTTGGCTGCAAAAAGAAGCCAAACCCGCTCGCAAAGCTGGAAGGAAAACATGAGTGGCATGGTAGCGCCTACCGCGAGCAGGTTCCGCTGCTGGGTGCAGACTCGTTTTATTCCATAACCTGCCACACCAACATTGGTATCATTGATGCCGCCACCATCTCCTTTTACGACAGCCTTGCGGGACAAAGCTATACGCTGGTATATGATTCGTCGTTCAATACGGCCACCACTATTACGTATATCTATACCGCATCCATTTCCCGGGAGAAAATAACGTATGACCATTCCACTGGCCACCTTTTATGGAGCCGCTATTATTTAAAAGGTGGGTGGGGGTATAGTATGGAGCTGCAGGCGCTATAAGTTTTCGCGGTTGGCGGCCGTGTTTTAAAAAGTAATTGGGCCAGGCTGGCAGCATTTTTATGAGCAGTAGCAAAAGTGTGTGTATGAAAAAGATGTGGGTTACAATAACGTTAGTTACTTTGTTTGCAACAGTTTACCAGTTAACGCCGTATATAGGCATCCCGGCTTATGTTATCTACGGCATGTTCCTTATTTCGCCATTCCTTGTTGGCTATATGGTATATGTTATCCTGAAGTATGGCAAGCCATCGGGCAATACTTTTGACGAAAAATATTACGAGGACCGATGAATTGATAAATAATAAGTGCTCCTGTTTGCAAACAGGAGCACTTATTATGTAAGTTTTTGAACTACTCTTTTATGAAACGGAGTACTTTGGTATCGTTATCGCCCTGCAGTGTAACATAGTACATGCCAGCGGGTAATTCGTTTACAGCGAAAGTTGTTTGCGTTGCACTGATGTTTTGGCGCATTACCATCTGTCCCACAGTGTTACTGATAAGACATGTGCTATACGTGGCTGTACCTGTGTTAATAGTAAGCACGTCGGCTGCAGGATTGGGGAACAAGGCCAATTGTTCGTCGGCGTCACCGGGCAAAGCAGTCATTAACGTTGCCGTCGGAATTGTTGAAATCTTTCTTATAACATTATTGCTATAGTCCGAAAAATACAGCATATTGCTATAAACATCCAGGGCCCGGGCGGCGTGCAGGGTTGTTAATGGGCCGTAAAGACCATTGCCATTCCATATCCATGAGCCTGTTCCTACCCAGGTCATAATAGTGCCACTGGTTGATACCCGCCTGATCCTCTGGTTGAGGCCATCCCCAATAAACACATTGCCTGATGCATCAACAGCCACAGATTCCGGATCGTCCAGTTTTGCTGCAGTTGCAGGTCCGCCATCACCGGAAAATCCGAATGTGCCAGTACCTGCAATTGTTGAGATGATGCCGCTTGCATTCACTTTCCTGATCCTATCATTTGCCGCGTCAACAATATACATGTTACCTGATGCATCAAATGTGACATCCCTTGGCCCTGCGATCTTTGCTGCGGTTGCAGGTCCCCCATCGCCGCTATACCCTGCTGTTGTGCCTACAGCCGTAGTAATAATTCCGGAGGTGCTGATCTTCCTCACTACATTATAGGAATACGACGTAATATATAAGTTGCCGGCGGGATCAAATGCCAATGAGCCTTCGCCGATCATCGCTGCTGTTGCCGGGCCACCGTCGCCGGAATAACCAGCTGTTCCGTTACCGGCAAATGTCAGGAATGTACCTGATGGCGTTACTTTGCGTATATAGCTGCCCTCGCAGAAATATATGTTGCCCGAAGCATCTATGGCGATCCCATGCACACCGTCCATGCTCAGGCTTGTTGCCGGCACACCTGTGGGGTTTGAGCCACTGAGCAGGAGCGAACCGTTTCCTGCTACACTGGTAATGATGCCGGCGGCACTAACCTTGCGCACCGTATAATTGTCCTGGTCTACGAAAAAGAAGTTGCCGGAGGCGTCATGGCAAAGCTTGTTGGGGAAGTGCAGTTTGCATGCTGTTGAGGTGGCGGGGCCGCCGTCGCCCCCGTAACCAAAGGCGGTGGGGTTACCGGCAAAGGGCATTACCACCTGTGCCTGGGACTGTGTAAAAAAGAGCAATGATGCAGCTGAAACAGCTAATGCGAAAAAGGAGGTTTTGGGCTTCATATTAAAGTGTTTTTATTGCACAAAATATTAGTTTTGTATTTATAATCCAAACTGTTGTTATAATAATATCATCGCACTTCCCCCTGTTGTCCAGTGTTCTGATAAAAAAGCCATGTTGGACGTACGTCTCCGATTGTTAAGGTGTGCCGGTTCATTACCTTTATTACATAAACCACTATAAATGGCCATTAAAACCTGCATACTATTATTGCTAAGCACCATAGCCCTGTTCACCTCATGCAATGGGCAAACTCCCAATCAGGCAGGCAACACAGAAGAGCAGGCTGTAAAAGGAGAAACCGTAACCACGCTAAGCAGCAACATAATGGTTGTTTACCAAGACAAGAAAAACAATTATTGGTTTGGGAGCTGGCAGGATGGGGTGTACAGGTATGATGGGCATAGCATTGTCCACTTCACCACTGCAGACGGCCTGCCTGCCAACAGAATAGAAGAAATAAAAGAGGATAAACAGGGCAACATATACTTCACCACCAGTGAGGGGATATGCCAATATAACGGGAAATTATTTTTGCCACTAAAAGAAACAATGATCGCCGGCAACACCTGGCAATTGCGGCCTGATGACCTATGGTTCAAAAACTGCCGGTATGAAGGATACGTTTATCGCTACGATGGTAGGGAGCTTCATCAGCTGAAACTACCACCCAGCGAACCGGGGGAAGAGCAGATGCGGAAGTATCCTAACAACCCAAGCCCTTATGGTGTTTACTGCATCTATAAAGATAGCAAGGGTAACATATGGTTTGGCACTGCGGTATCGGGAGCATGCAGGTATAATGGCAAAACCTTCGACTGGATACTTGAACAGGATGTAACCGAATTTCACAACGGGCCATCGAATGGTGTGCGTTCTATTGCGGAAGATAAGGATGGACATTTCTGGTTCAATACCAACTACCGGTACAGCATTTATGGCACCACCACCACTGTCGGCAGCAAATTTTACAACCGTATAAAGAGTATTGGCAACCTGGATGGCAGCAACAACAACGGCATGAGTGAATACCTGTCTATTGTAAAAGACAATGACAACAACTTATGGATAGCTACCTACAAGGCAGGTGTATGGAAATATGATGGAGCGAAGATCACTCATTATCCCATACAGGTAAACTCAAAGGACATTACCGTATTCTGCATTTACCAGGACAATACAGGTGCCCTGTGGCTGGGCACGCATGATAATTGTGCGTTAAAATTTAACGGAAAGACCTTTGAAAAGTGGAACTAAATATAATATGTACTACTAAAGTGGTATTTCAGGTTTTTTAAGTGGTGATTACATTCGCAAAATTTTTCTGATCACACTTAAAAACAAATCAAAGATGAAAAGACTAATGCTCGCGCTTGCCACTGTTGCAGTGCTCTCCATCCCGTCGTACGCGGTATCTATGTTTGGCAAAACATTTGAATTCCCCAACGGGTCGAAAGAATGGAGCACACCTATCGAAACGGAACTGGGCTCTGACTGGATGACAAAAAAAGGCCAGCCTTATGTAAAGATATCGGTAAGGGTGAGGGCCACGCGGAAAATATTCAAGGGGTGCCGCTACGAGGTGGAAATTAAAAATATAGACCAGAACGGTATCCGCTTCGAGTTGGATAATGGCAACGGCAAAGCGAGTGCCAAGCTGAAACCGGGAGTAACAGAAGTGTTCACTATGGACTCATTCACGAATGAGAAGATAGAGGGTGTTGAGGGCTGTGGTGGTTGTTCTATGAATTTATCGTTTCATGAGGTAGAGGGATATAAGAAGTAATCCCGTATAGTTGTTAGTGTTTCGTGAGGTTGTTTCGTTCCTCGCAAAGGCACGAAAAAAAAGAGGCCGCCATTTGGCAGCCTCTTTTTTATGAGGATGTGGGTTTATTCTTTTACTATTTTCTTTGTTGCATTAATGTGCTCACCGGTGAAGCGTACCATGTAGGTACCTGCTGGCAGTTCGGCTACAGATACTGCAGTTGCGCCCGTAACATTCTTTACCTGCCTGCCGCAAATATCGAAGATGCAAATGTTATCTACCGGTGTGGCAGTGCTGAAGTTCAATGTGCCGGCTACAGGGTTGGGGTAGATGATCACATCGTTAGCTGCTACAACGTTGTTTATGTTTGTTGGTGTAGTGCCATCGGTAACCATGAACGGGCTGAGCGATGTAATGCCCGCACGTGTCATAGTATACATGCTGCCGCTGGTGCCGGCTGCAGAAAGCGCGGTAGCATCCCACGAGCCGCTTGTGTAGTGAGAGAGGTAAGCACTGGCACGATTGAAGCTGTTGAGCTCCATAGTGGCATCCCACATAGCTACCAGTGTATAGTTGATACCCCCGGTTGCGGTGCTGCTTACATGCCAGGTAGCATCTACCACACGTGCAGTAGTAGAAATAAGTGTGCCGGTTGTGCCTGCAGAGAGTACGCCGGGCTGTACATTCACGCTTACATTGCCTGCTGCAGAGCCTGTGCCGCCTATCACCACCATGGGTGCGTAGTGGGTAGTTGTGCCTACTTCAAAGGTGTCAATAGCGCCTGCGATAATGGGTAATACCAGGTCGCCTGTGCCATCGGTCATTACAAAGCTGGCTGATGAGCCGCCGGTAACGGTGGCGCCTGTGGCTACAGTGAGGTCATTTACGCCCAGTTTTAATCTGCCGCTGTTTAGGTTAAGTGTGCCGTCTACAGTGAGGCCTGAGCCGAGTGTGACACTGCCTGAAGAACTGCCTAAGCTAAGGGTAAGGTCATCAAGCATTGCACCCGCGCCGCCAGAGAACCTGAGCGCACCTGTGAGGCTGCCACCGGCTGCGATGGTGAGATCGGAAGTTGCAGAGCCTGTAAGTGTGCCTGTGCCGGTAGCTGCAACATCTGCGCCGCCGCCCAGTGTAAGTGAGTAGCCACCTAAAGCCAGTGAGCCCGAGGTTAGCGTGAGTGTGCCATCAAGCATCAGGTCAGAACCCAATATAGCAGTGCCGCCTCCGCCAATGCTGATAGTAACATCATCGAGTGTAGCGCCTGCACCAGCTCCAAACCTGAGTGCACCTGATAAGCTGCCGCCTGTGCTAATAACGAGGTCGGAAGTTGCAGAACCTGTGAGCGTGCCGGAGCCTGAAGCTGCGACATCGGCACCTGCACCTAAAGTGAGTGTATGGGTACCGATCGACAATGAGCCCGAAGTGAGGGTTAATGTGCCATCAAGAGTAAGATCAGTGCCGAGTGAAGCAGTTCCGCCTCCGCCAATGCCGATAGTAAGATCATCGATCGTTGCGCCTGCACCACCTGAGAACCTGAGTGCGCCTGATAAGCTGCCGCCTGTGCTGATAACAAGATCAGAAGTTGCAGAGCCTGTGAGTGTACCTGTGCCGGATGCTGCAACATCTGCGCCAGCGCCTAATGTCAATGTATAACCACCCAATGATAAAGAACCAGAAGTGAGCGTGAGCGTACCATCGAGTGTGAGGCTTGTGCCGAGTGTTGCTGTGCCACCTGAGCCGCCTATGCTGATAGTAAGGTCATCAAGCGTACCGCCTGCACCGCCGGCGAAACGTAATGCACCTGTGAGGCTGCCACCTGTACTGATAACGAGATCGGAAGTTGCAGAGCCGGTAATGGTTCCTGTGCCTGAAGCCGCTACATCAGCGCCTGAGCCTAAAGTAAGTGTATAGCCGCCCAGTGCTAATGTGCCTGATGATAGTGTGAGTGTGCCATGGAGTGTTGTGCCGCCGGTGAGTGTAATTGTGCCGCCACCAATGGTAACGCCGCCAAGGCCGGAGCCTGTCAGTTCGGCACCTGCGCTTATGCTGCCTGCACCTGTGTAGTCAACACTGTAGGAACTGGTAAGCCCCAGCGAGCCACTGCCGCCTACTGTAAGCGAACCACCCGAACGGTGGATGACAGCGCCGCTGCCTAATGTAAGGCTGCCGCCGGTAACGCTTAGTGTACCGGAAGAAAGATGCAGATCATCGGTAACCGTAACAGCGGCTGATGATGAAAGACCAGCGCCTAATGAAGTGAGTACATCTGCAGTGACACCACCGGTAAAGGTTATGCCCGAGCCACCTCCAATTACCAGGCTATCAACCGATATAGAGCCTGTACCTGTGAGGCTGCCGCCGGTAAGGATCAACGCACCACCCATTGAGCTAAGCGTACCATTCACGGTAAGTGTTGATGTGCCGGAAAAAGTTTCATCGGCAGTGAGTGTGACTGTGATGCCGGGAGGGATGATCACAATGTCGGATGAGACCAGCGAGCCGGGCAATACCCCGCCCCACGTGAGCGATGAATTAAAGTTGCCAGAAAGCACCGCCGTGAAGACAGTGGCATTTGCAGAAAGCCCCAAAGAGAGCAGGAAAATAGCGGATAAAACTATTTTCTTAGAAGTAGTTAAAATTCTCATAGTCCGTTGTTTAGTTTGTTCAGAAATGTTTAACCAATGGTTTTAAAAAACCATGCCATGCTCATTTTCATTTTGTTATGGAAACCTTAAAACGAGTAAAAAGAAAAGGGAACCGGCCTGCGGTTCCCTAAAATTCCTTATATTATCGTACTGTAGCTGTTTATCGGTATACGGTCCCTTTAATGTTCGACTCAGCAAACATGGAGTGCTGCTTGACGGAATCCACAGTAGTGGAGGTCATTGTTATCTTACCGCCGCGCCAGCCTTTAGAAGTGTACAATCCCACTGATGAGCCTTTAATATTGGTATAGATAGGTTGTATCTCGTTGCCGGTGATGCCAATACCTTGTACCAGGCTGCGGTTGCGGTAAGTGAGGAAATCGATAGTGCTCATGTACACAAATATCTCGCAACGGTCCAGCAGGCGTGCAACATTGGTGGGCGCTTTTTTAAGGGCAGTTGCCAGCGCACCATAGAGCAGGGTATTTTTGATCTCGAACTCGAAGGTTGAGTTAACAACATTGACGAAGCCTGCATCGTAATCGTAAAAGCGTGGGGTCATTACTCCTGTAGTGATCTCGGAGTCTACCCAGTTGAACCTGATGATAGCCTGGGCGATGGCTGCCGGGTTTGACTGTAGTATTGAGTCACCATTTTCGGTGTAAAACTTATAGTTGAAGCCTACGGCCGCTTTATAATACCCGCTTAATGAATACGATTTGTGGCTGGCGGTGGAGTGAAAATCGAGCCTGGGGTTTAAAGTGGAATCAAGTGCATCGACATAAAATGTGGAAAGCTGGGTATCGTCGAGGATAGGCGCATCGGCAGAATCGGTTTTGCCGGTAGCGAGATTGGTGATGACCAGGCGGTAGATGTAGTTAGGGTCCAGCGGGCCTTTGAATTTGTAGGCATAATTTGGCGAAGTGAAGAAAACCCCCGGTTGCTTGGGATATCCCTCATTGTCGAGGTTTACCAGGTTCAAATGAATGGTGTCGACTAATTTGTAAGAGAAGTTGAAGCGTTTGATGATTACGCTCAGGTTGTTATAGAAGCTAGAGTCGTAGGTCTTGGCCATATCAAGCGCACTCTTGTTATTATCAAGGAAAGCTTTTTGAACCCTGATGTAGTGGGCGGTATCCCAATTGTCGAGTAAACCATACACCACTGAAATGTCTTTATACGGAGCAGCTACGTTGATCTTTTCGGAACAGCCTGCAGACAGAAGGGCAAATATTGCTATAAGGGGAAGTATAAGTCGCTTCAATTGCATGAGATAATTTTATACCGTATATTTTACGGGGTGGACAAAGTTATGTATTTAACAGATATGTTGAATGGCACAGAAAGTTAAAACGGACTTAACATTTCGGGGTAAAAAAAGGGGTAGATCTGGAATTGCTCAATGGCTCAATTACTCAATGGCTCAATGAATGTGGGTAAATAGTTAAATGGTTAATAAGTTGATAAGTTGATAGCCTGATAGGTTTAACAGGAGGGTACAACTTTCGTTACATGTTTTGGGTTGGGGTGTTTCGGGACATTTTATATATTTTCGCTGATATGGCTATTGTTACCATAGGTACACCTTTTAACATTGACCTTGAGTTCAAGACGGCGAGTATAGGCAAGCGGATGCTGGCATGGCTGGTGGACATTGTCATCATCTCATTTTACTTCTGGGTAATGCTGACGTTTGTTCACCCGCTTTTTGAAATGGGGGAAACATTGAACACTTCGGCTTTCCTGATGATCATAGTGCCGATATTGTTTTACCAGCTGATGCTTGAAATGCTTAATAACGGGCAGACCATTGGCAAAAAGCTGGCGGGCATAGGCGTTATAGATATAGAAGGCAAGGAACCATCGATAGGGCAATATATATTGCGGTGGGTATTATGCCTCGGCAACCTGTTCGTATATATTATCCCGTATTTGCTGCTGGTATCGCCTTTTGCACTGGTATTCTGCCTGTTTTTGTACCTGCCGGATTTCCTGACAGTGGTGATAGCCAAAAAATCGCAGCGGCTGGGAGATTTTGCCGCAGGAACGGTGGTAATAGATAAAAAATACCGGCCCAGTATTGATGAGACCATTTACCTGCATATAGAGAACAAGAACTACCAGCCGATGTTCCCCCAGGTGATGCGGCTAACCGACCGGGATATAAACGGGATACGCAACCTGCTGAATGTAAAGAATACATCGAGGGATACCGTGAACTATACCCTCCAGGTGGTAAACAAAATAAAGGCCGTTCTGAGTATAGAATCGGATATGGACCCGGAGCATTTTTTGCAGCAGTTGCTTTGGGATTATAATTACTATACGGCACAGAATATGCCCCGCCAATAGTGGTAGAGCCCCGCTACGCCCGGAATGGGGGTGTGTTTATCGGGAATTACCCCCATTTTGTCACATTTTTATACCGATTTAAAGGGATACGATTTGTGGCATATTTTCAGGATGTTTATATTTACATTTAGGGTAATAGCATTAGTGCCTTTTTTTTATTATGTTTGTCGGGTTAGGAAAATGAAAATATTATGAAGGCACTAACATTTGGTATAGAAAATGCGCCTTTATACTATGTACCCTTCCGTTTTGCCGGATGGGGCTTCTTTTGTCCTATCCGAAGGTTGATTTTAAGAAAAACAAGCTACATTTTTAATTGATTTCTATGAAAAAGAAAATTATTCTTTTACCACTTGTAGGATTGCTACTGTATGTTGTGCTGACAAGTAATAGTACAGGGCCAGCTGCTAACAGTTCACTTAACGGAACAGGCTCGAACGGCGTGAATGGATGTTCGTGCCATAATCCATCCTCAACAAGTACCACTACTGTTGGAATTGTGCTGTTGAGTGGTTCGACGGCTGTAACATCATATGTGCCAGGGAATACTTACACTATCAGGATAACCGGCACACAGACAAGCAGCTCTTTCACTTTGCCTTATTATGGCTACCAGGTGTCAACAGTGAAAGCGAGCGGGGCTGGTGCAAGCGGTGCGACGCAAGCTGGGACCTTAACCGCTCCCAGTGGCTCGCATTCCACTACATTGTCTGGCCTTGCTATTATAGAACAAAACAGCCGCATAACCGGATCCACCGGCACAGGCGGTGGTGGTGCAGGTACAATTTACACACAAGATATTTCATGGACAGCGCCGATCGCTGGCACCGGCGATGTAAAGATATATGGTGTTATAAATGCTGTAAATGGCGACTCAGGCCCGGGTACAGCGGATAAATGGAACAATACGAATATTACGATCTGTGAAATGCCTGCAAGTATTACCGGTACTGCATCGGTGTGTGTAGGCGCTACTACAACCCTTACAAGTGCATCGGGGACTGGGACGTGGACTAGTACGGCAACGGGTACGGCAAGTGTTTCGGGATCTGGTTCTACGGCAACTGTAACAGGTGTGGCAGCAGGTACGGCAACCATTTCATATACTAACACTTGCGGTGACGCATCTACCGTTGTAGTAACCGTGAATACTGCACCCACTAGTGTAACAAGCAGCACCAGTTCGTTCGCATTATGCCAGAATGCGAATATTACATTGACAGGCGCACCAACAGGCGGTACATGGACAAGCACGGGCGGCGGCTTTGCCGCGGTGAATTCCACCACAGGCTTAGTAACCGGTACGGCCGGTGGCGTTTCAACTATCAGTTATACGTTATCGACCGGATGCGCGATGTCGCAGGCTGTAACGGTAAATGCGTTGCCGTCGGCAGGTACGATCAACCCAACGCCGTCGTCAGGCTGCATAGGCTCACCTGTTACTATGACCAATCCTGTGAGCGGGGGTATATGGACCGTTAGTTCAGGAGGCGGTTTTGCAACTATTAACTCTACCTCGGGAGCGGTTACCGGAACTTCAGCCGGGCCGGTGATCGTTTCATACACCGTTACCAGCAGTGCAGGTTGTGTTGGGTTTACCTCACGGACACTGACAGTAAATGCTTCCCCTGCAGCAACAACGGGTACTGCGACAGTATGCGTTGGCGGTACTACAACATTATCCAATGCTACGCCAGGCGGTACGTGGAGCGCGTTCACCGGAACAGGGTCGGTATCGCTTACACCATCCGGTACTTCAACAACTGTAACAGGCCTTACTGCAGGTACTGCTTCGGTAAGTTATACGGTCTCAGGCTGTGCGTCTGCAACCGTAGTGACGGTGGACCCGCTACCATCGGCAGGTACCATATCGGGCATATCCAGCGTGTGCCTGGGGGGGACATCCACGTATTCAGTGTCTGCCGCAGGAGGTACATGGACCAGCAGCGCATCAGGCACTGCGAGTGTTGCCGGTTCAGGCACTACAGCAACGGTAACCGGCATGTCGTTAGGCACAGCAACCATAAGCTATACTGTTGGCAGCGGTGCGTGTACGAATACAGCAACAAAGTCAGTAACTGTGCTGCCTACCCCAAGCGGCATATCAGGCACTTTGGAAGCCTGCCAGGGGGCAAGCAGCACATTGTCCGGAACTCCTACGGGGGGTAACTGGAGCAGCGCAAGCAGTAATGTTTCCGTTAATCCGACTACCGGTGCAGTGCTGGGTATAAATGCAGGTACTGCAACTATAACCTATAGTGTAGGCAGTTGTTCGATCACGGAAGTATTCACCGTCAATGCATCGCCATCGGTGGCAGCTATATCGGGCGGTTTGAGCCCGTGCCTTGGGACGACGGTATCTTATACAGATGCTACGCCGGGCGGCACCTGGGCCACTACCGGAGGAACGGGATCAATAGGGCTGGCAGCAGCAGGTACAGCAGTGTCTGTAACCGGCCTGGGTGCAGGAACAGCTAACTTAACTTATTCTGTGACCAATGGCTTTGGCTGTACCAGCATTGCTACGAAAACAGTGACCGTAAATGCACCACCATCTGCTATAACAGGTACTCTTGAGGTTTGTGCCGGTTCTAATACAGTACTGACTGGTGCAGGCATGGGGTCGTGGAGCAGCAGCGCTACCGGCATTGCAAATGTAACCTCGCCGGGCTTTACTTCTACTGTATCCGGCGTATCGGGCGGTAATGCTACCATTGCCTTTACGCTGACAGCAACAGGGTGTACAACCACATCGGAGGTGACGGTGAACCCAACGCCATCTGCAATTGCCGGCACCCCTTCCGTATGTATTGGTGAGACCACATCGCTTGCATCAACTCCTGCGGGCGGCACATGGAGCAGCAGCAATACGGCACAGGCGACGGTTGACGCCTCGGGTATAGTTACCGGTATGGGAACAACAGCATCTACGCCCACCATTACTTATACGCTGCCGACCAGTTGCCGCATTACACGGACTATCACCGTCAACATTAACCCGGTAATAACGGGTGCAAGCGGCACTTGCGTGGGATCTTCAGTTAATCTTACAGGCAGCCCTGCTGGCGGCACATGGTCGACCGGTTCACCGGAAGCAACGGTATCCGGTTCAGGTGTGGTTACAGGTGTATCGTTAGGCACAGCCATCGTAACTTATACCTTGCCAACGGGCTGTATAGCTACGAGGTCAATGACAATAGTTGCCGGCCCTACCGATTTCTCCGGTACACCGGTATGTTCAGGCGCAACGTTGCCCCTTTCGAGCACGCCAACGGGTGGTACATGGACCAGCAGCAATCCTTCGGTTGCTTCGGTTGGTTTTTCTTCGGGCATTGTAAATGGCGGCACCGCGGGTGTAGCCAACATCACTTATACTGTAGGCGGCTGCAGCCTGGTGAAACCACAGACCGTGAATGCAAGCCCTGCAGCGATAGCAGGTTCCCCTACTGTATGCGAGGGTGCCTCTATAACGCTTAATAGCGCTACGGCCGGGGGAACATGGAGTTCCGTACCAGGCACAGGGTCGGTTTCGCTTACACCTTCGGGAAGCTCTGTATTAGTAACGGGCACCTCTATGGGCACTGTAACTATCAGTTATTCTTTATCGTCGGGTTGCGGCGTGGCAAAGGCATTGTTTGTTAATGCAGCACCGGCAGCAACGGGGGGCACAGCAAATGCATGTGTGGGATTAACAACAATGTTAACGAACACAGTGCCGGGCGGCACCTGGAGCAGCAGCAATACAGCACGCGCTACAGTAGGCTCGCTGACTGGTATAGTGACCGGTGTGAGCGCGGGGACGGCTAATATAAGTTACACACTTCCCGGCGGCTGTTTCGCTGTGGCACCGGTAACCGTGAACCCATCGGCACCGATAAGCGGATTGACCTCGCTTTGCACAGGCACATCGACAACCCTGACCAATGCAATGGCAGGCGGAACCTGGGCGAGCAGTAATACCGGAGTTGCCAGCATAGGGGCGACCAGCGGGTTGATGACTGCGTTGGCCCCCGGTACAACAACCATATCCTATACATTATCAACAGGATGTGCGGCAACTATTACTGTAACAGTGATATCATCGCCTTCCCCAATCACAGGCAACCTGATCGCCTGCGTAGGGTTCACGGCGCCACTCACTTCCCCGGGTGGTGGCATCTGGACGAGCAGCAATACTATAGTGGCCAGGATCGGGTCGAACACAGGCATAGTGACCGGCGTGAGCCTTGGCACTGCTACGATCAGTTACTCACTTGGGTCCGGCTGCACTACAACATCAGTGGTGACAGTTAGCCCGAACCCTGCGGCCGTTGTTGGCGGCAACAGTGTGTGCGAGGGTTCATGCCTTTCGTTCACAGACGCCACCCCGGGTGGTATCTGGAGCATTGTTGGAACGACTGCAACGATAACAGGTACGGGGCTTGCATGCGGCACTTCTGCAGGCCTTGCTATAGTATCTTATACCTTGCCAACAGGTTGCGCAGCCGCCAAGACCATAACAGTTAATGGGCTGCCAAATGTGATCACCGGCACCATGGCGGTGTGTGCAGGTAATACTACTGTGCTGAGTTCTTTAACTCCGGGCGGTGTGTGGACAAACAGTAACCCTACGGTTGCAAGCGTAGGCTCCGGAACCGGCATGGTGAATGGCATTGCTGCCGGCACAACAACTATCGGCTATACTATTGGTGGTTGTACAAGGACAGCACAGGTAACAGTGAATGCATTGCCGGGTACGATCTCCGGCCCGGGCACTGCATGTGTTGGCCAGACAAATACTTATTCAATAGCTACCACGGGCGGAACATGGAGCCTTGTACCAATGGTTGTGGCTACGGTTAATTCAACATCGGGCGATGTTACCGGTATTGCTGCAGGTTCTGCAACACTAGTCTATACATCGGCTGAAGGTTGTATTTCCTTTATGCCACTTGCAATAAATGTGCCCCCTGTTGTGTCTGCAATAACGGGCACTACACTGGTATGCGAAAATGTTACCACGCCACTTGCTGATGCAACGGCGGGTGGGGCATGGAGCAGCGGCAGCACGGCAACGGCTACTGTAAATTCATCGGGTGTAGTGACAGGTGTAGCTGCCGGCACTACCGATATAACCTATACTGTTACCACCAGCGGGTGCAGTTCATTTGTTACGACGATGGTAACGGTGGACCCTGCGCCATTACCCATAACAGGTACATTAGGTATGTGTGTGGGCGCAGGCACTACCCTAAGCGATGCAACACCGGGTGGCGCATGGAGCAGCAGTGTTACAGGTATTGCGACAGTAGGCAGCGGTTCAGGTGCAGTGGCAGGCCTTGCAGCAGGCACAAGCGTTATCTCTTACACAGGCACCAACGGATGCAGTGCATGGGCTACAGTAACCGTACACCCGATACCTTCGGCAGGAACTATCACTATACCATCGGTAGTATGTATGAGCACACCAACTACATTGACCTCATCTGTACCGGGTGGCGTATGGAGCTCTGCTGCTGTTTCCGGCTCGGCAACCATTGGTTCATCAAGCGGCATAGTAACCGGCACCTCTACAGGTACGGCTGATATAACTTATACGTATACAAGCGCTGCAGGCTGCACAAATACAACAACAACAACAACAATTACGGTTAACCCGCTGCCTACAGCAGGCATTATAACCGGGGCTACCAATGTATGCCCCGCTGTTACCATTACATTGAGCAATGCCACAGCAGGCGGCGTATGGAGCAGCAGCGGTACATGGGCTAATGTAGGAAGTGCATCAGGTGTTGTAACCGGTGTGACAACAGGTGTGGAAACAATTACTTATACGGTGACCAACTCTTGCGGAACTATTTCAACTACATATCCCGTTACGGTTGATCCGTTGCCGTTTGCCGGTACTATAGGCGGAAGCACAGCAGCTATATGCCCCGGACAAACTACTAACCTCACCAGCAGCGTTTCAGGCGGTGCATGGAGCAGCAGCACAGGCAGTGTAGCTTCTGTGAGCGGCACAGGCGTAGTGACAGGAATAGCGGGGGGGACAACGGTGATATCTTATTCTGTGACCAACTCGTGCGGCACTGCCCGTGCAACGTTTACCATTAATGTGACGCCGCTGCCTAATGTGGGCGCTATAACAGGCCCTGACAGTGTGTGTGTAGGTGATACGATATACATGGCCAATTCTGTTCCGGGTGGCATATGGGGCAATGCAACAGGCCGTGCTGCCGTAAGCTCTACAGGCGTTGTGATCGGAATGGTTGGCGGTATAGACACCGTAAAATATTTTGTGATCAATGCGTGCGGCTCTTCTGCCGTTGCAACACGTGTAGTTAAAGTCAGGGATTATGGTGTTTGTCACCCTGTTGGTGTATCGCCAGTGCCTGAGATGGCAGGGAATATGAAAGTTTACCCGAACCCATCGGCAGGTATATTTACAGTAGAGATACCCACCCTGCAAGGGCAAGCTAGTATCAGCGTAATAGATGTGCTGGGCAAGGTTGTTGATACAAAGGTTACAAATACTGAAAAGACACTGTTCAACCTGAATAACCTGGCTGCGGGTACTTATATGGTGCGGGTGAATATGGATGGCAATACCTACAGGCAGGCAATAGTGATACACTAAGCTGAAAGTCAGTAATATTCATCACGGGAACTTATGGCTTTTGCCGCAGGTTCCCGTGATCGTTTTCAGGGCTGGCTTTTTTGCCTATATTTGTTTTACGGATAATAATAGCTATCTTTTCAGGCTGAATCGTTTACTTATACAAGAATTTTTATGATATCAAGGTTTACCTTTTTATGCTTATTGCTTATTGCTGTTTCTGCCAATAGCGGCGCCCAATACATCTATACTTATGCAGGAACAGGGTTTGGCGCATCTACCGGCACCGGCGGTTATACCGGCGACGGTGGCCTGGCTAAACATGCAAGGCTGAACAGCCCCACGGGTGTTGCTTATGACGGCATTGGCAATATTTACATAGCAGACCGTGCGAATAACGTAGTGCGCAAAGTGGCTGTGACCGGTATCATTACCACATTTGCTGGTAAGGATACGGCAGGGTATAGCGGTGACCTTGGCCCGGCAACTGCTGCAAAGCTGAACAAACCTTATAGTGTGGCTGCTGATGTGTATGGCAATGTATATATATCGGATGAGGGCAACAATGTTATCCGTAAGGTAAACGCGGGAGGGACAATATCCACATATGCAGGTACAGGTATGGCTGGATACTCAGGCGATATGGGGCCTGCAACGGCCGCTATGCTCAATGGCCCGCAGGGTATTGCCACTGATACGCTGGGCAACCTTTACATAGCAGACGCAGATAATCATGCTGTGCGTAAAGTATGGCTTGGCGGCACAATAGAAACAATAGCAGGCAACGGTACTATTGGTTATTCGGGTGATGGTGGCTCTGCGGTAAATGCCAAGTTATACTCACCGGTGGCTGTTGCGGTTGATCCTCTCGGACAGGTGTATATAGCAGACTATTTCAACAATGCAGTGAGGAAAATAAATGGCAGCGGCATTATTACCACTTTTGCAGGTACAGGCCCTGCAGGCTATTCGGGTGATGGCGGTGCGGCAAATGCTGCAAAGTTGCGTAACCCTGCCGGTGTTGCGGTGTTTGGTTTCGGCCCTGTGTATATTGCTGACCAGGGAAATAATGTTATCCGTGTGGTGAACAGCGCTGGCACCATCAACCATTATGCAGGCATGTACACAAACGGTTATGCCGGCGATGGCGGCACTGCGGCAACAGCGTTGCTGAGCTCGCCAAAGGGTATAGCTGTTAACTCACTGAACAAATTGTATGTTGCCGACTATGATAATAATGTGATCAGGGTAATAGGCGCTAATAACAGTGTTAACACACTTGTTATGGCTGGCGCATTGAAAGTATACCCCAACCCTGCAACTGATGCTATGGCAATAGAAATGCCTGAGATAAACGGCAAAGCTGAGCTTTCAGTTACTGATATGCTGGGCAGGAGCGTGGGCAGCCAGACAATTGACAATGCAGCACCAAAAATAATATTGCGCGGATTGGCTTCGGGAAGTTACATTATCAGGGTAATTGCCGGTGAGAAAGTATACAGGGCACAGGTAGAGGTGCGATAGTGATAAGAAAAGAATTTAAAAATGCGGCAATTACACTTGCCGCATTTTTATTTATAGCGCTATCCTGATTTATTATAACGGCTTATTGCCTTTTTGCTGTTCTGCGTATTACCTTTGGCACGAAAATATTGTGATCAACTAAAAATCTAAATTATGGTACATACACTTCCCGCGCTGCCTTATGCTTTTGATGCATTGGAGCCGCACATAGATGCACAGACCATGCAGATACACCATGGCAAACACCACCAGGCTTATGTGGACAACCTGAACAAAGCACTGGCAGGTACAGAATCTGAAAACAAAACACTTGAGGAGCTGATGGCTGATATATCTTCTTATCCGGCTGCAGTTAGGAACAATGGCGGCGGGCATTATAACCACACATTGTTCTGGTCGATACTTGGCCCGAATGCAGGCGGGCAGCCGACAGGTGATCTTGCTGCGGCTATAAATGAAGCATTTGGATCGTATGATGCGCTGGTGGAGAAAATGAGCACTACAGGCGCTACGCGCTTTGGCAGCGGCTGGAGCTGGCTGATAGTGAAAGACAACAAACTGGAAGTTTGCTCTACACCCAACCAGGACAACCCCCTGATGAATGTAGCTGAAGTGAAAGGCCACCCGATACTGGGTATAGACGTATGGGAGCATGCGTACTACCTGAAATACCAGAACCGGCGCCCGGACTACCTGAAAGCTATATGGAATGTGGTGGACTGGGATGCTGTGAGTGCAAGGTATAAAGCGGCTTTTGAATAATGTGGAAGTAATGTGATGGAATGTGACCAATGATAGTAAATTATGATCCCGCGCCAAGCGCGGGATTTTTTTGTGCTATACTAAATGGTGAGGTTCTGCGTTTGTTTTTGAAACTCTTTTATGAGGGAAATACCAAATGACCATAAAAAATCGGTAGTGAAATTTTCACGCAAAGGCGCAAAGGATACGCAAAGCACGCAAAGTTCATGCCGGTTTTTAAATGGTATTATGATATGGGTATTGTTATTGCTGCCTGCAACTGCATTTGGGCAGGTGGATAGTTTTAGGAATAGTATTGGTTTTTTTGGTGAAACGAATGCATTGTTTACAGGTTATGGAGAGCCAATAATGAAAACTTTTGCATTGCAGTATATACGGAAGAGTAAAAAAGTACTGCAATATAAGGTAGGTATAGGCTATGGTGGTTATGAGCAACCTCCATATGCTCTTATGGACTCCATTTATGGCGATACGGCAGAAAGCAGAAGTGTTATTAAATATATCGACTTGGGAATAATATCATTAGGAGTAGAAGCTCAACGGCAGTTTTATAGAAAGTTGCATTTTTTTGGTGGAATAGAATTACGTGCCGGTTATGGTAATGGTACTACAGAAACTTCAATAATAAAGGAATATAATGTTGTATATAATATTCCCCCGTATAGATGGCATGAAACAGGTGTAGACTTCTCCTATAGCAGAGGCCCAAATGTAACAATGACTTATGTCGGTTTTACCCCTTATTTTGGTTTAAAACTTGAATTTAAGCGTATTACCCTTGGTACATCATTTATGAGTTATGTTTATTACACAAAGATTAAAAAAGAGCCAAAAGGTTATGCTGATAACTCGGTAGAGTTTGATGGCGGTAACATCACACAACAGTTGTTCGTCCGATACAAATTTTAGTAGTGATCTGTATTTTTCCAATTCAGATTTTCAAGAAGCGTGGACAAATTTTTAGTTGATCTGTAAGTCTTCCCCTTTATTTTGAAATAGTGTCCACGGACTAATAAATTTATAGTAGAATCTTTATAGTGTAGGTCAAGGTAGTATTCAGGGAAATATTTTGCAGGTTCCGAATAGCTGAAATTAATTGCAACGACTATTTGGGCTATTTCGTTATCGTCAGTTATTTTAATTGTACTTCCATTAAAATCAGTATCTTTTTCGTAAGATGCCTTGCTTACAGTAATATATTCAAAGTCGGTTGGGATACGCGTGCATCCGGCGAACAAAAAAGCACACAAAAAAATGGCTGCTGCGCATTTCATAGTTTTTGTCTTGTAAGGTCTTGCAGCATTGCCCTGCCTGTCTCGTTATTAGGGTGTTTCTTTAACAAGTGTAGTACAGTTTTTTTTGCTTTGTCGTCCTGGTTGTTGGTGTGGTACCATACTGCCATATTGATGAGATTCTGTTCGTAGTCCGGGTTTATGCGGTTGGCACGCATGAGGTAATCGTAAGCCATGGTGCTTTGCCCCTGTTGCATATAGATAAACCCGAGGTTAGTATTAGCGCTGATGTGGCCCGGGTTCTCGCTTACAATAAAATCGAATACCTGCTTAGCCTCCGGCAACTTTCCGAGTTTCAGCAGGCAGATGCCGTATTTGTTCTGGAAATCGAGCGAGTATTTCCATATGTCTGTGGCACGCTGGTACCAGGGCAGGGCGCTATCCGGCTGCTGCAACTGATAGTAAGCTTCGCCAATTCGGTAGGCTGTCCATGCATCGTTAATGGCAGCAGGCTTTAGCTGTGAGCCATAGCTAACCACTTTCTGATGGTCGTTTAGCAGGTAATAGACACGGATGTAATCACGGTTCTGTTTTTTTGTGGCTTCAATATCGCGTTGTTTATCCAGGTAGAGTAAAGCTGAATCAAGTAAAGGCTTGTTTGGGGCGTAGCGTTCGTAAAATTCCATGTAGCCGCGCGCCTTGGTAATAGCATCGGGTTTGCCGTTGTTGAAGCATTGCAAGCCAAGGAATGCAGTGATGGCTTTTTTCTGGCTGTCATTGAGCGGGCGTTTGCGAATGTAGTGGTCTGTAACAGCCACGTGCGGAATATCTATACTGCCCTGATGCTGCATATGGCAGGTAACACAATCATTATTCTTTGCCGCCCGTACCTTTTCTGTTTCTGCGCACTGTTTCTGTGCACTTGCCTTTCCGTGGCAGCTTTGGCAGGCATTTAGGTACTGCGAGCGAGGTGTGAACTTAACACTCACATGCGGTTTGTGGCAGGTAATGCAGCTCATTTTACCACTCTGTACATAGCAAGGGCTTTTTTTCATACGCTCCACATGGCTTGCCATGATCATTTTATCCTGCGCACCTTCATACTGTGGCATGAATACATTCATCACTTCAGATAAATGCATGCCGGGGCGGAAGTCGAAAAAGTTTTTACCATCATTCAGCACGGCAATACCCTGCAGGTGGCAGCGCTGGCAAATGTTGTTCTGCAATTCTGTGGATAGCCTGCGTGGGTTGACGATAGTATAGTCGGGACCTTTTGAGGTATCTACAAGTGGGTTGTTCTGCCTGTCAAGCACATGCATGCTGCCGGGGCCGTGACAGCGTTCGCAGTCTATGCCGGTCATTACAGTGTTATACTTGTTCTCGCTGTTGCTTACGAAATCAGGGTAGGCATTGTGGCAGCTCATGCATTCTAATTGTATCAGCCGGTTGAAGCGGCTGCTGGCACCTTTTTCAAAGCCGGGGGCGAGGTCCCAGCGGCGCTTTTGGGTATAGAAGGTAATGGGCGCCTGGAACAAATAGCCATTGACATCGAAGATGTGCGAATTGGTGTGCTGGCCTGAGCCAACTACATAATTCACTTTCTGGATGCGTTTATGCACCGTATCCCTGCCTTCAAGCCGGAACTCCATGATGTAAAAGGAGTCTTTATCCCAGTATGGTTTGTAATAGTAATCGAGCGCGGAGTCATAGACCAGTGCATGAGCAGGAGAAAAGTCTGCTGCAGATTTTTCTTTTGTGGCATGGCCGAAGGACTGGCCCATGCCTGTTTGAATGAATGTCTGGTAAACGCTTTCGTGGCACGTGCGGCATTTGTCCATGCCTACATAGTGGGCTGAGGTGTCGTAGACATTCCGCCACTGCGATGTTAACTGTGGTTCGTTATCATCGTCTTTTTCTCCGGGGCTGTTGCAAAAGAATACCGGCAATGTTATGGCGAACAAAGCGAGGGTAAGTAGTATTGTACACAGCGTTTTGCGCATTATTAATTCTAATCAAGGTGTCTTTTGATCAACTGTTTTATTCTAATAAGGTTTTTTCCAGCCAAATTTCTTACTTACATGCAATATTCGATTCGCATTTACTGAATAATAAACATGATATAAGTACGTTATGTTTGATTTATACCCATTTATAAAACAATCCTTTTTTATGCCAAGTTCATAACTGCAAATATCTTTTGCCAGATGATGTCCGTCTCTATCTTTGATAGGTTCTCCATTGGAATTAAGTGAATCTAAATAGATAGTCATAAACATCTTTATCGAGTCCGGGATAGCGGATATTTTTTTTACAATTTTTTTATACTTTTTCTCGGCATGTAGTATGCTGTCAATTTTTTTTCGGGTATTTAGATAATCATTACCAGTCTGGCACAATGCCAAAAGTGATTGAGTAAGAAAAAGCAGAAGCAACAAGTAGTTCTTCATTCAATAAATGATAAAAAATACATTAATAGTATGTTTGGCAAACCTATCAACTAAACCTCGCCAGCGTATAATTCGACTTCCCTCTTTGTATCAGCAGGTATTGACCATTCAGCAGGTGTTCTTCTTTTAGTTGAAATGCCAGATCTGTTACTTTTTCCTTGTTGATGCTGACGCCGCCGTTCTGCAGCATTTTTTTGGCTTCGCCTTTGGAGGTGAAGATGCCGCTTTCTGCAAGGAAGGTGATGATGTCGAGGCCAGAAGCGAGGGTGCTTTTTGAGCCCGTTACCTGCGGTACGCCGTCCATTACTTCCAGCAGTTGTTTTTCGTTGAGGGAGCGCAGTACTTCAACAGATGATTGCCCGAATAATATTTCAGATGCTTGTTTGGCAAAGGCCAGGTCTTCCTCGCTGTGTACCATTATGGTCAGCTCTTCTGCCAGTGCTTTTTGCAGCTTACGGAGGTGGGGGGCGGCTTCGTGCTCAGTAATGAGTGCTTTTATTTCATCCACAGGCCTGAAAGAAAATACAAGGCTCATTTTTGCGGCATCGGCATCTGCCATTTTCATCCAGAACTGGTAGAACTGGTAGGGTGATGTTTTCTCCCGATCCAGCCAAACATTGCCACTCTCTGATTTGCCGAATTTGCTGCCATCAGCTTTGGTGATGAGTTTGCAGGTAAAAGCAAAAGCATCGTTACCACCTTTGCGACGTATCAGCTCTGTACCCGTGGTTATATTGCCCCATTGGTCTGAACCACCCATCTGCAGCAAAACGTTCGCCGTTTTATTGAGATGGTAAAAATCGTAGCCCTGTATGAGCTGATAAGTAAACTCTGTGAACGACATGCCTGTTTCCAGGCGGTTTTGTACAGAATCTTTAGCCATCATGTAGCTCACATTGATGTGTTTGCCTATATCCCGGATGAACCCGAGAAAAGAAAGGTCCTTAAACCAGTCGTAATTATTCACCAGCACAGCGGCATTAGGTACAGAATCGGAGAAGTTGATGAACTTTTCCAGTTGTTTGCGTTGGCAGTCAATGTTGTATTGTATTGTTTCAAGGTCAAGCAGGTTACGCTCAGCCGATTTGCCCGATGGATCGCCTATCATGCCCGTAGCGCCGCCAAGCAGGGCATAAGGCTTGTGGCCTGCACGCTGCAGGCGCATCAACAGGGTTATAGGTACCAGGTTGCCCACATGCAGGCTGTCGGCAGTAGGATCGAAGCCAATGTAGCCGGATGTCATTTCTTTCAGCAATTGCTCTTCGGTACCCGGTATTATGTCCTGTAGTATATTCCTGTCGCGTAGGTCTGCTATTAAGTTCATTGATGGCATATCAGTGGGCAAAAATAATGTTTAAGCAGTGGCTAAAAGGCATATTAGTTTACAATTATATACATTTTGATATTTTTTATTTTTCAAAACAATAGGGTACGGGTATCCATATGTTTCATTTTTCCGAAAATAGTTGCTACCTTTCGGTACATTTCTGATAAAATATATAGCATTGAAAAGAATACTACACCTGTTGGCATTGCTACTTCCTTTGTCCCTTGGGGCGCAGCAAACACATCACGAAATAGGCATTATGGGGGGCGTTTCCAATTATTACGGAGACCTCCAGAATAAATTTTTTGGAAATTACGGCTACCATCCCGTTGGCGGCATTATCTACAAGCATTTTATGAGTCCGCATGTGGGTGTAAGGTTTGGGGCTTCTTATACCAGCCTTTCGGCGGCAGACAGCCTCAGCAATATCCCTGTGAACCAAAACCGCAATCTCAGCTTTGCAACACATTTATTTGAATTTCACGGCGCGCTGGAGTTGAATTTTTTGCCTATTGAAGTACTCAGGAGGAAAGTGACACCTTACGTTTTTGGCGGTGTATCAGCATTTTATTTTAACCCGTTCACAGAAGATGATAATGGCAACAAGAAGTTCCTGAGGGCGTTGAGCACAGAAGGGCAAGGCTTACCCATGTATCCCGACCGCAAACAATACAGCCTCGTTAATATGGCATTCCCATTTGGTGGCGGTATGAAATTCTTTATCGGCAGGACCATTATGCTTTGCGGAGAAATAGGTTTTAGGTATACCAATACAGACTACCTGGACGATGTGAGCAAATCATACGTAAACATGGATACGCTGAGGGCATATAAAGGCGAGGTTGCTCAAAAACTGGCATACAGGGGCAAGGACGGTATCAATCCGCAGTATGGCCACCAGCGTGGTGATGCAAAGTCGAACGACTGGTTCTGGTATGGCAACTTAACGGCTACAATTTATTTCCGTTCATTCGGTAACCCAAGGGAGTATTTAAAAACCAAGTGCCCCAGCTTTTTCCGTTTCTGATATTGCAACTATAATCAGTTGATAATCTTATCCTTATTATTAACCGTAATAAGGAAGCAATATTTCTTTCAGGATTTTTAGGAAATATTAACTTTTCATGACAATGTTTATTGGAATAATGTCCTACATTTGTGGTGGGTATATTTTTCATAAGGTGTAAGTAAGGCTTCAGCTCCCGCTGAGGCTTTGCTTTTTTAGGGAAGTCCCTGTACTGCGCAAAAGTTAAATTCCTTTCACAGCTTTACCTTTCATAAGTTTGGTACGTATCTTGATATAAGATAAGGATATGAAAAGGGTTACATTCTTCTTGTTGTTCACTATTGTTATCATGAATGTGAAAGCGCAGCACCCTGCTGATGATACGCTTTACTCTGTGCTGCTGAAAGATGTTTACGTAAAAGCAAAGTGGAAGAACGACACCGATAGGTACAGGTACAACCAGATGAAGTATTATGTGACCACAATTCTCCCCTATCTTGATGCTGCTACAAAATTGTTCAAAGAGGTGAATACCAAACTGGATGAGCCCGGCATTACTAAAAAAGAAAAGAAGGCATTTGTGAACAGGAAAGAGGATGAACTGCGTGAGCAGTTTGAGAACAGGATAAAAGGGCTGAACGAAACACAAGGTGTACTTCTGGTAATGCTAATTGCCCGCCAAACCGATCTTAACATCTATAAAATACTCCAGGAGTTTAAAAACCCGCTTACCGCAATGAAATGGCAGGCATGGGCGCGCCTGCATGGCATGAACCTTGACCGCAGGTACCATCCGGAGGAAGAAGAGCGCCTGGAACTTATTATGTACGAGCTTGGCTATCCTTTGCCCGTTAGCTATGTGATGGATAAGCGGTAGTTATGGAATAGTTATCCTGCTGTTATTAACTTTTCATTGGTCTGAGAATTAGTATGCCGGTAATAATTTTGGCCGTGTTTTTTACTCTTACTCAAACAAACAAATACAATGAAAACGTCCCCGTATTCTTTACAGGAAGCGCGTGAATTAGCTGAAGAGTACCAATATCTGATCAAACAGCCTTTTGCTCACGACAGCAACGCTGTTGTAGAAAATGTGATCATCTGTCCGTTCGATGAGGCCAGCAGGAAACGGTTCCTTATTTTCTATTTCCTGTTCAATAATGCTGAAAAGGCGCTGGCACAGGAATACAAGGGCCTGTTGTTTGATGTGTTGGTGATAGGCAGGTCTATGCTGGATGAGCATGAACTGCAGCAAGAAGACCTATATAGCTGGCTGAAGGAGAATAAGGGCTTGTATAAAACGATCCCTCTTGCAGTGGCGGCAAAGTAGCCAGGTATTTTTGAGGAGTTATAAATGATAATAGCCGGTACAATGTACCGGCTATTATTTTATGCCTTATAAAGAATAATTATTTTACCTGGGCAACCAGTGCTTTGAATGATGCCGGCTCATTCATAGCCAGGTCAGCAAGTACTTTACGGTTAAGGTCGATGCCTTTTGCAGCGAGTTTGTTGATGAACTGTGAATAATTCAGGCCTTCTTCACGAACTGCAGCATTGATACGCACTATCCACAAAGAGCGGTAGTCGCGTTTTTTCAGCTTACGGCCAACGAATTTATAACCTTGTCCTTTTTCGAGGACGTTCTTAGCAACCGTATATACGTTTTTACGTTTACCATAGAAGCCTTTTGCTTCTTTCAGTATTTTCTTTCTTCTCGCGCGTGATGCAACCGCATTTACCGAACGTGGCATATCTTGAAGTTTTACCCTAAATCCCTAAAGGGACTTAATTATTTGATTAAACAATTTTTATAAATACTACTATACTTTATTATCCTTTCAGGCAAAGCATGCGCTTTACGAGGCTCATGTTGCTTGGGTGAACCAGGCCGTGCTGACGCAAGTGGCGCTTACGGGTCTTTGATTTCTTAGTTAACAGGTGGCTTTTGAACGCTTTGTACCTGCGCACTTTACCGGTGCCTGTTACATTAAAGGTCTTTTTTGCACGTGAATGCGTCTTCACTTTTGGCATAAAATCTAATTTGGGACTGCAAAGGTAAATAAAAAATTTCTTTTTCGGTTGAAAAAACGGGCTTTTATTTTTACGGTAAAGCCTGTCATCTGCAAAGCAAATATAATGTATATCAGCCCGTTGGATTTATTATGTTAATTTATAATTATATAATAAGCATCCCGCTTCATCGGGACTGGCATGGTTATGAGCGGGAATATTGTGTATTTTTACCCGCAATATGGCTATACTCCGATTCAGAATATATTGGGAAGAAGACGACCAAACCTACCGGGATATCGAGATAATAGGCAACCAGACCTTTATGGACCTTCATAAGGCTATTGTCAGTGCTTATGAGTTTGACGGCAAGCACACGGCCTCTTTTTATGAAAGTGATGACAAATGGCACCATGGCAGGGAGATAAACTCGGAAGTTTTGGTGAATAAGAAGGATGCCCCGGCATTATCTATGACCAAAACGCCTGTTTCGGCGCTTGTATCCAATCCCGACCAGAAATTCGTATATGTGTATGACCCCGCTAAGAAATGGACTTTCCTGGTGGAACTGATAGGGGTGAATAAAGAAGAAACCTCGAGGCGGGTATATCCGTTCCTGCTGCGTAAAGAGGGTATAGCACCAGCCCAATATGGCATAAAAGGTGTGAGCCCGGATAAAATAATGGAGATAGAGGAGAAGTATGACCTTGGCGCTGATGAAATGGCAGAGGGTTTTGGCAACGAGGGCGAGGACGGCGCCGAAGGTGCAGAAGAAACCTATACTGAGGACAGCACGGCTGAGGAGTGATGGAATGCTGACTTGTTGATAGGTTGAAAAGTTGATAAGTTGATAAGTCAATTTTTTATGCATTTGTCTCAACATATCACCTGGTCAACGTATCAACCTTTCAACTAATCCAGATATCAACCAATCTACTAACAAGACGGTATATATAATAGCAGGGCCTACGGCAGTAGGCAAAACGGCTATTGCCATAGAACTGGCACAGAGGCTGGGCACATCAATCATATCAGCAGACAGCAGGCAGTGCTATAAGGAAATGACCATTGGCACGGCAAAGCCATCGCCGGAAGAGTTGCAGGCAGTTAAACACTATTTTATTGATGAGTTCCCGGTTACAAGGCCGTTATCTGCTGCAGATTACGAAACACTTGCCCTCATTTATCTTGACGAAATATTTCTTACGCATGATACTGCCGTAGTGTGTGGGGGCACTGGCCTGTATATAAAAGCATTGTGCGAAGGGCTGGATGCAATGCCTGAGGTGGATGAAGAAGTTGTGAAACAAACTGAAGAAGAGTATAAGCAACAAGGAATAGAATGGCTGCAAAAAACGGTGCAGGCAGAAGATCCGGAATTTTATGAAGTAGGGGAAATACAAAACCCTGCGCGTATGCTGCGTGCGCTTAGCTTTATGCGAAGTACAGGGAGGAGCATAGTGCACTACCGAACCGCAAGTAAAATGCAGCGGCCATTCAACATTGTGAAGATAGGCTTGGAGTTGCCTCGCGAACAGCTATACGACCGCATTAACCAACGTGTAGATAAAATGATGGAGCAGGGTTTATTGGCAGAAGTGGAAAAACTATACCCACATAAAGAACTGAAAAACCTGCAGACAGTAGGCTATGCAGAACTCTTTGATTATATAGATGGCAAATACACACTTCCGGAAGCCATAGACAAAATAAAGCAGCACACCCGCAATTACGCCAAGCGGCAGATGACGTGGTTTAAAAAGGATAAGGAAGTGAGGTGGTTTAATGCGGAGGGTAGAGGTGTGATGGAGAGGATATTAGTTCTTTAATCGACAGCTGTACCAACCCTCAACAAGTCATCCTTCGACGGAGCTCAGGATGACACCCCTTTTTTTAGCTTTTTAATCAAGAATTTCTCTCGTTCTGACCAGTAAAGAAGTGTCATGGTGAGCCTTGTCGAACCATGACTGTTGAGGTTACTGAGTTAGCTTAATCAGTCCCCAATTGCTATCTTTCTGGTATGAAACAGCGCTATACTTACTATGTCTACATTCTGCTTTGTGCTGATGGTTCGTACTATACAGGTATGAGTGGTGATATTGAAAAACGGCTTGAAGAGCATTATACCGGGTGTGTATCCTTCATGCTATACTTATTCAAGAAGGCCGTTAGTGTTGAAGTACACCGAGATTTACCATTTGGTGTATGATGCAATTGCAAGGGAGAAACAGATAAAAGGCTGGAGCAGGAAAAAGAAGGAGGCTTTGATCAATGAAAATTATGATGAACTGAAGAGGCTGTCTAAAAATCGTATGAGCAACAATGAAGATGCTATTGTGCCCTGATCTTGCTTTTTGGCGCATCCTCAACAAGTCATCCTTCGACAAGCTCAGGATGACACTCCCTTTTCGGCTTTTTGTCTAATAGGATTTCTTTCACTATCAGCGCAATCAAGGAAATGTCATGGTTCGGGGGCTCACTATGACATCTCTATTTGGCTTTCTTTTATTCCTTCACAAACCTCCTTACCTCGCTGGCATTTATTTTTACAAAGTACAACCCGGATGGCAGGGTTGATACATCTACAGGTAGAAATACCTATTTTTCTTATGGAACAATGTATAATATGATGCTTACCAACTATTACCACCGCCCCTAAACTCTTTAGGCTTCACTACGGTAAACACCCTTGATATATTGAATCCGAAGTGTATCGCTGTCTTCTCCCAGGTATCTGGTGTCTGGGCTACAAAGGTGCGTTCTGTCATGCCGTGGGAGTTGGTAAAGAACATCTGGAAAACGTGCCCACCGGTTTCTATATCCACGCCAATAGATAAACTATTGTAGGTAGGTACGCCATTGCTTCTGCCGGGATTATCTACAGTAAGGTCAGCGTTGTTTACCCGGTAGTAATATTCCCCGGTTATGGCTATGCGTTTGCTCAGCTTTATCCTGCCGCCTATGCCTATGGCAAATGTGTTGTTGTCGTATGTAGAGGTATCTACAATGTTATAGTGCACCAAAGTAGGCATCAACTGAATAGAGATACGCTCACTGAACTTGCGGGCTATCAGTAATTGATTGGCGAAATACAGCCTGTTGCTGAAGTGCCATGTGTCGGTGCTGTCGGGCAGTTTGGGTTCCCTGGTGCATTGTACAGAAACCGAGCCATTATAGCTAACAGTTACGGGCATGCCGTTCTTTTGCTGCGCGAGTATTTTTGCCTTCATAAATCCATCGTTCTCCTTATACAGCGTGCTGTGCCCTATGCCCAGCATCAGCCATTTGGTAACACCATAATCCAGACCTATGCGCGTGGTTGCATTATCAAGGCCAAGGAAGTTTTCCATGCCCTGGTCTATACGGCCAAAGCGGTGAGAGATGCGGAAGTCCAGCACGCCATGGCCCAGGTTCTCCACGCTGCTGCTATTGATGATTCGCGTAGCTTTGAATGTGGACGTAACCACTTCTTTCTTTTTGGTTGCTGAAGCATCTGCATTCAGCGCATCCATCAGGCTGTCGGTCTGTGCATACGATAATGCCGCTGTTGCAGAAAGTGTAAGGATAAGAAAAAGTATCTTGCGCATAAATATGTTTAATAGATACGGAATTATTTTTTCGCCAGTTCGCAGTCAATAGACACATGAGCTGTTTTGTCGAGTTTATCGGCCACTAATTGCGGTATGGAGATGTTATAATCTTTGAGCAAAACCGGGAACTTGGCTTTTACACTAATGTTATTGCCCTTTACAGTGACAGAGCCTTGTGTAGTAACATCCTTTGTTATGCCGCGTATGGTCAGTTTGCCTGTAACCTTCGCAGTATACGCGCCGTCTTTGGTAAAGTTCACCTCGCTAAGGTTAGTGATTGACCCCTTGAAATCGGATTTAGGAAATTTATCACTCTCCATGTAGTTCTCGTTAAAGTGTTCCTGCATGGTAGCACGCTCGAACTTGAAGCTCCTGATAAGCACCTGAAAGCGCACATCGCCTGTTTTTGAGTCCAGTATGCAGGCTACTTCGTTGTTCTTTGCCTCTACCACCTCGGGAGAGTTTTTAGTGGTGGCATTAAAATATGCCCTGCCCGTACGGGTCATATAAGTTTGTGCAAAGGCTGCTATTGCAGTGCAGGCAATGATGGCGGCTGTAAGCAATGATCGTTTCATATTACTGAGTTTATTTTATTAATTATTAGGTGCACCCTGGTGAACCCATCTTGTGATCTTATTTATTTCGCAATCGGATAGCTTAGGGTTGTTTTTAGGCATTTGGCTGAAACCCGGTTGCCAGTGTATAGATCCCAGCAACCTGCCGTTTGCAACAGCGTCTTGCAGGCGGCTGACATTTGTTTCAAAATCATAGCCGCTGGCGGCTGCGCCTGCGGCATCGTGGCAGCCACTGCCCGGGCGATAACAGTTGGTAGCTATTATAGGCTGCACATCAGTTGAGTACTTAATGTTCGTCGTATCGCAGGGGTTCACTACCGGTGGATACAGTTTGTCGAATTTATCGTTGTAGCAGCTTCCCAGCATCAATATTAAGCCTGCTACCATAAAAAGTCTTTTCATGAGTTGTGTTCTTATTGCCAAACAAAAATAATTACTTCAGTACACAATCTGTAAGCGTAACACCCGTAATACCATTACCTGAACAAAATCCTTTTACTACTACATCCTGGCCCGGGGCAACTTTGGCCCCTTTATCGCGGAGGGTACATTGCACACAAGTGGTTGGGTCTGTACTCTTTAACACTAACATTGTACCGCCGTCCTGGTTATTGTTTACTTCAATCACTGTGCCGGATACTTCAATAGCTTTGTTAAGATATTTGGCATCGGCTGCTTTTTCGTCAGCGGTATACTCTTTCGTAAGCTGGTCGGCAGTAATGGAAATGCCCATAACGTTCTCTACTTTGGTAGGCGTTTTATTCCACATATATATGGCCATTTCAAAGCCGCCTATAATGGCTGCCAGGCCAACTACAGCGATCACAATATGCAGGTACGAGGCTTTTTTGGTGTTGTACTTCTCTTGCAGTGAATGAGAAAATAATCCCAACGCCCCGCCTATAAACGATACAGGAGCGAAAAAGAGGCTGCCCAGGAAGAAGCATGCAGTGCTTGTATAAAGCAGCAGCACTCCGGAAGCCCTGGGGTGTTTTAATGAAAATGCCCCAAGGATGATGAGTAAACAGGAAAGGGAGAAGAACAAGGTGCCGGAGTAGAATATCTGTTCGATCGAGTTGTCGATCACATACCTGCCTTTGCCCAACAGGATACAAAACACCAATTGCAGTATTCCGCCGAGTATGGATAAAATGGATGCGACTACCTTCATTCAATAGTATTGCTGAACAAATTTAACTAAAAAAACGTGCCGTAAACGTGTGAAAATCAGCACCAATCAATGGTCTGCGTCTTTTCCCGCGTCAACCACCTTTTTTCCCGTTCTGTATGCGGTTCCTTTGAAAACTGCAACTATTTTACCTTCTTCATTTGTGGTGGTCACATCATAAAAGCTCACTTTATTGCCTGTATGCAGTTCTTTTGCCTCAACGGTCATTACATCTCCGGCACGGGCGGCATTGATGAAGCTGATATGCACATCGAGGGCCACACTCAATTGTCCATGAGAATTACATGCGAAAGCAAAGGCACTGTCCGACCCGGAGAAAACAATACCACCGTGTACTATGCCGAAACCATTCAGCATGGCTTCGGTAATGGTATAATGCAGCTTGCAGTAACCTTCGCGGTATTCATCAACTACAATGCCCATCCATGCGGAGAAGTTGTCGTGATCGAGCATTGTTTTGAGTACTAAGTTTGTATCGGTCATGTACTTAAAAATTTAAAGTGGGTCTATTTTTTACTGCACATATATCTCATCACATGCTATCATTGGTTTTTTACCATCCCTATATCGCCATTCAGGTAAAGTACTGAGGTTATTAGCGGTAACACGTATGTACCGGGCGCTGCCTTTTTTTTGCAAAGTGTAGTCTTTTACAGTAGTTTCATAGTGTTCGTCATTGGCTTGGGTGCCTATGTTGCCAAGCGTGTGGTAGTTTGCACCATCGTCGGAAATTTCTATAATCACCTTTGCCGGCAGGAATATCCAATGCCTTGGGTCATCGAGAAAGTGCATTTTCACAGCGCTGATCTTTTGCGATTTGCCAAGATCTACGGTTGCTACCATAGGTGTGCCATAAAAGCACAGCCAGTTATAACTGAAATCATCATACCCCGGATTGCCATCCACCAAGGTGCGGTTTCCCTTTGCAGGATAATCCTCGGCAAAAGGGTATTGCAGGGTAACTTTAGCATCCAATGCTTTGGTTGGTGTCACACCAGCTTTCAAAATACCATTCCATTCAGCCAAATATTCCTCTGGTTTACGTGCGGGCCCTGCTTCCGATAGTTCGGTAACGCCTGCTTTTTTGCAGTTGGCTACAAAGCGTTCTATGTTTGCCTGTAGCTTTGGCTTTACTACCCATTTGCTGCCTTCTTTTACAAATATTCCATGCTTCTCAATCCCGTAAAAACGCGCCATTTGTAATACGGTATAATCCAAAGCGAGGCGTGCCCTCATAACTCTTGCCGACAGCCTAGGATTTCCCTCCACTGCCCCTTCTGCCTTATCAAACAGGCTGCTGTATTTATCCAGCAGTTCTGGTGTGAGCCATGTTTTCCAATCGTTCACCGGGTTGCCATAGATATCCAGTTTGCGGTGAGAGGCGATCATCCTCTCCTGCACAAGGTCAAAATATTGCTGCAGGTAAGGAGCAGCATTGCCATAGTACTCCTTTATAAAAGAAGATACCAGCAGATTTACGTTTGCTTTATCATCCTGGTACAGCTTAGCAATAACGTAGCTCCTCAACTCAGCCCACTCGCCATAAGTATCACCACTACCCTGTGTGAAGATGCCTTTTACGCCATTCTCTTTAAAATACTGCATATTGGGCTGTAGCGTATGGAAGTTTGGAAATGGGGCCAGGTAGTTAGTGAACTGTGTTACATAGTCCCAGATAAAGATGTTGGGTGTAAGCGCGTTCCATGCTTTCAGGTCATTACGGAACGCTCCCGCAGAACCTTCGTTAGCTAAAGGTTTATCCCTGAATGCATCTATGTTGCTCAGGAATACATATACATTGCCGGTAGGCTTTATTGTTCGTGGTGCTTTATGGGTATACCCATAGGCAAGCGTTGTGATCTTTACATCAGGGAATTTCTCAGCCACACGGTTCACGAATTTTATGAGTGAGCCTGCGGGTGTGCCTTGTTCATTGTCAACAGCCTTACATTTATCGCAGGTGCAATAGCCATTATCATCATTCGGGCTTATAGACCAATAAATAGCATCGGGGTTATCGGCTATTCTTTTCTTCAGTTCTGCAACCACTATTTTAAATACACTCTCATTGCTCAGACATAACTGTGTTGCCTGCCGTTTGCCTTTTACTAAAGCAAAGTACTCAGGATTAGATTTGAAATAAGTTTGTGCAGGCACGAGCTTATTATAGGAGTGCCCCCATATACCCCAGAGGTCATCCAGTTGTTGCAACTGGTGCCATTCCAGGTATTCTGCATCATGCGCTGCAGGGTAGTAGCATTCGCGGTAAATGAACAATGGCTGGTGCTCATCATTAATGCCGCCGGGTATGCGTATTTGTGCACTTTCCGGAACTATTGCCGGCTCTGCAGCCAGTTTTTTGCAGTGCAGGTATTTTTCAAGAAAAGCATACACCCCATATATCAGCCCCCTGCCGCTACCTCCACATATCACAAGGTCCCTGCCTGTTGTTCTTATCAGGTAGCTTTCCGGTTTTCTTTTGCCGGGGCTTACCCTCTCTGCTTTGGTGGTATTACCAATATAAATGCCATTCATTTTGCCTTTTGCGGCCTTTTCTTCAATGATGGGCAATGTGGCTTCTGATATCAGCTTTATATAGCGCTGTAATACCTGCGCTGATTTGGCTTCTAATTTGCCGGGGTTTGCAGAAGTAATAATAACATAATCAGATGTGCCGCCGGTGGTCAGGATGATCTCCTGTGCGCTGCCGTTGCAAGAGTTCATTGTAATGAGTAGGAAAAGAAAAACATAGATCCGGTGCTTCATAATGTCCCTGTTTGGCTGAAACAAAGATATTGAAATTTGGCAGCTGCATTAAAAGAAAACGCCTCCCGAAGGAGGCGCTTACTTGTATGCTTTTAGTACCCCTTAGAATTTCCTCAACAGGGTGACATAAACGTCGAACTGGTTGATATGAGCAGGGGCGCCAAATTCATTTTCCCCGATCTTCTGGTTATACCATGTGCCAAACAGGCCCAGCGAAGTGCGGTAGTGGAAGGTCTTGTTATAGCCAACCCCTGCGCTCACTGTCTTATAATTGATCGTTTGCCCCAGGTAATATGTACGACTGAAATCATCGGGGCCATTACCGTAACCAAGTATTGTAGCGAAATAATCAGCATGCTTATTCATATAATACCTTGAGGTAAGCACACCGGCCCCAAAAACTCTTACTTCATTGCTGCTGTTGGTAAATTGTGTCGCATAACCGCGCAGGCTAAAGTACATATCCTTATGCTCCTTGGCTATACCAAGCATACCTGCCAAAAACTGCCCGGTATAGGTCACACCACTGTCCGATTTCAGGTAGCGCCCGCCAATTTCGGCCGACCATCCTTTCTTTAGGTAAACAGTAAGTGCACCGGCGATCCTGTAAAGCGGGAAAATGCCGGGGTCAGACAGGCCACTCTTGTTGTCTAAAAGACCTGTAGTGTATCTTTTCTGCGGGTTATAAGAGCCCGAAAGGTTAATCCCTATCAGCTTGGCTATGGTATAGTTCCCCTCAAGGCCAAACTGCATGCCGGAGCCTATAAACCTGCCAGCATAGTCAACCCGTGCAGTAACAGAACCGTTTTTAAAGAATCGTGAGTACTGTACTGTGGCAATATGGTTGACACGGGATGCGGCTGAGTCAATTATCTTAGTGTGCAGGTAAGAGAAACCAAATTCATTTTTCAGCCTGCGGCTGAAGAGGTACTCAGTATAATCTATTATTGCCGGGTCGTTAGGCGTTATTTTCAGCAATGTATCTGCATTCAGGTAGGCGTCATTCCACATCAATTGATTTTCATAGACCTGAGCCTTTTTCATCAGGAAGAATGTGTTATTGGGGTATAATGTCCTTCCCCTGTTTATCAGGTTCAGCGCCTCGTCCCATTTCGTCTGGTCCATCAGCAGGTTAATGGTGTAGTACAATGGTAATGTATCCTTAGGTGCTACCTCCAGCGCTTTGTTGAATTGTACGAGCGCTTCATCTTTTTTGTCTGCAGCAAGAAATTGCTTGCCGTAGCCGGTAAGCTGGTCTACGTAAGTGCTGCGGTATTTAAGATTGTACGGATAGTTGGCATAAAGGTCGCTGGTAATAGCAAGTGCTTCCTCAAACCTGCCTGCCTCTGCAAGTACAGAAGATTTCTTTAGCTTGAACTCCCTGTTATCAGGATAGTGGGTCAATGCCTGCTCAGCATAATGTATTGCTGAATCAAAGTTTTTATTGGCTGCATACAGGTTAATGATGTAGTTCAGTGCATCTGCATTCTCAGGCTGTTTTTCCAATATCTCCTGCAGTATCGGTATAGTACCGTAATAGTCGTCATACTGCATACTCTGGCGGCTTGCCTGCAGCGATTGTTCCACAAATGCCACCAGGTATTTGCGGCTGTTCGGGTACCTCGACAGTAACTGTTTAGATATAAGTGCAGCTTCTGAGTAACGCTGGTATGCTTCCAGCGTCGCTGATTTTCTGTACAGGTATTCTTCGCTTCCGGGATAATAGGTAAGTGCTTCGTCTATTGTATGCAGCGCTTCATCATACTTTTTTTGCTGAGAGTAAGTGCTGATAAGGTAATTGATAGCAGCCTTGTTAGAGTGTTCGTAGAACAATACCGATTTCAATGCTATCTCAGCACTGTCAAACTCCTGGCCGTTAATAAAGTCTTTTGCAGCAAGCGTTCTCAGCTCAATGAAGTTAGTTTTATTGGCTTTTGATGGATTATTCTTGTACAGTTTTTCTGCAATGCGTGACGCAGGCATATACTGGCGCATATTTTCCAGTATTGCCATTTTTTTGGTCAGCAGATCGCGGTCGTTAGGGTAATGTTTCAGCCCGTTGTTTGCCCAGCCCAGTGCTTCTGAAAGCTGTCCGCGGCTTATGGCTATATTAGTTACATAATTAAGTGCTTCGCGGTTGGCAGGCTGCCGGTCAAGCACCGCCTGGAACTGCAGGTAAGGGTCAGTTTTCATATAATACTGGCCTGCTTCTGTACGCATATATACGTTCAGCTTCTGCACTTCGCTATTGGTAGGGTAGAGCTTCATCAGCTTTTCTATAACAGCTATTGCCTCTACATAACGTGACATTGATTCGAGGATGCTTACTTTCTTCATCAGGAACTCATAAGAGTTTGGTGATGATTGTAACGCCCTGTTCACATAAGCCAGCGAGCTTTCGTAGTTGCCAGACCTGACATCCAATGAGAATACCGCCTGCAATGCTTCTTTGTTCAGCGGGTCTTGCTCCAGCACGGCTTCATACGATCTTTTTGCTATTTCTATATATCCGCGGTGCGAATACTGGCGCGCCAGCGTTAATTTATAATCAAGGTAAACGCTTCGTATATACGAATCTGTGGAATAGCGTTCAAACAGGTAGTCAGCAAGCTTGGTGCTCTCTATCCAATCGCCCTCCTTGCTGTATATATCCAGCTTTTTCAGCAGCAGGTCACGGTCGTTGGGGAATTGCTTCAACCCCATGTCGGCATACTCCAGCGCCTGCAGGTAGTTACACGCAACCGTTTCTATGTTAACAAGGTAGATATATGCATCCTTGTACTTGGGGTTCTTCTCTATCACATAGTTCAGCTCTATGCGCGCGCTGTCCGTTTTACCGGCAAGCCCGAATGCTTTACCTAAAAGGAGGCGAATATCAAGGTTTCGGGGAGAAATGTCCTTGGCCTGGTTCAGCAGAGATACGGCCCTTTGGTAGCGCTTGGCTTCTATTTCTTTCTTCGCCTGCTTATATAGATCATCCGACGACTCCGTTTTCTTCAGCCACTGCGCCTGGACCCCTCCACAGAAGAGTATAAGCAGCACACACAGCACTGATTTTACAGTTGATGCCATTGTAGTTGTATTTAATGTTACGTTAGTTAGTTGTTGTTAGTTAGTTGTTTTTGTCAGTTAGCGGTAAACTTAACCTGCTTTGACAGCTGTTCTTCTTTTTGGTTGCGAGAAGCCCTGGCGTTGCATATTGCCCCACGTGTGCTTCTTGCCGATTATAAAATTGAAATATCCCTTAAGCGCAAAAAATACGATCAGCGGGTGGTAGATGAACGGCTCGAGGAATGCCATAAGGCATAGCCCGATCGTCTCTCCCCATGTCTTATAATACTTGAACGTTATCTGGTCCCACAATAATGCGATGGTTGTGATCATCACAGAATAGGTGTAGACGAAAACGATCAGGATTATGGCATACGGCCAATTGATCTGTTGCGTTAATATCAGATAGATATAAAAAAGTATACCTAAAAACTCGATGATCGGAGCCAGAAGCTCGTAAAAGAAGTGGTACGGGAATACAATAAGCCCCATACGGCCGTAACGTGGGCTGAACAGGATCTTACGGTGGGTACTCATCAGCTGGGCAAGGCCGCGTCCCCAACGGGTACGCTGGCGGCCAAATACTTTCAGTGTGGTAGGCCCTTCCGTCCAGCAGAGGGTGATAGGCACATATTTTACAGAGTATTTCTTATTGTTGTCCGTCATGAAGGCGCCCATACGGGTAATGAGGTCCATATCCTCCGCCAGCGATAATGAGTCATATCCTCCTGCCTTAATGGCTATATCCTTATCGAACATACCCAAACCACCCGATACGTTAGGTACTGAATTGATACGGTCCCATCCCATTTTCCCTAATACGAAGGCGCGTATGTACTCCATCTCCTGGAAACGGGGGAGGATACGGCGCGGTGGGCGCACCCTTATCATCAGGCCTTCATCCACATCGCAGGAGTTTACCATGCGCAGGGTAGCGCCACAGGCAATAACCCTTTTATAATCCTCCTGTATCTGCATATCGCCGTTCACTTCGCGTACCGTGCTGGTTTCCGCATCCATGAAAGGTTTGATAAGTTTTATTAATGTGTCTTTGTCGAGGATACAGTCCACGTCAGTACACAGGAAGTAGTCATAGATCGCCACATTGATACCGGCGTTCGACGCATCCGCTTTACTCTTACCATTTATCTTGTCGATAACCACCAGTTTATCGTAAGCCGGGTTGGTGGATTTAAAAATTCTTTTTACCGGTTTGCTCAATAATTTTTCGCGGTAAGCGTAGTCAACCTGTACCAGTTCAAATTCCGAAACAAGTTTTTCCAGCGTGTCATCCGTACTGCCATCGTTGATGATGATGACCTCGAACTTCGGATAATTAAATGTGAGCAGCGAACGTACGTTGGAGATGATGGTGACACCCTCGTTGAAAGCGGGCGCTATCACGGAAATGCCCGGTGCAAGCGGAGATTCGATGATGATGTTGTAATCTGCGTTAGCATTCTTTTTCATGTACCTGCGTATGGAGCCAAGCGACAGGAACGCGAGAACGCCATAAGCTATAAGCAGAGAGGTACCATACAGGAACACAGCATATTGAAAGAATATGCCGAGCACATCCCAAAAGGTGCCTCTGGAAAAAAAATCTATAATTACTTTCATTTGGGTTAGTTAAGTAATTCTATTTCAGTCCTAAGTTATTCACAGATAACTCACAACTACAACGACAAAAATAATATTTATTTTGAAACTAAGTAATAATTGTTAGATTAGACCACTTGAGAAGTACCGGATAAGTGTATTTGTAATGTGTAAAATATAGATTTTCAATTGTATTTTAGAGATACTGTACTTTTTTTAGCAAGTGTTTTTGTGCATTTCCGTCATTTTGGAAAAATTTTGATAAAATTGAATAGCTCTTTTGGGTTATGATAATCCGAAGAACGAATTGTATTTTTTTAATATTTCGGTGGATTCGCGGATAGCGTCTGCTTCATTGTCGGCGTACACAACCAGCCAGGCGATATATCTTTTCCCCTCTTTTTCTGAAATACTGATAATATCTTCCGGGTTTATAATGGGTAATCTTTCAGCCAAAACAGGAATATTGTTCTCGAAGAAAACTTTGAAGTATTTCATGGCACTTTAGTGTGCGCGCGAAAGTATTGGTAAGCTGATGATATTCCACTACTACTTTCGTGTGATATTTTACTGTGGTTATATTACTGCTACAAAAAAGTAGAGCCCGGATGCATCCCAGCTCTACGATATGATTTAATAAAAAGGATGACTAATATTTTATCAGCGGGTTCTGGCAGTGGCGGATGATGAGCTGGTTCTCCTCGTTGGTGGTCTCCATGATCTCGTTGAGCATGAGGCGGGAGATCTGCGAATTATGCCTGATGATGGCGCGTGCTGCATTCATCTGCACATCAAAGTTGTTGGAGAATAAGAATTCGTTCTTCAGGAACTCCAGGTGCTTGCCCGATGCAATGCGGCCTAATGCCTTCAAGGTTTCTATCTGGCAATTCACCGGCTGGCTGGTGTACATGCTCACCAGTTTTTCCTCGGCAATTTCTGCGCTCAGCTTGCCCAGGCATTTAATCGCCTCGGCGCGGAAGCGGTGGTCTTTTGTGCCCAGCAGCTCCAGCACAGACGGGATGGCAGTTTGCTGGTCGTAATAGGCGATCAGTTTCAGGCAGAAGACAACTATGCTCTTGTTGTTGGAGTAGCTTACCCAGCGCGAGAAGTTGGGGATGGTAATATCTTTTGTAGTGGTGATGATCTTGAACATCTCCATTTGGTCCCACGGCAGTATAGGCTCTGTGGCAACATCGAAGAATTTGAATGGTTCGTTCTTGCTCAGCTGGATGTAGGCATTACGCGATGCAGCCCTGAGGGTGGGGTTAACACTGTTGGTGAGTGGCAGCAACATGGAGTCGGAGATGGGGATATCCATTTGTGTCAGCTCCACAAGGGCTTTTATTTTTGTTTCCCACTTAAATGTCCTCAGCTTGGCGAATGAATCTTCCACCAGGTTCATATCTATGTAGAGCTTGCGCAGCAGTTCGCCTACCTCGCCGCGGAAATTTTTGCGGTAGCGTATCAGTGTATCTATCAGTATCTGCCTTACAGCAGGTTTGCGGAATATTTTGTTGGAGAGCGCTTTCTGGTCGAAATGAATTTCTTCAATTGGAATGTCTTTGCCAAGGTTCTCGTTCAGCAGTACCTGCTCGGTAATGAGGTCTTCTATTATGGGGCTGAGGTGTGCCAGCCTTTTATTGTAAACAGATGAATTATACCTGCGGAACAATATAGAGCCATAGGCTATGAGCGTAGCCATTACCGCCACGAAGATCAGAATGAGCGCTATCTCGATGAAGAGCGGCAGCAGGCTGAATTGTTCGTAAGCGAGAAAGAGGAGGTTAGCAAGATCGTTCCACATAGCTGGTTACTTTTTTTTCGTAACGAATTGTGTTTTACTGTTTTTGTTGGCTATCAGTTTCCGTATGCGCATCAGCAATTCGCCGGCCATTATTGGTTTTTTCAGGTAATCGTCGGCGCCGAGGCGGAAGGCCTCTGTGATGGTTTCTTCGTTGCCTACCGAAGATACTACGATGATACCCACATTCCTGTTGCCCTGGTTGTGGCGCAGCCTGCCCACTACCTCCAGCCCGTTGGCGTGGGGTAGCATGAGGTCGGTAATTACAATGTCAAAAATGGTGTGGTCAAGCAGGTCGAATGCCTCTTTGCCATCGGTCGCTGTCACCACATTAAACCCATCTTTGTTCAGGATGTTTTTAATGGCTTTGAGCATTATATCGTCATCATCTATTACCAGGATGTTCGGCATACTTTGTATATACTTAATTGTGAATTAAAGGTATAAAATAGTACGATCACTATTTATATCTATAATGCAAATATCATGTATTAAATCTGAAAAACAAAAACACAGTAATACGTTAAGTATATAATTACGTGTTTTTATATAATTATCATATGTGTTTTTTAAATTATTTTCCCGAAAGATCAGTTAGCCATATCCCTGATCTCCAGGATATTTGCCACAATAGTATTGCTTAGTTCATCCTCCAGGTATTCGGGTATCACCTTTACCTCGCCATTCACCATTTTGGGCCGGTCGTCATACAGTTTCCAGGTATGGCCGTCTTTTTTAAGCTGCACGCGGTGCGGGATGCCGCAGTTATAATCGGCATGTATCTTTATTTCGCCCACGGTGGTCTGGTGCGGCTCAAAATGCAGGTGAAATTCAACATGCACAGTGCCGCGCGCAGGCACATTTACCTGGAATTCTCTCAGTTCCATAAAAGACTTTTAATTGGTTCCCAAGTTAAAGACTATGGGTAGAATATCCAAGCCCACACCGAAGCACCCGGCCCGGTTTGTATAGCCCGGTGTTTTTTGCGCATTTTCCGCCATTTTTTTTTGGGGAGCATCCGGTTCTCTTAAATTTATGGTTATCATAGTATTTGTATATTTTTTATTGCGCACTATTTGCGCATTCTTTGCGCACTTTTGCGCATTTTTGTTACACGTAAGTTGTAAGTGGTAAGTCATAGGTGATTGGCTGTGGGTTGTTTTGGTTTCTGTATCGGTAATTTGTTTAACCGCAAAGGCCCCCGCCAAGGCGGGGCTGGCTGCTAAGAACCGCAGAGAGCCGCAAAGTTTTGTTGTGTGTAGCATAGTAATTGGGGTTGTTACTGTGTAAAGTTCCGCAGGAAATTTTTGGTGAAAAAATTTAATTTCCATGACGGTACACCCGTGACGGAAAATAGTTTGCGCTGTGGAAGCGGGTTTCGGCGGTTTGTGAAAATTTTTTGTATTGAAAAACTTTTGTGGCAAAAGCTGCCGGTGCAACCGGTACTTTTTTTCGGTATATTGTGGGAAGTGTTACAATGGTTATTTTGGGGGTTAAATGTGTGTGCTGTGTGCGATTACCTGTAGAAGCAGGATGCGAAATATGGGCTGCAGATATAATAAATGAGGCAAGGTAATAAACATGAACTAACCGCTCCGATGCCGCCGGGTACCCGCTAACACACGGGCTATGCTATGGGAGACCCGGCTTAGACGGAAAAATACAAAGCAATATTTTCAACTTTTCAAAGCCCCCGCCAGATCGGTAATTGCGTCATATTGCACAACCTGCTAATAGAACAGCTATTATACAAGATATAAAGAAAATAAATACCGTTTTTTAACTATGCGCTACCGCTAAATGACGGTACGAAAATACCGCTATTTAACTGTATATAAATCTCAATAACATTTTAGAGATTTATGTTCAGTTAAATATACCCTTTATGCTGCGCCATGAAACCCAATATTTATACGTGCTCCGAACGTGAATTTCCTTCATCTCGCCACACCATCCATTTTCTCACCTTTAAAACTTTAATAAATATGAAACACACAAAATTTTATTTGTTATTCTTTTTGCTTATCGTTTTTGAAGCAAAAATTTTCGGACAGTGTTTTACCGTCACGCCGACATCTATTGGCACTGTATGCCCAACGTCTACTCATACTGTTACACCTACTATCAGCGGCCATACCTATAATAACTTTTGTAGTTCCGCACCGCAGGAATATACGTGGAGCGGGCCACTTACATTTAGCTCCACCAATACACTTGCAACAGTGATTACTGTAGGAACAGTTTCTGCAGTAGCTACGCTTCAAGTCACAGGTTTATGCCCTAATATAGTATGTGATCCCAGTTTTGAAAGCGGTTTTTTCAACTCATGCGATCAGCGTGTTGCCGGCGACTATGGCCGGTCGGGATGTCCGTTGGCCGAAGGGAATGTGGAGATCGTATCGTTGCCATCCTCATGTGGGTTTAGTTCAACTTGTGATTTTTCGGCCCATAGCGGCAGTAATATGTATATAGTTAACGGGAATTGCACGGGTGGAGCAGGTTGCACAGGTGCTTTGAATGATTTTTACGCGACAAATGTAAGTGTAACTGCAGGCACATGGTACTATTTCTCTATGTGGGTGAGGCTGATAGGCATTAGCTCTGTAGGTGCAAGGCCTAATATCACAGTATATATAGGTGCAGGTACGTCAACTGCCTTAGCATCGGCAACTATTGGCCCATCTGGATCATGTGACCCAAATTGGGTGAAAGTAGAAGGATGCTGGTACTGTCCCAGTTCGGGAACACCTCTTTTGCATATGCGGGATGCGAATCTCACGAAGATAGGTAACGATTTTGCCATTGACGATATAAATATGCAGCCTTATGCGGTGCAGACTTATACTGTACCCATAACTGTTGTTGCGCCACCCACACCGGCAATTACTTATTCCTTGCCTTCGGGTTGTCTTGTATCAGCACCGCCATGCCCTACTACAGCTATCACTTATACAATAACAGGCACAGCTACAGATTATATTGAGTATAAAAAGAAAGTACCCGGAGGGGGCTATGGAGCCTCTTTGTACGGCTATCCACCTATTAGTTTCTCAATGTCTGGTGGTGGCACAGCAGGAGATATAGGCGTGAAGATAGAAAGAGTGACCACTGCTGAAGGTTGTGAATTTCCTATGTCATTGGAGGAAGTTATTCCGGTAGCTTGGCCAACAGCAACCATTAGTGCTGGGCTTTCCTGTTCAGGACAGCCATTTGAACTAAAAATTATAGGAGGACCGCCAATGGCAACTGTTAATGTCACGCCTGCCAGTATTGGTACTGTTGTTCTAGATGCAAGCGGAGTGTATACCGTAACACCAACAATTACCGGCAGTACTGTTTATTGCATAACATCAATTAACAATGGGTGCTGCATATATTCGCCTGGTTCGCCCATTGCATGTGTAACGGTAAACCCCGCGCCTGTGCCAACTGTTTCACTGAACGCCACACCCGTATGCTACGGCGACCCTCTTGTACTTAATGTTACGTGCCCTACATGTGTAGACCCTTTTGGGTATGTGTGGGACGGGCCGGGTGGCATTGGCACGACTACCCCGGTTGCCACCACATCCTATACTGTTTTTGCAGAATTTGGAACTAATGTTTATTCGGTTACCGGCACCAATGTTTACTCCTGCTCTGTTACTGCAACCCGCAGCGTAGTTACACCCCCTCCGCCTACTCTTACTACGTTTACCATAACGCCTGCAACAACCATATGCCATAGTACTGCTGCAACTTATTACCTGAATTTTACCGGTACACCAAGTGCTACGGTAATTTATGACGTTAATGGCGTATTGACCCAAACTGTAACCCTGAACTTTAGCGGTACTGCGAGTGTAGTATTAACACCAACAGTGACTACCACCTATACAGTGCTGGATATTATTAGCACGGCTGGTTGCCATACTATAGATGGCTACCCGCCTAGAACCCTGTATATAATTCCAGATCCTAATACCTGTGTGTATTTTAATTCTTTCTGTAACCCTTCGTGGAATACAATAAAATTTATAAGTGCCCCTCTTGCATTTGTAAATTTTTATGTAAATACTTGCACGACTAGTGTTTCTCACCTATTTACTGTCCAAATGGATGCGTCAGGAGAATATTATTTAGATGCGTATATTTCAGACGGAACGGCAGATTGGCCAACTTCTTGTTCAGCTATTGGGACTCATTTGCCTCTATCTTCAGTATCATGTTATACATCTACTCCAACTTTATTGATAGGAATAGTAACATTAGAATCTGCTGATGTTCCAAGTCCAGATGGTTCATATTGTCATTTTGATGCAGACTGCTATGTTGCTTGGAAATCACCACAGCATGGCAATGGAGGATCGGTTACAAGCAAATTTGAAAATATTATGCTTTTACCAAACCCTAATAATGGGTCTTTTACTATAAATGGTAAAATATCGGACGAAAAGGTGCCCAAAGAAATAAATACAGAGGTGACCGACGTATTGGGGAAAACTGTTTTATCTATTATGACACTCACAGAAGATGGCTGGCTAAATAAAAATATATCATTACCGCCCAATATTGCGAATGGGGTCTATTCGGTAAGGTTGAAAGGCCCCGACCTAAACACTGTAATAAAATTTGTTATCGATAGATAGTTAAAAGCTAAATTAGTAATGTGTATAGTCCCGCCAGCCGGGACTATATTATTTTAATAAATTTTAATTTATATTTTTCATAGAAAATGATTTAATTTTACAGTTTCAGCAAACGTTTTTGAAATTTTTGCTGTCTGTATAGTATAAGCACATAGCATAAAATAAAAAGTAACCCTTCGATTTTAGAATATTTTTTATGGAAAGATCTTTACCTGCCGTTTTGCGCAGCTTGTTTTTAGCCATCGTTTTGGTACTGTCTCATACTCATACTTATGCTACGCATATTGTAGGCGCAGAATTAAGGTACAGATGGATAAGCGGCCTTACATACGAAGTCACTGTATTTCTTTATGGTGATTGTGGCCCTGCATCTGCAGGTGCATTTGCTGGTTTGCCAACTTCAAGGCCGAGTGTCTGCATTATTAATGGCGACCCTACGTTGCCCGCGCATTCATCAACATTAACGATGAACTTACCGATTCCTTCAGCCGGAACTGAAGTTACGCCGGTATGCCCCGATTCATTGGGCTTTACGCAGTGTACCAGTACATCGTATTCAATACCAGGTATAAAAAAGTTTGTATACTCGAATACTGTAACACTTCCATTTGCATCGCCATGCTGGAGATTTATCTACAATGGCAGCAACGGCGCAGTAGGTTCGTCCGGCAGGGCTGCGGTAATTACTAATATTGACGTAGGAGGCGGAGGTAATCTCATTCAACTTATCGATACTTTAAATAATTCGGCAACCAATACGCGCGGCCACAATTCAAGCCCTGTCCTTACGGTTGAGCCTGTGCCGTTCTTTTGTGCGAGCGCTTTATCATGTTATAATCCCGGTGCCGTAGATTTACACGATGTAAGTCCAACAGAACCTGCCGGAGATAGTTTGTCATTTAATTTAATATCCCCGACAAATGGTACCGGTAACTGTGCTTCTGTTGGTGGCCCGGCAACTTACGTTGGCAGGCAATGTCCGGGAGGGCCTTTGAACGATGGCCCCCATCCGCTTTATAATATTGATTGCACGCCAGCCAGTTTTAATTTTGATCAGAATACGGGGCAACTTTGTTTTGTGCCGTTGATACAGCGTTCAGTTGTTGTCTATAATGTGCGCGAGTTCCGTAATGATACTGTTTCGATCACGCCTCTGATCGTCAACAAAGTCCTGGTGGGTACCTTGCAGCGCGAGATGACCTTCAGAGTACAAACTTGTACGTACACTACACCAGTTGGTAAGATCGATTCTTTCTCGGGCCCCGGTGATACGTTGTCCGGCACCCGTTTCAGGAGTTGTGCAAATTCCGGTTCGTTCAATGTTTATATAAATCCAAATGAGCCGGATACTTCATTACACATCAGTGTAACTGCAACCGGTTTGTCTGTAGGGTTCACGTATGTAGTTACAGGCGATGGCACGAGTTCTCCGCATGTAACACTCACAGGGAATACATCTGTTATAATACCCGGTACCTACATCATATACCTCACCTTCACCGATAATCACTGCCCAATAGTAGGCACTAAAACCTATGCATTCACATTTGAGATATTGCCTGTGCCTACCATCAGCAGAACTATTGTAGAGCCTGCTACCTGCGACCAGAAAGCGTATGTGCGGTTTGACCCCGGTGGTACGGGAAAACCGTGGACGATCAAGCTATCGTATAATCCCCCGGCTATCTTCCCCACACCGGATACCTTCCGGGTATTCCCGCCCGATACTTCTTCTGTGTATGACAGCCTGGTGCCCGGTTATTATCACATGACCATATTTACTGCGACAAGTAATGATTGCCATGTGAGCGATACGTTCAGTGTGCCTACACCGCTCTTTGATCTTACGGGGTCGAAGGTAGACCCCACTTATTGCGGGGCAAAGGATGGCAGGATAATATTGGGCAGCCTTAACCCCGGAAAAGCAGATAGTGTAAGGTATAACTACCAGGGAATACCGCAGCCTGCAATAGGGTTTGTCGTCACGCCTGATGGTACGGATACGTTATACAACCTGCTTGCCGGCACCTACACCAACATTGTGGTGAAGGAAGGTTATTGCGAAACCAATCCGTTCGGGCCGCTGGTGCTGGTGAACCCTCCCTTTACCTGGCGCACGGTTACCACCAAGGACGTGACCAGGTGCGGTTTCTGTAATGGTATTGATACGCTCTTTGGCCTGCACCCAGACCAGCTGGATACAATTACTTACGATTTCCAGAACTGGGGCCTGGGTACACCTGTGCCGCAGACCGCCAGCGCCTATATAAATGCGGACAGTATGGTAATACTATCAGGGTTATGTGCCGGCCACTACTCGAATTTTACAGTGAAGACGGCCGGTGTGTGCAGTTTTACCGTGCCGGGAACATTTGACATAGACAGCCCGTCGATATTTGCCGGGTTTGATTCGCTGATACATTATGGCTGCCATGGCGATACGCTGGTGTTCGAGAATGAATCGTTTGCTGAATCGCCTTTAGATTCAAATCTTACGTTCAAATGGTTCTTCGGAGATGGCGCTACAGACACTGCAAAACATCCTACGCACATATATACGAACACCAACGGAGCATCGTACACTGTGAAGTTATATATTACCAATTCAAGGTGCATAGACAGCAGTGTATCGGTTATTTTGCTGGATAACCATGTGAATGCGAATTTTGATTTCACACCCAATCCGTATGTGTGCCAGGACAGCATTGTGGGCTTTACCAGTACATCAACAGGTAACAACCTGACGTATGCGTGGGATTTTGACGATGGTGGTAACAGTACTATAGGCAATCCTACGCATAGTTTTAAAAATACGGGCCAGTATAATGTGAGGCTGATAGCGGCAAACCACCTGATACCACTGCCAAATAATGGCTCTACCTTCTACCCATGTTATGATACCATTGTGAAGGTCATTTCGGTAGATTCAAACAGCGCTGTGTCTATCACTGCTACCGATACTGTTATCTGTATGGGCCAGGCAATAACTTTTAAAGGAATTTATTCAGGCCTCGGCGATACGCTTGTTTCGTGGGGATTTGGCGATGGCAATGCAACTGTTGGCATGGACCCGATCATCCACTCGTTTGAGCAGGAAGGCTTGTTCACAGTGAACCTGAATGTAAAATACCGCTCCTGCCCCGAGCATTCCAATACAAGGACAGTAAGGGTATTTGCCCTGCCAGGCATCTACCTTGGCCCCGACCAGGCGATCTGTCCAGGCGGCGAAGCTATCAAACTCACCGACGACAGGAATGACGAAAATCCGAAAGCAAAATGGAAGTGGAACACCGGCGAAAGCTCACCGTCAATAACCGTGGTGAAACCCGGCTATTATTCCGCCCTTGTTTCTGTTGATGGCTGCACTGCCTCAGATACAGTTTGGGTGCAAAGGGATTGCTACATGGACATACCTAACGTATTCTCGCCCAACGGAGATGGAACAAACGACAACTTCTTCCCAAGGCAGATGCTGACCAGGGGTGTTGTTACATTCAAAATGGAGATATACAACCGCTGGGGCCAGCTTATCTATGAAACCACGAGCACAGACGGCCGGGGTTGGGATGGCCAGTTCAATGGCACGAACCAGCCGCAGGGTGTGTATGTGTACCGGATAGAAGCTAAGTTCAAGGACGGCCAGATCGAACAACGCCAGGGTAATGTGACATTACTCCGGTAAGGTTATTTAAAATAAATAACTGATCAAAACCGTTCTATGCAGGGAACGGTTTTGGTGTTTAAGAACGAAGAAAATAAAATTGGTGAATTACCAAAGGAGCGGGGGGTATTTTACGTCTATATACAGATGTTCTGGTGTGTGGTGTCAGTCCGGTGTTATCAAATCAGAATTTCTTTTGTAATGAGTGAAAAAAACAGGAGTAGTTTTAACAAGACCGGAAGCATGGAAAATGTTCAGGAGGCCGGATATAGTTTTTGTTTAGTTGTGGCTATAAAATAGATCCGATAACCGGAAACAAGTGCATGATGAAAAAATTAATGCCCTATTATAAAAAATTACTTTGCTCTTTTGCTTTAGTGCTGGCGAGTATATGCACCTATGCCAACCACCTGGTAGGCATGGACCTGTTCTATACCTGGGTGACGGGCAACACCTATAAGATCACGCTGATCGCTTATGCTGACTGTGGTTCTGCCGCAACAACTTCCGCATTTGCCGCACTTTCCTCAAACGCACCCGAAATATACATATACAATGGCGCCACCTATGTGACGACCATCCGCCTTGCGATACAACCGCCAACAACGGGTGTTGAAATTACACCGGTTTGCCCTGCAGATATGGCAAATACGCAATGCACGAATGTTACCTACACTATACCCGGGATAAAAAAGTTTGTTTACAGCCTTAATTATACGGTGTCAGGCCCTTCAGCAGTCTGGAGGTTCCTTTTTACGGGGCAGCTTGCCGGGGTGGGCTCACTTGCGGGAAGGGCATTGTCGATAACAAATATCTCCAGCAGTCCTGTAACCTATACACAATTGGTTGATACCCTGAATAATACCACGTATCACAATTCGAGCCCAACGCTTTCGAATGTGCCTACTCCATTTTTCTGTCTTGATAACGATGATAACTATAATCCGGGTGCTATTGACCCTGATGGCGACAGCCTGAGATTTTTCCTTGTGCGTGGTGAGGCTGGTTCAACAACCAGCACGCCGGGAGGTTTTGTAACCTATCTCGGTTCATACACGCCCACTGCGCCACTTGGCGTAACCACAATGTCTTTCGACCAACGTACAGGGCATCTCGCATTTCACCCCGATATCCTGCAGAGGTCGCTGGTGGTGTACAACATACGAGAGTTCAGGGCTGGCACTTTCGTAGGGACCAGCCAGCGGGAAATGACCTTTCTTGTGCAGACGTGTACGAACACCCCACCAACGGGCCGGCTGGACAGGTCTACAGGGAGTGGTGTTATTGATGACGCCACCCATTTTCATATCTGCCGTAATTCAGGTCCATTTTCTATTTTTATGGACCCCACGCAGGCAGATACTACCAATAACATAACAGTTACCGTAGCCGGGTTGCCGGCAGGCTGTACGTTCACAACTACGGGTAATGGTACGCCGCACCCGCATTGCACCATCAGCTGGACGTCTACCGGTGTGACGCCCGGTATTTACACTTTCTACGTCACCTTCACAGATGACAACTGCCCATTGGCGGGTACGCAAACTATAGCCTACACTATTTCAATACTTACAGAGCCTGCTGTTACTTTTTCCATCCTGTCATCTGCGACATGTACCAAGCGTGCAGCAGTAAATATTATTCCGTCCGGTGGCGGCTCACCCTGGATAATTAAAGTATCGCGGCCGGGTGATACCATACAGACATTTACGGGAGTAACAGGCACATTCCTTGATAGCATTCCTGTAGGTTCTTTTACAATAACTGCATTTTCCTCTGCGGCTTTTTCGTGCCGGGCGAGCGTACCTATAACTATTGCGGGGCCAACCCCTATATCGCTTACGCCCACATTTACCAATCCCACGTATTGTGGTGCAAGCGATGGTACCATCAGGCTGTATCATAACCTGGTGCCGGGCGCTGTGGATACCGTTAAGTATACCTTCAATGGCATATGGCAGACACCGATAACGAGAACGGTGGCACCAGACAGTACCATTTTGCTCACAGGGTTGCTGGCCGGCACATATGCAAGCATAACCACAACGTATTATTATTGTACATCCAACCCGGCGGGCCCGATCGTATTGACCAACCCGCCTTTTACGATGAGGGCACTAAGCTTTGTGAACCCTGTATGGTGTGGCGTATGCAACGGCAGTATAACGATATATGGCCTGCGGCCCGGGCAGACAGATACCGTAAACTACACAAGGGACGGAATTGCGCAACCTGCTGTGTCACGCTTCGTAGGCCCGGATAGCACTATTACTATAACAGGATTGTGCCCCGGCACCTATGACAACTTCATTGCCCGGACTGCAGGCGTTTGTGTGTCGAACAGGCTGGGGCCAGTAACACTTTCAGCGCCGCCGTTCACCATACGTACGCTTACATCAACCAACCCTGCTTACTGCGGTATATGTAATGGCACTGTGAAAATATGGGGTGTACATCCGGGTGGGCCGGATACCGTGAGCTATACAAGAGATGGTATAGCACAACCTCCTTTTGCATCGCTGGTAGGGTCCGACAGCACTATTACCATCACAGGATTGTGCCAGGGCACCTATGATAATGTAATAGTACGGGCAGGGCCAACCTGTGTATCCAACAGGCTGGGTCCTGCTGTCCTCACAGTGCCGCCATTCACCATGCGTGCAATAAGCTTCACCAATCCATCTTATTGCGGTATATGCAATGGCGTTATCAGGTTGTATGGCTTGTATCCGGGCCAAACCGATACAATTACTTATACCAAAGATGGTGTGCCGCAGCCTGCTGTAATACGCACAATAGGCGCCGACAGCCAGGTGGTGATCACAGGGCTTTGTGCCGGGGTATATGCGAATTTTGTAGCGCGCACCGGTGGCATCTGTGTATCTAATACTCTTGGCCCGGTAACGCTTACCGTGCCGCCGTTCACCATACGGGCATTGTCTTTCAGGAACCCTGATTATTGCGGTGTGTGCAATGGCAGGATCACTATACATGGCGCATATCCCGGCCAGAGGGATACGGTGAGCTATACAAAAGATGGTGTTGCGCAAACCCCGTTCATAGCTGTTGTAGCTCCTGACAGCACCATCACTATTACCGGGTTATGCCACGGAGTGTATGATAACTTTATTGCGAGGACAGGCGGGGTTTGTGTATCCAACAGGCTGGGGCCGGTGACATTAACGGTGCCGCCATTCACTATACGCGCATTATCGCACACCAACCCGGTTTACTGCGGCATCTGTAATGGTACTATAACTATATATGGCGCATATCCCGGCCAGACGGATACTATCAGTTATACAAAAGACGGCGTGCCGCAAACACCGGTTGTTGTTACTATACCGCCGGACAGCTCGGTAACGCTCATTAACCTGTGCCATGGTGTGTATGATAACTTTGTTGCGCGCACCGGTGGTGTATGTGTGTCCAACTCACTTGGGCCTATCACACTTACCGTGCCGCCGTTCACTATCCGCGCAGACACTTTCAGGGGGCCGACCAAGTGTGGTTTCTGCGATGGTTTCATCAGGATATTTGGCGTGTATCCCGGGCAGACGGATACCTTCTATTACGACAGGGATGGTGTGCCGCAGCCACCGGTGAGTTTCATTATTCCGCCGGATAGCCAGGTGGTAATTACAGGCCTGTGCAAAGGGGTTTATACCAACATTATTGCTAAAACAGCAGGTGTATGTGTATCAAATGCCTTAGGCCCGGATACACTGAAGGAACCACCGATAATACCCGATTTTGATTATGTTATCCGTGAGGATTGCGACGGCGATACGCTTATTACTACTAATAAATCGTGGCCTGCATCAGACCTTAGCTATACATGGTCGTTCGGAGATGGCGGTATAAGCGCTGCAACACATCCTATACATGTGTATTACAGCCCCGGTACGTTCGATATCAAGCTGATCATTACCAACACAAGGTGTTACGACAGTATTACCAAGTCGATAACGCTTAATAACCTCATCAATGCAGGCTTTAATGCTGTGCCCGACAGCTTCATATGCCAGGGAGAATCCGTGGCATTGACGAACACATCGCTGGGTGTGGATATGAGGTATGTATGGCTGTTTGGTGATGGTGCAACTGCAACAACGCTTAATGCGTCGCATATTTATCCAAATACAGGTAAGTACAATGTGAAGCTTGCCGTTACCAACTATGTGCCTTGCTTCGATACCGCCACCAGGCTGCTGGAGGTGGATTCTATCAGCGTTATCAGCATGAAGGCGACAGACAGTGTTATCTGTAAGGCAACAGGCATCACTTTTACAGGCATTTATACCGATATAGGATTGAGGAGCGTGATATGGCATTTTGGAGATGGCGACAGTATCAGGAATGTGAACCCTATTTCGCACATGTTTGATGGTGCAGGCATATACACTGTGACGGTGGCTGCCGATTACCGCGCATGCCCCGATACCAGCGCAAGCCGCAGGTTCGTAGTGTATGGCAGCCCGGGGCTTTACATTGGGACCGATACATCAATATGCAAAGGCAGTGTGGCGATAAGGCTGGGAGACTATAAAAATATCAATGACCCAGATGCGCGCTGGCGGTGGAGTACGGGACAAACAACCGCTGAAATAAACGTAGTAGAGCCGGGCGTGTATTATGCAACTGTTTACATTAACGGCTGCCAGTCCACAGATACTGTGGAGGTGTTCAACGACTGCTACATCAACCTGCCGAATGCGTTCACACCGAACGGCGATGGCATGAACGACTACTTTTTCCCACGCGAGTTGCTGACGAGAGGGTTGACCACCTTCAGGATGGACATCTACAACCGGTGGGGCGAGCTCATCTTCACCACAGAGAGCCTTGATGGCAGGGGATGGGATGGCAGCTACAATGGCCAAATGCAGCCCCAGGGCGTATTTATCTATGTGCTGCACGCCACCTTCAAAGACGGCCAGCGCTTCGACCATAAGGGGAACGTTACGCTGTTGAAGTAAAGAGCTGTTTGTCTGCGTCAGGATTTTCATCTACGTGCTGCATGCAATATTTAAGGACGGCCGGCGTTTTGATGATAGTGGGAATGAGTTTGCTTCGATAGGTGATCATTTCAATTATATACCGTAGATAATAAGGAAACACTTCTATCCTAATCTTATCCTTATGAAATTGCTTCGCAGTTTATGCATTGTCTTTTTGTTTAGTACCCCCACACATGCGCAAAATTGGTTTTGGGCAAGAACTGTTGGTCATGCAGAGCCAATATCAACTGTGGCTCACAGAGGTATCAACTCGGGTGTTGTTGCAATAGGTGATGACAACAGCATATATACCAGTATAGTGAATTGGAGTAATAATCTCAGGATAGGCAATACAGCCATTTATGATTCCGTAATTTATGCCGGTAGTGTTACAGAAATCAACCCGCAGGCTATAATAGTTAAGTATACAATGACCGGGGACGTTGCATGGGTTAAGGGTGGGGTGGATGGCACATCATTCCCTATTGATATTGCCACAGATCATTCAGGTAATGTGTATTTATTCGGTGCTTTTTTAAGTGATAGTATCCGGTTTGATTCTTTTTATGCTGTAAATCCAAGGTTTCATTTAAGGGCCATAGGTATTGCAGCCTGCAACTATTTTCTGCTTAAGATAGCGCCCACGGGTGATATTGCCTGGATGAGGACAGGGTCACTTTCATTAAGAAGCCTGCGCTATCATTTTACCATGCAGGGTGGGATAGCTGTGGATGGGCAGGATAATATTTACATAGCAAGTTCTATTAAAGATTCGACCGTAACTTTTGGGCCACATACGGTTGTTCATGCACACCCGGGGTTTGATGATATTTTCATTGCAAAATATACGAATGATGGTGCGCCGGTATGGTTTAGGTCTTATGGTGGTGACCTTGATGATGAAGTGAATGGAATTGAAGTAAGTAAGGGAAGGGTATATATTACCGGTAACTTCAATTCCCAGGGCTTTGGCATTGGCAGCGATACACTCAATTATGTTGGTCCGCCTATTATGCCGGGTTCCAGGACAGAGAACAGTTATTATGCGGCGTTTGATACAGCAGGCAACTCTATATGGGCAAAATGCAGCCCAAGCTACGCAGAGCCAACTAACATTTTAACCGGCTCGACAGGCAATATTTACATCACCGGTGGTGCCACCCATGGGCCGTACATGACATGGGGCGATGATTCTGTAGTGCTGCCTACATTGGGTACTGCGGGTTTTTTAGCTTCTGTTGACAGGGACGGAAATACGAGATGGTTAAAAACTTTTTCTCAAAAAACAGCGCATTTCGCCAATTCAAATATTGTTCGTGGAATTACCATTACGCCTTGTAATAAGATATGGATCAGCGGTGGGTATGATAAGGTGGGTGGTGTGATGCTGGATACTACAGTGTTGCAGGATACTACAGGAGGAGTATTTGCGGCCGAGTTTGATGATGCGGGAAAGCTATTGACAGCGTATAAAGTACCGTCGGGAGATGTAGCATTGTCTGCCGTGGCGGCAGATAGCTTCAGTAACGTTTATCTTTATTCGAATTTCAACAATACTACAGCGCCATTTGCAGTAGCAAATGATACCCTGCATTTGTTCCCGGGTGTGAGCAGGAACATATTCCTTGCAAAATTTACCCCTCCCGGTGGACAGCTATTTGAAGAGACAGGTTTTTGCCCGGATGGGAGTACTACGATAACTGTTCCGCAAGGTTATGAGCGATTTTTTTGGAATACAGGCAGTGAAGATGCCGCGATAAGTGTAAACAATGCAGGCAATTTTATTTCTTACAGTTATTCGCCAGATTGTAAGTTAGCAGTGACAAAGCATGTAGCAGTAAGTGAAATAGTCCTGGACCCTTTTGTGAAAGATATTTCTTATTGCTGGGAAACAGGAATTAATATTGTTTTAGATCCGGCTGCGCCCGCAGGTTCGTCGTACTTGTGGAGCACGGACCAGAATGATGCTGTTATATCGGTTGCTGCGCCGGGCACCTATTGGGTGAATATTGCAAAAGGTGGCTGCTCTGTAGCCGATACCTTTAAAGTAAGTGAGCATCAATGTAATTGTGTGTCACTTCCCAACGCATTTACCCCCAATGGGGATGGTGTGAACGACCTGCTGGCTGTGGTCAGCAAGGCGGGATGTATATTGGAGCAATTTTCTCTTTCAGTATATAACAGGTGGGGGAATGTTGTTTTCAGGTCAAACAGCCATATGGCTTCATGGGACGGGACATGGAATGGTATAGTTCAGGATATGGGTGTATATATGTATTCCATGGAGTATAAAACAAATTATGATAACGGGTCACGCAGGCTGAAAGGGAATGTGACGTTAATAAAGTAACAGGTGTGCAGGTACACAGGCCTGGGGTTCCGATAATTTCCCGACCTTTGCAGCCGCATGAATTTTCATATCCACCGCCCATACGAGCCCGCCGGAGACCAGCCGGAAGCGATACGGCAATTGGCGGAGGGCATAGAGCAGGGAGAAAAGTTCCAGACGTTGCTGGGTGTTACCGGCTCCGGTAAAACATTTACAGTTGCCAATGTGATAGACAAAGTTCAGAAACCCACCCTGGTGCTTACGCACAACAAAACACTGGTGGCGCAACTGTATGGCGAGCTGCGGCAATTCTTCCCGGATAATGCGGTGGAATATTTTGTGTCGTACTACGATTATTACCAACCAGAGGCATACCTGCCTACATCGAACACTTACATTGAGAAAGACCTGTCTATAAATGAAGAACTGGAGAAGCTGCGGCTGCGCGCCACATCCAATTTGCTGAGCGGGCGAAAGGATATTATTGTAGTGGCATCGGTATCGTGTATCTATGGTATTGGTAACCCTACCGAGTATGAGAACAGCATCATCCGATTTGGCAGGGGCGATAATGTGGGCCGCAACCACTTCCTGCACCAGTTGGTGAACTCATTATACAACCGCAGCCAGGGAGATTTTGGGCGTGGTTCTTTTCGTGTGAATGGCGATACGGTGGACGTGAACCTGCCTTATGTGGATTATGGCTACCGCGTAACTTTCTTTGGAGATGAGATAGAAGAGATAGAAAGCTTCGAGCCCGATACGGGTAAACGTATCGGCACAATGGAGAATGCGGCAATATTCCCAGCTAATCTCTACATTGCCCCGCGCGACCAGATGAGCCAGATCATCTACGAGATACAGGATGAGATGACCGCGCAGGTGGAATATTTCAAGAGCCTTGGAAAATTTATAGAGGCGCAACGTATAAAAGAGCGGGTGAGCTACGACCTGGAGATGATACAGGAGCTGGGTTACTGCAGCGGTATTGAGAACTACTCAAGATTCCTGGACAGGAGAAAACCCGGTGCGCGGCCTTTCTGTTTGCTGGATTATTTTCCGAGCGACTTTTTGCTGGTGGTTGATGAGAGCCACGTTACCATTCCGCAGATAAGCGGCATGTATGGTGGCGACCGATCGAGGAAAATGACGCTGGTGGATTTTGGTTTCCGCCTGCCATCGGCGCTGGATAACAGGCCGCTGAATTTTTATGAGTTCGAATCGAAGCTATCGCAGGTGCTGTTCATCAGTGCAACACCCGGCAAGTATGAGCTGGAGCAGTGCGGAGGGGTAGTGGTGGAGCAGATAGTAAGGCCTACGGGCCTGCTGGAACCGCCTATAGAGATACGCCCGAGCATGAACCAGATAGACGACCTGCTGGATGAAATAGACAAGCGCGTGAAGAAGGGCGACCGTGTGCTGGTAACCACCCTCACCAAACGAATGGCAGAGGAGCTGGATAAATACCTGAAGCGCATTAATGTAAACTCAAAATACATCCACTCGGAGGTGGATACGCTGGAGCGTGTGGAAATTTTGCGCGACCTTCGCCTGGGCGTTATTGATGTGCTGGTGGGTGTGAACCTGCTGCGCGAGGGGCTTGACCTGCCGGAAGTATCGCTGATGGCGATACTGGATGCAGATAAAGAAGGGTTTTTAAGAGATGAGCGCTCGCTGACACAGATGGCGGGGCGCGCTGCCCGCAATGTGGATGGCCTGGTGATATTCTATGCCGATAAGATGACCGACAGCATGCGCCGCACTATAGACGAGACCAACCGCCGCCGCGACAAACAGTTAGCATACAATGCCGCCCATGGCATTACCCCGACGACCATCAAAAAATCTGTGCAGGAGATAATGCTGCAGGGGTCTGTGCTGGATATTAAGGGATATGATGAAAAAAGTGGCTATGCCGTGCATGATACCCCGTTGCCCGTTGCGGCTGAAGAGGGCGCCGAATACCGCACCCCCGCCCAATTGGACAAGCTGATAACCAAAACCCGCAAAGCCATGGAAAAGGCCGCCAAAGACCTTGATTTTATGGAAGCCGCCCGCCTCCGCGACAGCCTTTTTGAGCTGGAAAAAGAAAAAACCGCGATGAAATAGTGATGAGGGTTAATGTTTTTTTTAATAACACCTCCCTCTCCTTCAGGAGAGGGTCGGGGTGAGGTTTTAGGGTGTGCGATTTTTTTTACAAATAATAGCCATTTTTTACTTAAATTTGAGCTAGTAAAGAATGGTTATATGAAACGACCGTAAGGGAGTTCCATCTTGCCTGAACAAATAAATTATATTCAGATGAACAAAATCTACAAACAGGTAGTTTGCTTTGCTATTGCCTTAATAGCACTTACCTATACGAATCCCATCAATGCACAGGTTATTTTTACAATTGCGGGAAATGGTATTTCTGATACATCATCAGGTGGTGTTTCGGCTACCACCGTGCCCCTTCTTACACCGTATGCTGTAGTTTCAGATGCGGCTGGTAATGTATACATTGCTGACAGGGGTGCCCAAGTCGTTAAAAAAATTGATCTCTCAGGGATCATAACGATTTTTGCAGGTACCCTGGATGTTGCTGGTTCTACTGGCGATGGAGGAGCTGCAACGGCGGCGACTTTAAATGCACCGCAAGGTTTGGCTGTTGATGCTTCCGGTAATGTTTATATCAGTGAAAATGGCGGAACTGGTCGTGTGCGCAAAGTGGACCTGTTTGGCAATATTTCCACGTTTGCAACAACGTTAATGGCAGGCGCGGCAGGCATGTGCTTCGACGGTTCCGGAAATTTATATGTTGCGTGCTTTGGGGCTGCGAGTATGAGGGTGATGAAGGTGACGCCCGGGGGGGTAGCCAGCGTTTATGCCGGTGCTGGCGGCGCAGGCCACACAGGCGATGGCGGCCCTGCAACTGCTGCGCAATTGCACAGGCCTATAAGCGTTGCCATGGATGCTTCGGGCAATTTGTATATAGCCACATTCAGTAACAATGTCATCCGGAAAGTAGATGCTGGTGGCATTATTACTACTTTTTGCGGCACGTCACTTACTCCTGGTTTTAGCGGAGATGGCGGGCCGGCATCTGCCGCGTTATTGAACAGGCCGCAGAGCGTTGCCTACGATGCAACCGTTAACAAACTGTATATAGGTGATGTCCTGAATAACAGGATACGCCAGGTGGACCTGGCCACCAATATTATCAGCACTTTTGCGGGAACCGGAAGCGTGGCTCCCTACGCCGATCCGGAGCCGGCAACTGCGGCTAATATTAATTTTAGCCCCAATCCAGCCAATCTGTTTGTAGATCCATCGGGAAAAATTTATTTTAACCAGGGCGCCCGTGCGCGTGTTATAGTGCCCTGCACATCGGGCCTGCCGGTGGTAAGCCCAAGCAGCGGCCCTGCAAATATTTGCGAGGCAGCGGCTGCCACTGTTGTCAACACTACTCCGGGCGGTATATGGAGCTCAGCCAATCCTTCCGTAGGTTCTGTAGATGCGTCAGGCATGGTTACTGGTGTATCAGGTGGTACTACTACAATTAATTACACCGTATGGAACGGCTGCGGCTTCACTACCGTAGGCCACCCGGTAACTATTGACCCGCTGCCTTCGGTAAGCGCTATCTCCGGTGCGCCGGATGTTTGTGTGGCTTCTATGATCACGCTTTCCAGTTCCACCCCCGGCGGCACATGGGCCAGCACTAACGGCAACGCTGCTGTTGGCTCAACTGGGGATGTTACCGGCGTCACCGCAGGTGTGGATACCATTATGTATTCGGTTACCAACTTCTGCGGCACCACTACGGTATCTGCGGAGGTTACGGTTAACCCTTTACCCTTTGCAGGCACGCTCAGCGGCCCCACTGCGGTTTGCGTAGGTTCCACCATCACGCTTACGCCCTCGGTGGGCAGTGGCTCATGGTCGGCTTCCAACCCTAATGCCACCGTTTCAGCAGGTTTCGTAACAGGGGTAACGGCAGGTGTGGATACCATAGAATATACCGTTGCCAATATGTGTGGCACCGCAACTGCCACGCACCAGGTAACAGTGACACTTACCCCTTATGTAACCCCCATCAGCGGCTCTCCCGTTATTTGTATCGGGTTGACCGAAACCTATACCAATGCTACGCCCAGTGGTACCTGGTCCAGTTCCGGTACAGGCACTATCCCCGGCATGACCCCCGGCGATTTTGTTGGCGTTTCCACCGGCCCGGATGTGATCAGCTATTCTGTTACGGAGCCATGCGGCACAACCACGGTAACTTATCCCATCACGATAGATGCGCCCCCGATGGTAGGTGCTATATCAGGCCCGCCTGATGTTTGCGAAGCCGCTACCATTACACTGACCAACCCAACCCCGGGCGGTTTCTGGAACGTTGTGACCCCAATGTCTACGGTATTATCTGTAACCGGTTCCGGTGTGGTTTCCGGTCTGAGTGCAGGCACCGATACCATTGCTTATTCTGTGTTCAATACCTGTGGTTCTGCGACTACATACCACTACGTAACGGTTAACCCGTTGCCTGACTCCGGCATTATATCCGGCCCCGTCAATGTTTGTGTGGCGTCAACCATTACCCTCACCGAAACTGTTTCCGGCGGAACGTGGACAGTAGACAATACCACAGCCTCTATTACAGGCGGTGGTGTGGTTTCAGGGCTTGTTGCCGGTACTAATATCGCTTACTATACTGTTGTCAATATGTGCGGAACCGCAACGGCCTCTTTCCCGTTCACTGTTGTGCCACTGCCTGATGCCGGCATTATCACCGGCCCATCGGTAGTGTGCGAGGCATCCACCATGGTGCTCATAGATACAGTGCTGGGTGGCGTATGGGGTACAATAGACACTAATGCTTCTGTATCAACATCAGGTGTGGTGAGTGGTGTGTACCCCGGCCTTGATACCATTACTTATTCCTACACCAACATGTGCGGTACCGATGTTGCTGCTTTCCCTGTCAGTGTTAATCCGCTGCCCCGTGCAGGCACTATAACAGGCGCTACACAGGTATGTGTTGGCGCTACGGCTACAGTTGCAGATACGGCTGCAGGCGGTACCTGGAGCTTTGTGGGTTCGCTGGCTACGGTGGATGGCACTACCGGTGTGATGACCGGTGTGGCTGTGGGTGTGGATACGGTTATGTACTCCGTCACTAATTCATGCGGCACAGATATTGTAAAGCGCCCCGTTACGGTGAACGATGTGCCTGCTGTATTGCCAATATTCGGGCCGGACGAAGTATGTGTCGGTTCAACCATTACCATGGCAAATGCCACAACCGGCGGCACATGGGCGAGAAGCAACTCTTCTGTGAACATAAACACTTCGGGTGTTGTTTCAGGTGTGTCGGTAGGCTCGGTGACCATCAGCTATACCAAAACAAACATTTGCGGTTCCACATCGGCGCTCAAAACAGTGAATGTGCTCACCACTCCTGTGGCAGGCACATTATCAGGCCCCGATACTATTTGCATCAACGAATTTAACCCGTTCTACTCCACAGAGCCGGGCGGCTGGTGGACAACCGGCGGCACGGTTGCGCTGGTGGATACTACAGGCGTGGTAGTGGGCCACCATGTGGGTATTGCTACGGTCACTTATACAGTAGCCAATATTTGCGGTTTTGACACCGCAATGCGTACGGTAGTGGTGATGGCAGATACATTCTGCCATCCTGTGGGCATCAGCCCTGTGGCAGCTAACGATGTATTGCTCAGAGTATTCCCTAACCCAAGCTCAGGTTCATTCACTTTCCTGATGACATCAACCATTGATGAGCAGGTGGATGTAGTGATCACCAATGTGCTGGGTGAAACAGTGAAAGTATTTACCACCACTACAAACAGGCAAACCGAAGTTGCATTCGGCATGCCTGCGGGTATCTACCTGATGAGCGCTAACACTGCTCATGGCAGGAGAACGGCGCGGGTGGTTGTGGAGTAAATAATAATGATACTTTTTGGTAGTGTGGCTGTTGTTTTGCAACAGCCACATTTTTTTTACACAAAAAAATCTGTCGCGGAAGTAAGCGGCCACTAAATGAGAGAACATTTGTTATGCAGGCATAAATTTGAATACACATATTATCGCCGTAACTTCGCAGCCCGTGAAAACGGAATTATATTATAAAAAATGAGTTCTATAGTAGAAAAGCTGGAAGCCATCAATGCCAGGTTCAACGACCTGGGCGTTGCGCTTACCAACCCTGAGATAGTGAATGATAACAAAAAGTTTTCCCAGGTGAGCAAGGAATACCGCAAGCTGGAGAAAATTGTGGACGTATATAAGGTATACAGGAACTGTATAGATAGCATAGATTTTGCCAGGGAAGTGCTGGAAACTGAAAGTGACGATGACCTGCGCACCATGGCAAAAGACGACCTGGAAAAGCTGGAGGTGCAAAAGGATGAATTGGAGGTACAGATCCGCGGCCTGCTCATCCCCAAAGACCCGCAGGATGAAAAGAACGCTATTATAGAAATGCGTGCCGGCACCGGGGGGGACGAGGCAAGTATCTTCGCAGGAGACCTGTTGCGCATGTACACCCGTTATTGCGAGCGCAAGGGATGGCGTGTAGCGATTGTATCAGAGACTGAAGGTACGGTTGGTGGTTTTAAAGAGGTGCAGCTGGAGGTAATAGGTGAGGATGTATATGGTACGTTGAAATTTGAAAGTGGCGTACACCGCGTGCAGCGGGTGCCTGCAACCGAGGCCAGCGGGCGTGTGCATACATCGGCAGCCACAGTTGCCGTAATGCCGGAAGCTGAAGAAATTGACTTTGAGCTGAGGGATAGCGATGTGAAAATGGAAACCGCGCGGAGTGGCGGCGCCGGGGGCCAGAATGTGAACAAAGTAGAAACGAAAGTAATATTAACGCATATTCCCACAGGCACTGTTGTGATGTGCCAGACCGAACGCTCACAATTAGGTAACAGGGAGAAGGCAATGAATATGATGCGGACGCGTTTATATGAAGAGCAGGTTCGCAAACAGGAGGACGAGATAAGCCGGAGGCGGAAAAGTTTGGTAAGTACGGGAGACAGGTCGGCCAAGATAAGGACGTATAATTACCCGCAGGGGCGGGTAACCGACCACCGTATCAATATGACTATCTATAGCCTTGACGACTTTATGAATGGAAATATTCAAGATATGATAGATGCACTCCAGTTTGCAGAGAATGCCGAGAAAATGCAGGCAGGGGAAACGGTCATCTAATAATAGTGGCGAAACTGCCGTCTTTTGCCATAAATTTTATAAGTTTAAGCTTTAAACGAAAATACAGGGATGTCAGACCAAGGGTTAAGGGTTACGGATGTAGTAGACAGCATCCGGAAGCACAGGGTTGTTATAATGATAGTAACATTTGCCACTGCAATAGCGGGGGCGGTATTCTATCTGGCCGGGCCGAAGAAGTTTGAAGGAAAAACGGAATTTGTGCTCAGGAACCCTATGTATGCCGACCGCAATTATATATATAATACAGATACTAAACTGATAGATTATTTTGCCAATGAGGATGATATAGACAGGGCAATGATGATGGTGGAGGCAGACATTGTGCAGGGCAAAGTGATAAAAAATATGAAGCTTGCCGAAGCGTACGGAATAGATGCAACGAACCGCAAAGGGGAAGACCAGGTGGCAAGGAAGTTTGCGAAGAATTTTAATATTACCCGTACCGAGTTCAAGAGCCTGGTATTGAGCTATACGGATGTTGTGCCGGAACGGGCTGCTGCTGTTGCCAACGAATGTGTGGCCGTATTGGAGAAAGAATACAGCGAGTATTATAAAGAAATGAGGAGGGGAATGTACCAGTCGCTGATGGACAGGATAAAAGATGAAGACAGCCTCATCAATGCGCTGACCGACAGCCTTGTGGCTCTGCGTGTACGCTATGGTATCAACGACCTTATTAACCCGGCAAGGTATAACCTGATGCTGAGCGGCGTAAAAGATAACGGGAATAAAGATTACCCGGTAGGCCTGGAGCAGATACAGAACATAGCGTCGATGAAGGATGAGATAATTACCAACCGCGCAAAACAAATGGCATTAGTGAACCAATATATGACAGGCACAGAGTCGGAAAGGATGCCGGTATTGAAGGTTGTTTCGATAGCACGTACGCCGGTAAGCCCTAAAGGGATAGGGGGGATGTATACAGTATTGGCGAGCGCGTTCCTTGGTTTCTTTTTCTGCACTATGCTGATGGCATTTGCAGACCATATAAGGAGGCAGGGCCGGAACTGGTAAAAGCAAGTATTTATAAAATATTTTTTAGATAGTTAACACACACCCAATTATAAATCAAATGGCTACACCAACATTTGACCTGATAGAATCCATCAGGGCGATACAAAAACAAAAGCGCCTGATCATTATTATGACTGTGCTGGCGATGGCGCTTGGGGCGGTTTTTGTATTGATCAAAAAGAAAAAATACAAAGCAGAGGCGCGTTTCCTGGTCAACAACCCACTATATGGCGACCGCCATACTTTGTTCAGGACGAGGGAAACACGCTACGTGGATTATTTTGGCGGCGATGATGACCTGGATAGGGTCACAGCACTTGGAAATTCAGATACGGTCAGGGACAGGATCATCAGGAATTGCGATTTTGATAAGATATACAAGTTTGGCAGCATCAGCAACGATACCGCTCATGCTAGGTATATGTCGGTATTCGCAAAGAACTTTAACCTGAAGCGGACAGAGTTCAAAGACATTGTGGTAACCTATATAGCGTATGAGCCCAAAGATGCTGCCGGGATAGTGAACATGGCAGTGCAGGTGCTGGAGGAATCTTTCAGGCATTATTATACGGCAATGAAATCAGGGATGCGGGCCTCGGTAGGGATGAAAGTGAAAGAGCTAGACAGCGCTATTGCCGTAATGACAGATACACTGGCAAACCTTCGTGACCAATATGGTATTTACAACATCATAAGCCCTGCAAGGCAAAATGTGATCACCGGCGATATGAAAGGAGGCGGCAAGGGCTATGGGAAGGCAATGGAAGAGGTACAGAATATTGAGTCCATAAAAGACCAACTGGTAACCGACCGGGCACACTATATCTCGTTAATGAATGAGTATTCTGCTACTGTCAGTGATTCGATACAATACCTCAAAGTAATTACCCGGGCTGTTCCGCCAACTGCGCCTACAGGCCCCTCACTATCCATGACGCTGATAGTAGCAGGTTTTGTTGGCCTGTTCTTCAGCACTATATATGTATTAATGATGGCTTATTTCCGTAAGCTGAATGCCGCACTGAAGGGATGATAGCTGCACTAAAAAATAACTGGTTCAATATAGCGGCATTTTCGTTTCTGCTGCTGTCGGTGATGTTGTTTGCCTATACGGGCAATTATTACATCCTGCTGGCGCCGGTTACTTTTCTGTATGTTGTGTTGCTGGGCGTGAACTGGCAACTGGCTTACTGGATATTCCTGTTCACAATACCCGCATCTATACAGATCAACTTCTCTAATGATACAATGGCCATTACCCTGCCTGATGAACCCATCATGTGGATGTTGCTGCTGCTGTCTTCATTGGTGTTTTTCAGGAACCCCGATACGCTGCCTAAGTGGTGGTGGCAGGATGGGATCGTGTTCATAGTGGTGCTTCAGTATATAGTGACGATAGTTGCCGTTATCTTCTCTAAGATGCTGTTCTTCTCCATGAAATTCCTGCTGGCAAAGACCTGGTTGCTGGTTTGCTACTTCATTCTGCCCATATGGATATTCCGCGAGAAAAAGGATTTTATTAAAGGGTTCATGGTACTGCTGATACCGATGCTCATCACGATAATTGTCATACTGATACACCATTCAATGCTGAACTTCAGTTTTGACAAGGTGCAGAAGTCAATGACGGGCCTTTACTATAACCACGTTGATTACTCAACGGTTATCTCCATGTTTTTTCCGTTATTATTAATAGCCTGGCCTCTGACAAAGGGGAGGGGGCTTATTACCCGGTTTACCTTGCTGGTGATTATCCTGATATTCATAGCGGGTATCATATTCTCTTATGCACGTGCTGCCGTTGTGGGTATTGCCTTTGCGGTTGTGGTAGGCCTTGCGATCCGTATGAAACTGGTGAACTGGATCATGCCTGCATTTTATGCAATGATCATATTGCTGATGTGCTACCTGGTGCCCAATAATAAATACATAGAGTTCAGGCCGGATTACAACAAGACCTTTATGCACAAGAACTTTACCGATCACCTTATTGCAACGTTCCGGGGCAAAGATATGTCTTCGATGGAGCGCCTGTACCGGTGGATAGCGGCTGTGAGAATGAGTAACGACCGCCCGATAACAGGTTACGGGCCAAGGGCATTTTACTATTATTATAAACCCTATGCGGTAACCTCCTTCCAGACTTATGTGAGCAGGAACCCTGAACATTCTACCACACACAATTATTTTCTGTATATGCTTGTGGAACAAGGGTGGCCAGCCATGCTGCTTTATGCGCTGCTTATTGTCGTCATTTTCGCGAAGGCTCAGCGGATATACCACCGGTTCAAAGACAGGTTCTACCGGCTGGTTACCATTGGGCTTGCCATGACCATAGCCGTAGGCTTTGTCAATAACTTCTTCTCGGAGCTGATAGAAACACACAAAGTTGCCGCACTGTTCTTTATCCCGCTGGCAATGCTCATCATACTGGATAAGAAAAGCAGGGATGAGCAGGAAAGGCTTAATGGTGCAATGGCTCAATAGCGCAATGGCTCAATTTAACCCTGGAAATACTTTAGTTCTTCACCTAGGTTGATGTAGGGATGTTTATTCATTAGCTGTTTTGCTTTTTCAGCATAAGCCAGTTTGAACTTTTTATGTGCTTCTGTTTGCGGAAAGCGCGGACGGTGCGAGCGTGCCGTCATTATATCCTGCACCTGCTGCATAATATCATGTACAGAAGGGGAGATACATGCCTCTGCGAAACGCTCCCATACATAAGTTGTTGCCGGGTAGTTGGGGTGTACAAGGTCAATATCATAATATCGGTAGTCGCGGAGCACATCGACCACTAGTTCATAAGCGGGGAAATAGTGAGCTTGCTCAAATTGGCTGCACAGTATATGAACGGCTTCTATAAGCCGTGCCTTACTACGGTTGTTGTCGATCACGCCATCGCGTATATGCCGTACCGGGCTGATCGTGAATAAAACATTTGCCGGAGGGTTGGCTGCAAAAAGACCGTGGAGGGTAGCACCAAGTTTTGCTGCGATCTCATCAACAGCTAACAGCCTTTTTTCAAACCATTGTGCAGGCGCCCTGTGGTTATTGGCGACAGGCGACCCATTCTCTTTTAGATAGTACTGGAACGCAGAACCTAAAGTAATGATGACCCAATCTGCTTTATGAATAAACTCAGTTGCTGCCGCCTGTGAGCTGTTGATGTTATTTAGGGCGGTATCAGCATCAACATCGGAAAAACGCGTATGGTGGTCCCAACTGTTCCAAAGTTCATTTAAGCAGAAAAGGCTGTCTTTTTGGTAAATCCTGCCGTTAATATAACCGTCAAGGCTGGATGCAACACTTAGGGGATTAAAAAGAATGCCATGCGGGTTAGACAATACTTTGAATTTATGTTGCTGCAGCCTGTCGTATATATGCTCGGTGAAGCAAGAGCCTATGAGCATAATGTTATCGGTATAAATAATGGGTTGTGGTAGCTGCGGTATGTCTATTGAGAGCATAGTTTGCATAGGTTAAAGTTAAATAGTTTAGCTCAATACCACCGAATGAACAGGATTTCAGCATTTTTTTGCATCTTCGGCCATAATTATACTCTGGTATGGTATTCAGTAGTATCACTTTCCTATTCTATTTTCTACCACTATTTTTTTTCTTTTATTATTTAGCTGATAAAAGATATAAAAATGCCGTTATCTTATTTGGCAGTGCGTTATTTTATGCATGGGGTGCGCCATTGTTCATATTCGTGATACTAGGTACAACAGTTGTTGATTTTTATGTAGTGCGGCTGATGGCTGCCACTGCATCGCGGAATAAACGAAAGCTTTTGCTGCTGCTTTCTTTGTGCATTAACGTTGGGCTTCTTTTTTATTTTAAGTACAGTAACTTCTTTGTTGATAATATTAATCACCTTCTGCATGCTGCTGGAGCCAGGCCTTTAACGTGGGAAAGGATACTGTTACCCATAGGTATTTCGTTCTACACTTTCGAAACGCTGACGTATGTGGTAGACGTGTATAAGGGAGTACATAAGCCATTGCGTAATTTCTGGGATTACCAAATGTATATTATTTTGTTCCCCAAGCTAATTGCCGGGCCTATAATACGGTATCATGATTTTGCAGACCAGATATATGACCATACGGCTCATGAAACTGTTGATAACAGGTTGAAGGGGTTGTACAGATTTTGTATAGGGCTTGGAAAGAAAGTACTTATTGCAAATGTTATGGGGGCAGCGGCTGACAGGATATTTGATATGCCCTATGCAACATTGGATACCACAACTGCCTGGCTTGGCGCATTAAGCTATACCTTCCAGATATATTTTGATTTTTCGGGCTATTCTGATATGGCGATTGGCCTGGGAATGATGATGGGCTTCCGCTTCCCGGAAAATTTTAATAATCCATATACAGCGGTTTCTATAACTGATTTCTGGCGTAGGTGGCATATAACGCTTGGTAACTGGATGCGTAACTATTTATACATACCCCTTGGCGGTAACAGGGTAAAAAGCAAGCGCAGGTTGTTCTTTAACTTATGGTTGGTGTTCCTGCTATCTGGCCTGTGGCATGGTGCTGCATGGGGATTTATTATATGGGGCGCATATCATGGTTTTTTTCTTGTGGCAGAGCGCTTGTTCCTCGGCAAATGGCTGGCTAAAGCAGGCAAGGCAGCATTTATATACACCTTCTTTGTAGTAGCCGTAGGGTGGGTATTTTTCAGAATAGAGTACTTTAAACCATCGTTGAGTTATTTGCAAAGTATGTTTTCATGGCATGCTGGCAGTGCAGCCTGGGCGCCTGATAAAGAATACCTGGTAACACTGGCCATTGCAGGATTTTTCTCATTTTTTACTTTGCCGAAGGCGGGGGAATGGATCCAAAAAAAAGTTTTTTACGAAGAATATACTATGACGCGGTATTACCTGATGGCATTTGTAGCTTTGGCGCTTTTCATTTTGTCTGCCGCCAGGATCACCACTTCAACGTTCAACCCATTCATTTATTTCAGATTTTAAAATATTCGGGAATGATTCGGGACCTGGCTCATTTGGGTAATGGCTGTATTGAGCAAACTTATGATTATTTTTACCCGGCTAAAAAGTAAGAAGGAGGGCCATGCAGAAGACTATTTTATTTTTTGTCCTATTCCTGATCGTTACTTTTCCTATGTTACAGCATTCTTTACCCTTTTTTGAGAGTGGGAAAATAAATGGAGCTGTAACGGAAGCAAAAGATGTATCATTTTCCTTAAGTGCATGGTTCGATGGGTCATACCAAAAACAAAAAGAGCTATACCTGAATGATAATACGGGTTGTCGGCCAGATCTTGTACGGTTAAATAACGAGGTGGATTTCAGGTTATTTAATAAACTGCATGCAAACAATGTAGTAATAGGCAAAGACAATTACCTGTATGAAAAAATGTACATCGATGAGTATTCCGGCATTGATTACATGGGGGACGGGATCATTACCAGCCTTATGATGAAGCTTAAGAAAGTGCAGGATACACTGGGTAAGTTGGGAAAGACCTTTTTATTTGTATATGCACCATCAAAAGCAAGATTTTTTCCGGATAAATTTCCTTCTGAACTGGAGCAGAAACTGGCGAACTATAAAACAAACTATGAGTCTTTTAAACGGGTTGGAGATTCGCTGGGCGTGAAGCAATTAGATATTAATGCATGGTTCCTGGGAATGAAGGATACCAGCAAACATTTGCTTTTTTCCCGGCTTGGCACTCATTGGACGGTATACGGATCGCTGCTGGTTTGCGACAGTATAATAAAGTATATAGAAAGAGAGCGGAGTATTCGTATGCCTGCGTTAACGTGGAATGTGATCGACTATACTGAAGAAGCCAGGAGGACAGATGCAGACCTTGCCAAGGGCCTGAACCTCATCAGCCGGTTTAAAAGTGAGCGGTTTAGTTATCCGCAATATGGGTTTAGTTATGAAGGAGAAAGGGCATTGCCTAAAGCAGTTTATATAGGCGATAGTTTTCTTTGGACCTTACTCGATGACCGGCTGATGCAAAGCGTGAATAAAGACTGGCAGGTGTGGTATTACTTTAATGTGGTCTGGACGGAAAAAACATTGTCGGGAGAGGCACCCAGTAAAGAGATCGTAAATTACAACTGGCAGGAGGAATTAATGAAAGCTGATTATATAGTGGCATTGTATACACCTGCAAATTTTAAAGGATTTAATTACGATGGCTCATTTATTGAGCAGATGTATAAATATTTTTATCCGGGTAATTAGCGGGTGCTACTCATTAAAAGAAGCAGCTTCTAGGTCACTTATTTGTATATCGTACTCACTATCGCCGTTCCAGAAGAGGATAGTCACAGAGTCGTAACTGGCGTCAGGCAACTTCATAAAGATCGATACGGGTTTTGTCTCGTTCTCGTGCAACACCCTGTGAACACGAACCATGTTCTCCTTTACTACATTGCCGTTATTTTTAAGCCGGACAATAAACTGTGCCATCTTCCATATATTGGTTTCCCTTTCTGTGCAGTGGAAAGAGGCGGTAACTTTTAGCCATTCTGCATTTTTATCCGCAAAAGGAAAAACATAGTCAGGGCTGATTTGGTGTTCTTTAGTAAGCACTAAGCTCTTCCTTATTAAATATTTCTCGTGTGAAATACTATCAATAAGCCCCCGATAAATAATCCGGCTGTTTTTGAGTTCTCCTTCAAATATCTCAGGATTGTCCTTTAACAGCGTAACGTCTTCCGGCACGGCATCCCACCTGCCTGCTGCTTTCCAGAAATAGGCGCCCGACATTATTTCTGCATCATAGATAGTGCCTTTGTGATAGGCATATGTGACCCAGATATTGTAGTACATAAATCCGGCAGCAACTATAGAAAAGAGGACAAGCGCTAATTTCCTGTTCATGGAAACCTGCACCAATGCAGCAACAGGGAATATGAGCACCGGGTAGCTCTGCACCATTGCCCTGCCCCCATACCACCAGATATTCCAGGAGCATACAATGTAATAGTTCAGTAAGAAAAAGGTGATTATAGCGATCCTGTTCTTGCCACGCATCAGGAACGGGATGATGCCAATAAATGCAAATATCATTATGGGCGTGTAAGTGAGCCAGCCGCTGCGGTAACTAAAAGTATAGTCGAAAAAGTTAGGTGAGCGGAAGTATAAATGCTGGTTCTGGTCGTAGCTGTAAAATAACCAGTGGCCTGTTGCATATTTCCAGTAGATAAGCTGTATAGAAAGTACGCACAATGCAACCAGACCTGCCAGTAGCAGTTGCCTGAAATGCTTAAAATAAAGTGTAAAGCGGTTTTTTATTGAAGATATAGAAAGGCTATCGAGCCCCCAAAACAGGGGTATTATACAAGATAAAGCATCGCTGGGCCGGGTAAGGGCTGCCAGGCCAACCAGGAAACCGATCCTAAACGCATATTTGGTTTTAAAGGTCTGGTAAAAATAATGGGTGTTCAATATAAGAAAGACATAAACTGTAAAAAGCCAGCAATGCGACATGCCGCAGTCTATGGCTGCATAATTGAGATAGTTGGAGCCGATGACCAGTATGCATATGGCTATCGCCACTACTTTATCCTCGTAGAACAGCAGAAGCAGCTTTCGCAAATACCATAGGCCGATGAGGGAAATAAGCAACCCGCCAAACTGGATAGCAAACTGGTATGGCACGGAAAAGCCATCCTGCGGATACCCGAGTACCGGTGCAATGAAATGCGCTGTTGCAAAGAATGGCAGGTACATAACTGCCATGCCGGAGGCATACTTCATTACATAATCGCCATTTTCCAGCCGTATTGCCTGCTGAAAATCGGTCGGGTTATTCGTTGGCAAGTACTTTTTCAGTATATCATCCTTAAAGGCCTGGTGTTTCAGGTCGTTATAAATAAAAACAGAAGGAAGATACCAATAGTATCCCGAGACATCCCACGATATTGTTGCTTCAGAGCCTGCATTTTTCCACCGTGGATAAAAGAAAAAAGAGGCATAACACATGACAACAGCACAGAACAAAAATGTGTAACGTGAAAGATCATTATTTGTGGAACCGGCTGTCATCCTGTATTTATACTAATGCTAAAGTACTGTTTATTAGTGAGTTTGCTGTTATTGCATCAGTTCTTCGTAGGTCATTACCTGGTAAACGGCGGTAGTGTCTATTAGAAAATATTTGGCGTTCAGGGAACTGATATTATCGAACAGGTTTCCACTGAAGAACTGTTTCCGGGTTTTGGCTGCTTCAATAGTAGCCGTCTCATCGGGGTTTACAAAAAAGAAGAAAGACTGTGGCTTTTCCCCACGCATGGCAGAGGTTATAAGTGTTTCATAAGGAATACCCCAGGTGAGTTTATTGATGGTCATTAGGTTGTAGTTGCTAACAATCGCCAGCTTTGTATGGCCCTTTTTCTTCATCTGGGTGATGATCTGTTCATTGAAGGGGATGCGTTGGTTAAAACCCGGGAAGGCAGAGGCTATGTAGGCCATTCTTGCCAGGAAAATGAATGTCAGCAAAAGCGCAGCATTTCGATAGGATAGCTTAGGCAAAACAAAAAACACAAATGTGACAGCCATAATAATACCTATACTAGCCCATTCACTCTCAATATGGAACAGTAGCACATACTTGTCCAGGTCGCCATAGGTGAGGCCCATGATGATATGATAGCCTATAAAGGAAATTATCGTCCATATTGCCAGCGCTTTTTGTTTTTGTTGTATCAATACCACCATACCAATGATGAAGATGATGGTTGCTGCCCAATAGTTCACCAGGCAACGGTATACAAAAACACGTACTACGGGCGTATTGAATGATTTAATGATATCCTTTATTGAGAAATGGGTAAGGTTATGCAGGTGTCCGGTTTCATAGGATGGCATTGGGCCGGTTGCATCAATATATTTATAGGCTATAATGGCGACAAGGATAGCACTCAGTAAGATAGTGGTACGTTTGGTAAATGGCCAGTTGTTTTTTTCTATTATAAAGTAAACCCATAAAAACACTGTAGGTATAATGACAACAAAATGGGTGAAAATGGTAATAAATGCCAGCAACGAAAACGCTACACTGATCAGGACAATATTCGCCTTCCGGGTGCCCATGTAAATGGTGACACCATAGAAAAGGAACATCCAGCCTATAGCCTGGTGCACTTCGTTATTTGTCCAGAACCAGGAAGAACTGATGATAAGGAAATAATAAAGCGCCATTAAAATGGTCAGGGCATATTGCCTGCACCGGTACAATACGCCTGCTACCAGGAAGTAAAAAATATTAAAGCTGGCAGAGTATAATATCAGCACTTGTTTTAGCGGCAAATGCATCTTTACAGCGGCATATGGAAAGATCTGGGTGATAAATGAGCCGTACCGGTTGAACTGGATGGAAGTCCGTTCGTAGTTAATAATATTGAAAACTATGTAGGCCGCATCGGCAAATAGAATACGTTGTTTATAAAGGATGATCGCTCCAACCAGCAGAACGCCCATTGCTGCAAGCGCAATTATGGAAAGTTTTTTTAAAACAGGAGCTTGTGTGGTCATTTACAGTTGTTAAAGATACTGCCATATGTGATTATCAAATTAGTTTCTATTTTTGGTAAAGGCAAAAAATTAAAAAATATGCTACAGGCGAATACCATCACTTTTCTTAAGCAACTGGCAAAGAACAACAATAAGCCGTGGTTTGACAAGAACCGGGACAAATATGAAGCGGCAAAAGAAGACCATGAAGCCCTGGTAGCGGATATACTCAGTGGTTTGTCGAAAGCTGAGCCGGTTTTTAAGGAGCAAAAGGCGAAAGATTGCATTTTCAGGATCTTCCGTGATGTGCGTTTTTCAAAAGACAAAACGCCTTACAAGGCCCATTTTGGTGCGTTCTTCGCCAAGGGTGGGCGTAAATATCCCGGTGCAGGGTATTACCTGCACCTTGAGCCCGGAGGTAAAAGTTTTGCAGGCGAGGGACTATGGATACCAGAGCCTCCATTGTTAAAGCAAGTGAGGCAGGAGATCGACTATAATTTCAATGACTTCAAAAAGATCATTGAGGACAAGAAGTTTAAAAAGTATTTTAAAAAAATAGAGGGAGAGCAACTGACAAAGGTGCCGCAAGGATATAAAGAAGACAACCCGGCAATAGAATACTTAAAAATGAAAGGCTATACCGTAGGATGTAAGCTGAGTGATGAAGAGATAAGCAGCAAATCGCTTACAAAGAAGACGCTGGAGATATTTTCGGCAATGAAGCCGTTCGTAGATTTTCTGAACAGGCCGCTGGATTAATTACAGAACACAAGAAATTCAAAGGGTTTATCGCAGCAATCTGTGTTCTTTTTCTTACGGGGCTTAGGTTTTTGCTTCGTTTTATGGTACACATCGAGCAGTTCCCCCGCTTCAAGCACCTGCTTGTCTGTGTCCACTTTGTTTACAAGCACCATTAGCTCCTCGACCTTTTCATTAAAGTGATCGTTCCAGTTCTGCGCCACTTTTGCTGTAACCAGTAATTCACGTACTTGTGGTTTCATAAACTTAAGGTTTACTAAAGTACCCCTTGTACTTTCAGGAAAAGTAAACATTTTTTTCACTCGTTGAATAGTGAAAATGCATATGTGGATAAGTTTTTCCCTGAGAGTTACCTGTTCACCTGTAAATGGAACATTCTGTTCTCAGAACCACAGCGAAGTGTCAACATATACATGCCATTCGCTAACTGTTCGGACAGGCGTACCTGCTCATCTATTTTTCCATCTGTTGTACTTGCTATGTTTTTATATACCGTTTGCCCGATCATGTTAATTATTTCAACTGATACTTCCCGTTCTGTCGCAGAGCCTATGTGTCCCTTTATAGTAAATACCCCTTTGTTCGGGTTAGGCAATATAACTATATCAGTGTTCATACTTATGCTACCTACTCCTGTACGATCTATTTGGATCACGGTTATGTAGATCCAGTTATGCGCACTTACAACGCAGACATCATTGCTGGTCACCAGGCAGCTAACAGAATCCGGTATAGGGTAGCTGAATGAGCTACTGATATAGGTATTGGTTGTAGCGCCAGGAACAGGAATACCGTTTATATACCATTGGTAAGTTGGGTTTACGGCATCGGTAATCACATACAGCGTATCGGTTTGTCCCAGTTCAATAGTAGTGCCAGGTGTAGCTGCAATGACAACGGAAGGCAATTTCGGGGTGTCAACAGTAAAGACAACCTTTTGGCTGGTATCTATACTGATATACCGGCAAGGATAATTGCTGGTCATGATGCAATATACCTCGTCATTGTCGTTGGGTACAAAACTATATGATGAAGTGCCGCCCACGTATGTGCCATTATGCATCCACCTGTGATCTGGTGCGGTGCCACCGAAAATAGTAACTGCATTAACGGTAACGGCTGTGCCCTGGCATACAGTGTCGTTAGGAACAGGAACTAGGTTCACTACCGGGGTTCCGAAAGGTATTACCGACATAGTATCCTGGTAAATCGCACTGTCAGGCAACGGGCACATAGCATTGCTGGTCATCTTCACTTTCACAATATCGCCGTTGGCAGGGATGAAACTATAAGTAGATGCTGCAGACACAGATATGCCATTTACACTCCAGTGGTATGCCGGGGCTGAGCCGCCGTTTACCGGTATTGGCGTAAATACTACCGTAGCGCCGCTGCAAATAGTATCTGACGGCACAGCGGTGAATGACACTGCCGGTACAACAAATGGCGTAATGCCTACCGCTGCAGAGCCGATCATTGTAGCAGTGCAGCCAGTTGCGGTACTAGTGCCGGTAACAGTGTATGTGCCCGTTAAAGTGTGCAGCCCAAAACTGATAGCGCCACCTGTTCCCGCGAAAGGGCCAACTGAACTGGCGCCAAGACGCAGCATGTAGTTGACACCAACTGAAGAACTGCTGAGACCAATGGCTACACCAGTGCCTCCGCCACAATAGTTGCCTCCGCCGGTAACAGTGTATCCTGATGGCAGTGGGGTAACACTAAGTGTTGTGGTAACATAACACCCTGCAGGAAGTTGGTAAGTAATTGTTGCTGATCCAAGCGCTATGCCTGAAACAACTCCTGAAGACGAACCAACCGTCATGATGCCGGTAGTGCTGCTGGTCCACGTACCGCCGGTAACAGCATTGGATAATGTAATAGTGCCCGACAGGCAAACAGCAGAAGCGCCTGCAATTGGGCCGGGCATGGGATGAATAGTGACTGGATGAGTTGCCGCGCAGCCTGTGCTGATGGAATAACTTATCAATGCAGTGCCGGCAGAAGAACCTGTAACTATGCCGGTGGAGCCGACCGAAGCAATGGATGAGACGCTGCTGCTCCATGTGCCGCCTGCGGTGGCATTGGTGAGGGTGAACGTGCCGGCAGCGCAAACGCTGTTAGGTCCCGAAATGGGTAATGGCAATGGGTTTACCGTAACATAAGTAGCGGCCTCGCAACCAACACCCATAGAGTAAGTGATATCTGCAACGCCTGCGGCAACCCCGGTTACAATCCCGGATGTGGAATTAACTGTTGCCAAAGACAAACTGCCACTGCTCCATAAGCCTCCGCTTACAGGATTGCTCAAGGTTATGTTAGAACCAGCACATACTGCAGTGGCGCCGGTTATTGTGCCCGGGTTAGGATTGACTGTTACCACCATCGTAACAGGGCATATACCGCTTACTACATAGCTAATAGTTGTTGTGCCTATAGCAGTTCCTGTTACAAGTCCGGACACTGTTATTGTTGCAACCGATGGGTTTGAAGACGACCATACACCGCCCGGTGAGGCATCGCTCAGGAGGGTAGAGGTACCAACACAAACCCTGTTTATTCCTGTAATAGGTGCAATGCCGGGGCTAACGGTAACGGTGACTGAGTTTGAGCAGCCATTGCTTAATCCATAAGTGATAACAGCAGCGCCGGGAATTCTGCCTGTAACTATTCCTGTGAGGGAGTCGACTGTGGCTATTGTAGTATCGCTGCTGTACCACCTGCCGCCAACTAATGGGTTGCCAAGGTGTGTGGTAATACCTGTGCAGATATTTGTAGCGCCGGTTATGGCTGGCGGTGCTACGTTAATAGTGACCGCTCTTGTGGTGGTGCAGCCTAATGTATAACTTATAGTGGCAGTGCCGGCAGTATTGCCGTAAACTATACCACTGCCAGGGCCTATTGATGCCACAACAGGATTGCTGCTTGTCCATACACCACCGGTTGTGGCGCTGGTTAAAGTAGTGGAGCTAAATGCACATATACCTGGTGCCCCTGTAATAGTAGCAGGCGGCAATACTATATTAACAGGTTTGGTAACTGTGCAGCCGGTGCCCGGAGTAGTGTAGGAAATAACGGCGCTGCCGGCAGACGCCCCGGCGCATACAATGCCGGATGACGGGCCGACGGTTGCTGCCGATGAAGCAGTGCTCCAGGTGCCGCCTGCGAGCGGGTTTGTAAATGTTGCGCATGTGGATACACAGATATCATCTGCGCCTGTTATGGCTGGTGGTGTACCATTGATAGTTATGGCCCTGGTGGCGAAGCAACCTGTTGCCGTATGTACATAGCTGATGGTAGCATAGCCAACGGTTACACCGGTAACAACGCCTGTTGATGAAACTGAAGCATTAGTGTTGCTGCTTATCCATGTGCCGCCCGATAAAGTACCCGGCCCAAGTGTTATTGTTTGCCCTACGCATACTGTTGATGGGCCTGTTAAAGAAGTTGGCGCCGGATTAACTGTTACCACCATAGTGGCAAAGCAGCCGGTTGGCATCATGTAAGTAATTGTGGCTGTGCCTGCCGACATGCCCGTCACCAAGCCTGAAGAATTAATAGTTGCCTTACTGATGTCGCTGCTGCTCCATGAGCCTATAAGAGAAGCATTGGTTAGGTACATGGTCTGCCCGACACACACAACCGGTGTACCGGAAATCGGCATTACATCATTGATGATCACCGGGGCGATCGCTGGCGGGCAAATACCAACGGTATATGAAATAAGGATAGTGCCGGTTGATACACCGGTAACTATACCTGTTGCTGAACCAACGGTGGCCCTTGAAATATCGCTGCTGGCCCACGTGCCGCCGGGTGTTGCATCGCTTAAAGTGGTTGTTGACCCTACACATACGTTCGTGGTGCCGGTAATTGGCGCAGGGCCTGTAGATACAGTTACAGGGAATGTTGCACTGCAGCCGCCTATCGTATAGCTGATCGTTGCAGGGCCGGCTGCAATTCCACAGTACAACCCTGTTGTTGCATGTATTGTTCCGGCTGCAGTTGGGGACGTACTCCATGTGCCTCCGCCGGTTGCATTTGTATAGGTGCTGCATAAGCCCGGGCATATATTAGATGTGCCGGATATAGCAGCCGGTGCTGTGGTCACCGTTATGGTCAAATAACTGGCACAGCCCGAACTCATGGTATAACTGATGGTGGTGGTGCCCGGAGATACTCCTGTAACCAGCCCTGTGCTGCCTATAGTAGCGATACCAATTGAACTGCTGCTCCACGTGCCACCTGCTAACCCGTTTGTTAAAGCGCTGGTTGCACCCACGCACACTGTGGCTGAGCCTGTTATAACTGTTGGGGTAGGATATACTGTAATGGGTTTAGTGACATAACAACCGCCTATAGAGTAAGTTATTGTGGCAACTCCGGTCATTGTTGGGCAAACCATGCCTGATGTTGATCCGACAGACGCAATTGTAGAGGTGCCACTCCATACCCCTCCGCCAACAGAATTGGCTTCTGTAATACAGGTTGGGTGGCAGGTGTGGGACGGGCCGATTATTGTAGCCGGTGTGGCATGTACGGTTATTGTTTTTGTAGTAGTGCAGCCTGTAACTGAATAAGTAATGGTAACGATACCGGTGCCTATCCCTGTAACAATGCCCGTAGTGCCAACTGTTGCCATAGCTGTATTGCTACTGCTCCAGGTGCCGCCGGGCGTAGTGTGGCTTAATGAAGATGTAGAGCCGACACAAGCAAATGTAGGGCCTGTGATTGGTGCGACTGATGAGGTTACAGACATAGTGCCTGTTACTGTACATGATGAAGAACCCAGTGAGTAGCTGATAATAGCAGTTCCGGCACCCGTGCCTGTTACAGTTCCGGACAATGAGCCGATATTTGCAACAGATGGGTTACTGCTGGTCCATAAGCCGCCGCTGATGCAGTTGGTGAAAGTGGTAACCCCGCCAATGCATACACTGGTCAGGCTCAATGGGCATGGTGATGTGGTAACGGTTATACCTGAAGTTGTATAGCATCCGCCTGTTGATGTGTAGGTGAGGGTTGCCGTTCCGGTTGCAACTCCGTTCACAAGACCTGATAAGGAGCCAATTGTGGCAACAGAAGTATTGCTGCTTGCCCATATACCACCTGCCGGAGAAGGTGTGCATGGGGCAACAGAGCCACCAACACAAATAGCTGATGGGCCACAGGTTAAAGTTGGTAATGGTGTAATGGTTATTGTTACACTGCCCGTCATCAGCCTTGTGCATCCAGTGGCTGTAATAGTGGCCATAACTGTATAGGTGCCTGCAATAGTGTGCAGGCCAAAGTCAATGGCGCCGCCAGTACCGGCTACAATGATGCCCGTTGCAACACCACCCCGGTATAGCTCATAATTGATGCCGGTTGAAGAAGAGCCTAAGCCAACATGCAGGCCTGGGTCGCCTGCGCAGTAGCTGCCGCCGCCGGTGACGGTGAAAGCCGTGGGCAATGCGTTAACGGTCATAGGCAAGCATTGCCGGCAACCTGTAGGAAGCATATAGCAGATATCCAATGTAACTGAGGCGGGCCCGATAGAAAGGACAACACCTGTAGAGGGATTAACTGTTGCGGTAGCTGTACTGCTGCTGCTCCATGTGCCACCGGTCGTTGTGGTAGACAAAGTTGTTGAGGAACCGGAGCATATTGTTGATGTTCCGGTAATAGCAGATGGCAATGGGTTTACGGTGATCAGCTTTGTAACAGTCCCTGAGCCTGTCGTATAAGAGATCGTTGCCACACCTGATGCGATGCCTGTAACAATGCCGGTTGAAGAGCCAACTGTAGCAATTGTAGTATTGCTGCTGCTCCATGTGCCGCCAGCGGGCGTTGGCGTTAGCGTTATGCTGCTACCAGCGCAAACAGAGTTGGAACCTGAAATCGATATTGGAAGAAATTTTGCGAGAAAAGCATCGATCCCTCCTGCAAAAGTTGCCTGGTACGTACCGGATGTGGCAATTCCGCTAGTACTCAATGTATATCCTGATATATAGATATTTGCAAGGCCATCAGCGGCTATCCCTGTTCCTCTGTCTTCTGCACTTCCACCATAATAAGTAGCCCATTGAATGGCGCCTGAACTATTAAACTCAGCCAGGAAACCATCTATTACACCTCCGAATGCTGGTTGGTGCGCCCCAGCAGACGCTATGCCGGAAGTGCTTAACGTCAAACCTGTTATAAATATATTCCCTGTTCCGTCAAAGGCTATTCCGGGTTGATTTTCTATGTCACTCCCACCATAATACGTACCCCATAGAATAGCTCCTGAGCTGCTAAACTTTGCCAGAAAAATATCTAAACTTCCCGCTAAAGTTGTTTGGTATGCCCCTGATGTAGCTATGGCAGATGTGCTCTGCGTTACTCCGTCTACATATACATTGCCTGCTCCATCTGTGGTAACGCCATACCCATCATCGCCATTGCTACCGCCAAAGTAAGTAGCCCATTGAATGGTGCCTGAGCCGCTAAATTTTGTAAGGAAAGCATCATGGGCGCCACCGCCATAAGTTGTCTGATATGCCCCTGAAGTGGTGATGCCTGATGTGGTTGAAGTGCTCCCAGTAAAGTACACGTTCCCGGTTCCATCTGTTGTTATACCATAACCAACATCATCAGCTGCACCACCGTAATAAGTAGCCCATTGGATAGTACCTGCACTATTGAATTTTGCGAGAAATGCCTCAAAAACTCCTCCACCATAAGCCGTTTGGTAGGCTCCAGAAGTAGCAATGCCAGTTGTGCTGCCCGTCCATCCTGTAATATATACATTGCCTGATCCGTCACTAGCAATTTTATAGCCATGGTCATCAAAATTACCACCATAGTAAGTAGCCCATTGAATGGTGCCAGTACCGTCGAACTTGGCAATAAAAGCATCATTCATACCGCCCCCATAAATCACCTGGTAAGCCCCTGGCGTCGCCACGCCAGATGTACTGGAGGTATTTCCTGTAATGTATACATTACCGCTTCCGTCCGTAGCTATCCCATATCCTCTTTCGCCACCGCTTCCCCCGTAATAGGTAGCCCATTGTATAGATCCTGCAGGGTTAAACTTTGCAATATAAGCATCCTGGATTCCTGCCAGAGTAGTTTGATAAGCACCTGATGTGGCAATACCCGCAGAACCATATGTAAATCCTGTTATAAATACGTTCCCGGAACCATCAGTTGCCACTCCCCAACTTTGATCATTGTTGTTGCCGCCAAAGTAGGTAGCCCATGCCAGAGTAGGGTCTATAACTAGTGTGCCTGTGTAGTCCGCTACGGTATAGCTTAGGATACTATCCTGTAACTTAAAGCTGCATTTTACTTCCTGTTTGTTTGTATTATAACTATACGGGGTTTGTTCAGTAATTGTTCCTTGCGGCGTTTTTGCGATCAGTTGGCCATCTTTATCCAATGTTAAGTTGGTAGCTCCGCCATATTTTAGTTTTATGTCGCTAACCTTACCGCCTTCGTGCACCACAAATTCGTGTTTTAAGTGGTCGCCGGCTGTATATAGTACCCAGTCAATCTTTGGGTAAACATCTTTGTAAATAATACGCTTAAAAGCATGAGCGGTTGCACCTTTTTCTCCGAATGCTGCTGTAAAATACCGTTCAAAATATTCCTGCCCCTGCTCCGTTATTACTTTTGCATTTTTGTTTGCGCCTACTAATTCTACGTCCATGCGGTACATAGTGTAGGCAGATGGAGTGTTGTCCGGCGTTTGCCCCTTCGACAGGCTCAGGATGATACTGGAATTTGGAATTTGTGATTTTTCCGGGTTGTCACAATTACCAAACTGATAATGAATTGCGCCATTGCCAATAAATATGTTTAGCCCATTAGCTGCCGCCAGTTTAAATTGTATATCGTTACGCGCATTGCCAAACTGATCGGTTATCTGCCCTTTGTTTTCGATAAAAGACAGATTAGAACCAGGAGCCAATTTCTCAGTTAGCTGATAGTTATTATGATGAAGCGAGTTGTTGCCTAACGGATTTCCATGACCCGGTATCTGAGCATTCCGGGCTGAGTTTTCCTTAGCACAAAGGGGGATGGCAGCGGATAAAATGAGCAATAAGATCAGGTTCTTTTTCATAAGTAGGTTTTTGGTGGTCTGTATATACATTAGGCGGTAGTTGTAATTGAAATGTTAGTAAGTGTTCTGTGTGAGGGTTAAATGTTGTTTAGTTTTTATATGGTATAGTTAACCAGGTACAAATATAAGGTTATTTTAATGAATAAAATCATATTCAGCGATATTGAACCGGGTCTGAACATTGTAAAATTCCGCAGGATTTTAGTAGTGGCAAAATCAAATTTCCGTGAATTGTGCCATGGTGGAAAAAACTTTTCTGTATTTCTCTTCAGAGGCTCTCCCTCATGCCTTGCGTGCTTGCAAACAAGTCCGCCGGGATCCGTGCGATGTAGTTTAATGTAACCTTTCCCTGCAGATATTTCATCTCATTACATAGGTGGGATAATGCATTGCAAAAATAAATTTTGATCATTCAAACCCGCTACCACAGCGGGTTTCAAATAGCAAAAATACCTTGACGGTACAGTTTCAGTACCGTCAAGGAAAATTAATTTTTTCGGCAAAAATTTCCTTCAGAACTTTACACCATAATAACTCCCGGTCATTGCGAGGAACGAAGCAACCTCACACTGTAATGGCGAATTGCGAAAACGAATGTTTGAGCGGATCGGGCCTGCCCGCCGCAGCTTTAGCGAAGGAGGGGTGGTTAGCGCGCGCAGAAAAACTTTGCCTCCCAATGTTCGGGTGGGTGCCCTTGATGGTTAATTTTTTCGGCACGGGGCACAAGTTTCTTTGAATGACTGACAAATGTCTAGTCCTGAAAAAACCTTACACATAAAAGTGTAAACAATGGAAAGACAGAAAGGTTTTAAGGGTCAAAAAGGCAGAAGATCTAAATATGATATT
>JAJNBJ010000026.1 GCA_021155965.1 Flavipsychrobacter sp.
GGATGAAAATGACGCTATAAAAATTTTCACCCTGCGTGTCCCGCCCCCGCGGGGGCGGGACACGCAGGGTGAGTGACACAGTTCAGTTTACATACCCTACAGCCGAGTTTTAATTTTTATCCTTGCTGGTGTAAGCCTATTTATGTCAGTTATCGGTTTTATCTTAGAACCTCAACATCCTGGTGAAAGAGAAGATGCTTTTGTGCTCCTCATCATTTTTGGCAGTATGGGTCTAATCTATTTGGTGTCGGGTGTCGTAAGTATAAAAAAGGCGTTCACCCCTTTCATTATTACATCAATTCTTACTATTCTATTTTTAATACTTTTTATTGACTTTAGTCTTGCTGGTTTGGCATACACTTCAAATGCTGAAATTTCTGTCTGTTGCATCACTGCAATATTGATACTCGCCTTTTTATTTTTTATGATTAGAGGTGCCATATGTGCAAAGAAGCACCAAAATTTGATGCTTATCTCTTCATAGCCGATATAAGCTATTCCCCATGTTGGCTGTAGTATTCTATCAAAAACAATTGATGGGCGTAGATTTTGCTACGCCAATCGCGCATGTCAGTCTCCAGACTGGTGAATGAAATAACGAATATATATCTAACGTGAGTGTTCCCCCGTATCACTGGCTTCAAACAATCCAGCCAGTCCTACTGCAATTCTCCGCTGTTACTGTTTCACAAACCGCCGCACCTCGGTCTCGTTTATCCTCAGCAGGTAAACGCCCGCAGGCAAACCCGAAACATCAGCATGTACAGTATTGTCACCACGGGCAGGGATATTGGCAACCTGCTTACCGAGGATGTTTGTAATAACAAGCGATGTTACCGGCACCGAAGATTCTATGGTCAGCCTGCTGCCGGCAGGATTGGGGAAAAGACGAACTTCAGCCGACACGTAGTAAACCGGAACTCCTAGTGGGTACACACTAAGTATAGCGTATGATGAAGTATCTTCGCATACCCAGGTATTGGATAAAACACAACGGTAGCGGGCATTATGAAGGCTAGCGGTAATACCGGTAATGGTGAGCGTAGGCGTATTTACGCCCGAATAAGGCGTAGCGCTGGTGAGATTAGTATAGCCGGAGCCGAGATCTTCCTGCCACTGGTAAGACGCAGCAATTATAGAACTGCCTACAGTGAAAGTAACCGTTGATCCAATGGTACTGGAGGTTGATGCGGGCGATGATGTTACAACACCGCAGGTATCTCCATAGTGCACCGTCTCGCTGTCGGTAAGCAGCCTGTTGAATATCTTAATGTCATCGATATCGCCATTAAAATAGTAGGGATAACTGGCTGAATTGTAGACCGATTTTCCCATGGAGATGCTGTCCATGCTTGTGCCCATACTGCCACTGGCTGAAGTAACACTGTTTACCAATACGCCGTTTACATATATTTTGAAGGTAGTACCGTCCCATTGCTCCACAACCTTGTACCAAGTGTTGCGCACTATATTGGGTGTGTACTGCCAGTCAGTCTGTGAAGCCGGTTGCTCCGTGCCTGCTATCATCGTAAAAACTTCTTTCGATGTATCAAGCACACCGCAGCCATTATATGCATTATCATAGAACCTTACGCTGTATGAGCCTGATGTCAATTCCCGACCGCGATCAAATACAGTATTCACTTCGCAAGTTCCGGCATTGTAGCCTATCACCTTCACTATGGCACATAAGGTGAAATTGGTCAGATTAAGGTCGGGCTGGTAAGGAGCAGTAACATAGCTGTTAATGCCGTTGAAGCGATAAGCGCTGTTCGGGCGGCCAAACCTGTCGGTAGTAGGTGTTAAATTATGGGGTGTTCCGTTGTGCAGGTTGCCGGTAACATCAGTTACGCTGCCGTTCATGTCCCAATGCGCGATGAGCCCTACAGTACTTTGCCCAAAAGCAATATTGCCTGCAATAAGCAGGGAGGCGAGTAATAGTTTTTTCATAAGTTTTTATGGTTTTTATCACATAAATATAAGATTTTTTCTCTAATCTACTAACATCAGAAATACCTTCATCGGACACGGGTAAAAATCCACGGTTCGAGCCTCCCCAATAAAAAAACGCAAGCGAAATGCTTGCGTTTTTTTATTGGCCTAGCCACTTATTTATTCAACAATGATCTTTCCATTACTCAATACCCCGTTATCGCCCTGCAACTGGTAAAAATAGATCCCTTTGGGTTGGTTCCTTAGATCAATTTCAGCCTTTTCTGAATTTACTGCGGCGGAGTAAATTTTCTGCCCGGTCAGGTTAGTTATTTCGATGGTTGAGAGCTTCGTCTGTGACCTGAACGAAAATACTCCACCGGAAGGATTTGGATAAACAATTGTTGCATCAGCAACGTGGAAAGCATTTTCCTGGATCGAAGTTGGGGTAGGCAACCCTAAAGCCCATAATTCACGGCCTGTAGTGCCATCATTGCCTTCAAAGAACAATTTGTTGGTCAGGAAGCCAAAGGTAAAAGCTACTCCGTCTGCAGTGCCGGCGTTTATGTCTGCTATCATAGTAGTTCCCGCAGCAGAACCGTCTGTCCGCCATAATTCATATCCGTTTGCAGCAGTAGTGGCAACAAAATAAATTATGTTATTGTGTTTCATGAACAATCCGATCAATCCGCATGAAGCAGGGGCCCCGGGATTAACGTCTTTAACCTGGAAAGTGCCCGTAGCAGTGCCATCCGACATCCAAACTTCATATCCGTCAACTCCGTTATTGGCTGTAAAGTAAAAGGTATCAGTAGATACGGGCAAAAGAGAAAGCATAGCGAACCAGCTTGTTCCGGAACAACCCGATGCACTGCCGGGATTAATGTCTTTTACCAGTACAGTTCCGGCACCTGTGCCGTCTGTTTTCCACAATTCTTCTCCATTAGTAGCATCCATTGCAGAGAAAAAGACGTTTCCCCCTATCTCTGTAAAATAGATGCCTGCTGCCGTACTCGTTTTTGAGCTGCTGCTGCCGGGATTGATATCCTTTAGTAAAAATGTTCCGCTGGCTGTTCCATCACTTATCCATGGCTCGATGCCATTTGTGCCGTCATCGGCAAAAAAGTACAACGTATCATTGGAAACTATTTGCGGATACGCTAGTGTAGGCAGCGAACCGGTTGCCCCCGGGTTTATATCTTTTACCATAACTGTGCCTCCCGGAGTGCCGTCCGATTTCCATAGTTCTGTTCCGTTCGTTCCATCTGTGGCAGTAAATAAAAGGAAGGTTGCTACCTTACTCAGGTTGGAAGGGGCAGAGGCTGCAGAACCCGGGTTTATATCCTTCACCATAACTGTGCCGGCCATGGTGCCATCAGTTTTCCATAACTCTATACCGTTTGTTCCGTTTGTGGCAGTAAAGAATAACGCTCCGCCAACCACTTCGAAATTGTCGGGATTGGAACTGCCGCTGCCGGTATTAATGTCCAGTAGCATAAACGTTCCTGCGGCAGTACCGTCACTTACCCACAGTTCCGAACCATTGGTTCCATTGTCTGCCTTAAAAAATAACATACTGTCGAATATGGAAGGCGTGCCAATATTTGATCCCGGGCTGCCGGGATTGATGTCTTTCACCAGTACAGTGCCTGCCAGTGTTCCGTCTGTTTTCCAGAGTTCCGATCCGTTCACTCCGTCATCGGCCCTCAAAAGCAATGTGCCGTTAAGGTCAGCCATGCGTCCTGGGCTTGAGTTGCCGGTACCCGTGTTTATATCTTTTACCAGGTACGGCACCTGCGCACCTGCAGTAAATGCGCAGGCAATAATAAAAAACGAGAAGATAATTGATTGTCTCATGTTAGTTGATTTTAGGAAACAAAGGTACCCGCACTGCCATGTGGTGCAATACCACATTCGTGGTATTTATATGGATCATTTATCTCGCGCCAGTATTCCGGTTACGCTCAAATTAAAGCGGTGCCGGTTCTATAGTTTCCATAACTTTCCGTTTATGGCCTAGCGACGTCAGGTAAATGTATTTCTCTTTCATTGAGTATTTTATCAATCCTGTATCTTGCAGATGGCTAAGGTATAGGGGCAGTTTATGAAGAGGTATGCCTGCTGCCAGAGCAACACGGTCGAAGCACGAGATCTCGGCGAACGATTTCTGTTTTTCGCACTCCTGTTTTATTATCGCAAATACGTTATCAAAGTTGTTGCTCATCTCAATGTCTTTTACAAAGAGCTTTCTTTTTGTTTGATGATCTCGTGCAAATGGCTCTTCACCTCTGTAGAGGATTGCGCATCCATTACTCTCCTTGCTCACTCAGGCAAAGGTGGGTTATTTGAAGCAGTCAGGCATTATGTAATTCCCGGAAAATGTTACACAATTTCCTCATTAAGTGACGGTGTTCTGAAGCAGAATATCCGGACTATCAATATGCCTAAACATATTCACTTGGGGCTATGCACTCCCGCCAGTATTCAATGATCTTTTTTATAGTATTTTCTATGCCGGATACAGAATTTGGTTTAGTGAAAAAGCCCTGAACCGACAGGGCATACGCTTCCAGAACTGATTTTTTGTCGGCACTGGTAGTAAAGAACAAATAAGGGATACACTTTGTTGCCAATTGTTCATTTGTAAAAATTTTATTTCTAAGCTCAAATCCATTTAGCTTTGGCATATTAATATCCGAAAGAATTAAAAAGGGGTGTACCTCATTTTTATTCAAAAATAATAGGGCTTCATTCCCGTCCTGGAAAAACACGATCTCGTTTTCATAACCGAGTTTCTTGAATACAGACTCGAGTATTTCCTGGTCATCTGCGTCGTCTTCTATTACTATAATTGGGCCGCTTTTATTCATAATGTTTTCTTTACTATTTCATTAATGTATTACTATCTACATTCTGTTACAAGGGGATTTCGGTGTGGCCGTCATAAACATGTTTGTTTTTGTTAGGATGCTGGTTAATAACCCAATACTGTATAATTACAGATAAAAAATCAACCATTTTATTCGGAGTGGTTGGTTTCTCAAAAAATCCCTGGATATTGTACTTATACGCCAATTCAATATTTTCTTCTGTGGCATAAGTAGTTGCAAAAACAAATGGAATAGCCTTTGCTTTTACTTCCGGGTCGTTCTCAATTGTTTCTTTTAATTTAAATCCCGATATCGGGTGCATTTGAATGTCACAAATGATCAGGAATATATTGTTATTTGTCTCTTTTATATACCCATAGCCATCACGTGCATTGTTAAAATACTTTATCGTTGCCTCGTAAGATAAATTGGAGAGTGTTTCTTTAAGAAAATTGAGTTCGAATTCGTCGTCATCAACTAATATTATTTCGCCATGTAGTTTTCTCATATTTATCTTTATGGTTCTTGCTAAAAAATCATTCCGTTGCGTGGCCTTTATTGCTCCCCTGATAACTATTGTATATAAGTTCAAACCTGAATTCAACAAAACTTTCCCATTATCAGGAATATCACCTTAGTATCATACATTTTTTTCTGGCGGGGGCCAGGTAATACCGGATGGCATAATTTTAAACTGTTTCTATAAAAAAGTATGGCAGACGATAGATCAAGTCAGGTACCTAAGGATAGTTTTGCCCGGATGAGGCAAATAGACATCAACAAGCCTGAAACTGTACCGTCATTTGAACAAAAAACGAAGGATGAAATTAAAATGTTAAAAGAACGGGTTGCAACACTTGAAAAAGCTATGAAGCAGCTAAAGGCAAAAAAGTAATAAGATCTGTTACCGGCTGGCGCAGATTCCGCAAGATCACTCCTCAACAATCCAGCCAGTCTGCGACTGGAATTCACGGGCAAAAAGTTCCCGTATGCCTTCGGAAAATTAGCGTATTTTGCATCAGAATTACCCACAATATAAAAACTTATGAAAAACATTTTATCCTTCTTCCTCATCCTTTTTTCGGCAGCTACCTACGCCCAGCCTATGCTAACCGCAGCAACAAGTAATCCAATGGCCGGCGAAATTTTTACTATTAATTTGTGTAATGCTGCCGGTGTACTACCGGGTGCTGCGGGCGCTACGGTTACCTGGGATTTTCACACATTAACCACAACATTCTCTTACTCCTACAATTTTGTTACTTGTACAAGCACCTCTTACTGTGATTCTTTTCCCGCCAGCAACTTAGCTTCTTATGTGGGTGCAGGCAGTTCCCCGAACTATTATTATTACTCAACCAATACCACTGCATGGGAGGTTTTGGGCCAATATTCGAGTCTTGGCTACTATACATACTATTATAAACCTGAAGCGTTGCATAGATATCCCGTAGTATATAATGCATCCTTTCTTGATACCTTTATTGATCATGCATCGGGTTCAATAAGCTATGATATAGTAAGAGATTCTGTTAAAATAGATGGTTATGGTACTTTAATTCTTCCATCCGGCACCTTCACCAATGTATTGCGTCAGCATGTTAAGAGCGTTCAATATGATAGCAGTGTGAGTTCGGGTGTGGTATCTTACAGCACAACCAGGGAGGTTTATAGGTGGTATATGCCGGGTTATCATTTTATGTTGTTACAAGTTTATTTAGATAGTTCATCCGGATCAGGAATGAGTGTAACTTCTGTTCTCTATACTACCAGCGCAACATTAGGTATTGCAACGGTTAACAATAATGAACTGTCACCGGAGATAAGCCCTAATCCTGCTTCAGATGTATTATACATAAAATTCGCTGCTGAAGGCGAAGAAAATATGGTCATCACTTTAACAGATATTACCGGGAAGATAGTTGGTAATACCATCTCTGCAAAAACCGCTAAAGGAGCAAATGATATTCAATACCCGATTACCGGCATGCCGCCAGGGCTATATTTGTTAAATATAGCAGATGGAACACACAACATCACAAAGAAAGTCGTTATAACCGGGTTTTGATGATCCAACTGCGAGGGGGCAATGCGTTGCAAATATGTTTTACTGCCTCCTTGGTCCCCACGTCAGGCGGTCACCTACACGATACATCAATCCACCCATAACCCGCGCTATCTGGTCAACAAAACGTATGTTGTAAGAGTCCTGTCCATACTCGCCCTTTATAAAGAAGCCCAGGTTGTTTTGAAGAAAGTAGGCCCCGGTGATGGCAAAATTGTTTGGGTAAATAAATGCATTGCCCGATGGCCTGTACCAGTATTCAGCTCCAATCCTGATATGCCGGTTGCTATTGTGGGCAAAATAATGTTCATAGGCAAGTTCCACATAAAACTGGTTCATTGGGTAAAACAAATGCGCATGGTCATCATAGCCGCCTATATCTGCGCCGGCCAGCCAGTCAACCAGCTTGGTATAGGCTATTGTTCCCTGTACCGATCTCTTTACTTTACCACCACGTGTGCTTCCTGCATCGTTTATAGGATAAGACCTCAGGAAATACATCAGCTTTAGTTTTGCACGTGCAAAGTTGGTGGAGTATTCACCACTGTTGCGGTTCAGCATCGCCGGCGCGTCTATGTTATCCGCATTTGCTGACAGGGCCATGCAGGTTGAATCATTGTCCATGCTGCTGCCCCATACACAACCAAACTGGCCGTTAGAATAATGGCCGTGCTCTGCCGCCAGCGATATGAGGGCATCAGGAGAGTTAAGGTCACTGCCTATCTGCCTGGTCACTCCCGCCGACAGGAAAATACGGTAAGTAGGCATCTTCACCGGCCTCGAATTCGAGTTGTACATCCTGAATTGAGGGTCAAAAATTATGCTTGCAGTAGGGGAATATCTTTTTCTTTTCCCCAGGTCACTGTTGAGCCGGTTGTACAGGGGGACTTTTAGAATAGGACGTGCTTCCAGCAAGATAGATTCGCTTTGATTAGTGCCCGTCGGGGTAGAAAGGCCAAAATAGGCTGTTTCGTCAAAGCTGCTGAACTGTCCGTACGCACCCTTACTCAAGGCAAGCAATAAAAAATAGACGATGTAGTGTTTTTTCATAGAATTTTGTTTTAGCAATTTAGCTCACAACCTTTTGGCCCTTTTTAGCGTCTGCAACGTTCGATGAATAATAAACGGATTTTTCGGTATAGTAAACAACCAGCATTTTGTAGGCAGCAGCGCTGAGGGCGTTCTTTATAGTTTCCAGCGATGCATATTCGCACCGCGCCAGCCAAAGGTTTGCGTTTAGTATATGTGTCTTTGTAAAAACGTTGCTGGTTCCCAGTGTGGTGAGTATATTGGGGTCTGCAGACCATATCTCCAGCAGATAGTCATTATTTTCCTGTACTTCAGCCATAGTGATTTATTTATGGTTGAAAGTAATAATAATTTATTATTATTTATAATTGTGTATAAAGTTGCCTAACCCCAAAGCAAATTCCATAAATTCGGGTTCAGAAATGAAAATGCTATTCTTCATTTTCCTTATGCTGCCCGTAGGGGGCTTCGCCCAGAAATATAACTTCCAGGGGGAGTATAGGTCAAATAGTATTGAGAACAGATCGGCGCAGGATGCAAAAGATACTGTAATTGAATCGTTCATCTTCAGGGACGACTCAGTTAAAATGAGCTATGTTGTGATAGGGCCGAAAGCAAATGGGCCTCTGTCTAAGCGCCATAGCGCTTATATTAAATGGAAAATAACACGGCAGCAGCAACTTTCCGAAACTGATAAGGCCACTGGCAAAGAAATAGTTTACGAGCACCTGGATGTAACACTCAGCGATGGCAGAACTGTCGGCTATTTTCAGCACGCATCATCCTTAGACAGGGCTTTGAGTAAGACATTGCCGCAAGGGTTGACATTTATTCATAACGGCAGGAAGTTTTTAAAGATCGTACAAGCCAGATGAATACTGCCAATCTGTTCAGTTAATTCGGGTTCAGACTATTTTATACTATATTTCTAACCAATGCGGATAAAACCGGGATCGCTATTGTTATTATCATTGCCGCCATTGGCGGCATATGGTCAGCCCATGGGCGGTTGGGGAAACTCCAGTAACGAGGATTTTTTGTCAATGTGCTATCTTTTTTTCTTTGTGCCGCTGGTGAATCTCATTTTGCTTATATGGCTTCGCAGACGCCGGTCAAAAGAATTGGATACCCGCATATTGAGGGTAGTGCGGATGAGTTTCAATTTGCTCTCCTTTTTTATCGCTCTGTCATACATGACATGGAGTTGGTCCGAGTTCTTATACAACCTGAGAGAGATGTGGTTTTCCTATTTTATAGTGTTTGTGTTGTTCCTGTTGCCTATCGTGGCCGATATTCTTACGTTAAAGGCCATGAAAAATGGCAAAGGAGATACCGGGGCAATAAGGATGTTTGAAAGAACAGCCAATATCATCACGGGTATCGTTTGCACGGTTGTTTTATCCGGGATCTTATTTTTTTACATTTCTTTTATGCTGTAGCTAATATATTTACTCATGCCCTAATTCGAAGACATTCCCTGTACTTTAGCATCGGCATCAAACATTTTAAAAATAACACCATCTACAACCACATACATGCACAGCCCATCGTATGTTATCACGTTGGTCATTTTATGTACCGTTTCATTTCCAAAGGGCGTGAGTGTTCCGCAGGGCACTCGTCTAACCAATCAGCCAGTCTGCGACTGGAGTTCACGGCGCCAGAGTTCAGGATATGTTACACACCATAATCCATAGTTCTCAAAATGCTATAAATTCGGGTTCAGGACAAACACTCGTACTTTTGATATATGCCATCTGTAAAACACATACTCTCATCTGTAGCGCGTGCAATTGGTTTCCTGTTTATTGGATTTATTGCCATTGTGCTGATCATTGCTGGGTTGAGTATGTTATTTGGCCCTCCCGTTTCTCCTGGCGAAATGCAGGTAGTTACTGTAACAGGCACCCTTGAAGAAAACCCTGATGTGCAGGTTCGTGGAAGAAATGCTACAAGTGCTACCAATGTAAGGTTGCTGCTTAATGAATATCCCAATCGTAGTTTTAATATAGATGGTGATGCCTTCAGTGCTGCAAAATGGGTGCCGTTGGGTCAGGATGTTTACGCAGGCGATACAGTTGTAATGGAAGTTTCCGCAGATGACTATAAAAGTAACATAAAAGAGCAAACCACGCCCTCTGGTATGTTGTCCGTAGCAGTTTACGCCATCCAAAGTAAAGGATATGTTTATCTTTCGCTAGCCGACTACTGCAAAGAAGCTAATGATAATACCGGTGCCGCAATTGTGGCCTTGGTAATGGGCTGTTCAATAGTGTTCGCATTTTATTATGAGTTTCGCAAGAAAAAAATACGAAAGGACAAACGTAAATTAACGACAATACAGAATCAACCAAATTGATGCATTGTAAATTGCACTATTGTAGATCAATAACTTAGCTGTCGTATCATGTACCCCCAAAAGAATTAGAAGAAAATGAGCAAAGCCATCAGTAACAATCACTTTTTTGTACATTAATGCACAAGACTCCTATGACATCAGCACATCATACAGCACAACCGGATCAATCAACTAAAAGTTGGTTGCCTGTTGTCATTGCCTGCGCTATTGCTGTAATTACCTGGCTTGTTTTTTCTTCCGTGCCGGGATTCGATTTTATTTCGTGGGATGACAATGGATATGTGTACGATAATGCTGACCTCTCCAAACCCCTGGGTGAAGCTATACTTTACTTTTTCGGGCCGCATTTCTATATAGGTAATTACCACCCGGTTACAATGACGGCCTATGCGTTGCTATACCGCATTGCCGGCGTAGATCCGGGCGTATTCCATACAGCCAATCTGCTTATTCACCTGCTCAATGTGCTTCTTGTTTTCTGGTTTGCCTGGTTGCTCAGTGGCAGCAGGCTGATAGTGGCAACAGTCACCGCTCTGTTCTTCGGCATTCATCCCATGCACGTAGAATCTGTGGCATGGGTTGCTGAGCTGAAAGATGTGCTGTACACTGCTTTTTTCATGGCAGGGCTTATTACCTATATAAAATATACTGCACCGCAGAATGAAAGAAGACACTCGTTATTGGTGGCCACTTTCCTCTTCTTTGTTTTGTCTGCATTATCTAAGCCGGCGGGTATCATCTTTCCAGTTGTATTGCTCGTGCTCGATCTTTTTACCGGCTATAAGTGGAGCAAACGTACCTGGCTCGAAAAATTGCCTTTCTTTATTGTGGCGTTTGTGCTGGGTATTGTCACCATAAAGGCACAACACGCATACAACCTGCTGCACGATCTCTATCCTTTCTTCCAGCGGCTGCTTTTTGCATCGCACTCCCTGCTCAACTACATTGCAAAGTTTTTTGTACCGTTCAGTTTATCTAATTTCTATCCATACCCTGATGCTGCAGCCGGGCTTCCGGTACTCTTTTACATTGCCCCTGTGCTTGTTATCCTGCTCGCATTTGCCATTTACCGTACATTAAAATATACACAGGTAGTGGTGTTTGGCTGCTTGTTCTTCCTGGTAACTATCGTGCTGGAATTGCAACTCATAGCTGCCGGCGATGCAATAATGGCCGACAGGTACACCTATGTGCCCTATATAGGACTGCTGTTCATTATTGGTTATGGTTTGGATGCGCTTTACAATAATAGCGCGAAACATTTGAGAACCCTGGGGCAAGTGCTCTTGGTGTGCGTTGCAGGATTTGCATTGGTCTGTGGCTACCTTGCCAATGCACGCAGCAAAGCATGGCGCAACAATGAGACCATTGCGGTTGACCTGTACCGGAAGTATCCCAATGTGCTTATTGCAGCACACAACATGGGGGCGGTTTTATATTACAAAGGCCAGTTCAGGGAAGCGGTTCCGTATTTTAGGCAGGCTCTTCGCATAAAGCAGGATTACACAAACGTTTATGTAAACCTTGCTAATGCCTACCTCTCAATGGAAGAATCCGATAGCGCATTTGCTGCTATGGAATCCGGCCTGGAATATGCTGTTGGCAACTACAATGAGTATTTTCTTTCCATGGGCAAAGACCTGTTTTCTAAAGGTAGGTTTCAGCAGGCTGCAAAATTTTTCAACAGGTATTGCCAGTTGCAAAAATATGACCCGGATGGGTATACAGCGCTTGCACGTTGCTATTTCAGTTTAAAAGACAACACCGGCTATATCAACGCAATAGACTCAGGCCTGAAGTATAGCCCCTCCAATTATAACCTGCTCAACCATAAAGGGTATTTCTTGTTTCTTTCAGGAAAGTATGAAGAAGCGATACCTTATTTCCAGGCAGCGCTTAAAGACAATCCAAATTACAGCAGGGCATCAGAAAACCTGGCAGCAAGCTACCGTGCAATAGATTCGGTGAAAAACCGGAAATGATGCTTGATCAGGCTGTGGTGAAGTATATTTGAACTGTAGTATGGCATGTAACAATAAATTCCGGGATCAGCTTGATCTTGAAAAGATAGATTTTGAACCGACAACCCTTATAGTGGGTACGTTCAGCCCGGAATGGGCGGGTAATGAATTAAGGTGGTTCTACGATCATCCGGCTACAGGCCGCTTTTGGGAGGTGTTACCCGTGTTGTATGGCGCTCAGTCGTTAATAAATGCAACACCTGGAGAATGGAAACAGTTTTGCAGGGATAACAGGATTGCTATCACTAACCTTATCAGCTCAATTGATGATGCAGACCCGGCCAGTAAGATTCACGCAGGCATATTTGCAGGGTTATCGGATAAGGCCATTGCATATAATTTTGAGGATTTTGTTTTTACGGATGTTGTACAGCTACTACGGCGCAACCCTGCTATTAAAAATGTCTATCTGACCCGTGGTGTAACAGAAGCTTTCTGGCGTTACATATGGAACCCGGTAATGCACTACTGCAGTGTGAATAACCTGTACGAGCGTAAGTTGATAACGCCTTCCGCAGAAGCAGATGAGCAACTGCAGGTGTATAATAGCCAGCACCCAAACGACCAGGTGCCATCGCTTGATGAGTATATTTTGATGAAGTGGCGGCAGGAGTGGCATCAGAATAAATAAAACTTACCTTTGCCCCCCTTTAAACTCACATGAAAAAAGACACTGCACGCATACCATTTACAGGCTACCAGAAGTTTGTTGTATTTATTTTAGCCATTGCGCAGTTCTCTGTGATACTTGACTTTATGGTCATGTCGCCGCTGGGCGATATGCTGATGAAGTCTATGGGCCTTACGCCAAAGCAGTTTGGCGTGGCAGTATCGGCCTATGCTATCAGCGCGGGTATATCCGGTTTGCTCACAGCCGGTTTTGCCGACCGGTACGATCGTAAGAAACTGCTGTTGTTCTTCTATACTGGTTTTGTAGTGGGTACGGTGTTATGTGGTATTGCCAATACCTATTGGTTGCTGATCGTCGCCCGCGTAATAACCGGGTTGTTTGGAGGCGTTATAGGTTCCATATCAATGGCGATCATCACAGACCTATTCGATATTCACCACCGTGGCCGTGTAATGGGCTTTGTGCAAATGGGTTTTGGTGCCAGCCAGGTATTGGGTATCCCGCTTAGTCTGTATATCGCAAACCATTGGGGCTGGCAGTCGCCATTTTTTATGGTGGCGGGGCTAGGTGCCCTAATTTTTGTGATGATCTTTATGCGGCTGCAACCCATAACCAAACACCTGGCAATGCAGCATGATAAGTCCCCTTTTATGCACCTCTGGCATACTATTGCCAAACGCCACTACCGAATGGGTTTCGCGGCAATGGCATTATTGTCTCTCGGCGGATTTATGATGATGCCTTTTGGTAGTGCTTTTGCCGTTAATAACCTGAAAGTGACCAATGAGCAGTTGCCAATGCTGTTTATGGTAGCAGGTATCAGCACGCTGGTTATCATGCCGATTATAGGCCGGTTCAGCGACAAGGTAGATAAGTTCAGGCTCTTTGCTGTAGCCTGTGTTTGGATGATGATAGTAGTTGTTATCTATACCAATCTTTCTGCAACACCGCTGTGGCAGGTAATGATCTTCAATGTGCTGATGATGATCGGTATTATGGCACGCATGGTACCTGCCGGGGCTTTAAGCACAGCCGTGCCCGAAATGAGGGACAGGGGAGCGTACATGAGCATTAATTCATCGCTGCAGCAGATAGCAGGTGGCATTGCCGCTGCAATAGGGGGGATGATCGTGGTACAGAAAGATAAGTACAGTCCGCTGGAACACTATAATACGCTTGGATATATCATGGTGGTCATTTCCCTGCTCACTATAGTAATGATATACAGGGTAAGCGAAATGGTGAAGAAAAGGCAGCATGAGCAGAAATTGTAGCTCATTGGTAAATAAAGGGATATTTCGACATATTTTTAGAAAATGTATCTTTTTTAATTTAAAATTAGTATTTTTATACTGATTCACGCACCGCCCTATGCAACGCTCACGCTGGATATTATCAGCATTGTTCTTTGCCCTGTTTACACACATTGTGCAGGGCCAGGTAGTTGCAGGCTTTAATGCATCTCCGTTATCCGGTTGCGCACCGCTTGTTGTTTCATTTACCAATACTACCTCGCCATCGTCCGGTACTACTTATGTATGGAACATGGGCAACGGTTCCGGGCCAATAACTCTCCGGGACCCGAGTACAAGTTATTTTACGCCCGGCACCTATACAGTAACGCTTACGGCCACAAACGGTAGTTCCACAAGTACAGCTACCAGAGTGATAACGGTGCATCCTTCACCGGTTGTTGACTTTACAGCCAGCGATACGGTGATGTGCCCCGGAACTACGGTCACGTTTAGCAATGCTACAACTGCGGGTGTTCCCGGCCCTGTCACTTATTTATGGTCTTCGGGAGATGGCTATACCGGTACTGGTGCATCTTTTTCACACGCATACTCGCTGCCGGGTTATTTTAATGTTTCACTGAATGCTACCAACTCTGCAGGCTGTGCCGCATTGCTCACAAAACACGCTTACATTCATTTGTGGCCACCGCCGGTGCCTACGTTTAGCGTTACAACAAGGCAGGTGTGCCCTAATACAGGGGCGGTAAGGTTTACACCATCTGTATCCGGCGCCGGGCCTTTTACCTATCAATGGTATTTTGGGGATGGTGGCAGTTCCACATCTTCCAACCCGAGCCATTTATATACATCCCCCGGTATTTACACGGTAAAGCTAATCGCGACCGATTCCCGCGGATGCACAGATAGCATAGTAGTGCCTAATTACATAAAAGTAAGCCCTTTGAATGCCGCATTTGCCGGACCAGACAGTGCCTGTGTGAATACCTTTGTGAACTTTACCAATATCAGCACAGGGTATTCCGGCAGCAGGTGGTCCTATGGCGATGGGGGAGGGTTCACCACAAGCACACACGGCAGCCATACATATACCCGGAGGGGGACATATCCTGTCACGCTAATAGTTACCGATAGCTTTTGCAGCGATACGTTCGTCCGCAATTTCCTTGTGCCTGAACCGGATATTAGCTTTAAGATAACTCCGGATTCTCCTTGCCCTGCACCGGTACTTGCCACTTTCAAAGCGAGTGTGCCGGGCGGCTCCACTGTATGGTGGAATTTTGGAGATGGCTCAACAGGCACAGGGATAACAACTACCCATACTTATACCCAAAACGAGACATACATTGTTACCATGATTGCGAACAGTTCGTTGGGGTGCAAAGACACTGCTAACTATGAGTATATAATTATGGGTCGGAGGAAATATTTTGAGTACCCTCCATTGTTTTTGCATGGCGGATGTTTGCCATTTCGGTATTACCTTCCCCGGGGTGTTAGTTTAATGGGGTTCCTCGGAACCCGGGACACTGGATACATCTATCCTTGGTCTGTTGTATGGGATTACGGAGATGGTTCTGCTCCAGGTCTTATAGCCGATCATGTGTATACAGCAGTCGGCACATATCCTGTTTCAGTTACGTTTATTTTTTCAAATGGTTGCCCGGAAGTGCTGCATGATACTATAAAGGTTGGCACAAGGCCACATGCGGAGTTTGTTGCTACACCAAGGCATTTGTGCTATGATAGTAACATTGTTTATTTTACAAGAACCCTGATTTCAGGGCCTGTAGACAGTATATGGTATTGGTGGCGTTTCGGGGATCATCCATGGGGGTATGACCTCTGGGATACAAACACTGTTGTAACTTATACGGTTCCCTACCATTTTGAAGTACCCGATACTATGTCTGATACGCTGATAACGTATTATAACTGGTGCCCGGATACTTTTGTCAGGAAAGATTATGTAATAATTGACTCGCCGAAGGCTAAAGCTGAGTTGGATGTGGTGTCTTGTCCGCGAACCGTACATTATTACAATATTTCTTTAGGCGATGATAGTCATATTTGGTTTTTCCCAGACAGTACTACCTCTACATTGGACAGTCCCGTGCATACATATGCCCGTCCTGGAGTTTATACTACGATGCTTACAGCTTATAATGCCCGAAGTGGGTGTCGGGACACGACATTGATAGGTGTAGACCTCACGGTTCCTGTCATCTCCTTTTCAGCTTCAGATACGGCTATCTGCAGAGAAGATACGGTCAGGTTGACGGCTACCAGGTTATCCGGGAATCCTACCTCTTACAGATGGGTTACTCCCGGAGGTGTAAACGGAGGGTTCTTAAGAAGTGCGCAGGTACCAAGCGTTACAGAAACATATCGTACACCGGGTAGGTACCCGGTGAAGCTATTGATCTATGATCAGAATATGTGCACTGACTCGGTCGTCAAGAACAACTACATACTCGTAGCCAAGCCCAATGTACATTTCAGAACAACGCCAACTAATCCTTGTTGGCCACAGACCACTACTTTCATCGATTCCAGCACAGACCAGCCGGGAGTCACTTTTTCCAGCTACAGATGGTCGTTTGGCGATGGAACATCTGCCATCTCCGGATCGCCTTCTGTGCCGCATACTTATACAGCGGAGGGTACTTATACCATAAAAGAGATAGTTACAGATAATGTTGGCTGCAAGGATTCTGCAACACTAACACGTAGTCTATATGAATCCAAAGCGGGGTTCTTTGCTGTGAGTCAGGCCTGTGCAAATACCAATGTGAGCTTCACAAATCTTTCCAGTACAGGCACCTACTTGTGGTCGTTTGGGGATGGCCGCACATCTACACTTGCCAATCCAACTCATGCGTTTGCCGCCAGTGGCACCTATACCGTTACGCTCGTTGTTACTGAAACGCATGGATGTAAGGATACGGCCAGGAGCACCATTAGCATTGCAAAACCCAATGCCTCATTCTATATGGATGATTCGATATCCGTATGCCCGCCACTGTCTGTTAATTTCCACAATACAAGTACCGGTGGTGTTGCTAACTTCTGGATATTCGGCGATGGTAATACCTCTGTTGCTGTTCATCCCAATAACCTTTATACCTTGCCCGGTTACGACACGGTGAAGCTTGTGGTCACTAATGCTGCCGGGTGTAAGGATACAGCTATCGGGCATGTAAAAGTATTTGGTTATGCAGGCGCGTTCAGCTACAATGCAGATTCAGGCTGCGTCCCACTGCAGATCCGCTTTAATGCCGACCTGAGCAATATTGCACTTGCAGCCAGTATTATCTGGGATTTCTCAGACGGTATTGTCAGTTCGGCATCATTGTCTGACACGATTTCTCATTTTTATACAGTACCGGGCGCCTACTTGCCTAAACTGATCATTACGGACCATGCAGGATGTGTGAGTTCAAGTTTGGGAAAAGATACTATAAAGGTAGACGGAGTTAGGGCCGGGTTCCTTGCCATACCTGACCCTGTTTGCCTGAACGATACCATCAAAATGACAGATACTTCTTCCAGCTTCTGGTCGTATATCAATAAGTGGCATTGGGACCATAATGGCGATACCAGCAACCTGCGATCGCCCTACTTCATTTTTTCAGCCCTGGGTACGCATACTGTTACGCTGGTAGCAACCGATGGCTGGGGGTGTTCCGGAACTGCATCGCAGGTATTATCAGTTTATGCGTTACCCGGAATTACCTCTTTGCCCGATTCCGCTGTATGCGTAGGGGGCACTACCGACCTGGACAATAGCACACCCGGAGGCATATGGACAAGCGGCAATACGGGTATTGCTACTGTTGGTACGGGAACAGGGTTTGTTACCGGTGTTTCTGCAGGTATCGTTATGATCACTTATTCATTGAGTTCGGCATGTTTCGCAACCATGCCGGTTACTGTAAATGCCTATCCTGATGCAGGAGATATAACCGGGGATACTACATTATGCGTGGGTGAAACTGTGCTGCTTGCTGATACGGTGGCCGGCGGGGTTTGGCATATGGGCGGAAGTAATGCAACGATAAGTGCTGCCGGTGAAGTAAGAGGGATAAGCGCAGGTAATGATACGGTTTACTATATTGTTACCAATGTAACATGCCCCGATACTGCATTTAAACCGGTAGTGGTCTTTCCTTTGCCCGATTCGGGGGTGATAACCGGGAAGGATGCAATATGTGTAGATGCCGTTATTACGCTTGTAGAAACTGTGCCGGATGGCAAATGGAGCAGCAGCGCCCCGGGTATTGCAGTAATAGATAGCGTAACGGGTCTTGTGCGTGCTGTAGGGATTGGCACGGCAATTATTACATACACTGTTCTTGCAGATGCTAATGGCTGCACCAATTTTACTACTTTCCCGCTGCGTGTCATTAATACCGATTTTAGCATTAATAGTGTTGTTGAGCATGTGAAATGCTACGGCGATTCAACTGGCAGCATTGCAGTTACTGTGAACGGCGGTGTCCCGCCATTTGAGTTTAAATGGTCTGTTGATAGTGTTACCCCATCTGTTACCAATCTTGATACAGGGGCGTACACCGTCAATATCCGCTCAACAGAGAACCAGTGCAAATTGTCGCAAACTTTCGAGATAACCGAGCCTGACACAATAGCCATGGCTGCTGTTACGGAAGATGATATTTGCTACAGGGCAAAAGGCAGTATAGCGGTGAGTGTAACCGGCGGTACATCGCCATACACATATTTGTGGTCGAATAAAGAAACGAAGAGTGATATAAATGGCCTCATTGCCGGCAGTTATAGTGTAACGGTAACCGATGCCAATGGCTGTTTTAAATACAATGAAGTGAATATAAAAGATAGCTGTGCAGATATACTGATACGCACAGCCCTTTCGCCCAATGGGGATGGGGTTAATGATACATGGATAATAGAAGGTATAGATAAGTTCCCGGGCAATAATGTAAAGCTATTTGATAAGTGGGGCGATATGATCTATGAGAAAGATGGTTACAACAACGAGTGGGATGGTATGCACACCAAAGGCTACGCACTGCCTGATGGGACTTATTTTTACCTCGTTAAGCTGAACTCGCAATATACTGCCAGTGGTAAGGATGTTTATACAGGGGCTGTGTTGCTGAAAAGGTAGTATTTTACGAATAGTTTTTTTTGTTTTATCGTATATTTAATTTATGAAGCATGTAACTTCCTTATCCTTGCTTTTCTTTGGTGCTTTATGCTGCTATAAAAGTCATGCGCAAATAATTACCACCATCGCAGGATGCCCAACATGTTCCTTAGGTGACGGTGGGCCTGCTACCGCAGCGAATATACAATTTGGCGGCGCATTGGCTTTTGACAACTCGGGAAGTATTTATGTTTTTGCTGGCGCCAGGATACGAAAAGTAAATGCTTCCACAGGAATTATTACTACCTATGCTGGCAATGGCTCGTACGGATATACAGGAGATGGTGGGGCAGCTACGGCAGCGAGAATTACTCTTGGATGGCTTACTTTCGATAACGCTAATAATCTTTATATAACGCAACAGATTGATCATGTAATTCGCAAAATAAATGTCTCGACTGGAATAATTTCAACGATAGCGGGCACTGGAGCAGCTTTTAGTTCTGGCAATGGTGGACCCGCAAGTGCAGCATCATTTGCGGGCCCTGGAGGAATTGCTATAGACCCTACTGGCAATATATTTATCTCCGACAGCAACCGAGTACGAAAAATAGATGCGGTAACCGGAATTATAACTCATTATGCCGGTACAGGAATTGCTTCATATGGGGGGGATGGTGGTCCTGCTACTTTGGCGCAATTCACATCAACAGATCTTAGCATTGATGCCTCTGGTAACCTTTATATAAATGATGCGGGAAATTTCAGAGTGAGAAAAGTTAACACTGCTGGAGTAATTACCACTGTAGCAGGTAATGGCACTTTTACATTTGGCAGTGACGGTATACCAGCCACATCAACCGGATTCGACAATTTTGCCAGTGCTAAAGTAGATCCATCCGGCAATATATTTATCGCAGATTATGTCAATAATCGTGTGAGAAAAGTCGATTTATCCGGTATCATTCATACAGTTGCAGGTACTGGTGTGGGCGGCTTTACAGGCGATGGCGGACCAGCCACCGCAGCTCAACTCGATGAACCTGAAGTTGTAGCAATAGGAACATGTGATGGTAATTTATATGTAAATGATAAAGTGAATCGGCGAGTGCGAAAAATTGCCTTTACTCCTTATCCAGCTACTTGTACCTGTTCACCAACCGTTAGTGTTATCGTTGCTTCTAATGACACTGTATGCGCAGGCATATCTGTTACTTTCATCGCTACTGTTTCATTGGGTGGCACAACACACACCTACCAATGGTACAAGAACGGAGTTGTGGTGAGTACAGCAGGTAGTACCTATACCTATACACCGGCCAATGGCGATTCAGTACGTTGCGTAGCAACCACAATCGGCGGGGCTTGTCCTACTGCTACGTGGACCAACAGCAACAGCATAAAAATGACAGTGGTTAGTGTTGCGCCCATTACAGGTATAGCCAGTATTTGCGTTGGGCAAACCACTACGCTCACCTCTGCCACAGCGGGAGGTATATGGAGTAGCAGCAATGTTACCATAGCATCTGTTGGTTCTTCAACAGGCGTAGTGACAGGGCATGTAGCAGGCACGGCCACCATTACCTACACTATTCCTATGGGTTGTTATGCTACTCAGACAATAACGGTCAATGCCCTGCCGGGCGCAACGGCCATTTACTTTGCGCCTGATTCATCTTCTTTCTGTCCAGGAGAGTTTATCGGGTTGTACGCCAGTGTTCCGGGTGGGGCATGGAGCATAGTAAATGGTAACGCCCTGCTTGCAGGCAGCACACTTACTGCCGTCACACCCGGTACGGATACGGTGGTATATATAGTGAGCAATGCCTGTGGCACAGATACGGCTTCTCGTGGTTTCGTTATTCTGCCCTTGCCGCCGGTGCCTTATGGCGATCTTTCCGTGTGCATTGGAGATACAACAATGCTGAAAGATTCCCTGCTGGGCGGCACATGGTCGGGAGGGTTGCCGATTGTTCAGATATATTCCCATGGGGATAGCTGCGTTGTTGCTGGTAAGATTGCCGGCATTGCTACCATTAGTTATACATCAGTTAATGGGTGTAGTTCTATGGTCCAGGTAACAGTTAACCCATTGCCGGATGCAGGCGTTATTACCGGGCAAAATATACTTTGCATCGGCGGGCATACTACGTTGACTAATAATGCAGGAAGCGGCACCTGGGGCAGCAGCGATACCGGTACTGCAACAATTGGCGCCAATGGTTATATTACAGCAAAGGATACCGGCGTGACTTATATTACCTACACGGTACCACCTAATGTTTATGGCTGCATTGCTGTAGATACGTTTATGTTCCACGTTATACCTCCGAATTTTACGGTGTCAGGTATAGTCACATTTGTGCAATGCTACGGCGACTCAACCGGGAAGATAGAGCTGAATAAGTTGGGAGCTAATATTGCGTCCAGCTATATATGGTCAACAGGGGCTACGACGCCTGTTGTGCAAAATCTGGCTTCGGGCACTTATACTGTTACTGTGACAGATACCAATACCAACTGTGCAACTACCGAGACGTTTGCAGTGACCCAGCCCAGTACATTGTCCGCCACTTTTGAAACGGCGGCAGACATGTGTGAAATGAAGACTGGCAGCATTTTGGCTATTCTTTCCGGTGGTATATCTCCCTATAAATACCTGTGGTCGAACCATACCACTGCCAGCGAAGCGAAGGACCTGTCAGCGGGGACTTACAGTGTTACGGCTACGGATGCGAATAATTGCAGCAAAGCATATACAGTAACGGTAGGCGATAGTTGTGTGTCCATCATTATACGCAACGGCTTTTCTCCTAACGGCGATGGTAACAATGACACTTGGATAATAGAAGGTATCGAGGGTTTTCCGGCTAATAAAGTACAGGTGTTTGATAAATGGGGCGACCTTGTGTATGAAAAAGATGGGTATAAGAACGAATGGGATGGTATGGGTAGAGCCGGGACACCATTACCGGACGGAACTTTTTATTATCTTGTAAAGCTGAATACATCCTATGTTATAGGAGGGAAAGATACCTATACAGGACACCTGTTGATAAAACGATAAAGTGCTATGAAAAAGATATTGATCAGTTTGTTGTTATTGCTGCCACTATACTCTGTTGCCCAAAGCGACCAGCACTACACTATGTTCATGTACAACAAGTTGTTATATAACCCCGGTTATGCAGGCAGCAGGGATGTTATTTCCTGCAATGCGGTCTACCGCGATCAATGGGATAAAATAAATGGCGCGCCTAAAACAATTAACATATCGGTTGATGCCCCGGTTGGCACTTATATGAAACCATTCAGGAAGGTGGCAGTTGGCTTTAGCCTCAACAATGAAAAACTGGGTGTTGAGAACAATACTAACCTGAGGGCCTATTATGCGTACCGTATCCAGTTGAAACGATCTGTTGTTTCCTTTGGGTTGAGCGCAGGAGGTGCATTATACAGCGCCAAATACAGCGACCTCAGCCTGCATAATCCAAACGATCCGAATTTCAATAATAATATCAACAACAGTTTTTTGCCTAATGTTGGCGCAGGGGTATATTGGTCTGGCGATAGGTTTTACGTTACCCTCGCCGTCCCCAATATGCTGCAAAATTACTATGACAGGAAGGAACTGGTATTGACGGCAAAACAAATAAGGGGTTACTATCTCGGTGGTGGGTATGTATTTAAGCTCAATGAGACAATTGTGCTGCAACCGCAAGTGCTGATGCGGTATGCCACTAATGCGAAGTATAAATTACCCTTCAACTGCGATATAAATGTTTCTGCTATTGCGTATGACAGGATTTTGCTGGGAGTTACCTACCGTACTGATAAGTCAATTGAGGCGATCTTACATGTGCAGGCAACCAGGAAGATAAATATAGGCTACGCCTATGATTATATGATGTCGGGCTTGCAGGGTTATAATGGCGGCACCCACGAGATAGTTCTCGGCTACGATCTGGTGAGGGACAATGCGAAATTTCATACACCTCGTTTCATAAAGAAGTTTTAACCTATGGCTTTACCTAAACTATTATTTGTAGTCCTCGTTTTCTTTGTCTGTAATGCATCCGCAAAAGACAATAAAGACCTGATACGCGCGCAGTATTACTATACACATTGCGCATACAATGATGCTATTCCCTATTATGAAAAAGTGGCGGCAGATGTAAATACTTCGGCTATTTATGCTGAACTGGGGGATTGTTACTATATCACTAATAATTTCAGTAAAGCATCAGAGAGTTACAACAAGGCTGTGAATACTGTTGGTTGCAGCGCGGCTGTTACATTACGTTACGCACAACTACTTATGCAGCTCATGCAGTATGATGAAGCGCAAAAGTGGCTGATGAAATACCAGGAAACTTATAAGAATGATAAAAGGGTTGCCAATCTGATAGCGGGTTGTAATACAGCCAGGCAAACGCCGGATGCTATCCCGCCAGGGGCTGTTGCCTTGCTTCCATTCAATACAGATGGTTCAGACTTTGCGCCGGCACTATGGAAAGGCAGGCTTGTGTTCGCATCTGATACTGCAATAGATACCAAAAAGAAGAAGGACTACTGGACGGGCAGGTCGTACTATAATATATACTTTGCGAATTGTGATAAAGGGAATTGCACACCTGAACTGCAAAAGCTGTCTGAAACTAAAAAGGCAAATATCAAATACCACGATGGCCCCGCTACCTTTAGTGCAGATGGTAAGCAAATGTATTTTACTCGCACAAAGTATAATGATAACTTCTTCGCCAAAAAGACCGACCCAGGCAAGGATAGTTTTGTATTGCTGGAGGTGATGATCGCCAGTGATTACGATACAGCCACAAAGCAATTCAAAACCATTACGCCCTTCCAGCATAACAGTGATGATCATTCTGTAGCGCATCCTGCTCTCTCTCCGAATGGCAAATTGCTTGCGTTTACATCTAATATGAAGAAGGGGCAGGGAGGCTCTGATATTTATATCTGCAAAAAAATGGGTGGTGGCAGTTGGTCAAAACCGCAGAACGTGGGGAACCTGGTAAATACAGAAGGAGAAGAATTGTTTCCTTATTGGGCAGATAATGAGACGCTTTATTTTTCATCGGACGGGCATGAGGGCATTGGTGGATTGGATATTTATAAATGCAAATGGGATGAGAAAAGCAATACTTTTTCGGCTGTTGAAAATGTTGGTACACCTGTTAACTCATCTTATGATGATATATCCCTGGCAATGTTTGCTGATGGCAAGAGCGCATATCTTTCCTCTAACAGGCCGGCGGTAAAGGGCGGTGACAACATTTATTACTACAGGAAAGTGAAAATTTATTTCCGGTTGAATGTAATTGACTCCCTTACCAGGCAGCCACTGCCCGAAGTGCAGATGTCGCTCAGTTCCGCAAAGGATAAAAAAGACGAGGTGATACAGGGGGATTATTTTACGCAACTATATCCTGATGCGTCTTATGAAGTAAATGTCAGTAAGGTTGAGTATGGAAGGCAGTCATTGTTCTTCAATGCAACCACAAGCAAGGATATTGATACGATTGTAAAAGAAGTTGTTTTGTATAAGCCCGTTCCGGTGCGTGTTAGAAAAAAAGACACCATAGCAACTTATTTGGATTCATTGCCCATATCGTTTGAGCATAAGTTCTGTTGTCCTATGCTGCACAACATTTACCAGATAGGGCATATTTATTTCGCATATGACAGCCATGAATTGACTGATACAGCGAAATGGGTATTAGACAGCCTTGTAAGTTATCTGCAAAAGAGGCCTGCAATGAGAATAGAGGTAAGGGCCCATACTGATTGCCGTGGAGTAGAAGCCTATAACATAAAACTGTCCAATGAGCGTTCTTTATCGGTTGTGAAATATCTTGTCTCGAAAGGGGTAGCACGGAAGCGGTTGGAGTATATTGGACTGGGCTACAAAAGGGCCATAGAGGATTGCCCGGATTGCAGTAAATGCTCGGAGGAGCAATATTATTTGCATAGGGTACTGGAATTCAAGGTCTTGCAGTTATAGGGCGGGTTTATATATATCTATATTCATTATGTATTTGATTTAACGTAAAATTTCCAAATAATGTCGCACCTTTGCAGCAATCAGGTCACAAATAGGGGAAGTTTGCAAGGGGTTATTGTTGAAACAGTTCAACAATAATATTTTTCGGTTGTGAGTGATTCTGATCATACTACTATAGCCCGCGTTTTTATCAGTTACAATAAGGAGATGAGGACATTTTTACTGTTATTGCTGTCTTTTTTCATTATTTCAACTGCTTTTGCACAGGCCACGCAAAAGAGCAAGACTTCTGTTGCTCCAAAGAAAAAGGTTGTTGCAACTAAAAAATATAGCACAACAGCCCGGACATCAGCAAAGAAAAAGTCCGTAAAAAAGACGGTTCCCCCGGTTGCAATAAAAACTGATTCTGCCTCTAACCCGGCAGTTGATAATTTGCTCACTATACTTACAAAGGAACTTGGAAAACCATATAGGTTAGGATCAAATGGTCCAACAGGGTTTGACTGTAGTGGGTTGATAAAATTTGCGTTTTCATTCATTGGCATTGCACTTCCACGCACAGCGGCAGATATCGGCCAGATAGGGCAGAAAATTACGCTTAATGACCTGCACCCGGGAGACCTGCTTTTCTTTTCCGGCAGAAATCCCAGCCGCAATAGCATAGGGCATGTGGGCTGCGTGTACCGGGTTGACTCCGGTAAAGTATATATGATCCATTCCGATGATGTGGGTGTTAACATACTTGATATCAATAACAGCGAATATTATAAAAAGCGTTTCATATACGCCAAAAGAGTAGTTGCTCCAGACACTTGTAAAACATCTCCTTCCTGCAAAAGTAAAGGCTAATTTGTATTAATAATTATATATTTTATTATTTTAATAAATCATGCACCTGTTGGTAACTAATTAATGGGTTGATCAACTCAAGTTGGTTCGCTTTTACTACCTTTGTGGCTCGAAAAAATAAGTCTTACCTAAATAAACACCAATATGGGTTATGTAAAAGACCTTTTTAAACAAAAGGCAGATGAACAGGGCAAGGAAATAAAAAGTATAATAGAAAAATACGGCAATAAAAAAATTGAGGATGTTACGCTTGCCCAGGTTTACCAGGGTATGCGTGGTATTACCGGTTTGGTTACAGAAACATCGTTACTTGATTCAAATGAGGGTATCCGTTTCCGCGGATTTTCAATACCTGAATTAAGAGAAAAATTACCTAAACATAATGATGGCAAGGAGCCAATGCCTGAGGGCCTTTTTTACCTCATGCTGATTGGTGAGTGCCCTACACCGGAAGACACTGATCATATATCTGCCACATGGATGCGCCGTTCGCATGTGCCAAACTATGTGTTCGACGTGATCGAGTCATTCCCCGTGTCTACGCATCCAATGACGCAATTCACTGCGGCAATACTTGCGTTAGGTACAGAATCGAAATTTGCAAAAGCATATAACGAAGGTATCAGCAAGAAAGTATATTGGGATTACATCTATGAAGATACAATGACGCTTATCGCGCGTCTGCCACGCGTAGCTGCGTACATCTATCGCCGTAAATACAAAAATGGTGAGCATATACAACCCGATGGCATGCAAGACTGGAGTGGCAACTTCGCGCACATGCTGGGTTACGACGATGAGGGTTTCAAAGAACTGATGCGCTTGTACATGACCATACATGCCGACCATGAAGGAGGCAACGTATCGGCACACGCTACACACCTTGTAGGTTCTGCACTGAGTGACCCTTATTTGTCATTCGCTGCGGGCATGACCGGCCTTGCAGGCCCTTTGCACGGCCTTGCAAACCAGGAAGTGATACGCTGGATAGAAGAGATGTGCCAGGAGTTGAATTCAGAAGCGCCAACTAAAGAACAGATTGCTGACTACATTCATAAAACACTGAAAGAAGGTAAAGTGGTGCCGGGTTATGGCCATGCTGTATTGCGTAAAACAGATCCAAGGTTTGTTGCACAAATGGAGTTTGCAAAACGCCACTGCCCTGATGACCCAACAGTAAAGACTGTTTGGAATATTTATGAAGTTGCGCCACCAATACTCGAAGGCACAGGCAAGATCAAAAACCCATGGCCTAACGTAGATGCCCATTCAGGGTCGTTGCTGAAGCATTACGGCTTAGTGGAAGAAGATTTCTATACTGTGCTGTTTGGTGTGTCTCGTGCATTGGGTGTATTGGCTAGCCTTTGCTGGGACCGTGCACTTGGTTTCCCTATCGAGCGTCCGAAGTCTATAACTACAGAGTGGGTGAAGAAATTCGTAGCCCAGGTGCCAAGCGAGAACGGAAAAGTAGCTTAATGACTCAATGGCTTAATTGCTCAATGAGTTGTAAAGAACATAAAAAATAATAAAAGCATGCAGGTAAAACTGCTTGCTTTTTAGTTTAAGACAAATAACACACTAATACTTCAAAATAAAAGTCATGAACAAAGGTCCTGTTTCTCAATTCATACAACACCATTACAGGCATTTTAATGCAGCAGCGCTGGTAGATGCAGCAAAAGGGTATGAAACACATTTGCTTGAAGGAGGCAAGATGCTGGTGTCGCTGGCAGGTGCTATGAGCACTGCTGAACTGGGTATCTCATTCGCTGAGATGATACGTGCAGGCAAGGTAGATATTATTAGTTGTACAGGTGCTAACCTGGAAGAAGATATTATGAACCTGGTGGCACACACTCATTACAAGCGTGTCCCTAATTACCGTGACCTGACACCAAAAGAAGAATTCGAATTGCTGGAGCAGGGTTACAACCGTGTTACGGATACTTGCATTCCAGAAGAGGAAGCTTTCCGCAGGATACAGCGCCATATATACAAGTTATGGAAGGATGCAGAGGATAAGGGAGAACGTTACTTCCCGCACGAGTATATGTATAAACTGCTCTTGAGCGAGGTGATGAAACCTGATTATGAAATAGACACCAAGCATAGCTGGATGATAGCTGCTGCTGAAAAGAACATTCCGATCATTGTACCGGGATGGGAGGACAGTACTATGGGCAACATCTTTGCCTCATACTGTGTGAAGGGTGAACTGAAACCATCTACAATGAAAAGCGGCATTGAGTACATGGTGTGGCTCACAGATTGGTACCGTAAAAATTCTTCGGGTAAAGGCGTAGGCTTCTTCCAGATAGGTGGTGGTATTGCAGGCGATTTCCCTATATGTGTTGTGCCCATGATGTACCAGGACCTGGAGTGGCATGATGTGCCCTTCTGGAGCTACTTCTGCCAGATAAGCGACAGCACTACTTCCTATGGTTCATACAGCGGCGCCGTACCAAACGAAAAAATAACCTGGGGCAAGCTGGATATTGATACGCCAAAATTCATTGTTGAGAGCGATGCCACTATCGTGGCGCCGTTGATATTTGCGTATTTATTAGGGTGGTAGAATTAGAAATAGTTCATGTGATTGATAAAGGCGGCAAGAAATTCGCCTTTGCTTTTTAATACCAGTTGAACATTGAAACTACGCCACTGGTCAGTAGCCCCGTCCTTTACCTCGCATTGCCTTTTTACACACTCTCTCCACCAGTCACCCTCTCCACCTGTGGAGAGGACCGGGGTGAGGTAAATACTCACGTCCTTTAGGCCGGGGTGGAATTAAATAACACAGGTGGCTTTAGCCGAAAAGTAAAGTGAGTGTAATACCTTTTCGACATCTAATTTATGCATGAACGTCATTGCTCCATAGGAGCAACAGCTTTGTAGCAAGTCCAATTAACAACAGTATCGCACGCCGTAGGTGTGCAACTATTCGCGACGATTAACAAATTTAGATGTCGAAACGGTATAACACATGCTTCCGGCAACACCCTCCCTGCATGTAAACGTTTCTGCAATTTACCGCAAAAAACAGTTCATCGCTTCAGCACCTTTTGTCAGAAAATTTTTTCAATACAAAGTAAAATCACAAACCGCCGGAACCCGCGCCGGTCGCGGCAACTATTTTCCATGACGGTACAACCGTCATGGATCTTTTATTTTGCCAACATTGCCGCATGTACGAACTTTACCTGCTTAGCCCGCCGTAGCTTTTTTAAAAGCCGTAGTTTCATACGAAGATTAGAGCGAAGGAGGGATACCCCCTAAAATATCACTGCCCGACTACTGATAGGCGGGGGGTAAGTTCTTTGAAATATTGTATCGCCAACTTCTGCCGGCTCGGCGGTTGCCACTCTTTGTGCCCTCATCCTGGGTTAGTTATTTGCTCCAAAAGAACTTCCCCTAACCTATGCCAATTGGACATTAATAACAGGCATACGCAAAACATAAACCTTTGTGTCTTAGCGCCTCTGCGGTTAAATTTTTACGCGACATACGTAAAGCAATTTCAGGACGAGGCACACCTTTCAGGACTAACAACAACACCTGTAAAGTAAAAACAGGATTATCTCACAAAGTGTAAAGCAATTTCAGGACGAGGCATTATACCTAAACACAGTATATTTATACCTTTTCAGGGTATAATTATACCCTTTTATACCCCTTTATACCTGAAAATAAAATACATAATATAAGCCCATAGCGTATTTCAGCCACATATAAAAAATAAAATATCACAAAACAGGCTTATTCCGAAATTATACCCTGGTTAGGCTTTAGAACAAGTCTTTTTGCGCCGAGACGATTTAGCTACTCAGCCGCATATTAGCAAACAAGCAAAGTCCTTTAGGGATTTTACTCCGCCTTCATCAGCATCATCTCCTTTATATCCGCCATTATGCGTTTGGCAATATTGTTAGCAGTGGTTTCAGAGCCGCTTTCGGAATAGATGCGGATAATAGGTTCTGTATTAGATGTGCGTAGATGAACCCAATCGTTGTCAAAATCAATGCGCAAACCATCTTCGGTGTTGATAGGCTGCTTTTTGTACTTTTTCTTTATTTCGTTGAAGATATTCTTCACGTTTACTTCCTCACTCAGTTCAATTTTATTCTTAGAAATAAAATAGCTGGGGTATGTACTGCGAAGGGCTTTAGCGGTTTTACCCGATTTAGCCAAATGGGTGAGAAACAGTGCGATGCCTATCATCGCATCCCTGCCATAGTGCAATTCCGGCACTATTACACCGCCGTTGCCTTCACCGCCAATTACTGCGTTCACTTCCTTCATCTTCTTCACCACATTCACCTCGCCAACAGCGCTGGGGAAGTACTCACCGCCATGCTTTTCAGTAACATCGCGCAACGCACGGGTAGAGGAGAGGTTAGATACCGTATTGCCTTTTTTGTGGCCAAGCACATAATCGGCAATTGCCACCAGTGTATACTCTTCGCCAAACAGGCTGCCATCCTCGCAAACAAAGCAAAGCCTGTCCACATCCGGGTCTACTGCTATACCAAGCGAAGCGTTATTCTTTTTCACCACAGAGCAAAGTTCCCTCAGGTTTTCCGGCAATGGCTCAGGATTATGTGCAAAATGACCTGTTACTTCCTCATTCATCACCGTTACATCACTTACACCTAATGCATTTAACAATGGAGGTACGGAAATTGCCCCGGTAGAGTTCACTGCATCAACCACTACCTTGAATTTCATCTTCTTAATAGCCGCAATATCAACCAATGGATGGGTAAGTATCGCATCTATATGCTTCTGGATATAAGTATCGTTTTTTGTCAACGAGCCTATTTTGTTGATCTCGGCATATACGGGCTCAGTATTTTCAGCATAATCCAGTATCCACTGGCCTTCTGCAGCATTCAGAAATTCACCATCCTTATTCAATAGTTTCAGTGCATTCCACTCTTTGGGGTTATGACTGGCAGTGAGGATGATGCCGCCACCTGCATTTTCCATTTTCACTGCCATTTCAACGGTTGGTGTGGTGCTGTGCCCCAGGTCTATCACCTGGCAGCCCATTCCCTGCAACGTAGCAGCAACAAGGTCTCTTACAAGTCCGCCGGATATACGGCCATCGCGGCCAATAATTATCTTTTTGTTGCTGCCTTGTTTAGCAACCCATGCCCCGTATGCAGTGGTGAACTTTACGATGTCTATTGGTGTAAGGCTTTTTCCTGGTGTTCCGCCAATTGTTCCCCTGATCCCTGAAATTGATTTGATAAGCGCCATATACTGTTCTCGTGCGAAGGTAAGTTATTCGTTTTCTCAGCGAAACTAAAAAAAGTAGGCTAATTATTGATGAAAAAACAACAATAGGTAGATTAAATATTTTCTATAATAAAAATAGTGCCAGAATATGGTATAAAACCGTTTACGCTTTGCGGAGCGATATTATCTATGGTTTTTTCTTGTGTATATTTGTCTTCATGCCGTCAGAAAAGCCATTGTCCATAACTTACTACTATAGGGAACCACGGCCTACCGGACAATCAATAGAAGGTATTTTTAAATTAGTAAAAAACTGTTTACAGGATAAGGCGGATATAAAAGAGTTTTATTGCACACCCGGATCACGGTTAAAGAATATCCGTAACGCAGGCAAGTTTGCGTGTGAGGTCAGCCATATAACCGGCGATGTGAATTTCCTGGCACTTGGTCTTAGGGGGAAAAAGGTGGTACTCACCATACACGACTTTGGATTTTATGAGAACCCGGTCCATTCAAAGATGGTAAAATCCATATACAGGTTATTCTGGTTTTACCTGCCATTGAAGTATGTGGATATTGTTACAGTAGTTTCGGAGTTTACTAAACAGAAATTGATACAGTATTTTAACTTCCCCGTTGACCGGATAAGAGTTATTCATGACCCGGTTAAACCCATCTTTACTTACACTAAGAAAGAAGTAATAAATGATCCGCCCAGGGTATTAATGATAGGCACGGGCAAGCATAAAAACCTCAACAATCTTATTGAGGCAGTGAAAGGCACTGATTATCATATAGATATAATAGGCTGGCCGGCACAGGATGAATTGGATAAACTCAATAAATACGGTATTCAGCATATAGTTTACAATAAGCTAACCGAAGAAGAAGTATATCAACGATACGTCAATTGTGATGTAATGTTCAATGCCTCATATTATGAAGGTTTTGGAATGCCTGTTATAGAAGCACAGGCAGTAGGGCGACCAGTGATAACAAGTAATTTGGGCGCGATGAAAGAAGTAGGCGAGGGTTCGGCAATATTGGTTGACCCGGCAAAACCGGATGAAATACGTGCTGTATTGCTTTCTTTAAAAGCGCCTCGGTTTTACGGCGAAGTAGTTGCAAAAGGGAGAGAGAACGCAGCTAAATATGATCACAGGAAAATAGCAGAACAATATCTGCAGGTTTATAAAGAACTGGCAGCCAAATAATATGAATTTCGTTTTCTGGCAAAATATTATAAGTATACACCAAAAAGCCTTCCTCGAAGCACTTGTGAAGCAACCTGGTGTAGGGAATGTAATGCTTGTAGTAGAGCATGAACTCACTCCTGTGCGCAAAAGTATGGGCTGGGATACGCCTGAGATACAAGGAGTTGAGGTTGTGTTGTCGCCGTCAGAAAACAGCATAAAGGAAATTGTAAGGGCAAATAAGGATGCCGTACATGTTATGGGAGGCATCCGCATAGGGCGAATGATAACCGTAGCATTCGATACCTGTGTGCAAACCAAATGCCGGATAGGTATAATGACAGAACCTTACGATGATGCAGGCTGGAAAGGCAAGCTGCGAAAAGCTAAATACAGCCTTTACAGGATGAAGTACTTTAAACACATAGGTTTTGTATTGGCAATAGGCAGGCAAGGCGTTGCGCAGTATACGGAACTCGGCTTCGACTCAAAGAGGTTATTCGCGTGGGCTTATTTTATTACTTTGGAGCAACCTTTAGCAACTGCTCCGCCAAGCAAAGATATCAGAATAATATATGCTGGCAGGCTGGAAGAGGCAAAAGGTATTTACCGGTTCGCCAGGGAGCTGTTTGCAACTGGGGCAAGGAACTGCACACTGGACATTTACGGAGAAGGTAGCGATGAAGAAAAGATAAAACAACTGGTTGCTGAATATGGGTTGACTGAAAAGGTTTCATTTACCCGGTACATAAAATATGCAGAGCTCCTTGAAAGGTACAGGCATTATGATTGGGTAGTGTTGCCCAGTACCCAAAAAGATGGCTGGGGGGTGGTCGTTAGTGAGGGATTACTGAATGGCCTTAAAGCCATTTGCAGCAGGAAGTGCGGGGTGAGCTGGGCAATAAAAGAAGGGTGGAATGGTGTTACTTTTGACTGGCAGCAAGAAGGTAGCTGTAGAAATGCTATAAACAAGATGCTGACAGGGGAAGACTTTGCAACACAAAACGAAATAAGTGGGTGGGCACAGTGCAATATTAGCGGCGATGCCGGAGCGGAATATTTTATGAAGATAGTTGGTTCAGTGTATAATGGTAATGCAAAACCCGGCATACCCTGGGAAGTGTAATTTTTTTTGCTTTCTGCTTTTTACTTTTTACTTTTTACTTTTGACTTTCTTCTGAGTATGGTATTGATAGACGCTTTATTTATTAATAAGGGTGGGGGGGCGGTGCTCCTTCAATATCTTATTGAGCGTATCCTCGCCCGTCCTGAAAAAGACAATTTCTTTTTTCTGCTCGATCCCAGGTTTGAAAAGCCTGATATTCTGGATAAGAACTATGTAGTGATCAATAACAGTATTAATGACCGCATAAAATTCTACAAGCTCAATAAAAACAATTACAGTAAAGTGTTCTGTTTTGCCAATACGCCACCGCCAGTTAAGTTAAAAGTGCCTGCATACACCTATTTTCATAATCAAAAGTTGCTTGAGGCACCTAAGCATAAGTTTGAGAAAAAGTACTTCTTCCTTTACCTGAAATACCTGGCGATAAAACTCTATAACCGAAACACTGATTACTACATTGTGCAAACGCCGCATATGGTGCATGCACTTACTAAGCTGGGATTAAAGAATAAAATGCACTGTCTTACCATACCTTTTTACGACGACCGCAAGTACCTTACAGGCCATGTACAGTTCAGCCAGCGGGTAAAAGATGAGTTTGTTTTTATTAGTAATCCATCACCACAAAAGAATTATCCGGTATTACTGGATGCGTGGGAATACCTGCTGGAAAATGGGTATACTCCCAAACTTCATGTAACTATTGATGATACTGCGCCGCAGTTGCTGGTAAGGATGGAAGATCTTGTAAATAAGGGCGCACGTATATCCAACCATGTTTACCTTGATCCAAGAGAGCTGTACTTTAATTGTCCTTTCCTTATATTTCCTTCTGTTACAGAGAGTTTTGGTTTACCTCTTATAGAAGCAGTGGACAGTGGTATGAAGGTGATCGCATCAGACCTTGATTATGTGCATGATGTAATAGTGCCGAGCCTTACATTTGATCCTCATGATAGAATTTCTATTGCCAACGCGGTTATACAGGCATTAGAGAAGGATCTGCCATTCCCCAGGATTGTTACCTCAAATGAAGTTGAACGCTTGATCAGCCTGCTTGTTTAATCTTCTGCGGAATCACCCGTGAATACTTTCCACAGAAAGAAGGCAATAATGCCAAGTAATATGATGCCTATCCAACTTGCAGTAGAAATAAGGAATAACATATTGTACGATTTGAGTACAAGATATTAAACAGAATGAGGATTTTATAGTATTTTTCTGGTATTATGATCCGGGAAGCGCTTTTTTTATACATTGCAAGCCCCAAACTTATGTTACGTAATCTACTTTTACCCGTTCTGATTTGTTGCATGCAATTGGTGCATGCGCAAAATGGCATACCCGCTAAACCTGATTATAATTATATACAGAAGGTAACAGCCGATCCTGCTTCTCCAATGAATTATTCAAGGTTATTTACAAGATACATTAATGATGATACCTCGCTTACACAGCAGGAGTTTCAGTTGTTGTACTATGGTTATTTTTTTCAGGATGAATATGATTCATACAATTCCGGGGGATATAAGGATTCATTAAGGGAAATGAGCAGGAAGGAGAGCCTGACACTGGCGGAAAGAAAAAAAATGATCAGTTTTGCAAAAAGAGATCTGAAATTCACACCTTTTGACCTTAATGACCTTAACTGGTTGTGCAACCTTTACTATACCCTGAACGATGTGGAGAACTATGCCTTGTATAAATACAAAGTGAGTATGGTAGCCAAAACTATCCTGGCAAGCGGCGATGGGCGTAGCGACTCTACCGGGTTGCATGTTCTTTTTGTCTCTGACGAATATAATATGCTTGCATTACTTGGGTTTAAATACAAGGGGCGTGAAACAAATGCTGAAAAAAAGGTTGATTATCTAACAGTTGCTGACAATAGCCAGGGAATAAAAGGAGTGTATTTTGATGTAAGCCAGATATTTGAAGGCTATACAAGAATAAGGCAACCTAAAAAATAGTTTATGCGCTTGTTGTTCCTGTTCCAGGCCATCTTTTTACATGCTTTTATCTGCGCCGGACAATCCTGTAAAACAGATGCGAAATATGTAAACACCAAAGAAACATTTCTCAATTCAATAAAGGATGATCCGGGCAAAAGGCTGGTTGCTTTGAAACAGGTAATACCCGGGCTGGTGATAGACCTGCGCTACGCAACCACAAATAACTTTACGAAAACTGTTTTGTATCGTAACCCGGTTGTTTATTTAAGGGAAACACCTGCCCGGTCGCTAAAACTGGCACAAGAGGAGTTAAATAAGAAAGGACTGGCTTTAAAAGTGTATGATGCGTTCCGTCCGTTCAGTGTCACCTGTAAAATGTGGAGGCTTATAGGCGATAGGCGCTATGTAGCCAATCCGCGTAAAGGTAGTTTCCATAACCGTGGTATTGCGATCGATGTAACACTCATTGGCCTGCATACCGGCAAAGAACTTGATATGGGTACAGGTTACGACTGTTTCACGGACTCTGCACATCATGATTTTTATAAACTTGCCCCACAGGTATTGGCTAACAGGAAACTGTTGAGGGACATAATGCGCAAGTATGGTTTCGGCATGGTGCCCGAAGAGTGGTGGCATTACCAATGGCGGTATAACAGGGAAAGTTATGAGGTCATAGACCTTGACTTTGACGAACTAAAGGATATTGTGCAATAACCTTATTTCTTCCGCTGCAGGATCACATTCTTCTCGGCGCCCGGCTGCACGAAATCAGGAATAGATGTGGTGCCGTCTTTTTGGAAAAACTCATAGGCATTATGAAAAATATTCCTGAATGCCCATTGTTGGATCAGTACGGTGTCTTTGTAATTATTGATGATGGCATATAGCCGGTCAGCGTCATAGCCATCCGGCACATAAGGGTTTGATACTGTAAGGTTCTTACTTCTTTTGTTGATTGCCATCCAGTATATATCTACCGATTGGTGTTGTCCGTGCAGTCCATTCAACTCTATAGTACAATACCTGGGAGCCGTTTTAATAGTGGTGTCGTTATCCGGGAGGCCATTTAAGTAGCCCTCACAGTTCACATTGGTAAAGTATTTTAAAAATACGCGCGCCCTTCTGTAGTTAGGTGAATCAAGATGTTTTACAATTCTCGGGTCTGCGTTAATGGTGACATTCTCCCCATCCCGCACGATTTCGAATGAATTGATGGGCTTCTCTATATATTTAACGGAAACGCTTTTAATTTCTTCCGGTGGCATGTTAAAGATGGTACGGTCACGCCAGTCTGTAATGCGTGTTGTATAGCGTGGCGTCAGTGCCCCGTTAAAACTGGTTATATGTACCACGTATGGCGTTTCAGCGCCCTCCATAAGCATATTGGTTCCGGTATTGTTTACTGCTGCTCCACCTACATAAAATGAAGTTATTTTCTTGCCGGCCCTGTCGTATATCTCTGTTTTTATATGGTCGGTGGCCATTATTTTAATGGCATTGTCCAGTGCATTCTTGGTTACAGGGTATAAGGCTGCCTGCTGCACAAACGTTTTTAAAAGCAGGTTTAATGTACTGGGCAATGCTTTGTATTGTTTGTTAACCATCCACCCTGAATCTGTTCGTTCTACAAGAATAGATTCTCCATCAGGTGATACGAGAAATATTTTTCCTATGGCAGATGTGTCCTTAACAGTAAATCCGGCCTCTGACTGGCTATAGCCGGTACTATCAGGTTTAATTAAGAAATAATAAACCCCAAACCCCAATATGAGCAGAATTACAAGGTATAGTACGGTTTTCTTCATTATGGTATAGGTTTTGTTTCGTATTTTCTTTTCCTGAAGAAGAAATAAGCAGATGCAAATACAAGAATGATCACAACAGGTATGGCTACGTTCACGAACTGCCAGGTGCTTTTTTCATTTTTTGCACGGGCATTATCCAGCAGCCTTTGTTTTACATCTTTCGACCGGGCCTCTAATATCCCGGAGTGGTCTGTAAGGTATTCCAGGCAATTCAGCAGGAAATCCCTGTTCGCATAATAGTCACCGGTATAATAATAGTATCCCATTGGTATCAGGCCGTCTTTGGCGTTAAAGCCATTGGTGAATATTTCGCCAGCTGTTACAACGATCATGCTGTTCTCACTATCGCATTTCGGTTTAAAAGTAAGTTTTAGTGAATCGAGCAGTTGCAGGTATTCCGGAGCAAGTAGACCTTCGTATGCCGAATGGAATTTACCTTCCAGCAATACCGCTACCGGCCGGTAAGGGTTATTGAACATTTCATTCTTCAGAGGGTAGTTCATCATAGCAAGACTCACACGCACCGGCGATCTGGACACGCGGCTATATTTGGATGACTGCAGCAATATAGTTTTCTTAATATCCGGCGATCTGATGGTATCTATACTGTTGCTGAACTGGGCAAAAATGAAATCCATGTTCTTCACGATAGGGTGGTCGGCAGTAGGGTTAAATTTTGGAAAGTATATCCATGGGTGCAGTTCCGGCGCGCCTCCTTCATACGTGCGCGGCAAGGGAACGTTCTGCATATCCTCTACAAGGTCGTTATTGATACGTACACCGTATTTGAACAGCATATCGTCAAGTTCCAACCCATACTCCATTGCGATAAATTGCGGCGAATGCCTCAGGCTATCCACAGAAGCATGCAACGAATTTACCATCCACAGCACATGGCCGCCACCCATAATATACTGGTCAATTTTCAGCTTTTCAGGCCCGGTGAATGGCATAGTGGGCTGCACCATTACTATTGCATCATAGGCCAGGGATATTTGCAGTGTACGGGTTAGGTCCACAGTATCCAGCACATAATTTTGAGCAATGGTGGTGAGCATTTCCGCTGTTTCTATACCTAATTTCTGTCCGTTGCCCACAATGTATGCCACTCTTGGATCGTCCCTGCGGTTCATGCGGTTCAGGGCGTTGGCAAACTTGTATTCCAGTGTGGCTTCAGCATAGCTTATTTTCTCCAAAGGACTTTTGCCATAGGGGTTTTCTACCAGCAGCACAGGTATTTCTTTTCCGTTATAGTGTATCAATGCATACGGGAAACATATTTTCATTGAATAGCCTCCCTCATCATCATCCTTCTTGTTCAGCGGCATGTGGAATACACCTTTCTGCCGCAGGTCCATTACCACCTGTTTCAGTTCATCATCATTTTTGCCCTCTATAGGGTCAATAAAGCGATAGATGATCTTGTTGCCTGCTACCTCTTTAAATGATTGCAGCTTTTCACGTACTGCCTCTGTCAGCCGCTGAAACTCTGCGGGGAATTTGCCTTTGAGGTAAACGTCTATTACTGCCACCTCTTTCATCTCCTTCAGCAGTTTTACTGTTGGTTTAGTAAGGGTGAACCTTTTTTCGCTGGTAAGGTCGAGGCCGGTATGGAAATAAGAAGCCAGTATATTGGCGCAAAGCAATATGCCCGCCATAATGAAAAGGCGAATGAGCGCTTGTTTCTGCTTTTGGTTCTTATTTTGTGTTTTAGCCATTCTATTATATTACCCGGTCCTTGCAACACCCCTTGTGCGGCTGTTGAGCGAATAACGGGTAAGCGATATAAATAAAATAATTATTGATAGAAAGTAAACCACGTCACGTGTTTCGATAAGCCCCTTGCTTAAAGATTTATAATGGAACGACATGCCGATCATGCTCAGGTAATAGTCTATGCCTTCAGAGAATTTTGGCAGTTTGCTTAGTTGTTCAAAACCATCAAAGAGCAGGTAGCAGGCAAGTAGCGAAATGAGAAAACCAACAATTTGGTTAGCCGTAAGCGATGAGCAAAATACACCAACCGCGCTGTAGGTAGCAGCCAGGAAAAATAAACCGACATAGGAACCAATGATCGCGCCCCTGTCCAGGTCTACGTCCGGTAACGACAGGTTGCTGATGGTATATACATATACGAGGGTAGGTAATAATGCAAAGGCGATAAGCGTTAGCGTTGCAAAATATTTTCCCAGGATGATATTAAGGTCGGTAATGGGCTTTGTTGACAACCATTCAATAGTGCCTGTTCTGAACTCATCAGATAAGGACCGCATGGTTACTGCAGGCACCAGCATCAGCAACAGCATAGGGGCCATGCTGAAAAAGCTATCCATAGATGCCATGCCATACCATAACATATTATTTTCTGATGGTATGATCCACAGGAAAAGGCCGCAGGCTATTAAAAAAAACAGCAATGCAACATAGCCTACTATGGAACTAAAAAATGAATTTATTTCCTTTATAAAAATACTGCGCATTCTCTTTCAGAATGGGCAAATATAGCAAAAGCAGGCAGGTTTAACTATTGCAGTTTTTACACTAAAAGTTAAAGATTTTGTAATGTCTTTGCATGATATAAGAATCCCAGACTATAGATGAGATAGCCTGGGATTCTAGGGGATATCAAATTTTAAGATTCAATATTTGCTGGAATTTGCCGCGCACCATACCAATCTATTTTGCGTGAGTAGTACATCATAATGGCAATGATGACAAACAGGCCAATGCTCCCAAACAACAACGCATAATCTTCAGAGCGGATAAGAATATATATGAAGCCGTATAGGGCAGACAACGAAAATGCAAAAGAGAATGCTGTTTTGCCATTTTTGAACATGCTCCATACATACAGGCTGATCAATGATACTGTTGCCACAGACGCGATCACATACGCTATATTAAAACCTGTGTACTCTGAAATTGATAGGAGTAGGGTATAGAAAATAGTGAGCGCCATGCCCACAAGTATATACTGCAGCGGGTGTACCATACGTTTCTGTAGTATTTCCAGGAAAAAGAAAAAGGTAAATGTCAATGCTATGAACAGGAGCGCATACTTTACCGAGCGGTCGGTTTTAGAATACCCATCTACCGGCTGTATTAGTTTTACACCAAAGGCAGCTTTATCCAGGTCTTGCCCATTGTCTTTCCAATACTGAGGGTAAGTGCGCGATAAAGGCAGTATCTTCCAGTGTGCATTAAAAGTCTTCTGTGTAATATCAGATGTTGCTGGCAGGTAGGCCCCATCAAAAGCAGGGCTTCCCCAATCAGCCGCCATATCCATCTCTGTTATTTTGCCGACTGGGATAAAGTACAAATTCTCGGAGCCCTTCAGGCTGATGTTAATGGTAAATGACGGTGTTGTTTGCGGCAATACAGCCACACTGGCACTTAAACCTTCTTTCAATAGCTGGTTATTGGGTACGCCTGCATCAAGTAGTTGTTTTGCGCCGTTCCATTCCATCTGTACCTGGTCTTCTATACCCCTTACGTCAGTTACGTTCAATGCTATCCGCGCATCCTGCCACATGATTGACTCCTGTGGTATTTGCAGGTTTTGCAGTGAGGCAATTTTGAATTTTCCCGACAATGTTATATCCGATCGGTATAGCAGCACGCTGTACAGGCTGCGTTTTTTCTCCAGCGGCTGCATATGACCGTTTATACGCAACTCTTCAGGCAGCAGGTAGGCCGTGCGGATGTGTTCATTTATTTTCCCATCACTGGTTTTCTCATAGTCTTTATAGGGAACAATTAGCACCGGCCCTGTAACCGTTTGGTTGCCCGCCCACTTACTGCTCACCTCTTTTACAATTTCCTCGTGGCGTGCCTTTCGCTCCCTTACGAGTTCTGAGACCAATGCAGAGGGTATCAGCATGATTAAAATAAGAAATCCTACCATGAACCCTTTAATGAGCACCCTGTTCCTTTCCCAGAATGGTGCGAAGTTTTGATTTGTTAGCATTTGTTTTGTTTTTTAGTTATAATTATTTAAAAGTGCTTTGAAATACAAAGTAAATAAAGCAAAAAAATATTAGGAACGTTGACAAAATAAAGTCAACTAAGTTTAATGGTTATTTTTCTTTTATGCAAGGCGCAAAATCTGCGAATAGTGAACCTATTTAAAGACTTTTGCAACGCAGCAGAAATGGAAAAGAACTTTTAAATTGGTGGAGTTTATTTTGTCATCGTTCCTTAACTCAATCCTTTAATAATTTTTTCAAGGGCATCTATATGCGCTCTGAACGCTTTTTCTCCGGCTTTTGTTATGCTGTACAATGTGTTTGTTTTACGGCCTATAAATCCTTTCTGAACCTTTATAAAACTGTTTTCCTCAAGAGTCTTTAGATGCGATGCAAGGTTGCCGTCAGTCACATCCATAAGCCCTTTCAGGTCATTGTAGCTCACCTCCTCGTTTACCATCAATGCACTCATAATGCCTATACGGATACGGCTGTCGAAGATCTTATTTAATTGTTCTATCGGGTTACTCATCTTATTTATCGTACTTGTTCCACATTATAGCACCATATAGTATATGCAGCACACCAAAACCTATTGCCCAAAAATAAAGCCCAAACCCCGGAAAGAACAAGGCAGTGCAGCCCAGAGCCACATCAAACATACCCAGGTAGCGTATGTCGGAAAGGGTGTGCCTGCTGGCGCTTATTAATGCCAATCCATAGAACGTAAGGCTTGCGGGGCATACAAACAATCCCATGCCGTAATAAATGAAGATCATAGAGAACACACCGCCTGCAAACATGGGGAAAAAGAGCGAATACAGCATTTGCCTCGATGCATTGTTCCACAATTTTTGATTGTTCCTCTTTGCTTTGCGGGAGGTAAAGAACAATGCGCCTGTAAAAGCTACCACGAATGTTATAATAGCAAGGTAAATGAACCGCATGGTCATTGTATCGAAATACCCTATAGATGCCACATCGGTTTTGCCAACATATTCGTAGCTGGGCTGGTGCAGCCATATGAAGGCGATGATAGTACCGGCAAGGGCAGTGCATCCCGCCCATATGCCCGACCATCCGCTTAATGAAACGAACCGTGCGGATTTATCCATGATACTGCGTATCTCCTGTAGTGCTTCAAGTGTTTCATCTCTGTTAGCCTGTTGCATAAAAGTGCTTTGTGGTACAAAGTAATGACAAAAGATCCATATAGCAAACTTTTATTCAGGTTAATTAACATTGAATAAATTAAGCCGTGAATAGCCGGGCAATAAAGAATGCAGCAGATGCTGCCAGAGAGCCAATGATCATCACTCTTAAAGCGCCTGCCCATGGCGGTTGCCCGGTTGCCCTGGCTTTAAAGTACCCGAAAACAAACAGGCAAATGACAGTGATCACCGCCGACCACTTCAATCCATCAATAGGCTGGTCCAAAAAGAAATAGGGTGCAAGGGGCACTAATCCACCCGCAACATACGATAAGCCGATATTCAATGCACTGTTCCTTGCTCGTTTCGGATTTGGTTTCTCCAGGCCCAACTCATAGCGCATCATAAAATCCACCCATTTCTGCTTGTCTTTGGCCATTTCCTCCACCACAAGCTTTTGGGTCTCCGGGCTCATGCCCATATCTGCAAATATCTCGCGCACCTCCTCTTTTTCTTTTTCCGGCAGATTGTCTACTTCCCATTCTTCCCGCTTGTGTTCGGCATTATAATGGTCTATTTCTGTTTTGCCGGCAAGATAGCCGCCAAGTCCCATTGCAATAGCGCCGGCGGCAATTTCGGCCAGGCCTGCTACAACAATAATATCTGTATTGGAAACAGCACCGCTAAGCCCTGCCGCCAGTGCAAACGGCACAGTAAGCCCATCACTCATGCCTATAACAATATCTGTTACTATTGCAGAGCTACTTAGATGTTCCTCAGCGTGTGGGTGGTTATCCATTTATGCCTTTTCAAAAGCGAAAGTAGGCAAAACAGAGTTTCTTAAAAAATGACATTGGTCATGCATTAATGCACTTCGTGCATCAGTTTCCTGATAATAGGCGATATAACAATCAGCACCACTCCTGCTATAAGCGCATAAATAGCTAGTTGTTTGTAGCCATCAGTGTATGCGATAAGCTTGTCCATATTTGTTGCATTCTCCGCTGTGGTAGACATGCCTGCTCCCAATATACCTGCTGCATACTGTCCATAGGCACTGGCAAGGAACCACATACCCATCATCATACCATGCAATGGTTTTGGGGCTAGGGTAGTCATAAGCGACAATCCTATTGGCGATAAACACAATTCTCCCAGGGTGCTTATTAAATATGCGAAAGTGAAGAGATCAAGAGATGTTTTGCCACTCGCATCTGCAAAAAAGCGTGTATAATAATAGAGATAGAACGAAACAGCAACGAACAGGAAGCCTATGCCAAATTTGATCACTGTATTAGGTTCTGCTTTTCGCTTTGCCAGCCATAACCATAATAAGCCTGCTAAGGGACTAAAAATTACCACGAACACAGAATTGGATGAATTGTTTACTGCATTGGGGTCCATTTGCACTCCTAATACAGTGTCGTGAAGATTGTTAAGTGCAAACAGGCTTAAAGAACCGCCGGCTTGCTCAAAGAATGCCCAAAAGAAAATGCTGAAGATGATAAACACCATGGCAGCTACCATTTTCTGCCTGCTTGCTTTGTCCTGCAGTTTTAGAATTTCAATCACTATCCATACGAATGCAATAGGCCCTACTATATACATGAAATAGTCAGTGTATTGGCTATTCCTTACCAGCAGGTAAACGAATGGTATAACCAGTAACGAACCTAAATAAACAAAAATGTCGTTGCGCAATATTTTTTTTGCAGATAGTTTGCCTTCCATTGGTGGTAGCCCTATTGGTCCGAGCGTTCGTTTGGTGAAGACAAAGATCAATAGTCCGATGATCATGCCGACACCGGCAAGTCCAAACGCAATATTCCACGAATATTGTTTTGCTGCTACAATACAAAGCCACCCACCCAACAATGCGCCTATGTTAATACCTGAATAGAACAGTCCAAAACCTGCATCACGCCGTGGGTCTCCTTCTTTATACAAGCTGCCAACCATACTGGAAATGTTAGGTTTAAAGAAACCCGTACCTATAATGGTGAAGCTGATGCCTATATAATAGAGTTCCTTAGGTGCAGCAGCTAATGTGAAACTGCCTATTATCATCAGCAATCCTCCCCAGAAAATAGATTTACGGAAGCCGAGCAGCTTGTCGGCAAAAAGCCCGCCCACAAATGTCATTGCATAGATAAATGCCTGTATACCACCATACTTCAGTTGTGCTTCATCATCCTTCATCAGCAGTTGAGTGGTCATAAACACAGTAAGCATGCCTCGCATACCATAAAAGGCAAAGCGCTCCCACATTTCGGAAAAGAACAGGTACCATAACCGCTTGGGGTATTTGCCTTCAAAGGTTTGTATTTGCTCAAGGGTCAGTGATTTGCCTTCATCTACTGCTGTCATTTCAATTGTATTTTAAGGATTTAAAGTTCCAAAATAATATTTAATTTTTACTGCCCCGTTTTTTCACCCAACAAAAAAGCGGGAGGTCCTGCCTCCCGCTAAAATAATGACTTATGACTATCGACTTACAACTTACGACTAGTGTACCCCATGCATCATCTTCTGCAGCTTGCGGCACAAGAAGAATAATATTACGGCAGCTGCGCCTGAGAAGCCCACGAATATCATGAAGTAAGTGTACAAACCATCTATTTCCATACCCAAAAATTTCGGGTGTACTGGTGATGCCGGATCTGGATAAAGTGCACTCATCGTACCTGCCAGCTTATTACCGGTAGCCACAGCAAGGAACCAGATACCCATCATCAGCGATGTGAACCTGCCGGGGGTTAGCTTATTTACCATCGAAAGGCCTATCGGGCTAAGGAACAATTCACCTACGGTGTGCAGGAAGTATAAGCCTGTCAGCCATATCATGCTTGCGCCTGCTGTCGGGATATTTTTAGCACCCATAGCTATGAACAGGTAACCAAACGCCAGGAAAGCAAGGCCTAAAGACTGCTTATAAGGAGCAACAGGCTCAAAACCTTTTTTAGCAAAACGCACCCACATGGCGCTTACTATTGGTGCCAGCAATACAATAAAACCTGCGTTAAAGCTCTGGAAATAAGCTGCAGGCATCGTCCAGCCGAAAATGGTACGATCGGTCTGGTTGGCTGCAAATGCTGTGAGAGAGGCGCCTGCCTGCTCAAAGCACATCCAGAAGAAGATTACGAATATCATGATCACGATGATCACCCACAGCCTGTCTTTCTCTACTTTGGTCAATGATGTATCTGTAATGATCACAAAAGGTGCTACAGCGGTCATACCATAAATTAAAGAGCCCCAAACGTCAACACCTAATACAAAGTGTATTACTGAGAACATACCTACTATGCCACCTATCAGTATCCCAAGTTGCTGGCCGCTGAACGCACCATCTGATTTGGCCTTTTTCGGCCCGCTTGTTGCCATTCCGGTTTCGTCATCTCCTCCCAATGGCGCGGCATCCATCAGTTTGTTTGGTCCAACTCCCAGTTGGCGGCCATCGGGGCCTACTACATACTTGTCTTTTGTCACATAAAATATTAAAAGGCTCACCAGCATACCTACGCCTGCCGCAAGGAAACCCCATTTGAAATCAACCTTTTCGCCAAGGTAACCACATACCAGCGGCGCAAGGAACGCGCCTGCATTGATACCCATGTAGAATATAGTATAAGCTGCATCTTTACGCTTGTCGCCATCCTTATACAACTGGCCTACCATTGTAGAGATGTTTGGTTTAAAGAAACCATTACCGAATATCAGCAATGCAAGGCCTGACCACATCAGTGTTATTGCTGTGGCTTTATTTGTGTGTGCTGTTGCAGCAGAAAAGAACATAAAGAATTGCCCTATTGCCATCAGGAACCCACCCACGAAGATCGATTTCCTGTTACCCCAATACCTGTCTGCTACATAACCACCAATAAGCGGGGTAAGGTAAACAAGCCCGGTATAACTACCATAAATGTTGGATGCCTGGGATATGCCGGCTTGGTCGCCACCAAATAGCATGGTGGTCATGTAAAGGAAGAAGATGGCCCTCATTCCATAGTAGCTGAACCTTTCCCAGAATTCCGTGGCAAAAAGTACGTATAGCCCCTTGGGGTGGCCTTTTTCTGATGCATCCGTATTCATCGACATATTTGGTAGTTAATTGGTTATATGAAAAAATAATTTTTGAACAGACTCAGACTGCCAAAATAAAAATAAAATTGGCAGCGAAGCGCTTTTTTTTTGCTTTTTTTGCACTTTATCGGTTAATATGAAAAATATTCTTCTTTTAGGCTCTGGTGGACGCGAATGTACGATTGCTTGGAAACTGAAAAAAAGCCCCTTGCTGGGTGATTTCTATATCGCTCCCGGCAATGCCGGTACTACAGGATACGGTACGAATCTACCTTTCGGTTACAACGACTTCGAAGCCATAAAGAAAGCATGTATCGATTATAAAATAGATATTTTGATTCCGGGCCCTGAAGATCCCCTCGTTTTAGGCATATATGACTTTATTAAAAATGACCCGACGCTAAAGAATATTATAGTAGCAGGCCCATCTAAAGAGGGAGCGCAGTTGGAGGGCAGCAAGGCTTTCTCTAAAAAATTCATGGAGCGGCATAACATACCTACTGCCGCCTATAGGGAGTTTACCAAAGACAGCTTCGAAGAAGGTGTTGCTTACCTCAGGCAAAGCACTATGCCGATCGTCATCAAAGCCGATGGCCTTGCTGCCGGCAAGGGCGTTATTATTGCCCAAAGCAGCGACGAAGCCGTTGCTGCATTCTCAGCTATGGTAAACGACCGCCAGTTTGGCAAATCAAGTGACAAAGTAGTCATAGAACAATTCCTCGATGGCATAGAACTCTCTGTGTTTGTGCTTACCGATGGCAGTAACTATGTATTGCTGCCCGAAGCCAAAGACTACAAACGCATAGGCGAGGGAGATAAAGGTCTCAACACCGGCGGCATGGGCTCCATATCCCCGGTGCCGTTTGCAGATGTTGCATTTATGCAAAAAGTCACCGACCGAATTATCAAACCAACAGTTAATGGTCTTAAAAGTGAAGGCATTATCTATAAAGGTTTCATTTTCTTCGGCCTCATAAAGGTCAACGACGATCCCTATGTAATAGAATACAACTGCCGCATGGGAGACCCCGAGACCGAAGTAGTTATGCCCCGCCTCGAGAACGACCTCGTGGAACTCATCCTGAAAATGGAAGAAGGTAAGCTGAACGAGGTACAGGTGCAGCACAGCAACAGGGCCGCAGGAGCCGTGATGCTGGTATCCGAAGGCTATCCCGGCGATTATGAGAAGGGCAAAGTGATGACCGGCTTTGAAAATGCAAAAGGCAGCATGTTATTTCATGCTGGTACCGCCGCCAAAGATAGCGCAGTTGTTACCAACGGCGGGCGTGTACTTGCTGTTACATCATATGGCGATGATATAAAACAGGCGCTCGCAAAAAGTTATGAGAACGCAGCACTCATCAATTATGATGGAAAGTACTACCGCATGGATATAGGCTGGGAATTTACTTGATCAGGGCTGCCGCTTATATTTCTTTTTGGGATTACGGCTGCTATGGAAGATGGATACAATCACCACCGTCTTTGCGTCTTCTTCTACAAAATAGACAATTGAGTAGGGGTATTTTTTTAGGAAAGTTTCTCTGAAATATTTTTTAGTGTTCCTGTATCGGGTAGGGTGCTCGCATATTTCATCTAATTTCTCGTTAACGGCCAGTACAAAATTCTCGCTCACAAGTTCACTCCGCTCACTATACCATATTATCGCCTCTTCATATTCCGTTATTGCACGTGGGTCATAAATGTAGCGGTACTTCATTTGTTTTTCGGGGCTAAGAGTTTTTTTATTCTGCTGTTTGCCTCTTTCGCTGTTACCATTTTCCCGCCATTTTTATAATGGGTATACCGCTTCTCCATTTCAGTCACAAAGCTCTCATCCTCCCATTTGTCATATCCCTCTTCGCTTTCTTCCAGGATATTCCCAACAACTACCAGGAGTTCTTTTTTTTGCTTGGCATTCAGCTTGTCAATCGCTGCATGTAATTTTTTATCAATAACCTGCGACATATAAATAATGTTATGCTAAATTACTGATTTTCTTCCTGATTTCCTATACCGCACTCTTTCTCCGCACTCCGCTCTGCTTCACTACCTTGTCTTATGATACTTTGGTGGCAATGTGTTCAGGTATGCATATATCTGATCGATCTGCTTTTCCGTAAGCCGCTTGAATTTCGGCATCGGGAATTGCAACTGCCTGCCATCCGGCGTTTTACCATCCGCTAATGCTTTATGAAAATCTGCCTGGGAGTATTTGCCTATACCTGTTCCTTTATCGGGAGTAAGGTTTGCACCGCGTACCCTGTTCCCCTGCAGTGTCTTGAATTTCATACCGCCTGCCATATAGCCTTTTGAATCTTCTGGGTTGGCATAGTTTAACCCCAGCACATTTTTCGAATGGCAGTGGTAGCACCCTAAAATATCCACCAGGTAGCGGCCATTGGCTACTGCGTTGTTGGGATCTGGCCTTTTGATGCCTGTTTTGTATTCCTGTGGTTTTTGTGTCATACTGTTGGCAAGCTTACCTAAGAAGCTCAGATGTGTAGTGCCCACAATAGTGTCGCCGGGTTCCAGGGCAGGGTCTTCGGCATATCGCATATAGACTATCACATCATTCACATCATCATCGGCCATGGTGGGGCGTATCATGTAAGGAATAAAACGCCCGTCATGCTTTATGCCTGTTTTTATCAGGTAGGCCAGTTGCGCATCCGTATAATGAGTGAGTACCCCATATTTTTTCGACCTTGTCAGGTTCGATGTATAGACCTTCCCTATGAATTTGGGCAGGTCTTTCATCTGGTGGCCCACAAATTTGTTCAGCTCGCGGTTGTAGTGGCAGCCCCCGCATACATTATAGGCAATGTTCTTGCCACGTTCCATTGCGGCGGCATCTTGCACCAGCCTGTAGTTCTCGCTTGCTTTCTGGTAGTGGGTGCGGCAGCTATACAGCACAAATATTCCCGCTATGGTCATATGCAGCATCCACCTTGATCTGTTGGTCATTTTCTTATCCACATGGATATTTTACCAATTCTCTATAAAAATTATTCCAATAATAGCCCGGTATCCTATTTTTGTTCCATCAGCAACGGTACTTCCATATTAGAATCACCCATAGAATTTCTGAAAGGCGTTGGCCCGCAACGCGGCGAATTGCTGCGTCAGGAACTGGAGATCAGCACGTTCGAGGACCTGCTGCATCATTACCCCTACCGCTATTTCGACCGCACCCAGCTCATGCGGATCAACGATATCAACAATACCACCGAGTATGCCCAGATAGCCGGTACGCTCATTAATGTGGCAGAAGAAGGCGGTGGGCGGGCCAAAAGGCTGGTCGCAACGCTCTATGATGATTCCGGCCGTATACAGCTGCTCTGGTTCCAGGGTGCCCAGTGGATGAAGAAGTCGCTGAGGGAGGGGGAGCGGTACATTGTTTTTGGGAAGGTGAGTGTGTTCAATGGTTATTACAACATTGCCCATCCCGAAATTGAATTGTGGAATGCCGATACTGCCATTGCCGGCAGGCAACCCGTTTATTCCACTACCGAGAAGCTGCGGATAAAAGGTATCACCAACCGCTCTTTTGCAAAGCTCACCGCTGCATTGTTCGAAAAGGTGAGGCCGGCTGATGTCCCAGAGGTCTTCCCCGATCAGTTGCTCAAGCAATACAACCTCTGTAACCGCTACACCGCTATACGTGGTGTACACTTCCCGGAGAACGACGCACACGAGCAGGCTGCCCGCTACCGGCTCAAATGGGAGGAGCTGTTCATATCCCAGCTCATGATAGCCCGCCTCCGGCAGCAGCACACCGCCCAGCAGGGCTGGAAGTTTGAGAAGGTGGGCGATAACTTCAATAACTTCTTTAAGCTGCACCTGCCGTTCGAGCTCACAGGTGCGCAAAAACGTGTGCTCAAAGAGATAAGGCAGGACGCCGGCAGCGGCAAGCAGATGAACCGCCTGCTGCAGGGCGATGTGGGCAGCGGCAAAACAATAGTGGCGGTAATGTCTATGCTGCTCGCGCTCGATAATGGTTTCCAGGCGTGTATCATGGCGCCTACCGAGATACTGGCACAACAGCATTTCTTCAGCATCTCCCAATTGCTGGGCGATATGGGTATCAGTGTGAAGCTGCTTACCGGCACCGTAAAGGGCAAAGCCCGCAAAGAGATATTGCAGCAGTTGGCCGATGGCAGCCTGCAGATAGCCGTGGGCACGCATGCGTTGATAGAAGAAAGTGTGCAGTTCAAGAACCTGGGGTTGGCGGTTATTGACGAGCAGCACCGCTTTGGCGTGGGGCAGCGGGCACGGCTGTGGAAGAAGAACGAGATACCCCCGCATGTGCTCGTAATGACCGCTACGCCCATACCGCGCACACTGGCAATGACCTTGTATGGCGATCTCGACGTATCTAACCTCGACGAGCTGCCCCCCGGCCGCAAGGAGATAAAGACCGTGCACCGCCGCGATGCCGCCCGTGCCGGCGTAATGGAGTTTTTGCGCAAAGAGGTGGATATAGGCAGGCAGGTATATATAGTGTACCCCCTCATAGAAGAAAGCGAGAAGATGGACTATGAGAGCCTGATGGCAGGCTATGAGCAGGTGAAGATTTGGTTCAACGAGAACAAATACCGCATAGCCATGGTGCATGGCAGGCAGGAGGCCGGCGAGCGCGAGCGCAACATGCAGCGGTTTGTGAAGGGCGAGGCCGATGTGCTGGTGGCTACCACCGTTATAGAAGTGGGTGTGAATGTGCCCAACGCCAGCGTCATGCTCATAGAAAGCGCCGAGCGCTTTGGCCTCTCGCAACTGCACCAGTTGCGGGGCAGGGTAGGCCGCGGTGCCGACCAGTCTTATTGCATACTGCTTACCGGCAACAAAGTTTCCGACGAGAGTTATAAGCGGATACAAATAATGGTATCCACTACCGATGGTTTTAAGATAGCCGAGCAGGACCTTGCCATGCGCGGCCCCGGCGATATTTACGGCACCCGCCAGAGCGGCGAATTTAAATTTAAGCTGGCCGATATTGTGGCTGACGGCGCAATACTGGAACAGACCCGCCATGCCGCCCTGCAACTCATAGCGCAGGATCCCGCGCTCACTCTCCCGCAGCACCGCGGCATAAAAGATATGCTGAAACAACAAAACAGACAAAGCCACTGGGGGAAAATAAGTTGATTGGTTCGTTTTCACGATAGCGTAGTTTTTCTAATCAGCTAATCCCAAACACAATACGCAACAAATTAACATACATTGTTCTCGCTAATAAATTTTCGGTACTTTTACACCGACAAACATTTTCTCTCTCAGGTGTTCGGGCATTCACGCCGCCCCCTCTTCTTTCCGGTTTAAAATGAATGTTCCTTATGGCTGTGTAGCCGCATAGCAAGCCTTCCAGGCTCTTAATGGCAATAGGTTCACTGTTAATGTTCGGCATGGTAAGTGTTGAGAATTTTACACAGGCTACGTGCGAAAAGTTGCTCGCGCAGGGGTATAGTTACTTTGTCATAAAACACAGGCTCGACAAAGACGAGGTCCATGGGCATTGTAATGTGGTAACGTTCCAGGCCGTGCGGGAAAACGTGGAAAAAGCTATTCCAATAACGCAGGTCATGGACCTGCCGGCAGGAACAATGACAAAGTATTATGTAATGGTTGCCGATGAACAATAACTTCGATAAGGTATTTGCCATAATAAAAGAGGAATGCGAAAAACAAAAGTCGTTCGCAGAGATATCCTGTTTCGACCGCATAGCCCTGAAAGCAGATGTGCGGCCCACAAACTGCCCCTGTATCTTAGCCACCTGCAGGATATTGGGTTGATAAAATACTCCATGAAAGATAAATTCATTTACCTCACCGCCCTGGGTCATAAAACGGCAGCCATACAACCCTTGGCGCCTGCGGCCACCCAGGCGCAATCGGCATAGTCTCCTTTCCGCAACTAAGGGGTAAATACTAAATTCAGTTTATCCCTGATCACGTTAAATTCAACACCATCTGTTTTTGCTTTGTGTACATTCGGCTTAAAATCTATTCCCAGTGAAACGGCCCTGTTGGGCGTACGTGTATGGTACAGCATTGTATTTTGGTTTCTTGCAGGAATACCCGATAAATAGTAAGGCAGTAAGCGTTAAAAGAACAATATTTTTCATAACGCAGATTTCTCTAAATCCATATCGTGTTTATACGCTTATACCTTCGAGGGATTTATACAGCACTTCCGTTACTATCCGTTGGGCGGTAACATACGCACTTGTCGGTGATTTGGCTTTAATGATAGCAAAGGTAAGTTTGCCATTCTCGCAATCATAATAGTACGAGCTATAATTGCTCGCGCTTTTGCAGGCATAGATACAGCTATCAATTTTATTTTCGGAAAATACTGCTTTATAGACTTTCATAGCAGTTAGTATTAAACGTGAATAATAAAACTATACCTGGCTATTAACTGCTATTTAGGCAATCGTGCCTCAGTAAACGAAATCACTGCCAAATACTTCCTTTTCTACTTTTTCGGTAATTGCATTTGCAATTGCACGTGCATCGTCTTCACTTTCTGCTCTTACTAATGCATAAATCAATTTTCCCTGTACGTGCTCGTATTGATACATACCTTCCAGCACCGCGTTATCCTCTGCTTTGCTGCAAGATATAATTTCATTTTTCGCAAAAATTATTTTGTATATCGTCATCGGGTCATCATTAACATCTCATTATCATAGAATTTCAACTCCAAAAAATTATGCCAGTAGCTCTTTTGAGCTATATGACAACCATTTCTTAGATATTAGAGAGTGCTTTTAAATGCTTAACAGATACGCCAAACATTGCTTGATAGTTTCCGTGCTAACTGTATACTTTTGGCGTTTTCTAAAAGGATTTGTACACAAATGAATAAAATACAACCGCCTGAAAATGCTGTAGTTTCAAAAACAGGTGTTACATGGTTAGATGAAACTGGAATAATAATTGCCGTAGGCATAAATCATGCAATTCATACTTATGAACATGCTTTGGAGAACCATAAGATCAATACCATGTTGGCTGATGGCATTCGCCGTCCTTTTTTAATAGATATGACGGAGGTTACCTCCATGAGCCAGGAAGCCAGGGCGTTTTATGCCGGACCTGAACCGCAGAAAATTCTTACTGCTGTAGCAATTCTCACTACCTCCAATGTCGGGAAAATAGTCGCGAATATGTTCATGGCCTTGTCAAAGCCAGTTCTTCCAACTCGATTATTTACAGATTACGACGAAGCGAAAAAATGGTTAACGCAGTTTTTGTAGCTTCCACTGCGCAGCGTCTCGCTGCCCAGAACCACTGCAAGGGTCTCCCTTGCATATAACAAACTATCTCAACGTACCATCTGGCACCCTGTAGGGGGGCACCCACTCGCGTATCTCTTGCAACGTAAAAGATGTTATAGTCGGCCAGAGCACCGCGGCATAAAAGGCATACTGAAGCAACAGAACAGGCAGAGCCATTGAGGGAAGATAAGTTGATGGGTTTGCTGCTGATTACGCGTGGTTGCCATCGCATCTTTACCCCATCGGGGTAAAAGCTTTGTAGCCCCCGGTGAAGCCGGGGGTAAATAGCGCCCACCACACGCACCCTGTAGGGGTGCAACCCACTCACGTATCTCTGGTAACTAAAAATGTTACAGCCCCATCTGGTCGTAGGTCTTGCTGCATCCCAAACAACTGCAAGGGTCTCCACTGGTCGCGTCTCGCTGCGTCCCAAACAATTGCAAGGGTCTCCCTTGCGTTCAAAAATAATCCCGCTTACTACTTCTATATGCTCTCCAAACGCATCAGGTATAGGAATATATCAAAACAAAACCCGCCACAGTAGCGGGTTTCAAAGGCCTGCAAAACCGTCACGGTACAGTTTCAGTACCGTCAAGGAAATTAAATTTTTTCACCCCAAAAACCTTGCAGAACTTTGTACCGTAACAGCCCGGTTGTGCGCCTTACATAGGTCTTTGCGTTTTCCTTTGCGTCTCTGCGCCTTTGCGGTAAAAAAAGTCACAACACTGGCTGCACACAAACGCTCTTTGAAAAAACTGGAAGGTTGCATGCCCCAATCACATGCACATGCACATGCATACCATAACTTAAGCCCGGTATTTTCGCGGCGAGCACCAGCCACAAGGTATAATTATTGTCTAGTCCTGAAAAAACCTTACACATAAAAGTGTAAACAATGGAAAGACAGAAAGGTTTTAAGGGTCAAAAAGGCAGAAGATCTAA
>JAJNBJ010000045.1 GCA_021155965.1 Flavipsychrobacter sp.
GGATGAAAATGACGCTATAAAAATTTTCACCCTGCGTGTCCCGCCCCCGCGGGGGCGGGACACGCAGGGTGAGTGACACAGTTCAGTTTACATACCCTAATTAGCTTATTTGACTTAATTCTAACGCCTACGTCTTTAAAGTACACTTCGTCTTTGAAACTAGTATTGCCCTTTATGAGGAAATAATTTGAAGTGGATTTTTGTACAGGATATTTAATATTGAAGTAATGGTGCTTAATTTCAATTCTTTGTATGCGTCCCACCTTTTTAACTGCTACCTTGCCTTCTATATCTGCAGTTATGCCACTATCATTTAGATAAACAACAGCAATCGGAATCGGCCTATTTGAAAAGTCCGTTACTTCTACATATACGCTATCCCTGCTACCTTTTATACCTTCAAATACATTTGGTTGTTCATGCGGTTTACCTCCATTTAATACAATATGACTTTTTCTATTTTTTTTGTAGTGTCCCTTAGTAACACCAGATGTTAAGCAATAGTGCCAACTATAAGTGAAGGTATCCTCCGGATAAATTATCAATGTATATACAGCACCTGGGCCACCCTTCCCAAAATCTTTTCGATAAGCCCCTTCAGTTATCCGTTTTTTAGTGACGCAGTTACTCAAAAAAAGCAACAATAGAACTACTGTTAATCTTCCCATTATGCACTAATATAAAACAAAACGGCTGATCAAAACCAGCCGCTTTATATTTTTACCAAACAAAGGGGAAGCCCCTTTAGGGGTTTGGGGTTTTACGCTTTCAATGTCAGGTGCGAGAAATTAGGCGCCTCTGTATTGTGTATGGAGTTGTAGGTTGGTATAATGTAGCGTGCGCTGTAATCATTGTCTGATATGAACTTCACTACATACTCCACTGCAAATGCCGGGTCGTTCTTCTTGCCTACCAGCAAATACTCCAGGTAGAACAATGATATACCCGAATCGAACGAACCGCCATTATCCTTGCCTATCCATTTTTCTGCAAAGGCAACAATATCGTTCTTGTTGTCAGTCAGTCTTTCGTGCAATTGCTTCAGTGTATACACTTTCAGGAAGCGCAGGCGTTCCACGTCTCCTTCAATATCTATATCAGAATTTATTTTTGCACCTGCACGCTCCGCTATCATCTGGTCTATTTCCTTCAGCACTTTGCTGTTCATCACATAGTCCCTCAGCGTCACATCGGTCATTTGTGCATTCTCATCCACCTGCGTTGTTTTTGCAGGCTTGGCAGTTTCATTGTAGAAAGGAATGGTCTTATCAAGCGTACTTTCACGTATCACCTCTGTTGCCTTTTCTATCATGCCATTGCCGTTCACATTCAGGTTGCTCGCTGTTGCAGCAACTGCCGGCACTACAGGCGCCTGCGGATCAGTAACGACGGTCTCTATTCCCGGAACTATCACCTCAGGCGATGGCGATGGCTTCAGTGTTTCTGCAGCTGGCGGCGGTATAGGTATCACAATAGTTGGCTGCGGTTGTGGCTCCTGCTTCACCACCTGAGGCGCCTGAACTACGGGGGGCGGTGGTGGCGGCGGAACCGCTGCGCTTATTTTGTGTTCTGCCTGGTTTATGCTTTGTGCAAGCTCTTTTAAATTCTCAATATTGATGTTATTGCTTGCAGCAAGATTGTTCGTTGTGTCAGCAGGTGGCACAACAGCAGGCTTAGGCGCTATGCCTGCAGGAGCCTGCGGGCGTTGCGGAGCAATAGGTTGCGGCACACCAATATTCAATGTCTTCGGCACCTGTGCTTCTGCTGCCACACGCGGAACTTCAACAACCGGTTGCTGAACCTGTGGTGGTGGCGCTTGCACAACTGGTGGTGGTGGTGCCTGTGCAACTGGTGCTGCTACCGGCGGAGCCTGAACCACTGGTGGCGGCGGAGCCTGCACAACTGGCGCTGCTACAGGAGCTTGCACTACCGGAGGGGGTGGCGCTTGCACAACAGGCGGGGGTGGCGGAGCAACTTCTGCCTTCACTTCAGGTACTGCTACTTGCGGCATTACTTTGGGCGCTTCCTGTACCGGCGGATTGAATACCGGTGTAGGTTCTGCTACCGGCGCAGGTGTTTCCTTCACCACAGCCTGTAAGTAATCTGCAAAAGTATTTGCAGGTTGCTCTGCAACGGGTTGTGGTGCTTGCTGCTTAGCAGGTTCTGTATGTTTATGAGTAATTTCTTCTGGTTTGCTTCCTGAACGTTTGCCATGCTCTGTGCGTATTTTCAGGAACTCTATATCTGCCATTTCCAGCAGCGCACCTACACGATAAAAATCTCTCTTCGCTTCATCAGGCATTGCTGTGTTATCGTATCCCAGTTCTTTCTCTATCCCCGACCATGCATCCTGCAGCATCGAGCAGATCTGTATTTCAAACTTTTTATTGCCTGCTCTTTTGTATTCTGTTTGTTGCTGCCTTGTTGTATTTAATGTTGCTGTGTAGTTGATGTTCTTGTATGCGAAAGTCTCAATGCGTATTTTTTTCTTGTCTGTAGAACGCTCAATGTCCACGTTGAATTCATCGTGAAGTATGTGTGATATCTTATTCACCGTATCTTCAAAATAGGTGATGATACGGATAACCGGCATATAACCTTCTTCCGAACCTTCTGCTGTGCTCAGATCCACACCTGATTCGATCCTGTAATACGGAATTTCATTCTGTATCACTATTTCCCTGACCAGGTCTTCTATCTTTATGGCGAAGGAATTATTCCTGTCTATTGCCGATGGATGACTTTTGTAATACATACACACTTACATTAATCTACAAGGATACGAAATTTTTCTAATTTTCCACATATCCACAATCCTCATTAACAACTACTTTACAATGTATTAGCTATTGATTTACCATAATATTACTGAAAATATATATTAAATATTAATTTTGCTCATTCCCGGCTGAGGCTGATGGCTTCCAGTATTCCCGCCATTGATTGGGCTCAAGGGCATCCTGGACATCAAAATTTCCGATTTTGGTCCGTCTGAGTTCCTGCAAATATGCCCCGCAACCCAATACTTGTCCAAAATCATGAGCTAAAGAACGTATATAAGTACCTGTACTGCATAGCACCCTGAAATGAATCTCCGGGAATTTTATGGCAGTTATCTCAAACTCGCCAATGGTCACCGGCCGGGCATCCATTACCACTTCTTTCCCTGCACGCGCCAGGTCATACGACCTTTTACCGTCCTTTTTTATGGCAGAATGCGCCGGTGGCACCTGCATTATGTTTCCGGTAAACTCCTTGACCGCATTATGCACTTGCGCTTCTGTTACATAATCATATCGCTTTTCATCTTTCGGTTCACTCTCCAGGTCATACGTTTCAGTAACAGCCCCCAGGTGAAAAATGCCGGTATATTCCTTCGGCAGTTGCTGATAGCCGGATATCTGTTTGGTCATCTCACCTGTGCAACAGATAAGCAGGCCCGTGGCCAGTGGATCCAGCGTGCCGCAATGGCCAATCTTAGCTCTCAGCGCAATTTTCAGGCTGTTCACCGCGTCAAATGATGTCCATTTGTAGGGCTTATCTATAAGCAGTACACCACCCTTTTTCAGTTCAGCAGCAGTAGGTCTTTTTTGCATTGGAGCAAAGGTAGGTTGAATTAGTTGATCGGCATTAGCTCTGATAAAGGGAGCATATCGCTTTTAATAAAAAAATGCTAAAAAGTGCGTAATTTTGAGACATGCGATTATCTCACGATAATAAAAAACTCAATACAGCCCAGCTTGATCTCATCAAGTCGTTTAAGTATCTGCAAAGCGAAAAAAAGCTGCATGAGATCAATTCGCTCATTAATTTTTACCTGGAACGGAAACTGGATGATGCGATTGAGAAGGTTGAATCTGAGAGAAACTATAACGCCTTAGTTTACGAGCAATGGCTTAAAGAAAAGTCGCAAAGCAATAAATGAAGATAATCCTCGACACCAATTGCTTCATAAGTTGTATAGGAAAATTGTCACCTTACCGGAATGTTTTCGATGCCTTTCTTGCCGAAAGATATGTGCTTTGTTTATCTACTGAAGTTTTGCTGGAGTATGAGGAAATTTTCCAGGTAAAGTGGGGAAGTGATGTTACAGAAAATTTGTTAGCAAGGGTTATTCGTGCTGAGAATATAGAACTGGCAAATGTCTTTTTCAATTTCAACCTTGTTACCGGCGACGAAGATGATAACAAATTTGCGGACCTTTATATTACCTCGAATGCTGACTACCTGGTGAGCAATGATGCAAAACTGCTTGCATTGAACGACAATGAGTTTCCTGAATTAAAAGTTATAACCCTTCAGCAATTTTCGCAAATGCTGAAAAATGTATGATCTTGTCTTGAAAAGTTACCAATTTCTGGATTATTACTTACAATTTTCACGGCCGTGGTACTCATTAATGCATCCAAACTTATCCTTACATCCAGAGAATTTATTCACAGTAAAGCTGGCAGCGTCGATTGTATCTATAATTTTTCGCCCGCTATCGTCATAATTTAGTTTATGGTCAAAGAAATATACCCAATTTTTATCTTTTGCGAACCCATGTGACTTCTTAAATATAGTCACATGTTCATAGTCATCTGATGGTATTTTATAAGCACCACAATAATAAAAACATCCATCTGTACTCCACGGGAAACCTGGATTTTCATAGACAATATGAAATTGCTTCACAGAACAAACATGCAGTGGATATGTCTCAAAAAACACGTCAAAACTATCTGTAGAATAATATTCATCAATCCACCAAAATGTAGTCCCATGCGATGATTTTATTGAATCACCATAGTAATATCCCCTAAATTTATCCCGTGCATATGAATTACCTATTGTCTCAAATGATTGGGCATCGGCACCTAGAACACTTTTACCTTCATAAAAAGCATGCATAGCGTCTTTAGCATATGATCTATCCGTAAGTACCTTAAAAGTCTTGGCATCCGCATCAACTTTAAACTTGATAAAACCTACGGCTTCATTGGCACTCTTATAGTAGACATTTTTTCCATCATTTTCATATCCGCTGCATCCAAATAGGATAAATGGTGTAATTGCAAAAAACAATAGTCGCATCCGCATAGGGGTAAACAAATTTTTATTACTCTTTTCCTTCGGACTTTCTTTTAATAAATGTTTGGGCTACGGCACTAAAGATAGCAAAATGTGCCTATATCTTCTCTTTAGGGTCGGTGTTTTATTTACCTTTGCCCCATGGCATACAGATCGTTGCGGGCATTTATTGATACACTGGAACAGACAGGTGAATTAGTGCGTATAAAAACGTTTGTTGACCCCGTTCTGGAAATTTCTGAAATAACCGACCGTGTATCAAAAACTCCCGACCGTAATAAAGCATTATTGTTCGAGAATACAGGCACAGATTTTCCCCTGCTCATCAACTCTATGGGCTCCGAACGCCGCATGTGTATTGCCTTAGGGATTGATAAACTGGATGATGCCACAAAGGACATCGAAGAGCTTTTCAAAAAGTTATCTGCACCCAAAAATGGTATTATCGAAAAGCTCTCTATGCTTCCGCAGTTGAGCAAGTTCGCTTCATGGATGCCTAAGGTTGTTAGCGGCAAAGGCGCCTGCCAGGAGGTGGTGATGCAAAACCCAAGCCTCGATAAATTGCCCGTACTCAAATGCTGGCCTAAGGACGGCGGAAGGTTCATTACGTTGCCTGCAATCCATACCAAAGAGCCCCACAATGGCATACGCAACATAGGCATGTACCGCATGCAGGTATTTGAACCTACCATGACCGCCATGCACTGGCACAAGCACAAAGTATCTGCACGCCATTTCAACGAATACAAAAAACTGGGCAAACGCATGCCTGTGGCTGTTGCGCTGGGTGGTGATCCTGTTTATACTTATGCTGCGACGGCGCCATTACCAGAGAACGTGGATGAATACATGTTAGCAGGTTTCCTTCGCAAGAAGAAAGTGGAATTAGTGAAGTGCCTCACACAACCGGATATAGAAGTGCCTGCCGATGCAGATATCATCATCGAAGGTTATGTTGATCCTAACGAAGACCTCATCTGGGAAGGCCCTTTCGGCGATCATACCGGTTATTATTCACTGCCCGATTTTTATCCTCGCTTTCATGTCACCGCTATCACGCATCGTAAAGATGCGGTATATCCTGCTACCATTGTGGGTATACCACCGCAGGAGGATGCATGGCTGGGCAAGGCCACAGAGCGGATTTTCCTCACCCCAATCAAGATGATGATGGTGCCCGAAATAACCGATATGAATATGCCGGTGGAAGGTGTGTTCCATAATTTGGTTATCACCACCATCAATAAAGAATATGCAGGACAGGGACAAAAAGTAATGAATGCCATGTGGGGTGCAGGGCAGATGATGTTCAACAAAATTTTAGTGCTCTCCGATGGTGTTGAGATCAGCGGTGTAAAAATTGATGACTATAAAAACCTGGCTCGATACATCCTCAACAATCTTAACCCCATTACTGATGTTTATTTCAGCACCGGCCCTATGGATGTACTCGATCATAGTTGTTCAAAACTCGGCTTCGGTGGCAAGATGTGCATAGATGGCACTAAGAAACAGGAAGAGGAAATAACTACTCCGCTGCAGCCATTTAAGCTCAGTTCCTCTTTTTCAAAAACAACTTTGCTGACCACTCACCCAGACATAACAGGCATAAACGATCGCCTTGCAAAAGAATGGGATATTCCGGTGCTCTTTGTAGCTGTAGAAAAGAACCGGCCAAACCATGTGCGCGAGTTGCATGCGCATCTATGCTCATCTGCAGGCATGGAAGACATTAAGATGATACTTTATGTGGAACATACTGTAAATGCAGAAGACATTCCCGATGTGCTCTGGCGCCTCTGTAATAACCTTGACCCCAAGCGCGACCATTTTTATAGTGGCGCAAACAACAATATATTAGGCCTCGATGGTACCCGCAAAACCAAAAAACTGGACAATTTCGACCGCCCGTGGCCCAATATTCTTGCTTCTGATGACCAAACTATAGCTTCTGTAGATACAAAATGGCCGGAATTAGGGCTTGGAAACCTAATTATTTCTCCTTCTTTGCGCTATAAGACCCAACTATATGGGGGTGAGGCATCTGTCTTAGATAATGAATAGTATTTTTCAGTAAATTTGTAATAACACTAAACTTAACCCGATGAAACGAATTTTCCTGGCTCTGTTCCTGTTAACTGCTACCTTTTCGGTAGGCTTTCACCAGCAGGCAAGTGCGCAAACTGCTACTACACCTGTCACCCCTTCTGCCTTCACATCAAAAGTGAACCTGCTTGATTCACACATAGCCGCAGGCAATATGACTGCTGCAAATACCACCTGGACAGAAGTGCATGGCATGATGCTTAGTGTATTAAGCAAATCTAAGACCAGCATCCGTAGCGCCGCAACCACTGCCGATAAGACTACCCACACCAGTATACTCGAGAACCAGCAAAATATATATTGGGCGGTATGGAACCTGAAAACCAACCTCGCAGCAAATCGTGTCCCGCTAAAAACAAAGCTGGATGAGTTTGGCGCTACAATTTATTGATCTTAATTAGATTGTTATAGAAAAGTCCCGCTGTGCGGGACTTTTTGCTTTTATAGATATTCGAATTCCCGCGCATCCAAACACCTATAAAATTCCTACTTTCACTGCATAAACACACACGCAATGAAAACTCCGCCGTGGGTGCTGCCTGTAATCGTTATCTCGCAGTTTTTCTGCACTTCCCTATGGTTTGCAGGCAATGCTGTTCTGCCCGATATAGTGCTGAGATATAACCTGGAGGCGGGCTTCCTGGCACACATCACCAGCGCCGTACAGTTTGGTTTCATTAGCGGCACTTTTGTTTTTGCTCTCCTCAGCATATCCGACCGCTTTTCTCCATCAAAGGTTTTCTTTATTTCTGCATTATTGGCGGGCTTGTTCAACATTGGCATTACTGTTCCAGAATTGCAAAGCGTACACCTGTTATTGTTCCGTTTCTTCACAGGCTTCTTCCTTGCGGGTGTTTATCCGGTAGGCATGAAGATAGCTTCTGACTATTATCATGAAGGGCTTGGCAAATCGTTAGGCTTCCTTGTTGGTGCTTTGGTACTGGGTACGGCATTTCCACATTTATTAAAAGGCGCTTCAATAACATTCCCGTGGCAGTATGTTATTTATGCCACCACAGCATTGTCTTTATGCGGCGGTCTTTTCGTATTGTTCTTCCTGCCAGATGGCCTATATCGCAATACAGGCGGAAAATTTGATCTTAGTGCCTTTCTAAAAGGCTTCACTCAGCCTGGCTTTCGCTCTGTTGCATTCGGTTATTTTGGCCACATGTGGGAGTTATACACCTTCTGGGCATTTGTTCCTGTTATGCTTGCAGCGTATAATGAACGTTATCCTGCTGTCGGCCTCAATGTGCCATTGTTATCATTCCTCATCATTGCATCCGGCAGTTTAGCATGCATAATTGGGGGTATTTTATCGCAAAGTTTTGGCGCAAAGAGAATTGCAGCAATAGCATTAACTTTATCGGGTGGCTGCTGTATTATTTCCCCGCTCTTTTTATTCGTGCCTTCAGCTAGTCTGTTGGTGGCTTTCTTATTCTTCTGGGCAATGGTTGTCATCGCCGACTCTCCCCTGTTCTCCACCCTCGTAGCCAAAAATGCCCCCGTGCGATCAAGAGGTAGCTCCCTGACGATCGTTAATTGCATTGGTTTCTCAATTACCATTGTCAGCATCCAGTTCATCAGCGCATTGTCGGGTATTATAGGTGCGCAGTATATCTATGTGCTGCTTGCAATAGGGCCGATATTGGGATTAATATCGCTTTTTAAGAACAAAAATTGAGGTAATTTGTGCTTACGTTTTAAAATTACTTCTATGCCAAAACGAGTTACAGCCATAGGCGGCATCTTCTTTAAATGCCAGGACCCTGCCGCAGTCCGCGAGTGGTACAATAAGCACCTTGGCTTTAATACCGACCAGTATGGCACCTCATTCGAGTGGCGCCATGCTGATGATCCTGAGAAAAAGGGCTACAGCGTATGGAGTACATTCCCGAAGGATACCAAGTACTTCGAACCTTCCGGTAAGGACTTTATGATCAACCTACGGGTTGAAGACCTTGACTGGCTACTGGCTGAACTGAAAAAAGAAGGCATCGAACAAATTGGCGAGACACAGGCATATGAGTATGGCAAGTTTGCGCATATTATTGACCCCGAAGGAAATAAAATAGAACTGTGGCAGTCAAATGATGAAGAATATGAAAAAATGATAGGGGAGTTAGTGACGAAATAACACTATTAACCCCACATTCCATCACATTAATTCCACATTCCATCACATTTTCACTACTTTTACCGCTCAACTAGATCAAAGTGAAAGCTATTATTCCGGTTGCAGGGGCAGGCACTAAACTGAGGCCCCTTACATATACCCAGCCCAAAGCGCTCATCCCCATTGCCGGCAAAACCATCCTCGGGGTTATCATAGACCAGTTATTAGATGCAGGCGTTACTGAATTCGTCTTCGTTATCGGTTACCTGGGCGAGAAAATACAACGGTACATAGACAAGGCATACCCTAACCTGGACTATACAATAGTTTCCCAAAACGACCGCCGGGGCACCGGCCATGCCATATGGCTGACCCGGGAAGCCGTGAACGATGATGAGGTGATGATAGTATTAGGTGATACCGTTTGCGATTATAACGTAAAAGAAATACTGAAAAGCGATGTTTCCCAGATAGGGGTTCGCAAGGTGGATGACCCGCGCAGCTTTGGTGTGGCTGAGCTGGACGATAAAGACATGGTTATTCGTATGGTGGAAAAACCACTGATACCAAAGTCGAACATGGCCATGGTGGGTATCTATTATATAAAAGAAACCGCCGCTATGTTTGCCGCCCTGGATATGAACCTGCATAATGCAGCCGATGAAAATGGCGAATACCACCTCACCAATGCCCTGCAACACATGGTTCAGGGTGGCCTGAAAATACATGCATTCCGTGTTACCAATTGGTTCGACTGCGGTAAAAAAGAAACATTGCTTTCTACAAATGCCACCCTGCTAAAGCAGATGGAAGAAGAACATCCTGAAAAACAACAACTGTCTTTCGATACCACTGTAATTATCCATCCGGTAAGCATTGCCGAGGGTTGCGTGATACACCATAGTATCATAGGGCCCAACGTTACCATTGGCGAACATACCAAGATAGAGTCTTCCATAATCAGGGATTCTATTATCGGCTCTTATGCCGAGCTGCAGCAGGTTGTGCTTAAATCTTCCATCATCGGCAACGATGCTTTTGTGCGCGGCCTCAACCAAAGCCTCAACATTGGCGACAATACCGAGATAGACCTGGGATAATCCTTACTACTCTTAATTAACCTAACTTTTGGCCTGCCTGGTAGGCGGGTTTTAACTTTTGAATTAACTTGCAATATGCCAGAAAAGAAACTGTTTTTGCTTGATGCGTTTGCGCTCATATTCCGCGCTTATTATGCACTCATACGTAATCCCCGCGTCACCACTAAAGGAAAAAATACCAATGCCCAGTTTGGTTTCACCTCCACCCTGCTCGATCTTATCAATAAAGAGAAACCTACGCATCTTGCAGTGGTATTCGATACATCGGCACCAACAGAACGGCATACCGATTTCGCTGATTACAAAGCCAACCGCCAGGAAACACCGGAAGACCTGCTGGCTGCCGTGCCTGATATAAAGCGAATCATAAAAGGGTTCAACCTTCCATGCCTGGAGCTGGATGGCTATGAAGCAGATGATATTATTGGCACCCTTGCCATAGAAGCCGGCGGCCTGGGATATACCGTATACATGGTGACACCTGACAAAGATTATGGACAAATAGTGCGCGAGAATGTATATATCTACAAACCTGCATCCGGTTTCAGCAACCTGGAGATTTTAGGAGAAAAAGAGGTTTGTGCCAAATGGGGTATTAAGCGGGTAGACCAGGTGGTAGATATGCTTGGCCTGATGGGTGATGCTGTTGACAATATACCCGGCATACCTGGCGTAGGCGAAAAAACAGCCGCCAAGCTCCTTGCCGAATACGATAACATAGAAAATATATTAGCCAATGCAGATAGCTTAAAGGGTGCTCTTGGCGAGAAGGTACGCAATGGCAAGGATATGGCATTGCTTTCAAAAAAACTGGCAAGGATCATCACCGATGTGCCTATTAAGTTCCATGAAGAAGATTTCAGGGTTAAAGACAAAAATGTCGATGCACTCACGGAAGTATTCAACGAACTTGAATTCAAGACACTTGGCAAGCGTGTGCTCGGAGATAATGGCGCTGCTGCACCGGTAGCGAGAGACCTGTTTGGCAATGCTGTTGCTCAAAAAAGAGGGGCTACTATACCACAGGTTTCAGTTGAGGCTAACATTACCCAAACTGAAGTATTGGAAGCGCCACAGGAAGCAGAAGCGGTTCCCGCTAATGTGGTCAACATACATCAGGTGCCCCATACTTATACGTTGGTACAAACCGAAACAGAGATCGACGACCTTATAAAAAAGCTATCTGCTTATAAAGAAATTTCGTTCGATACCGAAACCACCAATATAGATGCTAATCTTGCCGACCTTGTTGGTATGAGCTTTAGTTATGAGCGTGGCACAGGTTATTTCGTAACTGTTCCTGAAGATAAAGACGGTGTTATAAAAGTATTGGAACGTTTCAGGCCGTTGTTTGATAACCCCGATATACTCTGGGTGGGCCAGAACATAAAGTACGATATGATCATGCTGAAGTGGTATGGGTTCCGCCTTGCCGGTAAGATATATGACACCATGCTTGCCAACTACGTGATAGACCCTGATGGCAAGCGCAGCATGGATATGCTTAGTATCAAATACCTGAATTATGAGCCGGTATCTATAGAAACACTCATAGGCAAAAAAGGCAAAGGCCAGCTTTCCATGCGCGATGCACCATTGGAGGCTGTGAAAGAATATGCCGCCGAAGATGCAGATGTAACCCTTCAATTGAAGCAGGTATTCAACCCCATGCTCACGGAAAAAGAAGTGAAGCGCGTGTTTGAAGAAGTAGAAAATCCACTTGTGCCCGTGTTGCTGGATATGGAATATGAAGGTGTGGGCCTTGATGTTGATTTCCTGCGGGAATATTCTAAAGAACTGGAAAAGGATATTAAACAAGCAGAGGAAAACATATACCGCCATGCAGGTGTCACCTTTAACATCGGTTCACCAAAGCAATTGGGCGAGGTGTTGTTCGAAGTAATGAAGATCGATTCTGGTCAAAAGAAAACCAAAACCGGCCAGTATGCCACCGGCGAGGACATTTTGCAAAAGCTGCGGAATAAGCACCAGGTAGTAGAAGATATATTAGCATATCGTGAACTCACAAAACTGAAGAGTACCTACGTTGATTCATTACCCGACCTTATCAATCCCCGCACGGGCAGGCTGCACACCAGTTACGCACAGGCCGTAGCCGTAACGGGCAGGCTCAGCAGCAACAACCCCAACCTGCAAAATATCCCCATCCGCACAGACCGTGGTCGCGAAATACGCAAGGCATTCATACCTAGAAATAAAGATTACCGTATCATCTCAGCTGACTATTCACAGATAGAGCTGCGCATAGTGGCTGCCATCAGTGGCGATGAGGCTATGATAACCGCTTTCAAAGAAAATAAAGACATTCATACCGCAACCGCTGCCAAAGTATATGGCGTGGAAGAAAAAGATGTAACCAAAGATATGCGGCGCGCAGCAAAGGCGGTGAACTTTGGTATCATCTATGGCCAGTCTGCTTTCGGCCTTGCAGAAAATATTGGCGTAAGCAGGACCGAGGCCAAGACCATTATAGACAACTACTTTACCCAATACCCCAACATTAAAAAGTATATGGATGGCTCTATCAACTTTGCAAAAGAGCATGGCTATGTGCAAACAGTGATGGGCCGTAAACGTTGGCTGAAGGATATCTACTCTGCCAACTTCACTGTAAGAGGTTATGCAGAGCGAAATGCCATCAATATGCCTATACAGGGCACTGCAGCCGATATGATAAAGCTGGCAATGATAACCCTCCATCACGAATTAAAGGCGCAGAAATTCGAAGCCAAAATGATCTTACAGGTGCATGACGAACTTGTGTTTGATGTACCTCTGAATGAAGTAGACAGGGTACAGCCTGTCATAAAAGCATGTATGGAAAATGCAATGAAACTCCCTCATGATGTTCCTTCCAGTGTAGAAACAGGCGTAGGAAATAACTGGCTTGAAGCGCATTAACAGTTACGTTATAAGCCTCATACAAAAAGAAGAGCCCCGAATATTCGGGGCTCTTCTTTTATTAGTATCCAGTAAATTATTTTTCTACCACGAAGTGGAATGTGGTGTTCTGTGATCCTGAGCGGAGGTTGAGCAGGTACATGCCATTGGCTATG
>JAJNBJ010000027.1 GCA_021155965.1 Flavipsychrobacter sp.
GCCCAACAAATGTAAAGCGTATTTAGGATTAACTTATTTTTGTAAACACAGGCTAGGATTAGCCGTAAACAGTGTCAACTTTTTTCAGGACGATACAGACTTGCGCATCCTGCTAATTCTTAAATCCTTAAATCATGATCAAAAACACGCTTAAAAAAAATTCCACAAATTCCGGCCATTCTGGAAATCCGGGTTCAGGCCTCAACGCCACGCCTGGCAGGCGTTACAACCAAAACACAAAAAAACCATGACGGTACTGAAACTGTACCGTCACGGTACAGTTTCAGTACCGTCATGGATATTCAATTTTTTGCTTACACTAAACCATTGGAATTTTACATCGTTCAGGCCCCGGTATGGAGATCATCCTCTTGCCGAAGGGTGCGGCAAAATAAAAAACTATCAATTATGATAAACAAATTTCAGGCTGCAAAGCCACTCGGAATATTTTACTACTGCATTATGATGGTACAAACAGTAGATGTTGCCTCTTCGCCATGGTTCACATTGCGGATGGTATTGGTCCGCTCATACTCATTGGCTTCTTTTGTAGTGGCGTCGTTTAAATATGTGGTATCGGTCCTCAGGAAAGAATAATCGTCCCAGGCGTTCACATAAGAAACCGTAGTACAGCACTTATAATTATACCTTTTTTTCTTGCATGAAAATAAAAGCGTACACAACAATATTAATATGCACAACGATCGAAGCCCATTGGTAAACTTCATAAACAGGGGTTTTATGAAAAATAATATGCTCAAATATATCACACTTTTCTATAAACACAAGCTATCACCGGTGGCAATGCAGGAAAAATTAATGAAAACAACTTATTATGTTATACGATTATTGTACCTTTGCAGCCTTCCAAACAGGGGGCGGTGGAAATAGAGGGGTGGGGAACAGAATAATTGGGCAAAAACCTTTTTACTTCCGGGATTTGCTTTTATATTTATACTTGCTTTTTTAATTTGTTTATTATTAATACATGCAGAATGAAAACATCATCAGGATGTAAGGGGCGGCGTTTTATACCAGCCGGGTTTTTGGCAATGGGGCTGCTGCTTTCGGGCAGCATAATGGGGCAGGACCGTGAAAAATATGACGGCATAGCCGCGAAGAACAAGGGCCAGCATGCCGTGTACACTCAAATAAAGAAGCAGTTGGTTATTGAGGATGAAGGCGGTGTGCTAACAGCGCAAAGTAATGTGGTGATGGAAAAGCTCTTCCTAACCGACTACTCAACGGCAAATAATAATGTGGACCTTTTTGGCTACAGCGATTTTCACCGGCCCGTGAACTATTCGGGGTATTCTTACATCCCGGTATCGCAAAAAAAATATAAAAAAGTAGAGTGCGAGGCCTTTGTCAGCGGAAAGCCATCCAGTTATGTGTTCTATGACGATAACCGTTTGGCAGGGGCATACTATTCCGGCCTGTGCAAAAATGCTATAACAGAAACTAAGTATTCTATATGGCATACAGATGTACATATGCTGCCCGACTTCGATTTTCAGAGGCACCTGCCCGTAGCTGAGGCCGTGTTTGAAGTAGTGGCCCCCGATTATGTGAAAATGAAATTTGTGCTGAAAGGGCAAAATACTGCTGCTATAAAGGAAACAAAGGAAGAAAAGAACGGCAAGGTATATTACCGCTTCACGGCAACCAATATGCCTGCGGCTAAATCTTTTTCCAACGTGCCGTCAACAAACTATTATGTGCCGCATGTGATACCATACATTGCATCGTACCGCATACCCGGCGCAAAAAAAGATTCGGTACTTGCCAACAGCCCTGCCGATCTGTACAAATATCTCTATAACTATGTGCGTGGCAAGAACATCAGGCAGGATACATTCCTGAACAATACCGCCATGCGTATTACCCAAGATGCTGCAACAGACAGGGAAAAAGCTGCACGTATATATAAATGGGTACAGGATAACATTCACTACATAGCAATTGAGAATGGCCTGGAAGGTTTTGTGCCCCGCTCAGCCGATACTGTGTACAAGCGCAAATATGGTGATTGTAAAGACATGAGCAGTATCCTTATGGCTATGTGCCGCAAGGTGGGGCTTAAGGCATACTTTGTATGGATAGGCTCAAACGAATTGCCATATACGCACGAAGAAACCCCGCTCAGTTGTATTTCAGACCATATGATAGCCGTGGTGAAACTGGGCGATGAATGGGTGTTCATGGATGGCACGCACTCTTCTATCCCGTTTGGCTATAACCCTGCATTCATACAGGGTAAGGAAGCGATGATAGCCATTGATGAGAATAATTATGAGATAGTGACCATACCTGTAACGCCAGCAAGTAAAAATGTGACGATAGACAGTACATACCTAACCCTGGATGGCAAAAAAATTGCAGGTTCATTAAACCGGCAGTATAAAGGTTATTATGCCTGGGAACTGGGCATGTGGCTTGCCGGAAACCGCGACCAGGAAGACAGGCGGAAAATGGTTCGCTCGCTTACCAGCAGGGGAGCCAGTAACTACGACATGAAAAAGTACACCATAAATGCCGGTAAAGATGGTGATAAAGATGTGTCGGTAGATGCGGATTTTGTGGTAGATGACTATGTGCAGTATGCAGGAAAAGAATGTATAGTGAACATGAACATGCTGCGCACAGGTATGGGCAGGATAGACACTAAAGACCGCAACGTGGCCAATTATTTTAAAAACACCGGGAAGTATAAAGAAGTGGTGGTGATGAATATACCAAAAGGCTATAAACTGAAATACCTGCCACAGCCTGCCAAAGGTTCGCTGGGTGACCAGTGGAAATATTCAGTGTCGTATAAAGCGGATAAGAACAGCATCACACTTACCAAAGAATATGAGCTGAATACATTAGCGATCGCAACAGACAAATTTGCTGATAACAATAAACTGGTTGACGAACTTAAAAAAGTATACAGGGAATCAATAGTGTTGACCACCAACTAAGAAGGTATGAAAAGATTTAGCGCAATAATATTCATTTTGTTTGTTGCAGCAACGGCTGTAACAGCGCAATACGCACAAAAGAAGCTGAGTGCGAAGCCAAAATTCATTGATTTTGCAGATAATCCCAAACCGGGGTTGCACTCCGTGCCCCCGGAGTATATGAATGAATCAGTCTACATTATCCAGGACGATGTATCGCTTGATTATAAGGAAGAGGGCAGGGACCTGAATGCCTACTATGTGACGCACACGATATGGAAAGTGCTGGATGTGGGCGGGGTAGAGGAGAGCAGTTCTATCAGGTTGCGTGTGGACGGGCAGACCAGGTTCCAATACATACGCGCCAGGACGATAAGCCCGAACGGTCATGTGCAGGAGGTGCCTCAAAGTATGATAAAAGTAACAGCAGATGGGGGCGGCAGGATAATTGCTATTGCACCTGAAGGGCTGGAGAAAAACTCGGAAGTGGAGTTGCTGTTAAAAGAAATTATTCCGGGCGGAACGTTTGGGTCGCGCTATTTCCAGTATACTGTACCGGTTCAGAGTGCCCGCTGGGATGTTTCTTATCCAAGGGAATATGTGTTCGAAGCAAAAGGTTACAATGGCCTGCCGGATATGCAGGACGTGCTGATGGGCAACAGGAGGCATATGCGTATAGAAGTGAGCAATGTACCTGCTTTGAAACCGGAATTGTTCAGCTTCTGGGAGTTGCACCTGATGAGGGCGGAGTATAAACTGCACCATTATGATATGGTGAACTACAACGACAGGTCGGAGGTGAATACATGGGATAAGCTGGGACGGGTATTGTTTGATGAGTACTACAAAATAAGCCAGAAAGAACGGGCTGCTGTCAACAAATACCTTACAGACCTGGGCGTGAGATCCGGCGGCAAAGAAGAAGATAACATCAGGAAGATAGAGAACGGGATCAAGAATAGTATTGTTCTTTATGATTATGTACAGGGCGATAGCACTGAACAACTGGATAGTATAATAGCAAAGAAGCAGGCAACACATGATGGCTATATAAAGTTGTTTGCTGCGTGTTTTACACAGGCGCTGGTGAGCCATGAACTGGGCAAAGCATGCGATAAAAGTGAACGCCAGGTGCGCAAAGATGTGGAGAACTGGCATAGCCTTGATTATACATTGTTCTATTTTCCTAAACAGCAAAAATTCCTGTACCCGCTTGGCGAAAGCTACCGTTATCCTGTTGTACCGGCTGCAATTGCCGGGGGCAAGGGTGTTTTCTGCCTGATCCCACCGAAGGGCATTGTTACTGGTATGCTGGCTGAAGTGAGAAGGATAACGCCATTATCTGCGAATGAGACACAGCGCAACATTGCAGCAGGGGTTACCTTTAATGATGATATGGAAGCAACAGTAGATGTATCTTATTCTTTTACCGGGTATGCTGCCGCAGGTATAAGGAATGACCTGCGTGAAGAAACCAAAGAAGATGAGAAGGACATTGTGAAGAATGTGGTGGCATTTGCAGAAACACGTGAGGATATACAGAAGTACTACATATCGAACGACCAACCTGAGAGTTATAATGAGAATAAGCCACTGGTGATAACTGCCAGTGTTGCCGCACCGTTCCTCACCGGGAAAGCCGGGCAGAAATATGTGTTCAGCATTGGGGAACTGATCGGAGCGCAGCCATCTTTGTATGATAAAGCAGAACGCAAACTGCCTGTTGATATGTCATACCCGGTAACCCTTAACCGTTCTATTACTGTGAATATACCCAAGGGGCATAAAGTAGTGAACCCCGAAGTGCTGAAGAAGAATGCTGAATTTGTGAACCGTGACCTGAAGACATTGTGCAGCTTTAGCTCGGACTATGTGCTGATAACCGATAAGAAGAATGGTGATAAGTTGGTGGTGACCGTGAAAGAGTCTTACCCGGTTACCCATTTTGCCGTAACAGATTTTGAGCGCTTCAGGGAAGTGATCAATGCATCATACGATTTCAGCAGGACATCTATACTACTGGAAAGGAAACCAGGCTATGTGAAACCGAAAACAGTAGCGAAAAACTGAGAAATGTAAGAATATTAAACGCCCCGCATAGCAAGTGCGGGGCGTTCCATTTTTTTGACCTATTAACCGGCCTATTTTTTCATCTCTATTACTTTATCTATTTCGCCATCGAACTGGCGGCTTTCGAATAGCTCATCCCAGTTGAAAATATAGGGCTGTTCTTTATTGATAACTTTATTTTGTGCCAGGTGCTTCCGTGCATCGGGATAATAGATCCAGAATGCCGGTTGTTCTTTAGCAATGCCGTTGGCATCTTTTACTTCCGCCACAGGTGCTATCCCCACAATACGAACTTCCACGGCGCCGCTGCTTTTCAGGTATAACCAGTCTTCTTTGATACGGTATTTTGTAACAACTGCAGGATTGAAGCCACCGGATCCGGGTGTAAGCAGTTTAATAAATTCTTCTCTTGTGAGCGGAGTTGTGAAGCGGTCATTAACAGCGCTGTAGGCTTTATAGGATCCATTAAAGAACCCTTCCGTAAGTATTATTGCTAATTGCGAATTTGCAGCGAGCAGTCTGTTGCGTTCATCATGTATATCAATATCCCGCCATATGCGTTGTATTACGCGTATATCTCTCTCGGCTATATAGTTCCATGGTATGGGCTGCGTTTGGTTGGGTTTTACACATCCTGCAGTCATTGGTGGTAATCCCGCAATGTTGGATTGTGCAAAAACAAAATTACCGGCGAGCAGGCACAAGGCAGCACTGAAAATAGCTTTCTTCATATAGGTGCGTTTTTATATAAAGTTAGCACACTTTGTGGGAAATACAATGCCTGCGATCAAAACCGTAGTGTTACGCCGGGATATGCCTGCTTGAAATTGTTGGTGAAGATGATCTCTGGGCACAATGAAACGCGCTTGCTTAAGGTGTAGATCGCGAATACTTTACCCGTTGCATTCTGGAAATAGTTTCCTTTTTCAGCGAATAAATAGCCGATGCCGACAGAACTCCGTTTATCGCCTTTTTGGGTGCCGAATTCAAGTGTGGCAAACCAATTGTCGTTGACAATAATCTTGTTGCCCAGACCTTTTTCGAAGAAGAAATAAGGTGTTGCAGATGCCCTGATGAAGCTACGCTTATTTGGTACCCAGTTCCACCTGTCGTTAATTTCTATCCCCATCTCTGCCATGGGAGCAAACATGCTGCGGATAACTCCTAAGCCAAGTGAACCATCGATAGTGAGAATGCCATGCGTTGTATTCATATCGTTCTCATTCTCCCACAGGTTGTTTAATTTTTTGAAACGATACCTTTCTGAGTGGTTGCCGGTATCGAAAGGGCGGTATGCAATAGAGGTAGTGTTAAAAAATGGGAAGGCTTTTTTATTCTTTGGGTTAGATGCAATGATCAGGGTATCGATGATATGGTTGAGTGTGCCTTTGTTCGCCAATAACCCGTTCAGGTCTTCGTAATTGTTGAGGCAGAAAGTGATCTGGGCAGGTATATCCCTATGAACCACTCGTGCACCTGCTTTCGAATCCCAACTGGTTGGCTGATCGTTAGAGTTTTCGAAGACGATCCTGATGGTATCCTGTTCAATTTTGAGTTTTGCCAGATCATTGCGATGAACTACGAACAGGTCGCCATCCGGGGCATATTTTTTAAACCGTATTTTGTTCAGTGGTTGGTAGGTAGCGTAGGCATAATCTATCCGTACATTACCGGCTGCGTTTAGAGAGTCCTTATAAAAGGCAATATTCTTCATCATCTCATTGAGTATCGGTTCAAGGCTGCTGAGCATAGTGTAGTTATGCGTATTATGCAATTCTATGATCATTTTCCCGTCCTTAGGAAGATAAACCCAGTGCCGGTTATTTACCTGGCTAGGCTGCATGTTGAAGTTGCTTTCCGTTTTAGTGAGGGAGGTGATTTTGCTTTCCTGGGCAAAAGTTTTCCCGGTCAGGCTTATCAGGATAAGCGCTGCAGATAAAAACTGTCTTTTCATTTTTGTTAGATTTTAGTTGATCTTAAATTTTAGAACGTTAAGAGGCGTGTAATTTTCGTCGCTTGGGGTTGATGTGTTTGTTTGCTCCGAAGAGGAATTGAAAAGCGGAATACTAACCACAAAGTCTTTTTGTTGCTTCAGGTAATTACTAACCCTGGCCTGGTGATCGGTAATGTCATTTAAATGGATCACCTGTCCGTTCATAATTTTGAATAATGGTTTGTTTGAAGCCATTGTTGCTTCTGATCCTGCAGGCTCGTTAACAAGGTCGTTGATATGCACTACTTTGGTTGGTATTTTTGAAGCCGTTGCCACTGGTGTATTTACTACAGAAGCCGTGGTCTCTGTAACAGGTATTTCTACAGCGGGGGCTTGAACGATCTGTATCTCTTCTCGTTTGGGCTGTATGGATTGCTTTTCCTCGTTTATAGTAGTGCGTTTTATTGCTTTGTGGGTTATAGCAGGGGTATTTTTCTCTGCTGTTACCGGGCGTTGCTCTAGTGACGTTGTTACAGTATTATTCACCGGCAATATTTGTTGGGGTGTATTGCTCTTTACTACTTCATTTACAGGAATACTATTGTTAAAAGCAAGGAATATGGTCACCATCAGTAACAATATAGCTGCGGCTGCCATCCAGTATTTTAACGAGATGACTTTTGCCGGTTTGTCCATACGTACCTGGAGTTTATCCCATGCTTCCTCTTTCCCAAACACTATACCAGTGGATAGTGTATCCAGCGAATTTATTTTTTCCTTCAGCACTTTATCCTGTTTCATAGCACTATTTGTTTTTCTTTCAACATTTTTTGCAGCATCAATCTCGCTTTGTTCAACTGAGATTTTGAAGTTCCCTCAGTTATGCCCAGCATCTTCGCAATTTCCTTATGAGTGTATTCTTCCAGGCAGAACAGGTTGAATACCGTTCGGTAACCTGAAGGTAGTGTCATTACCAGTTGGAATATCTCCCGCGCGTTTATTTTACTGAGATCGCCATCTACACCTATTTCTTCTGCATGCCCTTCGTCCACCATCCTCAGTTCATTCTTCTTGCGCAGGAACATGAGGCACTCGTTCACCATTATCTTTTTCAGCCATGCACCTATGCTGCCTTTATCGTTATATACAAACCGGTCTATCGACTTAAAGAAGCTATAGAACCCATTCAGCATCAGTTCCTCGGCATCGGGCAGGTTTTTTACATAACGCAGGCACACCATCAGCATCCCATCGGAATAGGTATCGAACAGGTATTTCTGCGAGATACGGTCCTGCCGTTTACATCCTTCTATGGCTTTTTGTTCGGTCAATGCGTGTGGTTGTTACATTATATATGCAGGATCGGGGGGAAAGGTTGCCTAGGGGAGAAAAATTAATAGACCCATTGATCTTTTTTACTATCAAATATGTTACCTTCTTTTATCTCAATTTTTTTCTTTTCGTTTTTTCTTTTTGTGTTTTTTGTTGGACCCATTTTCCTGTATTTCCTGTACCTGAGACGGTTCTACCTTGATTATTTTTGAGCTAAACTGCCGGGATTCAAAGTATTCATCCCATGTGTAGCGGGCAATATCATCACGTGGGTTAAACACCTCATACTGCGCAAACAGGTTGCGGCAATCAGGATAATATAACCAGAATAAAGGTTTTATATTTCCGTTAACATTGACCGCAGGGGCAATCGCTAATATCCGCACTACCATCACGCCCTTCTCCTTATCGAATATCCAATCTTCTATTATCTTATAATACCCAACTTGTTTAGGATAGACACATCCTTCGCCGCATGGTATAATGGAATCTATTTTCTGTACTGATATTGGGTTTTTAAAACCGGTGTCTTCATCTGCATAAGCTTTTATTGTACCATTTTTGAGTCCGAACAGTAATAGATTGGCAAATACATATTCTTTAGGTATGAGCGAATCATTGCTCATTGGGGCATTATTTTTTTCACGCAGGTCTATTTGTCGCCATACCCGTTTTTTCCAGAGTATATCCTGAGGAGCTATATATTCCCAAGGGATAGGTGTAGGAGTATTTGTTTGTGCATGCGAGCATGACCAGACGCAAGAAAAGAATATGAGGTACATTATGTATTTCATAACACAGGTTTCAATTGTAATATACTCATTTTCAATGATAGGCGGGCTTTTCGTACCTTTGCGCCCATGTCAAAGAAAGCGATGCTCATTATTATGGACGGCTGGGGACATGGAAAAATTCCATCAGCCGATGCTATTGCCAATGCTCATGTTCCGTTTGTAAAGTCGTTATACAGCAAATATCCCAATACAGAGTTAATTACCTGCGGTGAAGCAGTGGGGCTGCCCGATGGGCAGATGGGCAATTCGGAGGTAGGGCACCTGAACATAGGTGCAGGGCGTATAGTCTACCAGGACCTGCAAAAAATAAATGTTGCCATAAGAAATGGGGAACTGGAGCGCTGTGCCATACTTAATGCTGCCTTTAATGCTGCAAAAGCTGAAGGAAAAACATTGCACCTTATAGGGCTGGTGAGCGATGGCGGAGTGCATTCCCATATCAACCACCTGAAAGAGTTATGCACGCTGGCGCAAAAAAACCACGTGCCGAATGTAGCAGTGCATGCGTTCACCGACGGGCGTGACTGCGACCCCAACAGCGGGCTGGGATTTATTAGGGAATTAAATGAGCATTTGAAAAGTACAGGCGGAAAGCTGGCGTCTGTTACCGGGCGCTTTTACGCAATGGACAGGGACAAGCGTTGGGAGCGGGTGAAAGTGGCCTATGATGCATTGACGAAAGGCATAGGCTTGCATACGCAGGATGCAATAGCAGCTATTGAAGATTCTTACACCCATAATGTAACGGATGAGTTCATAAAACCTATAATAGTATGTGACGCTGCTGGTGTGCCTGTAACGGTTATCAGGGATGGGGACGTGGTGGTGTGCTTTAACTTCCGGACGGACAGGTGCAGGGAGATCACTACTGTGCTCACACAACAGAACTTTGAAGCACAGGATATGCACACGTTGAAACTGCATTATGTGACGATGTCGGAATACGATAAGAGTTATGATGGTGTAGGCGTTATATTTGATAATAGAGACCTGACCAATACACTGGGAGAAGTATTGGAAACGAATGGTAAAAGCCAGATACGTATTGCCGAGACTGAAAAATATCCACACGTTACGTTTTTCTTTTCGGGTGGAAGGGAACAACCTTTCAAAGATGAGAAACGCATCATGATACCATCGCCCCGCACAGTGACCACTTATGACCAGAAGCCGGAGATGAGTGCTTATGAACTGGCAGAAGCAATATTGTCTGAAATAAATGCACAAAGCGCAGATTTTATTTGCCTGAACTTTGCTAACCCTGATATGGTAGGGCATACCGGTGTATGGAGTGCTGTGGTGAAAGCTGTGGAAACGGTGGATAACTGCGTAAGCAGGATAGTGCCTGCTGCGCTCGCCAATGGTTATGCAGTGTTCCTTACGGCTGATCATGGCAATGCTGATTATCTTGTTAACGAAGATGGATCGCCCAATACAGCACATACATTGAACCCGGTGCCATTCTTTTTGATCTCGAATGATTACAAAGGAGCATTAAAGCCCGGTAAGCTTGGCGACCTTGCCCCTACTATACTTCACTACATGGGTATTACCATACCGGCAGATATGACAGGGGAGATACTCACCGTTAACTAGAACGTGTACCTGATAAGCGGCACAGGGAAGAAGCCCTGCTGGTAATTGTTGACTATACGGTTGGTACGCTTATCATAGGTTTGGTTAAAGATGTTCTTGTTGTTGGTGATGTTTTGCAGGTCTATAGACACTTCCAGTGTACTTCTTTTGTACTCTTTACGGTAAGCGATTTTAATATCGGTGCGGAAGTAGTCTTTTTGTTTTTCGGAGAATGCTTTATCCCATTGATAAACAGCAGAGCCTTGCATGCGCGAAGCTGCGGTATCTATCGGAGTAAGATAACGACCGCCGATGTTCGACAATTTGATGTTTAGCGCCAATACCGAACCTTTCTTTCCTAGTTTAAATTCTTTCCCAGCAAGCAGGTTAACTACATGGCCGGTATTAAATGCTGTATTACGCTCAACGCCATCGCTGCCTTTATATTTTGAATTGATAAGTGATGCAGTTGCAAGTAAGTAAAAACCATTTTTGAGGAAGTGCTCTACGGTCAGCTCTGCGCCTGTGTTGGTGCCGGAGCCGGTATTAGTGAGACTATCATAGTTATCCAGGCCAAAATCGGCACCGGAGTTGAGGGCAGAATAGGAAGAGGCATAATTGGTTACGGGTACTTGGTCTAACATTTGATAATATGCTTCCAGTTTAACGCGCATAGATGATGATATGTTATAATCGTACCCGGCAATAACATGCTGGCTGCGGGTGAAATTAAGATCTTGATTGGTGTGCAGTACACCAGTAGGTGTAGGTGTGCGCACGAAATAATTGTAAACATTCTGCGTTTGGCTATGCATGCCGTAGCCGATATTAAATGCATTGCGGCTATTGAAGCTGTAGCGCAGGGCTGCGCGTGGCTCAAGCGCAAAGCTACTGTTCATGTCGAGTAATTGTGCGTGCAGGCCAGTAACAACCGATAGACCCTGGCTGAAGCGGTGTTTCCATTGCACAAAAGCCTGTTCAAGTCCCATAGAGCCGGTTTGGTCTTCATATATCTTATCAGGCTGGCCGGGATGCATTTCTTTATAGATGGTCTTAAATGAAGTGTTCTCATAAAAGAAACCTGCCTGTATGTTGTCCTTTGCACTGAACTTATGGGAATAGGTGCCTTGCAGCGACATTTTTCCTGTTTCGAAGTTGACGTATTGATAAGGATATGTAGACGCATCTATATTACTGATGGAGTCATTAGTAAAGTGTTGGTAGGTTGTTGTATAACCTGCAATTAATTTTACAGATGATCTTTCGGAAAGCTGGTGATCGAAGATAAGCCCATTAATAGTACTCCGGAACTGGCTGCGTTGGTTCTGGTATATGTTGCCGCCGTAAAGGTCGGGCTTGGTAGTGTCTATATCCTTGCCAAGAAAATCTGCCTTGCTGTCGCCAAGTATGCCGAAGAAGGATAGCTTGCTTTTTTTGCTAAGGTTTGAAACCAGTTTATAGTTCGCATCCTGGTAAACAGGCACAGCAGTGCCGGTGCCAAGGTTAAGGCCAAGCGCTTTGAATACGCCAAGCGTACTATAACGGTAATTGATGAGGTAAGAAGTTTGCTTCTTCTTACCAATTGGGCCTTCTGCGCCACCTTCAAAACCGTTGAAGCCTATCTGTGCCACATATTCGCCTTTATTCATGTTGCCGTTGCGCAGTTTCATGTCGAATACACCCGCCATCGCATTGCCATATTGCGCAGGGAATGCGCCTGTGAAGAAGTCTGACTTATCTATGTTGTTATTATTAAGCATGCTCACAGGGCCGCCTGTGCTGTTGAGCGTGCCAAAGTGATTAGGGTTGGGCACATTCATACCTTCTATCCGCCACAGCATGCCCAGCGGCGAATTGCCACGTACCACTATATCGTTACGGCTGTCGTTGCCGGCAACAATGCCTGCAAAGTTGGCCACCATTCGCGATGGGTCGCCCAGTGATCCGGCGTAACGTTTGGTTTCGTCTACATTGAAAGATCGCGCACTTATCAGCGCCATATCGTTAATAGTATGGTTTTTATCCTTGCTGCGGTCGTAGCTGATGGTATATTCTTTCAATTTATGCACAGCCTCCTGCATATTTATGTTCAGGTTCACTTCCTTTCCGGCTGTTACTACTATATCGTGCACTACCTGGTCTTCGTAAGAGAGATAAGAGAATTTTAGTGAAACCCTACCCAATTTCACGCTGTCAATCCTGAAGTGGCCGTTATCGTCTGTGGCTGTTCCGAGCGCAGGGATGCTGTTTACTACTACCACAGTAACACCCGGCAGCGGGGCTTTAGAGGCTTCGTCATAAACGTTGCCGGTGATGGATTGGGTTTGGGCATAGGTATTAATATGACATAGTGCTATTAAAATAAACAATACAATGCGCTTCATGTGTGTGTTATTTACCGCAAATTTCATATGGGAAATGCTATCCGTTATTGATCAGGGTTAAGATTTCAGATTTCTTAACCTGGATCAATTTACCAGCACCGCATCTTTTTTCTGTATGCGTGATCTCACCCTGCTCAATGCCTCGGGGGTGATGCCCATATAAGAGGCGATCATATACTGCGGTACACGCTGCAAAAGCCACGGCTGCTGAGCTATAAGATTGGTATAACGTTCCGAAATTGATTCCTTAATTCCTGCTCGGTTGGAGTTGCACATGAAAATGAATAACTGCTCGGCTATCATTCTCCCCAGTACATTGGCTTCCGGAACTTTTTGATAGAGCATCTGGAGGTCAGGGTAAGAAATGTCAACAACCTCGGTATCTTCCATTGCCTGTACGAATGTGAGTGCAGGCCGGCGGGTAAGGAAGCTTTCATAATCTGATACATAATTGATCTCATTGGAGAACCGGACTATCTTTTCCTTACCATCTACCAGGTAATAAACCCGGATGAGGCCGTTGTTTATAAAAGATACGTAATTACACACATCACCTTCCCGTACCAGGAAATCCCCTTTACGATATGACCGCACAGTTAATACGCGCCTGGTTACTTCCCAGCTTTCTTCGGTAATGGGGAACAGTTGAGTGTAAAAAGCTTTCAGCTTCTCTAATTTATCCTTCGGGGGCATAAACAGGCCTTTATACAAAGTTCTGTATTTCCGCGAATAATGGGGAACTTTTTCTATTTTTCCACTATAATTACCAGCCAATGATCAGTATCCGGAATATTGTAAAGCAGTATGCCAGTCACCGCGCCCTCGACGATGTGAGCATGGAGATAGAAAAAGGTAAAATTTTTGGTTTGCTGGGGCCCAATGGTGCAGGCAAAACTTCCCTGATCCGTATTATCAACCAGATCACGGCACCTGATTCAGGAGAGGTGCTATTCAATGGACAAAAATTGAGCCAATTCCACATCGGGAAAATAGGTTATTTGCCTGAGGAGCGTGGTTTGTACAAGAAGATGGAGATAGGTGAGCAGGTGCTTTATCTTGCACAACTGAAAGGGTTGAGCAAGAGTGAGGCAAGCAGGAGGATAAAGTATTGGTTCGGAAAAATGGAGATATCTGGCTGGCTGAACAAAAAAATTGAAGACCTCTCAAAAGGAATGCAGCAGAAAGTGCAATTTATTGCCACGGTACTACACGAGCCTGAACTGCTGATACTTGATGAGCCATTTACAGGATTTGACCCTGTGAATGCTGATCTGATAAAGAACGAGATACTGGAGCTTAACAGGAAAGGGGCTACGGTCATTTTCTCTACACACAGAATGGAGTCTGTTGAAGAATTGTGTGATTCAATTGCACTATTGAATTTATCTCATAAGATACTCGAAGGAAAAGTAAAAGACATAAGGAACAGTCACCGCGATGGTACTTATGTGCTGGAGTATGAAGGTGCAAAGTTCAGTGTTAATGGTAATGCACCGTTCACTATTGTATCAGAAACAGATATGGATGGCAGCACACAACTGATGCTGAAACTAAACGATGGAAGCAAGATCAACGATGTATTGCAATATATGCTCCCGCATGTGAGTATCAACAGGCTTGAAGAGAAGGTACCTACCATGAACGAAATTTTTATCCAAACAGTAAGTAAACCACAATAAGTTATGCATAAGATCTGGCTAATTGTACAGAGGGAGTATCTATCGAGAGTAAAAAAGAAGTCGTTCCTGTTAATGACATTTTTAGTGCCGATACTGATCATTGGTATGTCTGTGCTGGCGGCATTGATCGTGTCAAAACAAAATGAATTTGGGGATGTAAAAAAGGTAGAAGTTGTGGACGAAAGCGGTGCATTCATAAATACGTTAAGCAACAGCAATACGCTTCAATTCAGCTTTACAACTGATGGCTATGCAAAGGCTAAGTCAGGCTTTTTAAAGTCTGGGTATGATTACCTGTTGTACATCCCGCCATCAATGACAGGCGTACTCTTATTCAGCGAAAAGAAAGCCAGTGCCCTCACCTTACAGGCAATAGAGAACCGGTTAAGTAAGATAGCACAAACGCAAAGGATGATAGCATCAGGAATCGATACTGCGCTGTTGACAAAAGCACAGAAGCCTGTTTCGGTTGATGCCAAGCAAATATCTGAAGAAGGCGAGGCCGATGCACAAACAGCAGCGGCGTATATTGTTGGTTTCGCCAGTGCGTTTCTTATTTACCTGTCTATTTTTCTTTATGGTGTGCAGGTAATGCGCGGGGTAATAGAGGAGAAAGTGAGCCGGATTATTGAAGTAATTATTTCGTCTGTAAAACCCTTTCAGTTAATGATGGGCAAGATAATTGGTATCGGAATGGTGGGCCTTACGCAGTTTTTATTATGGATCATACTTTCGCTGGTACTGTCTACATTTGCCGGGGCTGCCTTTCTTAAATCCGGCGGCATAAAAACGGAGCAGGTAGCACAGATACAAAGTGGCCCCGAAGCGGCTGCTGCACAGAGCGCTGCAAATGAAGGCTTGGGCATGGTACTGCAGTCTTTAAGCAGCATTCCTGTAGGCTACACCATTGGCTGTTTCCTGTTCTATTTTCTTCTGGGGTACCTGCTATATAGTTCCATATTTGCTATGATAGGCTCCGCTGTTGACAACGAGACCGAAACACAGCAATTCATGTTCCCGGTTACACTGCCGCTGATATTCACTTTTATACTTTCCATGAATTTTGTTATTCATAATCCCGACAGCGCTTTGTCGGTCTGGTTGTCTATGATACCGTTTACTTCGCCTATTGCTATGATGATACGGATACCATTCGGTGTGCCAGGCTGGCAACTGGCACTGTCTATGCTGCTGATGATATTGGGTTTTTTGTTTACTGCGTGGGTGGCCGCGCGCATATACCGCGTTGGTATACTGATGTACGGCAAGAAGGCCAGTTACAAAGAGCTTGCCAAATGGTTTATGTATAAAGAATAGATACTATTATGCCTGTTAAAGCGTTAGTTTTGTAACAAATGAATTACCGGTATTTAATTTTATTGGTTTGTTTCTTTTCTCCTGCATCTGCCAATGCCCAGGTAGAAGTTTCAGCGGGTATTGACGTTCTCTACCCCGTATTGATGAACAGCTACAACTCCAAATTACATTACGGGCAGCTTGGTTTTGGTATGTGCCTGGGTGTGGCGTATAAACCCGAGGAGACTCAGTTCTTTCCTATCCTTAAAACATCATTTGGCAGAACGCGGTTGCCATTAAAGGAAATAGGTAAAAATGTAATGGCAATGAATTTTAACTATCTGAATGTAATGCTCAATGAGAATATCGTTCTGCGTTTTCCGCAAAGCGAGTTGTTTGTATATGGTGGTATTGGGTTCTCAAATCTTTCGGCAAAAGGTATGAAACTTGCAGGCCCCACTGGGGAAATGATAAAGCACGGCATAGATTCAACAAGGGACGTCTCTAAATTTTTCCCGGCTGTGAATATCGGCTTTGAATATAACTACGGGGAATCAGCTGGTAAGGACCTGTACCTTACGCTCGGGCTTAACTTCCAGTATATCATGCTGCTAAGTAACCGAAACAATTACTATTTCTACACCAATGAGCCCGGCGTTGGCGTCACAAGACATTTCGCAAGTCTTTCAGGCGGCGCAATTGTGCCCAACTTTTATGTGGCGCTGCACTATATGCTGCGGCTGAAGAAGTAGCCGGGCCTCTTAGAAAAATAAGAACTTCTTTTTCTTTTTTGTTTTCACTACGGTCACCTTCATGCGTATGTCCTTATTGGGCCGGTCTTGCCCGTTGCGTGGTTCTGCAGATATTTTATCTACGACATCCATACCTTCAACTACCTCACCAAATACTGTATAGCCGCCATCAAGGTGCGGAGCTCCGCCCTTGGTCTTATACATTTCGCGTTGCTCTGGGGTCAGTTTGCGGTTGGAGCGTTGTGCCAGCATATCCAGGTCGGCATCGGTGAAGGTTTTGCCGGTAACAATATAGAACTGTGTAGCAGAACCTGCTTTTGCCGGATTGCCATCGTGGGCAACACCCAGCGCTCCACGCTTATGGTAGTTTGTGTCATTTATTTCTGCCGGAATGGTATATTTTAAGCCGCCCATGCCCAATGCTTGTCCTGGCGTGGCACGTTTTGAATCAGGGTCTCCGCCCTGTATCATGAATTGGGGTATGCAGCGATGAAACAATGTGCTGTCGTAAGTATGCTCATTGGCCTGCTTGATCATGTTGGCAGTATTGAGTGGCGTATTATCATACAGCATGATGATGATGTTGCCATATTCTGTTTCGATCTTTACTTTGTTTTTCTGGGCGTAGGCAGATAAGGTAATTACACATACGGCCAGTAACAGAAACATTTTTTTCATATCAATTGTGATTATGTGACGCAATATAAATAAAAAGTCTTTTTGGTGATTTATGGTTTCTCCTGGCATAGCTCTATCAATACCCCGTTAGTAGTTTTAGGATGTAGAAAACAAACCAGCTTATTATCCGCCCCATTTTTAGGAGTTTCATTGAGTAACTCAAAACCGAGGGCAGCCAATCGCTTCATTTCTGCTTCTATATTTTCCACCTCAAATGCTATATGATGAATGCCCTCACCTTTTTTAACAACGTATTTAGCTATGGGGCTATGCTCATTGGTAGCTTCCAGCAATTCTATTTTCGAATCACCGGTTTTAAAGAATGCAGTACTTACTCCTTCTGATTCAACTATCTCGGTTTTATAGCATGGTGTATTCAATAATTGCTCAAATACGGGTATAGATGTTGTTAATTCTTTTACAGCAATGCCAAGATGCTCTATTTTCATCATTCCTAATAGTTTTTATAAATGGGAACATTTAAAGCTACAATAAGCTTTTTTGCCTAAAGTAGCCACTTTTCACGTAATTTTGTAGGTTACTACACGATTTACAAATTTATGGAATTAAAATTGCCGATATATTTAGATAACAACGCTACCACGCCAATGGATCCGCGTGTACTGGATGCGATGATACCTTATTTCACAGAGAAATTTGGTAATGCTGCAAGCCGTAATCACTCGTTCGGCTGGGTAGCTGAAGAAGCTGTGGATTATGCCCGTGAGCAGGTTGCAAAACTGATAGGTGCTGACCCAAAGGAAATTATATTCACTTCTGGCGCTACAGAAGGGGACAACCTGGCTATAAAGGGTGTTTATGAGATGTATGCTTCTAAAGGCAATCACATCATAACATGCACAACAGAGCATAAAGCTGTCCTGGATACCTGCAAGCATATAGAAAAAGAAGGCGGCCAGGTTACTTACCTGCCGGTGCAGGCTGATGGTTTGATAGACCTGAAAGAGCTGGAAGCTGCTATTACCGATAAGACCATTCTTATCACCATCATGTATGGCAATAATGAGACGGGTGTAGTTCAGCCTATCCGTGAAATAAGCAAGATCGCCCGCAAGCATGGTGTCTTGTTCTTTACAGATGGTACGCAGGCAGTGGGTAAGATACCGGTTGATGTAAATGCCGATGGTATAGACCTGATGGCGTTCAGCGGGCATAAAATGTACGGCCCTAAGGGTGTGGGTGCATTATACGTTCGCCGTAAAAATCCACGTGTGAAGGTAACTGCACAAATGGACGGAGGCGGCCACGAGCGCGGCATGCGCAGCGGTACGCTGAATGTACCTGCCATTGTTGGTTTTGGAAAAGCATGCGAACTGTGCATGAATGAAATGGAAAGCGAAGCAAAACGTCTCAGCGTTATGCGCGACAGGCTGGAAAGTGCTTTGCTGGAACTGGAAGAAGCCTATGTGAACGGTAACCGCGAACACCGCTTACCTCATGTAACGAACATCTCTTTCAAATATGTGGAGGGTGAGGGCCTGATGATGGGTTTTAATAAGAACATTGCGCTGTCAAGTGGTTCAGCTTGTACCTCGGCATCGCTGGAGCCTTCTTATGTACTGAAAGCGCTTGGTTTGGGTGATGACCTGGCTCATAGCTCATTGCGCTTCGGGCTTGGACGGTTTACTACTGATGAGCAAATAGACTTTACTATAAACGCGGTAAAAACTACGGTTTTAAAGCTGCGTGAGATGAGCCCGTTGTGGGAGATGTTCAAAGAAGGTATTGACCTGAACTCGATAGAATGGGCGCACCATTAACCCCCGCCCCCTAAAGGGGAGGGATGTAGAAACACTAACTATTCAAAATAAAACACTCCCTTTAGGGAGAAGGAGGGTAAAAAACATGGCATACTCAGAAAAAGTGATCGACCATTACTCTAATCCAAAGAATGTGGGCACGCTTGATAAATCGAAAAACAATGTGGGCACCGGCCTTGTTGGCGCTCCGGAATGTGGCGACGTTATGCGCCTGCAGATAGAAGTGGACCAGGAAAGCGGACTGATAAAGGATGCCAAATTCAAGACCTTTGGTTGCGGTTCGGCTATCGCATCATCGTCATTGGCTACAGAGTGGCTGAAAGGGAAGACCGTTGATCAGGCTTTGTCTATAGACAATATGGATATTGTTGAGGAACTGAACCTGCCACCTGTTAAGATACACTGCTCGGTACTGGCCGAAGATGCTATCAAGGCAGCTATCAACGATTACCGTGTGAAGAACGGATTACCTGAATTAGTGGCAGAGAAAAAAGCACATTAACAGTCATAAGCCGTAAGTCATAAGTCGTATGATAATATCACGGACTCATGACTTACGACTTATGACTTACGACTATAGTTATGATCTACGTAAGTGATAAAGCAAAGGAGAAAGTAACAAAGCTGAAGCAGGATTCTGGCTTGGGCGATGATTACTTTCTTCGTGTGAGCGTGGTAGGCGGAGGTTGTTCCGGCTTATCTTACAAGCTGGATTTTGATAATGAACCCCAGCCCCGCGACCAGGTATTTGAAGACCAGGGCGTAAAAGTAGTTACCGACCTGAAGAGCTTTTTATACCTCTGCGATACTACGCTTGATTTCTCAGACGGACTTAATGGGAAAGGATTTCACTTCAGCAATCCCAACGCCAGCAGGAGTTGTGGGTGCGGGGAGAGTTTTGCGGTGTAAAAATAATTAGTCCGTAAGTAAAATATTACAAAATAAGAGACCGGTATACCGGTCTCTTATTTTGTAATATTTTCTATAAATCTTCCTCTCGTTGGGCCTGTTTGCTTTGTTTATGCAGCCCTTGTTATTTTAGCAGAACGTTTCACTACTTAGTGGATATTTGCACACTCGTTTCACAAAATGTAGTATTATCAGCTTGGAATTCTTTAAGATATACTACATAGTTGGTTGCCGGCTGGAGGCCATCGGTGGTAATAGATTGTGCAGGCCAATAAACCGTGTCGGAGAAAGTAATATCCTGTGAGGGCGACGGGCCCAGCCGCCCTTGCAGCACATAGAACAAGCATTGACGTGCATTGGCAAGGTTCACTGAAATGGAACTGGTGGTACTTGTTACCATACAGCCGTTTGCGCCCTCGGTAACTAGTGTATCGGGTGTGCAGGCAAACCCATACCTGATATGTATAGTATCCCATCCGCCACCCGAAGTAAACCAGTTATTCTGAGGATTGCCAGCCATAGCCGGGCTTGCATTATATGGCAGTTTGAGGCCGGCAAAATCGGGGCCATTCAATGCAAACATATTGAAGGAGTAATTTGTGTTGTTGTTTGGCGGGATAGTATTTTTTGGCGGGAAATATATTTGCTGTAGCGGTTGTGCATTTAAAGACACGATCCTGAAATATGCAAGCAGTTGGGTAGCGTCGCCGGGCTGAAGGGCGAAATAGATGGGGAACGACGCAGGTACGGTATCGCCGGGAGATCTTACCTGTTTACCACGTGGCTGTTTGCCACAATAATATATTCCGTTTATTGAGCCCTCAAATTTGCCACTTGCTGCGATACCCCCGAATATGATATTTAAGGGTTCCGGTTGGGATAATGTATTGGCCCCTATCGGCACAGTAACCGTTACAATGCCATGCTCAAGAGACATGGGGAATTCAATTCCCGAAGGTATGACTGTACCCTTGGCAAGTGGCCAATCTGGCCCGAGTGCAGCGTTTGAGGATGAAATGTCATAAGGTATATCAAAAGTAAAAGATGTTTTCCCCTCGCCGAAAAATTTTGCCTGGTTAGGGTTCATTTCAATACATTTTGCCAGGCTGAAAAACATTTGAAATGAATCTTTGAGTGTATTTACCCAAAAGGTATCTGGCATGGCGCTGCCCCCTGCCGAGCATATCCCCCTTCCGATACAGCCACCTGAAGATAAGGCGCCGAACATTGCTGTTGTGGATACGGAGGTTCCCCCTGTTCTGGTATCACCATCCTTGTGTATGCCGCCACAGCCAATATTTAAGCAAGTGGCAATAAGCGCCGGTAGCAGCACCGTTAACAATAACTTGTTTTTCATAAGTGTATTTTAAAATGGTTAATTGAAAAAGTGTTCCATTTCATTGTTTTAATTATTATTTTTGATTAGTATCTGCACATAAAGAAACAAATATTTCTATTATTTTTATAGTAATAACAAATGAATAACAGTGTAATATATAGGCTCTCTATTTCATTTGTATGCTTTGTTATCGGTATGCCTCTTAGTGTTTATGGGCAGCAGGCACAGCGCAAGATCGATTCCCTGATACAGGCAGTGAACTTTGCAAAGTCGGATACTGATAAGATAAATGTACTTCTCGCTCTTTCAGATGCCTATAAATGGTCTGATATACTGTATAAAACACGCTACGCCAAAGAAGCACTTCAACTTGCTGACCGAGTAAAATGGGATAAGGGCATTATCGCTGCAAATATTCAGTTGAGCGGGGTATGCGCGGTATGTAACAGAGATTATACCCAATCAATAAAGTATGCTGAAAAGGCCGCATCGGTAGCTAAAATGAGTGGGAACAAAATAAGTGAGGCTCATGCTATTAACCAGATAGGTAATAATTACATGCAATTATCGCAGTATGAAAAGGCTATAGAAAGTTATAGGGAAGTGCTGGCGTTAACATCGGACCCAAACGTGGAACTGAGTGTATTGGCTAATATGGGGGTCATTTATACCCAGATAGCAGATTTCCCAAAGGCGATAGCTTGTTATGACAGCTCATTACTGCTATTGGAGACATTAGTGAGGGAATCAGGACAGGCTAATATTAATGATACGCTGCAGGAAGCATTGCTGCTTATTACTATTGCGGACTTATACAGGGAGATGGAAGATAGGGATAAAGCGTTGGCAAACTACAATAAGGTGTTGCAACTCATCAAGAAAGTAAGCGCAAGGCAATTGTATTTAGAAATACTTGCTTTAAAGGGTATTGCAACTGCTTATTACCAGATGCATAACTATGATAAAGCTATTGAATACTATAATGCCGCACTGAACATATGTATAGAGACCGATGATATAATAAACAAAATAAAAGAAGAGACACACATCAATAACCAGCTTGGTCTCGTATATCTGGAAATGGGAGACGTGGCAAAGGCAATGACTTATGCCCAGAGGTCGCTGCAACAGGCAGAAGCCAATAATTACCAGGACCTGCTGCCGCAAAATTACCTGAACATGGGCAGGATATATACTGCCTTGAAGGACAATAAGAAAGCAATTGGCTATTTAAAAAAAGCCATAGATCACTGTAAACAATCAGGTGCTTTGGTTTTTGAAAAAGACGCTCTTAAAGCACTTAGTGATGCTTATGAACAGGCTGACGAACCCGCTCTCGCACTAGATGCCTTTAGGCAGTATAAAGCGATAGGGGATAGTTTATACAGCCTCAACAGAGTTAATGAGATCACGCGTATCGACCTAAAATATGAATACGATAGCAAGAAATTTGCTGATAGCGTGAGTCAGGCGGGTAATTATCAATTGAAGATACAGAAACAACGGGTGTTTACTTATAGCGGTTTTGCGGGGCTGGCTGTAGTATTGGTGCTTGCGTTTTTCATTTACAGAAACTATAGCCATCAAAAGAAAGCCAACATACTCATCAGCAAAGCGAAGGATGCTGTAGATGAAGAGAAAGAGAAATCGGATGCACTGCTGCTGAACATTCTGCCTGTGGATGTGGCAATGGAGTTAAAGCAACACGGTGATGTGCGGCCTAAATTGTTTGACAATGTAACCGTGTTGTTCACCGATTTTGTGAGCTTTACCGTTGCCGGCGATCGACTTACTCCACAGCAACTGGTAGCCGAATTGCATGCCTGCTTTAAAGCATTTGATGTGATTATCGGGAAATATAAAATAGAAAAAATTAAAACGGTGGGGGATGCTTACCTGGCTGTATCGGGCTTGCCGCAATCGAACGCCAACCATGCGGAAGACATTGTAAAAGCAGCTTTGGAGATAAGGGATTTTATGGCGGCAAGGAGAAAACAATTTCCCGAGAACACTTTTGAAATAAGGTTAGGTATCAATTCGGGCCCGGTAGTTGCCGGTATAGTGGGTGTGAAAAAATTCGCGTACGATATTTGGGGCGATACAGTGAATGTTGCTGCCAGGATGGAGCAGTATAGTCAGGAAGGGAAAGTGAATATATCAGAAAAGACATACGCACTGGTAAAAGATAAGTTCCATTGCACCGACAGGGGTGTCCTGAATGTAAAGAATAAAGGGCACATGAATATGTACTTTGTGGAAGCAATAAGCTAAGTGGTCCTACTTCACTGCATCGGGATCTTTCTTGCTGTTATCTATATCGAACTTCTTGCCGCTCATTTTTTCCATCAGCATAATGCCCATCATATTTTCCAGGTTGCTGCTGCCTTGCCCGCCACCGCCGGTTATCAGCATATCGGGTATAAGTTTCATGTTGCTGGCAGCTATTTTTTCTACTACCTGTATCTGGCCAAAAACATCCTTGCCCATCGCTTCGGTTTGCAGCTTATAAGACTCTGCCGTCGATTTACCTTTTGCCAGTATTACTTCCGCTTCTGCAAGGCCCACCTTCGATGTGGCTTCAGCTTGTGCTACCGCTGTTACCCTTGTCGCTTCCGCTTCCGCGTTAGCTTTCAGTTTGGTTGCTTTTGCAGCACCTTCTGCAGCCAGCTCCACTGCCTTTGCAGCGCCTATTGCTTTTTCCACTTCGCTGTTTGCTATGTTCTTCGATATTTCAACACCACGTTCAGAATCCACTACCTTGGGCTGCATATCTGCCTGCGCTGTCATATTGGCAAGCATTTTTCGTTGTTCTTCAGCTTCTGTTTGTGTTTTGTAGGTTATTTTTTCCTGCTCGGCTATCTGTTTGTCAGAAACTATTTTGGTCAATTGTTGTGGCAGTACCACATCTGCAATAAGGGTGTCTTTGGAATCAATAAAATGTTCTTTAAGCACCTCTATAATGTGCGTTTTAGCCGTTGCCTGCAGTTCCTTACGCTGTGTATACAGGTCAAGCGCTTTTATATACTGTGCTGCATTACGGAAGTGCGAAGAAATTGCTGGCTCCAATACCTGCGAGATAAGGCTTTGTATAGAGCCTTGGTTAGCGATAACCTTGGGTGCATTTGCCATAGGTATATGAATGATCACATTCACATCCATATTTACACTGAAGGCATCTGCTGTTCGTAGCGTTATGGTTTTCAGATTAGAATCCAGGTCGTGTGCATTCGTTCTGCTGTCGGCCCAGCTCAATGTTATCTGGTTGGTAGGCACCATATCCACTTTATAAGTCTTGGTATTAATAGGGTGCTTGCCGGGTCCTAATGGTTCCTGCCAGATCCCTTTGAACCCATTCTCTACTATCTTGGCATTTACTTTAGAGTCGGTGGTGTCTTCTCCCTTTTCACCAACATAACTTGTTACTACGCCACATTTTCCAATTTCCACCAGAGTCATTTTCACTTTCTCTATTGATGCAAACCATGGATTGATTGCATAGTTTCCGGAGCGTAAAACTGGTATCTGTAAACCCTTTTGTCCGTTGGCAGCGAGGAATGCAGCGGGATCCTGGAAGTTGTTATGTTTATTCAGCGGCACCTCATCGGCTGCGATCTTCGCAGCATCAAGGATCGGCAGGCCTTCATTTACCGTCACTATTCCTATTTCGTCAGCGCTGATGCTTGTCCACGACTGCGACGTATCAACCCTGAATAAAGAAGTGTTGATACGGTATTGGCCCGGCATCAGTACATCCAGCTGCCGGCCTTTTTCACCGCCATTAGTAATAAATGCCTCACCGTCCACAAAATTGAGATGGCCTTCCGTCTTGCGGCCCAGCAGCCTGCCTTCAGGAATGGCGGCGCCATCCATTGCTGTAACAAGCCCGATATAACCGCCTGAAACGCTGATGATCCTTTCAACAGATACTTTGAATAACATGGTATTGATACGGTAATTGCCGGGGCCCAATATCCTGATCTGTGGCCCTTTTTGCCCTTTATTGGCAAGAAACTTTTCCGCATTCTGGTAATCTTCACAATCAACCGGTTTGCCAAATATGCGTCCCTTATCACAAGGCTCTCCTGCTATCGATTCTACATTGCCTACTTCATCTTCGCCAATAACCACTACATTCACTATTTCAACCTGGAACAGGTAGGGGTTGATGCGGTGTTCACCATCAGGCAATATAGCTACCTGTGGCCCTTTTTGTCCGCCATTGGTCAGGAAGGCTTCACCATCCTGGTACAAATTACACTCCACCGGGCGCGCAAACAATTGCCCTGATTCCAAAGGTTCGCCAGTTATAGCTGTTACTAATCCTACCTCTCCTTTTTTGATTGTAATAAACTTGTATTTCCTGCGCTTATAAATGAATGGTATAAGCAGGCGCAAGCCGGGGCCAAGTATACGAGCCTGTACACCTACTTCGTTTTTTTTGGCAACTGTGCGTGTCTCCGGCATGGAGGCGCCAAACCATCGGCGTTCCAAAACAACCACCTCATCTCCTTTTGCGTTTACGATCGACTTAAAAAGAAGGAACAATAAAACAACAACTGAGATCACAATTATCGGGTTGGCTAACAATAGATTTATCATAAGGCATTAACCCTGTAGGGGTTACATCTGCAGGGAAAGTAAAAATACATTTTATTTCATTGTACAACTTATGGTTTTTTGAAAAATAATATAGCGTAACATGCCTGTACTGCAGGTTCATTTTTTTCTTACCTTGCCATATGTTTTTCCGGTTATTTGGTAAAAAGAAAAAAGATGAAGATGGTGCATTGCAGCATCACAACAGCGAGGTACCCGGTAATGCAGATTGGTCTTTTTTGGGTGCAGATATGCATTCCCATTTTATTCCTGGTATAGATGATGGTGCAAAAGACATGGCTGAAAGTATAGCCATGCTGCGTGCTATGGAAGGCCTTGGGTATAATACCATCGTCACTACCCCACATGTGATGAGCGACTTTTACCCTAACACCCGTCAAACAATAGAGGCAGGGTTAAAGCAGGTGCAGGATGCACTAAAGGAAAATAATATTAATATAACACTAAGGGCAGCAGCAGAATATTATATAGACGAATATTTTATACAACTGATAGACCAGGAACCACTGCTCACCATCAGGAATAAAGAGGTATTAGTGGAATTTTCTATGATGTATGAGCCTCCAATGCTCAACGATGTACTCTATAAATTACAAAGCAATGGCTATCAGCCAATTATAGCTCATCCCGAGCGTTATTTATTTTTCCACAAAGAGCTCCAGCGTTATCGCCAGTTCAAAGACCGCGGCTGTCTGCTGCAAATGAATATGCTGTCTGTAACCGGGCACTACGGCAAGGGCATAAAACAAGTGGCTGAACAGCTTTTGGCTAAGGGTCTCTACGACTACTGCGGCAGCGATATGCACCACGAAAGGCATGTTGGCGTGTTAAAAGCCATTACAAACACAAAAGATTATCTTACCTTTGTTAACTATCCGTTTTTAAATTCAAGATTGTGTAATGTAAGTGAGGGGTAGGCTTAGAATATTTGCAGTTATTTAATTATTTGTGCAAGTATGCTTTCGCTCCGCTCATAAAAAGTTATTTTAATTATTTGATGGGAAATTCACCTTACTGTATTGGCGTTATTGGGTTAGGGTATGTAGGCTTGCCATTGGCTGTGGAATTCAGCAAGTATTACCCGGTTGTGGGCTTCGACATTAATAAGCAACGTATAGGCGAGCTGCAAAAATGTAATGATGCAACCCTTGAGGTTGAAAAGGAGTTATTGAAGCAGGTAATGAAACAGCCGAAGCCTGTATTACACGGAGAAACTGATGATGATGCAAAATGGCTGAATGAAGATAAAGGCCTTCATTGCTCTAATGCTATAGAAGATATAGCAGGCTGCAATGTTTACTTCGTTACAGTGCCCACACCGGTTGACAAAAACAACCGGCCAGACCTTAATCCGTTATACCGCGCAAGCGAAACTGTGGGTAAGGTGCTGAAGAAAGGAGACATTGTAGTGTACGAGTCAACAGTATACCCTGGTGTAACAGAGGATGAGTGCGTACCGGTGCTGGAAAAATTCTCAGGACTGAAATTCAACAAAGATTTTTATTGCGGTTATTCCCCGGAGCGTATCAATCCAGGTGATAAAGTGCATACCATATCCAAGATCAAAAAGATCACATCAGGCTCTACGCCTGAGATCGCGGATAAAGTAGATAACCTGTACAGGACCATTGTTACCGCAGGCACGCATAAAGCACCGAGTATAAAAGTTGCAGAAGCCGCGAAGGTGATAGAAAACGCCCAGCGTGATATAAATATCGCATTCGTGAATGAGCTGGCGAAAATATTTAACCGCCTGGGTATAGATACCAACGATGTGCTGGAAGCATCGGCAACCAAGTGGAACTTCCTGCCATTCAAGCCGGGGCTTGTGGGCGGGCACTGCATAAGTGTTGACCCGTATTACCTTGCCCAGAAAGCACAGGAGGTGGGTTATCATCCCGAAATAATTCTGGCAGGGCGCAGGCTCAACGATGGCATGGGCTCATATGTAGCCAATGAAGTGGTAAAACTGATGGTAAAGAATGATGTACCGGTAAAGAACGCAAATGTGCTGTTGCTTGGCATTACTTTCAAAGAGAATTGCCCTGATGTGAGAAATACCCGCGTGGTAGATATTATTACAGAATTACGCTCTTACGAGATAAACCTGACCATATACGACCCATGGGCAAACCCGGAAGATGTTGCGCATGAGTACGGTATAAACATCATCAATAAACTGCCGGAAGGAAAATTGTTCGATTCGTTGGTGCTGGCAGTGGCGCATAAAGATTTCCTGGAGAAAGATTGGAGCAAAACAGTGAAACCCGGAGGGATAATCTATGATGTGAAAGGTTGCCTCGGCAAGGGCAAAGTGCATGCAAGATTATAATAAGAAGGACCAGATACATAATCTTTAATCCTTATCCTTTTTTAAACTATTTTTGAAAAAAATTATGGGCATGTTAAAACCGACCAGCCAGCGTTCATACCGGTTAAGCCTTTTATTGCTTTTTTTTGTATATGCCATGAGTACCTCATGTGTGAATACTAAGAACCTTTTATATTTCCAGGATATACCCGATACTCTGTCTGCACCTGTAACTATGGCAAATGTTACCCCATTTACCGAACCCAAGATAGAGTGCAATGATATCCTTGCCATTACCGTTCAAACGGTAGTCCAAAACCCCGGCAACTCACCAATTACTTCCACTTCCACAGGAACATTTAACCTGTTGAACGGCTTCCTGGTTGACAAGAATGGCTACGTTGAGCTTTCATTGATAGGTTTTGTGAAAGTTGCAGGGTTGACTACAGCAGAAGCACGTGAACTGATCAAGCAAAAAGCGAAGGAGTTCTATAAAGAGCCTGTAGTAAATGTGCGCATAGCGAATTTTGACGTTGCAATTTTGGGCGACGTAGCCCGCCCGGGGCTGGTGAATATACCAAGTGAGAAAGCTACGCTGATGGATGCCATTGCAATGGCAGGTGACCTGAATATTACTGCAAAGCGTGGTAATGTACTGCTGGTGAGAAGCGAAGGTGACGAGAAGAAATTTGTGCGTTTCGACCTGCGTTCGAGCAATGTATACCATTCGCCCTACCTCTGGCTGAAGCAGCGTGACCAGATAATTGTTGAGCCAAATAAGTTTAAAGTGCAAAGCAGCGACCAGACCTTTCTCAGGAATCTGGGGATAATATCCGCACTCATTTCAACTTTATCTTTGGCACTGTTATTCAGGAATATATAAATGGATAGAATGGAAGATAAGAAACCACCGGTTGTGGTTGAGGAGAAACATAAGATTGAAGATACGGCTACATTTAATTTAAAATGGCTTGTCTCTACTGTATTGGCCATATGGCCATGGCTGCTGGCAAGCATCAGCATTTCGCTCATTATTGCCCACTTGTACCTGCGTTATACAACACCCCGTTATAAATCATTTGCTGAACTCCTGATCATAGACTCCAAGAAAGGAAGCACCTCATCGGGCGACGACATCATGAAGATGCTCAACATGAACAGCAAAAATATTAATCTTGAGAATGAGATGCAGGTTTTGAAGAGCCGTGGCCTTATGGCGAAAGTGGTGAAAAAACTGAACCTCAATGTTAACTATTCTGTGGCAGGCAGGTTCAAGGTTACGAAAGTATATGGGTTAAAGCCGTTTGAAGTAATAATTGCAGATACTACAGATGACTTTTTTATGTGCAAAGTGGACCATATAGCTGCTGCCACATATAAGCTCACAGAAAATAACGGCCAGGAGGTGAATGCACGCTGGGGTGACACCATAACTGTATCGAACGGGCGGAAATTTGTATTGAAGAAAACAGCTGTGTTTGGCCCAACTGACCTGCAATATACTGTGAATATATGGCCGGTAATGTACACAGCAGGCGCATATGGCGTTGATGCTGCCGCTAATACCAAATCGGCGAGTTATGTGACCATCTCTATGCAGGATGCATTGCCTGAAAGATCTGTGGACATTATTAATGCGCTGATGAAAGCTTACATGGAAAGCAATGTAGAAACAAGGAACAGGATTTCAGATAGCACTATCAGCTTCATCAATCGCCGTATAGAAAATGTTTTCGCTGAGTTGAGCCAGGTTGAAGGGGATATTGAAGGGTATAAGAAGAGTAACAAGATCGCCGACATGTCGGCACAGGCAGTGCAACTGGTAAATGCAAGCGCGGGTACGGTTGAAAAACTGGCAAATGCGGAAGTGGAATTGTACGAAATGCAGGCTATCAGCAAGAACCTGCTGTATGCACCTGATGACAAATCTATTATCCTGCCCGCATCCCTTATGAGCAATGCGGGTCTTGCCGCATTAATGGATAAGTTCAATTCACTTCAGGTGCAGATCGAGAACAGCGAAATATCCAACACAAAAAATAACCCCATCACCAAAACACTGATCAACCAGAAAAACGAAATAAAACGCAACATCATTGCTTCGCTCGTATCATCTGCTAAAGAAGTTGAGCTGAAGCGCGATAAAATAAAGGAAGAACTCGAGAATATTAACCGGCACATAGCTAAGGTGCCCGAAGTGGAAAGGAAGTACCTTGACTTTGCACGCGTGCAGCAGATCAAGCAGGACCTTTACGTTTTCCTGTTAAAAAGGCGGGAAGAGACCGAAATAACCAAGGCGTCTACGGTGGCGGATGCAGACATAATTAACTATGCATCGTCCTATGGGCCGGTATACCCGAACCATTCGCGCATATTAATGATGGCAATGCTGCTTGGTACGGTAATTCCATTCGGCATCATTATTCTGCGTAAGGCGTTGAACATAAAGATCATCAGCAAAGGAGATATTTTAAAGATATCTACAATACCTGTTATTGGAGAGATAGGCAACAACCAGGATGGCGAAAATATTGCTGTGAAAAAGAACAGTCGTACCATTATATCTGAACAGTTCAGGGCATTGCGCACAAACCTGCAATACCTCCTCACCAATAAAAGCGATAAAGTGCTGATGATCACATCGAGCATGAGCGGTGAGGGTAAATCATTTATCGCTGTGAACTTGTCTATTGCCCTGGCGATGTCGGGCAAAAAAGTGGTGCTGATGGAGATGGACTTGAGAAAGCCGAAGATCTCGAAAATGCTGGGGCATGAGAATACCACGGGTTTTTCTACATATGCTATTGGTAAGGCAGAGTTGAAAGATATTATTGTTCCATCGGGTGTGGAACCTAATTTATTCCTTATACCATCAGGGCCAATACCACCAAACCCCGCGGAACTTATACTGTTACCACGTTCTGAGGAACTCTTCCATAAGCTGAAGGAGCAATTCGATTATGTGATCATAGATACCTCGCCTGTGGGGCTGGTAACAGATGCGCAGCTGATAAACCGCTATGCCGATACCGCGCTCTATATCATCAGGCAGGGGCATACTTACAAGCAGCAGCTTAATATCCCCAACGAGCTGTATTACAGCGGCAAAATACCCCGGCTGAGCTTTATCGTTAACGATGTAATTGCCAACCGTGGTTTTGCTTATGGCTATGGTTATGAAGAGGGTTATGGCTACGGCTATGGTTATGGCTACGGTTATGGTTACGGCTATGGTTATGGTTACGGCTATGGATCATATGGTTCAGGTTACTATGGCGAAAGCAAAAAGAAGGGACTGAGGAAATGGCTGAGCAGGAAGAAAGCAGACTAATACGAGCAAAGTAAACAATAATGGCTGATTCGCGAGATCATAAGCAATGGGACATAACGATAACGCCCGGCCGTGGAAACCTGAACTTTAACGTTAAGGAGCTTTGGCGCTACCGCGACCTGCTGATGATGTTTGTCAAAAAAGACATCATCACCGTTTACAAGCAAACCATACTGGGTCCTATATGGTTTGTTGTTCAGCCAGTACTTACTTCGCTTATGTTCCTCTTAGTATTTAATGGCATAGCTAAAATCTCTACAGGTGCTGTTCCTGCCATTCTGTTTTACCTGTTGGGCAATGTGCTGTGGAGCTATTTTTCTGAGACGCTCAGCACCACTTCCAGGACATTTACCGATAATGCTTCCGTTTTTGGCAAAGTGTATTTTCCCCGGCTTGTGCTGCCGCTGTCTAAAACAGTTTCTGGGCTTGTAAAATTTTTGATACAGTTTGGCCTGTTTGCCGTGTTCCTGTTGTACTATGTATTTGTTGAGCGATCTGTAACACCTAATTGGTACATGCTTCTTGCCCCTGTGTGGCTGTTTATAATTGTGTTGATGAGCCTGGGTTTCGGTATTATTATTACTTCGCTGACCACCAAGTACAGGGACCTTACCTTTCTCATCAGTTTTGGTATTCAGTTAGCGATGTTTATCACTCCTGTAATTATTCCCTTGTCGGAAGTACAGGGAGAGAAAAGAATCTTCTTCCTGCTTAATCCGCTCACGTCGTTATTTGAAGCATTTAAATACGGGTTTTTCGGCACCGGTACCCTTAACTGGAGCTGGTTGATCTATAGTGTGGTATTTACAGCTGTATTGCTGCTATCGGGTATCCTCATTTTCAACAGGGTTGAAAAAAAGTTCATAGATACGGTATAGCAACCTGTTACGAATTTCTTCAAACTGTAATTTTATCCACAATCAGGATCACGGCTCCACCAATTCGGAATTCCCAACTTAAATTTGCTGTATGCAGAATTATTTGGTGGGCTTGAATGAACAGCAGCGTATTGCGGTGGAACATATTGATGGCCCGCTGATGATAGTGGCCGGTGCAGGTAGTGGTAAGACAAAAGTCCTCACCACACGCATAGCACATCTGATGCACAGGGGTGTAGACCCGTTCAATATACTTGCGCTTACATTTACCAATAAGGCTGCAGCAGAGATGAAAGAGCGTATAGAAAAGACGCTCGGCAATACTGATGCACGCAACCTGTATATAGGTACTTTCCACTCGGTTTTTGCCAGGGTGTTGCGCGCAGAGGCCAATAAGCTTGGTTATCCAAACAACTTCACTATTTACGATACGGATGATGCGAAGAGTGTGATCAAGGATATAGTGAAGGATATGAACCTGGACGAAAAACACTATAAGCCTGCATACGTTTACAACAGGATATCGGCTGCAAAGAACAGCCTGATAGACCCTGTAATGTATAAGAATGATACCCTGATACAGCAGGAAGATGCACGTACCACTCGCCCGCTGATAGGTGATATTTATGATGCCTATGCAAAACGTTGTTTCAAGAATGGGGCGATGGATTTTGACGACCTGCTGTTCAAGATGTATGTACTGCTTACCCATTTTCCTGATGCGCTGGCGAAGTACCAGGGCAGGTTCCATTATATACTGATAGATGAGTACCAGGATACCAACCTGGCACAGTATGCCATTATAAAAATGCTGGGTGCGCGGCATGAGAATATATGCGTAGTGGGAGATGATGCGCAGAGCATCTACTCATTCCGTGGGGCAACGGTACAGAATATTTTGCAGTTCCAGGATGATTATGAGGATGTGAAGGTTGTGAAGCTCGAACAGAATTACCGCAGTACTCAAACTATACTGAATGTTGCCAACAATGTAATAGGCAACAACAAGAACCAGATACCCAAGGAACTATGGACCAGCAATAAGGAAGGCGAGAAGATAATGCTGGTGCGCACCATGACGGATAATGATGAGGGGAAGTTTGTGGCTGATGCGATAAAGGAGCAGCAGATGCGCAATCATTATGCCAATAAGGATTTTGCAGTGTTGTATCGCACCAACGCTCAGAGCCGCTCCTTTGAGGAAGGTTTGCGAAGAATGAACATACCTTACAAACTGGTGGGAGGTACATCATTCTACCAGCGTAAGGAGATAAAAGACTACCTGGCCTATCTGCGGGTTATTGTTAATTCACAGGATGAGGAGAACATAAAGCGCATCATTAATTATCCTACGCGCGGCATTGGTAAAACGAGTATAGAGAAGATAATTATTCGCTCTAATGAACTGAACAAAACCTTCTGGGAAGTTATATCACAGCCCGAAATGAGTGGCATACACTCATCGAACATAGAAGGGTTTGTGACCATGATCAGGAGCTTCAGGGCATTGATAGATCAGGGTAAGAATGCTTACGACCTGGCATATGCGGTTGGCAAGCATACCGGGCTGGTGCAGGAATTGTACAACGATAAAAGTGTGGAGGGCCTTGCGCGTTATGAGAATGTGCAGGAACTCTTGAACTCAATAAAAGAATTTACAGAAACACCTGATGAAGAAGGAGAGCTTCGTGATAAAAGCCTTGGCAGCTACCTGCAGCAGATAACCTTGCTTACAGATGCTGATGAGGGCGATAATGACCCAGATAAAGTGAAGCTGATGACCATACATGCCGCAAAGGGGTTGGAGTTTCCCTGTGTGTTTTTGGTAGGGTTGGAGGAAAATCTATTCCCAAGTTCTATGAGCTTGTACGACCGTGCTGATCTTGAGGAAGAACGCCGTCTGTTTTATGTAGCTATTACACGTGCAAAAGAGCGCCTTTGGATAACACATGCCAACAGCCGTTACCGCTTTGGCCAACTGGTGCAGAATGACCCCAGCAGGTTTATTGAAGAGGTACCCGCAGCGCATCTTGACAGGACATTTACCGGTGCCAGCAACCGCCCGCAGGTAGGCGGTTTCCAGGGCATGCTGAATAATTCATTCGAGAAAATGCCGTCGTTGAAGAAGCTGGCAGATAAGCTGGCAACGCCTGCTCCGCCAACACATACACCCACCGCGAATTTTATAGCAGATGACCCGATGGCAATGGAGATAGGTATGCAGGTGGAACACCAGAAGTTTGGCTTTGGCAACATACTTTCTTTAGAAGGTGGCGTGAATAACCGTATTGCGGAGATTGACTTCGGCAGTCATGGCAAAAAGAAGATCATGCTGAACTTTGCAAAGCTGAGGATAGTGAGGTGATTAGCTAATTAGCTGAAGAACTCCTCTTTGAAAAATAAGCAAAAAGACAAAACAACCCCACACCAATAATCCCGCCAATTCCATCTGCAACAGCATCCACTAATTCTGCACTACGGCCAAGAAAGGTGGCTGCATCCTGTACAATTTCTACAAAGGCGCCAAAAGCAATAGAAATGATGAGCAAGCGTACTACCCATTTGGTTGTAAGGGCAGGCTTTGCACAAAGCCAAAGGAAACTAAAGATGCCGAAGAGCACACAATGTGTCCATTTGTCAATAAGCGGAATATCAACCTTGGGTATTTCGGCAGAAGGGGTGAGGCAGGCAATAAAAATGAGCAAGGTCCACAGCCACGCCAGGAACCTTGCCCGTTTTGTATAAGGTGAATCCGGACTGAATATCCGTATCATTTTTAGCCTACTAATGCGGTATAACCGGCAGCATCCAGCAGCGCATCTACATCTGCGGGATTGTTTACCGTCATTTTCACCATCCAGCCATTGCCGTATGGGTCATTGTTTACGTGTTGTGGGTTATCATTAAGCGCGCTGTTCACTTCGGTAATAGTACCGCTGATAGGCAGGAAAAGATCAGAAACTGTCTTTACTGCTTCTACAGTGCCAAATACATCGTGTTGGTTCAATGCTTTACCTACTGAAGGTACATCTACATACACTATATCTCCCAGTTCGTGCTGTGCGAAATCGGTAATGCCTATTGTTGCTACGTTACCCGTTAGTGATATCCATTCGTGGTCTTTTGTGTAACGTAAGTTTGCCGGAATATTCATACTTCAAAAAATTTAGCGTAAAAATAGGCGAAAACCCTGAAAGTTAATAGGTGCGAACTAAAGCGAAATAAATTATAATATGTTACATGCTTTGTTTGCGTTCATTTGCAACTTGTTGTAGCATGTCAATATCTGCCTTGTCTTTTGAACGCCCTGTGTTAATTTTTGATAAAATAAGGTCGTTCAGGTGAAGAAAAGGAATTTGTAATTCATCCACTTCGGCGACGACCTTGTTATTATCTGCTTCATCGTATTGAACAAGATTTATCCGTGTCAGAAAATCTATTTTTTCAGGTTCTTCACCCATACTGAAAACGGTATGTTGTGTAAAATCAATATTGCTCACTGCATTGACCTCATCATCTTCAAAACCAAATTGTTTTAAAACGGGAAGTAATTTTTTCTTGTTGTCATTGTCAGGTTTAAGCCAAATGTCTATATCGCCTGTAGTGCGCTTATAACCGTGGAAAATAACGGAATAACCCCCTATGATGATAAAATTAACGTTTGCATCCAGCAACATCTTTATAAGCCGTTGGTGCAACTCTATGAACAGGTTCATTTTGGAGCAATGATATTTATGTGTAATTTTTTGCGCCTCGCTTTAAGGCTTTCCTGTGTTACGCCATAAACCCGTAATATAAGGTCTACCGTTTCTTTTAAACCCGTTAATGGAGATTTATTAGCTGCATCGGCAGCCTCGCTGCGTGCAGCTTCTTCAAAAGAACTGTAAATACGCAGTTTTGGCTTACATGGGTTACTTTTTTCTTCCATTATGCAGTGGACTTAATTGTGCTGCAAAGATACCGTTAAAACGGGTTATTACAGTGTTTTTGGCCCGATAAATCCCCTTAAAATGTAGTAATTTTATAAAATAAAACAAGGGGAAAATTGTTAATAGTATTATATAAAAATTAATTTGAGTTTACCCGCTTGTGGTCTGTGGGTTTTCCACAGGTGTGTTAGTTTCTTTCTCTCACAGGCGTGGTTGTTTTAAATAATTTAGCTGTCCCCCTACATACTTTTCTAAACAACAATAATTAACTGTTAAATAATATTTGCTCATGAGTGCCACAACTAAAAAAGGTCTTTCGTTCGACCGCCAGTACACCCGCGATGGAGTGAGCCCATACGACATGTTCGAGTACGATTATCGTACCTCTGTGATCCGTAATCCGAATGGAGAAAAGGTATTTGAAATGACAAAAGTGGAAGTGCCAAAACATTGGTCGCAGATTGCTACCGATATCCTGGCGCAAAAGTATTTCCGCAAGGCAGGTGTGCCTCAGCCTGATGGCACCACCGGCAGGGAAACTTCCATTAAAGAAGTAGCCCACCGCCTGGCACATTGCTGGCGTAGCTGGGGCGAGGAGTATGGCTACTTTGCCAGCAAGAAGGACGCACAGGTGTTCTACGAAGAACTGGTGTATAGCATCATGATACAAAGCTGCGCGCCCAACTCACCGCAGTGGTTCAATACCGGGCTGTTCAGCAGCTATGGTATAGATGGCAAGGCGCAGGGTCACTATTATGTAGACCCTAAGAGCGGTAAACTGGAGCGTTCTAAGAATGCTTACGAGCGTCCTCAGCCACATGCCTGCTTTATATTAAGCGTGGATGACGACCTGGTGAATGATGGTGGTATCATGGACCTGTGGGTTCGTGAGGCGCGCATCTTCAAATATGGCTCGGGTGTAGGTACCAATTACTCCAACATCCGTGCGGAAGGTGAAAAACTGAGCGGTGGCGGTACATCTAGCGGGCTGATGAGCTTCCTGAAAATAGGCGACCGTGCTGCAGGTGCTATTAAGAGCGGTGGCACTACACGCCGTGCTGCTAAAATGGTGTGTCTCGACCTTGATCACCCGGAAGTGGTGAATTTTATTGACTGGAAAGTAGAAGAAGAAAAGAAAGTGGCCGCACTGATAGCTGCCGGTTACGCATCTGATTACGAAGGTGAGGCATACAGGACAGTATCAGGCCAGAACTCTAATAACTCTGTTCGCGTGCCTAACTCTTTCTTCCATGCACTGGATAACAATGCAGACTGGGAAATGACCGCACGTAGCACCGGTAAGGTGATGAAGACGATACCTGCCAAGGAAATGTGGGAGAAAATATCCTATGCTGCTTGGCGTTGCGCTGATCCCGGTACGCAATACGATACTACCATCAACGAATGGCACACATGCCCTGAAGGTGGCCGTATCCGCGCTTCCAACCCATGCTCTGAGTATATGTTCCTCGATAACACGGCATGTAACCTGGCATCGCTGAACCTGCGCCGCTTCTTTGACGAAGAGACCAGCACATTTGACGTGCAGGGCTTTGAATACATGACTCGCCTGTGGACAGTGGTGCTGGAAGTATCTGTGCTGATGGCACAGTTCCCATCGCCGGAAGTAGCACAACTGAGCTATGACTACCGTACGCTGGGCCTTGGCTACGCAAACCTCGGTTCTATGCTGATGGTAAGCGGTATAGCATACGACAGCGAAGAAGCCCGCGCAATAGCAGGTGCGATAACTGCCATAATGAATGGTATATCGTACAAGACATCGGCTGAAATGGCTAAGGCATTAGGTGCGTTCCCTAAATACCAGGAGAACAAAAAGCACATGTTGCGCGTAATGCGCAACCACCGTGCTGCAGCATACGATGCGGCTGATGCATATGAAGGCATAGAGCTGAAGCCAATGGGCATCAATGCTAAGTACTGCCCCAACTACCTGTTGAAAGCAGCTACCAAGGCATGGGATGATGCAGTGCAACTGGGCGAAAAATATGGTTACCGCAACGCACAGGCAACTGTGATAGCACCTACAGGTACTATCGGCCTTGTGATGGATTGCGATACTACAGGTGTTGAACCTGATTTCGCACTGGTGAAATTCAAAAAACTTTCCGGTGGTGGTTACTTTAAGATCATCAACCAATCTATACCTGCTGCACTGAAGAAACTGGGCTACACACCAGAGCAGCAGGATGCAATAGTGAAGTTTGCGAAAGGGCATGGCACATTTGCCGGCGCTCCTTTCATCAACCACCAAAGCCTGAGTGAGAAAGGCTTTATTGCTGATGAGCTGAAGAAACTGGATACATTGGTAGAGAGTGCATTCGAGATAGGGTTCGTATTCAACCACTACAACCTGGGCGAAGAGTGCATGAAACGCCTGGGCTTTACACCTGAGCAATACCTGGCATCTGATTTCAGCCTGCTGGAAGAACTTGGCTTCTCTGATGCAGAGATAGACGCAGCCAACGATTATGTATGCGGTACGATGACTGTAGAAGGTGCGCCATTCCTGAAAGACGAACACCTTTCTGTGTTCGATTGCGCTAACAAATGTGGCAAGAAAGGCCAGCGGTTTATACATGCTCACGGCCACATACGCATGATGGGCGCTGTGCAGCCGTTCATCAGCGGTGCGATATCAAAAACGATCAACCTGCCGAATGAGGCTACTATAGAAGAAATAAAAGACTGCTACTACCTGAGCTGGAAACTGGCATTGAAAGCATGTGCATTGTACCGCGATGGTTCTAAATTGAGCCAGCCGCTGAGCAATAAGAGTGATAAGAAGAAGAAAGATGAAGTGAAAGAAGAGGCTGCACCGGCAGATTCTGGCCTGATAGTGGACATGAGCAAGCTTACTGTTGACGAGCTGCTGGAAGAAGTGAACAGGCGCATGCAGGCGAGCCCTGACACCAGTCTGAAACGCGCACTCAGCAATATTGTTGAGCGCAAGCAGCTGCCTGCAAAACGCCGTGGTTATACCATAAAAGGCAAAGTAGGCGGCCAGGCAATGTTCCTGCGCACAGGTGAATATAGTGATGGTACACTGGGCGAGATATTCATAGATATGGCGAAAGAAGGTGCTACCATGCGCAGCATGCTGAACAGCTTCGCAATAGCTATATCCATAGGCCTGCAGTACGGTGTGCCGCTGGAAGAGTACGTGGACAAATTCATCTTCTCCAGGTTTGAGCCTGCGGGAATTGTGGATCACCCGAATATCAAAACAGCAACCTCGGTGCTCGACTATGTGTTCCGTCTGCTGGCATATGAATACCTCGACCGCGATGACCTGGTACACGTACCGGATCCCAACAGGGTAACAAAGGCGCAGGAAACAGAAACCCTGCAGCAGGAGCTCTCGCAAGTGCGTGTTACTGCACCGCAAACACAAGCTCCACAGGCACAGAAACCAAAAGCAGCTATGGCACCGCAGGCAGTAGGTGTGAGTGCACAGAACAGTGCAGACATCAAGAAACTGATGGGCACCAGCGCTGATGCACCTGTATGCCGCAACTGTGGCAACATTACCCTCCGTAACGGCACCTGCTATATGTGCCCCAACTGCGGAACAACTACCGGATGCAGTTAGTAAGTTTTTATAAAAATGACAGAAAACATCCCGCTGTTGCGGGATGTTTTATTATACCTAAATAGATACCTTTGAGCCACAATTGATACCATGTACCGCATACTCTCCCTGTTAGCATTCATTCCATTATTCTTCATTGCCTGCAACGATAGTACTAACAATGGTAATTCAAAAAGCACAGAGCAGCATACTGCCACCGGTAAAGCAGGCTCCTGGTATAAAAGATACGTAGGCACAGTGGCGGGTCAACCCGTTGTGGTGAACCTCTATTTTGGTGGTGACAGCAGCGATGCAGGCACAATAACTGTTACAGGTAATTATTACAACCGCGGTAAAAGCCAGTTGATAGACCTATCGGCAGATGGGAAGAAAGATGGAGAGCTGCACCTTACCGAATATGTACAGACAGAGCGCGATGTGGATGAGGACAAGAAATACCCTCAATGGGAGATAACAATAGATAAGTCTGGCATAAAAGGTAAATGGTATAGTGGCGATAGGAAGGCTGTGCAGGAAATTATACTGCACGAAAATTATGACGATGCATACCGGTTTGATGTGATAACAGCGAGCGACTCTGCATCTTTTAAAGGGAACAAGGATGAGTACTGGATACGCGCGGAGCATATGATGCTCATACCATCAGGTAAGATGAACAAAGAAGAAGCAGCATTTATTACCTGCACACTGCTGCATGAACTGGAGGGAGATTCCTTAGGCGCAAATGACTTTTACAGCTTTATTCAGGCAGCAAACAACACCAGGTTTGCCGAATACAAAAAGTTGCTGGCTAATGATATTAAGGCGTACGATGGGGCAGATGAGAACGCAAGCTACAACTGGGAGTCGGATATGAGCAGCCTGTGTGTGTATAATGATAAGGGGCTGGTAGTGTTTAATATAAATGAGTATGCCTACACAGGCGGTGCACACGGCAATACATTTGGTGCTTATATATGCCTGGATGTAAGAGAAAAGAAAGTCTGGCGGCTGGAAGACATAGTAACTGTGGACAGCGCAAAACTCAGCGCTATGCTGGAAGCAGCAGTACGCAAAACCTTTAAAATAAAACCCGGCGAGCCATTGAATGAGCACCTGCTGGTAGATACCATTCCCGTTACAGGCAATGTGATCGTATCAGATGCCGGCCTTACCTTTTTTTACAACCAATACGAGATAGCCTCTTATGCCAATGGGCAGTTGGCTTTCTTCTTATCTTACACTCAATTGAGCGATATGCTGAGGCCGGAGTTTAAGAAGAGGGTGGGGTTATGAGATTTTAATAAAAAATATCAATATGTCTGATATAAGTAACATTGAAAGGATCAAGCTTGAAAAGTTATTAGTGAATAGTGGCTACGTACTTGATTTTTCCAATCGCACATTTGCTGACTTTATACAAGAGAATATCGGAATTGATATCTATAGTGAGAAGTATTCAGATGTAGGTGAATCAAAGGCCAATCGATTACGAACATTATGGAAAAAAGAAGGTAACCCGATAGTCGCTAAATTATTGTTTGCATTATTGGAGTATTGTAAAGAAATATACATTCCAAATACTAGTGGATGGACAGATGAAATGCAAGAGTTATATAAATATGGAATAAGTATAGCTAAGCGACTTCATGGAGAGATAGGTGAACATGTTGAAGCGATTAAAGTCATTTCTGAAGATAAATGTTTTGAAACAGTAGGTAAATCTGTAAGACAATTGATAAATGAAAATAAGCCGGAAGAAGCAATAGATAGATTACATACCTATTTTGTAATGTTTATTCGAAATTTATGTACGAAGCATCGTATTCCTTTTGATAGTAATAAAGCGATTCATAGTTTGCTGGGAGAGTATATAAAGCTTATTGCTGGAAAAGGGTTATTGGAGTCAGTTATGGGAGAGCGCATTTTGAAAAATTCTATTAGTATAATAGATGCATTCAATGATGTTAGAAACAATAAGAGTTTAGCACATGCTAATAAATTGTTAGGGTATGATGAAAGTTTATTGATTTTTAGAACCGTATCAAGTGTAATAGCATTTATTAATTCTATTGAGTTAAAGTTTGATCCACAGAACAAACAACCATCAGTAGACGATTTGCCATTTTAATTTTACGAAAATGCAATACACAGATGGCCTCCAATCTCCCCGTCTCATCACCCGCTTTGTTACGCAGGCTGATGTCCCTGTGTGGCTGGAATATTGCAAAGACCCTGTAGCTACGAAGTTTACAGCCATACCCGGCAAAACACCCGAAGAGTTAGCACAGTTCTTTATAGACCGTACAATGCAACGCTATGCAGAAGGCAGGTATGGCTTGCAGGCGCTTATCAGTAAAGAAACAGGCGAGTTTGTTGGCAAATGTGGCTTGCTGCTGCAAAATGTAAACGGTGTGGATGAGGTGGAGATCGGTTATCACCTGTTGCCACGCTTCTGGGGCAAGGGCTATGCTGTAGAGGGTGCACAACTTTTCCGCGACTATGGTTTTGAAAACAATGTTGCACCATCTATCATATCCATCATAGACCCGGACAATGTTTCATCATCGAAGGTGGCAGAACGTAACGGCATGACGTTGGCAGAAAAAAATGTATTCTTCCACGATACGCACTACAACATCTTCCGCATTACAAGAAAAGAATGGGAAACGCTTAAGAAGAATAATACCATTTAAACTTTAAAAAATGGTATGGACTTTTGCGTGCTTTGCGTATCCTTTGCGCCTTTGCGTGAAAATTTAAATGCCGGTTTTTGATGGTTACTCGGTATAAGGCTTCAGCAGCGAATAAATAACAGTGTCCCTGAAACTCCCTTCCCAGTAAAAGTTCTCTTTAAAATAAGCTTCCTGTTTAAAGTTGTTGGCTTCCAGCAATTTGCGTGATGCAGTATTTTCAGGGTTTACATGCGCCTCTACCGAATGCAGGCCCATAATATTGAATCCATATTGCAGCACTGCTTTCAGTGCTTCGCTCACCAGCCCTTTACCCTGGTGTCGGGTATCCATCATATAGCCCACCTCTGCACGGTAGTGGGCTTTCATTAGTATATGAAAGCTCATGTGGCCTATCATCGTGGGGGCATCTTTTAAAGTTATTGCCCATGCAATGCCCTCATTGTTATTCACCATGTTAGTTATCTTCTCTATGAATGGGAAGGTCTCTTCAATGCTCTTGGGTCTTGGCCGGTCTATATATCTCATTATCGCTTCGTCGGTTCGCATCCGGTACATTTCGTTTACATCATCATTGGTAAAAGCTCTTAATACCAATCGTTCCGTTGCTAAGACAGGGAATGGGTTGAAATTTACTTGCAGCATAATTTATTGTAACTTTTTTGCAATACTAATCGATTTGGTGCATTTCAGATATTCACGCAGGGCTGCCCATAAAAATTCACTTTGTGATAGGTTTATTTGGCACAGATTTTGCAGCATTTAACTCCCGAAGTTCTTTGAAATATTGCATTGTTAACTGACTCATGACTTACGACTATTATACCCAAAATGCCGTTTATTAGACCCTTTTATACCCTTTTAGACATGAGCACAAAAACACATAACATTTGCCCATAGCGCATTTCACCTGTACCCGCTAAAAATTATTAACCGAAAACAGGCACCTCCCGAAAATTATACCCCCGTACGGGAAGATTTGAAATACATCCATTGATTTACATCAGAATAGTTATAAGCTAAATGTATTATTTTTGCACGCACAAAACATAGATTATGAAATTAAAATTATTATTATCGTTTATTGCTTTCATGCCATTGCTTGCTTTCGGACAGGGTGCAAGCCTTACTATTTTCTCTGAAGACGGAGATAAATTTATCCTTTACCTGAATGGCCAGCAGCAAAACAACATAGGCCAGACCAACCTGCGTCTCGATGGTCTTAGCCAGCCTTATTACCAGGCAAAGATCGTTTTCGAGGATAAAGCTAAAGCAGCAATAAGCAAAAATATCCCCGTTAATGACCCATCTACCAACGAGCCTGCTGATGTTGTGTATAAGATAAAGAACAAAGACGGCGAGATGAAGCTGCGTTATTTCTCGGCACAGCCCGTTCAGCCAAATTATGTTCCACCTGCTGATGTGTATGTGGTACATTATGGCCAGCCAGACCGTGGTACAACAACCGTAACACAAACTACTACCACCACAACTACAGGTGGCAACGGCGGCGGCGGCAGCGTTACTATTGGTTTTGATGCCGGTCCTGGTGATGGCAGCGGTAACGGCGGTGTGAATATCAACATGAATGTTAGCGACCCTAACATGAATACCAGGCAGACAACCACCACAACTACTACCAGCTATTCCAGCACATCCACAAGCAGCAACTACGACAACCAGCCCGCTAATACTGGCTGCCAGTACGCAATGAATACCCGCGATTTTGCAGCAGCGAAGCAAACCGTAGCAGATGCCAGCTTTGAGGAAACAAAACTCTCTACTGCAAAAACCATATTAACATCTAATTGCTTCAATACAAACCAGGTGATAGAGATCTGCAAATTGTTTGGGTTTGAGCAATCAAAACTTGATTTTGCAAAATTTGCCTTTGGCAAAACAACTGACCCTGGTAATTACTTCAAAGTAAACAATGTTTTCAGCTTCGATGCCAGCAAAACCGAACTGAACAACTATACAAGCGGTCATAGATAATGGTGGCTGCCAGAGAAATATTGGTGCCCTCGCAATTTTGTGGGGGCACTTTCATATAAACCCAGGCATTTAACTTTTGAATGTAACTGAAGTCAAATAACAAAAGATACCGGAATTAAAGCTATCAGGTTGGGAAGTGTAAAATGTCTTTGGGTATTGGTTTGCATGTTTTTCTGCTGTGCCGCTATGGCGCAGGAAAAACACGTTATACCCCTGCCTCTTTCCGATTCTGCAGAGCATGCAGATGTGATCATAGCATCAAAATATAACAATCAGCTTGACCTGGTGGATATTTGCCGGAATTTATTGCACCCCGGCACAGGCAAACGCATGGAGACGGGACAATTAAAATCAAACAAGCTGCGCATGTCTGTAGTGCCTGCGGCTGGCTATACATTACAGACCAATTTTGCAGGGCTCATCGCTGCCAATGCAACATTTTTCACAGACAGTACGGCCAGTGCATCAACCATATTGACCAGCATCACCTATACGGTACGCAACCAGGTAATACTGCCGTACCAAACCAGCATCTGGACAAAGCACAATAAGTATAACATTATTGTAGACTGGCGCTATTTCTATTTCCCTTCGTTTACCTATGGGTTGGGTGGATACACCTCGCTCAATGATGGTTATATCGTCAATTATTCGTCCATTAATCTTGCTCAGGCATTGCTCCGCAGGGTGGCGAATAATATGTATGCAGGTCTGGGGTATAATTTTAACTACTACTGGGGTATTAAGGAATTGAACCCTCCTGTAAGCACACTTACAGACTTTAATCAATACGGCTATTCTGAACAGGAAATTGCTTCTGGGCTTACTTTAAATTTTCTTTACGATACCCGCGATAACCCTGTGAATGCGGAGAGTGGGAATTTTGTAAAGGCGATCTACAGGTCAAACCTGGCTTTCATGGGTAATAAAGCAGACTGGCACTCGTTGATTATTGACCTGCGTAAGTACATTCGTTTTCCTGCCCGGTCGAACAACGTGATTGCCTTGTGGAGCTATGAATGGCTTACGCTTGATGGCAGGCCGCCTTTCCTTATGCTGCCCTGCACCGGCGGTGACCCATACATGAATACTGGCAGGGGTTATATTCAAGGAAGGTTCAGGGGCAAGAATATGCTTTATGCAGAAGGGGAATATCGTTTCAGACTCATGCGTAACGGATTATTAGGCGGTGTTGTTTTTGCAAATGCACAGTCATTTACAGAACAGGTATCGAAGAAATTTGAGGTTATTGCCCCCGGCTATGGCTTCGGGTTAAGGTTCAAGTTCAATAAGTTCTCACGCACTAATGTGGCTATAGATTATGGCTTTGGTATGGGTGGCTCGCATGGGTTGTTTGTGAATGTAGGCGAAGTGTTTTAGTTTATCTTTACCTAATGGAGAATATAGTGCAGCTGAAAAAATTTCTTGATGCCAAAGTACTGCTCTATAACCAGCCGTCATTTATAGAAAAAGATCCTGTTTCCATACCTCATTCGTTCATTAAAAAACAAGATATTGAAATTGCAGGTTTATTTGCGGCTGTACTGGCTTGGGGCAACCGAACTACCATCATCAACAATTGCAAAAAGCTGATGGGGTGGATGGATAACAGCCCTCATGATTTTATCCTGCACCATAAGGATACGCAACTAAAGTCTTTCATCGGGTTTGTACATCGTACCTTTAACGCTACAGACCTTTTGTACTTCCTGCACTTTCTTCAACACCATTACCGCAAATACGATTCGCTGGAAGATGCATTTGTACCGGGTAGGAATTATAAAGAGAATAGTGTGGAGCAGGCGCTCATTCATTTTCACCATTACTTTTTCTCTATAGAGCACCCGCAACGCACCCGCAAACATATTTCCACACCCGAGCGAAACTCTGCCTGCAAACGAATAAACATGTACTTGCGCTGGATGGTAAGAAAAGATAAAAACGGGGTAGATTTTGGCATATGGACGAAGATAAAACCGCATCAATTGGTATGCCCGTTGGATGTGCATGTAGCCCGTGTGGCCGAAAGGCTGGAACTGATAGATAACGACAAATCGAACTGGGCAAATGCGTTGGAGCTTACGAACCGGCTTAAAGAGCTGAACCCGCAGGATCCCGCCATCTACGATTTTGCATTATTTGGTATTGGTATGGCTGAGCGGTTTTAATCGGGTTTTACCTATTTTTGCGCCCTATGGCAAATGATAATAAATTACAAAATATTATAGGGCATTGTAAGGAGTACGGTTTTGTCTTTCAATCAAGCGAGATATATGATGGGTTAAGTGCTGTATATGACTACGGCCAACTGGGCGCGGAACTGAAAAGAAATATACGCGACTACTGGTGGCGCAGCATGACGCAGATGCATGATAACATAGTGGGCATCGATGCAGCCATATTCATGCACCCTACAGTATGGAAAGCAAGCGGGCACGTTGACAACTTCAGCGACCCGATGATAGATAATAAAGACAGCCAGAAACGTTACCGCGTCGATCACCTGATAGAGGGTTTTGTAGAAACACTTGATAAGGAGAAAGGTGACGCAATGTTGCAGCAAATGGACCAGTTGCTGGCAGCAAACGATTTTGCCGGGTTAAAGAAGCTGATAGAAGACAACAAAATAAGCTGTGCTATAAGCGGCACCTGCAACTGGACAGATGTGCGCCAGTTCAACCTGATGTTCTCAACAGAAATTGGCTCTGTGGCTGAAGAAGCGAATGTGATTTACCTGCGACCGGAAACGGCTCAGGGGATATTTGTAAACTTCCTGAATGTGCAGAAGACAGGGAGGATGAAAATACCTTTTGGTATAGCGCAGACAGGTAAGGCTTTCAGGAATGAGATAGTAGCGCGTGGCTTCATCTTTCGTATGCGGGAGTTTGAGCAGATGGAGATGCAGTTTTTCATCAAGCCCGGTACGCAGAAGGAGTGGTATGAATACTGGAAAGAAGCCCGTATGAAGTGGCATATGACCCTCGGCATAGCACCTGAACGCTACCGTTTTCATGATCATGTGAAGCTGGCGCACTATGCTGATGCTGCATGCGACATTGAGTACGATTTCCCGATGGGCTTTAAGGAGGTTGAAGGCATACACAGCCGCACCGACTTCGACCTGAAAAACCACCAGGAATTCAGTGGCAAGAAGCTTACTTACTTTGATACGGACATTAACCAGCACTACATCCCTTATGTAATAGAAACATCGATAGGGCTTGACAGAACGGTGATGATGATATTGAGTGACTCTTATAAGGAGGAAGACCTGAGCACCGCTGAGAAGCAGGATAGCCGCGTGGTGCTGAGTTTCCCGCCGATGCTGGCGCCTGTGAAGCTGGCTGTGCTGCCGCTGACCAAGAAGGATGGGCTACCGGAAATAGCACGCGAACTGATTGACCAATGCAAGCCACACTTCAAGTGTTTTTATGAAGAGAAGGACAGCATTGGTAAGCGCTACCGCAGGCAGGATGCAATTGGTACGCCGTTCTGCGTGACGATAGACCACCAGACCAAGGAAGACCAGACAGTGACCATCCGTTTCCGGGATAGTATGCTGCAGGAGCGCATAAACATTGCCGATGTGCGGCAGCTAGTGTCTGAAAAGGTAAAAATGTTTTAATGATACTGCTGTAAAAATTGACTAAATTGCTGCTAACCGGCAGCAATTTTTTTATGGCAGATGTATTACAGGAAGCAGCACAGGCCCTGAAGAATGACTGGGGCCTGCAATTACCCGATACGCTTTCGGAAGAGGCGATATTGCAGTTGCTGGCTGAACGTATTGTTACCATACTTGAGCGAGGCTCCGAGACGTTCTTCCAGCTGATGTACAGGCTGGATATTTCTGAAAAGAAGCTGAATATTGTATTGCAGCAAGATGATGTGCCTGCAAAAATTGCCCGCCTGATATATGACCGCCAGTTGCAGAAAATACAAAGCAGGCACGAGCACAGAGTGAACAGGGAGAGCAAGGATGAGGATCTGAAGTGGTAAAGCCCCTGACCCCTAAAGTGGAACCAACTATTTAGGTGAATAGTATTATTGGGCTGTGTAAAAGCATTGGGTTGCATAGGTTTTGGCTTTGTTTTTCTATTTGGTGAACTTGTAGCCGATGCCTCTTATTGAATGAAAGTGCCTTGGGTTGCGGCTGTCTTTCTCGAAGAATTTGCGGAAGTTGAGGATGAAGTTATCTATGGTGCGGGTGGTGGGGTAAACGTTGTAGCCCCATACTATCTGCAGTATCTGCTCGCGGCTTACTACTTCGCCTTCGTGCTCTATGAGCAGTTTTAGCAGCGCTGCTTCTTTTTTACTGAGCTCCTGTGTTTTTTTGTTTTTGTCTATACACTCGTGTGCAGCGAAATCTATTTTGCCGCCTTCAAATTCGTATATATCGCTGATGGCCTGGGGCTCTTTTATTTTTTTGTTCTTGGTAACGAGCTTGTCAACGCGCAGCAACAGTTCTTCCAGGTTGAAGGGTTTGGTGAGGTAATCGTCGCCACCTTTTTTGAGGCCGAGGACACGGTCGGCACCGGAGTTGCGGGCTGAGAGGAAGAGGATAGGCACATCGTTATGCTGCATGCGGATGGTCTCGCAAACGGTGATGCCATCCATCTCGGGCAGCATGATATCGAGGATGATGAGGTCGAAGTATTCGTTCTTCACGGTTTTGATAACTGCGGGACCGTTATCAACTGTTGTCACTTCATAGCCTTCCAGCTCAAGATTGAGCCTGAGGGCTTCGCGAAGGCTTTCTTCATCTTCGGCTACCAGTAATGAGGCTTTGGTTTGTTTGGCTACCATAGGTTGAAATTACATTGTTTTTTTATTTTGCCCACTTTTACCATTTTTTTTGTGGGGAAACCGTTTTTCATATAAACAGTTGTTTTTCATTGGTTTATTAATTTTTTATTGCGCACTATTTGCGCATTTCTTGCGCATTCTTTGCGCACTTTGTTACGAATTTTGCGCACTTTGTTTGCCGTGCCTGTTTTAAAATTCTAACCACAAAGGGCCTGCCAAGCAGAAGCGGGGCGCCAGCCGGGTTATAACCCCTCCTTCGCAGTAATAGCCCCGGGGAGCAAGTGTGTAAAGTTCTGTATGCTTTTTTTGCAAAAAAAATTGAAAAACCTTGACGGTACTGAAACAGTACCGTGGCGGTACTGAAACAGTACCGTGAAGGAAAATAGTTGCCGCTACCAGTGTGGGTTTTGGCGGTTTTTGAAAATTTTTTATTGAAAACTTTTTGTGACAAACCAGTACATGTATTACCACATTATCAATTAACAGGTCATTAGTTAAATACCGTTGTTTAACGGTATGCCGGCTATTATTTTTTCACCACCTTTGATGCGATACCCAAGCCACTACTATTTTTTTACGTCTGTAATATGTAGTAGCTTAGTATAAAACAGGAAACCATGAAAAACGCTTTACTGCTTGTACTGTTTATACTTACGGTTTTGCCCGTAGCCTATGCACAAAACATAGTGCCCAACTACAGCTTTGAGCAAGCAGATTCTTGCCCTGTTAAGCTTAATACAAATACCTACAAATATTCGTTAGGCTGTGTTGGGTGGGGGCAGGCTACAACGGCAACTTCTGATTATTATAACGCTTGCGATACGGCAGCATTATCAATTGGAAGATTACATCCTATCGCCGGTATTCTGCATAACACATGGGGGTATCAATATGCCAATATTGGGAGTGCATACACTGGTATATGTATGTATTATGCAAGCCTTCCATTTTATAAAGAATATTTAATAGCCACTATTCCACCTTTGCAAAAAGATACCCGTTCTCCGTAGTGTTCCCAAAATAAAAACAAAAATGTTAACCGTATGTCTCCGACTACGGTTGGGTGGATGCCAGTCTCCTGACTGGCGAATGTAA
>JAJNBJ010000005.1 GCA_021155965.1 Flavipsychrobacter sp.
GTCACTGATCGTGACTCCTGTTTCTCTTCTTTTTCTTTTCATTTTATCTGCGTTAAAGTTAGTGATTGTTAACTTTGACACAGTTTAATTTACGCCCTCCCCGCTAATGCGGGGCAGTTTTTTATTGGCTTAAGTACTCATAGGCTCTCACCACCAACAATGAGGAAAACCATGCACACAATGAGCAAGCAACGATTATATGCCCACTTTTGCCAGTAAACAAAACCAAATACTATGTTATAAAGTAGTTACCTCGCAAACGATAATTCTTTCCTGCTCTTTGCATATCAATCAATACTTAAAAATATTTCGCCTGCAGCTTTCAAACCGCTGCGCCAATGGTATAGATTTTTTGACCGGAAACCATCAAACTAAATCTGAAACCATGAAAAGAATAGTTCCGCGCCTCGTTTTTACTGTTTTTCTTTGTGTAATAGCGTATTTTACACATGCACAGTCCGAATCCTACACCACACGCCAGGTTACTTGCGGGCTTGGCCAACCGTGGGAGATCAGGTTTGGCCCGGATGGATGGCTCTGGGTCACAGAAGCCCACAGATACCAGCTTTCGCGTGTTGACCCATCCACAGGCAGCACAGAAATGATGCTGGACCTTAGCAGCAAAAAGAACTTTCCCAATTTCCAGCACCCGGATTCTTTGTGGCCACAGGGCGGATTGCAAGGTTTTGCTTTTCACCCCGATTTCAATACCACTCCCTATATCTATATCAGTTATGTATATCAATTTGATAGCTGTGCCACTACTGATACTTTAGCAGGCTGTTTTTTCAGAACGAAGATCGTGCGCTATAATTACGATGCAGCTACTAAAAACTTCTTCAACGAAACTGTGATATCAAATGCTATTCCCGGCAGCAACGATCATAACGGGGGACGCCTTGTGATCGGCCCGCCCGGTGGAGGCACCAACTATTTATACTATGGTGTGGGCGACATGGGGTCGGGGCATTTAGACAATGAAAATCGCCCGCATCGTGGTCAGCAGCCGGATATATTGGAAGGCAAAGTGTTACGTTTTAACCTTATTGCTGATGGAGATACCGGCCCCGATGCCTGGATACCAAACGATAATCCATTCAATGCAAGCGGTATGCAAAGCCCTGTGTGGTCGGTTGGGCACCGCAATCCCCAGGGGCTTGTCTTTGCGCCTGATGGCACTCTATACGAAACGGAACATGGGCCTTATTCAGATGACGAGGTCAATATCATCAGGCGTGCCAACAATTATGGCTTTCCACTTATTGTAGGTTATACGGACAGTAACTACGATGGCAGTAAAGCAGGCGCCGGCTCGGGCATCCCGCCCATAATCAGCGAATTTGCCAACAGAACGGCGATACAAACTACTCACACTTACAGCGACCCGATATTCAGCCTGTTCCCCGCTTCAAGAGCAGATGTATCCACAATTTTTACTAATGACATTAACAATACACCTCCTTATCCCAACTACTACCTCCAATGGCCGTCGTCAGCACCATCAGGCATTGATTATTACAGCTCTAATGCTATACCCGGCTGGCAAAATTCCCTGCTCATCGCCAACCTGAAGCTTGGTGTAGTTTACCGGCTGAAGCTCGCCACTGGCGGCCAGTCTGTCGTTAGCGATACAATCCCCTATTTCCGCGGGCTCGGCAGGTTTCGCGATTTAGCCATCTCTCCGGATGGTACTAAGATCTATGTATCAGCAGATAGTGTTGGTACGATAAAGGGTGCTCCGGGCGATAAAGTTGAGCCGTTGAATAAAGGTTGCATCCTGGAATTCACTTTCTCTACCACAAGCGTGGGTGCCGCCACGGATGCAAAGAGAATATTGCTCTATCCAAACCCTGCAAATGGTTTATTTACCCTGCAATTACCGGAAGGCGTAAATGCAGCGGACGTGCGGGTGTCCAATATGCTTGGAGCACTTGTTTATTCCGGTCGCGTTACAGACAATAAGGGCATAATTAACCTGCGGGGATTACCTACGGGGATCTATACAGTTTCTGTAGCCGGCGATCATGAGACGTGGCACAACACCCTTAGGGTGAAATAGTCGTTGACTAGCCAGAAAAGAGTAGTGGTATAAAATAGAATTAAGTACGTACGGGTAAAGGCTTTTTACCCGTACTTTTTTGTATTGTTTATGTCTTCGGATCAGGCTTTCTTTACAAACTCCGACTTAAGTGCCATAGCGCCAAAACCATCTATCCGGCAATCTATGTTATGGTCACTATCCACCAGGCGGATGTTCCTAACCTTCGTACCTGCTTTTATACTTTGTGCCGAGCCCCTTACAGGAAGGTTCTTTATAGTAACCACCGTATCTCCGTTCTGCAGGATATTGCCATTAGCGTCCTTTACCACAAATACATCCTCAGCAACTTCAACTGCGGCGGGGTTCCATTCGTGGCCGCACTCGGGGCATACAAGCAGGTCATCCATCTCGTAAGTATATGTCGATTTACACTGTGGGCACGGGGCAAGTTCAGTCATTTTTTACATCATTTTTGCAAAGATAAGGACTATTTTCTGCCGCGTTTGTGTTACCTGCACAACATAAACCTCATTAAGCCATACAGCTATTGAGCCATTGCGCATTCCTGCTTATTTTTACCAATAAATACTTATCAATGAGCGTACAAAAACAGATCAGGGAATATATTGCCAGCCAACCTGAACCAAAACGCGGTGAGCTGCAAGAACTGCACCTGCTCATACCTCAAAAGAAACCGGGATGCAAACTATGGTTCGAAGATGGCAAAGACAGTGAAGGTAAAACCATCAGTAACCCCAATATAGGATATGGGTCCTATACAATAAAATACGCCAATGGAACAACCAGGGAGTTCTTTCAAATTGGCTTGAGTGCAAACACTACCGGTATATCTGTCTATATCCTTGGCCTCAAGGACAAGACCTACTTGGCCCAAACCTATGGCAAGAAACTGGGCAAGGCAAGCGTCACCGGCTATTGCATTAAGTTCAAAACGCTGAAAGATATTAACGTTGATGTATTGGAAGACGCTATACGATATGGGTTTGAAGCCTCAAAGTGAAAATCCATTCTCAATAATAAAGCCGCTCCTGTAGCGGCTTTATTATTTACACCCTTTGCCTCACATCACCCAATTTTTAAAAAAATCTAAAAAAAATCATGATAAACCAATCGGTTGCGTATATTTGCAACCGATTGGTTTACTATTTTTCAAGAAACTAGTTATGAGAAGAGATGTTTTCCAGGCCATTGCCGATCCCACACGCCGCGCCATAATAGCGCTGATAGCCCTGCAGGCAATGTCCCCCAGTGCAATTGCAGACCATTTCAGCATGAGCCGCCAGGCCATTTCAAAACACATGAAGATCCTGACTGAATGTGAGTTGATAAGATCAGATCACCAGGGCAGGGAAATTTACTACCAGCTCGAAATAAGCAAAATGAAAGAGATCGACATATGGCTGGAGCAGTTCCGTAAGATCTGGGAAACCCGTTTCAGCCAACTGGACGAATTATTATCAACAATTAAAAAACAAAAAAAATGAACAGTGATCTATCATTCGACTTTACGTTGAACAAGGAAACTAAAACCGTTCACATTGTACGTGAATTTAACGCCGGTGCTGACTTCGTTTGGAAAGCGTGGACAACAGCCGAGTTACTGGACCAGTGGTGGGCGCCTGAACCCTATACCTCGAAAACAAAGTATATGAACTTTGAAGTTGGCGGGCGAAGGTTTTATGCCATGGTAAGCCCGGAAGGACATGCACTACGCTGGGCAGTTCAGACGTTTACGTCTATCAGTCCCATAACCAACTTCAAAATGTCGAGCAATTTTGCAGACAAAGATGAGAACCTTGAAGTGCCGGGTTCTGACTGGGATCTGAATTTCAGCGAACAGAATGGAACAACAAAAGTGAGTATTACTATCGTAAACGAGTCCCTTGCCCGCATGGAGAAGATGATAGAAATGGGCTTCATGCAAGGATTTAATGTGGGCTTGCTGCAGTTGGACGAACTGCTATTGAATTGGAATAAGTAAGTGTAATGGCAAAAATACTAATGGCTATGGCGTTACCTTACCATATTTAAGGTGCGTAACAGTACAGCTAAGGCCATCTGGCAGGGTAACAATAAACAAATTGTCATACTGGCTTTCACTTATAGTAACATTGAAAGCATTATTGCTTACCTGCTTTAATATTTCAGGAACAGTATTTGAGTGCCCCGCAATTACCACAACTTTCCCACGGTTAGCAGCAAGCATTTCATCTACCAGTTGCGCATATGGTTTGCTGGTCGGGTATTCCGTAACAGTAATGCCCTTCGCAGTTGCAAGCGGCTGAACTGTCTGCCGTGTACGGTTATACGGCGTTGAATAAATTGCGCTCACCGGGATACTGCCTAATATGCGTTTCAATTCGTCTCCCTTAGTATTCCGTCGCTATTCAGGATAGGGTCGGCACCGGTGGCCTCTTTTTCTGCGTGCCGCATGATAATGAAGGTCGTAGTTGTATCACTTATCAAAGCAGGGATAGTGGTAGTGTCATGCACCTGCACATATACCGTATCACGCACAGTAATGGTCTCCACTTTTACAGTTTCTTTTTTGCAGCTATAAAAAGATATAAAGATCCCTGCTAACAATAAGATCGTTCTTTGCATATAAGTCTTCGTTATTAATATTTATGGCAGTAGAAATAGATTTATGATGTGACGGCCACATTCTTACCCAACGTTTTAAACTTGACGCCATTCTTTTGCACAACAGTAATTGTGATATGGCCTGTTTTACTGGTATTGATATCCCGCACCGTTCCGGCTTTTCCGGCATGAGTGCCCGCTATTACGGTGCATTCGTCGCCATCTTTCAATTTGACCTGTTTGCTCATACAGATAAAGGTATTAATAAAAAGCGGTAATATACATAGATACTGGGGCACCCTTTCTGAAGCAATTCCATGCATTCTTGCACCTTGCGAATATAAACACAACACTAAATTTGTATCTTCGGAACACTGCCAAAAGCACAAAAAGAACTATCATGAACGATCTCAATACGCCCCCTCATATTGTATTAAAGAAAACAGAACCCGGCGACCTGGAAACTCTTTTTATTCACCAGTTGGATGAAGAGTACGCCCACATGGCTGCTTTCATGAACGAAAAATATAAAGACAAGAATGCCTACCTGGCTAAATGGAACAAGCTGCTGGCCGAAGGCGTGAATATCAGGACCATCCTGTTGGGCGACGCAATTGTTGGCAGCGTAGCTACCTGGCAATTCGGGGATGAGTTGAATATCACCTATGGCATCGGAAAAGAATACTGGAACCGGGGCATTGCAACCGCCGCCCTGCAGCAGTTCCTGGCTATTGCCCCGCAGAGGCCCCTGTTTGGCCGAACGGCATTCGATAATGTAGCCTCAGCAAAAGTATTGGAGAAATGCGGGTTCAAAAAAATAAATGAAGATACCGCCTTTGCCTTTACCCGGAAGAAAGAAATTGCTGAACTGGTGTTCCTGCTGGAAGCCTAAGCAGTCCTGCCAAGCTCGTCTAATCTGAGGTTCAGACATCCATCCTGGCGCATCCTGATAATTCTTTAATCCTTAAATCCTGACCCGTTAGCAACAAACTGTTAAAATAAATTTTTCAACCGCTCAAATCGGCTCAAACCCACGCCCACAGCTAAAAGTATTTTCCATCATGGAAAATCGATTTGTAAATCGCTTCCTCACCTTACCTTTACTTCATAAATCACAAATCACATATCATAAATAAACAATGAAAGTATTTATCTCCGGTGCATCCGGTCTCGTAGGCGGCAATTGTTTAAAGCACTTCACAGAGCAGGGCTGGGAAGTAGTGGGCTCTTATTTCTCTTTCAAAACAGACAACACTGTTTTCTATGATACCCTCAACCCCACCAACCCGGAAAATTTTGATGTAGTAAAATTCGCACCCGATGTTATTGTCCACTGCGGCGCCCTCACTCATGTAGACTACTGCGAAGACCACCAACAAGAAAGCTACGACAAGACCGTGCAAAGCACCATCAACCTCATAAAGTTGGCAAAAGAGTGCAGCGCAAAACTCGTTTACATTTCTACAGATTATGTATTTGATGGCAAAAATGGACCATACAGAGAAGATGCCCCTTTCAATCCGTTGAGTGTTTATGCCCGCCACAAGCTTGAAGCAGAGCAACTCTCTTTAAAAGAACTCCCGCATACACTAGTGCTCCGCGTAACCAATGTCTATGGCAACGAGATACGCGGCAAGAACTTCGTAGCCCGTATCATAGAACAATGCAAGAACAAACAAAAGCTCACACTCAAACTCCCCTACGATCAGTATGCCTCCCCCGCCAATGCCTGGGACATTGCCCGTGCTATGTTCCTGTTACTTAGGGATAGTAAAACCGGCATCTATAACATCGGCGGCACAGATTATGTGAACCGTGTAGAGCTTGCCCTCCGTGTCCTCAGCTATTTCCCTGATGCTGAATACGACCTCATCCCCATAAGTACTGCAGAAATGAAACAACCCGCAGCCCGCCCCCTGCTCGGTGGCTTCGTAAAAATGAAGTTCAGCAACGAATACCCTGATTTCCTTTTCGGCAACGTGGATAGCTATGTGAGGTCAGTAATGGAGCAATAGCTCAGGATTTTTTTTGCGGCTTCACAGCTTTATTTGCCCTCGCCAACCTTACGGCTTTATTCTTTTCCACCAGCTTGGCTATTGCCCATTTCTCCAGCTTGTGGTGCATGGGCACTATCAGTCCGGCAATAATTACCTGGGTAAGTAGCATAAGCACCGGCGAATGATGGGTAATACGTCCTAATAAGGGATGTGCCAGCAAGGTAAGAAATTCAAAAACAACTAACAGGGCAATGACACCAAAAAATTCTATCCACCTTTCATTGGTAATGAAAGTGCGGCTGAGCAATAAAAAGAGGATAATAAAAGTGAGGATGCCTATGGCAATTAAAGCAAATTGTATATTCCGTTCCCGCTCTTCAGCTGCGGCCATCCTCGCTGCTTGCAGCTCTTTCTGCCTGAACTGTTCATTGAACTCAAGCGTTTGCAGGCGGTTTACCTTTTCTCTGCTAAACAAACTATCCCGTGTTTCTATCATTAACTGCTGGTACTTAAAAGCACTGTCTATCTTGTTTTCAACCGTATATAATCTGGTAAGCAATGTGCTCGCAGCCAATTCCTGTACCAGGAAACGATGCTGCCTGTCTATAAGCCAACCTTTGGTAGCATAATAGATTGCAGAGTCTTGTCTCTTATACCGGAAGAAATGTTCAGCAAACTCGCAATATGCCCGTGCCAGCCTCCTTTGGTCATTTACCTCTGTACTTAGCCTGAACGACAAATGAAAATACTCCGCAGCAGTGTCCGGCTTACCCATTTTTGAATAAATAATGCCCATATTTGCCTGCACTGTTCCCCCAACAATGTTATTACCACGATATTTTCTATGTTGCATTGCAAGTGCCTGCTGCGTATAGGCATATGCGGAATCCAGTATATCAAGCTGTTCATACGCCTTTCCCTTATAAGTAAGCGCATCAAGCAGAACGTTGTTGTCCGGAATATGCCTTGTCAGTTGTTCGGTCTTAGAATAGTATTCAATTGCCTGCCTCGGGTTGCCTTCATTTCGGTTCACCATGGCAAGTCCATTGTATATCAAACCTATAAGCATAGTATCTGCTAATTCTTCTGCTTTTGCCAGCGCCTTAAAGAAGGTTTCTTTTGCTTCCGGGTAATTTCCAGCATACCATAATGCACTACCCAGGTCATTCAACGCCCTTGCCTCAGCTCCCGGCCTGAAGCTGTCTTTATGCTTCATGCTGAAGTGAACCACCTGTTGCGCGTAAAACACTATCGAATCCAGGCTCACATCAGTGTAGGCAAACTTAATTGCATTTAAATAAAACAGCTTGATGCTGTCATTGCTGGCAGTATCAATGATACGCCTTAATCCATCCACATAGCTGGCTACGATTGCTTCTGGCAGCCGCCCTATTTTCTTTTGCTCCTCCAGCCGTAAAAACTCAACCGGTAGCTTTGCATTATTTGCCGGGTTGCTGCAATATTCAAGGAACAGGCTAACATACTTTAGCTGAAGATCTGTGTTGCTGATACCGCCAGCTTCAGACAACGCAACTTTCGACTGGCATGCCAGGTAGTGTGCAAACAATAGCTTATCCTTCTGTACTATCAGGAATAACGGATCCTGGAAATTAAAGTGATAAGCCGGGGTTTTCATCATCCAGGCATAGAGAAAGTTCCGGATCTCTGCTGCATTACTATCCTGGCCACATGGCCGTGACAGGAGGTATTCAGCACATTCCAGCACGGCAGGCTCTGCCATTTTGCATTGGAGTGAATCACTCAATGGCATCATCTTAAGCTTCGAAATATCCAAAGCATGGGCAGATATTGAAACAATAACTGAAGCAAGCAATATAAAAATGCGTCTCATACCAGATTCGTTTAAACAAGGCGTTGCTCTCCTTGTAACGATACCAATATAATCAGCAACTGGCAAGAAACAAAAAGCCCCCTTGATTCTATCGCCTCACAGAAAAAGCTCGGAGGCAGAACCAAGGGGAACTATCTTTAGAATAGCCTATGCAATATCGGGATGCACACCTACATATTTAGGCGCATCTTTTATGATGAACAGCCAGAACAATGCAGATGCTATAGGCGCCATCACTGAGAGGAATATGATCCACTCCAGTTTAATGGCCGAATTCATATTCTTCATCCTGGCCAGTACCACCAGGCAATAGATGAATACAGGGGCTGTAATTATAGCAGATGCAGCCAGCATAAAGAATAGGGTATCATAATTTTGACTGGTCACAGTCTCTAAACTGTATGCCGGGAAATTACCGCCGGTATTGGGAATGATAAGCGACAGATAGTATACAAAGCACAGGAAGAAGCACATAACAGGTATGAAACAGATAATCCCCATGCGATTTTTTGTCTTGGTATCTAAAACCATTAGCTTGTCCATAACATCATGATTTTAAGTGAGATTATAACTTAAAGAAAGAGGTAAAAAAACTGTGCCGTAATTTGTTAAAGGAAATTATAATTACTGCCTGTTGTTCATTAACTGCCTGGCAATGTTTTGGTATTTTACAGCAGAGTCCGTCTTCCCCATTTTGTAATAGAGATACCCCAAAATATCATAACATCCATAAAAATCAGGGGCAACAGCTATACCCTGGTATAAATAATGTATTGCAGAATCATTTATACCTAAATTCATATAAGAAACACTAAGATCGGCATATGCGTTTGGGTTGTCCCTTGTCAAACTTATCGTTGTTTTGCAATGATCTATATTCCGGCGGTATTGTTTCGTAGCCATAAACAAACCGGACAGGTTGTTTCTTGACACAGCAGCATCAGGCCGGAGTTGTAACGCAAGAAGGTCATATTTTTCGGCGGAATCGTATTGCCTTATATAAAAATAAGCAGCGCCGAGGTCTGTTACCCCAAAATAATAATCAGGAAGTAACGATACTGACTTGCGCATATACTTGATAGCATCATTCATCAGTTGCTCCTGGGTGGCCGGATCTCTTTCCTGCTTGGCTGCAGAGAACAGGTTGTAGCCCAGCAGGTAATTCATATGGCTGTTCTCCGGCGTCTTCTTTATGTCTGCGCTGAATAAGGTATAGTTGTCCTGCCAGTCACTGTTCCTGTCAATTGTAATTACTGAATAAATAATGCACAATGGCGCCAGCAAAGCCCAAATCTTCGGTTGATTAAATATACTCTTATCCTGCTCTGGTTTTGCCAGCCATTTTTCAACCAGCAATGCGGCCACAAGGCAAAATCCAACAGAAGGAAAGAACATGAACCGCTCCGCCATTGTGGACTTTACCATAATAAGCAGATTAGAGAACAATGCTATAGTTACAAGAAAGAAAAAAATACCGAATGCATACGGATCCTTTTTATTCTTCACAAACCTTATTAAACCAATTGCGGCGATAGAGATATAAAGCGCCAAAGACAACAAAACCCTCCAATCGCTGAAGTGTGTGTATGGAATTGAATTAAAGGAATACTCAGAAACAAGCGGGTATGGTACCAGAAGCAACTTTAGATAGTAGCCCAATATCAGTATTGCAGTTGCTATTCTTGATTCTGCAGGCAAGCCTTCTTTAGCCAGTGCATTCTCAATAATATTTATTTTAGCGAGGTTATTGGCATTATAGTGGTTAAGCACCGCAAACCTGATAGCCAGGAAAACAGCAGTTGCGGCTATAGCACAGCCCAGAATATAAGCACCACGCTTTCTGTTCTCATCTCTGTAAAAAAAGAATACAAGAGGGATAATAGCCAGGAATGTAATAACCGTCTCTTTCGATAAATAAGCAAGGAAAATACACAAGAAGCCTGCAAACAATTGAGCAGGCTTACCAGACTTTGCGTATGCTAAAAATACATTCATCCCCAAAAATGCAAAGAAGAAGCTCAGCATTTCGTCGCTGCTTTTAATATTCGCCACTACCTCTGTGTGTAAAGGGTGCAACGCAAATAAAAGAGCAGCAATAAAAGCAACAGTTGTTCTTTCCCCATCAAAAAGCTTCACAAGAAACCGGAAGAGCAGTACCACGCAGCCTGCAAACAACAATATATTCATCAGGTGAAACGGCATAGGATTGTCACCGGTAAACTGGTAAACTACCGCATGCAATACTAAGGGCAGTGGACGGTACTCATCATTTTCAGTGACCCAGAACCCACGCTGGTGCGGGGTGGCCAAAAGTTCCGGTATAGCAGACACTCCCTTAGTAACATAACTGTTATTCACTATCATCACCGCATCATCCATCGCAAAACCATTCTTCAGTGTGTTCGCATAAACAATAAAGGCAACTACAGCCAGCAGCAACGATAACCCTCCTATAGAAAAAGAAATACCTTTTTCAGCAGGGGCAACCTTTTCAGGTTGTTTAGCTACAGGCTTTTTAGTTCTATTGCTGGACATCGGCTGCTATTCTTTTTGCCCTGTACCTTGCCAGGAATGTTTCAAATTGCTGCAGCGTAAAGCTGCTCAGGTTATGTTGTGCGGTAAGGCCTCCTTTTTGCGCTACCATTACACCATAGTATGTATCCTTAAAGCCTTCAATGGAATGTGCATCGGGGTCTATGGAAAGTAATACTCCCCGCTCAATAGCGTATTCCACCCAACGCCAGTCAATATCCAGCCTGCGGGGATGCGCGTTTATCTCAATTACTACATTGTGCGCTGCACAGGTATCAATTAATATCTTATGATCAAGCGGATAGCCTTTCCTGGATAGTAGCAACCTGCCCGTAGGATGCCCCAATATTGCAGTGTAAGGATTTCTCACCGCAGCCAACACTCTGTCCATCGCTTTCTCCAGCGACATCTTCAGGTTACTATGCACAGACGCGATCACCAGGTCGAACGTATCCAGCACTTGCGGCGTATAATCCAGGCTGCCATCGCCCAGTATATCAGATTCTATACTCTTAAAAATTTTAAATGGCGCCAGCTTAGCATTCAACGCGTCTACTTCCTGGTGCTGGGCGGCAATCTGTTCGGGCTTAAGCCCTCCGGCATAGAACGCAGTCTGAGAGTGGTCGCTGATAACAAGGTATTCCAGGCCTTGGTCTTTGGCAGCCTTCGCCATCTGTTCAATAGTGTGCACACCATCACTCCATGTGGAGTGTGAATGGATAATAGCATTTATATCTGATGGTTTTATCAGTTCGCTCAAGGTATTTGCAGCAGATTTATCCAGTATTCCGGCAGTTTCCCGTAGCATAGGCTGGATATAGGCAAGCTTATTGTCCGCGAATATGGCCTCTTCAGCAGCAGGGGCTTCAGGCACTTTGTACTTACCCAGGAAAGCACCAATAAACTCTTCGCTGCCTGTAGTCATGAATAATGTGTGGAAGAATTTCACCTTTTCAGTAAGATGAAACCGCACCCGAGGCTGCCCCGGCATGCGCACCAGTATCTGTTCGTTCGGCTCTTCTTCTATGGCAGTATCAGGAACAGTTTCAAATTCTTTTTCTATCGCTGCCTTATTAAGGTCGGTCACAATTTCTATGAACTCCACAGTTTCATTCTGCCGGCGCATATCTCCCGTCAATGAAAATAAATTGCCGGGATGGTTACCCTGCAACTGCTGCATTAAAGCTGCGGCTACAACCTCCACTTCTGCCCACAAATGGAAACCAAGGTTCTGCTTGAAATACACAATATTCTGCAATACGCTCTCCTGCGTCTTCGCCCCAAAGCCTTTCAGGGCCACCAGCCTGTTCTCATTGCAGGCATATTCCAACTCGCCTAATGATTCTATGCCCAGTTCCTTCCAGATAACAGCTATTTTCTTTGGTCCGAGCCCCTTTATCTGCAGCATATCCAGTATGCCCGGTGGTGTAACGGCCAATATATGCTCCAGTTGGGCAAGCTTACCAGTAGTAAGCAGTTCACGTATTTTTTTTGCAGTAGATGCACCTATACCCTTCTGCCCCGACATCTCACTATCGCTCATACCGGCAAGCTCACCGGTTAGCCGCTCAATATTAAATGCAGCACTGCCATATGATTTTGCCTTAAAGCTATCCTCCCCATGTATATCCATCAGTTTGGACAGCAGGGAAAAATGATCGGCTATTTCGTAATTGTTCATTTGTAAACCTTGTCTTAACTATTAGCGGAGAAAATTAGTTAAAACATAGCAGAAAAACTATTCAAAAAGGTCTGAATGTGTGCCGGTTCTCACTAGCTGTATAATCTTCTCCTTTTCGTCAACTTTCCAAATCAATAACCAGTCTGGACGGATATGGCACTCCCAACAATTCTTGTATGCTCCTGCGAGCTTATGAAGTTTAAACTTAGGTGGTAATGTTTTATTATCGGAAATTGCTATAATTACTTCATCCAATAAAGCTATATCCAGGTTTCTTTTCAGACACTTTCTGTAATCTTTTCCGAATTGATTGGAGGCTATAACCTGGTACATGTTACTTCTTTAGCTTCTGCAGCAAGTCATTTACATTTTTAGCCTTAATAGTTTTGCCTTCCTTTATCTCTGCAAATGCTTTTTTGGTTGTAGCATTGAAATCACGGTAAACAGTCGCAAAAGGCATTTCTTCCATAAGTTCAACCATCTTCTTGGCTGCAGGACTACTGTTGTCAATTGCAATATATATCATACATATTACTTTTATCAGAACAAAGATACCAAATTACAAGTGATTTTACTTTCTTATCCACATGCCTTAATATCTACTTCTAATTCCCTTTTCCCTTATTAAATTTGCCACACTAAGCAATAAATAATGATCTATCATATAGTTGTAGGAGATATGGCTGCTGCGCCATTGAATGATGCAATAGTACTGGCACCTGAATTAGCCGGAGAAGTAGTAGTGTTAAAAGACATCCTGAATGTAGGTCCGCTGCAAAAAGAAGAAGGCCAATCCTTCTCAGAAATGCGTACCGCTTTCTGGCAGCAGGTCATCAATAATGAGAAGCACCCGGTGCATGTGGATGATTTTGAGCGGTTATCGGATGTATGTGTGGAGCTGTCTAAAAATGAAGAAGCAATCGCGTGGTTCTGGATGGCGCCATGGCCTGCCGATATTTGTGCCTACTACTGGTTGCTGCAATACCTGGGCAAATATCCCGGCCGTTTTTTCGTGGTGAATATAGCAGGCCTTCCTTTCCTTGATGCAAATGGCAAGGTATTCTTCCCGAAAAGCATCAGCGAGATACAGCCCAAAGAAATAGTGAAAGCCAGGCGCCTTGCCCGTGCAGTAAATGCTGCCGAACTGGAAACAGATGGCGAAGAATGGCGCAAGCTGGTAGCTGCAAATGGCGGTGTGCGTACCCTGGAAGGCGGCAAACGAGTGGCATCTAAGAACGACGACCAGTACGACAACCAATTGGGCAGTTTCTGCTCCCACCAATACCAGAAAGCATCTAAAGTAGTGAACCAGGCGCTGAGCAAATTTGTAATCCCCACAGGTGATATATACCTCGGTTGGCGCCTCCGCAAAATGGTGGACATAGGCAGGCTGCAGGTGCAGGGTGAAATGAGTAAGACCCTCAAAGACTTTGAAGTGAAACTACCGGGAGATGGTGCTGATGCACAATTAAACCTAGCCGTTTAAATACAGCTCTATCTCTTTTAAACCTTTGTTTGTTGCATAGGGTTGCAGTATATGCGCTATCATATCCAGGTAGTGATCTATTTTTTTGTCATCGCTCAAGGCCGACAAAGAAATTTCCGCTTCTGATACCCAGAAGCGCATTATGAGTAAAAAAAGCGACTCCATTAGTCCCACATTTTCTGAAAGGTCTTTTTTCAGGTACTTGTTTTCGATAAGCCGCTGCACACAATTCGCCGTCATTCCTTTACGTTTTTTTTCTATATCCTTATATTTTACTGATAGCGACGGGTACTCCTTCATCAAATTGACAAAACTGATGAACAGGCACTTATACTGCACCTGGTTCTCACAATGCTTACGCAACATCGTTAAAAATGAGATAACAGACAGGTCAGGCGCATCCGTAATTATGCCCGTATTCAATCCGGACAACTGCTCTGACAGGCCCCTTATAATATCTTCTTTAGTAGGAAAATAGTAGGTGATATTACCAAGCTTCACACCGAGCGCAGCGGCCAGTTCACGCATGCCCACATATTCCACGCCATTGGCATTATATAGTTCCAATGCTTTTTTTAAAATTTTCTCCTTCAAAATTTTGTCATTGACAAGTTTTTGCTATTTTTGTCATTGACAAAATTAATCCTTAATTCTAAAAATACTAATCATGGATACAAATCTGATCACTAACGACATCCTGAGCACATTGGAAAATGCATGGAATAAGGCAGATGGAAATGCCTTTGCTCAACCATTCACGGAAGATGCAGACTTTGTTGATATCACGGGCAGCCTGCATAAATCAAAAGCTGCTATTGGCCCGGGCCACCAGGCTATATTTGACACTATCTACAAAGGCAGCACAGTAAAGTACGACCTGGTGAGATCAGCAATGATCAGCGACAGCACCATACTTGCCCATGCATCGGCCTCACTTGATGCGCCAACTGGCCCAATACAGGGTAAAAATGGCTCAACTATTACCCTTGTGATAAATAAGGCAGGCAACGAATGGCTTGTACGGGCCTTCCATAATACCCTTGTAATGAAAAGGTAGCCGTTACAGGTGTGCATTTCGTACCTTTGCACCCATGGTATATGATTTACCTGTAATGGAAGAAAAGGTAAAACCCCACCAGGTTACCACCATGCATATGGTATGTGCCCTGGCATTTATTGTCACGGGGGCTATTATATACGTTTATAATTATACGATACCTTATTGGGGCGCGGCCATATTGCTGGCAGGTATTATACTCACCATCCTGGTAATGGGCAAGAACAAATGGGTAACTAGTCCTAAAATAAACCCCGTCTTCCGCATGGCCGAACTGCTCATTGCCATCAGCATATTTGCTTATTCATTCTCGCAGCAGTGGAAATTTCCGGCAATTATTTTCGGTGTACTGGCAGCTGCCATTCTCTTTGCACTTTACTGGGAAAAACCTTCGGACAATAAACTTTCTATACATATAGACAACGATGGTATCAGGCTGCCGGTAACTGCCCGCAGGCGCTCCCGCCCATGGACAGAGGTTGACCAGGTGATCTACCGTTTTGGCATACTCACCATCAGTTTTGCTGATAATAGTTATGCACAGTACGATATGAAAGAACCCATCAATGACTTTGAAGCATTTGAACAATATTGCACCGCACAGGTAGAAGAAAACAGGAGCAAGAGAAGAAATGATGACTGGTAATGCGCAATGGCTGAATAGCTTAATTGCTCAATGAAAATGCACTTTTAGGTTTTAACTTTTGACTTTTAACTTAGCAATGACCCCATACATATTATATTCAGACGGCAACGGACAGATTTTTGAGGATACATCACTCTATGTGGTAGGCCGTAGCGGTTGGGATGCAATGCCCATTCCCGAGGAAGACTGGATAGAACTGCCCGATGGTGGCAATCTCTACGAACTACCGGGCCGCAGGGGCATTGGCATAGATGTGAAGACTGGAGAAATGCGCCTGTGCGAAAAAGGTTGGGCTGTAGCCGCATTTATACCTCCTGCGCATACTGGCTTTTATCTTGCCGCATACGAGACATTGGACGATGCACCTACCCTGCCCCTCTTCTGCTACACCGCCGCCGGTTGGCACAACGAAAAATTCTATGTACCTGCTATGCGCATTGAGCGCGATATACGGCAGGAATGCAGCGGCTATGATGAAAAAGTGATCAAACAGGGAGTAAATACACTGGTCCATGCATACCCACATAACAGGCTGGTAAAACATCTTGCAGAGAACTGCGCTCTTACTTACAACTGCCCCGCAGCACGTAATTACTTTATGGGTAGGTGGGAATGCCCGGTGCCTTCTTCACCCGCATGCAATGCCAATTGTGTGGGGTGTATTTCTTTCCAGCCTGAGGACGAATCTATAGTATCGCCACAGGACAGGCTGCAATTCAAACCAACTGCTGATGAAATCGTTGAATTTACTGTCCCCCATCTCGAGACCGCACCCTATCCTATTATTAGCTTCGGTCAGGGCTGCGAAGGTGAGCCGCTATTGATGTGGGAAACAATAAAAGATGCTATTATCGAGATCCGTAAGCATACTCCCAAGGGCAGCATCAACATCAACACCAACGGCAGCAAACCTGATGCAGTAGAGGAATTGATGAAAGCAGGCCTCAATAGCATTCGCGTAAGCCTCAACTCTGCCCGTGCCGATCTTTATACCAAATACTACCGCCCCAATAACTATACGTTCGAGGATATTGTAGAAAGCCTGCGCGTGGTGCGCAAATATGGCGGCTGGGCATCTATTAACTACTTTGTTTTCCCCGGCATGACGGACAGCATTGCCGAATATGAAGCCCTGCGCGAGCTGATCAGCACTACGGGACTGAGCATGATACAATGGCGCAGCTTCAACATTGACCCCGATTGGTACCTGGGCAAAATGGGCGTAACCGACCCCGGCGAATGTATGGGCATCAGGCAAATGATGGAGCTGATACATGAGGAGTTCCCCAATGTGAAATATGGCTACTTCAACCCACCCATAGAAAGAATGAAGAACTATGATGTGGATTTTGCGCATTAGAGCGTCTTATATACTATATATTTAACTTTTGCGTTTTGATTTTTTGGTTAATTTTAATTGCTGATGGTAGCCGTACAACAAGAACAGCCCGTAAATTATAAAGCGCTTGCCTGGACAATAGGTGTTCATTGCCTGTTGTTCCTGCTGTTCTTTTTACTTCATTACACTTATCCTTTCCCGCCACCGGTGGATGTAGGCGGCGGCATGGAGGTTAATTTAGGTACAAGTGACGATGGCAGCGGCGACGACCAGCCACAATCCACAAAAGCCCCGGCTGAGTTTAAATCTGCGGTTGTATATAAAGCCATCCCGGTCGCAAGCTCTATTCCTAAAACTATTCTACAAACCACCGATGAGGATGCACCTGAAGTAGCGACAAAGACTACGGTGAAAAAAGACAATGTCAGGGCCGATACAAAACCCGAAACCAAACCCAAACCGCAAGCACAGGAGAAGCCTAAGTACAGCTATGCCGGCGAAACAGGCAAAGGCGGCAACAGCTCTGACCGCGACAAACCGGGCACTAGCGAAGGCAATGGCACAGGCCCAGGCGACAAAGGCGTACCCGGCGGAACACCCGGTGCAGATAATTATACGGGATATCCCGGCGATGGGAATGGAGGTATCCGGCATACGGTTGCAGGCAGGGATATTAGCCCAAAGCAATTTGAAGCGGAATTTAATGAAAGCGGCGTGGTAATAATACAGGTGGGTGTAGACAGGCAAGGAAACATAGTAAGCAAAAACCTGGTAAGCTCTTCAAGCAGGCAGTTAACAAGTATTGCTTTTGAAAAACTCAGGAGCGTGCGATTCAGTCCTTCAACCGGGCCGGAACCTATACAGTATGGAAAGGTCACAATAGCATTTAAAACACGTCAATAAGCCCATGGGCGATAATAATACCTACCAGCATACACTCGACTATTTATACGAACGCCTCCCTATGTTCTCCCGCATCGGCAAGGCAGCACTAAAGCCCGATCTTACCAACACTATAAAGTTGTGTGCCGCCTTAGGTGAGCCTCATGCTAAATTCAGATCGGTACATATAGCAGGCACTAATGGCAAAGGTAGTACCAGTCATGCGCTGGCGGCTGTTTTCCAGCAGGCAGGGTATAAAACAGGACTTTATACATCACCACATCTTGTCGACTTCCGCGAACGTATTCGTGTAAACGGCACCATGGTAAGCAAAGAATGGGTAGTGAGTTTTGTAGAAAAGAACAAAGGACTTATTGAAGAAATACAACCTTCTTTCTTCGAGATAACCGTAGCTATGGCATTTACCGCCTTTGCCGAGCAAGGAGTGGATATAGCCATTATAGAAACAGGTCTCGGCGGCAGGCTGGACAGCACTAACATCATCACTCCCCTGCTATCCATAATTACTAACATCAGCTACGACCATAAAGACCTTTTAGGTAATACGCTACCGGAAATAGCTGCGGAAAAAGCAGGCATTATAAAACAAGGCGTTCCCTGTGTTATAGGCGAACAGGACGATGAGACCGGGCGCGTATTCTTCGAATATGCAGTGCATAAGCAAAGCACGCTCCACTATGCACAATCATTATGGGGCATAGTGCGCACAGGTAGTGATGCCAAGTATCAATACTACAAGGTCATCAACAACGCCACCCGCGAAATGCTTGACCTCCGCACCGACCTGCGAGGCAACTACCAGCAACACAATATCAAAACAGTGCTCACAGCTGTAGAACTGCTCTCACACCAGGATTTTAAACTGTCCATACCCGGTGCGTTAGCTGCACTTGCCCATGTAAAAAGCACCACCGGCCTGCACGGCAGGTGGCAATGGTTGCAGGAAAACCCTGTAGTTATCTGCGATGTAGCCCATAACCCAGCAGGACTTACCGAAGTGCTGAACCAATGGCAGCAATTGCAGGCAAACAGCAAACACATCGTACTTGGGTTTGTAAAGGATAAAGACGTAGATGAAGCTTTGGCGCTTTTCCCTAAAGATGCCACTTATTATTTCTGCAATGCACAAATTGAACGAGCATTACCCGCTGCCGAACTTAAAGAAAAAGCAGCATCGGCAGGGCTTGGCGGCAATACCTATGTTACTGTATCAGAAGCTATTAACGCAGCACAGTCAGCCATGCAAGAAAACGATGCATTGCTCATTACCGGCAGTTTCTTTATTGTGGGCGAAGCTTTGGCAATGTGGAAGTATGAAAATGCGGAAACTGGCGGGTAGAGTATCTATAATAACCTTAGTACCTCTGTGTATTCACGGTTAATTATCGCCTGAACTCCTTCTTCCTTGTATCATACAAGTTCAGGATAACGATTTTATTGCCAACAATTCTGTAAAACATCCTGTTGTGTTTTGTAATTAGCGTACTGCGTACATTAGTTATACTCGTCAGCGAACCTATATACGGATGTGATTGTAAAATGTATATCCTTGTATAAACTTTGCTTAAAAACGCCAATGCTACTTTTTTGCTCCACTCCTTCTCTAAATAATCAAGTACACTTAAGAGCTTATTCGTAAACCTTTTGTTGATGATTATTTCATACGCCATTGTTCCATTATGTTATTAAATTCATCTAACGACATAGTATTTTTATCAATTGGCTCGTTGGCAAGCGCTTTCAATTCGTTCAGGTCTTCCTCGTTCAATAAAGATGAAAGGTCTGTTTGGCTTTGCAATGAATAATCTAATTCTTCACCCAACATACGCAGTATATCCTCATTATTTATATTGCTTATTTGGTTGATCAATTGTTGTTGCATCTGCTGAACACTCATGGGGAACTACATTTTTATTAATTCAAAGATACGAACTTTAAATATTCTTATTTCTTAAAATTATTCTCGCATTCCATCATATTCCTCTCACATTTACCACATTAGATTACTTCCCCCTTCCCTGGAAAATAACCATAATGGTATAAAGCATGATCTTGATGTCCAGCGCCAGTGAGCAGTTCTCTATATACAGCAGGTCGTACCTCATCCGCTGTATCATCTCATTCACATTCTCGGCATAGCCAAACTGCACCATGCCCCACGATGTGAGCCCCGGCTTTACCTTGAGCAGGTATTTATAATGCGCATGGGTATCGCTGATGATATCTATATAGTGCTTACGTTCCGGCCTTGGCCCAACCAGCGACATATTACCGCGAATAATGTTCACAAACTGCGGCAGCTCATCTATGCGCCATTTACGCATGAACCTGCCCCATGGTGTTATACGCGGGTCCTCTTTGCTGGATAGCGCCGGCCCCGTATGCTCCGCATCGGTATACATAGAGCGGAACTTATAGATATTGAACGGCCTGCCAAACCTGCCAACGCGCTCCTGCTTATAAATAACAGGCCCTTTTGACGACAGCTTCACCATAATTACCGCAAACAGCATAAGCGGAGATGATAAGAGCAGCGCAAACGCAGAGAACAGAATATCCATCGTTCGCTTGCACACGCGCTGCCAGTCGGGCATCAGGTCGGGATGGATATGGATAAGCACTGCATCATACACATTATTCGTTTTCACAGAACCGGAAATGATGTCATAATAATCGGGCAACACCTTTACCACTACCGGGCGATAGCACAACCTTGTAACTATATCCTCCAGCATATGGTGCTCCGATGAATCTACGGCCACTATCACTTCCTCTATCTCGTTCTTATCAATAATATCCTCCAGGTGCTCTATATGCCCCAGTTGCGGCAGGTACTGGCTCATGCCATTGCTGGCTTCTTTGTTAGAGTAAATAAAGCCTTTAAAGATATTCCCCAGCACCTTGGGGCTGTCATGCACCTGCTTGTAGATATTTATTGCTTGCTGGTTGCCGCCTATAATAAGCGTATTGAAACCCACCTTGCCCTTCACCAGGTTCCTCTTCACACGGTATAATATGAACAACCGGAATACCAATGCGAAAGAAGTATGTATCAATAAATAATGCCCAAACTCATTGATGAAATAAGAATAGTCAGCACTATCGTTGGCAAAAACCACCATCGATAACACCATACAACCAATGATGCAGGAAATAAGCGTACGGTTTATCTCGTTCAGCCTCGATTTGCGGTACAGGTCAAAATAAGTGCCGGATAAGAGGTATGCGAATAGCCACGCCCCGGGCACAATAATAATGGTGGTAATGTAATCGCGCGCAATGAACAATTCAAGGGTATCAAAAAAATCACGCTTGGTCAGTTCCTGCTGGCGGTACATCCATAAGGTGAGCCATGCTAAAGAGGCTGCTATATAATCGAGCAATACCAATTGCCTTATCGCTTTTCTCTTTAGTGGATGGAGGCGCATGGATGCTTAGAATGTAACGATTTGGATATTATCTAAAAATAGCCTGCCGCTCGTTTGCCCCTCCGGCAATATGGCCTTTATATAAAACCTGTAACCTGTGGCCTGCAGCGCTGAAACATAGTCTTGCAGCGAAATGTACAATTTCTTCCAGCCACTGCTGGGCTTTGCAGCTGCAAGGAGCGTCGCGCCTTGAGTTATGCCACCCAGGTAAGGCTTTATGTAAACCAACAGTATCAGGTCGCCTTTATAATTCAGTTCCAATACCTGGTTGCTCTGGTTGGGGGGTATCGGAAAAGCCTCAACCGTACTATCTATTGTACTGTCTGCAGGGCTTGCAAGTGTAATACTGCCAACCCCTTCGCCCCAAAATCTAAGTGAAACATCCGTTACCTTCACAATAGGCACAAGCCCGGAAATACTGTTCAGGGGCACTGTCTCAACAGTATTTTTCTCAAAATAGGCTACAGGCTGAATTTTAGAAGTACTAAAAAAACTGGTCGTTGGATTGTGGGTAAGCACTTTCCCCGGCTGGGCTTTAAAGCCCCAGTTATCAAGCGTATAAAAAGGATAGGCACTTAAATTGTCATTAAACCCGTTTATAGGTACTCCTGGGCTCAAAGTAAGCACGCCGCTATCATTATCGCCATTTGTGATGACCGGGAAAGTAGTCGGCAGGTCGAAAACGCCAATAAGATCGTTTTTGTAATACGCCCATACGGTATTGATATCGTGTGAGGTGGTAATATTGCCTAAACTGGGGGTGGGTGCAAAATGGAAAGAATCAACATGGATATAGGTAGGCACTTGTTCCTTCGGGTTAATGGTATTGCAACCAACCCAGGGGCCCACAGAACTGAATACAAATATTAAATAAAATACCCTTCTATAAATGTGCTTCATGATACCCTTCCGGCACTATAACGTAAAATTTTGTTAAACATTGTGCATCTCAGCGTGCAAACTCATTTTTTTCAGCACCTGGTGCGCTACATCCATTGCCTGGTAACCATCATATACAGATACCCGCACCGGGCGATCATGCAATATAGCATGGGTGAACTCTCTTAGTTCAGTTTGGATAGCGTTGTTTGGAGTAACTGTTGGTGTTTGCACAGATATTACCTTCTTTTCACCATTGGCCATTTCCAACGGGAAATCCATCATCCCCTCAGCCACCCCATCTTCCTTCAGCCGCACGATCTCAGTCTCCTTATTCAGGAAATCAATGCCTATATACGCATCACGCTGAAAAAGGCGCATCTTACGCATATTCTTCAGCGATATGCGGCTCGACGTAAGATTAGCCACACATCCGTTATCAAACTCAATACGTGCATTGGCAATATCCGCAGTCTCACTCAGCACCGCTACCCCGCTGGCCGATATACGCTTCACCGGGCTTTTTACCAGGCACAGCACAATGTCAATATCGTGTATCATCAGGTCCAGTATCACAGATACATCCGTTCCACGTGGATTGAACTGCGCCAGCCTGTGCGTTTCTATGAACATGGGCTGCACAAGTTGGTCGCTCACCGCCAGGAAAGCAGGGTTATATCGCTCCACATGCCCTACCTGGCACTTCACATTGGCTTCTTTAACCAGGTGCACCAGTTCCATACCCTCTTCCAATGTGTGGGAGAGCGGCTTTTCTATAAAAACATGCTTGCCATTCAGTAATGCATTTTTTGCAATATCATAATGGGAAATGGTAGGGGAAACGATATCAACAGCATCCACAGATGCTATAAGTTCATCAATATCCGTAAAGCGCTGTACGCCAAACTTTTCTATAGCGGCAAGTGCCATATTATCATCAGGGTCATAAAACCCAACCAGTTGGGCCTCCTTTACCTCGCCCCACTGCTGGATATGTATCTTACCCAAATGGCCTGCACCAAATACACCTACTTTAAGCATGAAATAAAATCAATAATTATAATGAATTACCCTAATGTAAATGGGCGCTGCAAGATACGCATAATCCTCGGCGCGAGCAAGGTCGCACCTACCGGAAAGGCATCCAGCCATAACGAAAAAGGAAAAAAGGAATTAATACCAGGTCACAAGCGCAAATGAGGCCTCTAAAGAAGTTGGGCGCCATATTCAAAATAACTTTCTAAATAATGCGATAAATAGAATTTACTGTTCGCACTATTGCACCTTATTTCTTATCAAAAAGATCCCGAACAAATGTTTACCCTGCGTATCATTAAACAACTCAGAGATCTTTGCCTTTGTGCCTTTGCGGTTAAATACCAACAATCCACATATCCACATCCCGATCACAAATCACAAATCGCAAATGACAAATAAGCGTTACATTTGCAAAATTTGTTTTTAAATGACAGCAACTCAATCTAATGCACCCGCGTGGTTACTCCTTACCGATGGCACACTCTTCAAAGGAAAGTCTTTTGGCGCTAAGGGGACCGCTGGCGGTGAAATATGTTTCAACACCGGCATGACGGGTTACCAGGAAGTTTTTACCGACCCTTCCTATACCGGGCAGGTGCTCATCATGAACAACGCCTACGTAGGCAATTACGGTGTAAAAGAAGGGGATGTAGAGAGTGACTCAATAAAAATAGCCGGGCTTATCTGCAAAAACATATCGCACCGGTATTCCCGCATGGTAGCTAACGACAGCCTTGAGGATTATTGCATAAAGAACAATCTCGTTGCCATCTACGATGTGGATACACGCTCCCTGGTGCAGCACATCCGCAGCAAAGGCGCTATGAACTGCATCATCTCAACCGAGCTGATGGATGAAAGAAGCCTGGAAACAGCACTTGCAAAAGTGCCGGATATGGCAGGGCTCGAATTATCATCACAGGTATCTACGAAGGAGCCATATACCGTAGGCGATTCCAAAGCAGCCATCCGTATTGCAGTAATGGATTTTGGTGTAAAGATCAATATCCTCAACTGCATGGTGGAGCGCGGTGCCTATGTAAAAGTATTTCCTGCAAAAACAGGTATTGATGAACTTAAGGCATTCGAACCGAACGGCTACTTCATCTCCAACGGCCCCGGCGATCCCGCATCAATGGACTATGCAGTAAAAACAGTAAAAGCGATACTTGCCGAAGGCAAACCTTTCTTTGGCATCTGCCTTGGGCACCAGTTGCTGGCACGTGCTAACGATATACGCACCTTCAAAATGCACCACGGCCACCGCGGATTGAACCACCCGGTGAAAAATCTTATTACGGGCAAATCAGAAATAACAACACAAAATCATGGCTTTGGTGTTGACCCAGAAGCAGTGAAAAATTGCGCCGATGTGGAGATAACCCACGTGAACCTGAACGATGGCTCGATAGAAGGCATCAGGATGAAGAACAAGCCTGCTTTCTCGGTACAATACCACCCGGAGGCAACCCCCGGCCCACACGACTCCCGGTATCTGTTTGATGACTTCATTAGGCTCATAGAAAACATCGCTGATTATAGTAGCCCCGGCCTTTAGGTCGGGGGAGGAAGAAATATAGGAACGGCTTTAGCCAAAATAAATTATAACAGGCAGGGTTTACTAAACAAACAGCTTTCTACTTTATACTTTTGACTTTATACTCAAAACTACAATGGAAAAGATACTCATAATAGGTGCCGGCGGGCAGATAGGTGTGGAACTGGCATTGGCACTACGCAAAACATATGGTGATAGCAATGTTATAGCATCAGATATAAAAGAAGAAGCCCACCCTTTGCTGAAAGACAGCGGCCCGTATGAGGTATTGAATGCTATGGACCACCGCGGCATACATGAGTTAGTAAGAAAACAAGGCGTAACACAGATATACTTATTAGCAGCCCTTTTATCCGCCACAGGCGAAAAAGCCCCGCACAAAGCATGGGAGATAAACATGCAAAGCCTGCTGCATACGCTAGACCTTGCGGTGCAGGAAAAGCTGCATAAAATTTACTGGCCAAGCTCCATTGCAGTATTTGGTCCCACTACCCCACGCGAAGAAACACCCCAAAAAACGGTGATAGAACCACGCACCGTATATGGCGTAAGCAAATATGCCGGCGAGCTTTGGTGCCAGTACTACAACCAGCGCTGGGGGCTCGATGTGCGCAGCCTGCGTTACCCCGGCCTCATAAGCTGGAAATCAGAACCAGGCGGTGGCACCACCGATTATGCCGTAGAGATCTACCACGAAGCCCTGAAACACAAAAAATACACCTGCTTCCTCTCTGAGAATACTTACCTGCCCATGATGTATATGGACGATGCTATACGCGGCACCATAGAACTGATGGAAGCACCAGCAGAAAAACTGAAAACACGCATGGCATACAACCTCTCGGCCATGAGTTTTTCCCCAAAGGAAATTGCAGCAGCCATACAAAAGCACATCCCCGGTTTCACTATAGACTACAACCCCGACTTCCGCCAGGCAATAGCTGACGGCTGGCCAAAAAGCATAGACGATGCAGCTGCCCGCGCCGACTGGGGCTGGAGCCACAATTTCGACCTCGACAAAATGACAGCAGACATGCTGAAGCATTTGAAAGAGAAGATGGTGCCAGCGGTGTAAGCACTACATCACCGGCATTCTATCACTTCACCGCTTCCCATATCAGGTAAGCATTGGCAAGAAGGTAAACTACAAGCATCACCTGCCCCATAATAAAGTCGTTCCGGTTAGCCTGTTTCAGTTTATCCTTCTTCACAAGCCGCAAGGCTAATGCATTGCCAACTATGGTGAGCAGTATAAACACAAGCGTAAGCCCATGCAGCGAATCCACCAGCGTAAACCCGGTTGACTCCGGCAAGGCCGCCTCCACCACATACTTATTACCCACTACGGCAAACAATGCACCCACGCTAAGCCCGAAACGGGAGTCAATATTATCAGCATGTATATAGAAACACATATAGGCAATAAGCATTGCCAGGTACATACCTAAAAACATCTTCCAGAAAAGCCCCCCGGCCTCTCGGGACAAAACCAGCCTCACCTTGAAATTGCTGTATTTGGTCACCTTGCTTTTTGCATGTATGTCGCCAAAGTTGGTACGGTATGTTTTAATGCCATTACTGATCCTTAGGCTGTCAATATTCCAGCCCCTTATTGTGTATCGCGCATCAAAATGGTTGCCAGCCGTATCGGCTTTAAAAACAAGCTTCGAAGAATCGAACTGTGAGTTCTCAAGGGTAAACCGCAGCGACTGCCTGTCAAACGGAAAATTCTCTATCTTCCAGCTATCCTTCATGATACAGTCCAGCTTCATCAGCAGGTACACATCCCCATCCGAGGTATCAACAGTTGAGAACGATTTGGTCACCGACTTTGCTGATGGAATTTCAAGGTTCTGTAAGAAATTAAAATCCCTGTTTTTATACCTGAACCATACCCAGCAGCTAATGGTAAATTCCTTTAGCTTGAAATCTATATTGTGAATGCTGTTGATGTATATACCTGCCAAGACCGTATCGGGCGCCGACTGCTGTGCATAGCTCTTTTTTGGGGTGGCACCCAGCAGTACCATAAGTGTTACCAGGATAGCGATCTTTTTCATTGTAACGGATTAAGTGATATAAAAATAAGGTTTTGGGCGATAGAATGTAAAAAATAATGTTACAACCCAACAAAGCTGTCATTCCGACAATAGGAGGAATCCCCTGAAGTAGCGCAGTCCGCTCATACATGCACTTCCTCCTATTGCGGCAGCAAATCAGCCCAATAGTACCTGTCATTCCGACGATAGGAGGAATCTCCTGAGGTTCAGCAGTCCGCTCATAAATGTACTTCCTCCAATTGCGGTAGCAAGTACTTGCTTTTTATTTCACCAATTGACCGAACATTTGCAAAAGTTCTTTATTATCCCTACTAATAGTATCTAGTTTCCCTTGTGAAATGTCAATCAAATAATAATAGTTCGAAACATCTATGGTCGTATCGCCTTCGTTTTCTACGCTGTTATCGTAACTTTCAAAAATTCTCACAAAAGCTCTTAAGTTGCTATTATCCTTAAATAGCCAACTCTCCTTTTCCCAATAAGCACCAGCATCGCCCAAACTCTCAGCCAATTCTATATAAGAGGTAAAACTATCTATTGCGATATCAAAAAAGAAAAGCTTAATTGACGATGCACTATATACCGACGGAGTTCTTGCTATTAAACCAAGTTTATTGCCGTCAATAATGAATCTGTAAATTGCGAAAAGCCCTGGCGGATCGCCAAAATGCTGCTCCGCAATTTCAGTGGGAAATAATACTGCATCAGCACTATCAAGTTCAGTTCCATTGAACTCCACCCCCTTTGATTCTGGTGGTGAGTATATCTTTAATGTGTCAATTGTAATCTCTTTGAACTTGGAAAGCAAGCGACTGTATTTGCTTCCTTTCCTTAACAAATTAGATTGCGACTTTTCTTCCTGATCGCAGCTAAAAAACAAAAGAAATAATACTAAATAAAATAACTTTCTCATAAATCCATATTGACTAATCGTTTATTGTCTCCGCCGTTGTTGGTGTTCTTCACCAACAACCCTCGCGCACGAAAAACTACATCAACCGCTCCAACCTCCCCTTCCGCTTCACAATATTCTTATAATCCCACTGTATCTTCTTCGACTTCTTCAGCCAACGCTTCAGCGCCTTAGCATCCACTTCATCTGCCGATGTGTACCGTGCTTCCGCTGCCTTAAAGCTCCCCTCAGGTTCCAGTCCCGGCTCCTCAAACGATTGCCCGCTCCAGAACAGCAGCCGCACACAATCCTTAAGCTTGTGGTAGCCCACAATAGGGTTACCTTCTAAAAACCACACTGGGTGGCGGTGCCAAACTTTATTTTCAGCATCTGGTAAACCGGCGCTTATCTCAGCATATAATGCCTCACATATCGCCCTGTCGTCAGCCGCTAGTGCTTTATGGTAAGCCTGCACATCTTTATTCATATAAATGGTTTTGTGATGGTAAATTAATTCATGTTGTGCAATATTGCTTTCTTTGCAAAAAAATAGCAGCATGATAAAGAACATATTCGATAAAAATGTATCAGAAGAAATAATAAACAGGATAAACAAACTCACCCCACAAACACAACCCGTTTGGGGCAAAATGAATGTGGCGCAAATGCTGGCCCATTGCTGTGTTACCTATGAGTTCATTTACGATACTAAACACAAGGCCCCCGGGCCATTTCAAAGATTTTTACAAAAGGCATTTATCAAAAACATAGTGGTAAACGAAAAGCCTTACAAGAAGAACAGCCCCACCGGCAAGGCTTTCATAACAGTAGACCAGAAAAACTTTGATATAGAAAAAGCTCGCCTGATTGACTTTATTAAAAGGACCACTGAAAAAGGCAAAGAACATTTTGAGGGCAAAGAATCACTTTCTTTTGGCAAACTGACTAGCCAGGAGTGGAACAACATGTTCTACAAACACCTCGATCACCACCTTAGCCAGTTCGGCGTTTAAACGCCAATATTCAGCACCTCCGCAGCACATCATTTGCAAATTGCACATACAGGCTCAAACCCGCGCCGTAGCTGCATGCAAAAACCGTCACGGTACTGTTTCAGTACCGTCAGGGAAATTCAATTTTTTCAACCCGAAAACCTTCCAGAACTTTACATAGTAGCAACCCGCTTTTGTCCTCCTGGGGCACGAAGGATCTATACTCGCGGTTAAAAGGATCAGTTTTGACCAACAGCAGAAAATGCATCCGGACTTACCCCCCTTCGAGGGGGCGCCTTTAGGCAGGGGATGTCTGTTGAGAGATACACCTCATCAGTTAAACCGGAGTAATTGACTCAACTCTCGGGTTATTGAGGATCAATAACTAAGTGCGCAAAAACTGCGCAAATAGTGCGCAAAAAAAGTTATAAAATCAACAGCATATCAATGCTTTACGCATAGATGTGTTGTCCCAAAAAAAATGAGCAAAACCATGTCAAAAAAACCAAAACTTGTAGTACTTACAGGCGCCGGCATAAGCGCCGAAAGTGGCCTGCGCACCTTCCGCGATGGCGATGGACTGTGGGAAGGGCATAATATAGAAGATGTAGCCACACCCCGCGCCTGGCGCCGCGATCCCCAACTGGTGCTGGACTTCTACAACATGCGCCGCCGCGATGTGCTGGCAGCGCAGCCCAATGCCGCCCACAAAACCCTCGCCGAACTGGAAGCCCATTTTGATGTACACATCATCACCCAAAACATAGACGACCTGCATGAGCGGGCAGGCTCCACCAAAGTGCTGCACCTGCACGGCGAAATACTGAAAATGCGCAGCGAAAAAAATGCCTGGAAATACTACCCCATTCACGAAGACATAAAACTCGGCCACAAAGCAGAAGACGGCGGCCAGTACCGTCCACACGTAGTATGGTTCGAAGAACCAGTGCCTATGATAGAAGAAGCCATACCAATAATGCAATACGCCGATGTTTTCGTCCTCATCGGCACCTCACTCGCGGTCTACCCCGCCGCCGGCCTCGTAGATTATGTAGATGATGAAGTAAAAAAGTACGTGATCGATAAGCGCATACCCTCGGTAAGCCGCTACAACAATGTAATACCCATAGAAATGCCTGCCACGCTTGGCGCATTAGAATTGAAGAAACTCCTCACCTTATGAAAACCAATTTTCAAATTGCCACATTTTCAAATTTTCAAATTAACCCTTCCAGTTCCACCACTTCAGCTTCTCCGGGTCTCTTTTTGCCACAGGCGTTTCAGCATAATATACCGCACACCGGAAAGCATACAGCAAACACCTGTCCTGCACCATACCTGCAAACTTATTCGACTTGTCGTACAGCTTTTCAGGGTTCTTACCCTTCAGCGCAGCCACGCTTTTTATATCAATATTCCACAGGTCATTCGCTACCGACTTACCTATACCCGGTATCTGCATCAATTCTTTTATGGATTGCTCCTTGGTCATCAGTTTATTTCTCCAGGCTGAACAAGCTGTCTACAAACTCTGTCTTATTGAATATCTGCAGGTCTTCCATCTTCTCCCCCACTCCTATATACTTCACCGGTATCTTGAACTGGTTAGCTATTGCCAGCACCACGCCACCTTTGGCAGTGCCGTCCAGCTTGGTTATTGCTATTGCGGTCACATCGGTCGCGGCTGTAAAATGTTTTGCTTGTTCTATGGCGTTCTGCCCTGTGCTGCCATCCAGCACCAGCAGCACTTCATGCGGTGCATCCGGCATCTTTTTGCTGATCACACGGCGTATTTTGCCCAGTTCATCCATCAGGTATGCCTTGTTATGCAGGCGCCCTGCTGTGTCAATGATGATCACATCCGATCCTCTTGCCATACCACTTGCTACCGTGTCAAAAGCCACAGAGCTCGGGTCGCTGCCCATTTCTTTTTTCACTATCGGCACGCCTACCCTTTCGCTCCAAATGGTCAGCTGGTCTACCGCCGCCGCGCGGAAGGTATCTGCAGCACCAAGCAATACATCTTTGCCGCTCCTTTTAAAATTATTGGCAAGCTTGCCAATGGTAGTTGTCTTGCCAACGCCATTCACACCCACCACCAGTATCACATACGGCTTCTTCCCTGCAGGCACATCAAAAGTCGCAAACTCGTTCGATGGGGCCTCTGTCAGCATGCCCATTATCTCTTCCTGCAGCAGTTGGTTCAGTTGCGATGTGCCGACGTATTTATCCCTCGCCACCCGCTTTTCAATACGGTCTATAATAGCCACAGTGGTATCCACACCTACATCAGCGCTTACAAGGGCATTTTCCAGCTCGTCAAGTACTTCCTCATCCACCTTGTCCTTGCCGGCAATGGCCTTGGTCAGCTTAGATAAAAAGCCTTCTTTCGTTTTCTTCAGCCCTTCGTCCAGCGCTTCCTTCTGCTCCTGCTGTTCTTTATTCCGTTTAAAAAGCTTGTCAAATAACCCCATAGATAATTCCTTGAAAGGCTGCAAAAGTAGCTTTTATCCCCCGGAAAGCGCATATTCACCCCACGGGAGCCATGAAAAACCAACGCTTTTGGCAAAAATTACGTCTTGTAATAATATCGATATGCAAAATCCGTTATCTTTATCTGCAATACTAACCTCTATGAGAGCTTTTACCCGTTTGTTGCTTCTTATTTTGCTTTTCCCGGGCAGCACGTTCGCTTCCCATATAGTCGGTTTAGATCTTTTTTACAAGCATGTTTCCGGCAATACATATACTATTACCCTTATAGCCTATGCCGATTGTGGCCCGGCAAGCGCATCTGCATTTGCCACGTTGCCTACCGCCAGCCCCACCGTCTGCATCTACGATGGTGGCACATCGGTAGGCACGGTAACACTTATGGTCGAGGCGCCTGCTACAGGTGTTGAGATAACCCCGGTTTGCCCAAAAGACACGGCAAATACACAATGCACCAACCCGTCTAACCCTATTCCGGGCATCAAAAAGTTTGTATACAGTGCCAATTATACGCTCCCTTACACATCGGCAGTATGGCGCTTTATCTTCACCGGCGACCTCTCCGGCGGCAGCGCACTTGCAGGCAGGGCCGCTGCAATTACTAATCTTATGGGCGCCACCACCTCGCAACTGGTGGATACGCTGAACAACACTACGTCCGACAATTCAAGCCCCGTACTGACCTCTGTTCCGGTACCTTTTTTCTGCCTTAACAATAACGATACCTATAATCCCGGTGCCGTGGATCCCGATGGAGATAATCTTGTATTTGACCTGGTAGACGGAATAAGCGGGAGTGCAAATTGTTCGCCCCCCAATTTGCCCGTTACTTATATTGCAGGCCGCTCGGGCGCAGATCCGCTTATTTATAACCCCGGCAGCTTTACGTTCGACCGCACCACAGGGCAGATCGACTTCTACCCCAACGTTATACAAAGGGCATTAGTGGTGTATAATATCCAGGAGTTCAGGGGAGGTAATTTTGTTGGCAGTTGCCAGCGCGAAATGACATTCCTCATTATTCCATGCACTGTTACCCCGCCAACCGGCACGTTGAACGGTGCTACTGCGGGTTTCATTACAGATGATACCCATTTTAAGATATGTAAAGACTCCGGCGATTTTTCCCTTTACGTTAACCCAACCTCGCCTGATACCAATAACAATGTAACCGTTACGGCAACAGGGTTACCGGCAGGCTCTGCATTTCATGTTATCAATAATGGGACAAAACACCCAAGATGTGTTTTAAGCTGGACATCGAACGGCATTCCCCCCGGTGTGTATGTATACTACCTTACCTACAAAGATGACGCATGCCCGCTTTCAGGTTCGCAGACACAGGCATTTACTATCAGTATTATGCCGGTGCCTGATGTAAAAGCGACCGGTGACGTTACCAGTTGCCTTTCTGGTATGGGCATCATGAAGGCGGAAGGAGCGGTGCGCTATATATGGGAGCCTGCCACCGGCCTCGGTTGCCCAACCTGTGCCAATACAACAGCCGTGATGCCTAAAACTACGTTATACACCGTTATCGGCATTGATGAATTTGGTTGTGTGGGTACAGACACAGCCAGCCTTATTGTTTACCCCGACCCACCGGGAGCATTGCTGTATGGCATTACTGCCAGCCAATCTATTCCCTACGGTTCAAGTATTCAATTGGATGTAAAAGGTGCGTGGATTTACAACTGGACACCAAGTGGCACGCTCACCAACAACAACATCAATAATCCAATAGCCAGCCCACGCGAGAAAACCACCTATACGGTATATGGCTATAGTAAAACGGGCTGCCCTGATTCTGCCAATGTAACCATTGATGTGATTACTACCAGCGAAGATGTGCCTACGGCATTTACACCAAATGGAGACGGCATTAATGATGTCTTCTGTGTAACTAATCTGGCGTGGGGCCGCCTGGTAGAATTATCGGTTTACAATCGCTGGGGCCAAAGGGTTTTCACCACCACCGATAATACTAAGGGCTGGGATGGTACTTTCAACGGAATACAACAGGACATGGGCGTATATCACTACTACATTACCGTTGAGCGGGAGGATAAGACACCCGTTCACCACAAAGGTGATGTAACGCTGATACGATAGCCTGTATTTTCATAGCTTCAGATGGCAAATATTTTTATGAGCCAGGTATCTAAGATAAAATGGATCGATGCAGCAATAATATACTATGCATTGCTTGCATTAGTTGATATCCTGCTTGTGTTCCTGGTGGGTGATGGCAGAATTTCATACGTTACTGTCACCTGGAGTGTAGCAATGTTAGCTCCCCTCATCTTCAGGCACAACCTGATTTATTTGCTTTTTGGCGCTGTACTCACTTTAGCATCCGCCTACTTTCTGTTTGTAATTAGCTTGAACATAATGCTTAAAGGCAATCCAAATGGCTTCAATACAACAGGGACGCTGGGCGCTGAATTGCTCTTTATTCTTGCGTTTGTATTTGCCATTGTCATTTTTTATACGGGATGTGAAAGAACTATAAAAAAGCGGCGATCGCGATTGCGTAATGCCACTGTTCAAGGTTTGATATAAAATGAAAAAGCACAGAAGAAACTTCCATGCTTTTTATATAATTTATGTTCCTTGGCCTACTTGGCTACTGTTACCTTAGAAAGGATCGCATTAGCGTCATTCAGGAACTTCACTTCTTCTTTCCCAACCTCAGAACCCGCCGGATACCCCAGTGAGCCGAACGGTGTAAGGGAAAATTTCTGTGTAGCCTGGTCTTGTGCTGCCGTAAAGATCCATATAGTTGGGAAACCCTGCACCTGGAATGCCTGCTGCAAACTATTATTCTGCTGCGCCAACTCAGCAGGCAACTGCTTGCGCCGCGGGAAATCCAGTTCCAGCAATATCACCTTGTCTTTTGCCCATTTCACGAATGCAGGCTTGTTAAAAACATCCGCCTGTAATTTATGGCACCACCCGCACCAGTCGCTGCCTGTAAAGAACCCGAAAATAGGTTTATTCGTCGCTTTCGATTTTTGATACGCCTTTGCAAGGTCGGTATACCACTCCAGTTGGCTACCCGAATGCTGCTGGGCAAATGAAGGGCTAAGGCAAAAGATGCTTAAGGATAAAACAAGAAAAAACTGCTTCATAATAAACGATTAGTACTCAACAAATATCGGGATTATAATCACTAATTGCTCATTTGCCGTTATCTTTTATTTGTTAAAATCTTTATTTTTAACTCCTACGCAATCTAAAACAGGAAAATTTATGATAAAAGGTGTTCACACAATGTTTTACAGCTCAGAGGCTGAAAACCTCAGGGTATTTCTCAGGGACGTGGTTGGTTTCCCTGCAACAGATATTGGTGGTGGCTGGCTCATCTTCAACCTGCCCGAAGCAGATATGGGCTGCCACCCTTCTGATGAACGGCATGGCGCTCCATCCGGCACACACGATATTTCGTTCTATTGCGACAATATTGAGCAAACCGTAAAAGAACTGAAAGAAAAGGGCGTACAATTCAAGGGCGATGTAGAAGACCACGGTTATGGCTTCGTCACTTATTTTCAGGTTTCCGGCAACTTTTATGTGCAACTATACCAGCCAAAATACAACAAATAGCAAAGCGGGCTTGCAAGCATTTTGAGAGCAGCTTTCTGTATTATCCTTACCACCGACATATGTACACTGCTTTAAATCAGCCGGAAATTACTGCCTGACGAATTTCTTTACCACAATGTCATTAACGCCCGTGAGTGTAATATAATAAAGGCCCGGCGGCAGCATTGCTACATTCACTTTAGTCTCACTGCGGCCCAGCGGCAGATGTACCAGCAATTGGCCTAAAGTATTCGTAATGCTACAGGATGTGTACGCAGCAACATCTGCGGCAATAATAAATTCATCACTCACCGGGTTCGGCCACAACAGCACAAACCGTTCGTCGTTAATGTTCCCTGCCCCATCCGGATAGGCTTTTACCAGCAATGTATGTATGGCAGTATCGTTGCCACAGGCATTGCTAACTATATAAAAAATGGTGTCCGCACCAGGCAGGACGCCAGTAACAATATTCCCTGAGACAGTAGTGTAAATACCTGCTTCGCTAAACACACCACCAGTTGATGAACTGGTGAGGGTAATGTTACCCCCTACATAAACAGTATCCGGGCCTGTAATGGTGCCCGCATCAGGGAAGGTATCATCGATACGAACATAGAAGGTCACAGTATCTGCCGTATAACCATCTGTAACGCGTATTTTAAACGTATCGAAGCCAACATATCCGCTTCCGGCAGTATAAGTAAAACCGGCCGGGGTTAAAGAGCTGCCTGTTGTATAGGTTACATACGACCCGCTCACAGAACCATGGAAAGGCCCATAGATCAATTGCCATTTATTCACTTGCCCGATATCAATGTCTGTTGCTGTAAGCAGCGCATTAAGGTCTATAGTATCAACTGGTGTGAACGAGGTATCAGACGTAGCAACGCATAAATTAAGCTGCACTGCATGGCTGCCGGTAAGTAGTGCAGCATGGTTGGTATCTGTTATCATGCGTACTCGATTGTTAAAAACAGATAGGAATATATTACCGCCTCCTTCCTTTTTGGTAACAGACGTGATCTGTCCCAAGTCAGCTGCTGTAGCGGGCCCACCGTCGCCTGAATAACCAGTAATAGGGTTTATACCTGCAATAGTAGTAATGATACCTAATGCGTTCACTTTGCGGATACGTGCATTATTGACATCAGCTATATATAAATTTTCTGCCTCATCCACCCATACGCTTTTAATAGTTATGCCAAGCCGGGCTGCTGTAGCGGGGCCGCCATCTCCAGAAAAACTGGCAATGCCATTACCGGCTACCGTATGCACTATACCTGCGGTATCTACTTTCCTTACAACAGCATCACCACCTATATACATATTACCTATGCCATCAACCATGATACCCCTAACGGTGAACAGAGCGGCAGATGCGGGGCCGCCATCACCGGAATAGCCCATAGTAGACCCACCAATAATGGTATTGATGATGCCGGTGGCAGCATCCACTTTTCTTATATGACCTGCATACCCCACATATATATTGCCAACGCGGTCAACCTCAAAACGATGCGTAGCAACAGCCGCAGCAGTCGCCGGGCCACCATCGCCGGTTTCGCCATTCACGCCATTGCCTGCCACGGTTGTTATGATACCGGCAGCATCCACCTTGCGTATGCGGTAGTTGAACCCATCAAGAAAATAGAAATTGCCCATGCCATCTGCCTTCACATCAGAGGGTATCCTTGTTTGGGCCGCAGTAGCAGGGCCGCCATCGCCACTAAACCCATAGCTGTCAAAACCCGCCACAGTGGTAATAATGCCGGCAGCATTCACCTTGCGCACACGGTTATTGCCCCAGTCGGCTATCAGCAGATCGCCCGCCGCATCAAAGATCGCGGCATTGGGACCACCTATGTTAGCCGCTGTCGCCGGTCCGCCATCGCCAAGCAATAACGAATCGCCGCCGGCATAGGTGGTAATGATCTGCGCGTGCAAACAGTTATTGCTGCATGCCAGCAAGGCAATAAAGATGATCCCTATACGTACGCTTACTTTCATGGGGTTTGCTACTTATATAAAGGTAAAAAAAATAGGCATATAAATCATATATGCCTATTTCGGGTTTCTTACCAAATATCAATTGTCACATCTGTCATAAAACAAGTAGTGCCCGATGGTAGCCATGTTGCGCTTACGAGCGGAGGGGAGCAACCCGTAGCAGTCCATGTAGTAGTAGCTCCGGGCTTAGGTGAAAATATCCCCTGATTAGCTCGATGCTTCCGGCAAAAAATTACAATAAAAGAGGCTGCCCTTTTGAGACAGCCTCTTTTACATCGTTTTGGATATTTACTTAAAACCTGTACCCCAGTTTAAATCCGCCCTGCACTAGGCCCCTGGTGTCGTTATTGATTCCATCAATACGGTTCAGGTACGTAAACCCAAATCCAAATTCAAGCCCCAGGTATATGTGTTCGCTTGGGTTAATGTTCAGCGAATTGTTCAGCACAATACCCAGCATTGTGTGCGAAGATATTTTTTCATAGGTATAGCCCCATACATCGGTTAGTACTGATGACCTTTCACCGCTGGCGTAAACAAGCGATGGGCCAATACCATACCTCACTTTGCCCAGGCTGCCCCCCGGATACAATAACACGCCGGGCATTACATAAAACATCATGTCCTGGTGGCCGTTCACATAGGTATTTGTGGCGGTATTGAGGTAGCTGCCGCTATTCAGTTTAAAAGTAGCAATAACAGGAAGGTAAAAAGATATGATGGCATCCTTATCCAATGCGCGGTTATAGCTAAGGCTGAACCCAAGGCCATTATCAGTAAATTGCAGCGGTGCCAGAGCAATCAGATTACGCCCGTAATTCACTTTTGCCATTCCATTACCGTCCGATGCATCCCACATCCTTGATGGCCCGCGATGCCTGCCCATGCTTTCAAAAGCCTCCTCGCTGCCCCCTTCGTACTTTATCTTCAGTACATCATGTTTCAATATGGTATACTCCGGTCCCGATTGATTATCGAAACGGGAATAAGTGATCGTCTTCGTACCAACGTTCTTCACTTTGGCATCTATTACTTCACCATCCCTCTTGTGTATCTTATCCTGCGCGTAAGCGCTGCCGGCAAACAATGTTATTACTACTGGAACTACAAATTTTAAACGCATAAGGCTGTTTTAATTTATTATTAATAAAAATTATCAAAAGCGTACTCCTGTTTTTAAAATGAACTGTGCTATTGGCGCACCAATATCATCCCCCGACAGATCATCTTTCCGGCGGTTATCAGTAAATGGCACACCAAAATTGACTTCCAGCCCCATAAAAAAATGCCTGGTCACATTTACATTTATTGAGTTAGAGATCATTGCACCATACATTATATAGCGCCACTCCCCACCGGTGCCGGAATAAGCAGGGTCATACACGCCATAAGGTTCGGTGCCAAACATGGCAAAAAACGACATGCCCACAGCATACCTTGCCCGTCTTTCTATCCCCGCTGGGTAAAATCTGAACCCCGGCATAAACATGAACGACGAATAATTATTGGGGCCTGAATATTGCGGGAGGCTGTGTGAATAATAGTAGTACCTGTTGCTGTTGAAGCTCCTGTTTTGTGAAAAATTATACAGGAACGGAAGCGTAAACCCAAAATGCCCTTCATTATCCAGCAGGCGCTCATAGCATGCGCCAAGGCCGGGATCGCCCATGGTACCGGTGAACGGGATACTCGTATAAGCACCCGGTACCAGCGTAAAAATATTATAGCCGTATTTTTTTGCAGGTGCATTATCCTGTGCATAAGAGTTACTGAACAGTAGTGCTGCAGCCAATGGAAGAATAAATTTTAATTGCATAACGCCGTTGTTATACTATATCAAAATTTACCGGTTAAAGCCTCACGCCGGTTTTCAAAACAAACTGCGCAATTGGCAAAAAAACATTCTCATAGTCTGCCCTGTCCCTAAACCTGTTGTCCGCAAACGGGATACAACCATTAACACCAAACTCCATATACACATGCTTCGTTACAGATATATTTACAGTATTAGAGAATGCCGCACCGTACATGGTGTACTTCCAGTCTCCCCTGGCGCCGGGAACAACACCTGCTGTAAAATGACTATCATATACGTCATACGGCTCCCTGCCAAACGTTGCAAAGAAAGAAGCACCAAATGCATACCGTACTGCGCCATTGCCGGCAGCAGGATAAAACTTAACCCCGGGCATTATAGAAAATGAAGTATAATTATTAGGCCCTGTATAAGTGTAGCTGCTTGTATGATAGAGGTTATTATTATAGTCCCTGTTTTGCGCAAAGCTGTATATCACAGGCAATGAAAAACCAAAATGCCCATGGTCATCAAGCAAGCGTTCGTAGCACACGCCAATGCCCGGATCGCCTATGGTACCGTCCAATGCAAACGTATAAGTTGTGGGTAACAGGGTAATGATGTTGCTTCCATATTTTTTTGACTGGCTTTGCCGGCGGTCTTCATGTTTTGCCTGCGGCTTTTTAGACTCGAAGTTATCAGTGAAGCCTGTCTGGTAAACTATTTTGGAAATATCATTTACCGCCACAGTATAATCGGGGCCGTCCTGATTGTCGAAACGCTTATAAGTTACTTTACCTGTGCCGGCATGATTTACCTTCACTTCTACTTTCTTCACCTTAGCTTCAACAATACTGCCATCTTTCTTGTATATCTTATCTTGTGCGTGCAGGGTAAATGCCATTAGTGTGTATAATGGCAATAAAAGGTATTTTATCCACATATGGTATCGGTGTTTACTTTTTACAGCATATTCTGTGCCAAATTTCAGCAATAGCTGAAATTCCCGTATTTACTTTCTATTACTACTTCCTTTTTATCAGCTTCGTCTACATAACCCGATATGCGGGCATCTATATTAAAGGTACCTGCAATTTCAATTATCCCTGCGGCTGTTTCCCTGTCTGTAAATATTTCCAGCCTCTGCCCCATATTGAAAACCTGGTACATTTCCTTCCAGTCTGTGCCTGCGGCTTCCTGTATCATGGTAAATAACGGGGGAACCGGCAATAAATTGTTCTTTACCACCCGCAATGGCCGCGGCAGGTAGTGCAGGCATTTGCTTTGCCCGCCGCCGCTGCAATGGATGATACCATGCACCTGGCCAAAAAATTCCTGGAGTATCTTCAATACTACCGGGGCGTATGTGCGTGTAGGCGATAATATCATTTTACCAACATCCAATGGCGTACCTGTAGGATCGGTCAATGAATATTTGCCATTATACACAACTTCATCCGGCAGGTTGGGGTCAATACTCTCCGGGTATTTTTTTGCATATTCCTTTTTCAGCATCTCGTGGCGGGCGCTGGTAAGGCCATTGCTGCCCATGCCACTGTTATACTCGTCTTCATAGGCAGCCTGCCCGTAGCTGGCAAGTGATACCACAACATCGCCCGGCGCCATTTTTTCTGTGGTCACCAGTTTGCTCCGCTCCATCCTGCAGCCCATAGTACCATCAACGATAACAGTACGCACTACATCGCCTACATCTGCTGTTTCTCCACCCAACAAGTAACAATCAATACCATACTCCTTCAACCTGTCAAAATAAGATTGGGTGCCATTAATAATTGCCGATATAACTTCTCCGGGTATCAGATGTTTATTCCTGCCTATAGTTGAGGAATAAGTAAATGGTCCCGTTGCCCCCACGCACAGCAGGTCATCAATATTCATCACAATGCTGTCTATTGCTATACCCTTCCATACGCTCATATCACCTGTTTCTTTCCAGTACATATAAGCAAGTATGGATTTGGTGCCGGCACCATCGGCATGCAGCAGGTTGCAGTAAGCATCATCCCCACCCCAATGATCGGGATATATTTTGCAAAAAGCGTTGGGGAATAGCCCTTTATCCAGTTTGGCAACGGCCTTGTGGACATCCTCTTTCTGGGCGGAAACCCCTCTCAAATTATAACGATTATTATCAGCCATTAGCGAAATTCAATGCCCAAAAGTAATACTTTGAACTGACTTTGCTTTTTCAGCATTAGTGCTTCAACACTACGATTTTAAAAAAATATTGTTTGAAATTCGATATAGGTATTTACATTTGTTCAAAATCTAAAACAATGAAAAAGATATTCACGCTGGCAGCAGCCCTTTTTGTAATCGGCTCTGTAAGCTTTGCCCAGGATGCAGCAGCCCCAAAACCTGCAAATAAAAAAGCAAAGGTACACCGGACAACAGAAACACCGGCTAGCGCCAAAGCCAGTCCGACTGCTCCCCGACCAAACACATCTGCTACTCAATCAAGTACGAATGCAGCAGCAGACCCTGCAGCTGCAAACGCGACTGCCAACCCGGCACCGACAAAAACGAAATAGTTCATTGAAACTCCTTAGAAATAGCCCCGGTACTCCCGGGGCTATTTCTTTATTGCGTTTTTTAGTTCAGTTCCCCCACCATATCTTTGGGGTCAACCCATTCATCAAACTGCTCTGCTGTTACATAACCCAGGTCAATGGCTGTTTGTTTCAAAGTCTTGCCCTGCTTATGAGCAGTCTGTGCTATCTCTGCAGCTTTGTAGTAGCCTATTTTGGTGTTCAGCGAGGTTACCAGCATCAGGGAGTTGTTCACGTGCTTCTTTATATTCTCCTCTATCGGCGCAAGTCCTTCTGCGCATTTATCGTTGAACGATACGCAACCCTCACCTATCAGCCTTGCGCTGTGCAGGAAGTTGTAGATCATCACCGGCTTAAACACATTCAGCTCGAAATGGCCATTGGAGCCACCAATGCTAATAGCTACATCATTGCCCATTACCTGTGCGGCGATCATAGTAAGCGCTTCACATTGTGTGGGATTAACTTTGCCCGGCATAATGGATGAACCCGGCTCATTATCCGGAATGAACATTTCCCCGATACCTGAGCGTGGCCCTGAGCTCAACATACGGATATCGTTGGCTATTTTCATCAGGCTCACAGCTACTGTTTTTAATGCTCCGTGTGCTTCCACTATTGCATCATGTGCTGCAAGGCTTTCGAATTTATTTTCCGCAGTAACGAAAGGCAGGCCGGTGAGGCTGGCAATATTTTCGGCAACCTTTACCGAATACCCTTCAGGAGTATTGATACCCGTACCCACGGCAGTGCCGCCAAGCGCCAGTTCGCTGAGGTGCGCCAATGAATTATTGATGGCACGCAGGCCATGGTCGAGCTGAGAGACATAACCGCTCAGTTCCTGCCCTACTGTGAGTGGCGTTGCATCCATGAAGTGGGTGCGGCCTATCTTCACCACGTGCATGTACTCCTTCGACTTGGCCGCCAAGGTATCCCTTAGTTTTTTGATGCCCGGTATCGTTGTATCCACCAACATTTTGTAGGCTGCTATGTGCATAGCCGTAGGGAAAGTATCGTTCGATGATTGTGATTTGTTCACATCATCATTGGGGTGTATGAACTTGTCCTTATCGGTAAGCTGCCCACCGTTCAGTACATGGCCACGGTAAGCTACTACCTCATTCACATTCATATTGCTCTGTGTACCCGAGCCTGTTTGCCACACCACAAGCGGGAACTCATTATCCAGCTTGCCTTCCAGTATTTCATCGCATACCCGGCCAATCATGTCAGCCTTTTCACCGGGTAATACGCCCAATTGGTTATTGGTCATAGCGGCAGCCTTTTTCAGATAGGCAAACGCCTTGATGATCTCCTTAGGCATTTTATTTATGTCCTGTGCGATCTTAAAATTCTCGATGGAACGTTGTGTTTGCGCACCATAATAAGCGTCTACAGGCACTTTCACCTCGCCCATGGTATCTTTCTCTATGCGATAATCCATAATATTTATGATTTACAATTTGTGATGTATGATTTTGCGGTGCAAAGGTAATAGCTGCTTTTTGAATACCAGTGATTTTAAGGAGGCTTTATTAGTAGAGGAAGGGCAACGAGAAAGTTACGCGAAGATCCGGTTTATATTAAACCCTGCTTCTCGAAAAATCGTCGCATATCTGCTTTAAATCTTTCTTTATCAAAGTCTTTCACCTTTTTGGATAATTTATCAAGATTAGACAAAGAGTCCAATATTTTCGACGCTAAAAACTCTTAGGGTTAATTCATCCGATAAAGAAATAAATTTATCATATTCAGCATTTTCAATTTTTATATCATAACTATAAATACGTTTAGTTTCTATTACACTCCCATCCAATCCTTTAGTTTTTGCAAGTTCTCGATACCGCGGTCTACGATTTTTATACCACTCCTCATATCCGGGAGGCGTTTTTATACAAATAAAACCAATAAAATAATGTTCTATGTCAGCGCCGTAGTTATCACCACTTACATGTTTATTTATAGCGTCTGCTAAATGTTTAATTAAAAGCATTTTACAGCGAGACCTTAAGTCTAGCTCGATTGTTATTGAGAACTTCATCGGATGCCAATATATTAATTTCCAAACATGGCGCTGGCTGAGGTTACTTTGCAACCAAGTTCACTAATATTGCTTTTGCAACACCGGGGTCAAGTATCATGGTATCGTGTTCAAAATCCAATTTGATTTTCCACTTTTGCATGGTAGATGCGCCGATAATCGCCTGTTCACTCAAATCAGGGATAGCATAGAATTCATCAGTAAGTCGTATATCCTGATGATAGAAATCAAGGGCCACCCTGAATTTAACCTCCATAAATGTAGATGCGCTTGCGGTGATCATCCGCATGGGGGTATGCAGCGGGGTAAGATTTTCGAGTTCCTCAACTATTTCTTCATTTATACAAGAGTATGTTGCACCACTGTCGAAAAGAGCATATAAAACTTTTTCTCCTTTACTCCCCTCAAACCTTAATGGCAACCGAATAATCATAAAAATAGTTTATACAAAACTAACAAAAAAAGCGCACTCAGTCCTCGCTTTTTATATCTAAATATCTCGCTTTATTTATGCAGCATAACATCCAAAAAATAAAATCCCGTATCCCATTTCCCATCTCCACTTGAATAGTTTTTATGTACCACTTCGCCTGTTTTTACCGGTATCGGCACGCTAAAGAAAGGAGCATTATACACAAACGTATGAAACTCACCATTTTCACCGCAGGGATCAACACCCGATGGTAAACCGGCAAGGAATTCCCTTCCTATCTTTCTGCCCAGGAACTCCTTCCCAAGGTACTTTTCATTTACGCAGGTTATGATCGCCTCTATTCCTGAATTTTCAACTACCTCAACCAATTCCCTTGTATCCTTTTTCCACAAGGGAAATAATGCTGCTATATCTACCTGTGCTAATTGTTGCGCCCGGCATAACCTCAGGTCTTCAAGGAAAATATCACCGAATGCCGCAACACTCACCCCTTCAGCTTTCATAGCCAGCAAATGTTCTTTCATAGCCTGCTGATACAGTCCATCGTCCGGACTGGCGGGTAATTTCACTTTTGTGAGCGGTAACCTCATCCTTTCGGCCTGCATGTCCAGCAGTTGTTCCCTCACGCCATGCATAAACACCCGCCCATGTTCCGCACTCAGCGTAGTAAGCAGCTGGGTTACTTTGTGCCCTTCCATGCGCGAAATAAGGTGATACGCCAGCGCCGCATCCTTCCCCGAACTCCAGTTCATCACCACCCGTGTCTGGCTGCTCATTATCTGTGCTTTGTTTACTCTTTATATGTTCTCGGCACTTTAGGATCGGTAATAATGATGTAGTCGCCCATTTTTTTGTAATCATCCCACCTGATACCAGGGAAACTATCATCGCTGACCGTGTGTATGATCAATCGTGTTGCTTTAGGGCTGTACTTTTTTAATTGCGTTGCCACGGCAAATCCTTCATCACTGTGGAATTTTCCATTTACCTGCATCACTTTCCTGCCCTTATGCTGCTTCAGGTATTGCGATACTGAATACGCCATTGTTGCATCCCACAACGATTGCGCCATTACCAGGTTAAAATTGCCCATCTCCATAGCGGGCATAGGTTTTGCCTTAGCTGTATCTGTGGTTGAAGATGGCCCGTGGTCGGCCAGCCCTGTCAGTTTTTTATAGTATTCTCCTTGTGCTGTATCATAAGGCAGTGGCGCAAAAAAACGTTTTGATGCATCCGGTAATTCCATCAGTGCTTTTTGCCCCTTTCTCCCGGCAATGTTTGTATACCGCCCTGCAGCATTAGCACACACCACATCCATACCCTTTTCTTTCGCAAATTCTACCATTGGCTTGTAATCACGGTAGTTACTCCATGCGCGGGCATCTTTTGTGAAGTGCTTCTCGCGGATATATCCCTTCAGGTATTCATCCATTACCGGCTGCACATCGCGCTCAAACATCTCCATAGACAGTGCCACGTTTTCTTTGAATTTTTCGTACATGAGCTCCAGCATGGCCCGCTCAAGATAGTGCGTAACGCTGTCGTTATGCTCTTCACCAAAGAACAGCACATCATGCGCCTTCATATCGTCCGCAATGTCGTTCAATGATACTTCCTTCGCCTGTTTTACTGAATAAACCCTGTAGTTGTTTTCCGAAAGCTTTTGCTGGGCATTTACCAACCCCGGTACCAGTAAAACGATAAGCCATAATTTCTTCATTTGTGCTGCTTTTGGGATAAAGGTATCTTTTTCAAATGAGAAACTATATCCTTAAAACTACAGTTAAGTCACTATCTTTACCTATATATTTTTCACCTCAATTATGCCATACGCAATAGTAACAGGAGGGACACAGGGAATGGGCAAAGCGGTTGCAGAGAAGCTGCTTGCAGAGGGTTTTTCTGTCGCCATATGTGCACGCAGCATGGACAAACTAAAAGCAGCAGAAGATGAATGGAACGAAAAATACCCCACAGCATCTATCGTAACCGTTAACGCTGACCTCAGTGACAAACAGCAGGTATTTTCTTTTGCCGATACCGTCCTTTCCAATTTCCCGGAAATAGACCTGCTCATCAACAATGCCGGCATGTACCTGCCCGGCGAGCTGGCCGATGAACCTGATGGCATGCTGGAAAAAATGATCGGCATCAACCTGTACAGCGCCTACCACCTCACCCGGAAAATACTCCCGGTAATGATGGCTCAGAAACAGGGACATATCTTCAATATGTGCTCTATAGCCAGCCTGCGTGCTTACCCCCATGGTGGCGCATACAGCATCTCCAAATATGCTTTACTGGGTTTTACCGAAAACTTGCGTGAGGAAATGCGGCCTTTCAACATCAAGGTTACTGCCGTTTGTCCCGGGGCCGTATATACGCCATCATGGGAGAACAGCAATGTTGAAGAAAGCAGGATAATGGAAACCAAAGACATTGTCAATACCATCTGGAACGCCTACAATTTGTCTCCGCAAGCCAATGTGGACATGGTAGTTATGAGGCCTGTTAAAGGCGACTTATAAATATCTTTTTAACGTAGTTTTAACCCTCCCCATTAAGCTTTCGGGCTATTTTTGTGCATACCCAAAATGAAACCCATTATTCATATGTGGCGTTATTGCGTTGTGCCTTTGCTGGTTGCCTGCGGCTGTAGCCAGATACAGGCCCAGAACGTTGTATTTACTGCTGTTGCAGGCGCAAACAAGATAGGCCTGAGAAACCAGGTGCAGGTACAATACACTATCAGGGATGCGCAGAATCTCCAGTCGGTAAGCACTCCTTCAACAAATGACTTTGCGATAGTTGCAGGACCTTACCAGCAACAGAGCACATCGGTGAACATGTCGGGCAACCAGGTTACTCAATCCCAGAGCATTTCCCTTACTTACGTACTTCAACCAAAACATGAAGGTACTTTTACCATACCTCCTGTTACTGCAAAAGATGCAGCCGGGCATGTTTACCAATCGAACCCGGTTACTATACAGGTTGTTGCCGGCACTGTTGGGCAGCCCCAGAACAGGCAGCAGGACCCATATGGTGGTGATGATGATGTTTTTGCAGCGATACAGCAGATGCAGCAGGCGCATATGCAGCGTATGCAGCAGATGATGGGCGGGGGCAACCAGCCACGCCAGGCCCCTCCCGGCCAAAGGCAAGCACAACCACAGCAGGAAGCACCTGAAGTGAGCGAGGATGAGATCAAAAAAGACCTGTTCATTAAGGTTGTTGCTGATAAGACCAAGGTAAATGTTGGCGAACAGGTAACCATTAGCTATAAACTATATACGAGACTAGCCATGAATGTGGCTATATCCAAGCTGCCTTCCCTTAATGGTTTCTGGACACAGGATTTTGATATTCCCCGCCAGCCCAAGCCGGCTGAGGAAGTAATAAATGGCAGAAAATACCAGGTATACCTGCTGAAAAAATCAGCACTTTTTCCCCAGGAAACAGGCACACTTGTACTTGACGAAGCTGAGGCAAAAGGAGTTGCCCGCATTGTGCAGCAGGTAAAACGCCGGATGTCGGATATGCTTGACCCGTTTGGCGGGGGCACCCTGTTCATGAACGATCCCTTTTTCAATAATGCATACTATAACACAATGGCTTACAGGGATGTGCAGGTGCATATCAAAAGTGACCCTTTAAAAATAAACGTATCCCCACTACCTGAAAAAGACAGGCCAGAAAACTATGGCGGGGCCGTGGGCCGGTTCACTATTACGGGCAAAATAGACAAGCCGGAGCTGACAACCGATGATGTGGCAACACTTACGCTAACCATATCGGGCAGTGGCAATATCAAGCTGATAGAAGCCCCGAAACCTGAGCTACCCAATGGCATAAATACCTACGATCCCCAGATCGTTGATACCATTACCGGCAGGAGCACCACCATCAGTGGCTCCAAGATCATCAGTTATGTGATCACACCACACACACCCGGCGATTATAACATTGCCCCGATCCCTTTCACCTTTTATGACCCGACAACCGGAGCATATGTAACAGAGCATACGCAACCACTAAAATTAACGGTAAAGCCAGGGAAGCATTATACCCCTTCGCAAACAGCCCCTGGCGGCAAACTGGCACTGAAAGATATACACGACATCTCTAAACGGCCCATAGATAAGCTGGTATTGAACAGCAAGCCTTTGTTGCTTACCCCTACTTATTGGTCGTTGTACGCATTACCAATCCTGGCATTTATTGGCCTTGCGGTCATCAAACGCAGGGACGAAGAATTATCGAAAGACACTGCCCTGCTGCGCAACAAACGCGCTAATAAGGTAGCGTTGCAACGCCTGGCTACCGCTAAGAAACTGCTTGCACAAAACGCCAAAACCCCATTCTACGAGGAAATATCAAAAGCGATCTGGTTATACCTTAGCGACAAGCTGGGCATCCCCCTCTCGTCCTTATCACGTGAAACGGCTACTATTGCTATGAATAACCGCAATGTACCCGAAGCCATACAGCGAAACCTTGAAAATGTGATCTGGGAATGTGAAACCGCTCTGTATGCTACCGGCGGCTCTAAACAAATGGCGCATACATACGAGGAAGCGATAAAAGTGATCAGCGAACTTGAGGAGGTTTTTAAAGCATGAGGACATTAATTGCCATCACAGTAATACTCTTAACCGGGTTGGGACAAGCATATGCAGTTCCTGCCGATAATGGTATTTGGCAAAAAGGCAATTTGTTTTACCAGCAAAAACAATACGACAGCGCCGCTTTTTATTACGAGCAACTGGCTGCACAGAAACCCCGGAATGCGGACATTTACTATAATCTTGGCAATACCTACTACCGCCTTAACAAAGTAGCGCTAGCAATCCTCAACTATGAGCGAACGCTAAAGATGAATCCAGATCACAGGCAAGCTAAGGAAAACCTGATGCTGGCACAAGAGCGTATCAGCAACCGTATACATGGCTCAGAACCGATATTTTTCATCCGGTGGTGGGATTCTATTACCCGCCCGGGACTGGCTACCGTATGGTCTATAATTGCACTAGTTACGTTCTCTCTTTTCGTTTTATTATTTTATTTGCGGCGGTATTCCGGCGCATATAGCGGCCGGGTTCCTGTTCAGTTACTTGGCATATTGGCATTTGTTTTTTGCCTCTTACTTATCCTGTCTATTTCAGCGGCCAACAACAGTACGAGTGATTCAACAGCAGTTGTGATGCAGAATGACGCCCCATTGATGAATAAGGAACTGAAAGGCAAGCCACTTCTCCTCATCCCAGAGGGCACAACTGTAAACATCAGGACAGAACGTGAGGGCTGGCTGGAAATATCACTCCCCGATGGCCGGACAGGCTGGGTAAAGCAAAACCTGGTAAGCAGGATATAGCTGCCCTTTACATTCCCGCAGTAAGATAAAGAATAATAAAGGCCATAATGGCTATCCCAACTACTATTACCCCGGCAATGATAAGCACATGAACGATCGGCGCGAGGGTTTCCATTATTTTGTATTGAGTAACTGCTGACATAACATACGTTTTTCATTACGTTTAAAAAACCATGCCTTGACCATTTTGCCCCAACCTTTTATTAAAAAAAGTGGTCTTCCGGGATAGACATCCTAACTTTTAAAATACCCTTATGAAATGCTCAATTTTCCAGTCACAGCAGGAATCAGATACAGGCTGTAGCCGTCAACCAAAAAATCACTAATTTCACCATGTTTTTTAGCTTCAATTATATTTATTAGTTTTAGCTTTTTAAATACCGATAGATGAAGAATTTTTTAATTTTTACCCTTGCAATAGTAGCTATTGTGACTGCATGCAACAGGGCGCCTACTCCTAAGCCCAATAAACAGGATATGCTGCGCAGCGGTAAATGGAGTATTTCCAGCGGCAGAGTAATTATAAAACTGCCTAACGGTAAAGACACTACACTTAACTATCTTGACTATCTGCCTTTTTGCCGCAGGGACGATTATATGGTATTTCATGAGGGGCAGACGGCTGCGATATTCACTGCAAGCAATAAATGTTCTCCTGCAGACCCTGACTCAACCTACTTCAACTGGTACTTCAGTAACAATGAAACCAACCTGTCCATGTATCATGGGTTCGATTTCATTTATGGTATCAGGGAATATATAATGCCGTTCCGCTTCGATACCACGTGGGACTTCAGCCACACAACCTTTGTATTGGACACCATACACGGCATACTGGATACAGAGTTTGGCTATACACGTGTCATCCCGATACTGGATACGATATTTGAAGTACGTTTTGATTCTGTGAACCTGAAATACAACAACCTGTATAATGCAAAAGTGCTGGATTTTACGGAATCTTCTTTCACACTAAGCTTCTTCGTTTATGCAACTTACCCGGATTCCACACAGCATCATACGGGTATGTTTATTTATACGGACCCAATTTCATCGGCACTGGATACACTTAACTGGGACCCGATACTGAGGCCGGACACGCTTAAATACACGATCAAGTATATAAAGAATTAAAAGGTATCTGCTAAAAAACCACCGGCAATACCAGCCGGTGGTTTTTTTATACATAACCACTATTCACGTACATTTGCAACCTATTATTAATAAAATGATACACATTACATTACCCGATGGCTCAGTAAGAGAATATGCCGAAGGCACTTCTGCCGGAGACATTGCTAAGTCAATTAGTGAGGGTTTGGCACGCAAGGTGCTCGCTGCTGAAGTGAATGGCGAAGTATGGGACACTTCGCGCCCGATAAACAATAACGCTACCCTGCGCCTGCTTACGTGGGACGATAAAAATGCAAAAGCAACTTTCTGGCATTCTTCGGCACACCTGATGGCTGAGGCATTAGAGGCTTTTTACCCAGGCACTAAGTTCGGTATAGGGCCACCCATTGAGACAGGCTTCTATTATGATATAGACCTTGGCGACCGCACCATCAGCGATGATGACCTGAAGAAGATCGAAGATAAAATGAAGGAGCTTGCAAAAGCTAATAATGCATATAAGCGTGAAGATGTTGCGAAAGACAAGGCTGTAGCTTACTTCACAGAAAAAGGCGATCAATATAAACTGGAACTGCTTGAAGGACTATCTGATGGCAGCATAACTTTTTATACACAGGGTAACTTTACCGACTTGTGTCGCGGGCCACATATACCTAATACCGGTTTTATAAAAGCTGTGAAGCTTACCAGTATTGCAGGTGCCTACTGGCGTGGCAATGAAAAGAACAAGATGCTTACCCGTATTTACGGTGTAACATTCCCCGCACAAAAAGAACTTGACGAATACCTGCTGCTGCTGGAGGAAGCCAAAAAGCGCGACCACCGCAAGTTAGGCAGGGAATTAGAATTATTTACTTTCTCTGAGAAGGTAGGCAGCGGCCTCCCGCTGTGGTTGCCCAAAGGTGCAATGCTGCGTGAGCGCCTGCAACAGTTCCTGCAAAAGGCACAGATAGAAACGGGATATCTGCCTGTTATCAGTCCGCACATAGGCAGCAAACAACTGTATGTAACCTCAGGCCACTGGGAGAAATATGGCAAGGATAGTTTCCGCCCCATCACTACCCCACAGGAAGGCGAGGAATTCATGCTTAAACCCATGAACTGCCCGCACCACTGCGAGATATACAAGTCATCACCACGGTCTTACAAAGACCTGCCGCTGCGCCTTGCAGAATTTGGCACTGTGTACCGCTATGAACAATCGGGCGAGTTGCATGGATTAACGCGTGTGCGTGGCTTTACACAGGACGATGCCCACCTGTTCTGTACACCCGAGCAGGTAAGCAATGAGTTCAAGAAAGTTATTGACCTTGTGCTTTACGTTTTTGAATCGCTTGGTTTTACTGAATACACCGCACAGGTGTCACTGCGCGATAAAGAAGACCGAAGCAAATACATAGGCAGCGAGCAGAACTGGCAGATAGCCGAGCAGGCTATCATAGAAGCCGCTGCTGATAAGGGGCTTAAAACAGTAGTAGAATACGGAGAAGCTGCATTCTATGGGCCAAAACTCGACTTTATGGTGCGCGATGCACTAGGCCGTAAATGGCAGTTAGGCACCATACAGGTGGACTATAACTTACCTGAGCGTTTTGAACTAGAGTATGTGGACAGCGATAACACCCGTAAACGCCCGGTAATGATACACCGTGCGCCATTTGGCTCAATGGAGCGCTTTATAGCCGTTTTGCTGGAACATTGCGCAGGTAACCTTCCGATATGGCTGGCGCCACTGCAAGTGAAAGTATTGCCTATAAGCGATAAATACAGCGAATATGCGCATAAAGTGGTGGCAAAGCTGAAAGTATCCGATATTCGTGCAGATGTGGATGACCGCAACGAAAAAATAGGCAGGAAAATACGCGATACAGAGCTGATGAAAACGCCATACATGCTGGTGGTAGGAGAAAAAGAAATGACCGATGGCCTGGTTTCTGTACGGAAGCACGGTGAGGGGGATAAAGGTGCCGTATCTATAGATGCTTTTACTACCGAAATCAAGCACCTGGTGAACGAACAGATGAGAGGAAAGGCACACCATATCAATTCATAAAAATAATATACTATTTGTGTGCAACTGACAGGCAAATATTTTATTTTTGCTATAACCATTAAAAACCATTAATGCAGAAAAGACCAAAACCATTTTTCAGGCCAAGGGTGCCACAAAATGAGCACAAGCTTAATAACGAGATTACAGCCCAGGAAGTAAGGGTAATAGGTGAAGATATAGAACCCGGAGTTTACCCGCTTGCAGTAGCGATCAAAATGGCAGCAGATAAGGAAGTTGACCTTGTGGAGATCTCTCCCAATGCGGTTCCGCCGGTTTGCCGTGTTATCGATTACAAAAAGTTCCTGTACGAAAAGAAGAAAAAAGATAAGGAACAAAAAGCGAAATCAAAACAATCTGAAGTAAAGGAAATACGTTTTACACCCAATACCGATGACCACGATTTTGACTTTAAAGCCAAGCACGCAGAGAAATTCCTGCAGGATGGCGATAAGGTAAAATGTTACGTACAATTCAAAGGGCGTGCGATCATGTTCCAGGAACGCGGCGAATTATTGCTTTTGAAATTTGCAGAACGTATGGCTGAATACGGTGCATTGGAATCGATGCCAAAGATGGAAGGGCGACGCATGCTGGCCATGTTCTCACCCAAGAAGAAAAAGTAACCTTGAAGATTTACGCTTTACAAAATATTGAATATCAGTGGCTTAAATCTTTTGTTATTAATATGTAAAGCCTGAAAAAAAATTTGGTGGAAATAAAACTAACTGTATCTTTGTAGAAATTTAAACATAAAATAACATTCTGCATATAGCATAAAGATGTTTTCATGGTGATAGGGTTTATAGGGGCTGGCCTGTTCTCAGGCTGGCTTTTTTATTTCTGCTCCATGCTCCCCTGCCCCGCCAGATATCTTAAAAAAAAGCCAAAAAGTTTTTGGAAATTTTCCCGGAATTTATAGATTTGTCCAAGTTTTCATAGTGATAGGGTTTATAGGGGCTGGCCTGTTCTCAGGCTGGCTTTTTTTATGCAAGAATCGCTATCTTACATCCTAAAATCTACACGATGCGTTCTGTTTTCCTGGCCCTGGTTATTCTTCATGCATGCATAATAAACTGCTTATCGCAGCCTTTGGCAGCATATGTTGATATCCAGAACCAGTTAATGGTCTGGAACCGGGGCTATATCCATAAAATGGATTTTCTTGCGCCAACTTCTATGAAGATCGGACGCACAGCTATACCCTACCTTGATAATTCGCGCACTTTTAAAATTTATTACAATGGTGGTGTAAAGCAAATGAATATTGGCTTTACCAATGCTTTTTACGTAACAGATAACCTGGTAGCATTCCTGAACCAAAAATCATTGAATGTATTTGATAAAGGCAATGTAAAAAACCTGACCGGCTTATGCGATGAGTTTTTTGTTGCTGACAGTATTGTTTTGTACCTGGATGGATTAAAACAAGAATACCGCGCATATTATAACGGCCAGACAATTCAGTTAGAAACATTTATGCCCGACAGCACTTTATCGCAGTTAAAGATATCGGACAATATTATTGCTTACGACAATTTCGCAAACCTCTTCAAAATATTTTATCGTGGTACGCTCCTGCAGCAGGAAGACTACCCGGTAAAAAACTTTGAAGTAGGGCGTAATACAGTTGCCTATGTAGATATTGACCGCAAATTCAAGATCTTCCACAGCGGGCAAACATTTATTATCGATGATTACCCGCCACAGTCGTATAAGGCAGGCGATAACCTGGTTGCATTTGTTGGTTCAGATGGCTACTTCAAAGTTTTTTATTCCGACAGCGTGCGGACAATTGGTTATATGAACCCTACCTATGAGGTTGCAGATAATATAATTGCCTACAGGGACCCCGGGGGTATGTTCAAAGTTTTTTACAAAGGAACCATAACTGACCTGGAAAACTACTACCCAAACAATTTTACCGTCCAGTACAATTCTGTTGCTTATATCAATGCGGCAAACACACTGCGACTGTTTACTGAAGGTGAAGTATATGATGTAACCAATGCTGAACTCTCTAACTGGTCGCTGAATTATGACGTGATCACCTACCAGATAGGGCAAGGCATATTCCGGGTCTTTCATAAAGGCATGGAGTATTAGGTAGCTGGATCAGAATTGAAATCTTACACTCCCGAAGATCCCAAAATATTTCCACTGAGGTTCATTCTTCTGCAACGCAGGTGTGACACGCCATACAAGATCTATCCTGAACACCTGTAGAATATTTGATACTCCTGTACCTAACTCAAGATACGGCTCCTGCTTTAATGTCCTGAACTCTATGAGACCGGAACCGGGAGGAGTTGGGCGCAGATTCAACTGCTGGTTAGCAGGGCTCAACGAACCTATCAGCCCCTTTGCTGTCCAGAACTGCCTGAATTTAAGTTTCTTGAACAAAGGTATACGATTGAATATGCCGCCACCAATGTTGTGTTCGATATTAAATCCTGCGTACTGGTCGCTGATGAACTCATAATTGTTCATCATCTGGAATGCATACTGGTTATAGTAATTGAACTCATTACCGGGATGTATTTCGAGCAAGGGATAGGGAATTGTGCCAAAATATTTTCCGGCAAAAACATTGTAATATAAATGTCCGAACGGTGGTATGTTTATGCTTTCTGTTACTGAAATACGCACCTTTTGATAGTCATAGGCACTGTTGAGTATCCCTTTAAATCCGGCGCCAACTTCTACATTCACAACCGGGTATTTACTACCCAGGTTCCAGCGCTGGTAATTACCTTCCAGGTAATCTTCTTTGTAAGCATAACGCAGTTTAACTGAAACTTCGCTGCTAACAACATTGGGTACACGTTTTCCTTTATAGTCTGTAAAAATAGTTGTGTCGGGCAAAGGATAATAAGGCATAAAGTCCTGGTGGCGTAACACCAACTGATGGCTGAAACCCGAGAAATATGACTTATAAAACTCCACACGCTGTTCATCGGCAAATGCGAGTTTCCATGGAATACTTCGCTTCCTGAACATAGTACTGAATATATTGTCGCTGCCTAATTGGTCGTAATAATTCGTGCTATGTATCACATCGTGTGCGTAATAACCATAGAGATAGGTCCAGGGATGGCGCTTCATGATCCAGGTACCGGAGAACCCATATTTAAACATATCATCCTTAAATCCATACGCTCCGTAACCATCGAAATGAATATTCCTGAATTTCCGTGCCGTACCCAGCGATACCCTGATACGACTGCCTTCAATTGTGTTTGAGCTGTATAAATTATAGTATGGCCCAAGTTGTATTGGGCCGAAATCTTTTACACCGCTTGCAAGAAAAGTGATCAGGTTTTTATAGTAAGTAGTAATAGGCATTTTGTTAATGGTATCCACCATTTTATAGATGGCCTTTTCATTTGCAGACAGGGAATCGGGGCGATTATTGTCCCACCAGTCATCAGTAAATTTTTTTGCGGAATCAGAGGCAGATACCCGCTCTCTCATTTTCTTATCGTTAAGCTTATCCGTGACCGATGGGTCGTTGATAACGATCTTATGGTAGGTGGTCGTTTTTCTGCCAATGAACCCCGGAAGCTTTTTTGAATTGTATAATGTAAAGTTGGCAACAAACTTATCTTTTACCGGGAACCAGAAACTATCAACAGGCGCAAACTCCTGGTATAGGCTTATCCTGTCCACCCAGTTAATGTTAGCCAGTTGCGACACATCCATGCTTATGCGTTGTATGGCATATATTGAATCAACTACCCAGAAGTCGCCATTAAAACAATTCTCCTCTGCCCTTCTAGGCTTGAATTGAACTAATATTACATTGTGGCCATAGACAACCTGTGTATCTTTGATCTTATACTTGTAGTAGAATAAGCCGTTATCACTTATAGGGCTAACGAATTTCTTATCAAAAACGGGTACAAAATCCTTATACACATTCACGTTCTGGTGCAACGTGCCGAGATACTTCACTACATTCTCATTGTTCACTCCTTTTACCATGCTCGCTTTTATATACTCCCGGTCTTTCTTAGGATTACGCTGAAAATAATAATCGGAAATTGTCTCCGTCAGGTACAAAGGCAGGTAAGGTTTGGCTTCTGATACTGTATCGAGGTTATCAAATACGAAAGTATAGTTTTTCAGTATCGGTATCTTTTTGAATTGAGAGCGGGTGAGGCGCTGCAGGTCCGCCTCCAGCCTGTTATAAGCTTCATACTTATAGTTCTCTGTCCTGTCAGGGTTGTTCTGAGGTTTGTGTGCGATGATCTGTTTTACCAGCACCACTGCCGGATCCTCGCCTGCCTCAAACACAAATTCCTTTAGGCTGGTATTGGAGCGTTCCAGTTCAATGATGTAATTGTAATCATGCCTGCTTTTACGCAAAACCCTTATTGCCTGGGTGTACCCTATTGCCTTAACCACCAGAGTATCTGACGGCAATTTATCGAGCTTAAAAATAAAATTTCCGTCCAGATCTGCAACAGTTCCTGCCGTGCTGCCCTGGAATACAATAGTAGCAAAAGGCAACCCCTCTCCGGTACCTGCATCAATTACTTTGGCATGAATGATATAACCACTTGTTACCACCCGCTCCGTATCTTTAATAACGGGAGCTTGTGCTTTAGGAGTATCTGCAATTTCTTTACTGATCACGGCAGAATCAACACGGGGAATGCTGTCCGTTATTTGTGCATATAACGACTGATGAAAAAGTAAAAAACAAAGAAAAATTAACGCCCTTCTTAAAGCCATATTTTCATCAATGTCTTAAAACAAAATACCAAATTTAGAATTGATTTTAAAACAATTACGTAAACATTGCAATTTCCGTACCAAACGAATAAATACGCTATTCAGTACCGTTAACCATTTGCCAATAAAATTAGCATTAACACAATGGCAATACATAACACTTTGGTTGTATCAACGCCATAAATATCCCCAAACACTTAATAACAACAAATAAATTCCTGTATTTAAAACATGCACAACCAAATATACACTTTAACAACCCCTTATCCATATCTTTGCGCCCTAAAGAACAGCATTTGGATCCTAAGATAAAAGTAGCAGCGGTAAATTACCTGAATACCAAACCACTGCTTTATGGCATAGAACGCAGCGAAATAATCAACAACATTGACCTTATCCTGGATTATCCTTCCCAATTAGCAACCAGCCTGCAGGATGGCGCTATTGACCTTGCTTTATTGCCGGTGGCTGCAATACCTGCCGTAAAAAATGCCCGAATTATCAGTGATTATGGTATAGCTGCAGACGGCAATGTGGTTTCCGTTGCATTGTTCAGCCAGGTGCCAATAGATGAAATAAAAACAGTTTACCTCGATTACCAGTCACGCACATCTGTGAAGCTGGCACAACTGCTGCTGGAGCACCACTGGAAAAAACAGGTTGAATACAAGCAAGCAACTGAACATTATATAGACTATATACATGGCGCAAATGCCGGCGTGATCATCGGTGACAGGGCATTGCAACAGTTACATAACTTTCCTTTTGTTTATGACCTTTCTGCTGCGTGGAAAGCTTATACAGGGCTTGATTTTATTTTTGCCGCATGGGTTGCTAATAGAGAGCTGCCTGCTGATTTCATCGCAAGCTTCAACGCCGCAAATGCAGTTGGCTTAGATCACCTGAATGAAATAATTGCAGACAACCCATTCCCCTATTACGACCTGCGCACTTACTATACCGAGAATATTAAGTATTACCTGGATGACCAAAAAAAGAAAGGGCTGGAGAAGTTCGTGGAAATGATGCGATAATCAATAGTCAAGACTTCTTTTTCCTCTTAGGGATGTATTGCACCATTACGTCCTGCTCAGTTCTTACTTCTGTTTTACTTGATTCAGCAACCAGCTCATTCAATTTATCAATTTCCGGGCCGGTGAGATACCGCCAATGACCTACCGGCAAGTTGCCCAGTTGCACATTCATTATCCGCACCCTTGTCAGTTTCTGTACTTTGTATCCAAGATACTCGCACATGCGCCGTATCTGTCGGTTAAGCCCTTGTGTAAGTATTATCCTGAACCGCCTCCCACCTTCCTGCCGAACAAAACATTTTTTTGTCCTCGTACCGAGAACAGGCAATCCGTTGCTCATTTTCTGTACGAAATCATGATCGATTGTCTTATCCACTGTTACGAGGTATTCCTTTTCATGATTATTGCTGGCACGGAGTATTTTATTCACTATATCTCCATCGTTCGTCAGGAATATAAGCCCATCAGAATCCTTATCCAGCCTGCCTATTGGGAATATACGTTTAGGGTGGTTGAGGAAAGAAATGATATTTGTTTTGTCTTTTAAGTCTGTAGTGGAAGTCACACCCTCCGGTTTATTGCAGGCTATATAAACAGGCTTTTTCTTGCTTGTTTTTATGGGTTCGCCGTCTATCTCCACCCGATCGCCGGGGGCTACTTTGGCACCCGCCAGTACCAATTCGCCATTAATGGTCACCCTCGCCTGCTCTATCAGCTTATCGGCCTCCCTGCGCGAGCAAAAGCCGGATGAGCTGATGTATTTATTGAGGCTTATGTGTTCTTCACCCATTTGCGCAAAAATACTGGCTAGTTTTGACTTTTCACCTGCTACTTTCTACTTTTGATGTTCTACAAAAAGAAAAACATGAGCCAACTACAGGAATTCAACGAATACAGGAGCAAAATGAACGAGGTGATCCTCGGCAAGCAAAATATGGTCATCAACAGGCTTTTTAACCTGGATACCAACACTTATGCCGAGGGTGCCCTATCTACCCGCACCAAGGAGATGCTGGGCCTTGTAGCCAGTATGGTGCTGCGCTGCGACGACTGTATTAAGTACCACCTCATAAAATGCCATGAGCAGGGTGTAAGCACCAAAGAGATGTACGAGATATTTGCCGTGGCAAATATTGTGGGCGGAACTATTGTTCTTCCGCATACACGCCGTGGGGCTGAGTTTTGGGAGGAATTGGGAAAAGGTTAGAACCTGTTGTGAGGTATATCCCGTTTCTTAGCTGACCATAAATTAGCAGGAGTGGTATATTTAACGGAAAACTCAACTGCGCCTAAACCACTATATTTCATATGTCGAGGTACAGGAGTACAATCAACTGCCATACCTATGCGTACTCTCAAAAATTCAGCACCAACAGTTACTGAGGCAATATCATCCAGACGATACCAGCCGCCTGCAAAAACTGACACCGGATTATTGTGTTGCTTATTTTTACTTACAGTATAGTGAAATTCGTTCCCACCGATAATTGCAGTCCGCAATTTACTTACAACAACATGTATACAGGGTCGAAATGACAGCTTGCCTGGCCTCCAGATAGCTGAAAACACCCCTGTTGTATTTCTAACGATACCTGTACCGATTGCCTGTTGTTGCTGCCACTTTTCAGAAGGCTCCCTGATATTATTTTCTGATAATCCAATCGTATAATTAAAATGCTGCCCTAAAGATTGTGAGAACGATAAACCAACATTCAACTCCATAAAGCTTATCCCACTGCCCCAGGTATTGGCAAATTGTCCATACAAAAATTCTCCGCCATAAAATAAATAAGCTACGTCATAATTACGCTGTAAATAAGCTCCTTGCAAGCCAATCCCAAAATCACAAATATTACCATCCTTTTTGCCAAAATGTTTGTGATAAGCGGCAGAAAATATCATACTGAAGCTATAAAGCGTCCCATCCCCTGTTGTGTTTCTTATAATTTGTGTACCCATACCCACATAATTCTTTTTTTTATCGGTAAAAACAGGCATATCAAAAGAGGTACCACTTGTGACATAGGGAATGATTTCATTTGCCCACTGGTTCCTGTACAAAGCAGACATCCGCATACTGCCATCAAACATGCCAGTTAAAGCAGGATTAACCGCAAGCGGTGTAGCATCGAATTGCACATAATGTACATCCTGGGCGGAGGCAGACGTGTTCACAATAAGGGCCGTAAACAGCCATACTTTAGAAATTTGCGCCATGATTTAAACTTTTGATTAAACCACTCATAAGCCTGCTTTCACGATACCACAATGTAACGCATTCAATCTTAAACTATTGCATTAAAGCCTAGAAATATTTATGGAAAATATGCAGTTCATGCATCTTTTATAAAACTACCATTAATGAACCACATACTTTTTTTGCTGGTTATATCGCACTGCACCTGTATCCAGTCGGGAGCGTTAACCGCTCCCGACAACCCAAAAACAATACTCAACAAACCTATAGACAGCATAGTCGTCATAAAACACCAACGGCAGATGCGTGTATATAATCGCGGTAACTTATTGAAATCATATCATGTCTGCCTGGGCTTCGCACCTGAGGGAGCTAAACATTTCCGGAATGACGGCAAAACACCTGAAGGCATCTATCACATAAATGGCAAGAACCCGCACAGCCATTACCACAAGGCGCTTGGGGTATCATACCCCGCAGCAAAAGACAGAGAATATGCCCGCCGGTATGGCAAACCAACAGGCGGCGATATCAAGATACACGGCCTGCCCAACGGTTACGGCCATTTAGCAGAAGACTACGTAAAAGAAGACTGGACACTGGGCTGCATAGCACTCACAGACGAGGAAATTGATGAAGTTTACAAGTACACAGCAGTTGGAACTATTGTCAACATCCTCCCCTGATCAATTATCCCAACTTCTCTTCCAGCTCCATTATCAGCTCAAACGATTTATCGTATTCTTTATTCAACTGCTCCAATTTAGCGCTATGCTGGCGGTATTCTTCATCAACCTTCAAAAACTCCTTATTATTTGAATAAAACGCAGGATCTGCAAGCTTTGCTTCCAGTTCGGAGGCAGCAACCTTAAGCTTATTTATTTCTTCCTCCAGCTTCTGGAACAGCTTTTGTTGTTTCTGCAATTCCTTGCGGAGAGCATTCAACTGGTCGTTGCTTACATTATTCTTCGGTGCAGGTTGCTCTTCTTTTTTAGCGGCGGGCTGTGGTTTTGCAGGTGCAGCAACAACTGCTTGTTCTCTTTTCTGCCTGTCCTCGTACCATGTGTGCCATTCATCATAGCCACCTACAAACTCATTTATTTTGCCTTGCTCAATATTCCATATTTTATTAGCCGTCCTGCTGATAAAATAACGGTCGTGCGATACTATAATGAGCGTGCCCTTGTATTTGTTCAATGCCTCTATCAGCATCTCTACAGATTGCATATCCAGGTGGTTGGTAGGCTCGTCCAGCAGCAGGAAGTTGCCTTTGGCCGCTATTACCTTTGCCAGTGCTACCCTCGCCTTCTCCCCACCCGATAATACTTTTATCTTCTTAAATACATCATCCCCACTGAACAGGAAACAACCCAATAGCTGGCGCAGTTCCAGTTCATTCTTGCCACTGCCACACAGCTTCATTTCTTCCAATATCTCCAGTTCTATGTTCAACGCCTCCAACTGGTGCTGTGCATAAAAACATTCCTCTACATTATGCCCCCATTTACGCTCTCCTTCGTAAGATTCCCTGCCTGTTATAATGCGCAACAGCGTGGATTTACCCTTGCCGTTCGCGCCTATCAAGGCTATCTTATCGCCCCTGTTTATCTCTGCATCTGCATGCCTGAATATCTCCTGCGGCCCGAATGATTTTGAAATATCCTTCAGCTCACATATTATCTTCCCCGGCTGCACCGCCACATCAAAGTTGATGTTCATGACGGGCATGCTGCTATCAGGCGCTTCAATAATATCCAGCTTGTCCAACCTTTTTATGGCACTTTGGGCAGCCGCTGCCTTGGTAGCCTTTGCCCTGAAACGCTCAATAAAGCGCTCCTGCTGGCGTATATAATCCTGCTGGTTCTCAAAGGCGCGCTGCTGCAGCACCATACGTTCTTCTTTCTCCTGCTGAAAGAAGGTATAGTTACCGCTATACTGGTGCAGCCCACGCTGCCATACCTCCACTATCTTCGTCACCATCCTGTCCAGGAAGTACCTATCATGCGATACGATGACCACGCTACCCGGATAGCTGATGAGATATCTTTCCAGCCATTCAATAGACGGAAGGTCAAGGTGGTTGGTAGGCTCATCAAGCAATAACAATTCCGGTTGCTGCAACATCATTTTTGCCAGCAGCACACGCATCCGCCATCCACCACTGAATTGATCATAGGGCCTTCGCAGGTCTGCCGTGGAAAATCCTAACCCTTCCAATACTTCTGCTGTCCTATGCTCCATTTCATAGCCACCTGCTACTTCAAAATCATGCAGTGCATGGCTGTAATCATCCAGCAACTTTGCATCATCAGGTTTGGTTTCCAGCTCCTTTAGCAGCTGCTCCATCTCTTTCTCAATTGCATGCGCTTTTTCAAACGCCTGCATACCCACCTTCAATATAGATTCGTTTGTAGAAAAGCTCAGCAGGTCCTGGTTAAAAAATCCCAGGGATACATCTTTAGGCTTGTTGATCACACCACTATCTATTGTATATGCGCCTGTCATCAACCTCAGTAATGTCGATTTTCCCGCACCATTACTGCCCACCAGCCCTATCCGCTCCCCGGTATGTATCTGCCAGCTTGCATCCTCCAGTATAGCCCTCGCCCCGAATGAAAATGTAATATTTTGTAATGAGATCAACATAAGTGCGCAAAATTACGAACATTGTCCCGTGGCATCAATTGTTCCTGTACTTTTGTAACAATATTTTTTGACTATGCGATATATTTTCATTTTGTTTATTTGCTGTTCCTTTGCAAGCTGTAACAACGAAGCTGCCAACACAAACAGCCAAACCACAGAAACTGCCGTAGCAGCACCGAAACCACAACCACAAAGCAATCTTGGTGATGCAGGCACATCCGGGCTTATGGAAGTAGTAAAAAAATACTTCGTCCTGAAGAATGCGCTCGTAGCTACCAAAGCTGCAGATGCAAACAGTGCCGCCGGCCAGTTGGCATCCCAGGCAAATGATTTTCTCATTTCCCTGCAAAATGACTCCATAAACAAAGCACACCTGGCCCCTTATCTTGATACTATAATTACCGCAAGCAAAACAATAACCAGTATTGATGACAAAACCTGTGAAAAGCAGCGCATCGTATTTGAGCAGATTTCAACATCTATTTATGGGCTTGCACATAAAGCAGAACTGAAAAACGCCAAAATATATCACCAGTATTGCCCAATGGCATTCAATGATAAAGGCGCTTACTGGCTGAGTGAGGAAAGTGAAATAAAAAATCCTTACTTCGGCAAAAAAATGCTGGAGTGTGGTGAGGTAACCGATTCCCTATAAACCCTTAAGACCTTTGCAACTGATGGCTCTCCGCTGTTTACTCCTTTTTATCATCCTCTCACCGTTAACGCTTTTCAGCCAGAAGGTGACCCTTAGCGGCTATATGCGTGATGCAGCCACAGGAGAATCCATTGTAGCGGGAACTGTGTATATAAAGGAAGCCAACCAGGGAGGGCAAACTAACAGTTACGGTTTCTATTCTGTCTCAGTCCCACCCGGTAAATATACTGTTGCATACTCGTTTGTAGGATATAAGCCACTGCTGAAGGAAATAGACCTTACCACAAGTATTGCTTATACTGCCGAACTGCAAAGCAGCACCCAGCTTAAGGAAGTAGAAATTACCAGCGGGCGCAAAGATGAGCATGTGAAAAATTCGGAGATGGGCACTATCAGCCTATCTATAGAACGCATCAAAAACCTGCCCGTTATCTTTGGCGAGGTGGATGTTTTGAAAACGCTGCAACTACTGCCTGGCGTGCAGTCTGCGGGAGAGGGTAATTCAGGCTTTTACGTTCGCGGCGGCGGCCCCGACCAAAACCTTGTATTGCTGGATGAGGCTACAATCTATAATACAGGCCATTTATTTGGCTTCTTTTCTGTTTTCAACTCAGATGCTATAAAAGATGTCACCCTCGTAAAAGGCGGCGCGCCTGCTAATTATGGTGGCAGGCTATCATCGGTTGTAGACGTTTCGATGAAAGAAGGCAATATGAAAGAATACCATGCCGAAGGCGGCATTGGGCTTATAGCTTCACGCCTTACCCTCGAGGGGCCAATAAAGAAAGAAAAAGGTTCTTTTATGATAGCCGGCAGGCGTACTTATATTGACGCCATTGCGAGGCCCTTCTCTAAAAGGCTGGAAAATACGGGCTACTATTTTTACGACCTGAATTTAAAAGCCAATTACAAATTCGGAGAGAGAAACCGTTTATACCTTAGTGGCTACTGGGGTGTAGATAAATTCAAATTTGCGAATGAGCGGGGCACATTTAAAGCCGATGTGCCATGGGGCAACAAAACAGGCACCCTTCGCTGGAACCATCAATTCAGTTCAAAAATATTTGCTAACACAACGTTGGTATACAATGATTACAACTTCGCATCCAATTTCAGCCAAAACAATTTTGCTATAAAAATAGCTTCCGGCATACGTGATTACAATGCCAAAACAGACTTCGACTACTATACCTCCAACAACCATCATTTCAAAGCAGGAGTTGCATATACCTATCACAAATTCATTCCCAACCAGGTTTCCGGCCTTATAGATACTATACGGCTTGAACCCAGCAATGCTTTTGTGAAGTACGGGCATGAAACAGGCGTTTACATACTCGACGATTTCGATGTAACAAAATGGCTGAAAATAAATGCAGGGCTTCGCTATTCATGGTTTCAGCAGGTTGGCCCATACACCTCTTATATCCGCGATTTCAATGGCAACAGGATTGACAGCACTGTATATGGTAAAGGCAACCCTATTAAAGATTATGGCGGATGGGAGCCGCGCATCAATACCCGAATTGTCCTCAGTGATGTATCATCGATGAAAACAAGTATCTCCCGCACTTACCAATACCTCCACCTGGTGTCTAATAACGGCACTACCTTACCCACCGATGTTTGGGTGCCCAGCACTTATTTGGTAAAGCCACAGGTGGCGTGGCAGTATTCAGCGGGATATTTCCACAATTTCCTGGATGACAGGCTGGAAACCTCTGTAGAGATCTACTATAAAGAGATGGAAAACCAGGTGCAGTATATGGATGGTTATGTCCCCAATTCCATCGAAGACCCTGAGTTGTCTTATGTGTTTGGCAAGGGACGGGCATATGGTGCAGAATTTTTTATTAATAAGACCCGGGGCAAATTCACAGGATGGATAGGCTATACGCTTGCCTGGACAAACCTCACCTTTCCCAAATTAAATAATGGCGAAACTTTCCCTGCAAAATACGACCGCCGGCACGACCTCTCTCTTGTAGGCTCCTACGAATTCAACAACAAGTGGAGCGCTTCTACTGTTTTTGTCTTTGGTTCGGGTAATGCAATAACACTGCCTACAGCCTACTATTTTATAGATGGACAAGTGCAGCAGGAGTATAGCAAGCTAAACAATTACCGGCTACCACCCTATCACCGCCTGGATTTCTCGGTAACCTATACCCCACAAAAGAAGAAACCCCGTAAATGGAAAGGAAGCTGGACCCTTTCGGTATACAATATATATAACCGCAGAAACCCATACTTCCTGTATGTGGACACCGAAGGCTCAGTGGGCAAAGGTGTGCAGGTGAAGGTCTACCAGGTATCTATAATGCCCATACTCCCCAGCATCACCTATAACTTCAGGTTCTAGCAGAAACTATATGATTTGTATATTGCATTAAATATCAGGCAGAATGTTCAGAGCTTTTTTAGGTATATTGGCTATTGTATGTTGCAGCTTTTTCACCCCGCAACAAACGGATACGGACAAGCTGGTTATGAAAGCTGCCGAAGGCCAGTTGGATGCATTTGTAGGCAAAATTCAACCCGGAGATGCAAAAGATCATGGTTTTAAGGAGAGCGACGACCTGGAAAACTGCGGCATCACCAAGCCTTACCGTATCATAACATTTAATGCCGACTTTTATGCCGGCCCGTTAACCGAGGGCACTAATTACATCACCATTAAAAATGAGTGGCGTGTGCCGGTAACTGTGAAAGGCGAGCACCGGGTTTTGCTTACGGTTAACGGCCAGTCAGGCAATTACAAGGTTTCAGCAATGGGTTACCCGGAGCTTGCAAAAGAGCTGGAAATAAAAAGCGCAGCCTACAGCGAGAACGATGGTTATTACCTGCTGCATATCGCGGTGCTCAATGCAGATTTTTTTGTCTCAGAAAAAGAGAACTCATTTGCCGAAGCTGAGTTTGTTGCACTTGAGTCTGCAAAAACAGCTATACCCTTTCTCAGAACATCAGCAGGTGCTAAGCCCACATATACGCTCGATGAAGTTCAGGCAATGGTAAAAACAGCCGTAGAACAAAAAACAGCTAAAAAAGAACCTGAACCTAAAAAAGGTAAAAAGAAAAGCTCTAAGAAATAATTGCTTTATGCATCTACAAGGGGTTTGTTCTTCAGCGCAAGTTCCCTCCACGAATTAGCAAGCGAATCAAATAAAGCTATCGATTCAAAGCTGCCAAGGTCGATGAACCCGCTTATACCCAGATCCCTGGAAATGATCTTTGCAACCTCTCTCGCCTTAGAATTTTCGCTTACCAGCACAAAGTGAGGTTTATCATTCTTCAGCAGAGGTTTCAGTAGCTTTTCGTACCCTTTTGTATAGAATACCTTTACTACATTCGAAGACCCGGTTATTGCTTTTATGGCCCCCACCGTATTTATCTGCTCTCCTACAGGAGCAATAAAATTCGCAGTAGCATCTATCACAACCTTACCGCGCACATCACCCAACCAGTAGGAAACCTCCCTGACATTCTTTGGCTGCGTAGCAATAACTATAATATCTGCTGCTTCCGATGCTTCTTCAATAGTACAACCATGCAGGTTATCTATTGATGTATACCCGTTCTGTGGTATCTTATCCGCACAATCGGGTGCGATGAAAACCTCGTGGCCGGCTATTGCAAAGCGCGCTGCGTACAATGCTGCCATCTCTCCTGAGCCTATTACGGCTATATTCACTGACAAACTCTTTTGCATCATTTTCAAGACAATACCTTAATTAGTTCAACAATCCTAGCACTCACAATATTACTTGCCACACTATTGTTAAACTATGATTTTGGCCATCCCTTGAGATGATCCTGATCAGGAGTAACAAAAATAGAACCCAATAAAAGAGGCTAATGGATGGCAAAAGTATACTCATTTTTCAAATAAATCGAATTAATATTTATATATTGTCCTAGTAATTGATCATCATATGTTTAGGTGTATCAATAAAAAAAGAGGCTAACTCCTGAAAGCTAGCCTCTTTGTATTAAAAATGACCTGACTATTTGTTCTCGTAGTTCCTCAACGTCATGATAACGCGGCGGTTCTTAGCACGGCCTTCTGATGAACTGTTCGGAGCAACTGGTTGCTCTTCACCGTGGCCTACAGTTATCAGGCGCTTATCATCTATACCCATTTCTTTCAGGTATTCTTTAACGGCTTGTGCACGTTTGTAAGAAAGCACCCTGTTAGATGATGGCGTACCAATATCGTCGGTGTGACCGTCGATGATTATGTAAGAATTCTTGTTGTCATTCAGCTCAAGTACAGCTTCTTCAAGGATGTCCAGTGAAGATTCATGTATTTGTGTTTTGCCGAGGTCAAACAGGATTGGAGTAGAAGGATCAATAGCTGGCTGGCGTGGCTTCTCAACCGGTGGTGGCGGAGGTGTTACCAGGGTAACATCGTTTGAGCCACCTGTACAGTTGTTAGCCGATACTACGATACCGGTATAAGCGCCACCGCAAAGGCCGGTAAGTGTCAGCTTGTTATCCATGCCAACAGTACCTGTGTAAGCTGGTTGTGCAGTGCCGTCAAAGTTATAGTTAACTGTTACAGACCTTCCTGAACCTATACCAACGAAAGTGATAGTACCATCACATTTACCGTTAGCAGAAGGATTAGTAGAAGTTGTAGAAGCGATCTTGATAACAGGCTCGTTAAGGATAACAGTTGTTGGTGCAGATGATTTGCCACCTACTTTCGCAACTAAGTTAGTGTAGTAGCCTGCGCACATATTGCTCAGTTTCACAGAGCCATCGCCAGATACTGCACCTGAATATGCAGTTTGTGGTATGCCATTCATGTCATAAGTAATAGTTACATTCCTGCCTGCAGGTAAACCATAAAGGACAACTGCACCATCACATGAACCGCAAGCTGACGGATCGGTCTGGTCAACAAACGTGATCGCTGGAGGAGGCATTTTGTTGCCGAACATGAAACGAACACCCAGGTTACCGCCGTAAGACATTGCACTGCCTGAAGATACAGTGTTCAATGAAGAGTTATAGCTACCTACACCATCTGTCATCCTGTAGTTTGAAGGAACAGAATTATTAAACGGCTGGTACAGGAAGTAGCCGCCAATATTCAAAGCACACCAATCAGACAGGAAGTAATTCAAAGCAGGGCGGAACAAGAAACCAACTGAACCGGTCAGGTAATCAACAGTACCTTTCTTCTGCGTCGGTGCCATACCCAAGCCAACATTATAACCCTGCGCACGCTGTGAATTGAAATAACCATTCACATCTCCATTACCGTTGCCACCATGTACATTAGCATAAGCCGCTTGTGTGATCAGGTAACTCTTAGTGCTTGGCGTTACACCATTATCATACACTGTTGGCCTGCCATCTCCTGGTTTAGTGAACTGGTAGATAGCTTCGTAATCAAATGCGGCGTCTGTTTCATAAGCATTCTTCCACTGCACATTGTACATAATACCGGCATCAGCCATAAAGCCAAACCTGCGTGAGAACCTTGTTTTGTATTTAAGCAACAAAGGAATGTTCAGGTTATCAATGGTCACTTTCTCAGTGATCCTGTTAGTCATTGGTATACCACGGTTATTTGTTGTGATGATCTGCCTGAAGGTATTACCCATACCATCGGTAGACTGGTACTGAACACGGAAACCATCTAGGGTCACTTCACCGGTCTGGTAGAAATAAGCTAACCCTGCACCAACACCAAAATGCCCCCTGCGGCCAAAGAAATAGCCCAGCTGGATATCTCCGCCATACGACATACCATTATTGAACTTCATTTCACCGGTATTATTGCCGGCTATGCCATTCGTATAGTTGCCGTAAGTATTAGCTAAGTTGTATTCCTGGGTAAGAACACCGCCAAGAAAGTTGATGTCAACAACCCACCGGGGCAGCAGGCTATCGTTTTTATACCAACGGCGATTATGCGACTTAGTCTTTGATTTGTCTTCTGAGTTCGCATTAGAATTCGCATCCTGGGCGAACGCCGATAACGCTCCGTTTGCTGCTAGTAAGAAGAAAAACAATTTTTTCATCTATGCGTGTTTTAGTTGATTAAATTAATTTTTGATGAACCTGTTTGTCGCGATTTTAGTACCATTCATATAACAATCTATCAGATAAACCCCTGCCGGAAGAGCAGATACATTGATGCTCGCCTTGCGGTTCACATCATCCTGTATGCTTAATCTCTGGCCTAATAGGTTCAATACTTCTACCTGTACATTTCCAATTACACTCGCATTTATTTCTACATTAACAACATCACTTGCCGGGTTTGGATAAACTTTCACAAGAGACAAAGCATTGACGTCTTCAATAGCTGTAGGCCTGTTGTAGTAAGCTTTCTGCCAGCAGGCGTCTCCGCCCTTAGTAACCATTACCCAGTAGCGCTTGTTAACAAAATCAGGGCTGGCGTTATTGTAATGCTGGTCATTTTCACCTGTCAGTATAGTAGAGTCAAGAGAAGCAGCATCATCATAGCCCCACTGGTACCTGATACCATCGCCGTTCTTCAGGCAGATGAACTGGCCGTTGAAGTAGATAACTTCAGGCAGGTCAACACTGGTCTCTCCGCTAACATTTACAGTAACTGAGTTGCTGATCTTACAGCCATACCCATTTACGTTAGATGTGATGGTTACAACCGCAGTACCCGGGTTACGGAAGTTTACGATAGCATACTGGTTATTGCTGCCAGTAGCATATATCTCTGCATTTGTTGCGCTCCACTGGTAGTGTAATTTATCCAGCGGGAATGCTGCACCAAAGTTCTGGAACATAGTACCTGCGCACAGGTTGCCAGACATTGGGCTTGTGATTATATCAGGCTTGTTCGGAGTTGGGTTAACCACCACTTTCACAGTTTGGGTGTAGAGGTTAGGACAAGCACCTATTGTTAACCTATATATATAGTCAACAGTAATTGGAGCTAATGTTCCATTCCACAGAGTTTCATGAATTTCGCCATTGCCTACAGACACAAAAGAAGTCGGAGGAGTGATGTTGCCTACAGCAGGACGGTTCCATGCATACAATGCACCCGGAGTGTAGCTTGCAGGAACATAGTTCAACTGCGAACCGCTGCAAACTGTTGTAGAGAAAGGTGGGTTCAGCTTCGGAGTAGGGTTAACTTTCACAACCACATTCTGCTCGTTGCTGCAACCGTTAGCAGTGATCGTGTATGTATAAGCTACATCCACAACTACATAAGTAGAGTTGATCAGTTGCTGGTTGGGGTTACCTACACCTGAAGAAGCTACTGCATAGATACCAGGTATGTAAGGACGGAACCAGGCAAAACTTGCACCTGCTGTATTACTTGCAGGAATATAGTTGAATGTAGCGCTGTCGCATATTGCACCAGGAGCAAGCGAGCTGCTCAGCTTTGGTGTTGGGTGAACCGTCAGGTTAACAGTCTGGTTATTCGTACAACCGTTAGCCGACAATGTAAACACATAAGGAACAACTACAGAGTTTGGCGTAGTGTTCTTCAGTATTTCGTTAGGATTGTTGGTACCTGCGCCCATTGGGTTGCTGATGCCTGTAACTACTGCACGGCTCCATGTAAATGTAGTACCCGGAGTAAGGCTGGCTGGAGGATAGTTGAATATGGTACTGTCGCACTGTGAAGGATTGGTTGCAGTGCTCAGCATTGGTTTCGGATAAACATTAACCACTACACTCTGTGTATTGCTGCAGCCATTCGCCATCAGCGTGTAAGTATAAGTAACTGGGATTGTGTTAGGTGTAGTGTTGGTAAGTGTTTCTATGATAGAATCAATGCCGCTGTTTGTTGCTGGCAGTATACCAGTAACAGCGCCACGGCTCCAGCTGAAGTTTGTGCCTGTTGTTGCCGAACCTGGTCCATAAACGAACATAGTGTTGTTACAGATAGCCGGAGGCGTTGTGCCTGAATTCAACATTGGAGTTGGGTTAACTGTTACCACAACAGTTTGTGTATTGATACAAGTGTTAGCATAAAGCGTATATACATATGGCACTTCTATCGGTGCGCTTGTGGTATTCACCAAAGCATAATCAGAACTGAAAGGATTGTTGCTGCCTGTAAAAGGAGGAGCAGTGATCCCGGTTACCGTGTTACGGTTCCAGGTAAATATAGTACCTACTGTAGCGCTGCCCGGTGTATAATTAAATACAGTGTTGTTACAGATAGCACCGGGAGCCAGGGATGTGCTCAATGTTGGTGTTGGGTGAATAACCACATTCACATACTGTGTATTGAAACAGCCATTAGCCGCCAGTACATACTGGTAAGGAACAGTCACACTGTTAGCGCTGGTATTATCCAGGTATTCGGCAGGGTTACCAGAGCCGCTTGCGTAAATGTTAGCAATATCCGTAACCGGGTTACGGAACCATGTAAAGGTAGTGCCTGGTGTTCCGCTGGTTGGTATATAATTAAGTATAGCACTGTCGCAAACTGCGCCGGGCGAAAGTGTGCTTGTAAGTGTAGGAGTTGGGTAAACTGTAATAGTGAAGCTTACCGGTGTGCCTGTGCAACCATTAGCATTTGGTGTAACAGTTATAGTTGCAATGATCGGGTTTGCAGTTGGGTTAACAGCAGTGAACGAACCAATAGGGCCAGAACCACTTGCAGGTAAGCCTATTATTGGGTTATCATTTGTCCAGTCGAATGAAGTACCCGGCACAGCACCTGTGAATATAACCGGGGTAGTTACCGTATTATCACACATTACCTGGTCAGCTACAGGAGCTACATCAGGAATTGGGTGGATGGTAATATAGATCGGATAAGTAACGCTGGTACATGTACCGTTATCAATGGTCAGGTCGCCGGTATAAGTATCCGGGGCCGCACCGGGAGGTAAAGGAATAGTAAGTGGAGAGCCTGTAAGTGGCGCACCTACTATATCCACAAAACCGTTGGAGTAAGCTGTAGCATTATTCCATATAATAGTGAATGTACCGGGGATATTATAATTAAGACTGATGACACCATCACCAATATTATAACCCGGGGTATGCACAACACCTGTAGTATGAACACTATGAGCGTAGCTTGAGCCGCCGCCGCCGCCATTCCACACGCCGCCGCCGCCGCCGTACCAGCCGCCGCCGCCGCCGCCAGAGATACCCTGTGGGCTGCCAGCGCCGCCAAAGCCGAATGTGCCGTTAGAACCGGGCGTCCAGCTTGAAGCTGTATAAGTAGAGCCTGCGCCACCGCCAAGGTTGGTGCCGCCGCCTGCATGCTGGCCGCTTACATTGTTGCAGCCTGAACCGGCAATGACACCGCCACCTGCACCACCGCAGCTTGCACCTGGGCTGTCCCAGCCTGCGCCGCCGCCGCCGCCCGCTACTACTACGCGGTCAGCTAAAGTATTGCCATTCATACGGATATCAGAAGCATCGCCACCAGCACCGCCTGAACCAAAGAAGTAAAAAGTAGCTCCTGCGCCGCCATTCCAGCCTGCCGCAGCACCCATTGTAGAGCCATTTGCACCGGCCTGGCCAACGTAAAGGCTTAATGATGTAACACCAAGTGGCAGATTAAGCGTACCGGTAACACGGCCACCATTGCCCGGCAATGGTGCGCCACTGTACGTATCGCCGCCGCCTACAGCACCCTGCACATCAAAGTCAACACTGTTTACACCGGGAGGCCTAACCCATGTAGCCGGGCCATACTGGTTGATAAATGTAGCTGTGGTAGGGCCAACATTAGCTAAAGCAGAGTAAGTTAAAGTAGTGCTGGTTGCACCTGCGCATACTGCAGCTATATTGTCTATATTAAATGATGGGAGTGGCGTTACAGATACATTAACAGTAGTTGTGCTGAACATACCAGAATTATCCCTGATCTCAACTACGAATTGGTCAAGACCCGTAAAACCGCTATTAGGCGTATAATAGATCGTGGTTGTGGTAAGCGTAAGCGTACCGCCGGTTGAAAAATCGAACGCCGAAAAACCAGATACAGTACCCGATGACGGGCCTGATACCAGCGTCCATGTTTCGCCTTCAAAATCAGGATCAGTAATAGAGAACAACGACGTAATATCGTTATTGACAGAGTTCATGCAAGCCTGGTAGGGTTGCGCGCTGCCATTGTTAAACGTAGGTGGTGTTGTCTGCGCCTTTGCGAAAAAGGGCATACTGAATAACAGAATACCGGCAAAAAGAAACGATCTTAATAATCCATTCTTCTTAACATTTTTAACAGTATTTGCCGATTTAGAGTAAAAAATTCCTGATCCCATATCTAATATAGTTTATGAAATAATGCCGAAAAATAGTAAAAAAATATTCAACAAAAGCTTTTTTGGCTCTTTTTTTAAAAAAAAACTAAATTTTTTAGCTCAATAGTTCATCACCGTTACCCACAAAAGTCCCCTTCACCTGCCTGAAACCCGCTACCCTGCTATATTATTACAGGTTTTCACGCTATCCCCTTCCGGATTGCTATGCTGAGCATTTATCCCATAAATATAGCTGCTGACTTCCATAGTTCCTAGCATACAATACATATATAAATAGTTAGGCTATGGATGCAATTAAACCCTGATAAAAAATATATTTAAAAGCCCGCCATAACCTTTCAACCAGACTGATTTTTGCCTACCTTTGCGCCCCTGGCAAGTCTTATACGGCCAGCTCCTGCTGAATCCCCCAGGACAGGAATGTAGCAAGGGTGGGCGGTCGTAGCGGCGCGATGTGAGTAACTTGCCAGGTTTTTTTATTTGTGATGTTTGATTTGTGATTTATGATTTTCCCGGTCCATATTCTTTACTCTTGCTCTTCTAATCTCCCTACATGACTGCACAGGAACTTAAAGACAGGTTAAAATCCTTTGCTTATCGCACAATTAAGGTATACGAAAACTTGCCAAAGACAGTGACTGCCGGTATTATCTCAAAACAATTGCTAAGATCTTCTCTTTCCGCTGCAGCAAATTATAGAGCGGCCACACGCGCACAATCAAAAAAACAATTTCTCCCAAAATTGAATATTGCACTGGAAGAAATGGATGAATCTTCATTCTGGCTTGAAGTAATAATGGATTTGAAAATGTTGCCGCCTAAAAAACTATCGTTATTGATCGACGAATCAGTGGAATTAACAAAAATCCTGTCTGCCACGAAAAATACAACAATTAAAAACATGAAAAATCAGTAAAATTGTACCCGGTAATACTCAATCATAAATCACAAATCAAACATCATAAATAATGAAATTCTTTATAGACACAGCAAATCTTGCTCAAATCAAAGAGGCACACGACCTCGGAATACTTGATGGCGTAACTACCAACCCGTCCCTTATGGCAAAAGAAGGCATTAAAGGAACCGATGCCGTAATAGCACATTACAAAGCAATCTGCGATGTAGTGGACGGGCCTGTAAGCGCAGAAGTGATCAGCACTGATTTTGCAGGTATTGTTGAAGAAGGCAAGAAGCTTGCTGCACTACATAAGAATATCGTAGTGAAAGTGCCCATGATAAAAGATGGCATAAAAGCTATCAAGTGGTTTACTGATAACGGCATCCGCACCAACTGCACACTGGTGTTCTCTGCCGGCCAGGCTATCCTCGCAGCAAAAGCAGGCGCATCATATGTGTCTCCTTTCATCGGCCGCATAGATGATGGCAACTGGGATGGTGTACAACTCATCGAGCAGATAGTAAGCATATACAACGGCCAGGGTTTTATGACCGAAGTACTTGCAGCATCTATACGCACACCATTGCATATTGTTCGTTGTGCAGAAGCTGGCGCCGATGTTTGCACTTGCCCACTCTCTTCAATACTGGGCTTATTGAAGCACCCATTAACCGACCTCGGCCTCGAGCAGTTCCTCAAAGATGCCAAGTCAATGCAATAATTTTTGAAATCAATTTACAATAGAAAAAGAGCGGCCATAGCCGCTCTTTTTATTTACACTACACTTCCCATCTTGACCGGGGCAGGGATGTGTTATAACATTTACAAATTCAAATAATAAGGAGCAAGCAGCGCAACAAACTCATCGGTATAAAGTTCTTGTCCATTCTTTATCACAAGTGTTGTTTCATTCCGTGCTTCAATTTCTTTTCTGCAAAACAATCCCACAACCCTTTTTACAGGAGCGTTTGTTGTATGTTTTATGTAAAGCACACTAAGTTCTTGCCAACCCGCATCTGACATTATCTCCTGCCATTGCAGGTACTCATCCAAAGGCAACAGTATCGATAAATAACCATCATCGTTTAGGCAACACGCTATGGCATCAAACAACTCTGTAAAGCTCAGCGATAATGTATGCCTTGCAATATTTTTGTTTGCACTATCGCCCAATAAACTATTACTGAAAAAAGGTGGGTTGGTAATGATAAGGTCATACTTTATATTGAATGAATAATTCCGCACATCACCTTCAATAACATTTATCCTTTCACACCATGGTGAATTACCAGTATTTTCTTTCGCTTGTGCAGCAGCATCTGCATCATACTCTATTGCATCTATTGTAATTTCATTGTTCTTCTGTGCAAGCATCAATGCCAGCAAACCGGTACCCGTCCCAATATCCAATACATTTTTTACTCCGGGCAATACAGGTGTCCATGCTCCTTGTATGCATGCATCGGTTGTCACCTTCATCGCACAATTCCCCTGCTCTACCCTGAACTGTTTGAATTGAAAATACGTATTGCTCATTGCCAGGTTGCCCTTGCGCTCGGGCTCACTTCAAGGTCAGAGAATATACCTTTAAGGTATTTATGATAACCGGTTATGCCTATCATTGCAGCATTGTCTGTGCAGTATTCAAACTTCGGGATGTACACCTTCCACCCCAGTTGCTCGCCGGTCTCTTTTAGTGTTTTTCTCAATCCGCTGTTTGCAGATACACCACCCGCAATACCAACATGTTTTATACCAAGGTCTCTCGCTGCTTTCTTCAGTTTAGCCATCAGCATTTTAATAATTGTATGCTGCACCGATGCACAAATATCCTTGATGTGTTTATCCACAAAATCAGGGTCATTCTTTTTCTGGTCGCGCAGAAAATAAAGTACCGATGTTTTGATACCGCTGAAGCTAAAATTATACCCCTGCATTTCCGCCATCGGGAATTTGAATAATTCAGCATTCCCCTCGGCCGCATACTTATCCACCAGTGGGCCGCCGGGGTAAGGCATACCCAGCATCTTAGCCAACTTATCAAATGCCTCACCTGCCGCATCATCAATGGTCTCCCCTATTACTTCCATATCCAGGTAACCCCTGCATAAAACTATCTGTGTGTGCCCACCCGATACCGTAAGGCACAGGAAGGGAAACTCCGGCTTGTCTTCAATAAAGTGCGCAAGCACATGTGCCTGCATATGGTGCACAGCTATCAGCGGCAAATTCAATGCCTGTGCATATGCTTTTGCGAAACATGCGCCCACCAATAAAGAACCTATCAACCCCGGCGACTGCGTAAATGCAACTGCTGTTATATCCTGTTTGTTAACCCCTGCATCCTTCATCGCAGCATCAACCACAGGAATGATATTCTGCATATGCGCACGCGATGCCATCTCCGGCACCACACCGCCAAACCGCTCATGCACCTTTTGCGTGGCAATATGATTGCTCAATACTCTGCCATCCTGCACCACGGCAGCGCTCGTCTCATCACACGATGACTCTATAGCAAGTATGTTTATCTGTTCAGGCATAATACAAAAGTAACGTTCTTACATAAAAATGCCCCGCGTTGCGGGGCACAAATATCTGGTATCAAGTATCCGGCAGCCCTTACTTTATCCCCATCTTCGCTTTCACCAATGGCAGGATGTTATCTGCTTCCTTGCCATACAATAATGCTCCCTGGCTCTTGTCAAAAATATAATCATAGCCTTTTTCCTTAGCTACGTCCTGTATTGCCTTGGTTGCTTTGTCCAGTATCGGCTCATAAATATCCTGCTTCTTTTGCTGCAATTTTTCCTGCGCGCTTTGTTGCGTGCTTTCTATGCGGTTCTGCAGATCCTGTATCTCTTTAATTTTCACTTCCTTCATAGCATCGGTCATAGTTTTTTCCTTTGCCTGGAAGTCCTGTCCTTTGGTCTGGTACTCCTTCATCATAATATCTATCTGCTCCTGGAACGACTTTGCATACTTGGTAATATCAGAATCTGCTTTTGCCCTCTCCGGCATAGCCTGCAAAAGGTCTGCTGAATTTATCCATCCAACTTTAAGCGACTGACCAAAAACAAAATTGCTGGCTATTATACCACAGGCTAGGAGAATTATGAACTTTTTCATTTTTAATTTTTTCTTTATTTATTTTTAGAAGTGCAAAGTAACTGCCATTATTTGTTTATTCCAAGAATTTTTAAAACATCATCGCTTTTATCCAGTTTCGGGTCGGCGTAGAATAAAGTAATGCCACCCGCTTTGTCCAGCACAAGGTCATATCCTTTTCCTTGCGCCATTTTCTGTACAGCATTATACAACCTGTCCTGCACCGGCTTTATGAACTCCTGGCGCTTTTTGAACAGGTCGCCCTCATACCCAAAGCGCTGTTTTTGCAGGTCTTTTGCAGCCTTCTCCTTAGCCACTATCTCATCTTCACGCCTGCGGCGCATTTCGTCAGAAAGCATGGGTTTCTCAGCCTGGTAGCTTTTATATAAGTTATCTACCTCGGCCATCATCTTGTCTATTTCCTCCTGCCATGTTTTCGATATGCCATCTAGCTTATTCTGGGCATCTTTGTAATCGCTCATTTTATCGAGCATGTACTTGGAATCAATAATGCAGTAATGCTGTTGTGCTTTTACTGTCACAACTGCCATCAAAAACAAAAAACTGAAAATTACCTTTTTCATATGCGATTTGTTTTACAACGTTTCAAAAGTGTTTGAGGTTAGATTATTTTTCGATGTTAAAGTTTAACCGCTTACCCAAGCAACAAAATTCCTGTCTATTATTTAACAAACCCCTTTACTCAGGCTCAAATCCAAGCATGAATGTGAACTTACCCATACCCTTGAAATCAGTGGCCCCTTTATCAAACCCTAAACCATAATCCAGTCCAAGCAACCCGAACATAGGCAGGAATATACGCAAGCCTAGCCCTGCATCCCTGTTCAGTTTTGTTGGGTTATAATCAGAGAACCTATCCCATGCATTAGCTGCATCCATAAACGCAAGCCCATAGATGGTAGCCGTTGGGCTCAGGGAGAATGGGTACCGGAGTTCAACAACATACTTATTGAATATGGTAGCAGCATTCGCGTACACATCATAACCACGCTGTGCAAGGATATCACGCCCAATAAAGAAGTTACCCATTGTCATACCATCCCCACCTATCTGGAACCTTTCAAATGGCGAGTATCCTATCCCCGAATTATAGAAGCCCAAAAATCCATACTTAGCTGCAAAACGCAATACTAAATTGCCATATACCCTCTGGTAAAAATCAGCAACGAACTTATACTTATGGTATTCTATCCACTTATATTTCTCATGTGAGGGTTGATTAGTATAATCTAATCCGCTGAATGCGCTGAATGGTGGTGTGAACTGGAATGTGAACGTCACATTCGATCCGCTCCTCGGATAAAGGGGCCTGTCAATGGAATTACGTGAGAGGACAATTTTAAAATGGAGGTCGTTGCTATATCCGTTATCAAAATTTTCTATCAGTGCATAATTCTTCAGGCGGTAATTATTATAGAAGATACCATAGTTGAAGATAAAATAATTGTCAGGCCACTTCAATCGCTTGCCCATGGATACACCACCACCTACCACCCTCAGGTAAGAGCTGCTGGGATCTGTGGACTGCGAGAAACGGCTGTACGTAAGGTTCACAGTCAGCGAATTTGGCTTCTTACCGCCAAGCCATGGCTCCGTGAAGGATGTAGTAAGAGAGTTATAATACAGTCCATTGGATGCATAGTTGATCGAAAATTTCTGGCCATCGCCTACAGGCAGCGGGTCCCACATTTTAGGCCTCAGTATATTGCGTATGGAGAAGTTATTGAACGTTACACCAACATTCCCATAAAAACGCACCCCACCTCCGAAACCAGCTGAAAGCTGCAACTGGTCGCTGGATTTTTCCACAACCGTATAATCTATATCCACAGTTCCATCTTCAACGTGTGGCTTAGGTTGTATACCTATTTTCTCCTGGTCAAAGAATTGCAGGTTAGCAATTTCGCGCTGCGACATGATAAGGTCAGAGCGGCTGAATTTATCACCGGGGAATGTATAAAGCGCCCTGCGTATCACATGCTCGTTTGTGCGGTCGTTGCCGCTTATGTTTATATCCCGTATCGTCGCCTGCGAGCCCTCGGTCATGCGCATTTCAAAATTTATAGTGTCCCCGACTATCGACGACTCAACAGGATCAATATTAAAGAACAGGTAACCATCATCCATATACAGGCTGCTGATATCTTCACCAGCACCATCCGGGCTCAGCTGTCTGCCTATTCGTGCTTCCAGCAGTGCAAGGTTATACACATCGCCCTTCTTTATACCTAATGCCCTTGTCAGGAATTCGCTTGTATACCTTGTATTTCCTTTCCAGGTAATGTCGCCGAAATAATACCTTCTGCCCTCGCGCACTTTTATATCTACGTTGATATTGCCATTCCTCACAGAGTAAACCGTGTCTGCCACAATATTCGCATCACGGAAACCGAGGGTATTATAATAATTCAGCAGTGACTGTTTGTCTTCCTCATATTTCGCCTCATTGAACTTCGATGAAGCAAATAATTTGAACCTGAAGTACGGGTCCAGCGCTGCCAATGTTTTACTGGGAGACAGGAACCCAAATTCTTTTATGTAACTGCCAAAAGTTCTTTTCTGGCCATCATATACACTTACATCTTCATCGGGGTGCAATGTAAAGCGGGTCATTTCCTTGGTTCCCTTCATCGCTTTCTTCAGGCGCATCTCGCTGGCATTCTCTGCCCCAACTATATTTATCTGGTTGATGTGTGTTTTTGTACCCTTGTCTACATCAAATGTCAGTATCACTTTATTGATGCCGCCGGTATCATTCCGCTCGCGTACTTTAACCTCTGTTCTCCCATAACCTTTATCTGAATAGAACTTTTTAATGCGGACCACAGCCTCTTTCTTTGTCGACTCTGTCACAACTTTATTATTCACCAACCCCACCTTGCTTCTCAACTCCTTTGCTTCTGCAGGTTTTATATTCCTGAAGTTGAACTTGCTCAGCCTGGGGCGCTCTTCCACAACTATTATTAAAAATACCTTATCCTCTATGTACTTCTCTATCGCTATATCCACATTCGAGAAAAGCTCCTGTTTCCACAGCGTTTTGATCGCATTGGCAATATTAACGTCATGCGGCAGCCTCACCTTCTGCCCTACCGACAGGTTCGTCACCGATATCAGCAAGTCTGCATCAGTAAACTTCACCCCACTCACTTTAATACCACCAATTTCATATTCCACGGGCCTTGCAGGTGCTTCTCCACCAGCCTGCTGCATCAATTTATTGATGCCACCGCTTTGGCCTCCTAACTGTGCGTTGGCTATGCTGAAACTGAAAATAAAAGAAATGAGTAAGCTATATCTGAGGCCTTTATACATGCTCCGGGGTATTCGTTTGAATTTGTTCGCTTGTCTTGCCAAAACGGCGTTCGCGCTGCTGGTAATCAAGCAGTGCTTCATATAAATTGTTCTTTCTGAAATCAGGCCAGTTCACATTGGTAAAATAGAGCTCGGCATAGGCCAGCTGGTACAACAGGAAGTTGCTGATCCTGTGTTCCCCGCTGGTGCGTATCATCAGTTCCGGGTCAGGAAAAGCCGCGGTATGCAAATGCTGGTGGAAAACCTTATCGTTAATTTCCTCAGCCTTCATTTCACCCTTCGCTACTTTCTCAGCAAGCTTTTTTGCGGCTTCAGTGATCTCCAGCCTGGAACTGTAGCTCAAAGCAAGCACCAGGTTCAGTCCCGTATTCGCAGCCGTCATAGATATAGCTTCCTGCATTTCCTTCTGGCATACTTCCGGCAGGCTGGCAAGATCCCCTATCACGTGCATACGCACATTGTTCTTCTTCAGTTCATCAGCCTCTTTCCTTATGGTATTTACCAGCAGCTCCATCAAAGCGTTTACTTCTTCCTTAGGCCTGTTCCAGTTCTCAGCCGAGAATGCATAGAGCGTCAGGTATTGTATGCCTATTTCTCCGCATGCGTTCACTATATCGCGCACACTAACCACACCCTCGTAGTGGCCGTAAACCCTGTCCTCCCCGCGCTCCTTTGCCCAACGCCCGTTACCATCCATAATGATGGCAACATGCTTCGGCAGCCTGCTGCGGTCTATCTTTGCCAGTATATCCATCACATTCGTTACAAAAAAGCCCGCTAAGTCTTTTAACGGGTGTGCGAAGGTACAAAAATAGCCCGTAGGAGGGCTCAACAAAATATAAAGAAACAGTTTAACTCGATTTTAACTGCATTACATATAAATATTAACTCTATGCCTAAACAGTAAAGGCAGCCCGAAGGCTGCCTTTACAATATTTGAAGAAAATTATCTTATCGCGCTATCACAAAACGAACCACATTATTTCCTGCCGACGAATGCAGGTTCAGTATGTACTGTCCGTTTGCCAGGTTACTGGTTTGCACCTGTGCATCTACGTTACCGTTTTGGGTCATGAATTTGCCGCTGTAAACCGTTTGGCCTATCATGTTGGTTATCTCTGCAATAACTTCCTCATCAGCCACCAGCCCTAAAGAACCTTTAACAGCGAACGAACCGTTGTTCGGGTTAGGGATCAAAGAGACATTACTACCCGCAGCAAGTGATTGCACGCCCACTTTGTATACACTCAGCTTCACAGAATTAACTGTGTACAGGCTGCAGGCATCGTTGCGCGTTACTCTAACGGTCACAGAGTCGTTATTGTTAAAGCTGGTGCGGATGAACACATTCGAAGTGGCGCCTGCTTGTATGGTACCATTGAGGTACCATTGGTAAGATGGGTTAGTGCCACCGTTAACCACATTAGCTGTCAGCGTATCAGCCTGGCCCGGCAACAGGGTCATGCCTGGCTTACCGGTAATAGTAACAGAAGGCACAACCGGCTCAACCACGGTCATATCAACCACATTGCTGTAAGCAACATCCGTATCACGACACATGTAGTTGCTGGTCATTACCGCATAAATATCATCACCGTCTATCGGGGTGTATGTATATGAAGAAGATGTGCTTACAACGCTTGCATTCTTCACCCATATATAAGTTGGGCCATAACCGGCAAACGTAACTGTTGGGTTAATAGTCACCATTGTGCCTTCGCACACTGTGTCATTCGGGCTTGCACCCAGTGTAACGGTTGGCGTTCCATTCGGCCAGATAATAGTCGTGATCGTATCACTCATCACGGTATCCGGCCTTGCACATACTGCATTGCTTACCAAGATTACGCTTACCCTGCTGGGGCTGCCACCAACTGTGGGTGTATGCCCAAAACCAACACTGTCAATACCGGAAGTAGAACCGTTAACCTTCCATATATAGTGTGGGTTAGATCCTCCGTTTGTTATAGAGGTCGAAAAGGCTACCGGGGTGCCTTCACATAAAGTATCGCTGGTGCTCCTGTATATCGCCACAGTTGGGTTCACAGTGGGTATTATAGTTACAGTAGCGCTGCCGGCCATCATGTTGATACAGCCTGTTGTCGTATCTGTAGCTTCAACATTATAGGTACCTGCTGCTGTACGCAGCCCAAAGCTTACCGTATCTTCAATACCATCCACTGTAGCACCCGATGTTGCCATACCATTATACAACTGGTAACGGATACCACCGTTACTGCTGTCAAGCATTATTGCAACTCCGGTTAAGTCCTCGCAATAGCTGCCACCGCCGAACACATTATGTACCAAAGGTAACGGGTTAACTGTTACCGTTACAGTAGAAGAATTGCTGCAGCCGGCGCCCACATAAAACACAACTTCCAGGGTTTGGGATACCGCGGTGCATGTTGGCCCGTCAATACCTCCCCAGTTTGCATTACCTATATTTGGTCTTACTGTATAACCGCTGCCGCATCCGCAACCACTACCTGTGTTTGTCAACTCCACAACACCGCCGCCGCAGCCGGAGCCACAGCCAATATCTACAGTCCATGTTTGTCCATCAGAAGATCCGGTGTAAAATGTTCCAGTCATCAGTGCATTGGCAATAGCGTTTGCAACCGCCGGATCAGTGCAGGAGATGCCCGTAGTATTCTGGCTGCCCCTCATTGTAAAGCCAATATAATAGTTAGTGCTTACAAGCGATGCCCTGAACAGGTCCCATGCTGTGCACTGAGTGGTAGGAGCAACACCATTGGTAAATGCCTGGTTATACGCAATAGTGGTCGTAGTAGGATGATAAGTTGTTCCTGTTACCGTATAAGTGGTAGTAACCGTTGGGCTTGCCGTTGGGTTAGAGCAGTTCGTGCAGCTCAATCCGTCAGCCGGAGACCATGAATATACATCTGCACCTGTTGCTGTCATACCGGTTGAGTTGCCAAAGCATATTGCTACGCTCGAGCCACCGCTGGTGGTTGGGAGCGCATTAACCGTCAACGGTGCAGTAACATAGCAACCGGTTGCGGTCAACATATAAGTTATGGTCGCTGTTCCCGACGTAACACCGGTAATATTGCCTGTTGTAGAACCTGCTGTAGCCACGGCAGTATTACTGCTGCTCCATTCGCCTCCTGATGTTCCGTTCGTCAATGTCATCATAGATCCCACGCAAACGTGGTCATCGCCGGATATATTTGCTGGCAGCGGATTTACAGTGATCGTCTCAACATCCATACAGCCTGTTGACATCTGATAGGTAATATTTGTTGTTCCCGCAGATAAGCCATTAACAACCCCTGTTGTACCTACGGTTGCAACGCTTGTATTGCTGCTGCTCCACGTGCCGCCACTTATTGACATACCTAAGAAAAGCGTTTCGCCAACACAGATGTCTTCTTCATCATGGATTTCCGGTGTAGAATTAACCGTAACATAAATTACCGTAAAAGCAGAAAACATGCCATCGCTTACCTGTATCTCAAAAGTATCCAGGCCTGAAAATCCGATATTAGGAATATAGGTTAACCCAGAAGGAATAGCTAGTCCCATGGCCATTGCGATATGCGGGAACCCACCTAACACACCATTTGACGGGCCATCAAAAACAGACCATGTTTCCATATCCATCATATCCGGATCCACAACGTGCAGCATACTGCTTATATCAGTGGCCGATGAATTCTGGCATACTGTCAATGTCTGTGTCGAGCCATTAACAAAAGTAGGTGCTACTTGCGCATGTGCGGCAATTCCTGCAAATAAAATCAAAACTAGTAAGTACAGTTTTTTCATACTGATGATTTTTTTAATGATAACACTTGTTTTAGTCTGGGTTGAACAATTTTATCCTGGTAATTCAATTTTAACCTTTGAATTCCCGCAAGGCGGGTATTCAGGGCGCTAAATTACAATGAAATTACTATCAATTGTAATTTTTTATAAAAAACAGCCATCACGAAATACACATGATCGGGCATATTTTTCCTATGCTGACCCAAAACATAGTATTAAATCCAAAGAAATGAGTATATTGCCACGTGTTTTCACATGTTTATGGGAAAACGAACATAAAATCAACTCTGTTATGAACCTGTACGTAGGCAATCTCAATCCGGAAACATCCGTGAATAATCTTCGCCCCCTTTTTGCAGAATTCGGCGAAGTGGTATCTGCAAAAATAATCTTCGACAACGCTACCGGCATGTCGCGCGGCTTCGGCTTCGTAGAGATGGCAGATAAGTTCCATGCAATGGATGCTATCGACAACCTCGATGCCACTTTCTTTGAAGGGAATATTATCTCCGTAAAAGAAGCAAAGGCAAACACTGGCGGCAAAAGCAGCCCTGGCGGCAGGAGTGCCGGTCCGAACCGCTCTTTCAGGCCACGTACGCCCCGTACAGATTATAACCGCGGTAACGACTACAATCGCAGCAACGGCGATTATAATAGCAATCGCAATACCGATTACAACAGGTATTGATCCCGGGGCGTTCTTAATTGATCCTTTATCTTTTCGGACTATAACCAGGAATAGCCGATAGATCGGGGTATTTCTCCAATCTGGTGCAATTGGGCGAGACTAAAGCCATGTACCCATGCACCAAATCCTAACAGATCAATCCCTTATCCTTTTCAGATTGTAATCAGGAATAGCCGATACATAGATCGGGTATTTCTCCAGTGTTACGTCCGACGGGTCCAGCCCAAAGCCACGCTCTTCAGATAGGCTGACTTTTTTGAGTATGAAATAGCCGCGCATCATCAGGCGCTCCCACATGGGCAGCGAGTTATCGCGCGACAGGAATTTTTCCATTACTATGAAACGGAAATCGCCCATCACATTGTTCTTGCTCAGCGACTCATAGCGGCTCACCACGTTCACTTCCTTGTTCGCCACCATCTCCTCCACCACTTTCTTGAACATATACTGTATCCTGTGCTCCACCCTGAACCCAAGCCGGAACTCAACGCGAACAATTTCATTCGGTATCACCGTTTGTACAATATACTCCGTTGTGTACGGATCATCCAGTACGTCCACATGCACGAACCAGTATATATCAGCCCGCTTGGGTTTACTGTATAGTATGGAGTAAATGATCTTATGCTCTATCTCTCTTGGGTTATTGGCACTGGTCAGATACACAAGGTGAGTAGCATATTTATTGATACTCGTATCATTACTCAGTTCCTGCAGTATAGGCATATAATTTTCCAGTCGCACAAACTCCACATACCGGTTTTTGATCTTTCGCGACTTATACCACACCAGCATAGTCATAAACAATGCACCTGCTATGAACACCGTAACAGCACCACCCTCTTTGAATTTCTCCACCAGGTTTGCAGTAAGGAACGATAGTTCTATGGTTAGATACACTACAAGGTAAGCCACTATCCAAACTATAGGCACCCGTTTTATGAACATATAGTACGCAAACAAAACCGAGGTCATCACGAAAGTCGTGGTAATAGCTAACCCATACGCGGCACCCATAGCCGATGACTTCTGGAAATAAAGTGTTACCACCACACAACCAGCAAACAGCAGCGTATTAACACCCGGAATAAAAGACTGCCCGCGCTCTACCGTAGGGTAACTGATCTTCATCCTTGGCCATAAATTCAGCTTCATAGCAACACCAATAAGCGTGAAGGAACCTGATATCATTGCCTGGCTCGCAATAATAGCCGCCAATGTGGCTATGATGATCCCCGGTATCACGAACCACTGCGGCATCATCTCGTAGAAAGGGTTTTTCACCAAAGGGTCCCACTTGGTATTGCCCGGCAAACTCAGCAGGTATGCACCCTGCCCAAGGTAATTAAGTATCAGGCAGGCCTTTACAAAGGGCCACGAGATACGGATATTACCACGCCCGCAATGCCCCAGGTCCGAGTAAAGAGCCTCAGCTCCCGTAGTACACAGGAACACTGCCCCCAGTATCAGGAAGGCGTTGGGGTATTTGATCAGTATCTCAATGGCATATTCAGGGTTAAAGGCCTTAAGTATGTTCCAGTTATGATAAATGTTCAACTGGTGAATACCCAATATGGCAAGCATCATGAACCAAACAAACATCAACGGCCCGAACGCCTTGCCTATGGACGATGTACCGAACTGCTGGAAAAAGAACAGGGCAGCAATAATAGCCAGCACGATGTACACGATCGTCATGGTACCTATGTCCTCCAGCGCCGGTATATGTCTTAACCCTTCTATAGCCGATGTCACCGAAATGGGCGGCGTGATCATGCCATCGGCCAGCAGCGCTGCCCCGCCCACCATTGCCGGGAACACTGTCCACTTGCCATGCCGCCGCACCAGTGCAAATAAAGAGAAAATACCACCCTCACCCTTGTTATCCGCCCGCAGGGTAAGTATCACATACTTCACGGTCGTCTGCATCGTCAGTGTCCAGATGATGCACGAGAGCGCACCTATGATCAGGAATTCATCCACCACCCTGTTGTTGCACACCTCGTTCATCACATACAGTGGCGAAGTTCCAATATCCCCGTAAATGATTCCGAGAGCAATGACAAAGCCGGCGAGAGATGCCTTATTCAGATTCTGTCCCAATCCTTAGTATATAAGATAAGTTGTGAAAAGCGCGTACAAAGTTATAGAGAAAGAAAATCAAAATTCAAAAAAACCTTAAAAACTTCATAAGTGCAGGCGATTGCTCCATCCGCGCTCAACTACCACTCAGGATTGTTCTTTCAACTTATCAACCTATCAACCAGACAATCACCCTTTTTAACATATCAACCAATCAACTTATCAACCAATCAACCTACCTTTGCCCGCCCGGATGACCTTTGGTCGGACGGGCGCTTCTCAAATGGTAAAAATCGCCAATATACAACTCGGGGAGTTCCCGCTCCTGCTCGCACCCATGGAAGACGTGAGCGATCCGCCCTTCCGTGCCGTGTGCAAGGAGAACGGTGCCGACCTCATGTACACCGAGTTCATCTCCTCCGAGGGCCTTATCCGCGATGCCATTAAAAGCCGCCAGAAACTGGACATTTTTGATTACGAAAAGCCCATAGGCATCCAGATATTCGGCGGCGATGAGGATGCCATGGCCATGAGCGCCAAAATAGTGGACGCCACCAACCCCGACCTGCTCGATATCAACTTCGGCTGCCCGGTGAAGAAGGTGGTATGCAAGGGTGCCGGCGCTGCAGTGCTGAAAGACGTAGACCTGATGGTGCGCCTCACCAGTGCCTGTATCAAATCAACCAAACTGCCCGTAACGGTGAAGACCCGCCTCGGCTGGAACGAAGAGACCAAGAACATAGAAGAAGTAGCCGAGCGCCTGCAAGACATAGGCGTGGCAGCCCTCTCCATACACGGCCGTACTCGCTCCCAGCTCTATAAAGGCGATGCCGACTGGACCCTCATTGCCAAAGTAAAGAACAACCCGCGCATCAAAATACCCATCTTCGGAAACGGAGACATTGATACCCCTGAAAAGGCATTGGAGTACAAGAACCGCTACGGCGTGGATGGCATCATGATAGGCCGTGCTGCTATTGGCTACCCATGGATCTTCCGCGAGATAAAGCACTACCTCAATACCGGCGAGATACTCCCCCCGCCCACTATTGCCGAAAGGATACAGGCTTGCCGCAAGCACCTGCAGGGCTCGGTAAGCTGGAAAGGGCAGAAACTCGGCATCCTCGAGATGCGCCGCCACTACGCCAGCTACCTCAAAGGCCTCTCGCACGTAAAAGAATACCGTAACCGCCTCGTCACCACCGATCATCTCCCCGAGATAGAGTCCATTCTCCTCGAAGTAGAAGAACATTACTCCCGTGAACTGCAGCCGGCATAATTCCAATAGCCATCTTCAAATATAACTCGCCGGTCATTGCGAGCCGCAAAAAGCAATACAGCTCAGCAACGTACTTGGTTAATGCGGCGAAGCAACCTCACGAAACACTCTTCTTTTTTAAGTGCCTCCTTATCACCTTTGTTGATCTACCATCGCTCTCCGCTCCACGCTCTCCGCTCTCGCTCTCACCTTACTATCATCTTTCCCGATCCATACTTCAGCATATCTGATATTGCCGTAGCATCCCGCCACCATACCTTTACCTCTTTATGCAGTGGACGACTGAACAGGGATATACCGAAGAGCTGACGATGCACAGTGCCAACACGGCACAATACATGATGGCTGCACAAACTGCCATTGTCCGACTGCAATGGCACATAACAGCCATCACCGCAAATTCCATCACCTGCCTCATACCCGGTTACGACTACCCCGCCACCGGCGAACAGATAACCATAACCGTGAACGAAAAAACAGCCACACTGCACAGCGCACCCACAGGCAACTACACCGGCGACGCACAGCACAGGCAAAACGCGGGTCTGTATAAACAGGCAGTAGCGCAAGTAATAGAAGAGCAGGAAAAAGCCAACCGCAACCTGCACCCCATGCACCGCGAAAAATATGGCGCGCTGCTCATCTCCAAAAGCTACCTCGTAACACCACTTATTGTTTATGCCAATGTACTCGTGTTCATCCTCATGGTGCTGGCGGGCATTTCGCCCATCACCCCCACAGCACAAAGCCTTTTCGAATGGGGCGGCAACTCCAGGCAGGCGGTGGCACATGGCGAATGGTGGCGGCTCATCACCTACATATTCCTGCACGGTGGGTTTATGCACCTGTTCATGAACACCTTTGCACTGCTCTATATAGGCATGTACCTGGAGCCGTTGCTGGGCCGCTTCCGCTTTGCAGCGGCATACCTGCTCACAGGTGTTTGCGCAGGGCTGCTCAGCATCACTATACATACTGCCAGTGTTGGCGTGGGCGCATCGGGTGCTATATTTGGTATGTATGGTGTGTTCCTCTCCATGCTCACCACCAGCCACATCACCCGCACGCTGCGCAAAACAATGCTCCGCAGCCTCCTCTTCTTCATCGTGCTCAACCTGCTGTACGGCCTGCAGGGCAACACCGACAATGCCGCCCACATAGGCGGCCTGCTTAGTGGTGTTGCTATGGGCTACATTTACTATCCCGGCATAGCCGCCAAAGCCCCGCTCCGCAGCCAGTTGCGCACCACTGCTATTATTGCGGCAGGGGTTATACTGCTGGCAGTGATAGTGGTAAAGCTGGGTTAGGGTGATTGCCCATTTTGAACAAAAATAACCTGCACATTTTTTCCATTTTTTTTGTAACAACACATCTATGTATAAGTTGTTGACACAACGCATGAACTGCATTTATTTTTGCGCACTATTTGCGCACCTGTTGCACACTTTACCATTGATAATCAATAGCGCCATTTTATGCCATTACTAACCAAATTTCAAAGAACTTTCAAATTTCACAAACTCGCTGCATCCATAAGCTGCTGCGGGAGTGATTGAAATAAAATTAGGAAATGGGCGTGTTGCGAAAAAATTTAAAAACCATGACGGTACTGTTTCTGTACCTTGACGGTACTGTTTCAGTACCGTCAAGGAAAATTTAACATTCGCGTGTATTGCTTGCGGGATAATGGTTTGGGTGGATTTATGCAATACAATTATGCATAAATTGCTAGTGGTAAAATCGGTGCTGTTTTGAGGCTGTAATTCGCAAGCCGAAAAGACTTGCAACATGATTAGACACAAGTGGAAAACACTTGCGCCAAATAGGGATTAGATTTTAGTATGCAACTACAAGTTCGAATATTTCTAGCAAAAAGAAATAGTCTTTTTTAAATACCAGTTCACCCTCTACTTCAATTTTATTCTCATTTCCGTCTTTATAAACTTCAGCTTTGGCCCTCGAAATTTCAATGGAGTCACACAATAGGGTGTATTTTAACAATAATTTCATCAATATTTCTATTCCTTTTTCGTGCTGCCATATATTTAGGCGATTAATTGAAGTATAAAAATTCGAAAGTAAGTTTTTACTAAGTAAATATCGGTAGTAAAAAATCCGAATGCTCCTTGGGGTAGCATTTTCAAAAAGGCCTATCGTTTTTCTAAGATACTTTAATTCAAAATGACTCAACTTTTCAATCTTATTTTGATTCACTACTCTTTTATTTAAAGAGGCTTGTATCCTAGCTCCGGATGTAACGTTACCTTTAGAATCCTGTATAGCCAAATCATCATCAATATTTCCGAAATGCTCTAACGCAAGATCAAAAACCTCACCGGTTTGTTCCAACGGATTTTCTTGTTCAAAATAGGCTTTCCAGCGATCTACGAAAGACTCCTCGTGCATCATGTTTTCGATAATTGTTTCAGGTATTGCATTTTTAAAGTTCTCTTTAATTCTTTCTTTTCTTTCTATTGCTTCAAGTTCATCAAATGTTTCTTGAAGAATATCATTTCGCAATAATTCATTCAAAAACTCTTCCTTTTGAGAAGTGGATAAATCACCCAATTTTATTGCTGAAATAAACAGCTTGTCTAGGTATTCTGAAATTAACCCGTGTAGATATTTTTCTTTCTCGTTGTCTTTTTTGTCAAGAGATTTTTGCAACGAACTATACTTAATTTTTATGGCATTTTTCAGCACCCGTTCATCAATTGCAGTAATAATAATAACACGTCGGCAAATATCTTCATTCTCAAGCATTATTCTTAAAGCATCAATATTTTGTAATATTTTTTCTTCACTACAACGATCGATATCCTCGACAATCAAAATAATCTTCTCTTTACCAAGCTTTTTTTCCGGTATCCATGTACAGATAAGGTTAACTAGCTCGGTTTGAATATCAGCCTGTATTCCCATTTTCTCTTTAAACGAAACATATGTACCATATGTTTTGATAATATCTTTTGCTTTTGTTGATAATTGTTCCTTTAATTTTAAAATAGCTTTGATGCCAAACGCTAAAAGGATAGGCACAGCAGGTAATAAAATTTTGGATTCCTTCTGCATGTATATTATTAAGCTGGAAACAATAGCTGATAGTAATAATAAACCGACGCTAACAAAAGGAGTTAGGCCAGTTCGTTTATAATTTAGAAAAATCAATTTACGGTAATACGCTATTAAATTTTTTAATGTCTTTTTGTTACCCAAATATTTTTCGGCAAATATTTCATATAAATAGGCCCATGATGCTGGTGTATCTTGATACTTCCATGCGTGATACTCTATATGAGTATATGCAATATCCTCTTTCTTCTTTAAGTTGTTCCATAGTTCATTGATGAAAAAAGTTTTTCCTCTTCCCCATTTACCAAAAATCCCAATCATTTGCCCTTTTTCGTTTGGCAAATCATGGATAATTTCTGCTAAATCGCGGCTTAATTGACAAACTCCCATTACAGGATTTAGCTGTTTGTTTGGGTATGTGATTTGTGTTTTATAAGAATGAACATCCTCAAGATTTATTTTTTTATTAAGCAGTTCTTTTTCTGAATCCTTATTTTGCGTATTGTCGGTTACATTTCCTTTGTTTTGCCACTGATTTAGATACTCAACTATAAAGTCCTGCAAACCTGTATAATTTCTGTATCGTAGATAAATTTGTTCTCCTCTAATAGTCAGTGATGCTTCATTAGGGCCAGAGGACATGCCATTAGATAGTTTGCCAGTTTGTGAGATTAACTCGAATACCTTTGCTAATTCGGGGGCCGAAATATCTGGTAGTAAGCGTTGAAGCAGTTTCGTGCTTATCGAATTTATTTCACCGGTTTGGGTAATAATGTTTCGTATCGCAAAGATTACTTTGTCAAAAAATGTTAGCCATCGAGAATTGCTATCGACATGCCAAATTCCATAGAGCGTTATCCTTCCACTATATGTTAATAAAGGGTTTATATTCTGCAGAGTAAAGTCGTTTGGGAATTCGTCCCACATAGTCGCGAATAATTTTTCTGCCTCATATTCTTCATTGTCATTGAATTTTTTATAAATTATTTCAAGCCATTTCCTCTCATTATCATTTACATTTATGGTCGGGAGATTATATACAGGATATTTGCCTTCTTTATCCCCTCTATTGTTCCAGTCATTTTGTATTGCTTTAATGAGTTTTGGTCTATTCGAAATAATTCTAAAATCAAATAGGCATTTATGGTATTGGTTTAGCCTAGGTCTGCTAGCAATTCCACTATCATCTACCAACGCGATGTAAACGAAATTATGTTTTTGTTTTTCTGTCGATGTATGTGCTTCAATTGCAATGTCCAAAATTGAACCAAATGTATTATCAGAATCAGATGGGGCACTCTTTAAAAAAATAGTATAGTCACATTCTCTGTATATGCCCGTTTTCGAACCGTATATTGATGAACCTAAATCGTCTTCGTTTATTTTGTCAAAATTGCTTAGCGAAAACCCGTAGAACAGTAATAGTTTCCCTAACTCTGCTGCATAATATGAATCAATATCTAGTGAAAAAGTATAAACCCTAGGCGTTTCAGGGCTTATAATACGAACTGGTTCAATGGATTTTTCGTCTTTATCTAAGTTTTCGGCTAATGAAATACCTTTTTCAGTCAGTTTAAATGATGAAAATTCGTCTAAAATTTTTATTAATCCTTTTGATGTTAACCCATCAACAATACGAACATACTCATCCCTAGTCTCTGCATATGCTGATTGATAATTTTCAAAGTCTAACTTGAAAGTTTTATACTCGCCTCCTCCATTACGATAATACTTTAGAACAAAGTAATTTATTTTATCACCAAAATTTTTAGGGTATTTTCCAAGTCTAGTGACTTGTGATAGTAAGTTAGCAGTCAATATTGCATTGGCATCAATATCCCATTCATTATTGAATAACATCCCCCTCAATACCCAATTATTTCTTAATTTATGTGGCGCTTGGCCCCACCCAACTATTGCTATTTTTAGAGTATATCCATAGTTATTGTATGTAATAGAATATTGTTCATAGTTAGGAGTTCTTGCGAAATCTTCTACTTCTACATCTGTTATATAGCATTTTTGTGTTGACATGACGATGGAATATTATTTAAAATTAAAAAAATTACTGTATCATCTTTAGGTTATTTTAATTATTTGCAGCCACAATGGGAGTAAGAAAGCAGTGGGGAAGATGTTGTAACCAGCAAGCTATCTGCGATCCTTGAAGCACTTCGAATGAGCCTCACAAAAAAACCTTTACTTTGCCCCAATGACCCGCATCGGCCTCATATCAGATACCCACAGCTACCTCGATGATGCAGTGTTCAAACACTTCGAACACTGCGATGAGATATGGCATGCCGGCGATTTTGGCACCATGGAAGTAGCCGATAAACTGAAAGCCTTCAAACCCCTCAAAGGCGTTTGGGGCAATATAGACGGCCCGGATATAAGGCATGCCTACCCCGAAACCCTCCGCTGGAAGTGTGAAGAAGTAGAGGTACTGATGACACATATTGGCGGCTACCCCGGCAGGTATGCACCTCAGGCAAAAAAAGAATTGCAGGCACACCCGCCGCAGTTGTTCATCTGCGGCCACTCACACATCCTGAAAGTGATGTACGATGATAAGCTGAAATGCCTCCACATGAACCCCGGCGCAGCCGGTATAGCAGGCTGGCACAAAGTGCGTACGCTGCTCAGGTTTGTAATAGATGGTAAGGATATTAAGCAACTGGAGGTGATAGAAACGCCGAAGAAAATTAGCTGATTAGCTGATGTGATGATTAGCTGATCGTCTATTAGATAATATGATGATTGGATAATTAGCTGATTGTGTTTCGGGGAAATTAGATAATATTGGGGCATTAGCTAATGAGCTAATCATCAAATCAGCTAATCAAACATTTATGCCAAGATTTGTATTAGAGGTAATGTATGATGGAACTAAGTTCAACGGGTCGCAGATACAGGGCGAACAGCCCACGGTGCAACTGGAGCTGAACAAGGCGCTATCCACCCTCTTCCGCTCCACGCTCTCTACCTACGGCGCCAGCCGCACCGATGAAGGTGTGCATGCCCTCAGCAACTTTTATCACTTCGATGCCGAAGCATTTGATTTTGACCTTGTCTATAAATGCAACGCCATATTACCTGAAAGTCTTTCTGTAAAAAAACTATACAAAGCAGCAGATGATTTCAACGCCCGCTTCGATGCCATAAGCCGCCGGTACCGGTACCGCATCTATGCAAAGAAAAACCCTTTCCTTGCCAACAGGGCTTTTCACTTCCCCTACAAACTAAACCATGATATACTCAACGAAACAGCCGCCATCATAAAAGAATACGAGCATTTCGAATCCTTCTCCAAACGCAATTCCCAGTCAAAGACCTTCATCTGCAAGATCAAAGACTCCCACTGGGAACAGCATGGCGAAGAACTGCACTATGTAGTAGAAGCCAACCGTTTTTTGCGGGGCATGGTTCGCGGCCTGGTAGGCACCCAGGTATACATAGCACGGGGCAAGGGCACCATAGCCGATTTCAGGAAAATAATAGAAGCGAAGGACTGCACCGAAGCCTACTTTGATGTGCCCGGCCATGGCCTGTACCTTGAAGAGATAACGTATAAAGAAGGAGTATTGATTAGCTGATTAGCTGATATGATGATTAGCTGATGGCACTAATATAATTAGCTAATGTGATGATTAGCTGATAATTTGAATAATGTGAAGTAATGAAAATGTGAGTAATCAGCTAATTAGCTAATCATCACATTAGCTAATTAAAACTTACCAGTCGCCGCTGGCGCCGCCACCGCCGAAGTCGCCGCCGCCAAAACCACCGAAGCCGCCGCCTCCGCCGCCGCCCCAGCCGCCACCGCCGCTACGGCCGCCGCCCAGTAAATTACCCAGCAGCATGCCGGTTGCAATATCGCCAAAGCCACGGCCACTCATATAGTTGCCACCACCTCCGCCACCGCCCCTGAACATTTTAGCGATGAAGATGATGACAACGATAATAATGATGATCGCTGTCATTGGGATGCGCTTATTCTTCTCATGCTGGTCTGCCTTATACTCGCCTTTCGTTGCAGCTATAACTGCATCAGCCGCTTTGGAGAACCCCTGGAAATAAAATTTAGCTTTAAAGGAAGGCACCATCTCATTACGGATGATACGGCCACACTGCAGGTCGGTGAGCGCACCTTCCAGGCCTTTGCCCACAGATATGTTTATCTTCTGTTCTTCCAGCGAAGCCAGTATGACCACGCCGTTATTCCTGCCACTTTTACCAACACCCCATTCCTTGCCCAGCCTGGTGGCATAGTCTGCCACATCAAAACTGCCCAGCGACTTAATCGTTACAATAGTTATCTGGTTGGAAGTTAGCTTTTCGAACTCCTGCAGCTTTATCTCCAGTTGTATCTGCTCGTCCCGCGACATCATTCCTGCAAGGTCGTTCACCAGCCTTGGCGGGTGCGGCTTATCAGGAAATATCTTATCCTCGCCAAAAGCATACAGTCCCGTAAACAATAACAGGGTAAGTGCAATAAAGCGGAAACTGTTTGCCATGGTTCTTATCATTTCCCAAAAACTATTTCGTCAGGCAATTCATTCTTATTTATCGATGGATCGTACGGGAAATTTATGGCCAGTGCTGTACCCAATTCGGCAATACAATTACATAACCCTTCTGTTATCTCGTTCTGCTTCAGGTGTGCAGAAAGCTTCTGCGCAGCTTTTTCCCAAAATGCCGCACCGCCTGCTTTCTCATAGATCACCTTATCGCCAAACAGGGCAAACTGCCTGTCTTCCAGCGCCAGGTATATAATGATGGCATTACGCTCAACAGTTTTCTCCATACCCAGGTTAGTGAATATCTCTTTGGCACGCTCTATGGCATCCACATATTTGCAATGTGGCTCCATATACACCCGCAGCTCACCACTTGTTTTGCTCTCAGCTTCTTTTATAGCGGCAACTATCCGCTGCTGCGATGCCTGGTCAAGCAGTGACTTTTTCCTGGAGAATGAGAACATGTGCTAGAATTTAACCTTCGGAGACTTTTCAGCACCCGCTTCAGCCTGGAATGACTGCCTTTCTTTAAAGTGAAACATTCCAGCGAGTAAATTGGTAGGGAAATTTGACACCCTGATGTTATAATCTCTTACAGATTCATTAAAGGCATTACGAGACGTATTTATCCTGTTTTCGGTGCCTTCCAGTTGCTTTTGTAGGTCGGTGAAAGCTTCAGTTCCCCGCAATTGAGGGTATTGTTCCATTACAACATTAATTGCCAATCTTGTTGCGGCCTGTGCTTCAGCATTTGCCTGTTGGATTGCGGCAAGCTTTTCAGGAGTTAAATCCTTAGCTGACACATTGGCCATGGTATTCAATTTTCCGGAACGGGCCATTGCAACTTGAACATAAGTTGATTTTTCAAAATCGGCTGCACCTTTTACTGTCTCAACAAGGTTTGGGATGAGATCTAACCGGCGCTGGTAACTGCTCTGTACTTCGGCCCATTTCTGGTCAACATCTTTGCTGGCAGCGTTCATACCATTGTAGCCGCAGCCACCCCACAATACAATTAACAGAAGAATGCCTAAGGCAATATATAATCCTTTCATTGGTTATAATTTTTACCAAAAGTAGGCTATGTGAGTTGAAAATCATATGATTAGTCGGCGGAATGCGTTAAAATATCGGTAATTATCGCTGTTTTTAATGCGAAAGCGTATTTTTCTTACTTTAGGCCACCAATACTATTTTTGCGCCAAAATCAGCAGCATGCCAATACCGTACGAAGCCTCATTAGATTATGCACAGGGAGAAGACCGGATGGATACCTTGTACTCGTTCAGGGAAAGGTTCCTTTTCCCCCAGCATAACGGGGCCGATGTTACTTATTTTTGCGGCAATTCGCTGGGGCTGCAGCCCAAAAGCGTTGAATACCTGATGAACAAGGAGTTACGCGATTGGGCCAGGTATGGTGTAGAAGGACATTTCCAGGCTACTTATCCGTGGTTCTCTTACCATCATTTCTTTTCTGAGCGGCTGGCAAAAATAGTAGGTGCAGAAAAAGATGAGGTAGTGGCCATGAATACATTGACCGTTAACCTGCATGTATTAATGCTGTCGTTTTACCGCCCGAAAGGAAACAGGTATAAAATAATTATGGAGGCCGGAGCTTTTCCATCTGATCAATACGCGGTGGAAACGCAAGTTCGTATGCATGGATATGACCCTAATGATGCCATAATAGAAATAACGCCGCAAGCAGGCGCGCACCTTATCGAGGATGCTGATATTATTAATGCCATAAAAGAAGCAGGCGACTCTGTAGCGCTGGTAATGATAGGCGGGGTAAATTATTATACCGGCCAGTTCTTTGACCTGGAAAATATTACACGTGCCGCACATAGTGTTGGCGCCTATGCTGGTTACGACCTTGCCCATGCGGTTGGCAATATCCCGATGGAGCTGCATAACTGGAATGTTGATTTTGCGTGCTGGTGCTCTTACAAATACCTCAATTCGGGGCCCGGGGGTGTTGGTGGCATTTTCGTACACGAGCGCCATGGCAATGACCCCACCCTTTTCCGCCTGGGCGGCTGGTGGGGCAATGAGGAGAAGACGCGGTTTAAAATGCAGAAAGGCTTCGTGCCGCAAAAAGGTGCTGCAAGCTGGCAAATGAGCAATGCCCCGGTGTTCAACATGGTTGCCCACAATGCATCCCTTGACCTGTTTGACAAAGCCGGGATAAAAGAACTAAGGAAGAAGAGCCTGAAACTGACCGGCTATATGGAATACCTGCTGCAGCAAATAAAACACCTTCCTTTCGAGATCATTACCCCTGCTGAACCGGGAAGGCGGGGCTGCCAGTTATCAATGTTATTTAAGGAAAAAGGCCGGGAAGTATTTGACGCGTTAACCCAAAACGGCATAGTAGCAGACTGGCGCGAACCCAATGTGGTACGCATTGCGCCAGTACCGCTATATAATACTTTTGAAGACTGCTACAGGTTTTATGAAGTGCTTTCGCAGATAAAATAAATGCAGGCTACTATTGCATGGTTAAAGGTGACTTGCCGATGCAAGCTCATCGTACACTGTCTTAGATACAGTACTGATAATGTTGGCAAGGTCTTTTGAATTGCTTCCTTTAGTTACAACCGTCAGCAAATAAGGTTTGTCCTGTAAGTATACAACAGCTACCTCATGCATTTCATGTACATTCACACGGTTATCACCCCATTCCCCAAATTTATGTGCAACTTTTACATTAGCCGGCAACCCTTTAACAATACCCTCTTTGAAATCGCATTCGCTGAGCAATTGCATGGCAAACTCTGAGTTACTTTTAGAGATATAGGTTGCATAATACAGCACCAGTAAGAACTCCGAGGCATTTTTAGCCGATATCTCATAGTATCTGTCGCTCACATTAGGCTCAGCCATGTTAAGGTCTGTAAATGTCCTCACAAACTCTGGCACGTTGGCGTTTTCATTCAGTATTTTCGTAGCGTTATTATCCGAATAGGCTGCCATATACCTCAATAACTCTTTTACGGTATATGGGCGCCCGGCCTCCATACGCATTGACGAAGTAAAGGTTTGCGCCGGAACTTTTTGGCCACTGCTAAAAGAATATTTTTTATTTAAAATTTCAGGGTTGCGATCAGCCTCGCGAAGGTAAGTAAGCAGCATCGGCATTTTCATTAAAGAGCCAGGATGGCATTTTTCATCAGGATTAATATACATCCACTTGCCGTCTGAAAGGCTGAATAAATAAATAGATGCCCCGCTCAAAATCCCGGTTTTGCTGTTATCATCAATAATATTAGCTACCCTGATTTTTAACGGCTTAAGCTCCTCTGATTCGCTTTCTTGGTTAGCTTTTAATAATGGCTGAATGAAACTGTAGCCTTTTTGAGTGGTAAGTTTAAGATGGTTATTTTCTACAACGGGTACTTTTGCAACATCCTCGCTAACAGTTGCCGATCTACCGTTGGATATGAAATAATATGCAAGCGCTCCTAATACGATTATTGACAGGGAATATGAGAGGTGTATCTTGATGTTCCTCATTGGGTAATGTTATCAATTGCTAAATTATGGATAAAATTGTTTGTTAAGAACTCTTTCAAATATATATTTTTATCGTATGACAAATTAAATCCAGATGTTTGAATAAATTATCACCTGTATCCGAATGTTTATCACTGAAAAAAATAAGTATTATTGTAGTAGTTCAACAACCCACCCTTGTATCTCAGGTATAAAATATTGTTTGCATTATTTTTTATCCCGATCACTTTTTGGGGACAAAGCGAATATACCCTTGACGGACGTGTACAGGTGAAAAACGGGCGTAGTTTTTCCTATCAATTAGTTTTTACCATCAAAGGGACGGAGTTGAATGGATACTCTGTTACCAAACTCAAAAACAGCGCCCCGACCAAAGCGTCAATAAAAGGCAGGGTAAATGTCACCGCAAAAACAATTTCATTTGAAGAATACCCTTTTGAAAACCGGCAGGACAATGCGATAACCTGCTTTATTAATGCAACTCTCTCGTTCAAACTTGTCAACGGCAACTATGTATTAAAAGGAGATTTTAAAGGAAGGGACCACTTTCGGATGTATTGCGGGCATGGTACTATTACAGTGAACGAACCTCCTGTGGCACTCTATACCTTTTTCGGAATAAACAGCACTGCAAATACCAATCAAAAGCAACAGCCTGCAGGCAAGCACATAAGTGATTCTGTAACAAATAACAGCAAAAAAAACACGATAAACTCACAACATCCCGAAAAACAACCTACCCCTATAAACCAAAATCATCCCCATTCACAACACCTGAAAGATCCCCATAAAAAAACACACGTTTTAGATTCTTTACGGGACAATGAGAAGAATAAAGAGTATGAAATTACGTCAGGGGTAATGCATCAATTTCATTGGCAAACTGATACCTGCGTATTGGACATTTATGATGGCGGTGTAATAGACGGTGATAAAATAACTGTTATCTTAAATGCTGACGAAGTGCTTACAAAGCATACCCTAACGAAACAAAAACACAGGATGAAATTATACCTGAAAGGGAAAGTAAATACCATTTCAATTATTGCCGAAAACCTTGGTAAAACGCCACCTAATACGGCTAACTTCATACTGACAGATGGCAAGAGGCACTACAAGATCAAAGCTTTTAATGATATAGGAGAAAGTGCTGAGATCATGCTAAAGAAGAAATAGCAGTTCCAATGTACTCATCAATTATCATATCTAAACTGCATTCTTATTACCTTTGCGCCCGATCACATGGCGATATTTAAAGATACAGCTAACCTTCCTGCTTTTAAAAATGCGGTAATTACCATTGGGACATTCGATGGAGTGCATAAAGGCCATAAAACTATCCTGAACGAAGTTGTGACCCACGCTAAAAACATACATGGGGAAAGTATATTGCTGACCTTTGAGCCACACCCGCGCAAACTGTTGTTCCCGGATCAGCCATTAGGTATCATAACTCCCCTGGAACAAAAATTACAACTGGTAACGGATGCAGGCATTCAGCATGTGGTCATTGTGCCCTTCACTAAAGAATTTGCAAACATCTCTGCTCACGATTACATAGAGAAATTCCTGGTAAGGATATTTCATCCACATAGCATTATTATAGGTTACGACCACCGTTTCGGGCACGACCGCAAGGGGGATATTAAACTACTTGAGGACTATGCCAGTGAATACAATTACGAACTACTTGAGATACCTGCGCAACTCATTGATGAAGCTGCTGTAAGCTCAACAAAAATAAGAAAGGCAATAACGGAAGGCAGAACGGAGGATGCAACACAAATGCTGGGCCGCCACTATTCACTTTCCGGCATAGTAGTGCATGGCAACAAATTGGGCAGAACATTAGGCTACCCAACAGCCAATGTTCATCCTGTTGATGCAGACCAAATAATACCCGCCCTTGGTATATACGCGATGCAGGTAACGCATAATGGCACGAAGTATGGCGCTATGCTCAGCATTGGTTACAACCCTACAGTAACCGATAAAAAAGAATTGCGGATAGAAGCCAATATCTTCGATTTTGACAAAGACATATATGGAGATACTATTGAGCTGCTTTTTGTTAAGAAGCTACGCGATGAACAAAAATTCAATTCGCTTGACGAATTGAAAGCTCAACTGCATAAGGATAAAGAGGATACCCTATCTATCATCAATGGCTTATAAAGCCAGCTCCAAAAACACCGGGCAATGATCAGAGTGCATTACATGCGGCATTATCTCAGCATGCTTCAGTGATTTTTTCAGTGCATCACTTACATTGATATAATCTATCCGCCAGCCCTTGTTATTAGCCCTGGCACCTGCAAACTGGCTCCACCAGGTATATTGGTGTGGCTCCTTGTTAAAATGGCGGAACGTATCCACAAAGCCGTTCTCGAACCACTTATCCATCCAAGCACGCTCATCAGGCAAAAAGCCAGTATAGTTTTTATTGCGCACAGGATCATGGATATCTATTGCCTTATGGCAGATGTTGTAGTCGCCACAAACAATAAGCTTAGGCTGTGTTTTGCGAAGAGTTCCTATGTAATCAAAAAACTCAGCGAGCCATTGGTATTTATATGTTTGCCTTTCTTCTCCACTGGTCCCGCTCGGGAAATAGGCATTGATCAGTGTTAGCTTCCCAAAATCAGCACGTATCACACGTCCCTCTGCATCGCTCTGCATCAGGCCATTGCCATTAGTCACTTTTGATGGTTTTATTTTGGTGAGCACTGCAACCCCGCTGTACCCCTTTTTCTGCGCCGAAAATGAGAATGTATCGTAACCTGCAGCCTTTATTTCCGCCTCAGGAAAATCTTCTTTATTGGCTTTTATTTCCTGGAGGCAGATCACGTCCGCAGGGTTTGTTTTCAGCCAGTCTATAAAACCTTTTTTTACGGCAGCACGTATGCCGTTCACGTTATATGAAATGATCCTCATTGAATAAATCTTAGTGTGTGAAAATAGGAAAATTTCACTAAAATAAACGACAGATGGTTGTTAAATCAGGCCTTCGTTGAGCATGCTTACATATTCATTCCCGGCTATGATAATATGGTCCATCAACTGGATGTCCATCACCGAAGCGGCTTCTTTTATTTGAATGGTCAGCTTCTTATCGCTCTCGCTTGGCCTGAGGCTGCCGGAAGGATGGTTGTGCGCAATAATTATCCTGCTGGCATTATGCAGCAGGCAGCTCTTTAATATCATGCGCACATCGGCAACTGTTTGTGTATAGCCACCACTGCTCAATTTTTCCTCCCTTAGCAGTTTATTTGTGTGGCTGAGATAAAGCACATAAAATGCTTCGTGGGTAAGGTCGCGCAGGTGGGGCATGATCAACTTTGCTGCTACAGCACTATTGCTGACAGAAACACGGTCCGGCGTTTCGCTCAATTGCCTGCGCCGGCCAAGTTCTAATGCTGCCGCTATGGTAATGGCCCGTGCTGCGCCAATGCCTTTTATTTTTCTCAGCTCCTGTATGTTCAGTTTACCTATTTCCCCAAGGTCGTTGTTGACCAATCCCAGCACATCTCTCGCAAGGTCTAAAGCCGACCGCTTAGCTGTGCCGCTGGATATGAGTATTGCCAGCAATTCAGCATCTGTCAGTGCGCATGCGCCCTTTTGCTGCATTTTTTCGCGCGGGCGCTCGTCCTCTATCCAGTTTTTTATGCTTTTTGTTTCACTCACCGCATGAAAATACATGTTTTCGCTATATAAAGCATATTTCGCTATTGGTATACTGCGCGGAAAAGCGCTATGGCGGGTGAAAAGGTATAATTTCCGGGATGTGCCCGATTTCCCACATTTATTTTTTTATATGTGGCTGGAGTGCGCTGTGGGCTTATTTTATGTGTTTTATCATAAGGTATAAAGGGGTATAAAAGGGTATGTTTATACCCCGAAAAGGTATAATTATACCCTAAAAAGGTATAAAAAAGGTATAATTTCCAGTAAACAAAGAACTGCCAAAATGCGCACCGGCAGCAGGTTTTAGCCGTTTGCAGGGCAATATATAATGCAGCAAAAAGCGTACCAGATTTAATAATGGCGCGTATTTTCTTTTGTTATATTCTTAGCTTAAATCGCTGATGCCGCAGAGTTCCGTTAATGTACAAGCTATGCTATGGAGATCGGCAGGAGCAGTAGCGGAAGGGAAAGGACACCCGGTGAAAACTGAGGGCCTTTGCGGTACGCGAGTTAACCACCCCAGACGATAAAAAGATTTCACTTTTTACCGTCATCCCCTACTAAAAACAGGAGGGGAGTTTCGCCTTGATTGAGCTGTTTCCTAGTACTCAACAATGGTTAGATGCGCACCATGAGCGAATTACCGCATTATAACCAGCTTCCTGCTTACTACGCCATCTCCTGCATTTATGCGGCACACGTACATGCCGGGCGGCAGGTTAGTGATGGAGATGGTGGTGCTGGTGCCGGTGAGGGGGTAGGTGCATTGCAGCCTGCCGGTGAGATCGTAAATAGCTATGGTGGCGTTGGGTGGGAGTATGCCATTGCAGGTGATGGTGCATTCTGTATTGGCGGGGTTGGGGAAAAGGTAGATTTGTTCTCCACCCAGCTTTTGCACAGATAATACTTCTCCACCTCCATTACACGTACCGGTACCCGAACAAACTCCTATACAACTTAAACCTGTTCGATATTTTGCAAGAAACATATTCTCACCACCTGTGTAACTGCGAACAGTATCACTACCTATTTTCACATAACTGCCTTGTAGGTCGCCTGCAATATAAATGTTACCTTTACAGTCAGAAGCAATTCCTGCATTATCTTCTCCACCAGATGTTAATGTTTGCCATTGCAAAATACTACCTGCAGAATCAAGCCCCACTAAAATCATGGGATCCCCACCTGTAGGTGGTGTATGAATCAAAACCGCACCTTCAAAACCAATTGAATCACGCCGCAAACTACCACTTGCCCAAATATTACCGCAAGGATCTACTGTAACATCATATATACGCATTGCGGTAGATCCGGAAGATGCATAAGTTAATGGATAAAATGAACGCCCCCAGATCACATTTCCAAACGTGTCGAATTTCATGATAAAACCTCCCCATGCAAGCATTGAATCTCTGAAAGAATATGAACCAAAAGAGATCGTATCTTCATAATATGAACCTCCCAGATAAATATTATTAGCAGAATCTATCGCTAATCCTGAGGGCAAGGTATTGTTATAAGCACATTTTGCCCAAATAGGGTTGCCTGCGGTATCAAGTTCAACTAAAAAAATCTGAGGACGGAAGTAACCAGTCATCGAACCTGTATAATGTAGTGTAATACTCCCGAAAGTAAGGTGATCTGACGCAAACCACCCAGTCAAATACAATCGGTTATTGCTTCCTATCAATAACCTTTGTCCATAATCACATGCAGTATCCCCAAAAGTTTTTGCCCACATATAGTCGCCCATCGGGTCAAGCTTCAGCAAAAAAATGTCACCAGAATCCTTGTGTGTGTTCGGGAAAATATGAGAGCCAATTTTAAGAACAGAATCATGAAATGTCCCGCTGATATATATATTATTGACTGCGTCGAGGGAAATGCCACCAGTTATCAAATTCTCATAGACTCCTATTCCTGTACCACAATACTTTAATAATAACACATGACCAGCAGGATCAATTTTAAGCAAAAACATGCAATGGTTTACATTATAACCGCCCCCCGGAATAAAGTCTGGATTTACAAGCGTATGCGTTCCAAAAGAAACACTATCCTCATATAAAATTCCGACAATCAATAAATTGCCTTCGCAATCTGTAGTTATATTTTTAGGAAAACACTCACCATTTCTGCTTCCAATTGCCCAAAGTACATTTCCTGAGGTATCGTATTTTATAACAAAGGTGCTACTTAAATTAAACGCCGTGTTATGGATTGTAGTTGTACCTAAACATATACTATCACCCCAAATCACCCCAACAGCATACATTCCAGGGCTAACGCTTTTGTTGTCATAAGCTATCATCCCTAAATCATTTCCCCAACCATTATTACAAGTCGATGTCTTCGCCCAACCCCACCCCTGCCCATAACTACTGCCAACCACGAACAACAATATAAACCCAACTAAAAATCTCATATTTATAAAATTACCTCAATATGTAAATTTACCGCTATTCTAAACCCAAAACAATAGGTATAAATACCTAATTTTGCTGTCTGAACTAGGATTTATAGGATTAAAGATTTTAGGATGCGTGTTATATACACTTAAAATCCTGAAAATCCTCAAATTCTGTAAGTCCTGATTGTTATTCATATTATTTTCCCTACCTTTGCAATCCCAAAATTTATACAAAATGGACGCAGTAGCTTTTGTACACGAGCAACTTACCGGTAAAAAAGAATATCCAACCTTTAAAGCAGGTGATAATATTACGGTTAATTATAAGATCATTGAAGGTAATAAAGAGCGTATCCAGTCGTTCAAAGGCGATGTTTTGAAGCGCCAGGGCCGCGGATACACTGCCTCTTTTACGGTTCGTAAAATATCTGATGGTGTAGGTGTGGAGCGTTTGTTCCCGCTTTACTCGCCAAACATCGATTCTATTACCCTGAACAAAGCTGGCAGCGTACGCCGCGCCAAGCTGTTCTACCTCCGCGACCGCCAGGGCAAATCTGCGCGTATCAAGGAAAAGAAGCAAATACACCACACAGCAAAAGCATAAGCTGTTTCAATTATTATATAGAAAACGGATGCCTGGGGCATCCGTTTTTTGTTTTTGACTGAATGAGCTTCAAAGGATTTGCAAACAGCAAGTTCCGTGATCGGGTTGCTTCCTACCACTCAGCAATGGTTCGACAAGCTCACCATGACATATCAACCGGTAAGTCCGAGATTGGGCTGTTTCCTACCACTCAGCAATGGTTCGGCAAGCTCACCATGACATACCAACCGGTAAGTCCGAGATTGGGCTGTTTCCTACCACTCAGCAATGGTTCGCAGCTCACCATGACATACCAACCAGTAAGTCCGAGATTGGGCTGTTTCCTACCACTCAGCAATGGTTCGGCAGGCTCACCATGACATGAAAAAGGATGCGTGCCACACGCATCCTTTTTTCATTTGTAACCGGGCATTACACCTTAAACTCACACCACAAACCTCTTCAGCATACTATTCCATTCTTCATCCGCCAGCCCGAAACAACCTTGTGTTGCATTTACCGGCTCACCCGCACTGTTCCTGTAGCTGAACACGGCAAATACATTCTTATGTTTTCTTTCTATTATTAACGATGCCAGTACCCCGTTGCATGGGCCCTCCTCGTCTTCTTCGTCATTATGCGCACATGGGTGCAGCCTCATGGTAAAGGTTTCCATATCCAGGTCCGGATAATCGTCATATTCTATCGCGTCTATTACCACACAGCTTTCTGCCATTTCCGGTGCATTTATCTTTATATGGTCGCCTTTGTGGGCGCGCCTGCTCACCAGCCTGCTATGGCTATCTGTGAGGCTGAAGAAAACACCCTGCTGGTTGCAATACCGGTTCCAGTGGTTCACATCCAGCATTCTTTCCTTGGCATCTACAAAGCTGTCTTCCGCATCTTCCACCGATCTTGTGATGATACTCTGCTCCATATAATGTTCCCGGTTCAGTTCATTGGCGGTTAGTACTAGCTGGCTTCCAAACATGAGGATAATGGTTTTATACATTACCTAAAGAAAATATTGTGCCAAACTTTATCGCGAACCGAACTTTTTTTGCCTTCACCCTAAATTTCGTGAAAAATTCGCTGACATATGACTATTTTTATCCCCTTATTCACAATTAATGACATGCGATGAGCCTCGCCGATAAACTATTCAAAATGAACTCAGACAAATCAGCAGCAAACCTCAAAGCCGGGGAAGACTTCCTGGCGGCAAACAAGCAGAAACCGGGCGTAACGGAAACCGCCAGCGGCCTGCAATATGAAGTAATAACACAGGGCGATGGCCCCAAGCCTACGGCATTTAACACCGTTACCTGCCACTACCACGGCACTCTGATAAACGGCACTATCTTCGATAGCTCTGTGCAGCGCGGCAGGCCGGCATCGTTCCCGCTTAACCAGGTCATCAGCGGCTGGACCGAGGGCCTGCAACTGATGCCGCAGGGTAGCAAATGGCGCTTTTTCATTCCGCCAAGCCTGGGATATGGCAACAGGCAGGTTGGCCCTACCATAGGCCCCAACAGCACCCTTATTTTTGAGGTGGAGTTGATAGATATTAATTAATTTGAAAATGAGGGAATTTGACAATTTGAAAATGCCGCATAATTCAGGAAATCTACCGCAAAGGCGCTAAGATCCAGGCTAACTTTTTGTTTGGCCGGATAAGAATTGCTCTATTTCTGCCACCAAGTCTAAAGCTGGTTGTATGAGAGGTTGCACGTCTTCTTTTTCGTAATCGGTAAGGAATTCATAGTCGGCACTTTGCCGCATCCTGAAGAGCGTGGAGAAAAAATCTCCCGTTTCTTCCTTAATTATACCTGTTTTAAGAAAGTGCAACCCAAACATCTGCTGCGCCCCGCCATGTGTTTTCGTATGCACATCCCGGCATTCCAGCAAAGCCGATACTGCATAAAAACAGGCATAGTATAACCTATTCACAGCGATGTTCCATAAGGCGTTATCCATAAGGATATGCACTTCACGCAATGTATCTTTTGCTTTATGTAACCGGAGTTGTGTGAGTTGTTGCTTTTCCGGCGTCATAGTACTTTCCCCTCACTGTATATGTTCTTGTACAACGGTGTTATTTTATACCTGGTATCCCATTGCTGCCGCGACTGTATCATGGGACTAATAAGCACCCCTTCTTCCAATTCCAAATGGTGTAAAGGATATCCTATCCTCTTGCGGTCTTCAAAAGTAATTTTGTCTTTATTGATAAGTACCAGGATATCTATGTCAGAATCAGTTCGGTTATCTCCACGCGCATACGAGCCATACAATATCAGTGTGGCATCAGGATCGGTGGCATGCACCGAGCTTTTAATTCGTTTTAATATTTGCGCAACAGAATGCATATCGGCCTATTATTGCAAATATAGCATATATATGTATTAAAAAAGCAGTTAGTGGTATATCTTGTGTGTTCAAACAAGCACGCATGAAACGCTTATTCCTCTTTGCCTGTTTACTGGGAGCATTATCTGGTAATGCCCAGTCCATAGATCGCTATTTCGAAAGCATCCGTAATAACAGGGCCGAACTAACAGCTTTCTTTTCAGCCATGCCCAAGGGTGGCGACCTGCACCACCATTACAGCGGCTCGGTATATGCCGAAACATATATTGGCTATGTTGTGCAGCAGGATTATTTTATTGATACCGTAAGCCTGAAAGTAGATACCTCAAGGAATAACGATAACTGTCTGCGATTTTCGCAGCTAAATTCTCTAAAAATACTCCCCACCTTCAAACAAAAGCTGATACAGAAGTGGTCTGTTAAGGACTATAATGGTGTCAGCTACCCTTCTGATAAACTGTTCTTCGAAACATTCTCCGGCTTTGGTATAGCCAACAACAGCCAGGCAAGGCTGGATACCGGCATACTGGAACTAAAGCGCCGCGCCATAAAAGAGAATGTGAGCTATATAGAGACCATGTTCACTAGTATTACCTGCGGTAATACTGGGGGCATAGACCCCAACTTTAACAGCCAGTTGCTTAGTGCACAGGCGCAAGGTAATGAAGGGTTGGCTATGTCTATCCTGGATAAGGTATTTCAGCAATTGCAGGCAAAGAATGTGAAGCAATGTGCCGCTACCTTCAATAACGAGCTAACAGCGATGCACAACCGCCTACACATTGATGATGCGAACTTCACTATGCGCTACCAGAACTATGTGACACGCGTTGTGCAACCGCTTGATGTTTTCAAGAACATGGTAGTTTGCTTTGAGTCTGCCAATACCAGCCCGTTGATAGTAGGCGTGAACATTGTTGCTCCCGAGGACAACGAAACCTCCATGCGCGATTACTGGCTGCATATGATGATGTATAAATTCTGCCATGCAAGGTACCCCTCCGTAAAATATGCCATGCATGCCGGCGAACTTACCCTCGGCACTGTAAAGCCCGAAGACCTTAGCTGGCATATAAATGCAGCGGTGCGCACTGCAGGTGCCAGCCGCATAGGCCATGGTGTGGATATGCCCTACGAAAAAGACAGCTACGACCTGTTGCGCCACATGGCAAGCAGTAACACCGCTATAGAGATAAACCTATACAGCAATGAGTTTATCCTGCATGTGAAGGATGATGCCCATCCATTGGATCTTTACCGTGAATTTGGGGTACCTATCGTGATCTGCACCGATGATGCCGGTGTACTGCGCAGCAACCTCACCCACCAATATTTGTTACTGGCAACCCGCTACCCGGATGTGTCTTACAGGGAGATAAAGGATTATGCGTTCAACAGTATAGAATACAGCTTTATAGAAGAGAAAACCGTAAAAGATAATCTCCGTGCCGACCTGAAGATGCGCTTTGAACGCTTTGAGCGCGAGGTTTTGAATACGCATAAATAAGAGAAGCCACCCATACAAAGGGCAGCTTCTCTCTAGTTAAACCTCGCTTCTTTTGCTCGCTTCAACTTCTAGCGAGAGGTACATTGATGTGTGCAGGCATTGCCGTTTGCAGGCGCCTCACCATCATAATTGTTTATTACATTGTGCTGTGGTGCCACCGGGCCGCTCACATAGTTGTCTTTCTTTGGTACCGGATAGTATCCACCATAAGTACCTTCAGTCTTAAATTCATACAGCTTGTCTATATCCGAGTTGTCATAAAATACACCCGGACATTGGGTCACCACTATATTGTTTTTTGTGTATTGGGTGCATGGTTCTACTTTCCTCCATAGGTAAGCGTTCACCCATCCGTCATGTGTGCAAGGTTGTGTAGTAACAACTGCCTGTGGAACAGCTTTCTTTACAACAGCCGTTTTCTTCTTACACACACAATTCTTTTTATCCTGTGCATAGCCACCAACCGCTATCCCGATCAGTGCCAACATCATCATCATCCGTTTCATATCCATCCTCTTTGTTGTACTTATATAAGGGTAAAAAGCTTGCCAGCAGGTGTTAAAAGAACTCAAATAAGCATTGGAGCTGTGATTTCTATGTGAAAAACAATAATGTCTTAACAGTCCGTTGGCAACTATTTAGCTTTTTAACCAATTTAACCTTTTAACCTATCAACTTTCAACTTACTTTTGACCCCTAAACTTTTAAAAAACATGCAAGCCTGGAAAGATTATCAATCTCAAAATAAAGACCGTTTTCTTGATGAACTGATGGAATTGCTGCGCATACCATCGGTTAGTGCAGACAGCAAATACAAAGCAGATGTAGCCCGTTGTGCCGAAGCCGTGAAAGAACATATGCTCAAAGCAGGCTGTGATAAAGCAGAAGTATGCCCCACGGCAGGCCACCCCATAGTTTATGGCGAAAAGATGATAGACCCCAAGTTGCCAACCGTGCTTGTTTACGGACATTATGACGTACAGCCTGCCGACCCATTGAATCTTTGGCACAGCGGCCCGTTTGAACCGGTTATTAAAGACGGAAAGATATACGCCCGTGGCGCTTGCGATGATAAAGGACAAATGTTCATGCACATAAAGGCGGTGGAAACAATGGCTAAGACCAACACCCTGCCCTGCAACGTGAAGATTATGATAGAAGGCGAGGAAGAAGTAGGCTCAGCTAACCTCGGCAAATTCCTCGAGGACAACAAAGAACGCCTGAAAGCAGACATCGTGCTGGTGTCTGATACTTCTATGATCAGCATGGAGACACCATCTATAGAGAGCGGACTGCGCGGCCTAGCTTATATGGAAGTTGAAGTTGTTGGCCCTAACCGCGACCTGCATAGCGGTGTTTACGGCGGTGCAGTAGCAAATCCTGCTACTATCCTCTGCCAGATGATAGCCAGCATGCACGATGAGAACAACCATATCACCATCCCGGGCTTCTACGATAAAGTGCAGGAGTTGAGCGATGCTGAACGCAAAGCTATTAATTCAGCACCGTTCAATCTTGATGAGTATAAGAAAGAGCTTGGCGTACAGGAAATATGGGGTGAAAAAGGTTATACTACCCTTGAGCGTACAGGCATCCGTCCTACGCTGGAGGTGAATGGTATATGGGGCGGCTACACAGGTGAAGGTGCAAAAACAGTATTACCATCAAAGGCCAATGCCAAAATATCTATGCGCCTTGTACCCAACCAGGTATCGCAGGAAATAGCTGATCTGTTCGAAGCGCACTTTAAAAAGATAGCTCCGTCTTATGTTACCGTTAAGGTAAGCCACCACCATGGCGGCGAAGCGGTTGTTACGCCAACCAACTCCCCTGCATATATGGCAGCTGCAAAGGCCATCCAGACTACTTTTGGTAAAGACCCGATACCTACACGCGGTGGCGGCAGCATTCCAATTGTAGCATTGTTCGAAAGGACATTAGGCCTCAAAACCGTCCTCCTCGGCTTCGGACTGGATAACGACAATATCCACTCACCCAACGAGAAGTACGACGTTTTCAACTATTACAAAGGCATAGAAACCATTCCTTACTTCCATAAATATTTCGCTGAAACTAAGCAGTAATTTGAAATTGGTAAACGGGAATTAGGATTGTAATAAAAGATAAGGCATCGAATGTTCGATGCCTTATCTTTTATATAACCTTTGTAACTAAAACAATTCCAAATTACTATTCTTCAGCAAACGCATCTACATCAGTTAATGCGTAGTACGACATGCCCTGGTAGCCGGGATAGAACCCACCTATCTGCAGGTTCCTGCCGGATGCCATTGCCTGCTGCAGATCAGCTACGCCACCAATAGTGGCATTGTTCACGCTGGTCACTATGAAGCCTTTACGTATATGCGCTTGCTTTGCCAGTGCACCATGCCCGGGATCGGTAACAACTGCCCCACCTTTCACATAGTATTTCGATTTCTCTTCATCATTCATCGGCCGGAAAGTTGCACCAAGCAATTTGATGGTGCTCTCTGCTTTGATGATGTTGGTGTTTCCGCTTATGTTTGTCAGCAGTACGTTGGTAGTATAGCTTTTACCATTCCTCAAATAACCCACGCTCACATTATCGCCCGGGTGGAAACGTGCTATTTGTCCCTGTACCTCGCTCGAGTTATTCACCGGCTGACCGTTGATGTGCGTAATATAATCACCCTTGGCAAGGCCCGCTTTCGCAGCACCACCTTTTACGTCGCTGACATACACACCGTTGGTTTTATCCAAGCCATATTTCTGTACCATTTCGGGGCTGGCGGTAGCGCCATCCACATAGCTAACACCCATGTAGGCACGCTGCACGGTACCATACTGCATCAGGTCGTTCACTGCCTTGCGCACTATGTTCGACGGTATGGCGTAAGAATAACCCGCATAAGAACCGGTTGGCGATGCTATAGCAGAGTTAATGCCTATTAACTGGCCGTTGGTGTTTACCAGCGCACCGCCACTATTGCCGGGATTCACTGCCGCATCTGTCTGTATGAATGACTCAATGGCGGACTGTTGCTTGTTCACTCCTATCGAGCGGCCCTTGGCGCTGATGATACCGGCTGTTACGGTGGCATCAAGTGTTAATGGGTAGCCAACTGCCAGCACCCACTGGCCCAGTTTGGCATCATCAGAGTTGCCGAACTCCATATAGTCAAGATTGCTCTTGCCGTCTATTTTAAGCACGGCAATATCGGTAGCGGGGTCTTTACCTACTACTTTGGCGCTGGCCGTGTAGCGGTTGTTGAAGGTTACCGTCACTTCCTCGCCATTTGCCACTACGTGGTTGTTCGTAACTATATAGCCATCAGGCGATACCACTACGCCCGAGCCGGACTCCTGCTGCGGCGGTATATAATACTGCTGCGGGCCAAACATGCGGCTGAATACATCATTGCTGTTCGCAACAATGGTACGGCCTGCCGTTGTGGTCTTGATATGCACCACCGCTTTCACGCTTGCATCGGCAGCGCTCTCAAAGTTTACGCTCATTGCGCTGGCCGTGGCGTTATTACCATACGATACATAGCTCACCGGCGGCTTTTGCGGCGCGGCAGCGGTGCCAATGTAAGGTACCTTCTCCTGGAAATGTGATACTACGAAGAGTGTCATTACAGATGTCAGTGCAGCTGTTACAATGACCGGGATCAGTTTGAATTGCATAGTTTCTCCTTATTTTTTGTTTACTGTTAGTACATCAAATTTATTGCCGAATTGCAATAGAAAAAAGTTAAAACACGATAAATAAAATGTTAAAAACCGTGCCTGTGGAAAGTACACATTTACTGCACAATACGTATCACCTTTACAAAGCGGCCCATGTAGTAATCATTCAAAGGCGTTATTGTTACCGCTGCCTCTTTGCCCGATGTGGAATGGATGAAGCTTATGCCTGAGGTATCATTGGCAACTATAATACCAATATGTCCCACCCGGCGTATTGCGCTGTTCGTACCTGTAAACAGGACCAGGTCGCCGGGACGTGAATTTTCCAGCATCACCTCGGTCCCTTCATTTGTAAAATCTACAGATGAGCGGGGAACAGCAATATTGAAATGATCGAAAACAAAGTTGATAAAACCCGAACAATCGAAACCTTCCCCGGGATCAGTGCAGCCAAATTTATAGGGGGTTCCTAACAATGTTTTGGCAAATGCCACAATACGTGCAGGCATTATCGTATCGCCGGGAACCTGCCCGAATGCACTGACCGTAGCAGCATGTTCAGGAGTATCTGCGGGCGTTATATTATACACCTCGTTAGTACCGTGCCGGCAGGATAACAAAAACATTATCAATATGATATAGGCGTACCGCATACATAGTTAAGTATATAAAATCGGTCCGCGGGGAGGGTTTAAAGACAAACGAAATGGTAAAATTCAAGTGTTTCTAACTACCTGTGTATCACTACTTTTTTCTTATACACCTGTTCGCCGCTTACTGTGGTTACAAAATATAAACCTGCGTTCCACGCACTGGTATTGAGTGTAGTTTCAGGTGTGTTTAAAACATGTTCGGCTATTTCGCGCCCGTTTATATCGGTTACTGTCAAATGTGCACCTGCTGCTTCTACCCTGACATGTAACAAATCATTGGCAGGGTTTGGATAAACAGTAAAAGCACAATCGGGCATAGCTGGTGATATGCCAGTACTTGCCACATAACACAATGGCATTGACCGGCATTTGCAACCATCGCTGTCAAGAGCGGTAACAGAATAGCATGCACCGTTAGTGCCTGTAACGGCGGCACCAGTTGCACCAGGTATTAGCGTATCATTCCTGTACCACTGGAAAGATGTATAAGTTCCGGATACCGCGACCGTAGAGCCTATTTGTGAGATGGGAATGGTTACCAATGTAAGGTTATTCGTTACTATGCTGTCGCTTACCGTTTGCCATGCTATGGTTCTTAATGTGCGGGCAACAGCAGAGTCAAGTCCTGCTGTATAATTTAGTCCGATAGGGCTTGACCTGAAAATAGTGCTGTAGATCACTGCTCCTGTTAAGTAAGTACCTGCAGCCGACTGGTGTGCGCTGTCAGGCCCCCACAGGTTCACAGTTGGCAACATCGCTATCGCACGGCGCCACGCGATACCTATCGGCGAAATAACTTCGTGCATAGAATCGTTGAGGAATGCGTAGTTGATAGCTATGGTATCGATCAACCCTACCCCCGTAGGCGAATACGGCATATACCCACCCTGGAAAGCCCAGCCTGCAAACAATACCATTTTAGCACACGGACTATAATAGCGCATGCTGTCCCTTATCTTTATGTGCCCCTCTACTACCTTGCTTGTAGCTAGAGAAGGGAATTTATGATGCCCGAGTACGAACCTCCCCTGGTTATCCTGCAACACCACAAAATCCCAGGATCCGGTACGCAGCGTATTAAAAACAGCAGGATTAAGCCAATGTGCGGAAGAACCCTGAGCGGCGTCTGCTACCGATATGCCACCGGGTGTATGTTGTTCGTAATACAAGCCTTTGCCTGCAAGGTTTGCAAAGTTCTGAACTACAGCGGGCACGTCATATGTATATACAAAGCTGTTGCCAATGTAAAATACACGGGTAGTATCGGATGCTGTACAGTGCTTTACAGCAAAAAAAAGTAACACCTGCAGGATAACAATACTACCTATAGACCTTGTCATTTTACGTTTTTAGTTAAAGACTAATTATTGGGGTTGTTTGGTTGGGTGCAAAATACATAGTTTGATAAAAGGCCAATCTCTATTTAGCTATACACTTTTTAAATAATTTTCTACTCTCACGAAATTTCACTTTGTAATACAAAGTATTTATATTAACTTTGCAATACAAAGTACTTTTTAAATAGATTTTTCAACTTTAAAAACGATGATCGTGAATACACAAACTACCACAAGCAATAAAAGGCTTACAGGCATTCTGATAGCTGCAACGACCCTATTGCTGATACCATTAGTTGCCATGCAATTTACCAATGAAGTGGACTGGAAAGCAGGCGACTTTATAATTATGGGCACACTGCTTTACGGCACCGGCCTGGCATGCGAATTTGTGCTGAGAAAAGTAAAAGGTACAGGATACAGGATAGCTATGTGCGCTATCATCCTGGTATTGCTTTTCCTCATCTGGGCAGAACTTGCTGTAGGTATCTTCGGAACACCTTTCGCAGGCAGTTAGTTACTTATTGAAATTTTCACGCAAAGGCGCAAAGGATGCGCAAAGCACTCAAAGCCCATACTGTTTTTTTAATGTTTAATGGTATTGGCAGTCCTATCTCACCATCACCCGTTCATTCAGCACACCGTGCGGTGTAGATGCAGAGAGCAGGTACATTCCGGGCGGCACAGAAGTATTGTTACCTATGGTTACCTGTACCGGCGTGTTGGTGTTTACCACCATTTCATTCACCTTCTGGCCGGTGATGTTTATTATCGCCACATGCACTTCCTCATTCACAGGTGAAACAATATTGACGGTAAATGTGCCATTATTGGGATTAGGATACAGGCTGACAGATACATCCATTTCTGTTAGTTCGTTCACGTTCAGCACGCCGCTTATCAGCCTTATGCGGTTGTTGCCTTTATCGCAAACAAATAGCTGACCCCGGCTGTCGATCGCGATGCCCTCGGGGAACCACAACTTTGCGGCAGTAGCGTTCATATTATCGCCATTGTAGCCGGGACTGCCATTGCCTGCAATTGTAGTTATAATGCCAGCCGCATCAATTTTACGCACACGCGAATTTGCGAGGTCGGAAAAATAGAGATTGCCGCTGCCATCTATTGCCAGCGAAGAAGGCTCATAAATATTCGCAGCAGTTGCAGGGCCGCCATCTCCACTGAAACCGGGTATGCCGATACCCGCATACGTACTGATAATGCCGCCGGCATCTATTTTACGGATACGGTTATTGCTGTAATCGGCTATGTACAGATTACCTGCGCCATCCACCTCTATATCTATAGGGTGGTGCAATTCAGCAGTAGCGGCGGCGGCGCCATCGCCAAGGGAACCCTTAACACCATTGCCTGCCACCGGTGTTATAATACCGGCAGCGTCTATTTTCCGGATCCGCTGGTTGCCCGAATCTGCAAAAAACAAATTACCTGAAGCATCCATTGTAAGTCGGGTAGGATAATAGAGCTTTGCGGCTGTAGCTGGCCCAAAGTTTCCGAAGTATCCCGGAAAGCCATCGCCAGCATAGGTAGTGATGATGCCAAACGTATCCACTTTACGGATACGGTGATTGCGCTGATCGGCTATGTAAACGTTGCCTATCGCATCCACTTCAACACCGGACGGATACCACATCCTGGCTGCAGTGGCTGGCCCGCCATCGCCGCTAAAACCACCAAGGCCTGTACCTGCACGGAAACCGGAACCGGCAATCGTCCTGATAATGCCTGTTTTCTTATCTACCCTGCGAATGACGTTATTGTTGGCATCCGCTATGAACATGTCGTTAGAGTCGTTGAAGGTAATGTCTTCCGGCCAGTGTATCATGCAGGTGTCGGCCATTGTACCGTCGCCGGTATAGCCTTCATCACCCTTGCCTACTATAGTAAGGATCTTCAGTTGTGCCTGGGCACTAACCGGCATATTGGCAAGAAAAACAATAACGGCAAGAAAGTGAAGAAGTCTTTTCATTTGAATATTTTTTATTTTTTTTAAAGGCCAAATGGAACTCCCATAAACTTTAGAATCGGTTCAGCAGTTGAATACTCAATACTCCGTTTTGCAAAACCTCAACTTTAGCATGGTCGTGTCATAATATCTTTTATTAATACATCAGTAAAAAAGCGAAATCAGGCTTAAAGATAAGCTAAATATTTATTGCAAAATATGTGCCTGAAATAACCCTGAGACCGGTATTAACTGCCAGTAAAAATTGCTGCAAACCGGACAACATATTTCCTATTTTAAACACAGATCACCTTAATAATAATTTAATTTGTTAATGATTAACCTATTGTTTTGTTATTTAGTGGTTAATGATTAGCTTTATGGAAACTTTTGCGTTATGAGACTCATAACAAGAAAATCCGAATGCAAAAAATATGTTGCCGAAAGGAACATTAGAACACAGCAACATACAGTTAACGCTATAAAACAATTTACAACACTCAGCTATGGCATCACCAGCAAGCCGATCTCAGAGCACAACCAACTGGTGATCTTTAAAACACAACTGGAGGGGAAACACAACAACAACTGAAACAAAAGAACACGCAATAATCTAAACAATAGCTTATGGAATTTGTTACCCGCAAATCAGAATGCAAACGCAGTACACAAGATGTGCTGATCAAATCTCCAAAAGAAATAAGCAGGAGGGCAAGTAAAGTACATACTCCAAAATACTGCATCATTGTCAAGCCTTTTCATGAATCATTCCTGCCTTACAAACAGATCGTATTCAGGGGGGTAACCTTCAGCGATGATTTTTCGATAGAGCTGATACGCAGCAATGATTCTGTGATCATCAATAACGCCAGCCTGCACCCGGAGCATATTTTCCACTCCAACAACGGAGTGATGGCACAGTGGCGCAACGCCCGCCCGGCTTAATCGCCATTCGGACGGGGCTCTGTAGCTTAATGCATAACGAATGCCCAATGAATTACAGTTCCGGTAAATTCATCCGGAACCAATCTTCTTCCGACTGCGCGTGCATATCTGTGATGCATTTCTTTTCTATCTTCTCCTGTGCATTGCCAATAGACTTTGTTATTAACGGATGAGTAAGCGGCTCATCTTCGTTCATACCCATAGACACCATCATTCCTTTCACTTTATCGGAGCCAAACTTTCTGAATAGCGGCATATCCAGGTGCGAATAAACAAGCATTTCTTTAGCGCCTGCCCTATCGCAGAGATCGGTCTCGGCAGCACGTAACGGATAGTGGCCTGCAAATAAGACCGGCGCTGTATTGCCGGGAGTATTTGTCAATCTGTAGGCCAATACAAACTTATCGCCGGGGATATTACCAAGTGCATGCCTTAGTTGCCCGAGGCCGTCCTGAAACCAAACAACAACAATGCCGGATGCATTCTGCTGCAACCACGATGCAATTGCTTTAGTAAACCCTGCTTCGCCCAGGAATATAACATCATTCACCTTTGGGCCTTTGTTTTTTGAAAAGAACATTGCTGCTAATATGATGGAATGTGGATAATGCGATGAAATGCGGTAAATCTATTGTGCGTAAAATTAGCTTTAAAAATAAAAAATGTTTATGTTTTCTCAAAATATTGCAATTAATTGATAATCAATTAAAATTTTATGGTAAATAACGGTAAGCACCGTTAAATAACGATATAAAAATACCGCTGAAAACACATTGTTTCTCATTGTAATTAGTTGGAATTTTGTATTGCTGATACCTCGTACCCATCAAGAAAATACGCTCCCTGCGAGCGCCATGGAAACATGAATGCCCGGGTTCTCATACCCGGGCATTTCGCAGGGGTTGCTAAGCCGAAACAGATACCTGTGAACTTCGGCATGGCCGTTTCACAATAATTAACGCCCTGTGCAATTCTCCTGCCAATCCCTTTAACCTTAATCTATTATATTTGCTGCCATTATGAAAGTAGTCATTTTCGCAGGTGGCAGGGGGACCCGTATATCGGAGGAATCCTCGCTGCGGCCTAAGCCTATGATAGAGATAGGCGGCAAACCTATATTGTGGCACATAATGAAGATATACGCAGCTTATGGCCATACCGAATTCATTATATGCCTTGGCTACAAAGCGCATGTTATCAAGGAGTATTTTGCGAATTATTTCCTGCATAATGCTGATATAACCGTTGACCTGTCGAACAACTCGCTGGAGGTGCATAAAACAAGTGCAGAGCCCTTTAAAATATCGCTGATAGATACAGGAGTAGATACGATGACCGCAGGCAGGTTGAAGCGCGTATTGCCTTATGTGGGCAATGAACCATTCATGCTGACCTATGGCGATGGTGTAAGCAATGTGAATATTGATGACCTGCTGCAACACCACAAAGCAAGCGGAAAGATATGCACCATGACGGCAATACAGGCCACAAGCCGTTTTGGCGTGATAAAGATGGAAGACAGCGGCGCAATAGAAGGTTTTGAAGAAAAGCCACCGGATTCTGGCACCTGGATAAACGGCGGATTCTTTGTGCTGCAGCCGGAAATAAAAAACTACCTGCACGATGATGCTGACGATATAATGTGGGAGCGCCAGCCAATGGATGACCTCGCAAGAGACAAACAGATATCTGCATACAAACATCACGACTTCTGGAAATGCATGGATACCCTGCGCGATAAGGAAGAATTAGAACACATGTGGCAAACAGAAGCTTTATGGAAAAAGTGGTAAGCGCAGACTATTTACGCAAGGTATATAATGGCAAGCGTGTTTTTCTTACCGGTCATACCGGTTTTAAAGGTGCATGGATGCTGCAAATATTGCAATGGCTGGGAGCCAATGTGAAAGGATATTCGCTGGCACCTGAAAAAGCCAGCGACCTGTATAACCAGATAAGTGGTGATAAACTCTGCTATAGCAGCGAGATAGCAGATATATGCGACAAGCAAAAACTACAAACGGAAATGGGGCGTTTTCAGCCTGATTTTGTATTCCATCTCGGGGCACAGGCATTAGTGCGCAGGGGATACGATATGCCCTCATACACTTTCCATGTAAATGCCCAGGGGACAGCACATGTGCTGGATGCTATGCGCGTGCTGGAGCAGCCAGCAATAGGTGTAATGATCACCACGGATAAAGTATATGACAACCCGGAGCGTGGCGAGGCTTTTAAAGAAGATGATAAGCTGGGCGGCTATGACCCCTACTCTGCCAGCAAGGCAGCGGCTGAGATAGTAATAGATTCTTACAGGCGGTCGTTCTTTAACCCGAAAGATCACAGCAAGCATAAAAAGGCAATAGCCGCGGCCCGCGCAGGCAATGTGATAGGCGGCGGTGATTATTCTGACGACCGCATAATACCGGATATTGTACGTGCCATAAACTTTGGCGAGACTGTGGGCTTACGCAACCCCAACTCTGTGCGGCCATGGCAGCATGTGCTGGAGCCGGTAGGCGCATACCTGCTGTTAGCAGCGAAGATGACAGAAGATCCCATAAAGTATAGCACAGCCTACAACTTTGGCCCAAACCCGGAGGATATCCTAACCGTGGAAGACCTGACCAAAGTATTTATAGAACACTATGGTACAGGCAGCCACCAAACTATTCCACAGGAAAACGCGCCCCATGAAGCTAAACTGCTGCTGCTGGACAGCAGCAGGGCGCAGGAGCATTTGGGATGGAAGTCGCACATGAACGCACACACGGCCATACAATGGACAGCAGAGTGGTATGCCGACAAACACCGCACCGCACATGAGAAATGTATGGGCCAGATAGAAAAATACTTTGGGTAATTTGAAATAGTGATGATCGTAAAAAACATTCTTTCCAGCGCATACCTGTTCACTATGCCTTCATCAGAAGATGCAAGGGGCTCGTTTGTGAAATCATATAGTGAGACACAGTTGAAGAAAGCCGGGATAGATTTCACCTTGCGCGAGAGCTATTTTTCTTTCTCTAAAAAAGATGTGATACGCGGCATGCACTTTCAGTTGCCGCCGCATCAGCACAGCAAAGTGGTATTTTGCCCTATAGGTGCCATACTGGATGTAATAGTTGACCTGAGAAAAGACTCCCCTACCTACCTGCAATGCCTTGCCCATGAGTTATCTGCCGAAAACAAGAGGGCGATCTATATACCGGAGGGTTTTGCCCATGGCTTTAAGTCACTTACGGACGATGCGCTTACCTACTACCTGGTATCTTCAGAATACAATAAGGAGCATGATACAGGCATACGGTATGATACCATTGGTTTTGACTGGGGTGTGGCCAAGCCTGTAATATCTGCGAGGGATTTATCTTTCGTTAGTATGCGGGAGTTTGAGAGCCCGTTTTAATTCCGCTTACTTTTGCATATTTAAATATACAAGTTGACTTTCGAACTCACAGCAAAAGACACTGCATCATCTGCACGGGCAGGGGTTATCACAACGGACCACGGAGTGATAGAGACCCCTATTTTCATGCCGGTGGGCACTGTGGGTAGCGTGAAAGCAGTAACCCAGCAGCAACTGAAAGAAGAAATAAACGCACAGATAATACTTGGCAATACCTATCACCTGTACCTACGCCCCGGAACAAGTATAATAGAGCAAGCAGGCGGTTTGCACAAATTCAATGGCTGGGACAGGCCAATACTTACCGACAGTGGAGGGTACCAGGTTTTCTCGCTGGCAGCAAACAGGAAGATAAAGGAAGAAGGAGTTGTGTTCCAGTCGCACATAGATGGGTCAAGGCATTTGTTTACTCCTGAAAATGTTATAGATACGCAACGCAGCATAGGCGCAGACATCATCATGGCATTCGATGAGTGCCCACCCTACCCTTCGGAATATGCCTATGCACAAAAGTCTATGGAGCTGACACACAGGTGGCTGGCAAGGTGTGTGCAGCACATGAATGAGACCGAGCCCAAGTACGGTTACGAGCAATCGCTCTTCCCAATCGTGCAGGGCAGCACCTTTAAAGACCTGCGGCAGGCATCGGCACAATTTGTAGCAGATATGGATTGTGATGGCAACGCCATAGGTGGGCTATCTGTAGGCGAGCCGGCAGAGATGATGTATGAAATGTGCGCCTATTGCACTGAGTACCTGCCAGAAGACAAACCACGCTACCTGATGGGTGTTGGTACACCATGGAATATACTGGAGAACATATCCCTGGGCATAGATATGTTCGACTGTGTGATGCCCACGCGAAATGGCAGGAATGGCATGCTATTCACCACAAAAGGCGTTATTAACATTAAGAACAAAAAATGGGAGAACGACTTTAGTGTGCTGGACGACGGGCTTGACTGCGCGACCAGCCGGTATTATACCAAGGCTTATTTAAGGCACTTATTTGTCGCCGGTGAATTCTTAAGCCTGACGATAGCCAGCATCCATAACCTTGCATTTTACTTACATTTGGTAAAAGAAGCACGCAAACATATAATTGATGGCGATTTTAACAGTTGGAAAAAGGAAATGATACCGGTATTAAAGCAAAGGTTGTAAACCCCAAACCCCTAAAGGGGCTTATTGTGTAAAATAACAGACATTGTCGAAAAGTCCAGATACGCATATACAGGCAGGCAAAGGAAGCTCAGCAAGGCTATGGTTCCGTCTATTGGGGCCATTAGGCCTCAAAAAGCTTGATATATACATCATCTTTAAGTTCTTCAGCACTTTCTTCTTTTCAATTATGGTGCTGGCTGTTATATCCTGCGTGATCGACTATTCGGAAAAGGTGGACGCTATCGTGGAAACCAAGGTCTCCGGGCTTACAGTAATGAACTATTACAAGAATTTTGTGCCGCACATCACTGCCCTGCTTTTTCCCTTGTTCATTTTCATAGCAACAATATTCTTTACGTCAAAAATTGCGTATAAGTCTGAAGTAATTGCTATTCTTTCGTCGGGCATATCCTTTCAGCGGTTCCTGAGACCATACTTTATTGGCGCCACATTTCTCTGCCTTTTTTCGCTTGTATCCAACCATTGGATAATACCACAGGCCAATAAGCAGCGTATTGCTTTCGAGGATAAGTACATCAATGCAAGCAACTTTAAGTATGCTGCAGATAATATGCACCTGGGCATCTCCAAAAACACCTATGTGTACCTGCAGAACTACAGCTACAGCAGCCATACCGGCAACCATTTCACGGAAGAAAAAATAGAAGGCATTCTGCTGAAAGAAAAGCTGATGGCCGACTATGTGACTTATGACACAGCAAAAAAAATATGGCACCTGCACAATGTTGTGATACGCACTAATGATTCGGATAAAGAGAGCCTGCAAAAAATACCCCAGATGGATAAAAAGTATCCATTCACCCCGGCAGACCTTAACAGGACTGATGCAATAAAGGAAGCCCTGACCACAGCCGAGCTTGACCAATACGTGGCACGCGAGCGGATGCACGGGCGGGAGAACCTCAATTTTTACTTCATAGAAAAGCACAGGCGCACGGCCCAGCCTTTTGCCGGTTTCATACTTACTATCATCGGCGCATGTATTGCCAGCCGTAAGGTACGCGGCGGCAGCGGGCTGCACCTGGCCCTGGGTATTGTTATCAGTGCTATATACATCATGTTCCTGCAAACATCCACTACCCTCTCCACTAAAGCCAGCCTGAACCCACTGCTGGCCGTCTGGATACCTAATATAATTTTTGCAGTGGTGGCCTATATTTTATACAGGCGGCAGATAAGATAATACTACTAATAGTCTCCCAAAGTTGTTGTGGGCAATAAATTGAGTGCTTCTTCAAGCTGCTTGTCGCTTGGCGCTATGCCATGCCATTCATGCGTGCCTTCCATGAATTTAACACCCTTGCCCATAACAGTGGTCATAAGCACGCATATAGGCTTGCCTTTACCGGTAGCGGCTTTAGCATCAGCCATCACACGTATCACTTCCTCCATCCTATTACCGTCCATCTCTATCACATGCCAGCCAAAAGCCTCAAATTTTTCTTTCAATGAGCCGAGGTTCATTACCGCAACTGTAGGCCCGTCTATCTGCTGGCCGTTATAATCAACAGTTGCAATGAGGTTGTCAAGCTTGTGATGGGCGGCAAACATGATAGCTTCCCAATTCTGGCCTTCCTGCAGTTCGCCATCGCCATGCAATGAATAAACAATATGGTTATCCTTATTCAGCTTTTTTGCCATAGCAGCGCCACATGCCACACTCATGCCCTGCCCCAATGAACCACTCGCAATACGCACACCCGGTAAATGTTCATGTGTTGCCGGGTGGCCCTGAAGCCTTGAATTGATATGCCTGAAGGTGGCCAGCTCACTAACCGGGAAATAACCCGAACGTGCAAGCACACTATAGTACACCGGTGAGATGTGGCCATTGGACAGGAAGAATATATCCTCGCCAATGCCATCCATATCAAAGCCCGGCTTACGTTCCATTATCTTAAAATAAAGGGCAGTAATAAAATCAGTGCAGCCTAAAGAACCACCTGGATGGCCGCTTTGTACTTTATGCACCATTCTTACTATATCGCGGCGCACCTGTGTGGCCACTTCTTTCAATTCGTTGATCTCCATTGCTACCTGGTAATTGTGCGCAAAAGTAGTAGTTAGCCGCGATTTTTTCCCAGGAAATTATAAACAACCATTCCCTTCGTTAATTTGCAGTATCAATGGATTCAAATAAATCAAAAAAATATTTTACAAAACAGCTTAAGGAGTGGCATGCCAGCGAGAATACACGAAGCCTGCCATGGAAAAGTGAAAAAGACCCATACAAAATATGGCTCTCTGAAGTGATATTACAGCAAACCCGTGCATTGCAGGGCCTGCCGTACTACCTGCGTTTCGTTGAGCAATACCCTACCGTTCATGCGCTGGCTGGTGCGGTGGATGAGGAAGCTTTCCGGCTGTGGCAGGGTTTGGGGTATTATAACCGCTGTAAGAATATGTTGGCAACCGCCCGAATGATCGTTAAAGACTTTGGCGGAAAATTCCCGGGCACTTATGAGCAATTATTAATATTAAAAGGCATCGGACCTTATACAGCTGCTGCTATAGCTTCTTTTGCATACGGAGAACCGAAGGCAGTGGTAGACGGGAATGTTTACCGGGTGCTTTCCAGGTGCTTTGGTATTGATACCCCATTTGACATAACTGAAGGCAAAAAACAGTTTGCATCGCTGGCGCAGGAATTGCTGGATGTAAATAACAGTGCCGCCTACAACCAGGCGATCATGGACCTTGGGGCTACTGTTTGCACTCCACGCAATGCCCAATGCAGCATTTGTCCTATACAAAAAAAATGCATTGCGTTTAATAGCCAGATAGTTGGGCTTTTACCCATAAAAAGCAAAAAACTGGTTGTAAAGAAAAGATACTTCCATTATCTGTTATTCAAATACGATGGCTCCATCTGGATACATAAAAGAACCGGCAATGACATATGGGAAAACCTGCATGAACCATTTTTAATTGAACACACACAACCAATTGATTTAAAATCAATAACAAGCCATAATTCACTTATAAAATCAAATATTCCGCCTGAAATAGTTATTTATGAAGGCAGTTCATCGCAACGCCTGACCCACCAGATAATCGAGGCCCGTTTTTTCGGTATAACGCTAAAAAAACGCCCGGCATTTCTAAATCGTTCAGGTTCATGGGTACCTGTTGGCGATCTCCATAAAATGGCTTTTCCGAAGACAGTTGTTTCTTTTCTTAAAAATAATTTATACTTTTAGTATCTGTTAGGTTAAGTTTTTTATTATTTGAAAAATCTGAACTACATATGAGAGGCATAAATAAAGTTATTTTGATCGGAAATCTCGGAAAAGAACCAGACCTGCAATACCTGGAAGGCAATATAGCTGTAGCTAAATTCCCGTTGGCAACAACAGAAACATATAAAGATAAAAACGGCAACCTCATATCGCAAACCGAATGGCATACGGTGGTGTTGTGGCGCGGCCTTGCCGAACTTGCCCAGAAATACCTGCACAAAGGAAGCCTAGTATATATTGAAGGGCGCATAAGGACCCGTAACTGGGAAGATAAGGATAAGAACAAACGCTTCAGCACCGAGATAGTTGGCGACAACTTAGTAATGCTTGAAAAGCGTAAGGAACACAGCGAGAATGGCCCGGATGGCGTTACGCCAGATACAGCCAGCGTACCTGATATGAATTTTGATAACGGGGGCATCGCCAGCAATGTTGCCAAAGACGACCTTCCATTTTAATTCTAATGAAAACTTGTTAACAAATTAAACCACTGAAAGGCCTTTCGTTCCTTTCTTTGTATAATTTTGATTCCTTTACCAAACAGTAACCACACTTGGAAAGCACCGGGGACAATTTTACCTCACTTATTTTAGCGGCAGCGCCTGCTTCAAATACTACCATACTAATAATAGTTATACTTGTACTATTACTGATGTCGGCAATTATTGCCGGTGCAGAGACGGCTTATTTTTCCCTTTCCCCTAAAGACATCAACTATTTAAAAACAAAAGAGAGGCATAATGCACGAATAGCTGCGCAATTGCTCGACCATCCAAAACTGCTGCTGGCAACGTTACTGGTAGCTAATAACTTCATCAATATTGCCATTGTAATATCCACCAACGTATTGATAAATGGCATACTGCCCGACGGCTGGACAAAAGACCACGCCGTTATTTCATTTTTGATACAGATAGTGGTAGTTACCTTCTTGCTGGTGCTGTTCGGGGAGATACTGCCAAAGGTATATGCCACACAGAACAACCTGCGCATGGCACTCTTTTCGGCGCAATATATACGCATCCTGATGGGCATCTTTAAACCCATCAGCAGCACGCTGGTCAGCTCTACCAACTTTATTGAAACAAGGCTGGGGCGAAGGATCACCAAGAATATAAGCAATGAAGAGTTTGAACATGCCATAGAGATCACGGTTGGTCATACGGCCACCCGTGAGGAAGTAAACATATTCAAGGGCATACTGAAATTCGGTAACATTACTGCCAAACAGGTGATGCGCACGCGCATGGATGTGAGTGCACTTGATTATGACCTGACCTTTACCGAGGTGCGGCATTATTGCCTGGAAGTTGGCTATTCGCGCATGCCTGTTTTTAAAGAGAGCCTGGATAAAATAGCAGGAATGATACATACCAAAGACTTCCTGCCCCATATAAATAAAGACGATTTTAACTGGCATACGCTTATCCGCCCGGCCTATTTTGTACACGAGGGCAAACTGATAGAAGACCTGCTGAAGGAATTCCAGCATAAACGGATGCATTTTGCCATAGTGGTTGATGAATTTGGCGGCACGTCAGGCATCATTACGCTGGAGGACATTATGGAGGAAATAATCGGCGATATCAAAGATGAGTTTGATGAAGACGACCTGCATTACAAAAAAATAGACGACCACAACTTTGTTTTTGAAGGCAAAACACTGATAAACGACGTATGCCGCCTTATTGGCCAGCCATCAGACACATTTGATAAAGTACGCGGAGAAAGCGACTCCCTGGCAGGGCTTTTCCTGGAAATATCAGGGAAATTTGCAGCAGTGAACGAGTCTGTAAAGTATGACCAGTACGAATTCACTGTGCTTGCAGTTGATAAAATGCGCATCGAAAGGGTGAAAGTAACTATACACCAACCTGAAGGAGAGCAGGAAGAATGACGCTATGCTATTGCCCTGTATTCAATATCAGTAAGGGATATTTTTGATCCATTGATCATTTTAGAATGGGCCCCACAGATATGCATTATAGAAGTATTCATATCCTGGGTAAACCCGGTTTTCGGATAGGCACAAAAAAGACAGAATGTAGCTTGCTCGCAGAATTTATTCCATAAGTGCTCCAGCCTAACCGTGGCACTGCTGTTTCCTTCGGCCCATAATAATGCAACCATTTCACCAAATGCCCGAACCCTTCTTTTCTTTCCCTGTGCACGGGCAAGCAATTCAGATACTGTCCGCATGAATAGATCTTCATTAGGCCAGCCATCAACCATAAATTTAGCCAGGGTTTCTTCTGCATCCAGCGGGATATAGCGGTCTTCTGATATAAGGTCATCTACATGTATCCCGTATGAAGACAACCTTGTTTCCAGGGCTTTTAAATGTGCCTGCGTTGCAATGACTATTACACAGTCTCCAGAATTTATCCCGCCACCAACAAAACCGGCAAGAGCATCAAGGAAAGCATTGTCATTTTCATATATCTGCACAACATGGTCGCATGGAGCGATCTCTGCCCAAAAAATATCCGTCTTACTTTGCTGCCAAACTCCTCCATTATTTAAACTCATTGCCCAGGATTTAACCGTATAAAATGCTACTCCCCTATAAAAATATAAAAAGCAAGCCATAGAAAAAATACCACAACTGACCGAAATCCACACCAGCAGCACAATACACTGACGGTGAATATTATATCTAACAACAAAAAAATATTAACCGCAAAATTTCACAAGCCTTTTTATTTTTGCTGCAATGACCCCTGAAAGAGCAGCGAAAATCAAGAGAGTATTGAACCACCGGCAACCCGGGTTGGTGATGGTAATGGAAAATGTGCATGACCCGCACAATATATCTGCTGTATTGCGCACATGCGATGCAGTGGGTGTACAGGATGTGTTCATCCTGAATACAATGATACCCCGCCATAAGAAATTCGGCAAAACCAGTTCAGCCAGCGCACTGGGATGGCTTAGGCTGCACGAATATGATAATACGGAGGCTTGTATGACGGAAGTAAAAAAGCGCTGCGATAAGATATACGCCACGCATCTTGGCGTTCAGTCACATTCACTATACGACCTGAACCTGACAGAAAACATAGCCCTTGTATTCGGCAATGAGCATGCAGGGGTAACAGAAGAATGCCTGAAATACTGCGACGGGAATTTTATCATTCCTCAAGTGGGCATGGTACAATCCCTGAATATCTCAGTTGCATGCGCAATAACATTGTATGAAGCCTTCCGCCAGCGAAACCTAAACGGGGCTTATGATGGCAATCCTAAGCTGCCCGAAGGGCAATGGAAGGAACTTGCAGAGAAGTGGGGAATGGCAGAGGAAGGGTAATTATTATTCAACTTCATTTCCTTCAATAGCATCTAGCTGCCATTGTACTGAACGCAACAATAGCCTTGTCATGAAATCATAGAATGGCTCAGCATCCCCACCATAAACCTGCATATCGGCCAGATATTGGTAATAGGCCATACGCTCATTCTCTTTGATGTAAACCGGCGGATAGCCATAGCTTATGAGGATAATATTGGTCAATATTCTTCCAATTCGTCCATTACCATCGTAAAATGGATGGATAGATACAAACTCCGTATGAAATTTAAAGGCAATAATAGCGGGATGCAGCGCCCCCCTGTCTGAATCTATCTTTTCTTTCTCAGCATTTACCCAATTTACCAGGTTATGCATCCGTTCCGGTACTTCTGCAGGTGGCACAAAATCTATCCGCTCGTTTTTATAGCTGTACAGGTAGTTATTATTCACTTTCCATTTACCTATCATGTCTTTTTTTGCCGGGTCCTCTTCGCTCATTATACCACTGTGAATATCTTTTATGCGCTTCTCTGAAATATTCAATTCACCCCTACCCGCTTGCATGATGTTTAATATCACCTCATCATGCCCTTTTATTTCCAGAATGTCTTTTATAGGTTTACCGTCTACGGTTATGTTACCTATCATCACGCTCCTGGTTTCGCTTCGGGTCAATGAATTACCCTCCATACTGTTTGAAGTATAGTTCCATTCTAACCTGAATTTGTAGCTTATTTTTTTAAGCACATCATCCGGTATTTTTCCATAATTCTCTATCTTCTTCATCAGCTCATCTACCTGTATGAGCTTCTCCTGGTAAGGCATGACAAATAATTCCTACTAAATTAATCAAAAAAGCAAACGCCCCGCATTTAAAAAAGCGGGGCGTTCGTATAAAAATGTAACTTTTAATTCCCCAAATAAGTCTTTAACAATTGGCAACGGCTGGCGGTGCGCAGCTTGGTTATGGCTTTATCTTTTATCTGGCGTACGCGCTCACGGGTAAGCGAGAACTTTTCGCCTATGTCTTCCAGGCTCATCGGGTTGGCAACGCCGATACCGAAGTACAGTTTTATCACATCGCGCTGGCGGTCTGTGAGTGTGCTTAAAGAACGCTCTATCTCGCAACGGAGTGATTCGCCATGGTAAAGGTCTGCATCAGCAGAGTCTGAGTTTGGATTTTCAAGAATATCCAGCAGCGTATTGTCTTCACTGTCTACGAATGGTGCATCTACCGATACGTGGCGGGCAGCCACTCCAAGTGTAGTTTCTACCTCTTCAGTACCAATATCTAACAGTTCAGCAAGTTCTTCGGTTGATGGCTCACGCTCATACTCCTGCTCCAGTTGGGAATAAGCTTTGCTTATCTTGTTAGACAGTCCCACTTTATTCAGCGGGAGACGAACAATACGCGATTGCTCAGCCAAAGCCTGCAGTATAGACTGGCGGATCCACCATACGGCATAAGAAATGAATTTGAACCCACGGGTCTCATCAAAACGCTGTGCGGCTTTGATAAGCCCTAAATTCCCCTCGTTAATGAGGTCACTCAATGAAAGTCCCTGGTTTTGGTATTGTTTTGCAACTGAAACCACGAAACGGAGGTTGGCCTTGGTCAGTTTTTCGAGGGCACGCTGGTCGCCCTGCTTAATTTTAATTGCGAGTTGAACTTCCTCCTCGGGCGTTATCAGGTCCACTTTTCCTATTTCCTGCAAATACTTCTCAAGAGACTGACTTTCACGATTGGTTATTGATTTTGTGATCTTTAACTGGCGCATCGACATAAGTATAGAATTTGTGGTTTGAAAATAGAAACTAGCATTATTCGATGGGGTAAGGTGTGATTGGGACAACAAATCTAAGGGTCTTCCCAATTCTGCCCAAAATTATTTTAGGAAACTATTAACATAATATTTTTATAATATGACCTTTTTTCAAAAATATTTGCCAGTTTCAGTAATAAAATTTTGATTGTAGCATCATTTTTTTATTATTGCACTTAAACTGAGTAAAGTGAGCAGTAATACAATGAATAAAAAGAAGGTAATGTATTCGGTAGAATTCCCGATCAGGTGCTCCCCGGCCATTTTGTACGAGTTTTTGAGTACGCCGGTGGGGTTGCAGGAGTGGTTTGCCGATAAAGTGGACCAAAAAGACAATTCGTTTTACTTTAGCTGGAACGGCAGCACCGATGCAGCAGAAATACTGGAACATGTAGAAAATGAGTTTATCAGGTACCGTTGGAGCCATTATGGCAAAAACGAGTTCTTTGAATTCAGCATTGAGCAAAGTCCGGTTACTAACGAAACGATCTTACGGATCACCGATTTTGCAGATAAAGGGGACCTTAAAGACCAGGAAAGGCTATGGAGCTCGCAGGTGAACGACCTGAAGCACCGTATTGGCAGCTAAAATAAACGATCTGAAAATAGCTCAGAATAAGCCTGCTCCATGGCGAGCAGGCTTATCTCTATAATAAAAGTTAATCCCCTGCACCCCCCATTCAATAGCAGGGGTTTTTATGTAGGTTTGCGGGTAAATTAGCCAGCATTTGATAAAAAAGCTCGACATACTGATCATCCGGAGTTTTATCGGGCCGTTCATTGTTACTTTTTTTATATCACTCTTTGTGCTGGTGATGCAGTTTTTCTGGCTGTATATGGATGAGCTTATAGGCAAGGGAATAGGTATATGGCCCATTTTCCAATTGCTTATTTACATGTCCACAACACTTGTTCCCCTTGCCCTACCCCTCAGCATATTGCTTGCCTCTATTATGACCTTCGGTAATATGGGGGAGAATTTTGAACTGGTGGCCATCAAGTCATCGGGCATATCCCTGCTGCGCTTTATGAGGCCGCTGCTTATTTTCATCATTTTCGTTTCTGGCCTGGCATTCCTGTTCAGTAACAACATAATACCGGTTGCCAACCTTAAAGCTTTATCCCTGCTTTATGACATCCGCAACTCAAAACCAACACTGAATATACGTGCCGACCAGTTCAACAACGAGATACCAAAATTTTCCATCAGGGTAGGCAGTAAAGATGAGGATGGCAACACTATACACGACGTATTGATATATGACCATACAGACATGATGGGCAATACCAGGGTGATCACAGCCAAAAAGGGGCAAATGATCGCCTCCGCGAATAAGCGTTACCTGGTATTTAAGCTGCAGGATGGATGGCGTTATGAAGAAGGCTACAACCGTGGCATGCCAGATTATACGCAAACCAGGATGCACTTTGAGAAATGGGATAAAATGTTCGACCTGTCGGCACTCCAGTTTTCCCGCACTAATGAAGACCTGTTCAAGAATTCCACCCAGATGCAGAACATAGCCCAGCTTTCTGAAGGCCTTGACAGCCTCAAAAAAACAAAAGCCCGGAATGCAGAGTCTATGACGTCATCCATTTCGCCCTATATAACTATTATTAATAAAACCAAAGAAAGCAGCCTGGTTCTGGCAGGGATAAACAACACTAAGAATACCACAAAGACCTACGATTCGTCTTTTCTTGAACTGGTGGCCGATACACTGCACACAGCTGTGCTGCAAACTGCTGCCGCAAATATCCGGAATGTGAAATCATTCATTGAAGTGAGCACGGTGAATAAGCGTTTTGATGACGACAACTATATTAAAATGTCAACTGAATGGCACCGTAAGTTCACGTTGTCGTTCGCATGTATCCTGCTGTTCCTGATAGGCGCACCGTTAGGTGCTATCATACGCAAAGGCGGGCTGGGTATGCCGCTGGTAATAGCAGTCATTTTTTTCATGGCATTCCATATCCTCAATATCACCGGGGAAAAACTGGTAAAAGCAGGTTCTGCAATTCCATGGATAGGCATGTGGATGGCCACGGCCATCTTATTACCTTTAGCCTTCTGGTTGATAAAGGCTGCCCGTAATGACTCCCAGGTATTTACGAAGGAATGGTATGTAAGAGTATGGAGAAGTGTGAGAAAAATGTTACCGATAAAAAATGCTGCCGTTGCATAAGAAGTTCCAGATATTACTCAATCCGTTTTTCATTATCCCCATGCTGCTATGGATATTAGCAGGTGGTTTAACTTGCTATACCTGCGACCAAAGAATGCTCTTCTTTGCCATCAATACCCGCTACTCCTACCTTGGCGATGTGTTAATGTATTACATAACAATGATGGGGCAGGGAGAGGTGATAATACCCGTGCTGTTGGCCCTGATGATAGCGCCCAAATTCCGGAACTGGTGGTATTTTATTACTGCGGTGTTATGTAATGCATTGCCTGCAGCAGTTCATAACTACATAAAAGGCTACCTTAACCACCCCCGACCCCGCCAGGTGTTTCGTGGCGATGCGGCCATGCACTATTTACCAAACTGGCCTGAATTATTACATTCCGGTTTCCCTTCAGGGCACAGCCAGGGCGCATTCAGTTTTTTCTGTTTTCTCTCGCTGCTGGTAATGGCCAAGGACAGAAAACTGGGCTTGTTGTTTTTCTTCCTTGCCATCATGGTTGGCTACTCACGCATCTACCTCACGGCACACTTCTTTGGAGATGTATATGCCGGAAGTATTTTCGGAGTGGTGGCCACAACCCTTATTTTTTCTATAATGAGCTATTACAAAGAAAAGTTCTTTAAGAAAAAAGAAACCAGCAACTGATCATGCCTAATTATTTACGATATGCGGGTATTGCATTGATAGCGGGATTGCTGTTCATCCCCTTCCTGGGCAATGTTCATCTTTTTGACTGGGATGAGATAAACTTTGCCGAGTGCGCACGGGAAATGATCGTTTCTAAGGATTACCTGCGCGCACAAATAGATTTTATGCCCTTCTGGGAGAAGCCCCCGTTCTTTATATGGATGCAGGTGTTGGCCATGAAGCTGTTTGGAGTGGGTGAATTTGCCGCCCGGCTGCCAAATGCAATTACGGGCATCATCACATTAACTACCCTGTTTTATGTGGGCAAGCGCATAGCTAATGAAAAACTGGCAGGATGGTGGGTATTGCTGTATGCTGCAACGTGGCTTCCCCACTTTTATTTTAAATCAGGTATCATAGACCCCATTTTCAACCTGTTCATTTTCCTGGCATTTTTCCAGGTGCATTTGCTGCGGTTCTCTGAAAAGAAGGTTTTGCATGCAATGCTTGCAGGCTTGTTCCTGGGCATGGCTGTTTTGACCAAGGGACCTGTGGCAATACTTGTTGCGGTGCTTGCATTGAGTGTTTACCTGGTAGTGAACAAAGGGTTTACAGGTTATAAGATCAAACATTTATTATTAGTTGCATTTTGCGCGCTACTGCCAATCCTTCTGTGGATGGGCAGCGCTATTGCCGCACATGGCATGGCATATGGCAAGTGGTTCATTACCCAGTTCATCACCTACCAGGTACGGCTGTTCAGTACCGAGGATGCCGACCATGGCGGCCCCTTCGTTTATCATTTTATTGTATTGCTGTTTGGGTGTTTTCCTGCGTCGGTGTTTTTGTTCCAATACACACACAAAAGAGTAACGCACAACCTGCACGCACATGACTTTACCCGCTGGATGTGGATCCTGTTCTGGGTGGTATTGATTTTGTTCTCTATCGTAAAAACCAAGATCGTCCACTACTCTTCGTTGTGCTACTTCCCGCTCACCTACCTGGCTGCTTTGCAATTGTACCGGTTGGGGCATGAGCCGGCGAAGCTTAAGACGACTGTGAAATGGTTATTGCTGTTCACAGGCAGCATTGTAGCAATACTCATCATTGCGTTGCCGGTTATTGGCATTAATAAGGAAAAGCTGATACCATACATACAAGATCCATTCGCCGTTGGTAACCTGGCAGCAAATGTTTCGTGGAGTTACAGTGAATGCGTCTGGGGGGTAATTTACCTTATTGGCATATGGGCAACCGTACTTATGATGGAGAAAAGCTTCAGGAATGGAATGATAGCTTTATGCATCATACAATTAGTCACCATCCAGGTAACAGTGCTGCATTTTACACCCAAAATAGAAGCATACTCACAGAGGGCTGCTATAGAATACTTCAAAAGTTTCCGCGGTAAAGATGTATATGTGAAACCGCTTGGATATATGAGCTATGCGCACTTGTTCTATACGCAGAAGCTACCTGCTACTGAACCCGACTATTACAGCCATAAAACAGATAGCAAGGGCAGGAAAATATCCCCTGTAGCTAACGAGGACTGGCTATTGGCCGGAAAAATTGACAAACCAGCCTATTTTATTTGTAAAATACAAGACAAATCCAGGTATAGTGCTCATCCTCAGTTGGTTATAACAGGCGAGGAAAATGGCTTCGTTTTTCTGAGGCGGCAATAATCAAATTGCATTTATTTATATTATTTATTTGACCATATAAAAAATTAATGCCTAAAATTTAGGGCAATTAATAATTATTGATATTTTTAAACTTCTATTAAATATCTGTTTCAACATGCAATTTGAGCGAGTTAAGAAATTTATACTGGATAAGCTTAAAAAAGAATTAACCAAAAACCTTACCTATCATAGCTTAGGCCATATAAAAGATGTGTATAAAGCCGCCGAGAGTTTATGTGAACTGGAAGATGTGGATGATAACGATAAGCGCTTATTACTCACTGCTGTATTATTTCATGATTCGGGTTTTCTTATCTCTCAAAAAGAGCATGAACGCCTTTCTTGTGAGATAGCACAAAAATATCTGCCCGACTTCGGCTATACTGAAGAAGAAATTGACAGGATCCGCGGCATGATCATGGCTACGCAGATCCCGCAAACGCCACATAATAAACTCGAAAAAATTATTTGCGACGCTGACCTTGATTACCTGGGCAGGGACGATTTCTTTACCATTGGCGATAAACTGTTTGATGAACTGGTGATGTATGGCATTATTGACAATGAAAATGAGTGGAACAAGCTGCAGGTACGGTTCCTGGAAAAGCATCGTTATTTCACATCCTCTGCAAAGAGACTTAGGAAGGCTAAGAAACTGGAAAACCTTGCCCTCGTAAAGTCTAAGATCAAAAAATAATGGTTAGTGCATTAAAACATCTTCCTGAAACTGTTCAGGATATAGTATATTCCATTATTGGCACACTCATTACCGGCTTTGCGCTGAAAGGTTTTTTAGTACCTAATGGCGCACTCGATGGTGGTGTGACCGGTATATCGCTGCTGCTGCACGAATTGTACCACTGGAACATTGCCTGGGTGATAGTGCTCATTAATATACCATTCATTATCGCCGGCGCTTTTCACGTAAATTATAAGTTTGCGCTCAAAACGTTTTCCTGTGTAGTTGCGCTTGGGCTTTGCCTTACATTCATTGACTATCCGGTAATTACGCACGACAAAATACTTGTATCCCTGTTTGGCGGCTTTTTCCTGGGCATAGGTATAGGTTTAGCCATGCGTGCAGGTTGCTCGCTTGATGGTATTGAAGTATTGGCGCTATATACCTTAAAAAGAAGCAGCTTTACGATAAGCGAGATCATCATGGGGTTGAATGCCATTATATTCCTCATCGCCGCATTAATGCTGGGTCTCGAAACATCGCTCTATTCAATGCTCACCTATTACGTGGCAACAAAAACAATAGACTATGTAATAGAAGGTTTGGAAGAATATACCGGGGTAACCATCATATCGGGCAAAAGTGAAGCGATAAAGGAAAAACTGGTGCTGAAGATGGGCAAGGGCATAACAGTGTACAAAGGCGAGCGCGGGTTCCTGAAAGATAACTTCAGCCACCATGCACCATGTGATATTGTGTTCACGATCATCACCCGACTTGAAGTGCGCAGACTGAAGAACCTGGTACATTCAATTGACCCTAATGCGTTTGTGTTTACCAATACCATAAAAGAAGTTGCAGGGGCCGGGGGCGTGGTGAAGCACAGGAAGGGACATTAAAGGGCTGCTGGATACTGGATAACTGACTTTATCAGGATTATAGTACCACTACCAATCATAAATCATAAATTGCAGATCATAAATAAAAAGAATGCGCGATACCGAAATATTTAACCTCATAAATGAAGAGCTGGAACGCCAGCGCCGTGGCCTGGAACTGATAGCTTCTGAGAATTTTACCAGCATGCAGGTGATGCAGGCAATGGGCAGTGTGATGACCAATAAATATGCCGAAGGCTATCCCGGCAGACGGTATTATGGTGGCTGCGAGGTAGTGGATATTAGTGAGCAACTGGCAATAGACCGCGCAAAAGAAATGTTTGGTGTAGGCTATGCCAATGTGCAGCCTCATAGCGGCAGCCAGGCAAATACCGCCGTGATGCTTGCCGTATTACAACCTGGAGATACCATCCTGGGGCTTGACCTGAGCATGGGCGGGCACCTAACACACGGCTCACCGGTAAGCTATTCTGGTAAACTATACAATGCAGTACACTATGGAGTGATAAAAGAAACGGGGCTGATAGATTACGATGACTTAGAAGCCAAAGCGAAGGAGCACAAACCAAAGCTCATCATATGCGGGGCATCTGCTTACAGCCGCGATTGGGATTATACGCGCATACGCGCAGTTGCCGATAAAGTTGGCGCACTGGTGATGGCCGATATAGCCCACCCTGCGGGACTTATAGTGAAAGGATTATTGAACAGCCCATTCGAGCATTGCCATTTTGTAACCACCACAACGCACAAAACTTTACGTGGCCCACGTGGTGGACTGGTGATGATGAAAGAAGATTTCGAAAACCCGTTCGGGCTTAAAGGGCCTAAAGGCGAAATACGCATGATGAGCAACCTGCTGGACATGGCAGTTTTCCCCGGTGCGCAGGGCGGGCCTTTGGAGCATGTGATAGCCGCGAAAGCAGTTGCATTCTTCGAGATACTGCACGAGAACTTTACGGCTTATGCAAAACAGATAGTAGCCAACGCACAGGCAATGGCTAAGGCATTTACTGAAAAAGGATACAACATTGTATCGGGCGGAACAGACAACCACCTGATGCTGATAGACCTGCGCAACAAAAACATTAGCGGTAAAAAAGCAGAGAACACACTCGTAAAGGCAGACATCACTATCAATAAGAACATGGTTCCGTTCGATGATAAATCGCCATTCATCACCTCGGGCATACGCGTAGGCGTATCTGCGATGACCACGCGCGGGCTGAAAGAAAACGATATGCAGCACATAGTGAACTGGCTGGACAAAGTGCTGATGGCGCCGGATGACGAGAGCACAACTGCAAAAGTGAAAGGCGAAGTAAACGAGTACATGAAGGGCTTTCCGCTTTATCCTGAATGGGGAAAGTAATACGTAATTAAATATTCGTATTTTTGGTATAAGTAACTACAAATGCAAACTATTGATAGCATACTATCTGAAGTAAAACATCTGAATAAAGAGGAGCAATTGAACCTTCTTGAAAAGCTTGTTGCTATTATTCGAAGAAAACAAGGCGGGCACCTGAAGCTATCTGCTATATCAGGGCTGGGCTCAGATATCTGGCAGGGAAAGGATATTGACAAATACATCGAAACCGAAAGGGAATGGTGATCTCTGACTTGAGTGGGAAGATCTTATACCAATTGAACATCAAAAATCTGCATTCCAATACTACGGACCTTTGCGTTTCTTTACGCCTTCTTAGCGGTCTTAGCGGTTAAGCTACAGATGCCGTTTTTTGACGTTCAATTGGTATTACGAAGAGACGGAATGCATTCCCTCTACACATTGTCGAAACGGTATAATTTCTGACTTTTCATCGATTTTCATTAACCCCCGGTTATTATTACATTATTTTTCATGCAAAAAATAGGTATTTATACCTATTTTTTGTGTTTAGGGACATGGTAACTTTACTCAACAATTGATCTTATGAAACAAGTTTATTTTATTGCACTTTTAATATTGCCAATATTTGCGAAAGCCCAAATAATTAATACTGTCGCTGGTAATGGTTTCGCTGGTTATGCTGGAGACGGTGCGCCTGCAACTTCCTGTAATTTATATGAGCCAAGTTATTGCACTTTTGATGATTCTGGAAACCTATATATAACCGACGTACGTACTCATCTTATTCGCAAAGTCAATACTATGGGTATAATAACAACATATGCTGGTTCATATATGGTATCCTGGGGCGCTGGGGGATACGGCGGAGATGGAGGGCCTGCGACAGCAGCAAAACTTAACTTTCCACATGGTATTGCCATGGATCATTCAGGGAATTTATTTATTGCGGATCAACAAAACTTCAGAATCCGGAAAGTAAATTCCTCAGGCATTATTACCACGTATGCGGGTACTGGTGTCTCGGGATTTAGTGGAGATGGAGGTCCTGCTACTGCTGCTAGATTTCAAAACATATGGGGGCTTGCAGTTGACGATACAGGCAACGTTTATGTCACAGAATTAAATGCAGAGCGGATACGAAAGATAAGCACCTCGGGAATTATTACCACAATTGCTGGAAATGGGACAGTTGGTCACACAGGTGATGGAGGTCCTGCAACGGCTGCAACATTATATTGGCCAATTGATGTTGCCACTGACCGCTCTGGCAATATTTATATTGCCGATGAACTAAACAATTGTATTCGTAAAGTAAATACCGCTGGTATCATATCTACATTTGCAGGTAACGGCATAGTTGGTTTTACAGGGGATGGCGGCCCTGCCACTGCGGCACAATTCCATTGGCCTGCAGGCGTTACGGTTGATAAAACCATGGGGCCAAATGCAGGATACGTGTACGTTTCAGATCAAGCAAATCATAAAGTACGATTAATAAATACTGCCGGGGTAATAAATTCTATTGCAGGAACAGGCGCTCCAGGATATAATGGAGATGGAATAGTGGCGACGTTTGCTCAATTATATAGTCCTATGGGCCTTGCCGTGGATGCATCTAGCAGTATTTACATCGCAGATGCAGCTAACAATCGTATACGAAGTATAAAAAATGGATGTGTCATATACGCCATTCCTGGAAACACGGTTTGTACCGGCACCCCAGTAACTTATTCTGTAGCAACAACACCAGGTTGTACCTCACCTACGTATCAATGGCGCGTAAACGGTGTTATAGTAGGTGCTGCAAGCAGTTATACGTATACCCCGTCGCATGGTGATTCAATACGTTGTACAAGAATTTGTTCAGGTGGGTTGCCTGAGAGTAGCAATACTATTGTAATGACAGTAAGCGGTTCCTTTTCACCTACGGTATCGATCTCCGCCAGCCATGCTGGGACAATTTGCTCCGGTACATCTGTAACATTTACAACTTCTTCTACTTTTGCTGGGTTATCTCCAGTTTTTCAATGGAAAGTAAATGGTATAACTGTAGGGGCAGGGAGTTCATATTCTTATGCACCGGCTAATGGCGATTCTGTTAGGTGTATCCTTACTAGTAGTCTGATATGTGCCACTCCTTTGACTGTTAGCAGCTCTACAATTATAATGTCGGTAATCGGTTCATCCACTGTGCCTACAGTTACTATAAATGCTACTCCAAGTACTACTGTCTGTTCTGGTACACTAGTAACATTTACTGCTACAAGCTCTAGTGGAGGTACTACTCCGTTTTATCAATGGAAAGTAAATGGCCTAAATGTAGGCAGCGGTGGTTATATATATACATATATGCCCTCAAGTGGCGACAACGTTATCTGCGACCTATATACAAGTCTTCCGTGTATTACATCTGGCGCGGTAAGTAGCAATACTATTTCTGTGACAACAAATTCATCTACCACACCTTCAATAAGTATTGCGGGGCCATCGCATAGGCATGCCGGCAGCACTGTTACGTTAACAGCTACAGTAGCTGGCGCAGGCTCCAGTTATATTATAAAGTGGAAAAATTATGGAGTTGTATTTAGCACAACGACAACCCCGACTACAACATATACAAAAACAACCGGAATTGATGTCGTTACGGCAGAAATCATGTCTACGTCGCCCGGATGCTATGATACTACAACCTCCGGTATTATCTTGATAGAGCCTATGGATGCAACCGGTATCGCCTTAATTGAAAAATCAGTAGCCTTCCTCTACCCCAACCCCACCACCAACCACCTCACCATAAAAACAGAACAAAATGCATTTAGTTCATTTACCATCACCAACAGCATGGGGCAGGTATTGATGCAGCAGGCAATGAATAGTGAAGTAACTATTGCAGATGTAAAGGCTTTGCCTACAGGGCTGTACTATGTTACCCTTAAAGGAGAAACGGGAACTAAGACAATGAAGTTTGTGAAAATGTGACCAGGATTGTAAGATTTAAGGATAGTCAGGAAGGCGCCAGAGTTAGTGGGGCGCTCTCATCCCGCAGGTATATTCCGCACCCGTTTGCATTTCAGGTGCTCATCTTCATTCAGCGCTTAAATGCAATATACTCAAAAAAGAAAACGCTTGCACCACCACATTTTTCAAAAAAAGTTTTTCAATACAAAATATTTTCACAAACCTCGCAAACCCGCTCCCATAGCGGCAACTAATTTCCATGACGGTGTACCGTCATGGATCTTTTATTTTTCTGCCGCTGCAGGGCATCATAACTTTGTAGCATTCCGGCAAAATTTTCTTTCCGGCAACAAAAAGTTCTTTGATAATATTGGTGATCCAAAAAGATCTGTGCTTGTTATGCGCACCATACAGCGGGTATGCTATAGTATCAGCAGTAAACCGTAAACCGTAAACTCTACTGTAAACTGCCAACTGTAAACTATCAGCTGTAAACTGCCAACTTTTTTTAGCGAGGCACAGGGTATAATTATACCTTTTTCGGGTATAATTATACCTTTGGGGGGTATAAATATACCCTTTTATACCCCTTTATACCTTAAAATAAAAATCAAGATGATTGCCCGTGGCGCATTTCACCCATACAAAAAAAAATTATTAACCAAAAACAGGCAACTTCCCCAAATTATACCTTTCACAACCCACTTACGACTTATGATTTACGACTTATGACTTTCGACTTTCGACTTTCGACTTACGACTTACGACTTATTTAGCCTTTCTTTTACATTTTAAAAAGTATATTTGAACGAATCCTGCCCGGTGTGCAGGAGTATCTATGAGAAAAACCGCTGCTTTACTATCCTTTGTTATACTTGTACTTTTTGCCCATGCTGCAACCGCGCAGTACGTAACCCGCCCAAAAAAGAAAGAGGTAAAACCAGATCCCTACCGGGGCGACACCCTGCTGCAGCCCATACCCATAACCCGCGCCTCATGGCACGATAAAATAGACAATGAACAAACCCGGGCAGATAAAAGAGATGGCAAGCAGGATAAGATAGTGCGTGTGGGTAAAGACAGTGCATCAACCGCTGTTCTTACCCGGGCTATAATTAAGAAAGTGGATACACTGCAGCGCATGATAGAGAATATGCCGGCGATAGGTCGCGACAATCAGGCGGACCACATGCACCGCATACGCTCTCTGCGGGCCGTGTGGGAACTGATGCGGCAATACAGTGGCGATGGCAGGCCCAAGGCCGGGTATTACGACACGCTGGTGGCAAATATGCGTGGGATGCTGAAAGCAGCTAACGAAGATTCGCTGATGAAGTATATTAAAGCCAATACCAACTTCTACTCACTGAACAATGGGATGGTACTGCTGGATGGGCAGAATGCTGAGCGGGCGTATATCTATATAGAGTTGGGCAAGGCTTACCCCATGATGATGATAAAACGCCTGCCGGAATATGCCAAAGATACTTTTGCCGGAAAAATTATAAAAGAAGCCGCAAAGCTTGACCAGAAGCTGATCTTCAATTATGCCTACTCAACCAATCTATCACTTAAGAACGCGGTGTACAATACCCGCGATCCATTAGTGGAAGCAATAGTTAAGATCACCTCACATTCAGTATCGCCGCCAAAGGCTTTCCCTTTTCTAAGTGATATTTACTACAAACGGAAAACGGTGTCAGAGATAGATACTATAGCTGCCCACCCCGATGATTATTTCAATAATCTCGTTCGCCTTAAAATGGAAGATGACTCCATTGCCCAAAAAACCTACATTGATGAATTGCAGTACCGCGCCCTGAAGTATTATGTCCGGCAAATGAATGAACTGCATGAGGAGAAAGACGAAGTTCGTTTTAAATGTATTGATAGCCTCCCCCCTACCTCACTGTTCTACATCCTCGTGTATGGGCAGGACGAAATATACACCAGCAGCTTCCTCGGCACTTTCAAAAGACTGGTAGAACGTATGGCTCCTATGAAGGGCGATGAATTGCTGGACACCCTCAATCAAGACCACTTCCGCACATTCATCAGGATGTGCGCAGGCTATAATACACTCTCCGACTTCCTGCATACCATGGACGACACTATGCGTACAGAGGTTATGGATGAATTCATCAGCGGGTTGCAAAGTGGCAGGGACGATGACCTGGAAGGTGCAGTGGAAGTGGCAGATGCCTTTGGCAGCATCAGGGATTCTGCTTTGGCTGCATACCTCCACAATAAGGTAAAAGAGAACTACGAGCTGTCTTACACAGAAAGAAGCAAGAAAGGAATGATCGTTTACGCTTTGTTGGCGATGCTCTTCCAGGGCAACCGTATAGCCAATAGCGATACCGGCGCATCGGTAGCATCGGCCAGGCTGAAACTGCCACCCATTAATAAGGTACCTTACAGCACGCTTACTGATGACTCTGGCACAGTGTACCAGCAAGTGTTCTTTTACGGAGATAAGGACGGCGAGGATTCTTATGCCAGTTTCATAAACACCTTTAAAAAGGATAAGAACTGGAAAATAACCGAGCAACCCTACTGGACAGAAATAGCCTCAGCTACCGGCAAGAAAACTGTTATCTATGCCAATCTGCCGCTTAAAGAACCGGAAGATGAAAAAGCGCTGGATACCTTGGCCCAGTACCTGGATGATAGCGGTATTATACCCACCATTATGATACATCGCGGGCATAGCTACCACTTAAAAGTGACAATGAATAAGCTGACGCCGGATGCGAAGATCGTGATACTGGGTTCCTGCGGCGGTTATCATAACCTGGCTTCAGTACTCAGCCGTTCGCCCGATGCCCACATTGTATCCTCCAAGCAAACAGGCGTAATGGCGGTGAATGAGCCAATATTGAAAATAATGAACGCACGGTTGCTGGAAGGTGCAGACGTGAACTGGATAACCATGTGGCACGAACTGGAAGGCCAGTTTAAGAACAAGCCGGACGTAATGGAGAAATTTAATGACTATGTGCCCCCCTATAAAAATCTGGGTGCCACGTTCATTAAGGCATACAAGAAAATGATGGAAGCCACTACCACTACCCCAACCCCATAACCGGATATAGATGAATAATATAAAGCTCAAAGAACTCAGCACGCGTGCACCGAATGATGTGGATAAAGCCGCAACAAAAGTAAAGCTTGTAGGAATTCTTGAAGACCTCGAGAAGCTGCAAAACCTGCTGTATGCCGAGGGTAAGCACAGCCTGCTGATAGTGATACAGGGCATGGATGCGAGTGGGAAAGATGGCCTCACACGCGATGTGTTTACCAGCATGAACCCACAGGGTGTGGTCGTCTCTCCATTTAAAGAACCAACAGAAGAGGAATTGTCGCACGACTTCCTGTGGCGCATACACCATAAGGCACCGGCAAAAGGGATGATCCACATCTTTAACCGCTCGCATTATGAGGATGTGCTGGTGACCCGTGTACACGGCATGATAGATGATGCGACAGCAAGAAAGAGGATGCAGGCCATCAACGATTTTGAAAAGCTGCTCACAGAGCACAACGATACCCACATACTTAAATTTTACCTGCACATTTCGCAGCAGGAGCAACTGGAACGGCTTGAAGAACGCATGAGCCTGCCACACAAAATGTGGAAGTATAACCCCGATGACATCAAAGAATCAAAATTATGGGGCCACTACATGAAATATTACGAGGATGTTTTTGAACATTGTAATAACGTTCCGTGGCACATCATTCCTGCAGACCAGAATTGGTATAAATCCTACCTGGTAGCGCAAACCATACAAAAGGCCCTTGAGGGGCTGAACATGAAATTCCCCGGAATGAAAAAGTGATCGGGATTTTCAGGATGCGCGGGTATAACCGCTTTATTTTACAGGTACAGGCGGCTCCATTACTGTCCCACACTTTTTACACGTGCGTTTCTCAACATCAGAATAAAAGCGGTTCATAATGGGTGGCAGTTGGGCTACAATATCAGATACGTACATATGCTCCTCATATAGTTTTTCATGGCAATTCTCACAAAACCACATAAACCCGTCCAGTTCTTCGGTTTCGCGTTTTATTTCTATCACCAGGCCAACCGTGCCTGCCCCCCTCTGTGGTGAATGCGGCACCCTGCTTGGCAACAGAAACATATCGCCCTGCTTTATCGGTATATCCACAATTTTACCATCTTCAACTATGCGCACATTTATATCCCCTTCCAACTGGTAGAAAAGTTCTTCACCTTCGTTAAAATGGAAGTCCTTACGGCTATTAGGCCCGCCTACAACCATCACTATAAAATCACCGGCATCTTTGTAAACGCATTGATTGCCTACTGGTGGCTTCAGCAGGTGGCGGTGCTCATCTATCCATTGGTTGAGGTTAAAAGCGCGTTGTACTGGCATATTGTTAAGTTGATTTGTTGATCAGTTGAATGGTTGGCAGGGCTTCTATTATTTCAATATTTTCATTTTCACCGTTTCAATGCGTGTATCGGTTACCAGCAAGATATCAAATTCATAATCATCAATAAATATCCGCTCTTTTATCTTGGGTATTGCCTCATGCTTGGTAATGATATAGCCTGATAATGTTTCAGAGATGTCTGTCGGGAAATTGAAACTATATTTTTCATTAAGGTAGTCAATTTCCAGCCTGCCGGAGAAAATGAATTCATTTTCTGATATCTGCTTATCCACATGTTCCTGTTCATCATACTCGTCATTAATATCGCCAAATATTTCTTCCAGCACATCTTCCATGGTCACAATACCCGCTGTGCCACCAAATTCATCTATCACCCATGCTATGCTCTTGCGCTCCTTGGTAAACCTGTTCATCAGGTCAACTGCGCTCATTGCTTCCGGCACCGGCGTAATGGTATGCAGCACTTCCTTTATTGTTGAAGGGCGGCGGTTAAGGTCGAGGTGGTGTATATAACCCACTATATTGTCTATGCTGTCGTCATAAACAATGATCTTCGACAGCTTTGTTTCAATGAACTTATTTCTCACCTCCTCAATAGGTTCAGTAATATCCATTGCCTCTATCTCATTACGTGGTATCATACACTTGCGTATGCGTACATTAACAAGGTACAGGGCATTCTCAAAAAGCTCTGCATTCACCTCGCTGGTCTCACTCTCGTGCCCATGCTTGCTTTGCTTTACCAGCAGTTCCAGGTCCACCCGGTTGAATACCTGTTTATTTTCCCGGATGCGGACATTGAACAAGTATTTTAAAATGAATTCAGAAATAGAAACGAACACTTTGGCGATCGGGAAAAAGATGTAGTACATCCACTGCATGGGCACGCTGAAAACTGTAAGCACAGATTCGGCTTTTGCCCTGAAAATAGCTTTGGGAAGAAATTCAGCAAATATCAGTATAGCCAAAGTAGCCAGCAATGTATCAACACCCAGCTTTGCATATTCCGACAACGCTATATGGTAATGGTCCAGTATATGGTCTGTAGCTTTCTCTATAAGTATACCGTAAACTACCAGCACCACGTTTACCCCCACCAGGGCAGTGCCTATAAATTCAGACGGGTTCTCCATAAAGCGGGCAAGTATCCGCCCTGAGCGCTTCCCCTGTTTCTTCCTCAGCTCTATATTCAGTTTGTTTGCTGAGATAAAGGCTATCTCTGTACCGGCAAAGAAACCGATAAGCAGGATACACCCTAATATATATAGTAACAGATGTGTTATATCCATTGTAGCCAAAGATATAAAAGTTTTTTCAAGCCAGGCGGTTGCGCCAACTCATTAGGGCAGCTTCCCATATTCATTTATATTGCAGCACGTGCAAAAAATGATAAAATCTATGCCTGCATATCTCGATTATAAATTTGAAGACAGCCCTGCTTTCATCAGCACTTTTGATGAGATGCCATTATGGAGTGCATACTTCGGTATGCTGCTGTTAAAACACATAGAGCTGAAACAGGACCTCACTGTGCTCGACATAGGATCCGGTGCAGGGTTCCCTTTGCTTGAGCTGGCACAACGACTGGGCAATACCTGCACCTGCTACGGGTTAGATCCATGGGTAAATGCCAACAACCGCGCGAACGAAAAAATTAAGAACTACGCAGTAAGTAATGTAACAGTGATCGAAGGCTCCGCTGAAAAAATACCATTTGGCGATGCCAGCATCGGCCTAATCGTATCTAACCTTGGTATTAATAACTTCTCTAACCCTGAACTGGTTTTTAAAGAATGTGCACGTGTATTAAAACCCGGCGGCAGGCTTGCACTGACCACCAACCTGAACGGGCATTGGCAGGAGTTCTACGATGTATTTCAAACGGTGCTCAACGAAACCAATAACACACTACTTATTGAAAAATTAACTGCCGACCAGGAACGCAGGGGAACAGTTGCAAGCATCTCATCTTTATTCACGGATGCCGGATTAAAAGTTACCCGCAGCTATACAGAGTCATTCCAAATGCGATTCCTCGATGGCAGCGCATTTTTGAACCATTATTTTGTAAAGCTAGGCTGGCTGGCATCATGGAAAGAGATAGTGCCTGCAGATAAACAGGAAGGCGTATTCATTGCCCTTGAAAAAAACCTGAATGCACTCGCTGCAAAAAGCGGCTGCTTAACCCTCAATGTACCTATGGCATTTATTGAAGGTGAAAGAGCATAGCATAGCTATAAGCCTTTACAGGTAAGCGAAATCTACCCCCGGTTGCCCGGCAGGATCACACTAAATACGATTGAAAATTAGTAGCCTTGCTTTGCAACGCCATCCTTAATTGCCTGCAACGCTTTGGCCTCACTAAGAATAGCTGCCATTTTATTCCCCTTGCCATCATTGCCATTGGCAATATAACCACCACGCGAGGTCCGGGTTATTACAGCGTCCTGCATAGGAACATTCTTCTCCTTTGTCTTAAGACAGTACGCTTTTATCATCTTTGAAGTATCCATGAGCATGATTTTTAAAAAGTTTGCGTGTGTTGTTTATCAAGCACAAACTACAAAAACTTTTGAGGAAATGAAATGGTTGCAATAGTTTTTACACCCCATAATACACATTAGCAACTTAATTATGTAAAATTGACGTAATTTAAGTACCCGTATAACCCAAGATTTACAAGTGGTTTTACGTTATTATAATAAACCCATTGAGTTCTTTGAGCATTAAAGTATTAATCGTTGCAATCGCTTTCGTCTGCTTCCTGGATGAAGTTCTCCAGGCGTTCAGTAATTGTAAAGGTTTCAGCAGAGCCATCTTCGTACTCCACTTTACTGATGATCCAATGTCTTACATCAAGCACACATACGTAAACAATGCCTAACTGCCTCGGTTCAATGCGGTCGCCGGTTATCTTGGCTTCCTTTTCTAATACCTTATTAAAAACAGGTGAATAAAATTTATAATGAATACTTTTAATACTTTTTACTTTGCTGTTGTTCTGCACCTTCATCTTATACCGCTCCTGGCCACAGCCATGGCAGCCGTAGCAATCCTTTTTTATAGAGCATATATCGAAGAACTTTCTGTGCTTCAGGTAATCATTGTCCTGTGCATAGGTAGCGGAGCAACTGAGCACAAACAGGCATACAGGAAGCAGGAATTTAAAACACGATGGCATAAACAGTACTTATTGAGCTATGAATAAAACACACACCTTCCGGGACACATCCTTGCAAATATATAAAATGACAGATAAAACACTAATTTTTAACCAGAAAAAGGCTATTGCGTTATTTATCATACCTTTATTTTTTAATTTACTCGTCATGCGTCGTGTTTTAGGTACAGCGTTGCTGCTGTTTGTTATTTCGTTTGTATCATTTGCTCAGAAAGGAAAACAAGGCCAGTCTGCACAATATAACCCTGACAACATCTACTCCATAAAACAGCAATTTCTTTATAATATATTGCACAATCCTGCAGAAAAGGAAGAAAACCACGAAAACGACAACGAACTGACTCGTTTCAACCGCTGGTTCAGCTACATGGAGCCACGCTGCTACCCCACCGGCAATATGCCTCGCCCGGATGTGATATTAAAAGCAACTGATGAAGCATATAGGACTGCAAAGAAAAGCGGACATAAAACAACAGCCACACCTGCATGGACGCCTGTGGGTCCAATGAAGGTACCATCGAATGCTAATGGTATCGGGCGCGTTAATTGTGTAATAATTGACCCTATTGACACTAATACATTGTATGTTGGCGCCGCATGCGGCGGAGTGTTCATCAGCCACAATGGCGGAACTACCTGGGCTTCAAACAGCGACAACTTTCCTTCATTAAGTATTGCCGACATTGCGGTGGATCCTTTGCATACCGATACCATATATGCAGCTACAGGCGATGGCTATGGATACGAGACCGGCGGCTTCAATATATTCTGGGGCGGGCTGTACTCTGCCGGTGTTATGAAAAGCACAGATGGCGGCAGCACCTGGAACACAACAGGCTTAAGCTACCTGCAAACGAACAGGGAAATAATACAGCGGCTGCTGATACACCCCACAAAAACGAACATCCTGCTGGCAGCTACGCGCAATGGCACTAAACGCACCACAGATGGTGGTGCCACTTGGACAACTGTAGATGGAGGGCATATATACAGCATGGCTTTTCGTCCCGGCAGGCCCGATACTGTCTATGCGATCAATAACACTGACCTTCGTGTTTCCTACAATGCCGGTGCCACCTGGCAAACCCTGAAAGCCGGCCTAAACCCAACGGGCAGCCGTTGCACCATAGGCGTATCGCCTGTTACCCCCAACGCAATCTGGGTACTGGATGCGAATGAAGACGTTAAATGGTCGCATAATGGAGGCGGCACTTTCTTCACTACAAACCCTCCGGATACCGCAGCTTTTTATGGCTATTACGATCGTGTATTTGCCGTATCCCCGGCTGATTCCAACTACCTGATTGCAGGAGGGCTGAGAATGACCGTTTCAGCCAATGGCGGCGCCGCATGGGTAAGGTTAAACCCAACGAATGACGTACATGCAGATATCCATGCATTAACATTCAACCCTTTGCACCCGGCAACCATCTATTCCGGCAATGATGGTGGCATCAGTGTTACGCGCAACGGCGGCGCAACATGGAAAAACCTTGGGGACGGCCTCATGATCTCCCAGATATACCGTATGGGATGCTCCCAGCAGGACTCCAATATCATTATTTGCGGATTACAGGATAATGGCACCATTGTATACGATGGCACTAACTGGAGGCGCAAAACAGGCGGCGACGGGGAAGCTTGTGCCATACACCCCACCAACGACTATTTACAGATCGCTTCATGGCAATACGGCCACTTTTACCAGTCCTTTGACCGTGGCGTTAACTTCGCTTCTCTTGACATTACCACAGAATCCGGTTCATGGACAGCCCCTGTTGTTTTTGACCCGAATAATGAACCCTATATCTATTTCGGTTACCGCAATATTTTTGGAACCCGCGATGGCGGCAGCAGTTTTATAAACCTCACCAACAATACCCCATTTGCAAATGGCGCAACACAAATGGCGATCGGGCAATCGAACAGTAACGTGATCTATGCATCCGACCTGTCTAAAATAATACGCTCTACAGATGCAGGCAACACATGGACGATAGTCACCGGAAACCTGCCAACAACCACTGTGGCGATCACTCGCATTGCTGTAGACCCACGTGACCCGATGGTTGTATATGTTACCACATCAGGTTATGTTGCCGGGTCTAAATTATTCATGAGCACGACAGGCGGAACAACCTGGACCAACATAAGCAGCAACCTGCCTAATATACCCGCAAACTGCATCGCTATTGACACCAGTACACCAGGCGCTTTATTCGTAGGCACAGACATCGGCATATACTACACCGATTCATCAGCTACAGGTTTCAGCCTTTATGGAACAGGGCATCCCAACGTAATGGTCTTTGACCTGAATGTGAACTACGGCAACTACAAAATAAGGACGGCCACCTTTGGCAGGGGCGTATGGGAATGCCCGCTGAAGAAAGCCAAGCCTGTTCCGGTTGTTGATAATTCGGTTCGCACCGTTGGTGCAACTCATAATATGTTAGTACAGGCATATCCTAATCCGGCAAAAAATAACTGGAAGCTTATTTTCCATGAAGGGAAACCGGCGAAATATCTGGTTAAGGTGTCGGATGTAAGCGGGCGGCTGGTGCTGAGTGCAGAGAACACCGACCAGGTGAATGCAACCAACCTCGCCGCAGGCGTGTACACCATAGAAGTTATTGCAGGAGATGAACATCATACCATCAAAGCGGTGAAAGAATAGGTAAGGTCCAATTCCTCAATTCTTTCATTGGTTACCCAAGATTGGGCGACTGTTTTACGTCTATATTATAAAATACCCTTGCCTTATGAAGAACCTGTTCGCATACATTATTTTATATTTATTTTTTCAAAATCCATTGTTGGCTCAGTCATGGCAATGGCTTGCCGAAAGTGACAACCCATCGATGGAGTTCGTTGCAAAAAAATTTGCTATTGACAATAATGGGAACGTTTTTTCGACAGGCTACATTAATCCCTATTCATTACCTTTTATGAGTAGTATAGGCATTAGTTCCTACGGCTCCCACACTGTTTATAATCTCAATCAAAAATGCCAGGGAGTTATTACTAAAACGAGCCCATCGGGAATATTTGAATGGGCTTTGGCCACAAAAAATTCTGAATCATATCCTTTGTCTATCGCTACAGGCCCATCCGGAGAAGTCTATCTTTTAGGTATATACCGCTCAGATGATATATTTTACAACAAATGTACGCTGGGCCCTTATACTATAGCAAACCCTGATTTCGCAAAAAATGGGCTGATGTATTTTCTGGCAAAAATAGACGCGGGTGGCAATGTTGAATGGTTGACTAATATTGCCGCCGCCCATATGTCCTATTCCGGCCAGATCTGTCTTGACGGGAATGGCGATATCTACGTTGCCGCAACATACAACGATTCTTCAATAACTATCGGGAGGAACGTTCTTGTAAATACAAGTACCGCTTATGGTGCGGCAGACATATTTATAACCAAATTCAGTTCTTTAGGGTATCCTCTTTGGGCGAAAACTGTAGGCGGTGAAGGTAATGAAAATATAACTGGCATTGCGGCAACAAAAAACAACGATGTTTATATATTGGGCACTTTCTTAAGCTCAAGTTTTAGTGCAGGCGGCTATACAGTACACAGAGGATGTGGAAACTCAGGTTTTTTGTGTAAAATTGACGACAACGGCAATTTTGTGTGGCTTCAACATGCGCGCGCAAATGTCTGTCCCGGCAATGTCAGCTTCAACAATATTTCTGTTGATGCAAATGACAACGTATACATAATAGGAGATTTCTCAGGTACCGCTTCTATCAGCCATCATGTCTTGACTGCACCTATTGGAAACCAAGACGTATTCTTAGTTAAATACGACTCAACAGGTAATCCATTATGGGTTGTATCACCTAAAGGATGCTTGGATGATGCAGGGATTGCCGTTGCCTCGGATTCCTGTAATGTTTGGATATGTGGTTTAATGGGGGTTACGAACATTTTCAGATTACCAGACACAGGGTATATCATGGACTTTGATGGCTTTCCTTTACCCACCCCACCATTAAGCACAGACCCTATCTTCATTGCTGAATATGATCTGCAAGGCAGCTATATGAACTCATTTGCACTGCCATACGGAGGGCGTGATTTAAAAAACATATTAATTGCAAAATCAGGCAATCTAACCATTGGCGGTTCTTTTGCAAACGACTCATTTATTGCCGGTTCATACGTAATTAAGAAAAATGATTCTAAACGCAAACTCGTGCTGGCTAACTATGTCTATTCTATCTCTAACAGCACCACCTTCAGCCAATGTGATACTATTTCTTGTTTTAATCAAAATACAACATTGATCGCGCCTGGTGGTTATAGATCATATGTCTGGAGCAATGGCAGTATAGGAATGAAAATCGAAGTTGATTCAGGGTTATATTGGGTTCAATGCCTGCAAACATGCCCTGACAGTATGTTCAGGGTTGATACATTCTACGTACACAATCATATGCTTGCAGGCATAAAAACCACAACAGAATTATTGGAACAACCATTTGCGTTTCCTAACCCAACATCACTAAACTGGGCGTTAACCCTGCCGAATATCGGCACAAACAACTTTACTGTAAGAATCATGAACATCTATGGTCACCTTGTAAAAATGTTGGAGAATACAACATCAATAGATGCAGCTAATTTGCCTGATGGCATATACTATATAGAAGTAGTTGCAGAAAATAGGCATCACATTGTCAAAGCGGTCAAAGGTAAATAGTAGTAGAATAGTAGTAGAAAGCCCTATAACTGGCAATTCCGTTTTCCCATAAAAATGTTAAAGTGGCACCCCCGCATATGGAAACGCGTCCCTGGAGCGTCTTTCTTCTAAACACTCCATATGCAAACAAGAATCACACTCCTCTTAGTGCTGCTCGCAGTATCACTGAGATCGCTGGCCCAGGTTGGCAGCATTACCGGTAAAGTAACTGACAGATCGAACCATGCCGTTGTGGCTTTGGTCTCTCTGTGGGATAACGGCAAAGTAAAATACTCCACAACAACAAGTGTCAGTGGAGATTACACTTTTCAGCAAGTGAAACCCGGCAAATACGAGGTAACGGCTACAGCGCCGCATTATATTGCTGCTTCTAAAAAGAATGTTGCGATCAATAACGGCCGGCAAACACGTGTTGATTTCAAACTGGAAGCAGTCACAATTACACAACCGGAAGTGGTTGCCCCCGCTCCCACTCACCGGCACAAGCATAAAAACCAAAAAGATTATGCGGACGAGAAAATGTTCATGGGCAGCGGTGCTGTTATGAGCAAGAGCATGGTAATCGGCGAATCCTATAATAAACCTGTTTATTTCAATCCCAGCACAGAGAGCTACAAGAAGAACCCCGAGAACGATTTCATGAATGTAAAGGTGAACCCACTATCAACCATGTCGGTTGATGTGGACAGGGCTTCCTACAGCAATGTGCGCCGGTTCATCAACCAGGGCCAGCGTCCTCCGGCAGATGCCGTACGCGTAGAGGAAATGATCAACTACTTTGACTATGACTATTCCCAACCCAAAGGCGAAGACCCCATACTCATAAGCACAGAGCTTGTAGACTGCCCCTGGCAAAAAGACCACAAGCTATTGCGCATAGGCATGCAGGCAAAAAAAGTGAACACCGAAAAACTGCCGCCATCAAACCTTGTATTCCTGATAGACGTATCAGGCTCTATGGAATCCCAGGATAAGTTGCCATTACTCATAGAAGGCATGAAGCTATTGGTACAGAACCTGCGTGCGCAAGATAAAGTTGCTATTGTTACTTATGCAGGCAATGCAGGGCTGGTCCTGCCACCTACTGACGGGGAGCACAAACAAACCATACTCGATGCACTGAACAGGCTTACCGCAGGTGGCTCAACCGCCGGTGGTGCAGGTATAAAACTGGCATATAAAGTAGCACAGGACAACTTCATAAAAGGCGGCAACAACCGGGCGATACTGGCTACCGATGGCGACTTTAACGTGGGCGTAAGCAATGAGAATGAACTGGAAGACCTGATCACCAAACAAAGAGAAACAGGTGTATTCCTTACTTGCCTGGGTTTTGGTACCGGCAATTATAAAGACTCAAAAATGGAATTGCTGGCAGACAAAGGCAACGGCAACTACGACTATGTAGACAATATACAGGAAGCACAGAAAGTACTGGTAAGCGAATTTGGTGGTACACTGTTCACCATCGCCAAAGACGTAAAAGCACAGATAGAATTTAATCCCTCTAAAGTACAAGGCTACCGCCTGGTAGGTTATGAGAACCGCGTACTGAACAATGAAGACTTTAAAGACGATAAGAAAGATGCCGGCGATATGGGTTCAGGCCATACAGTTACCATCATGTACGAGATAATACCCGTTGGCGTTAACAGCACCTATATGCGCGATGCCAGTGACCTGAAGTACCAGCAACCTAAAGGCACAAGTGAATCTTACTCCAATGAGCTGGCAACTATAAAATTCCGGTACAAACAACCTGATGGCGACAAGAGCAAAGAAATGGTGCATACCATTGCCGACAGGACAATACCTGTTGCTTCGGCATCAGAGAATACAAGGTTTGCTGCATCTGTGGCCATGTTCGGTATGCTGCTGAAAGACTCTAAATACAAAGGCAGCAGCACTTACAGCGAAGTGATAGCTATGGCATCTAATGCAAGGACGCATGACAAGGAAGGTTACCGTGCAGAATTCATAAGGCTTGCAAAAGCTGCCAAAGAATATAAATCAACTGCTTCGGTTGAGTAAGATGCGGGCAGTGGTTTTGTGTTTCATAGGCCCGGGACATATGTCCCGGGTTTTTATTTCCATATACTGAAATTAAGCCTGAATTTATTCTCCTGCAGCAGCTTGCGCCAGTCTATGAACAGGAACACACATATCAGCGCAATTCCCAGAAGCGTACCCGAAACTGTCTTCCAAGTCCAGAAACCATGCACTATAGCCTGGGCATTCTTTGCAGCATAATCTCCGGCCATCACCATCACCATATCGCTTAAAAATTTACCTACAAGAAAAGCCGGAATAATATTCCGCGTGGGTATCCTCGCCAGGCCCGATGCAGTAAATAAAGGAGTAGATGGCAATGGTACTAACGTATATAACAATACAAATAGCTGCACACGCCAACCTTTGCCCGCCAGTTTTTGTCCAACATACTGTATATCCTCGTTCTTTTCTTTCCGGATGACTTTAAGAGACAAGTAGGGAATGTACTTGCTCAGCGCATACCTGCCCAATGCCGACCCTATCACACCCACCACCAGCACCCACCATATATTCAGATCGTACCTCATCTGAAAAAATACCATCATAGTCCATGCCGGCGGGCCTATGAATGGAACAGAATCAACAAGAAACGACATGAAAAATACCAGAAAATATTCCCACATAGGTTGCAAAATAGCCGAAAATAAGCTTCTGAAATACTGATATTAATCACCCTAAAAGTGCTGTAAAATGCCCCTGTATGCTAAAAATTTGCACAATTACATTTGGCTCCCTATCTTTGCACATGGCAATAAAATCTAAATTTTACGGCGAGGGCCTCACTTTTGATGATGTGCTCCTGATGCCGGCTTACTCCGAAGTACTTCCCCGCGAAGTAAGTATTGTTACCAATCTCACGAAAGATATTAAGATCAACATTCCAATGGTGTCTGCCGCTATGGATACTGTTACAGAGGCGCCGTTGGCTATTGCACTGTCACGTGAAGGTGGTATAGGTATATTGCACAAGAACATGAGCATTGAGCGCCAGGCAGAGCATGTGCGCAAAGTAAAACGTTCTGAGAATGGGCTCATCCTCGACCCCATAACCCTGAAACCCAATGCCACTGTAGGCGATGCCCTGAAAATAATGAAGGATAACAAAATAGGTGGTATACCTATTGTTGATGACAACTTTATGCTGGTGGGCATGCTCACCAACCGCGACCTTCGCTTCGAGAAACAGATGAAGAAAAAGGTGAGCGAAGTGATGACAAAAGAACGCCTCGTAACTGCACCAGCAGGCACCAGCATGCAAAAGGCAGAAGGCATTTTGGAGCAATACAAGATAGAGAAGCTGCCAATAGTTGATAAGAAAGGTAAGCTAATAGGCCTCATTACGTTCCGCGATACGATACAACTGAAAAGCCACCCCTGGTCTGCCAAAGACAGTATGGGCCGCCTGGTTGCCGGCGCAGCCATAGGCATTACTGTAGATATACTGGAGCGTGTAGAAGCGTTGAGACAGGCGGGTGTAGATGTAATTACACTTGACAGCGCCCACGGCCACTCAAAAGGCGTGATAGATGCGGTGAAAAAAGTAAAAAAAGCATTCAAAATGCTACCGGTAATAGCCGGGAACATAGCTACTGCAGAAGGTGCAAAAGCACTGGCAGCAGCCGGTGCTGATGCAGTTAAAGTTGGTGTGGGGCCCGGCTCCATATGCACCACGCGCGTAGTAACCGGCGCAGGCGCCCCGCAGCTCACAGCCATTATGGAAGCTGCACAGGCATTGAAAAGAACAGGCATACCCGTCATCGCCGATGGTGGTATCCGCTACACCGGCGATATGGTGAAAGCCCTGGCAGCGGGTGCATCATGTGTCATGGCAGGCTCAATTTTCGCAGGAACAGAAGAAAGCCCCGGCGAGACCATCATCTACGAAGGCCGTAAATTCAAATCATACCGCGGCATGGGCTCGGTAGAGGCAATGCAGGAAGGTTCTAAAGACCGCTACTTCCAGGATATGGAAGCAGATATTAAGAAACTCGTACCGGAAGGGATTGTTGGCCGCGTACCGTACAAAGGCACATTGAGCGAGGTAGTGCAGCAATTTGTTGGCGGACTGCGCGCAGGCATGGGCTATTGCGGCGCAAAAGACATAGCTGCACTGCAGAACAATTCTCAGTTCGTACGCATCACACCCGCAAGCATGGCAGAAAGCCATCCTCATGATGTGGTGATAACGAAGGAGGCACCAAATTACAGCAGGTAAACACCCCAACCCCTATGGGGCTTTACTGAAAAACGCCTTTTTATTCAGTTACAAAATGGAGAAGTCCCTTTAGGGATTTAGGGTATGAGGGGAAGCCCCTTTAGCGGTTTGGGGTTGTCCATCCTTCAAACTCTCCGTTATGTTTACGGGCTTCTTTTATCAGCTCTTCGGTAGCTGCATTGATGTCTTCAGGCCTTAACAACACCTGCTTTTGTAAAACCACCCCATAAGCAACTGGTGGTTTTTTCGATTGGTTCAATTTTAGCTGCTTATACCCTTTATCTGCCACACCTTTGATAAAATTTGTCCTTGCAGTATCAGACGCAAAAAATAGCTTGAAGTGAATATCGCGCATCACATTCAGGCTATCGCCCCTCTCCATCATTTTCCAGATAATATCATCATTCACCATCCTGTTCTGCGTTAGCTCATCCGGGAACAGCACCTTAAAATAAGTATCCCATTCACGATCAGGTTTTATCTTGATGGCATAGCTATAATTACTGAAGCTGCGCTTGTACATACGAGCAATGGCGTTGCGGATACCCGTTGTGTCTTTTACGTAATAATAGTTCAGCCGCTGGCATTTATGGGTGAATGTGCCTGCATTCACTTTTGCTGTAACCCCTGCTATAAAGTTGCTGGTAGCAGTAAGTACCTCCTCCAGCGCTTCTATTTCTGCAGTATCCGGTAGTCCGTCGTTCTTGCACGTTTGCACCATCGGCCCCGTTATAACAAGGTTTGGATACTGGGAAAGCGGGGCTTTAGAAGCAAGGTTAAGGTCTACCAGCACAGATGCCGGCTTGCCATCCATTATGGTCATATAAGCGGCCCAGCGGCCTTCGTTTTGAGCGGGCGAGTTAAATGCCACACAGGTTAGCAATAATATGTTTACAAACAATTTCATTATTTCGACACTATTGTAGTCAATAATTCACTATTAAAAATTGCTGCAGGAGAAATTACACGCTCGCTCTTGGGTATTTTACTACCGTACCGTTCCTTCATTTTTTTCTTGACGATACTGTTATTCAGATCAAAATCCCGGAGTTGCTGAAGTTTCCCTATCTCTATTCCCGTAGAGCGTTTATAAATTTTCCAAACTAGCTCAGAACAGTATATTTTATCATCGCTCCATTCAAATGTAATGTCATAACTTTTACCTTCAAACTGCTTGCCTACCTGCCTCATTTTAACAAGCACTTCCGGGGTTAATATCTGCTTCGCATTTTTGAGCCGCTTCACAACGTAATGTTTACCTTGTCCGCGTGCGATCCATCCATATAATGGTGTCATTTTTACCGGTTGTATCGCCTCAAGAACATATAAATCATTGCCTTTTTTATAAATAATACCACAGTGGGAATATGTTGATTTGGTAGCGAGTTGGATAGCCCTGCTTTGAGATGAAAGCGATGTTTGGAAAATAATATCCCCATCACTTAAACCATGCCTGCCTCCTTCATTTTGTCCATAGGTTGCAGTAAATAGTCCGTAAAAAATGATCGTAAAAAGAGTATATTTCACGCAGTAAAATAAAGCAAGTTGTATGATGAAGTCTATTACTTTAGGAAATGTTTATCATATAAATAACCCCTATCCTCAATATGTTCACCATCAATGCCTCACATGGCATCCGTTTTTAGAAAATTTTAAGCATTTTCACCTTGCATTATAACCCCACGAACGGCTATTTTTGCGAAGCTGAACTAATTTGAAAAATCAGCATGACTTACGACTTATAACTTACGACTTACGACTAAAAAATGACCACCGCCGAGATACTTAAAAAAGTAAGAAGGATAGAGATAAAAACGAAGGGGCTGAGCAATCACATCTTCGCGGGTGAATACCACTCTACTTTCAAGGGCAGGGGTATGTCGTTCAGCGAGGTTAGGGAATATATACCGGGAGATGATGTAAAATTCATCGATTGGAACGTTACCGCCCGTTTCTCCCACCCTTTCGTAAAAGTATTCGAGGAAGAAAGGGAACTGATCCTGATGTTGCTGGTGGATATAAGCAGCAGTTCACTCTTCGGCACCCAAAAACAACTAAAGCGAGATCTTATTACCGAACTGGGTGCTGTACTATCATTCTCTGCAACTACCAACAACGATAAGGTTGGGGTTATCTTTTTCAGCGACAAGGTGGAACAGTATATACCACCCAAGAAAGGGAAAAGTCATATCCTCCGCATAATCCGTGAACTCATCGCCCTTGAACCCAAGCATACGGGTGCTACAGATGTGCGCGTGGCACTAGAGTTTTTGAACAATGTGCTAAAAAAACGCACTATTACATTTGTACTGAGCGATTTTGTGAGCCAACCCTACGATCATGCTTTGCAGCTCGCAGCCCGCAAGCACGATCTTATTGGCATACATGTATATGACAAATATGACAAAGAGCTACCCTCCGCAGGCCTCGTACAGGTGCAGGATGCTGAAACAGGGAAAATGATGTGGCTTGATACTGACAATCATTCGGTAAGAAACCAGTATGGCGGCGCTTACGAAGAGAAATATAAATACTGTGTACAGTCCTTCCGCAAGAGTGGTGCATCGTTGTTGCATGTGCGCACGGATGAGGACTATGTGCGGATATTACAAACGTATTTTAAAGGACGATGATAATTGCGCAATGGCTCAATAATTGGAAATGAGATTGAAACTCTTAAATACAACCATAAAATCCTCACTACTAATAGCAGTAGCATTAGCTATATCGGCGCATGTGTTTGGCCAAAAAGCAACGGCAACTGCACGGCTCGATGCCCGACAGGTAATGGTGGGCGACCAGGCACGCCTGTTCATCGAAATTCAGCACAACCCGGCACACAAACTCCAATGGGCCACTATACCCGACACATTCAATAATCTTGAAGTAGTAGAAAAAGGAAAGATAGATACCGTGAGCACCAGTGGGGTTATCACTTTCCGCCAGAGGTTGCTGATAACCGGTTTTGACTCCGGGCTTTTCAGGATACCGCCTTTCGTTTTTTCAGTGATACCGGGCGGCAACGATACCCCCTACACAGTTCAAACCGACTCTTTCGACCTGCTGGTACAAACCGTTGCTGTAGATACCACAAAAGGCTTCAAAGGTATCAAGGGCATTATTGCTGTAAAAAGCTCTTGGCAGGATTATATCTGGTTTATAGTAGGTGGCCTTGTGCTCATCATTATTGTCGCTGTGGTAGTTATTTACATCATGAAGAAAAAGCCCGCCAAACCTGTCCCTAAAGGCCCTGTCGAATCATTGACCGATTATACCCTTCGCATGCTTTCAGAGCTGGATGCAAAACAGCTATGGCAGAAGAACCAGTCCAAGCAATACTATATCGAGCTTACGGAGATAATCAGGCGGTATATTGAAGACCGTTTCAAAACGCCGGCGATGGAACTGACTACGGAGGAGATACTGGAAAAGGCGCGTATGGTGCGCGATATGCATCCCTACTACGATATGTTGACCGAAGTGCTGCACATGGCCGACCTGGCAAAATTTGCCAAATTCGAACCACTGCCGCAGGAGCATATGGATGCAATGGAAAAAGCAAAGCATTTTGTAAATACCTCAAGGCCTATCATCATTGTTGAACAATCGCAAAACACAAACAAGGCAATATAACCCATGAGCGAACTCCTTGACTGGGACCATATTTCTTTCGCACAGCCCTACTTCTTTGCGCTGCTGCTGCTCATTCCATTCATGGTGTGGTGGCAGTTGCGTGGCAGGAGAGATAATCCTGCCCTGCGCCTCACTACCCTATCTGGTCTTAATGTAAAAGCAGGTGGCAAGGCAACTTTCAGGCCGGTATTGTTTGTATTGCGGTGTATCGCTTTGGTTGCTCTTACAATTGCATTGGCACGGCCACAATCCAGTAACACCACAGAGAATATAGACAGTGAAGGCATCGATATCGTAATATCCATGGACGTATCAGGCAGTATGCTTGCCGAGGACTTTAAACCCAACCGCATTGAAGCTGCGAAGAGCGTGGCGCTGGACTTCGTGGACAAACGCCCTACCGACCGCATTGGCCTGGTAATATTCTCCGGCGAAAGTTTTTCCATGTGCCCCATCACTATAGACCACAACGTATTGAAAGAACAGATCTCTCAGATAAAGAATGGCATGCTCAATGATGGCACATCTATAGGTATGGGCCTTGCCACGGCAGTTGACCGCTTGCGGTACTCAAAAGGCAAAAGCAAGGTCATAGTGCTTATGACAGATGGCGTGAACAATACCGGTCTTATAGACCCGCTCACCGCATTGGAGATAGCCAAAGCCTTTAAAATAAAAATATACACCATAGGTGTGGGCACCATCGGGCAGGCAATCTTCCCCGTGCAAACCCCTATGGGCATACAAAAGCAAATGCAGCCTGTGGAAATTGATGAGCCCCTGCTGAAGAAAATGGCAGCCGAGACCGGCGGCAGATATTACCGCGCCACAGGCAACAAAGCCCTGGATAAAGTATACCAGGAAATAGACAAGCTGGAAAAAACGAAAATAGACATTACCTCATACAAACACTACGCAGAGCTGTTCTTCCCCTTTGCTATGCTGGCTGTTATATGCCTTGTGCTGGAGGTGCTGCTTCGCTATACCGTATTCCGCAGCATTACTTAAATACATTAGCTCATTTATATATTTCTCCTTGGGGAATTGTGCCTTTTGTGTATCTTTCCGCAAAGCCACCCACTTTATGAAATTTGACCGCAGGAGTTTTATCAGGTCTGCATCCGTATTGGCCGCACTAACAATGGCAGAGATAGATGCGCTCGCCGCATCACATCGCATTAAAAATCATAGCAAGCCCGTCGCAGAAGATGATGAAGCATACTGGAGCAATATGCGCCAGCTCTTCCCGTTGGCAAAAGACCTTGTTTACCTCAATAATGGCACCTTCGGCCCGTCGCCCTACCCTGTTATAGATGCCATGCGCACCGCCCAGATGGATGCCGATATGCACGGCAACTATGGCGCTTACGATGCCACTATGCCTAAAATAGCAAAATTTGTAGGCGCAGATGATGATGAGATTGCACTCACACACAATGTAACAGAAGGCATTAACATAGCTTGCTGGGGCGCACCGCTAAAAAGGGGCGATGAAATAATAGTAACGACCCACGAGCATGTAGGCAATGCAGCCCCATGGATGAACCGCCAGAAACTGGACGGCATTGTGTTGCGCAAATACACCCCAGCCAGAACCGCTGCCGAAACACTGGAGCGCATCAATGCACTGATCAATAAAAATACCCGCGCCATAGCTACCCCACACATACCATGTACCCAGGGACAGATACTACCCATTAAAGAAATATGCCGGCTGGCAAAAGACAAAGGCCTGTTTGCATTGATAGACGGCGCCCACGGCGCAGGCATGATGCCCCTCGACCTGCACGATATGGGCTGTGATACCTACGCAACCTGCTGCCACAAATGGATGCTCGGCCCTAAGGGCACCGGCTTCCTTTATGTGCGTAAAGGCTTCCAGGATACACTACAGGCTTATTATGCAGGCGGCGGCACCGATGACGGCAAATGGAACATCATGACCAACCCCATCACTATAGGCAACTACGCACCCAGTGCCCACCGCTACTTTGGCGGCACACAGGCAAACGGATTATACACCGGGGTAAACGCATCCATTGATTTTATTGAGACTATTGGTCAGAAAAACATTCACCGTCGCATAAAATATCTTGGTAAATATACGCAAGACCGCCTGCTGGAATTTGGGAACAAAATAGAACTCCTCACCCCTACTGAGGAGCGATCACGCTGTGCAGTAAATGGCTTCCGCATAAAAGGTGTTGACTACCAGAAATTCTTCACCAGGTGCAACGACAAGAAGATACGCATCCGCATGGTGCCCGAGAACGGCATTAACTCCCTCCGCGTCTCCACCCACATCTACAACAGCAAAGCAGATGTGGATAGGTTTATTGAGGAGGTAAAGAAAGTGGTATAAATGCTAATCTATCATCATTGTTCCACATCCCACCATTTGTGCGGGATTAAATAACTGATAATAATAGAACCCCGTTCCGAATTTTTTGCTTTGAATAGTTACGACTTCATCAATAACATTTTCAATTCGTTCCACCATTCGTCCATGCATATCGAAGATAAACAGACAGTGAGGTTCGTGTAATGGATTATGGAAAGTAAGTTTTGAATATCCTAACGAAGGATTAGGGTAGAGAATTGTTTCCCTCCTTTCTGGAATATTCTCTACTCTCGTTGGTCCCAAACTTTCTACAGCAACTGAATCAATATAATAGTAAGCAAGTTCGTCCGATCCTCCTACAAGAGATCTATTTTGAACAGCATTTGATAAAAAACACCCCACTACAAGGTGAGTGTATGCAGAGTCTGCGATAAATGTGCGAAAAAGTCCTGTCCATGAAGTTTTATCGGTTATTTGCCCTGAAGTTGTATAATCGACCTGTGGCGTAACAGGTATTACGGATTCCGTAGTTCCATTAGGCTTTGCAACAATATAAAAATATACGCCCAAGCCGTTGGTCGCATATTTCGACTTGTCAGCAAGAGATACTCGTATGCTTACCCTATACTTATGACCCGGAACAAGTGCTGGAATATCTCGTGCAATATATTCTCGATAATTTATGCCTCCATCGCCTTCATCATAAGTACATACTCCCGCATAAGCATTTGCATGATTGGTCTGTGTTCCAAGAAGATTAGTAGGCACGGAAACAATTGAACTGACAGTCGCTCCACAGCCATTAAAATAATCGGATGAGCCATAAGTTGGCTGGTACCAACCAACGCTTTTAGTGATTTCCCCAACCAATGTTGGGCAGGAGCTAACAATGGCGAAGTTGGAATTAGGAACTATGTTTTGTGCATTTGAGCTACAGGCATATACAAGGGAGAAGAAAAGAAACAAATATTTCATGTCATATCTTTATATAAAGATACTAAATAACCCCGCTATTCGGGATTTGCAATCTCCCCGCTGTTCCGGATTTGTAATTCAAAATGGTTCATTTTCCCAGTGTTCCAGATTAAGCGATAAATCAAAATATTGAAAGTAATGAATAACTTTCAACTCATGCCATCTGTAAAGCCGTGTATGAATACTGATATTTAGAAATTCGTTCTGGATTCTGGCTGGGTTGTAGAAAGTCAAATTTAGTTTGATTTGCTTTTATGAAAGTAATGGTGAGCCCCGTCGTGTCCCACTGGCCCGAGTTTGGCGCGTAGCCTTTGTGCATAGCCAACTCGTGCCTGCCAAATCCAGCCGGTCTGCGACCGGAATTCAATGATAGAAAGCTGAAATACTCCAATGGCGCTAATAACCTTTAGGATGTCAATTTTATTTAACATTCCCTTGCCTGTTGGGGGAACAAAGTTTTTAGTTGATGTTGAGTTCGGCTATGATAGACGATACACTTGATTATGAACGAAAAACGAACGGCTATGAGAAATACAATGATAAGATCGCTTTCACTGCTCGGCATTTCTGCTATGATGGCATTTTCCGTCGCAGCGCAGGATGTACCCAAAGTGAAAACAAGCGACAAGGAAACTAAGTATAAATCGGAAGACCTTAAAATAAAGGAGAAAAAAGAAGAGTACAAGTACAAATCAGAGGATCTGAAAAAGAAGGATGAAAAAGACGAGAGAAAAGTAAAAGCTAAGGTAAAACCTATGCGGGCAACCTCTACGGTACGGACTCAGATCAAAACCGGCGAAACAAATGTGAGGACCAAAGAACACCTTGAGCCCATCTCTGTAGAACCTGAAACTCCCGAAGCTCCTGAAATAGTTGCCGCCGAACCGGTGGCAGTCCCCCAAACCCCTGTAAAGAAACCCGCTGTTAAGAAATATACAGCACGCAAAACTGTTGCACGTAAACCAATAGTTGCGCGTAAAGCCACTACAGCCCCCCGGTATATTGTGCGCACCAAAGTAGTCAGGGATACCGTCTACGTTCCCAGCCCGCCTGAAAAAGTAGTTTCCATACAAAAGGAAATTGTACACGATACAGTTACCATAACCCGTGTTGATACTGTGATAAAAGTGGAGACAAAAAACACCTATACCGGCTACCGCGTGCCAAGAGGTGATTTTAAGAAAGTGAAGCTAAAGAGAGACAAAGATGATGGCAGTGTATGGATGAAAAGAAAGGAGAAAGACGGCAAAGTAAAAACAGGACGATAACAGAAGTAGATAATAGCATATAACTAAAAAGCCGCTCACAGAGCGGCTTTTTAGTTATAACTTACGACTAACCCCTACTTCACCATATACATCACTTCCTTCACCATCTTCACCGTACGTGGCACATCCGGCAGGTAGGCAGCTACCAGGTTTGGCGCATAGTGCATATTGGCATCAGCAGAGCACAGCCTGCGTATCGGCGCATCCAAATAATCAAATGCTTCTTTCTGCACGCGGTAAGAAATTTCAGAAGAAATGCTTGCAAACGGCCATTGCTCTTCAACAATAACCAGCCTGTTCGTTTTTTGCACAGATGCTACTATGGTCTGCCAATCCAGCGGACGAATAGTGCGCAGGTCAATAACCTCAGCGCTTATGTTCTCTTTCTGCAGTTCGTCAGCCGCACCCATAGCTACCTTCATCATCTTGTTGTATGATACTATGGTCACATCAGTACCCTCGCGTTTCACATCTGCCTTGCCTATCGGTATCAAATATTCTTCTTCCGGCACTTCCCCCTGGTCGCCATAGTGCGATTCGCTCTCCATGAACACCACAGGGTCCTCATCCCTTATCGCGGCTTTCAGCAAGCCCTTCGCATCATACGGGTTGATAGTAGAAATTACCTTCAGCCCCGGCACATTAGCATACCAGTTCTCAAATGCCTGCGAGTGTTGTGCCGCCAGTTGCCCCGCGGAGCCATTAGGCCCACGGAAAACTATCGGGCAATTAAAATGCCCACCGGTCATAGATACCATCTTCGCAGCATGGTTCACTATCTGGTCTATCGCCAGCTCAGCAAAGTTCCACGTCATGAACTCAATTATCGGGCGTGTATTGTTCATTGCCGCACCCACACCTATGGCAGCAAAACCCAGTTCAGCTATCGGTGTGTCTATCACACGCTTCGGCCCAAACTCATCCAGCATCCCCTGGCTCACCTTATAAGCACCATTATACTGTGCCACTTCCTCCCCCATCAGGAATACGCTTCTATCCCGGCGCATCTCCTCTTCCATTGCTTCTCTTAATGCCTGTCTTAATGGTATGGTACGCATGTTATAATATTCAAATGTTTATAAATGAGCTGCAAAGATAATAAAAGGAGGTTATTTCCCCTGACGGTTGAATGTAACTGTACTACTGTCGATCCCGCCCCTCACTTCTTCATAAAATCTCAGCTTCAGCTCATCCTTACTCAATTCTACTATCTGGTAACGCGAAATTATCATATAATTACCTTCAATACGTTCTTCAAATATCAATCCATTGTCGTGATCAAGTACCCATTTGCAGGTATCGGCTTCTCCCGCCAGTTCCACTCGCGCAAAATGGTTCGGCATGAACGCAAATGCTGTTTTTGATAAAGCTTCTGCATGCGCTTTTTTGGTACTGTCAAGTTGCACCTGCATCACCCGGCGCACACTATCCATATTGGCCACGCCATAAATAGCAATATTTGTCACATCATCATGCCCCTTGCCCATAGTGTCTATAAACTTCTGGGTCTGCTCAAAAAAATTGTTCATACCGGCATTCTCTTGCTTCACAGCAAACCACTTTCCCATAAGCAATTTTTCCTGTCCGTCTTTGCAGGAAAAAAGGAACAGCATACATAGTAACACTGGTATGTAGCCTCGCGCAATGATATAACGGCAGTTAATTTTCAAATTACCTCATTTTCAAATTTTCAAATTAGTTATTCCAGTTCAATCAATACCGCCCCCTTCTCCACTGCCATGCGCTCTGTTACTTTTATGGCTTTTACCGTTGCAGGTGCAGTCGCTTTCAGTATGTTCTCCATCTTCATGGCTTCCAATATCACCAACCCGTCCCCTTTATTTATCTGCTGCCCCGGCGCCACCAGCACTTTCAGTACCAGCCCCGGCATTGGCGCTTTCACAGGCTCTGCCTTTTTCAGGGCTTTCATATCCAGCCCCATGTTGGCAAGCAATTGGTCTATCGGTTCCTTTATTGCCGTTTTATATACTTGTCCGTTTACCCTTATCCACACCTCCTTTGCTGCCCTATCCACTTTTTCCACTATTGCAGTATAGCTTTTGCCATTAAAAAGCACGCTCACTAACCCGTTTGGCTGGCTCCTGGCATCCCAATCAGTGCTCGAACCATCTATGGTCCATCTCCCTTCCTCCTGCTCTATCGAAAAAGTGTTTTTATCGTTTACGGTCAGTTGTAGCATTAAATATCTGTTAGGTGGAGCAAAAATAGGGCTTAGCAGCGTATTTATAATATACCATTTCTATATAACACTTATTGATTTTTCCCCATCACTTATAAAATACCGTTAAAAAACGGTACCCTACCGTTTTTTATCTATCCTATTTGGTCTTAATATTGCTATACTCAAACAATCGCTAAATGGTCATCGTTAACAGAGTTCCTCAAAAAGATTCCGCTTTCGAAGCGCTGGCAGGCATGGATATCAGGTACGAACTTTACCTCAAATTTGAGCACGAATACCAAAATGTGGTCAACGCATACCATACTGCCTTTGCAGAAGCCCAGAGCGACCCCGACAGATCACAAGACTGGCCGGAAACTTATCGCAGTTTCGTCAAACAAATGAACCAGGCACTTGAGCACTGGAAAGTGTTTGGTTACAAAAGAGAAATAGAAGCTGCCGTTAATGTCCATACGTGCCACCCACAGGTGCTTAGCCACCTCATTCCTGTTCGTGCTTTAGCCAATTGAGCAGCTATTTTTAGCCCCTCGCTGCGTATCTTTGTTTAATGAAACTGAGTATTGTTTCGTTATTTCTTTTATTGTGTGCGTTCACTGCTAATGCACAAATCCCCTCATTTATCCCAACTACCGGGTTAAGGGCATGGTACCCCTTTTCCGGCAATACAAACGACAGCAGTGGCTTCCTGCGCCATGCCACACCTTACGGCGGCATCACCTATGGCACCGATCGTTTTGGCACCCCCGCTCAAAGCCTCAGGGGTAACGCGGCATCAGCTACTGATATCGTAGCACATAATTTTCCCAAAGGCGATTCCGCGCGTAGCGCTGCACTCTATTTTAAATTCACGCCACCCTACCCGGGCGGTTTCAGGTCGTTGCTGTCATGGGGTAGCAATACCCTGGGCAACCGTTTCGGCTTTTTCACCACCGATACTACCATTGGCATCGAATTCGGAGGTGGTGGCACTTATACCACCCCCTGGTTTCCCGATACTTTCTGGCACAGCCTTGTGGTCACTTACCCGGTAACAAGCGGCGGCACAGCCGCAATAAGCCTCTACATGGATGGCTCATATATTTCCTCCCCCACCATCACCTCGCCCGTAAGTTCATTCAATACCGATACCGGCGCATGGCACAATATTGCCGGCTCTATTGGCAGTTCTTACTCCGATAGCTGGCGGGGGTACATTGATGACGTAGCCGTATGGGACAGGGAACTCACCTATTGCGAGATCTTACAGATAGCCTACAACGGGCTGCTGTATGCTGCCGGCACCATCACCGGCCCCGATAGTATTTGTGCGGGTGGCACTGCAACACTCACAACCATAGGTGGCACTGCCGGCACCTGGAGCAGCACCAATACCTCATTAGCCACAATTGGCAGCAGCACCGGCATCGTAAGTGCCATCGCCCCCGGCGCAGATACCATTGTTTACATCACCACAAGCGCCTGCGGCTCTGACACAGCCACCTACCCCATCACCATCCTAAGCCATGCCGACTGCCTCGTACATATCGGCGAACAGCCAGCGCAACCGGCAATTTTATCCGTTTATCCCAACCCCAATAATGGTATATTTACAGTAAATGTATCTGCCGCACGTACAGAAGAGGTTACTATAACCATCACCAATACCTTAGGCCAACCCGTAAAAGAGTATACAGTTGCAACTAATACCCAAAAGCAACTACAGCTAAACACGCCAGCAGGCATTTACTTCATTTCTGCAAATTCTAAAGAGGGCAAAATGATGAAGAAAATGATAGTGGAGTAATTTCTGCATGCAAAACATATACACAATTCCCTTAATTTCCTTAACTCCAGTTCAGTCATAGGCACGACTTATGTATGTTTGCACCCTAAAAGGGCGTTTTTAAATGGAATGGCTTTCAAATCCCGAAACCTGGATATCGCTGATCACACTTACCGTACTGGAAATAGTATTGGGCATAGATAATATTGTTTTTATTTCTATACTCACAGGCAAACTTCCGGCAAACAAACAGGATAAGGCACGCAGGACCGGTCTGGCATTGGCTATGATAACGCGTATACTCCTGTTATTGTCTATAAGCTGGGTAATGGGCCTTACAGAATCCTTGTTCAATCCCGGCAATTGGATAGGCCTCACCAATGAGGCCATGCTCCACAGGTTCGATATCTCCGGCCGCGACCTCATACTTATTGTCGGAGGTTTGTTCCTTATCTATAAAAGCACATCCGAGATACACGAAAAGCTGGAAGGAGACGAGGAAGCTATGACTAAAGTAAAAGTACATTCTTTCAGGGCCATTATCTTCCAGATACTGCTGCTCGACATTGTTTTCTCGCTCGATTCTGTGATCACAGCAGTGGGCATGGCAAATCATGTAGGCGTAATGATAGCAGCAGTAATTATTGCAGTAGTAATTATGCTCTTTTCCTCCGGTGCCGTAAGCAATTTTGTACATAAACACCCAACCGTAAAGATGCTGGCGCTCTCCTTCCTGCTCCTCATAGGTGTCTCCCTGCTGGCAGAAGGCTTCGAGAGCGGCATACCCAAGGGCTACATCTATTTTGCCATGGCATTCTCAGTCCTGGTGGAAATGCTGAACCTGCGGGTTAAGAAAAAGTCAAAAGGGGCAGCGCACTAATACTAATTAAACAAACAACAACGGCATGGGTTTGCGGGCTTTGCGCATCCTTTGCGGCTTTGCGTGAAAGTAACAATACCATTTTTATGGACATCATTATTTCTTCGACATCGCCAGTATCTGCTTTACATCAAAATACAATCCTTCAATACCATCCTCGTTTTTCCTCAGCAGCAGGTATTCACAACCATTTGGGGTGCGGCTTTGCGATCCGCTGAACTCGTAGCCGAGCAGTGATATCACTGTGTATTCATCTTCTATCGATAATATGTGCAACCCGGTCGTATCGGTCATGGCATCGCCTGTAGAGGAAATGGCCTGGGCAAGCTTTTCCAGCTTGTACAGGTATATCGCCGTATTCTTTTCGTCTTTGAACAATTCGTAGAGGTTATATAGCCTGTATATATCCTTCAGGCTGAATGGCGATGTCTTCAGGTCATCAAGCGTATAGCGAATAGCATTTCTTCGGTCAGCATCGGTAATGTCCTGCTTTTTGAATATCGCTTTCAGCGAATCGTTGTACTTGGACGACGAACCGGACGGCCTGTACCCCGGCTGAAAAAAGAAACCATAATACAACAGCCTGTGATCATCTGCCGTCAGCGTTACATCATTCGCCTCATATCTTTTCATCAGTTTGGGATAATATGATGGAGATGATTTATCCTTCGTAATGCGCTCTATATTTTTATAGTCGGGTTTTTCAAACCCCTTTTTGTTTTGCGCATATACAGCAGAACCAAAACACAGCACCAAAGCCAGCAACAATTTATAAACCATCCTGCAATTTATGGAAAGTGGCGCTGTTTCAGGTAACAACTTTTCGCATAGGGTTATCCGCCAAAAAACCGCACCCTAAAAACAAACCCTCAAAACCTATGAAACCCTTACCCGCAGCGAAGAGTTTTTTCCGTCACGGTACAGTTTCAGTACCGTCACGGTACAATTTCAGTACCGTCACGGTTTTTCAATTTTGCAACCAGAATTTTCTTTAAGAACTTTACCTCATAACAACCCCAAATAACTGGTGTTACATAGGAAGATCATGGCGAACAGCAGAAAATATATTCGGACTTATTCCCCCTTGAGCGCAGGCATGTGCGTAAGCGAAGGGGGCAGGGGGATGTCTAATTAACAATATTGATAACAGTTCATTACATAAAGTCTAAAAAATAATTTCACAATCAGCTAAATAAAAGAACTCATGGTGAGCCCGAACCATGACTGCTGATTGAATGAGGTGAAGCTGAACGGCGAATGTGAAATTATTTTTTAGACTCAATATAAATACCATGGATTGCGGCTTTGTGGTAAAAAAATCTCTCAATTTTGCAATTTTGCGCAACATTGAGTATCAATCACTAAGTGCGCAAATAGTGCGCAAATAGTGCGCAAAAATAAATTTAATAACAAATCAGTATCAACCACTTATACATGCAAGTGTTGTTACAAAAAAAACGAAAAAAATTAGGGCTAATTTCGCGCTGCTTTAAAACGAATATATCGTATGAAAATGGATAAAGTACTGGACAAGCTTGGTATAAAAAAAGTGAACGAAGGTGCTGCCACAGGCACCAAATGGCTGAAAGCAGGCGGTGAAAAGATTGATTCTTATTCCCCCGTTGATGGCAAAAAAATTGCTTCGGTTACTACCGTTACCCGCAAGTCTTACGATAAAGTAATAGATCAGGCACAAACTGCCTTTGCCGAATGGCGTATGTGGCCCGCACCAAAACGCGGCGAGGTGGTAAGGCAAATAGGCGATAACCTGCGTAAATACAAAGAGCCGCTCGGCAGGCTGGTATCCTACGAAATGGGCAAAAGCCTGCAGGAAGGCTATGGCGAGGTACAGGAGATGATAGACATCTGCGACCTTGCAGTGGGTATGAGCCGCCAGCTCTATGGCCTTACCATGCACAGCGAGCGCCCCAAACACCGCATGTACGAGCAGTGGCACCCGCTGGGCGTTGTAGGCATCATCAGCGCATTCAACTTCCCGGTAGCAGTATGGAGTTGGAACAGTATGATAGCCTTTATCTGCGGCAATACATGCGTTTGGAAACCATCAGAGAAAACACCATTATCTGCAGTAGCGTGTCAGAATATTATAGCAGAAGTATTTAAAGCCAACAATGTGCCGGAAGGCGTTTGCGGCCTCGTAGTGGGCGCCCGCGATTGCGGCGAATGGATGAGCAATGATTCACGCGTGCCACTGGTATCAGCCACAGGCTCTACCCGCATGGGCAAGGCAGTAGGCGCAGCAGTGGCAGCAAGGCTTGGCCGTTCCCTGCTTGAACTGGGCGGCAACAACGCAATAATAATATCAGAGTATGCCGACCTGAACATAGCCCTGCGTGCAGCCATATTTGGAGCAGTGGGCACAGCCGGCCAACGTTGTACAACAACACGTCGCCTCATTATTCACGAGAAAGTGTATGATGCATTCAAAAAGAAACTCGTAGCCGCCTACAAGCAATTAGCTATAGGCGACCCGTTGGATGAACGAAGCCATGTAGGCCCATTGATCGATAAAGATGCAGTAACCCATTACCTGCACGCCATCAAGGAAGTAAAAAAAGCAGGCGGCAAAGAAATAATTGCAGGTGGCGTATTATCCGGCAAAGGCTATGAGAGCGGCTGTTACGTAAAACCCTGCATCTTCGAAGCTCAGAACGATTGGCCGATCGTGCAGCACGAAACATTCGCACCTATCCTGTATTTGATGAAATACAAAACGCTCGGAGATGCCGTAACTATGCAGAACGGTGTACTCCAGGGCCTCTCCTCCTCCATCATGACGCTGAACATGCGCGAGGCAGAACAATACCTCTCCCACGCCGGCAGCGATTGTGGTATAGCCAACGTGAACATTGGCACCAGCGGTGCAGAAATAGGCGGTGCCTTTGGCGGTGAAAAAGAAACAGGCGGCGGCCGCGAAAGCGGCTCTGATAGCTGGAAAGCATACATGCGGCGCCAAACCAACACCATCAACTGGAGCGACCAGTTGCCACTGGCACAAGGAATAAAGTTTTCGGTTTAAACCCTAAATCCCTAAAGGGACTTTATGCAGCGTAACGAAAACAGGACGGAGGGCAAATTAATCTTTCAGGTATTTCTTCATTTCACCTGACAGTTCTATTTTGCCATTGCTCAGCAGTCTGCCGGTTTTATATACGACAAAATGCTCCCGCGTTCCCGGGGTTTCATTACCAAGGCTATCACATTCATACTGGGAAATTGTATCAGATGTATAAATAGTATAATCTGCATTAATGACCATATACTCTTCACACGTAAAACCGCAATCACCTCCACAACCACCAATATGTATGTCTTGTTCGTCAATCTTGTTACCCTCTTCGTCATAAGTAGAGAGCACCGGTATGTAACAATCTGCGGCTGCCAGCGTGACAATGGCAAAGTACTTCCCATTAGTGGGGATTGAACAGTAACCCAGAGTATTATATGTAACAAATGGCGAATCGCGTGCCGGATCAAGAGCTATAACGCTAATATCGCTTAGGTAACATCCTCTAACAACAAGCGGCAATTTGTTCCCTTTGAATTTTTGCTTGTAAGTGTCAAAAACTAGATTGCTATTCTTACATCCAACGAATAGCATGAACAAAATGCAAACGTACAAAATGTATCTCACCATATGCCAATATACAAAACCTATTCATTATTAATACGCCGGTAGTACCCCTGAGCTAACCTTATTTCTCCATAACTATAATCATCGCCGAGCAAATCCTTAAGCGGTTTTGCGGCTACCGACTGTCCCGTGGTTTTGATCAAAGACATTATCTCGTCAAGCTTCACTTTCGGTACAAGCTTGGTCACTTCCAGGTCACCGGATTCAACAAATGTAGCTAAGTGTCCCTCTATGGTTATCGGCGATAGCCTACGCAGATCAGCTATTTCTGCAACAGACTTGCCATCTTTAAACATATCGTAAGTAGCCTGCATGGTGCTTCCTGCCGCTGGTTTCGCAGCACGCTCCTTTCGTTCTTTCTTTGGCTTCTTAAAGTGCATCTTCGACTCCAGCTTATGTTCAGCCGCATATCGCTTCACAACATCCAGGAACCCTGCACCATACTTAGCCACCTTATAATCTCCAAAACCCGATACCTGTTTCAGCTCATCAAAACTCAGCGGAAAATACGTTGCCAGTTCAACTAGCGTATTGTCCGAAAGAATAACATATGGCGGCACATTCTCCCGCTCAGCTACATCCGACCGCAGGATCTTCAGTTCCTTCATCAACCCTGAATCATAAGTCAGCTCCTCTTCTGCAACTACCTGGGCTTGTTCCTTCTTCATCACCAGCTTCACCTCTACATCGCCCTTCAGTATCTGCCAGCTTTTATCATTCAGCCTCAGCGAAGCATACTGGTCATCTGTCTTCACCAGCGATCTGTTACGCAGCAACTGCTGTATCATCCAATGCCACTCTTCCTTCTTTAGATGCTTGCCTATGCCATAGGTCTTCAGCTCTTTATGTGCAGGCACTATCTTCTCACTTGCAGAGCCCCGCAGGAAGTCAATGATATAAGTCGCGCCATACCTTTCCCCTGTACGGGATATTGCCGATAGCAATTTCTGGGCATCTACGGTAACTTCCTTTTCCTCCAGTGAGCTTAGGCAATAATCACAACTGCCGCAGTAAGACGGGAAAGCCTCTCCAAAGTACTCCATCAGGTATTGTCTGCGGCAGCCCTCATCTTCACAGAACGCTTGCATCAGCTCCAGCTTCTTCATAGATATAGCCGTCTGCTGTGGGTTCCCCTCCACCTGCGCGAACCTTTTGAGCTTAATAATATCACCCGCCGAATAAAAGAGGATCGCATCGCTCTTCAGCCCATCACGCCCTGCCCTGCCGGTCTCCTGGTAATAGCCTTCTATGTTCTTGGGCACATCGTGGTGTATCACAAACCTCACATTCGACTTATCAATACCCATACCAAAAGCTATAGTTGCCACTATTACCCTGTACTCATCTCTGAGAAATGCTTCTTGTACCCTGCTGCGCTCTGGAGCATCCATACCGGCATGGTAGTAGGCTGCCTTTATACCTGCAGCATGCAGCTGCCCTGCTATATTCTCAGTAGATGCTCTTGATAGTGCATAAATGATCCCACTATCATCCTTGTGCTTTTTCAAGTATTCCAGTATATGCCCAAAAGCATTCCGCTTGGGCTGTATATAGTAATGAATGTTCGGCCTGTTGAAACTGGAAATGAAATTGCTCGGTTCTTTCAATTCCAGCCTTTCCACAATATCCTTCTGTGTCACCTTATCCGCACTCGCAGTAAGTGCTATGACCGGAACAGATGGAAAATGCTTCTTCAGCACGGCAAGCTTCAAATACTCCGGCCTGAAATCATGCCCCCATTGTGATATACAGTGTGCCTCATCAATAGCAAACAAAGATGGACCCAACTTCTTAAGGAAAGCGATAAAAGTATCGCTGTTTGCAGGGATGCGCTCAGGGGCTATGTACAACAGCTTAATATTACCCTGCTCCGCATTCCTGATCACCCTCTGTTGCTCGTCCTGCGATTGTGATGAGTTGAGAAACGCAGCATGAATACCGTTTGCCGTAAGGGCATCCACTTGGTCTTTCATCAACGCTATAAGTGGCGACACTACTATTGTGATACCAGGTAACAGCATTGCGGGCAACTGGTAACAAATAGACTTACCTCCACCTGTAGGCATTATAGTAAGTGTATCCTTGCCACTTAATACTGATTCAATAACAGGAAGCTGTGTGAGGCGGAACTGGCTATAGCCAAAGAAGTGCTGTAATGCGTGATGCAGTTTTTCTGTTGAATAATTGTTCATCTTTCAGTCTTTTAATTGTTCTATAAGTCATATATCAACCGCAAAATAATGTAATAATATTCAAATATGCAACTACCTGGCAGAAACGCTATATGGGAATACCGCCACTTCAAGCAACTTGCCGGGTACTAATTCCAGTGTATTTACATCTATAAACGTCACATTTCCATTTTTACTGCCACAACCCGATACATGATGTGATGCGGGGCCGCCAGCACTGATATTGGCGTTAACTGCAGCTATAACATCTCTATCGTCATCTACCGCCAATCCATATGGCTGGTAGCCGGTTTTTATCCTTTTAACGATTGCATTTGTATGCAAATCAATTACAACGACACATCCCCTATTACCGGGAAAAAATATCATATCATCCGGACACGAGACAAACAATTTACCTGAAGCAATTACCATACATGCAGGGACTGCATACAAAGAAATTTCATTAACTACTGTATCATACCGCATATCCATTACCCTGATGTCGCGTGATGCTATGCAGGCTATATAACATTTACCACTCTGCGGGTCAGCCAATAGTTCTACAGGATTCACCGACGACTGGTGCATTACAGTACTCTTGCCGTCTATCGGCCTTTCCTGAATTACAGGGGAAAGGGGATCTGCAATATCTATAGTGTAAATAAAATTGCCGGTTTGTGCCCCTACGTACAATTTCTTATACTGCTCATTCAGCACAATACCCGATGGATACTTAAAGTTACCTCCAAATGTATAGGTTGCCAGTACAGCATTACTCACGAGGTCAACATACACTATTTTCCCTGGGCTGCTGTTATCTACAAACCATCCGTATTTTGAATCGGAAGAAATAACAAATGACGTCCATACGCCTGTACCCAGGCTTATATTTACCATCAGCTTATCATTCTCGGCATTGAATTGCTGTACAAAATCTGATTGCGTGAAAAATGATACATACCAATGCTTCTTATCAGGTGCGACTTTTATACAATAAGGATATTTAGCTGCACCATCCCCAACATCTATATACCTCATAGGCAATATTGATGCGGCATCAATTACCGTCACCACATCGCACAGCCTGTTCGCAACATAAAATTTACTTCTGTTTAAATCATCAGCAAATTTGATATTGCCACTTGCATCTGGCGCACCTGCCGTTATCCAGTCGCGTATCTTAAGGTATTCTGCTTTTGATAAAGGTTGCCTGTCATACGGCATTGTGGGCTTCAACGCTATGCCAAGACTGCTATCTGTATTGGTAAAAAAACATAAGGAACTGAAATCCGGCCTGTAGGGTATTACAGTAGCGCCTGTTCCAGTTCCTTTAAATAAGTTATCCCATGTCGTCAGGTTTAGGCCACCTGCATTTGCATAGCTTAAATTGTTGTGGCACCCACTTACTGCGCATTTATTCAGAATAATAGCCGCAATATCATTAGGGTAGTTACTCCCCGTTACATCAACGTACTTACTTTCATGTGTACAGGAATTGAACAATACAGAAATACCTGCAAAAACATAAATAGCGTACACTATAAATAAGAGCCCAAACCTCATGAGTGAATAATGAAGCAGGCTTAGCAAATGCTAAGCCTGCCCTGCAATTAGTTTGTTTTCACCACCTTTTGATACGAGACATTATCAGCCGTAGTAACCTTTATCATATAAATACCCGGCGCAGACACATAGTCATTCAAATCAAAATCATAAGAAGATAAAGACTGAGTTTGCTGCAGCAAACTACCCACCAACTTACCTGCCACATCAAGCAGATCAATAGATACCGGCTCGCTTTTGATCGCCGCAAACGATACCGTAATACGGCCCGGCGTTGGACAGGGATATACAACAATGTCATTCGTTATCCCAACAACTTCATCAACGCCGGTTGTAGGCATTATTTTCACTTTATAGTCTTCCATCTCACCATGGTAGCCTATGGGATCTATGGTAGGTGAATCACAGGATGACGGAGTAATATGTCCCGCATCGCTGCTCATCTTTGCAGTAGCCCTGAGCCTTACCGTTCCAACCGGAGCGGTTACAGGAACGGTAAAATTGCCCGTATAGTAGCCCGGGGCCTGGAAATCTGCAGTGATCACAGTCTCCCCGGCATCATCGAAATTGTAGTTATTATTATAGTCTATCCATACCCTTATATTATTGCGCGCAGTTGGAAAGAAAATAGAATCCCGGTTATGCTTAATGGTCACCGTATAGGTGTGCCCCCTGAATAAATTTGTAGAATCTGTTGTAACCACCAGCACCTTAGACATATCCTCAACATTAGAAGATGTGCGGTTAATAGTGCCCAGTTTAAAAATTTGGATACCAGGCTGTTCTGCTGCATAAGGTGTACGCCCTGGCAGTGTGCAATACTGTGCCTGCGCTGTGGAAGCAATAAACAAGCTAAAAAGAAGGATCTTTGTAAAAGTTTTCATACGTTTCATTTAAGAATAAGAAGTGTTTTATCATTTCAAAAATGAAATAATCTAATGATAAATAAACCTAATAATCCTTAAAGAAACTTAACAACGTTACATCATTCCTTTCACAAGGTTACCTAACTTCTTCAAAGCCCGGTCCACTTCCGGCGTCCATTGCATGCCATAGCTCAGGCGCATACAATTCTGGTAACGCTCCTGCAACGTGAACATGGTACCGGGCGCTATGCTTATTTTTTGCTGCATGGCTTCCTGGTACAAGTTGTAGGTATCGATCTTCTTATCCAGCTCCAGCCACAGGATAAACCCTCCTTTAGGCACGCTCATTTTCACGCTCTCCGGGAAATATTCGCCAACTGCACGTGTAAACTGCAAACTATTGGAATGGAGTGTTTGCCTGAGTTTACGCAAATGATATTCATATCGGCCGGTTGAAAGAAAGTTGGCAATGGCCGCCTGTTGGGCTGTAGCGCTGGTAATGCTGTGGTATAACTTCAATTGTTTGATGCGCTCCAAATGCTTACCCGGGGCCACCCACCCAACTCTATAGCCCGGCGCCAATGTTTTGGAGATAGAACTACACCAAAGCACATTACCTTCCTCATCGAACGATTTGCATGACTTAGGCCTCGTCTTTCCAAAATAAACATCTCCATACAGGTCATCCTCAATGAGCGGTACACCATGTCTCGACAACAGCTTCACCATTGCCTGCTTTTGTTCATCGGGCATACAGTACCCCAGCGGGTTACTAAAGTTTGTTACAAAGAAGCACGCCTTTATCGCATGTTTCTGTAACGCTTTCTTCACATCATCGGGATCAACACCTGTGTCTGGATCAGTGGGCAATTCCAATATCTTCAATCCTATGCTTTGCGCAAACCTCAACATACCAAAATATACCGGGCTCTCCACTGCAATAGTATCACCCGGCTTTGTCAGTGCCATCAGGCAGTAGGATATAGCATTCATGCAGCCGGCAGTCGTTATAATATCTTCTGCTTTCAAATGTCCGCCCCAATGCAGAGACCAGCGTGCCACCTGCCTGCGCAACAGGTCGTTGCCCTGTATCTGCTCATATGAGGTGCCGCCAGCAGGTAACTCGCGCAGACATTGCATCATGGACTTATTCAGTCTGGCGAGTGGCAATATTTCCGGAGCGGGCACACTCAGAGAAAAACGCGTAATACCCTGCAACGAAAAATCATCGTACACCTCACCGATCATGGCCTCTACATTCTTTGTCTTAATTGTTTGCAGCGGGTTACTCTTTTCTATCTTCCTGGGAAAACGGGACGGATTGAAGCGCACATAATAGCCAGACTGTGGCCTTGATTCTATCAGGCCTTTCCCCTCAAGGTGATAATAAGCCTGTAGTATAGTACTGACACTGCTCCCATGCTCCTTGCTGAGCAGGCGCACAGATGGCAGCTTATCGCCAATTTTAAGTACTTCATCCATAATCTGTTGTTCAAACGTATCTGCTATCCGCAGGTACAGGAGGTCAGCTTTGCGATTTTTAATTGAAGGCATAAAAACAACTGTTATGGTCAAAATTACGTAAATTGTATCTGTTTTGTTTTAATTATTTTTCAGAATTTTGTGGTTCAACAGGCTCACCATGACAATTAGAATATGACAAAGCACACAAAAGCTTACCTGGCACTGGTTTATGTTTGTATAGTTTGGGGTACTACTTATCTGGCAATTAGAATAGGAGTACAGCACTATCCATCGTTCTTGTTTGCGGGAGTAAGGCAATTGCTGGCGGGGGTTATTTTAATAGCATTTGCATGGTACAGGAGCAAGGAAAAAGATTTTTCATCGCACAACCTGTTGCGGCAAATGCTGGTGGGCTTCCTGATGTTAACGGTGGGTAACGGGCTGGTCTCATTTGGCATGAAATTTATTCCGAGTGGTATATCAGCGCTTATCTGTAGCCTAATGCCTATGTTCGCTGTGTTGTTCAATATGATGTCATCTAAAAAAGATCATTTTAATATAACAATAGGTATTGGCTTGTTACTTGGCATTTGCGGCGTGGGGCTGATATTCAGGCATAACATTGCAGAGGTAACCCAGCCTGCATATTTAGGCGGCATCATTGCTACTATTATCGCAACAGCAGGCTGGGCGCTGGGTGGCACAGTTAATAAAAAGCATGTGGATGCAGTGAACCCTGTGCTTAATTCAGGATTGCAATTATTATTCGGCGGTATATTCATGTTGTTCATCAGCCCGGTAGTAGATGATTATACAGGCTTCCAGTTATGGAATACCGAAGGCATTGTTTCATTGATATACCTCATCATCTTTGGCTCGGCTATTGCCTATGCTGCCTATATGTATTCACTGAATGTACTACCGGTGGGTATAGCAACGTTATATGCTTATGTCAATCCCCTTATTGCAGTATTGGCAGGCTATTTATTCCTGGCAGAAGAACTGAATATTTACATAGGGTTGGCATTTATTACTATTGTCATCAGTGTATTCCTGGTGAACAGGGGTTACAGGACACAACATAAAGAAGAACAAACACACGGATCAAAATTGGAAGAAGCATTCCCGGAAACCATACCGGTCGATTAATAACTTAAAACACTTTTTTATGGAGCACACAATTTCAGTTACCACACAAGCCGAGAGAAAAGTTACAGACACCAAATCTGTACCCTTCGGCAAGATACCAACCGAACATATGTTCGTAGCTGAGTACAAAGACAAAACCTGGCACAATGCCCAGGTGGTGCCATTCCACGATCTTACACTTAGCCCGCTGGCGCTTTGCTTCCATTACGGGCAAACCATCTTTGAAGGCATGAAAGCCTTTAAAATGCAGGATGGACGTGTAAATGTGTTCAGGACAGAGAAACACCATGAGCGCTTTACAAAGTCGTTGTACCGGATGTGTATGCCTCATGTTCCCAAAGCATTATTTACCGACGCAATAAAACAATTGGTAAAACTAGACGCCGACTGGATACCACGCGAAGATGATGGCGCATTATACATCCGTCCGTTCATGATTGCTACTGAGGCACGTATAGGTATAAAAGCTTCAGAAGAATATTTGTTTATGATAGTGTGCTCACCTGCATTCCACTATTACAGCAAACCACTCAAAGTAAAGATAGAAACCAACTATGTTCGCGCAGTAGAAGGCGGCACGGGGCTTACTAAATGTGGCGGTAATTATGGCGGCGCACTCTTCCCAACTCATTTGGCACAAACAGCCGGTTACGACCAGGTATTGTGGACCGATGCTCATACTCATGAATTCATCGAAGAATCCGGCACCATGAATGCCATGTTTGTGATAGATGGCGTATTGACAACGCCTGAACTTACAGGAACAATACTTGATGGCGTGACACGCAATTCACTTCTCACCATTGCCCGGGATAAAGGAATAAAGGTGGAGGAAAGAAGAATAAGTTACCACGAACTGGTGAAAGCATTTGAAGCTGGAAAAAAAGTGGAAGCCTTTGGCGCTGGCACAGCCGCAGTAGTTGCACCCATAGAGGTTATTGGTATAGGCCATAAGGAATACAAATGCTACATAGAACCTGATGCTGTGATGTATAAACTGCAAAAAGAGCTGCATGATATAAGAAAAGGCATTATACCCGATGTACATGGCTGGAATGACATCATATAAATGTGCATATGCAACCTGTAACTATTGACTATAAAGGCTATACCATTACTACTGACAAAAGCATGATGAATGTGCATGATGTTCATCTGTGGCTGTCTGAAAGATCGTATTGGGTTCCTGGAATAGCATTTGAAAAGGTGAAAGCTGCATTTGATAACTCTTATTGTATTGCTGCAATTAAAGATAACAGGCAGGTAGGCTATGGGCGCCTTGTAACCGATTATGCCTTTTTTGCCTACCTGGCGGATGTATATGTAGAGGAAGAACACAGGGGCAAAGGAATAAGTAAAGCAATGATGAAAATATTGTTCGAGCAGGATTGGGTAACACAACTCCGTGGCGTGATGCTGGCAACAAAAGATGCACATGATCTTTACAGGCAATTCGGTTTTTCAGAAATTCCAAATCCGGAGCGCTATATGAAATTAACCCTGCAGGAAACAAGTTCATAACATAAAAAATGCCCCTTTAGGGGTTGTAGTATGCTACAATACTTAGACAGCGCAAAACGCCAATTCAAACTATACAAACAGCTTGGTGAAAAAGCCATTGCACAGGTCAGCGATGCCGACCTTAACTGGCAGGCTAATGAAGACAGCAACAGCATAGCCCTGATCGTTAAGCATATGTGGGGCAATATGCTCAGCCGGTGGACCGACTTCCTCACTACCGATGGCGAAAAGCCCTGGCGCCAGCGTGATGCAGAGTTTGAAGGCGCAATGACAAGGGATGAGCTGATGCAAAAGTGGGAAGAAGGCTGGCAGTGCCTGTTCAACGCGCTGGATAGCATCACAGATACGGACCTTGAGCGTATCGTCTATATCCGTAATGAAGGAGATACTGTACTGAACGCAATAAACAGGCAAATTTCTCATTATTGTTATCATGTAGGGCAGATAGTATATATCTCTAAACTTCGCATCACCAAAGAATGGGAGAGTCTCTCAATTCCACGCAATAAATCAAACGAATACAACGCGAAAAAATTCGCTGAGGAGAAAGGCAACAAGCATTTTACGGATGAATGGGTGGAGAAGAAGTAGACTATATCATTCCCAGGTCAAAATCCTCCAAACTCTTCAGTTTTGCATCCGCGATCGAAAAACGTGGATCATCAAAATGCAGGTCGTCTGGAATAGCTATTACTTTCATTCTTGCTGCTTTACCTGCTATTACACCATTCACAGAATCCTCTAATACAAGGCATTCGTTATGCTTAGCACCTAATTCTTTAGCGCTATAGAGGAATACGGCAGGGTGCGGCTTGCCCATTTCTACCACATCAGCCGATGTGATCACGTCAAAATACTTAGCTATATCAAAATGCTCCACGAGGGCGTCTATCATATGCTTTGGAGAAGATGATGCAAGGCCAATTTTATATTTATGCTTCCTGAGTAATTGCAATGTCTTTTCCACCCCATCCAGTATCCTGCCGCTGTTCTTCGACGAAGCTATAATATCGTCCAGTATCTCATCAGCCACCTCTTTCGATGTTTTACCCTCCCATGGATAATGAATAGCCCAGTGGTCGGTCACTTCATATATACGCAATCCCGTAGTCTCTTTAAATTTCGCCCTGGTGATAGGTATTTTATGTTTCTCCGCTACCTTCAGCATACTTACACCCCATAATGGTTCAGTATCCAGCAGCAACCCATCCATATCGAATAAAACGGTATTTATCATAGTCATTTAGCTCTCGCAAAAGTACTTACTGGCTTCAACTTACGCCTGCTGTTTTTAAACATATTCCTTTTATTAAATGTTTAGTGATTTTTCGGGTGAAATTTGGTTAAAAACAACCCTAAATCCCGCTTCAAATGCTATTTTTGCGGCAAATCTCATTTTTATATGAAGCGGAAAGCTTTTTACAGTTTGTTGCTGGGCGCATCTTTATTAGCATGTGCAAAACAGGCAACAGCTACCATTAAATTCAAAGAATATACTTTGCCTAACGGCTTGCATGTCATCCTGCAGGAGGACCATTCTACTCCTATTGTGGCGGTTTCGGTTATGTACCATGTGGGGTCTAAAAACGAAGACCCGCAGCGCACAGGTTTTGCACACTTCTTCGAGCACCTGCTCTTCGAAGGCAGCGACAACATCAAGCGCGGCGAGTACATGAAATTTATCCAGTCGGCAGGCGGGCAGCTGAATGCCAATACCACACAAGACCGCACTTTCTATTTCGAAGTGCTGCCATCAAACCAGCTCGAACTTGCCCTATGGATGGAGTCAGAGCGCATGGCACATGCTAAGATCGATGCCACAGGCGTGGAAACACAGCGCAAGGTGGTGAAGGAAGAAAAGAAACAGCGCTACGACAATACGCCATATGGCCAGCTCATTAATGTGATCTTCGAAAATGCCTATGTAAAATACCCTTACCGCTGGAGCCCTATTGGTAAAGAACAATACATAGACCAGGCCACGCTCGATGAGTTCATGAACTTTTATAAAACATTCTATGTCCCTAATAATGCCGTGCTGGTAATAGCAGGCGATATTCAGGCAGACCAAACAACCGCACTCATCAGCAAATATTTCGGCGAGATACCTAAAGGCACAAAGGCAATTCCCCGCCCCACGGAGATAGAACCTGCACAAACAGCAGAAAGGCGTGTTAACTTCTACGACAACGTTCAGCTTCCGGCTATCATTTTGGGCTATCACATACCTAAACAGGGTACACCTGACTACTATGCCGTGCAGATGCTTACACAATTACTCTCTCAGGGCAAAAGCTCCCGATTCGAAAAAGAGATAGTAGACAAACAGGAGAAAGCCGTACAAGCTGCAGCATTCGATTTGGGTAACGAAGATCCTGGCATGGCGATTATGTTGGGTATTGCCAATATGGGTGTTAAACCTGAAGAACTGGAAAAGGCTATGCTGGATGAGATCGAAAATGTAAAAAAGAATGGTGTTACGGACGAAGAGTATACCAAGCTGCAAAACACTGCCGAAAATGACTTTATTTCTCAAAACCAGAAAAATGTGGGCGTTGCCACGAATCTTGCTACCTACTATACTTTCCTGGGTGATGCTAACCTTATCAACACTGAACTGGAACGATATAAGAAAGTAACGAAGGACGATATTAAGCGTGTTGCAACTAAATACCTGACCAAAGAAAACCGCCTGGTGGTGTACTACCTGCCTAAATCAGAGGAAAAGAAAAAAGATGGCGAAAAAGCGCCCGCAACCAAACCAAACAACGTTAAGAAATAATTCATAATTAGCTGATAAGCTTAAAAATATTCAAATGAAAAAGATAACATTCTCCATAATTGCAATTGTACTCTTTTCTGCCGCCATAGCGCAGAAACTCGACAGGAGCATAAAACCCAAACCGGGCCCAGCCCCTGAGATTAAACTGGGCAATACCGAAAGTTTTACTTTGCCTAATGGAATGAAGGTATTTGTTGTTGAGAACCACAAACTACCCACCATTTCATGCAGCATCCAGTTTGATGTAAATCCAGAACTGCAGGGAAACATGGCCGGCTACCGCGAAATGATGTCTGAACTGCTTACAGCGGGCACGACGACAAGGACGAAAGAAAAGCTGAACAGCGAGATAGACCAGATGGGCGCCAGCATTAATGTTAGCGACGAGGGAATGTTTGGCAGGGGCATGAAAAAATACATGGGTAAAATATTCGAGCTGATGGCCGATATGGCTATGAATGCTGTAATAACCAATGAGGAGCTCGAAAAAGCCAAAAAGAAAATGTTATCCGGCATCCAGACCCAGAAAAACCAGCCGGACGCAATGGTGAACAATGTAAGTGCCGTAGTGAATTTTGGGGATAAACATCCATACGGCGAAATAGCAACAGAAGAGACCGTAAAAAAGATCACTGTTGACCGTTGCATACAATACTATAAAACATACTTCCGCCCCAATGTCGCCTATGTTGCTATTGTAGGGGATATTACTATGGCAGAAGTAAAACCATTAATAGAAAGCTACTTTGGTAAATGGGAGCGTGCTAACGTACCTGTTGCAACTTATGCACTTCGTGCGCCCATAAACGCCAGCCGCACTACAAAAGTTGATTTCGCCCCGCGTACTGGTGCTGTGCAGAGTGTGGTAAATGTTACATACCCAATAGACCTGAAGCCGGGCACACCCGATGTGATCAAAGCAAAGGTGGCTAACACCATATTGGGCGGCGGGTCATTTGGCCGTCTTTTCCTGCACATCAGGGAAGCGCATGGATGGGGTTATGGCTCCTACTCTACCATCCAGGAAGACGATAAGGTTGGCAGCTTCAGCGCAGAGTTGAAAGTACAGAATAATGTATCCGACAGCGCACTCGAGGTATTGCTTGACGAAATGCGTATCATGCGCAGCCAGCCAGTACCCGATACAACGCTGCAAAACTGCATTACTTACATGTCGGGCAATTTTGCTATCGGCTTGGAAGACCCTAAACGCGTAGCACAGTTCGCTATCAATATCGAGCGTTACAATATGCCGAAAGACTATTACCAGAACTACCTGAAGAACCTGAGCGCAGTAACTGCTGCCGATGTTATGGAAGTTTCTAAAAAATACATTCTTCCCGACCAGGCGAATATCGTAGTAGCAGGCAACAAAGATGCTGTTGCATCTAAATTGACCAAGTATTCGGCAGATGGTAAGATCGATTATTTTGACTGGGCCGGCAAACCATTGGTTATTTCTGAAGCTACTGCTGCACCCTCCGGCATTACTGCCGATGAAGTTTATAAAAAGTATCTAACTGCAATGGGTGGTGAAAAAGCGTTTAACAGCATTAAAGATCTGAAACTCGTCATGAAAACCAGCTTCCAGGGGCGGGATATGTCTGTGACGATAATCAAGAAAAGCCCTAATAAATCATTACAGTCGATGGATATGGAAATGGGCGCTCAAAAAATGAATGTAGGCAAATCGGTATTCGATGGAACAAAAGGCTACCAGGCGGGGGGCGGACAAAGAAAAGATATGACCGAGGAAGAAATAAATGAGGCGAAAGAAGAAGCAGACATTGCTGCTGATCTCCACCCCGAAAAATATGGCATTAAGCGTACCCTGGCAGGCATGGAACAAGTGAATGGCATAAATGCTTATAAAATTAACGTGGTAGACGGCAGAGGCAAAAAATCAACCGAGTACTATGATGCTGCTTCCTCCATGCTTATCAAGAAGATAAAGGGCGAAGGCGATGAAATGGAAACAACCGACTATGCCGACTATAAAGAAGTTACCGGCACCAATGGTTTTAAAGTGGCATACACTATAACACAAGTTGGCGGCGGACTTCCTGTGCCACTTACCTTTAAAGTGCAAACTGCAGAAGCGAACACCAATATCCCGGACAGCGAATTCAACTAATAACTGACCATCACCACACCAAAAAAAACACCGCTCAATGCGGTGTTTTTTTTATCAGCCATAACATTCAGGTTATTCCACCAATATTTTCCTTACCCATTGCTTCTCAGCAGAATCTTCGTTACCCCACAAATTTTTCCGGCAGATAAACCGGCAGAGGGTATAATTTCCGGGATAAGCCTGTTTTGCCACATTTGGTTTTTTATATGTGGCCAGAGTGCTTTGTTGGCCTATTTTATGTGTTTTATCATAAGGTATAAAGGGGTATAAAAGGGTATAATTATACCCTGAAAAGGTATAATTATACCCGAAAAAGGTATAAAAAAGGTATAATTTCCAATAAACAAAGAACTGTCAAAATGCTTGCCCACAGGCGTTTTCAGCCATTTGCGATGCAATTATAAATGCAGCAAAAAGTGTGCCAGAGTTGGCATGCCTGCCAGCAGGCAAAAAATAATTAATGTTCTTATCATCCTTACTCCACCAATATTTTCCTTACCCATTGTTTATCTGCGGTAGCTATTTGCACCAGGTACATACCCGGCGGCACATGCAGGTTAATGTTTGTTTCTTTGTTGGTGGCTGTGGTTAGCTCGTGTACCCTTGCGCCGGTTACATCTGTTACCACCACCTGCACCTGCTCATCTGCAAGCGAGGAGACCCGCACCGTAAACACCCCATCTCCCGCAGGGTTGGGGTACACCTTTACCACATCATCGTTTTGCACCACACCCGGCACCTCTACAAATACACTGTCATTCAGGTCAAGGCGGCGAACGATATTATTGCCATATTCGGCAACATACAGGCAATTATTTTTGCCAAGACAAAGGATACGTGGCCGGAACATCTTTGCCGATGTGCCGGGTCCGCCATCGCCGCTAAAACCGTTTGTAGTACCCGCGATGGAGGTGATAATGCCTGCAGGATTTACCTTATGGATACGGTGTCCCGGGTCATGATTAGCTATGTATACATTGCCATTACTATCAGGCCATACACCATAAGCATTCATGCCTGTAGCAGTAGCGGGCCCTCCTTCACCGCTATAGGCGGTTGTGCCATTGCCTGCAAAGGTGGTAATGATGCCAACGGCATTTATCTTGCGTACACGGCCGCTACTGGCTATATACAAGTTCCCATACTTGTCTACAGCAATTTGCCCGTTATTGGTAGAAATTTGAGCTGTATCTGCCATACCGCCATCGCCGCTGTACCCGCCTACTCCTGTTCCGGCTATGGTAGTGATGATGCCGGCTGTGTCTACCTTTCGGATAAAATCACCTGCTCCTACATATATGTTCCCTGCTGTGTCTGTGCACAGGCCCACACCTGTACCTATGCCTGCAGCAGTAGCAGGCCCGCCATCACCCGAAGGGGTTGTAGAGCCATTGCCGGCAAAGGTGGTGATGATGCCTGTAGTATCTACTTTGCGGATGCGCTTATTGTTCCGGTCAAAAAAATAGACATTTCCCTTTTTATCAAAAGTTATACCTCTTGGCTCATCTATTCTTGCTGCAGTCGCAGGCCCACCATCACCGCTAAAACCGGCTGAGCTAATACCCCCGCCAACAAACGCGTGAATGATACCCGCTGTGTCCACCTTTCGCAAATTGTGGTATACTCCGGATACACTGATATACATATTGCCAATTGCGTCTATAAAAAATAATTAATGTTCTTATCATAATCACTCCACCAATATTTTCCTTACCCATTGCTTATCTGCCGTAGCTATTTGCACAAGGTACATACCCGGCGGCACATGCAGGCTAATGTTTGTTTCTTTGTTGGTGGTTGTGGTGAGTTCGTGTACCCTTGCGCCGGTTACATCTGTTACCACCACCTGCACCTGCTCATCTGCAAGTGTGGATACCCGCACCGTAAACACCCCATCTCCCGCTGGGTTGGGAAATACTTTTACCACATCCTCATTCTGCGCCACACCCGGCACACTAACAAATACACTGTCATTCAAATCAAGGCGGCGTATGCAGTAGTTATTTAAATCAGCTATATACAGGCAGTTATTTTTACCCAGGTACAGATACCTGGGTCGGAACATTTTCGCGGCTGTGCCAGGGCCGCCATCACCGCTATACCCACCACCTGATACTGACGAGCTACCGATGCCTGCAATGGTGGTGATAATACCTGCGGAGTTTATTTTGCGGACACGGTGGGCCGGATCCTGATCAGTTATGTATACATTGCCATTACTATCCGGAAAAACGCCATGAGAGTTCATGCCCGCTGCTGTTGCTGGTCCACCATCACCACTATAGGTAGTACCATTTCCGGCAAATGTGGTAATAATACCTGCTGCATTTATCCTGCGTACGTGGCCGGAGTTAGGTATATACAGGCTCCCATACTTATCTATAGCAATTTGTCCAAAATTGGTAGAAATTTGAGCTGTATCCGCCATACCGCCATCGCCGCTATATCCTGCCACTCCCGTTCCGGCTATAGTGCTAATAATACCTGCGGTATCAACCTTGCGGACAAAATCACCGGCTCCTATATAAATGTTTCCGGCAGTATCTGTGCAAAGGCCGCAACCTATACCTATGCCTGCTGCAGTAGCAGGCCCGCCATCGCCCGATGGTGTTGTGGAGCCATTACCTGCAAAAGTGGTGATGATGCCTGCAGTATCAACCTTGCGCACGCGCTTATTGTTCCGGTCCAGGAAATACACATTGCCTTTTTTATCAAAGGTTATGCCTCTTGGGTCATCTATTTTTGCCACAGTTGCAGGGCCACCATCACCTGCGAAGCCGGATAATATGCTCGGTCCGCCCACAAATGTATGAATAATGCCTGCTGTGTCTACCTTGCGCAAATTGGAAAATGTGCCTTCAACACTTATATACATATTGCCGTGCGCATCCATTGCCACTGCGTAGGGATAAACAATTGTAGCTGCAGTTGCCGGTCCGCCATCGCCGGCGTACCCGTTCACGGTACCTGTGCCTGCTACTGTGGTGATGCGCTGTGCCGCACCGGTTAGGACATTTACTGCCAGCAGGCAAACCATAACTAATGTTCTTATCATAATCACTCAACCAATATTTTCCTTACCCATTGTTTATCTGCGGTGGCTATTTGCACCATGTACATACCAGCCGGCACATGCAGGTTAATGTTTGTTTCTTTGTTGGTGGTTGTGGTTAGCTCGTGTACCCTTGTGCCGGTCACATCTGTTACCACCACCTGCACCTGCTCATCTGCAAGCGAGGAGACCCGCACCGTAAACACCCCATCTCCCGCAGGGTTAGGATACACTTTTACTGCATCCTCGTTCGGCTGTGCCGGGTCCACCATCGCCGCTGTAGCCTGGGGATATACCACTACCGGCGATCGTAGTGATAATACCGGCAGGGCTTACCTTACGAATGCGGTGCGCCGGGTCATAATCAGCTATATACACATTGCCGTTGCTATCCGGGCATACACCAAATGGGTTCATACCAGCGGCCGTAGCCGGCCCTCCATCACTGACATATATCCCCGTACCATTGCCCGCAATAGTAGTAATAATGCCCGTTGTACTTATTTTCCGTACTCTCCCGCCATCGCCAAAAAATAGATTGCCGTATTTGTCTATTGCAATTTGTCTGCCATTAGTCCCAATCTGCGCAGCACTTGCCATGCCACCATCACCACTATAGCCTCCCACACCAGTACCGGCTATAGCGCTGATGATACCTGCAGTATCCACTTTGCGTATAAAATGACCTGCAGATAAATATAAGTTCCCTATTGAATCTATACATGGCCCCCCCCCACCAATGCCTAAACCTGCCGCAGTTGCCGGGCCGCCATCTCCCGATGGCGTTGCAGATCCATTACCTGCAACAGTAGTTATTACGCCTGCAGTATCTATTTTACGAATGCGGCTACTGTCCTCGTCAAAAAAATAGATATTACCTTTTTTGTCAAGCACTATGCCTTTGGGATCGCTAATCTTTGCTGCCGTTGCCGGGCCACCATCCCCGCTAAAGCCACGGACATTACCCACCTTGCCTGCAATTGTGGTAATGATACCGGCAGTATCAACCCTGCGTATATTCGGAAATGTTCCATCTACCGTTATATACATAAAACCATGCGCATCAATTGTCACGCCATTTACAGTTACCATAGTAGCCGCCGTTGCCGGTCCACCATCGCCGCTGTAACCCGACACCGTGCCGGTACCTGCTACCGTTGTTATACGTTGCGCATGTGTATTATTCATTTCCGACATCGTCAACAAACAAAGAAGCGACAAGAAAATTCTTTTCATAGATCAATATTTAGTAAAGCGCCAGCCGGCTGTTGCCGGCTGGCGCCGGTTAATTTAATCTTTCACAAACATTTTGTTTACAGTTTGTTTGCCATATGTAGTTATGCACAAAATATAAGTGCCTTTCGCAAGGTCGCTCACTTTCACGCGCGGCTGCGCCGCATCAACGCTGCCTTCCAGCACCACCTGCCCCAGCATATTCTTTATACTATAGCTGCCAACCACGTTGCTCACGGTTATAGCATCGGTTGCCGGGTTTGGAATAAGAGCTACTTCACCTGTACTCAGCATAGATTGCGGCGCTGGCGGCACGCTGTGTTTGTAGACATAGCCCGTGCCCGAGGCTACAAACTCGCAAAGCTTATAGTCTATATTATAGTTACCGCCACCATCAAGGTATGCCCATGCCACCAGCGATGTGTCCCCCACATTATTGGGTGGCGTTGCCACAGCATTGGTGTAAAGGGTTGCGGCTGAATTTAGTGTGGTTGAAGTATTGACCTGGAAATAATTGCGCACGCCGCCACCGGCTGGTATCACAGGCATAACTGTCGGGGCTGTTTCATCAAATGGCAGCACCAGGAAATAATCCGCGTTTGTGACCCATCCTTCGTGCAACCCTTCTGTCACCATATAGTCCCGCCCGCCTGTTCCGGTAGGCCCCCAGGCAATTGCAGGTGCATAATGATTATACGGTGCAGATTCATACAACAGGCTGGCATACGGGCCAAAAGTGGTAAAATCTGTCCAGAATGAAGCCGTGGTTCTGCCGCCCGTGTACTCATCCCAGATTTCTATGTCTTGCCAACCACTGGAGTAATCCCAGGACTCCCAAACGATCATATAATCTGCATTTGCTCCGGTAGCGAGATCATTAGAACCGTAATCATCATTAGCATCTATACGCGGGTGGTAGAACCTGTCGTTATTGCCGGGAGGGTCACTCGCCACTATTCCTCCAAATGCCGCCGCTGAACCGGGATACCAGTGTGTCCTGTAAATATACGATGACCCCTGGTTTTCCCAGGTTATCATCGCCTTATCCACAGGGCCGCCGCCGGGGTCATACTCGATCCCTGCCACATCGGGCCGCCAGTTGTCTATAGCATGTATGCTTTGGTCAACGCCACCAATTGGCGGGGGCGCTATATCTACCGGGCCTACCGTAATACTCCTGGCGGTCAGGTTGCCTTCTGCCACAAATACATCATATACATTTGCCATCGGGTTAACATCCCTGTCGTATACCACAAAGAACCTGTTACAGATAGGCAGGCCCTGGTATAGGTTGCCATACTCAGCTATCACATCCAGGTGCACCGTCTCTACCACATCAGATCCAAGGGTGCTGGATGTGTTGTAGGTAACGGTGAATACCCCGGCGGAGGTATAAACAATATCATAATAATCGATCTGCGCCTGGTCTGAATTGTTAATGAAGCCCACTGCCATGATGTATTTTCCTTGCTCCTGTATATTATGCCCGATGATCACATCAGGCACAGACAACATGGGCGTACTGACAAACGTTCGTGGGTATGTTACCGATTGTGAATAGTTGTAGGTAAAATCTGTGACCTTTACACCGCCGGGATTTGCGCCACCCGTGCCCGGCACAGCACCATAGGCAACTGCGCCCAGGTGCCCTGTTGCAGTCTCGTGGATATAATAATCGATCATTGCGGCATTAATACCGTTGATGACACCTGCTCCGCTGCTTACCCAGTTGATATCAGCGTTTGAAGGGTTGCCAACCAGTGTTTGTGCTTTGGTTGTATGCATGGCTATACATAACATTACAATAATGCTATTTATAAAGATAATGTTTTTTTTCATGCGTGTAAATTTTGATTTGAGAAATATTTTTTCATTGGTGTGATGAATATAATGCGTATAGGTATCCCGTCTTCGCAGTGCAAAAAGGTATTGGGTTTTGTGGCGCAGCATAAATGGGTATTTAGCAACCCGAAAGATTGGGCATTTTCATGGGCATAAAAAACGGTATTTTCCACACCGTCATTTAACGGTACGCTGCCGTTAAAAAACCCTATTTATTTTTATGATATGGCGCATAACCTATTTCCCATCAGCCTGTTGTGCAACAGGGCAGAAGCGGAAACCTGGCGGCGGCTTTGAAAGATGGAAAAAAATTGCTATTGTGTAATTTAGGCTATAGCATGCACGAGGTTCCTTAAGCAATAAACCCTTACCCCATCAGTTCCAGAAACTCCTGCTCTGTCAATATACTCACTGTACCCAACTTCTTAGCCTTTTCCAGTTTCGAACCTGCATCCTCGCCAACCACCAGGTAATTAAGTTTGCTGCTCACGCCTCCTAATATTGAGCCACCTTTTTCTTCCACCATTGCCTCAGCATCACTGCGTTTGAATTGGTTTAGTGTACCTGTAAAAAGAAACGTCTTACCTGCCAGTTCCCCACTACCCTGTTTATTGCCTTTGTGTTCATTCACCAGGTTCACGCCTGTTTCGCCAAGGCGCGTTATCATATCCTTGTTCTCAGGTCGTGCAAAAAAATCTTTCACTGAAGTAGCTACTTTGGGGCCAATATCTTCCAGTGTCAGTAGCTTTTCAATATCCCACTCATAAAAGTCAGTGATATGCGATACTGCATTTGCAAGTGTCTTAGCCGTTGTTTCTCCAACATACCTGATACCCAGCCCGAAAATGAGCCTGTTAAGCGGCTGTTGCTTTGAATGCTCTATGGCCTGTTTCAGGTTGGTCACAGACTTTTCTCCAAAGCCACCAAGCTGTTTTACCCGTTCCCAATCAATGCTGTAAATGCCGGGGATATCCGGCAATAACCCAAGCTCATAGAACTTCTGCACATTAGCATTGCCCAGGCTGCGAATGTCCATGGCATCCTTGCTTGCAAAATGTATCATCCGCTCCACTACCTGCACCGGGCAGCCTGCATTGATACAACGCCATGCTGCCTCATCCTGCTGCTTTTCCAGTTCACTGTTACATGCAGGGCAATTGGTTGGAAATTTTATTTCTTCCTCATTGCCTGTCCTTAATTCTGTCAACGGCTTTACTATATAGGGAATAACATCACCTGCTCTTTCTACCAGCACAGTATCGCCTATACGCACATCCTTCTCACGTACCACATCTTCATTGAACAATGATATGGATGTAACCGTCACCCCACCTATCGGCACCGGGTCAATTTTTGCAACGGGCGTTATACTACCTACTCTTCCCACCTGGAATTCCACCCTCCTCAATTTACTTGTTGCTTGTCTTGCCTTGAATTTATAAGCAACCGCCCACCGTGGATGATGGGAGGTCATACCCATTTTGTCCTGTAGCGCAAAGTCATTTACTTTTATCACCAGCCCGTCTACTTCAAAAGGCAGATCGTCCCGTTTTTCTTCAAAATCACTACAGTATTGTATCACCTCTTCTATATGCCTGAACACCTTCATTTCCCTTGCCGGTGTGGGGAAACCCATATTATACAACCACTGTAGTGAGCCATAATGGTTACTCAATTCCTTCGGGCGCTCTTTACCCGGCTCAAGTGTATAATCGCTTATGTGATATAGTATCGCATTCAACCCACGCTTCCTCACCTCGCTCGGATCAAGTATTCTTAGCGTGCCTGATGCAGCATTGCGCGGATTGGCCAATGGCGACAAACCCTCTGCGATCCGCTGCCTGTTATACTCTTCAAATACTTTCTTGTGTATTACTATTTCACCGCGTATCTCCACCTGCGTTATCCCTTGTTTCACAAGCGGTGCTGATAATGGTATTGCCTTTATTTGCCGCACATTGGCCGTCACATCCTCCCCCATCACACCATCTCCACGGGTAGCACCCCGCGCAAGGTTACTGTGGTCGTAGATCAATGATACACTTGCCCCATCATACTTAGGCTCTACGCAGTACTCTATCTCATCTATACCAGCCAATTCTCTGCAACGGCGGTCCCAATCGGTAAGGTCTTCTGCATTATAGGTATTGTCCAGGCTCAGCATAGGTACCAGGTGGCTTACGGTGGGGAAACGCTCACTCAGCCCCTTTGCCACCCGCTGTGTTGGCGAATCCCCGGTTACCAGTTCGGGGTGCTTGTCTTCAAGATGCTTTAGTTTCTTAAAAAGGCCATCATACTCAAAATCAGACAACACAGGTTCACTCTGTACATAATATTTCCAGTCTGCATACAATATCACCTCCCGTATTTGGGAAATAGTATCGTCTGCATTACCGGCATCATTGTTTAATAGTTGCCTGGCCTGTTCATACAAGCGCTTCTCTTCCTGCTGGGTGTACATACTGCAAATTAAGGGGCAATAAAATTACTAAGCTAATTGCACAAAATATTTTATTTTGGTATGGTAAATGAAGAAAATATCCAGGTCATTTATTTCCTTTACCCGCACTGAGCGCATGGGGCTTATGGCTCTTTGCGCTTTGCTAATCATACTTATAGCTTTCAGGTTCACTATGCACCTCTGGGTTCACCCTGTCATAAATAAAAAGCAGGAACAACGAATGGTAATTGCCTGGGAAAAATTCAAGCAAACCCAGGCCAAAGCAAAAGACTCTATAACCAAAGTTACATCTATGCCGCTAGACTTAAATACAGCAGATTCTATCTCCCTTGTCCGGCTTAAGGGAATTGGTCCGGTTACAGTCAGTAAAATAATTACCTACAGAAGAAAACAACCTTTTACCGATCTCTACCAACTCAAAGAACTTGGTCATTTCAGCAAAGCAACATTCGACACATTAAAAATGCAGTTAATTATCCACAAATAATGCGCAATATTCATCTATGTGTGAATTCAAATTTCAATTATTTCCATTTTTATTACCCTTCAAAAAAATGTCGTAAAATTGCGTTTAGCAACACTACATATACAAAAAAATGGATTTTAAACAGACTGAAGCACAGGGTTCAATAGCAGAGATGGTACGCGATTTTGCGAATAAGCATATCCGTCCGAATATGATGGAATGGGACGAATCCCAAAAATTCCCGGTCGACCTGTTCCATAAAATGGGAGAACTCGGGCTTATGGGTGTTTTAGTGCCTGCCGAATACGGAGGTTCTGGCCTGGGATATTTTGAGTACGTAACGGTAATAAGCGAGGTTGCTAAAGTTTGCGGTTCAATCGGCCTTTCGGTTGCCGCACATAATTCATTATGCACAGGTCATATCCTCTACTTTGGCAACGAGGAGCAAAAAAAGAAGTATTTACCCAAACTGGCGTCCGGTGAATGGATAGGCGCATGGGGCCTTACCGAAGCAAATACCGGCAGCGATTCAGGCAATATGCGCTGCACTGCCGTTAAAGATGGTGATGGCTGGATATTGAATGGCACCAAGAACTGGATAACGCACGGCATCAGTGGCAATGTTTCTGTTGTATTGGCAAGAACAGGTGAGCCACGTGCAAAAAACAACATTACAGCGTTCATAGTAGAAAAAGGGACGCCGGGCTTTTCGTCCGGTAAAAAGGAGAACAAATTAGGCATGCGTGCCAGCGAAACTGCTGAACTCGTTTTCGACAACTGCCGCATCTCAGATGCGCAGAGAATGGGTCCTGTAGGCGATGGCTTTTACCAGGCTATGAAAGTGCTTGATGGTGGCCGCATATCCATTGCAGCCCTTGCATTAGGTATTGCTAAAGGCGCATACGAGGCTTCACTGAAATACTCAAAAGAGCGCCAGCAGTTCGATCAGCCTATCTCTAACTTCCAGGCAATTGCATTTAAGCTGGCAGATATGGCCACGCAAATAGAAGCATCGGAACTGCTTATATACCAGGCGTCTGACATGAAGAACCGTGGCGAAAAGATGACCAAAGAATCTGCCATGGCAAAATACTATGCATCCGAGGCTGCAGTACGCATCTCAACCGATGCAGTACAGATCTTCGGTGGCTACGGTTATACTAAGGATTTCCCGGTTGAGAAATATTACCGCGACAGTAAGCTATGCACAATAGGCGAAGGCACATCTGAGATACAAAAGCTTGTAATATCGAGGGAATTATTAAAGGGATAGAAGAGATTAAAAAGATGCGTGATGTAATTGATTTCACTTTTATTATTGAATTGGCATCCGGTATCTTTTTCATCAAACACCCAGCATCTCTTCGTCAACTATCCGGCATCATTGCTTACTGAAGAACAGGTATTCAATACCTACTTTATTGGAGTTCTCTATTTTGGACGTTGTGGTGAGCCCCAACGATCCTGCTGTACTTGTCTGCACATTATAAATGATCGTGTCATTGGCTGCGTAAGATATCTTAAGGGAATCATGAGCTACAAACTCCCACCTGAATTGCAGCTCCATCAATTTTACGCCATTATTGCTATTCGTTTGTTTGCCGGTTCCATCGCCGGAATACTCCATTTCATACAGCGAACCCTTCGCCACCGCATGCATTTCGTAATGATCGATCCTCCCGTTCAGGTTATCATCCGACCCGAATTTCGTAAGCTGCCATTTTCCGGGCATAATGTCATATATCGTTCCCGCGCCCTTCTTTTTGGAACACGAACTGGCCAGTAATATTAAACACATTACTATAATACCATATGCCAATATACTTTTGCCGATCTTGATCATTATCTGTTAACGCTCATAGCAAATTTACATATAAATACTACACAAAATACTTTACATGCACCGCTACAAATAAAACTTAACAAAAAAGATGCCAGATTTACTGGAAACAACTACAATTAATAAACTGATAATTAAAGAACAATATGCTGTAATAATGCGCTCTTGGCCGGATAGTCTGTATTATAATGCAATCCGCGGCTCTCCTTTCGGAAATGCGCCCCCTTCACAATTAGATACCCAATAGTAATAAGGTTCCTCAATTCGCATAAATGTGGCGAAAGTGTTGTGGTTTTGTAGAGTTCTTCGGTTTCCTGGTGCAGCAGGTCTATCCTGTTCATTGCACGCTGCAAACGTATGTCATTACGCACAATGCCCACGTAATCACTCATTACCTGCTGCAGTTCCTTAAGGCTTTGAGTGATAAGGATCATTTCTTTAGGGTCATTCGTGCCCGATGCATTCCAATCAGGCACTTCGTCATTTAATGACAGATCATCAATGCGTAAAGCCATATCTTCGGCGCACCTATGCGCAAACACCAAAGCTTCAAGCAGTGAATTGGACGCTAGCCGGTTGGCGCCGTGCAACCCGGTACTGGCACACTCCCCACAGGCATATAAGTTAACTATGGAAGTCCGCCCCGCTTCATCAGTCTTAACACCGCCGCAACAGTAATGCGCGGCAGGCGCCACAGGTACCATCTGCTCAAATACATTGATACCCATGCTTGCACATTTTGCATAAATATTGGGAAAATGGGCTTTGAATTTTTCCTTGTCCATTTGCCTGCAGTCAAGATACACATGCTCAGTACCCGTCTTCTTCATTTCATTGTCTATAGCACGGGCAACAACATCGCGGGGCGCCAGGTCTGCACGCTCATCGTATAATGCCATAAAGGCAACCCCGTTTTTATTGCGCAGTATACCACCATCGCCGCGCACAGCCTCTGTTATCAGGAAGGATGGGCTTACACCCATCTCATACAATGCTGTTGGATGGAACTGTATGAACTCCATATTCTCTATACGTGCCTTCGCACGGTATGCCATGGCAATACCATCCCCGGTGGCTATGCGTGGGTTAGTGGTCGTCCTGTACACTTGCCCTGCCCCGCCCGACGCCATCAGCGTACATTTGGCCAGTATCTTTTCAATATTATTATTCTGCAGGTTCAATGCATATACACCATAACAGGTAATATCCCTTGTGGATTTTGTGACCAGGAAACCGAGATGGTGTTGGGTAATAATATCCACGACAAACCAGTGATTGTAGATGCTGATATTTGGATGCTGCTTTGCTTCCTCTACTAGTGCCCGCTCTATCTCAAAGCCGGTGATATCTTTATGGTGCAATATCCTGAATGCTGAGTGCCCCCCTTCCTTACCCCTCATGTACTCCCCTTCTGTATCCTTGTCAAATTTTGTCCCCCATTCAATGATTTCGTTCACTCTTTCCGGCCCTTCTTTTATCACGGCCTCCACAATACGTTCATTGCACAGCCCGTCGCCTGCTGTTATTGTATCTGCTATATGCTTTTCAAAGCTGTCTTTCTCAAGGTCATTCACAACTGCTATACCCCCCTGCGCATACTTGGTATTGGTTTCATCCGTATTTGCTTTGGTAAGAATAGTTATGCTCTTATCAGGGAACCGTGCCGCAGTTTTTATAGCAAACGACAAACCTGCTATACCTGAGCCAATTATTAGAAAGTCTGTTTTAAGCATATGGACCATACATAGGGGGCAAAAATACAGTCTTTTGCTAAGTGTTCCTCCTTAGCGCTTTTTGTATATTCAGGTAATCTAGGTAATAAATGATCTTCACCGACAAACTGTTACTCTGTGGTGACTGGAAAGTATGTTCAAGGTTATCAAAATAATTAGTAAATATCTTAGGCGATTGTGGCGATGAAAAGATGCTGTTCTGGTACACAATCGCCATTTCACTGCCCGGCTTGAACTGCCATACATAACTCATAAAAACGTTGAATGTATTGAAGTTAACATTCCTGTTCACCGAATACGCAGATGTAATGTCCAGCCCTCCATCTTTGTTCAGGTAAGCGTATTGCGAATACTCCGCCTGCGACCAATAATGCCTTGCATTAAGCCTGAGCGACATCTTATTATTAAAAACATAAGCGGCATACAGCGAGTTGGTGATAGTACCCAGTTTACGGATGCCGAAGTAAATAGAATCGTTCCTGTTTGCAACAAAACCTACATCGTCAATGATAGTGTAACCCGATAATTCATATATAGCAGAGAGTTTGTCATTGAACCTGAACCTTGGCGAAACAGACCACGACAATGAATTCCTATTGCGCTCAGAGAACCAGCGCTTTGTCAGTTCAAGGTCAAGGGCAAACCGTTTACGATAGTCAGACGAATAGAATCCACCTAGCATATAGTTCTTGGGATACACATAAAACCTTCCGGGCACACGGGGTTCCAGGTAATCATAGTTCTTAAATGGTAGCATAGACCAGAACAGGCCTACAGTGGTGAAGTTCAAAAAGGTAACATTATGCGACCCAAAAAACTCCGCTTTATAGTACACGTCCGGGTTGTATATACGATAATACCCTCCACCCACATGGTTATAGGCCATACGTATTTTGCCCTTAGGCTCAAATATGTTATAATACTGGTCTGCGGAGTAGTAAGTAATGTTATTCCTGTCAAGATACCCAAGGTCATTAGGATTGAAATTGTCACTCATGGAGCGGGTGTTCAATGTCCAGGTATAATTTCCGCTCAATTTTCCTGCGCTCAGGTTATACCGGTGGCCTATATCATTCTTCAGCGTCCGGTATAATTGGCTCACATCTCCTGATCCATTAATACCATAAGTATTCGCTTTGTTCGCAAATTTGAACAGTACTGCACTCACATTAGCATTGTAACTGTTCTCCTTCCTGCTCACATTGGTATTGATGAGGCTCACATACGAGTTGTTCTTCAGCGCCTGGTCTATCACAATTACATTATAATTCGTAAGTGGCGCAGTCTGCACTTTTCTCGTGCTGTTGCTAACCGTATCTTTTATGGTAGCATATGCAGGAGCCGCCACGGCATTAAAAAAACCAATGCCTAACTTTTTCCTGGTCCTGCCCGAAATTTTCGTCGCATTGTATAGCTTCATGGTGGCAGGGTTCTTTTCCACTACTTCGCCTGCCTGCAACCCATTAGCTGTCTGGCTAATGTTCACGGGTGTACCGCCTACCCTGCGCGAGTAAAACAGGTCATTCTTGTTGAAAAGGTCCAGCCCTTCGGTAAAAAAATACCTGTTCTCATTATACCTCACCTCTATCGGTGATAAGTTGAGTACACGGTTATCATAGATAGTTTGCCCGAAATCCGGGACCAACGTCATATCTAAGGTAAAGCTCTCATTCAGCCCATACTTTATATCCAGGCCACCATTCAGGGTTTGTGCATTGGCACCATTATAATCCTCAGCATATGCCGACACATAGGGCAGCAATGCAAGGCGGACAGGAGCATGTATGTCACTAATACCTTTAAGGGTTCCGCCCTGGCTAAGATGGTTAGCTACAGTTGGCAGCACCATATTCCAATAAGATTTTTCCCGGTGCCTTCGGATAACCCTGTAAAAATTCAGCCCCCATACCTGCTCTTTCTTTTTTGAGAACCGCAATGCCGAATAAGGTATTTTCATTTCCACGCACCATCCCTTCTCATGAAACGACGCTTTACTGTACCATGCTGCGTTCCATGAAAGGTCCCTGCCATTAAACTTCACTATGCCATCTGCCTGCACGCCTGCCGCTGTTACTGCAAATTCCGTTGCATTTTGGCGGTCGCAATAGGTATCAAATAATACGCCAAAAGCATCCGTACTATGGTCTTCATATTCATCCCTCGGAGATAATTGCCTGAGCACGCTATCAGGGGCATCATAGATCATAGCGCCCACATAAACAGCATCATTATCATAGAGTATGCTCACCTCTGTTCGTTGAATAGACGCTGTACCGGGCAACGGAGTAAATTGAATGAAATCAGATGCCTTTACTGCGCCTTCCCATGCCGGCTCATTCAGTTTGCCATCCATTATAATTACACTATCTGTTCTGCCAGCATTCAACACCTTTGCCACAGGCTGGCATAACCCGTATGAAGGTATGATCAGTATAGCAAACGACGGAAGTAGATACCTCGAGAATAAGTGCACGGCATACTGTATTTAAGATTTTGGCGGTAGATATTATTTGGTTTTAAAAACTGGATGTCACCTGGACACGTACACCACTGAATGCGGGCTCATAACGGCAAACACCTCCGGAACAATTGATACCATCCACTTGTTTAACATAAGCAAGCGTGAACCTGTTTGCCCCTTTGGTAAAGGCAACGAAAATACTGGGATAGTGATTGCCATCTTTGCTCAAAAAGCCTGCATCATTAGAGTTAGGATTATCAAAGTTTTTGTTGACATTGGTATTATACATGTCCGAAAGTGCGATCGACCATTTAGGCGCTATGTTATATTCAAGCAATGCGAAGATCCACGATCCGTAATCCTGCTTGGTATTCATATACTGTACTTCTGCCCGTATAGAATGTTTTTCGCTAAGACGGTAAGTGATCTCTGCCATTGGTGTAAGCGCATATAACATAGTTGACTTCCGGCCCTGGTACAATGGCACATTGTATTCAAGGTATTGCACTGCCAGGTGCAGTATCCATGATTTAAACCCATGGTAAGAAACATCACCATATGTCTCTCGGTACAGTTTTTCATTCTCCAGGGTGCTGATGCTGGTATGCGACAAAGTAATACTGGTCAGGTCGTTTGGCGCGATCTGCAAAGTTGCCGTACCGGCCATTTCCGAAATATCCTGTGAAGGCGGGCTATACCTCGAAATAAGCCTTTCGGGGCGGAGTACTGCTATCACAGGCTGCCAATTGAGCATTCCGTTACCAATAGAAAACGTCTCAGCCGGCGATGTGCGCATCACGAAGTCTTCAGTACGTTTACCACTAAGTGTCAGTGCCACACCTTTCATGCCATAGTTGATCGAAGTATAGATTACGTTGCCAGGCTTGTCATGCAGTATAACATTTTCCCTTGCAGAATCAGGCCGAAATGTTGCCTCATGTGTCTTATATGCCCCCTCTAAATACCATGAAAAATTCTTGTAAGTAACTGTATTATACGCTGTAAACGCATACATGTTGCGTACCGGCGTAAAACGTGGAGCTGTGCTATCCTTATCTACCTGGGCTTTGATCACCTGCCTCACATTCTGGTAAGAAGCTTCGTCCAGTGTTCTGTTCAACGCACCAACACCGGGCGATAAATTCACATTACCTATACTAAAATCACCCTCTATATTCAATGCTTTGATCACCGGGGCATATCGTGTATTGTTCACATATAGCCTGTTGTCTTTTTGTTGCCCGGTAAAGCCTTTGATCCGTATATTATTAGTTAACTTGTACTTTAACCTTATTCCAACCAATGCATTATCTATCAATAAACCCCTGTCTTCATAAGCCCTGAAAAATAATCCGCTGCCTATCTGGTCATAGATGCTGCCTACTGTTATCGACAGATCTTTTAAGTCTTTGTTCACACTCCACGCACCAATGCCAAAATCAGAATTTGCTGAAGTAGGGCTTTTCAGGTTCGAATTATTAAAGGCATCTGCACGTACGAAAAAAGTATATCCTTTAACATTGTAGCGAAGTGACAACCATCCTTGGCTGCCACTTAAGTAATTATCATACAATGGGTTACCTGATGCCTTTATATTGGTATCTCTGTCAAAAAAATTTACCTGCATCATTAGATCCCCAGAAAAAGTTCCCTGCCCTATCGACCTCACCGATACACATAACAATAAAAATAAAATGGTTGACTTCTTCATTTAAATACGAATATTGTTAAAGTTTTTCCGAAATTAGTTCCTTAATCTATATTTGGCAAAGTTTTCGCTTATTTATTATAAAAACAAGTAAACATGAAAAAAATACTGCTCGCCGTGTCATGCATGGCATTTATTGCTAACATACATGCGCAGGAATTACCCGACACCGAAGTGAAAGATGTCAAAACAAATAAAAAAATGCCTTTCAATACAACGTTCGAGCAAGGGAAAGTAACACTTGTTAACTTCTGGGCTACCTGGTGTGTGCCTTGCAAGAAAGAAATTAAGAACGTAAGCCTTAAACTGGCCGAGTGGCAGAAAGAAGCACAATTCAATTATATGACCGTATCCGTAGACGAAGCGCGCGCAGAAGGTTTGGTACGTAGCTATGCTGTCTCCCAGGGCTGGACATTCCCTTATTACATTGATGTAAATTCTGAATTGAAACGGTCGCTGAACTTCCAGTCTGTTCCATATACAATAATCGTAGACAAGAATGGCAAGGTTGTATTCTCTCATACAGGCTATGAGGAAGGTGGTGAAGCAGAAGTATTAGCTAAGATCAAAGAACTTTGTGCGGCTAAATAACTCTAATTTCAAGCTATACTAAGCCACACTTTGCAGTGTGGCTTATTTATTTGTAACCGGGCACTATCTTTTCAAGCATAGTTCGTGCCGATCGTTCGTAATTGCATTGCTGTAATAGCTTTACGATCTCTTCCTGCGAAACAGTATCTTTTGTTACAGCAGTTTCCAATCCTTTGCCAATATCATCTGTATCCGTGGGGCTGCAAAAAGTAGCGCATTGGCTGTATACCTCTCTGTACACCGGTATATCCGAGCAAACTATTTTGCATCCGTTGTAAAGCCCCTCCAGCAATGGTATCCCGAACCCCTCATATAATGAAACAGAAGCTACTATCTCAGCTTTTTTATACAAAGCGATCAAATCATCTTCCTTAAGCGAGGGCATCACCCGGATATTCGACCTTTTCAACATGTGTTCTTCTACATCACTCTCCTTAAATATTCTATTCTTATCACCTATCATCACAAGCGAATATTCATTGCTGATGTTGCTGTTGATGTAACCCTTTACCAGGTTTTGATGGTTCTTTCTAATATTGAAAGTACCAACAGATAAAATAATTTTTTCTTTCACAATATCTTTCGCATTTCCTTTTTCCAGCATCTTTCGGGAAATGCCATTATAGGCAACAGAAATTTTAGCTGCCGGCAACTTGTAAAATTTCACCAATTCATTCTTGATAGTATTGCTAACCGTAAAAATATGCTTGCTGCTTATCGCGATCCTTGGTATAAGGATATTATACCACATGGAGAATTTCTTCGAGTTCCACTCAGGGTGATGGTAGAATGCCAGGTCGTGTATAGTAACGTAGTTATTGCTGTAAAAAATGGGCGCGGTATTGGCAAGATTAAGCAAAGGCGGCGCCTTCTGTCTGCCAAGGTAAAACGGAAGGTCGAACTGCTCCCATTTCTGTCCGGTGTTCCGCCCGGCGATCTGAACGTTCAACTCATTAGCAACATCAGTATGCAGTATGTTTTTGGGCGCAATAAATACTGCGTCAGGGTACAACCTTTTTATTTGTCTGCTGCATTCAATTCCATACCTTTGTACCCCGGATACAGGCTGCGTCAGGAAACGTGCATTCACAAATATTTTCATATAACTGCAAAAGGTGATACCCCTGCTGCAAAGTATCAACAAAATCCACAAAGTGCAAAATATCACCCGTATATACGCGCTCAGCAGGCGAAATGTAGTTTTAAGATATAAAAATTCCCTGATGGGCTTCTTTTGGGGGTTTATTAAGCCGCTTCTTTATTTGCTCATTTTCATTGTCATTTTTGGTGAGAATTTAGGGATTCCCAACTATCCTTTGTTCGCTACTTCAGGGCTTATTTTCTGGTTCTTCTTCTCCAATGTCACCGGACAGGCTATAGGCAGTGTCGTTGGCTCTGCAGGTCTTTTAAAATCGTTGAATATACCTGCTTATTTTTTCCCTTTGTCAGAAACCATAAGTGAGCTTTTTAATTTCCTGCTTTCACTTATCGTTTTTTTCGTAGCAATGAGGTGGTTCGGAATGGTCTATGATCTTAAATTGCTGCTCGTAATACCATGTATTTTTTTATTCGCTATCTTTTCGCTTGGGCTCAACTTATTTCTATGCTCTATCAATGTTTTCTTCAAAGACATTGGTATTATCTGGGGAACTATTCAGCCGGCACTTTTCTTTCTTACTCCCATCGCATATAAAGAACAGTACATAGTACAAAAGTATAAAGCTATCATTGAGTACAATCCCATCTACCAGTTCATTAAACTGGGTCGCAGTATTTTATACGAACCAACACTGCCACCGGCACATCAATGGACAGTTTGTATATCTATTGCTGTAATAACGTACGTGGTGGGCCACTTTGTTTTTTACAGGTTAAAAAATCAATTTATTTCAGCAATATAACTGTCAATGAGTAACGATCTGATCATCAAGGTTGACAATGTTCATGTCAGTTTCTGGCAGAACAATCTCGGCATTTATACGCTGAAAGATCTGATAGCGCAACGCAAGCTGCCATTTAAATCAAAAACCATACTTAATAATATTTCGGTTGAGGTAAAACGGGGCGACAGCCTGGGCATAGTGGGCAGGAATGGCTCAGGTAAAAGCACATTGCTCCGCACTATTGCCGGCATCATCAAACCCGATCGTGGCACCGTTATTGTTAACGGCACTTTTGCGCCCATACTGGCAATAGGCGCCGGTCTGGAGTCAGAACTAACCGGCTATGAAAATATAAAACTTTTGCTGGCACTTTACGGCACAGCAAGAAAGAATACCAATGCGATCGACAATGTTCGTGAATTTTCGGAACTATCTGATGATGTGTTGAGGAGCCCCGTGAAGCAGTATTCATCGGGTATGCTTGCCCGCCTTGCATTTTCCATATCACTGGCAAACGATTCTGATATCCTTATTATTGATGAGGTTATGGCCGTTGGCGACCAGGGGTTTCAGGGAAAATGTGTAAAAAAGATATACGACATGAAGGAGCAGGGAAAAACGATCCTGTACGTTTCGCACTTCCCTGATGATGTAGCGCGCATATGCAACAAGGCTGTTTTGCTGGAAGGAGGTGAAGTGGTACATAGCGGGGATTCACAGGAGATATGCCAGAAATATAGTAACCTGTTTTAACCTGTAGGCCAATATCATTTTTAGTTTTCTGCATCGCATAAATGAAAAAAAATACCTCCAAAGTATTTGGCGCCGGACAAGGCAAGCTGAAAAGTTTGCTTGGTTTTGTTTTTTTTCTTTTCACAAAGCCGGGATATGAGTTGTTGAAACGAATAGCAAGAAAAACACTCTTTAAAGAAAGCCCCGTCGATTACCGTTCATGGATAAAAAACGAACTCAATCCTGCAATACTGCGAGAAGAGTTTGATATTGCTTATCCACTGCTTAAAAAAAAACCTGTATTTACCATTATTCATGTAATAGAAAGTAATAAGAGCCTTGGAACACTGGTCAATTCTATACTTGCGCAGTTATACCCTGAATGGGAATTGTTACTCGTAAACACGGGGAAAGGAAATATAGAAATAAATGCCACAACACAATTGAAAATAATTACTGCAGAAACTAACACTTCTTTTGCAGAGTGCTACAATATAGCATTACAAAAAGCTATCGGTGACTTTATATTACTGCTGCGATCCGATACGCAACTCACTCCCAACAGCCTGTTTGAATTTGCAATGCACATTAATGAGAACCCCAATAATACAATCATATATGCAGATGAAGATCAGGTAGATGTAACCAGAAGTTTTTCAACTCCTTATTTTAAGCCAAACTGGTCACCCGACAGCTTCCTATCACGCAACTACATTGGCGATGCTTTTATTATTAAAACAAAGGCGGCACAATCCCTGCGGGTCAGGGACGTATCAGGTGGCGGCGAGCTGTATGACCTGCTTTTGAGAGCATCCGAAACCACAAAACATATCGGCCATATCCCGCAGGTTTTATTTCATTTCAATGAACATACAACATACCACCTGGCACCCGCAAAAGTAATTACCGATACTTTGACAAGACGCAAGACACCTGCTGAGATAGCAACTATAGCCAATGTAGCGGATGCACACTATATAAAATACCAGGTCAGCGCAATGGGCAAGGTTAGTATCATTATCCCAACAAAAGACCAGGTTTCTTTACTGAAGACTGCTTTAGATTCTATTCTTATAAAAACCACCTATCCTGATTATGAAATACTAATACTGAACAATAGCAGTACTTCGAACGATTTTTTTAACCTGGCCAATGACTACAACAACAAATATCCGGGTAAATTTCGCTGTATAGATGCAAGCTTCCCATTCAACTTTTCAAAACTCATCAATCTCGGCGTTGCTGAAATCAAAGGATCGTATGTCCTTATGCTCAATAATGATATTGAGGTCTTAGATGGCAACTGGATGACAGACATGGTAGCCTATGCACAGTTAAAGCATATTGGTGCTGTTGGCACTAAGCTATTATACCCTGACGACACTATACAGCATGCCGGCATAGTAATGGGCATAAACGGAGACTCCGGCCACGTATTCATTAATACGCCGAAAGACACAAATGGATATTATGGCAACACAAAAACCGCCACCAACTACTCGGCAGTAACCGGCGCCTGCCTTATGTGCCGCAAAGAACTATACCTGCAAGTTAGTGGCATGGACGAAGCACTAGCCGTCGAATACAACGACCTCGATCTTTGCTTTCGCTTCATGCAAACGGGGCATTATAATGTATGTATTCCCGTAGAATTGTATCACCATGAATCTGCCAGCCGCGGTCACCCCTTCCGCAGCAAAGCAGCATGGTTGCAGCACGAAAAAGAATTTGCTACCTTTAAAAAGAAATGGCATCATATTATTGACAATGATCCATTTTATAACCCTAATTTAAGTCTCAAGGCAACTGATTTCAGGTTAAAATAAACCGTATGAATAAACTAAAGACAACATTAACTGTAACAAGTATCCTAACTCTTGTTTGTTTTATTGTTTTCAAGGATTACTTAACATTAGAACGCGCTTATTATTTCTATGACATTTGTGCTGATGGCTTCTACTATTCCTACCCTCAATTTTGCGGATTCGCAGATTATATTGCCCGCTACCATTTTCCTTCATGGTCATTTAAAATGGGTATGGGGCAAAATATTTTTCCTTTTTTACTACGGGATCCATTTGATATAGTATTTTATATAGCGGGTTCAAAGAAAGTTTTATACCTAACCGCATATATCGAAGCTATTAAGGTAATTTTCACCGGGCTTCTTTTTTTTCGATACCTGCGCGTATTGAATTTCTCTATTTACGCTTCATTTATTGGAAGTGTTCTTTTCGCATTTTGCGGGTTTATTATTGAAGGCAGTGCTTGGTTCGTCTTTAGTTTCGAGGGCTTTAACTTCGCTCTGCTTCTGCTTGGTTTTGAATTGTTTTTTATAAAAAGAAAATGGATTCTCTTTGTATTTGGCATTGCTCTTCTCGCCCTTTCTATGCCCTTTAACCTATACTTGTATGGATTATTTCTCTTGATTTATGCAATATTCCGCCTTGCACAAACTGGCAAATTTAACATTGTCGAAACATGGAAATTATTTTCGTCTTTACTTTTGCTGACTATTTTGGGCATATTAATTGTTGCACCATTTTTTGTCCAGAATATTTTATTATTATTGAATAGTCCACGTGGCGCAGGCTTGTATGGAAGCCAATTTTCCAATATTCCAGTTTTTCAACTTAGTGATAAAACACAAATTGGAACAGCTATTCTACGTTCTTTTTCTACGGATATTCTAGGAAGCGGTAGCAATTACAAAGGCTGGGACACAGTATTGGGCGGTCCTTTATTTTATTGTGGATTGCTTTGCCTTTTACTTCTTCCACAAGTCTTTACTTTTCTTGACAAGAAGTCCCGCATCCTGTTTATAATATTTGTTGTCCTGTGGGTTATGCCTGTTATTTTTCCTTTTTTTAGAAGAGCCATTTGGCTGTTTTCAGGAGACTATTACAGGGGGTATTCTCTCTTCGTTACTTTTGTGATATTATTTTACGCAATTCATGCTTTTGAATTTATAATTCAGAAACGAAAAATAAATATTTGGTTGTTGTGCATTACACTGTTTATTTTGCTGGCATTACTATATTTTCCTCTTTTTATTGACAATGAAATTATTGATAAATCCATAAGAAAGTTCGTAACAATTATATTGTTCCTGTATTCACTGATACTAGCACTCATTAACAAATATACATTTAGCAGTCCGTTCACCGCAGTCGGTACAGACGCAAATGGCAGTAAAAATGAAATGAAAGGAAATATGACAATAGATATTTCTTTCTCAAAACATAATATGCTAAAATATCTTCTTGTTACTATCATTATTTGTGAAATCGGGTACGCAGGCAACATAACAACACACAGACGTGATTTTTTTGGAATGTTTTGGCTGAGAGATGAAAAAGTAATGTATAATAACTACTTTAACGATGCCGCACAGTATCTTAAAAAGATTGACCATTCCTTTTATCGTATTGATAAAAATTTTGACCCGCCATCTGCACGCTATACAGATCTAAATACAAGTCAATATCAGGGTTATAATAGCACAGCATCTTACAACTCGTTTAACCAGCTTTACTACATAAAATTCTTACAATTGATGGGTATTGCTGACAAAAATAATGAAGGCGACTCAAGATGGGCAATCGGCCTGCTCGAAAACCCGGTACTTGAATCGCAGCATAATGTAAAGTATTTCATGAGTCAGAATAATTACCACCCTATTTGGATGCAAATGTGGGATTCTATAGCGCATATGGGTAATGTAACGATTTATAAAAATAACCTCGTTTTGCCCTTTGGTTTTACCCAACGGTATTTCATAAAAGAAAGCGCATATAATACAGCCTCACCTCAACAAAAAAAATTTATTACCGCATCTTCATTTGTTATTAACGATAAAGATGTAAGTAAAGTTAGCGGGTTAAAAGAATACCACATAGGCGACACTATAAAAGGAGAACTTGGCTTTGACACTTTCAGATCAATAATTACCCAAACCCCAAAGGATTCCTTGTCTCTCACATATTTTGATGATACAAAGTTATCTGGAACTATATCATTGCAAGAAACAAGGCTGCTATATATGGCTATTCCCATTGATGCTGGGTGGCACCTATTTGTAGATGGCAAAGAGCAGGAAAAGCTAATTGTCAATGGCGGTATGACCGGCGTCATGCTACCTCCAGGGACACATAAAATAAAAATGCTTTATCTACTCCCTTATATGAAATTCAGTATTGCTTTAAGTTCAATTGGGATTGTCGTTTTATTTGTCAGCATATGGCTATCAAAAAGGTCAAAAATAAGGGCATGAAAGTTGCCAATCACGAAAATTGAATATTATTATTTCGCTATATTGCACCCTCGCAAATCGTTCTGTCAAAGACTATGGACAATACACAAGAAATCCCTCACGAAGTCTGGGCACATATTATACACCATATGACTTCTGAATGGTTCATGCAGCCTATGCAACACCAAGAGCATAGAAGGATCATAATGGAATCCGGCGATCCTGTACGGTATGGCACGCTATATTTTGCGTTCCAGCAAATAATTAAGGAAAATATCCCTGGCTCATTCGCAGAATGTGGAGTATATAAAGGCCACCTGAGCAAATATATCCATGTTATAATGCCGAACCACAAGCTTTATCTTTTTGACACGTTCGAAGGTTTTGACCGCCGTGATATTGACAGCCCCGAGGATGAACGTTTCAAGGATACTTCCGAGGAGGCTGTATTGCAACACATTGGAGACACAAATAACATTGTTGTACGTAAAGGTTACTTCCCGGAAACAGCCGCAGGCCTTGAGAAAGAACAGTTTGCTTTTGTAATGCTTGATTTCGATAAGTATGAACCAACTATGGCCGGGCTGGAATTCTTTTATCCGCTTGTGCCATCGGGAGGTTTTATTTTTATACATGATTATAGTAATCCAGAATCTAACTGGGCATGCTCAAGGGCTTTAGATAAATTTCTTTCAACCAAGCCTGAAAAACCAATTCTTATTCCTGACTCATGGGGTACAGCTATGTTCCGAAAAATATAATTAGCGCTATTTTACTGCGCAAAACAATATCTGGTTACCATCATAATACCCGAGCGCGTCCGACCAATAAGTTATTGCAAAAGCATCCCTGAAGCCTGCGTTTTTTACCTGCTCCAGCATCTGCCACCCAAAATGCGTATAACACAATATACCCTTACCGGGCACAGTCGGGTCCCCATGATATTCAGGCTCCATATGATGGACAATGCTACCATCTGCAGACATAGTTGCCCGCATTATATTTTCATGATTGTAATGCGCAAAAGGAACAGACCACATCATTACACCGCCCTGCCTCAGTACCCTGTGGCATTCAGAAAAACACTTCGTATAATCGGGGATGTGCTCAAAACACTCGAAGCTGAGGTAATAATCCATTTCCCCATCCTTAAAAGAAAGGTTCTTGGCATCCTCATGCCTCACATTTTTACTGCTGATGAATCCTGGCTCACATAACGGCCCCAGGTATTCACTGCCGATAAGATTGGGAAATTTTTTCTTAAGAAACTTGTATAAAGGCGTTAGTTGTTCGGCTATATAAATTTTGCTTTCGGGCTGGGCATTTAGTTCAAAATCTATATAATGCACGGCAGCCCTTATCCTGCTGTTTAGCTTAGTCTTGGGGCAAATCACACTTTCTCGCCAGTTTACTTTCCCATCTGTTATCTGCACCTTAAAATTAACCTCAGATTGCGCAGGGTAAGAAAAACCTTTTACCTTAAAAGATATAAGCTCCTGTCGGCAAAGGTCTTCCTCTATTTGCGATATTCTTTTGTATACGTGGGCATTATCCTCCCTGAGCGCTATAAACTCCTGCAAATTCCTTATCCTCGCAGAGATCATACCTACCCGATTATTTTTTTGAATACACTGGTCATATTGTCCTTACTGAAATTCTCCTGCACATACTTCATCCCGAATTGAGATAGTTGCTCCCATCTTTCTCCCGATGAATATACGGACATTATCTCATTATACATATCATCGGGAGTGTTTGCCCCCTTATACAGGTAGTCTTCCTTTTTTGGCATACCCTCAAAAGCAATGTCCGTACCTACAACAGGCACACCTTTTGCCATCGCCTCTATTACCTTGCCCTTCACCCCCGCCCCCGATCTTAATGGCACAATAGCTATACGCGTATTGGCGTATAGCGTTTCAAGTTCTTCATTACTCACATCAGGTCTTATACTCAGCAGGTTATATTTTTCCTGATAGGCAAACAGTTCCTGCGGCATTTTCGATCCTGCTATCGTCAGCTTTATATTCTTTGCATGCAGCGGTGCATACACCTCATCCAGGAACCACATCATACCCTCCCTGTTGGGCGGATGGTTAAACCCTCCAATAAAAAATATACCTTCCCTCGCTTCGTATCCCGGCCTGCTTGCCGCTACATCAAAAAAATAAGGCGGCACATAATGCAACGGCTTTACAATATATTTCTTCAGGTAATCTGCTTCTTCCTGACTTATATAAAACGAAACATCGGCATTCTGATACATAAAATCTTCAACCGACTTGATCTTCTTTGCCTGTTTTTTCAGTTCATCATCTTTTGTTAAGATCGCTTCCTGCTCAAGCCTAAGGTATCCAAGGTCATGGCCATAGTACATTATTGTGCCCCTGAAATGATGGTTTCTTAAAAACGACATTAGAGGAGCGCATACATGAGAGCGGCTCATCAGCACCGCATCAAAATCGTGCAGGTGTTTTATCAGGTATTCTTTCCATTTCCTGAAATGAAAACTATACTCATCTCCGTATAATACCTCTATTCCTTTCTCCTGGTAGGCCTTTTCGTACGCCTTGAAAGACACCTGGTTCTCACCCAAAAAATGCACCACATAGCCAAGTTCCACCATCGAATCCATAAAGTTACTTATAGTCCGTGAACCCGCATCCTTATCCACTGTAGGCAGGTAATGATCAACTACGAGCACATGTTTTTTATTACGGCTCCTGTCCCGCTCAAAGAAAACATTTTCTCCATTCTTTGCTTTCAGTTTCAGTTCATGCTGCCACCGTTTCGCAAATTTCTTCTGGTTCAATACCTGATATTGCTTTACTCCCTTTCTCACATCTGTTCCATGCGATACGCCCTCAAAATGCACCACAACCGAAAAAGGCTGGTACATTACTTTATACCCTTTCTCCCTTACCCTGAAACACAGGTCGGAATCTTCGCAGTAAGCAGGCACATATAATTCATCAAACCCTCCTAATTCATCCCACAATGAGCGTCTGACCATCAACGATGCACCCGATATGTAATCAGTTTCTTTTACATAATTAAACTGGCATTTTGTAGGGTCATCTTGGTTGCCATAGTTCCAGGCGCTGCCATCTTTCCACTTTATGCCCCCGGCTTCCTGCAGGCTACCATCAGGATAGACCAGCTTAGAGCCTGCTATGCCAACTTTACCATATTTCCTGAAAATATTCAATAGCTCTTCCAGCCATCCCTTCTGCACCTGCGTATCATTATTCAGGAATAAAAGATAATCGCCCTTTGCTTTCGAGGCAGCATTGTTACAATTCCTGATGAACCCAAGGTTTGTTTCGTTTTTTATAATAATGATGTTCTCAAAATACTCCTTCATTACATCAGAGCTTTCCAGGGGCGAGTTATCATCTGCAATGATCACTTCATAGTCCTTATCCTCACAATTGCGATAAATGGAATACACACAATCGCAGGAGTATTCCAACTGGTTATACATCGGGATAATGATAGACACCCTGGGGTGTTCATTATGCGGCAGGCATACCTTTGCAGAGACGTCAAATTTTTCGATCTCCGGCTTTACATATTCTTTAGGTTCAGAACTTAACAAGCCGCCTTTTAAATGAACCTTTTTATGCAAATAGCTTCTGAACCCCGTTATTACGCCTTTATTCTTTATCTCCGATGTAAGGTCTTTAATAATAGTTTTTTTATCAGGGCTTTCAGCAAATTTTACCAGGTAGGCTTTGTATTTCCGGAGTTTATTTCTCATTATGGCTCACTGGGGGAATTCCTGCAAAAGTAAAATAACTTTTGGTTTTTAAGGTTTGGAATGGTGTTAATAAAGGCAATACCAGACAATAAAACAGGGAGCAGTTAACTGCTCCCTGTTTTATTGATAAAGTATTATTATTTATTGTTCGATCACAATATGGAACACTTTATTTTCCATACCTGAACGTACATTCAGCAAGTACATGCCGTTAGCAACGCCATTCAGCTGCACCTGGGTATTTACACTACCGTTAGCAGCCATCACCCTGTTAGAGTAGATCGTATGGCCAACCATGTCTGTAACTTCAATATTCAGCTCTTCATCTGTGCTTGTGCCAAGGTTGCCTGCTATGGTAAAGTTGCCTTTGCTTGGGTTTGGCATCACCTGCATTGTGCTGTTCGATGCAGTTACCTGCTGAACACCAACATTGCTGCCTACACGGATAACTACGGATTTCCAGGTAGTTACACCACCACAGATACCGTTGCTGGTTACAGCTACTGATAAACTATCCCTGTCAGCAAACTTATTGCTGGAGAATGAATTATCAGTTGCACCGGCAATAATAAAGCCATTCAGGTACCATTGGTAAGTTGGCGAACCTGCATTTGTAGCAGAAGCGATCACAGTATCACGCTGCCCTTTCACTATGTTAACACCTGGATGGGCAACTGTGTTAACAACAGGAACAAGTATTGGGTCAATACTTACACTGGCTGTATCGTTCATGTTATTTACACACAGTGTTGCTGCGTCTGTACCAACTATTGTGTAGTTACCTGCTATAGTATGCGCTCCAAAGTCAAGTGCAGTGCCTGTACCTGCCATTGGTGTGCCGATAGCAGCACCTGCACGGTATAATTGGTAGTTAACGTTAGTTGTAGAAGATGCGAGTGTCACATGAGCACCGCCGCCACCGGCACAGTAGCTGCCACCACCTGCTACATTATGGGCAACGGGCAATGCAATTGTGTTGATAGCTACACCACCCGAAGCAGTGCCCATAAAAGAGCAACCGGTGATAGTATCTGTAGCCCTTACCGTATAAGTGCCTGCACCTGTCTGCAAACCAAAATCAAGAGAAGATCCTGTACCTGTTACCGGGCTGCCTACAGTTGCGCTGCCGCGATATAGCTGGTATTTAACACTGCCAGCCGAACTGCTCATACCTACACTTACACCTGTTCCTGCAAAGCAAAAGCTGCCACCGCCAGTCAATGAATAGATAGTAGGCAATGGATCGATTGAAACTGAAGACGAACCCGACATTGTAGCCGCACACACACCACCTGGGCTTGCTACTACTGTATAAGTACCGGCAATGCTCATAATACCAAAGTCTATCGGAGAACCTGTACCGGCAACCACGCTGCCCACGGGGGCAGTGCCACGGTAAAGCTGGTACTGGATACCTGTTTCAGAGCCGCTCATACCTACATGCACACCTATGCTGCCTGTGCAATAGCTGCCGCCGCCTATCATTGTCTGAACAGCAGGTGTAGGCTGTATGCTTATTGTTGCAGTGCCGCTCATATTACCAACACACGTCGTAGCATCGTCTGATGCGATCACATTGTATCCGCCGGTTGCAGTCTGCAGGCCAAAATTCAAAGGCATGCCTGTACCTGGCACCGCAGCTCCTATAGGAGACCCCATATAATATAACTGGTAGGTAACACCCACATCAGAGTTGCCAAGATCTACCGGCATACCTACACCACCTGAACAATAAGTACCACCACCAGTAACTGAATATACCGGAGGTAATGGATTGATCATGATCGTTTCAACACCTGTCATATCAGCCGCACAGCCTGTAATGGAATTGATCGCCCTTACGGTATAGCTTCCTGCGCTGGTGCGTGGGCTGAATGTTATCGGGTTACCATCACCTGCAACAACAGGGCCGGATGGCATGGTTCCGTATAATAACTGGTAGTTGATGCCCAGGTCAGAGCCGCTGAGGTTCAGCGAAACTCCACTGCCGCCAAAGCAATAGCTGCTGCTGCCACCGGTTGCATAAACGGCAGGCAACGGATTAGTACCAACTGTAGCAGTTCCAGTCATATTATTATAACATCCTGTCAATTGATTGGTCGCTACAACTGTGTATATATCCGGAGTTAAATGGATACCCAGGTCAATTACTGAACCGGTACCTGAAACAGGCAGGCCAACAGCTCCCGAACCATTAAACAACTGGTAGTCGATGCCAACGCTTGAACCAGTCAGGCCAATGTGAACGCCTGTACTGCTGCCATCACAGTAGTTACCGCCACCTGTTATAGTAAACACTGGTGGGGCCGGGTTAACCACAACATTCACGTTGCCTGCCATATTCCGGATACAGCCTGTGGTAACACTGGTGCCGACCACTGTATAGTTGCCTGCTGCTGTTTGGGTACCGAACGACATTGAAGTGCCTGTTCCGGCTATAGCTGCCCCTACTAAGGTTGAGCCCCTGAACAACTGGTAATTGATCCCTATATCCGAATTACCCATCAATATCTCGATACCTGTGCCACCAGCACAGTAACTTGCCGTAGTACCGGCCATTGACACATTATGAACATTCGGAAGTGAGTTTACGCTAACGTTTGCGCTACCCATCATAGTATTTGTGCATGATGTTGCAGCATTAGTAGCAACAACAGTATAATTACCAGACACAGTAAACACCCCGAAATCAACTGCAGCGCCGCCGCCTGTTATTGCAGGGCCTGTAGGCGCACCATTACGGTATAACTGGTATTGTATACCAGGTGTGGAACCGCTAAGGTTAACATGCAATCCCGGGCTGCCTGTGCAATAAGTACCACCGCCAGACACAGTATACACTACTGGGAGTGAGTTTATCGAAACGTTTACGGTACCGGTCATATTCCTCTGGCAACCGGTCAATGCATCAACAGCCACAACAGAATAGTTGCCGGCTACAGTTTGCGGGCCAAAATCAAGGCCGGCATTTGTACCGGGCGCTGTTGTTACCAGGGTTGTTACATTACGCATTAACCTGTAGTCAACTCCGGTGCTGGAAAAATTAAGCCCGACATGTGCACCTGGGCCGCCGGCACAATAGCTGCCACCACCGGTAATATTATATACGTTGGGTAACGCACTTATTGTTATTACAGAAGCGCCGTTCATAGTATTGGTACAACCACTGGCCGTGTTAGTACCCACTACAACGTAAGAACCAGGAGTTGTACGTAATCCAAAATTGAGTGCCGCGCCTGTGCCGGTCATTGAAGCGCCGGAAGCAACGCCTGCAAGGTACACCTGGTAACTTACACCAGCGTCAGAGCCATCCAGCGTAACATTCACGCCTGAACCACCAATACAGTATGTGCCGCCTGCGCTAACATTGTATACAGCAGGTACGCTGTTCAATCCTACATTCACTGAGCCTGTCATATTTGATGTACAGCCTGTGGTCGTATTGGTGGCTGCAACAGTATAACTACCTGTTGCTGTTTGCGACCCGAAACTGATCGCACCGCCTGTACCGGTAACCGCAGCGCCTGTAGCAACACCACCTACGTATAACTGGTAGCTTGCAGACAATTCAGAACCGGTTAAACCAACAGCAATTCCTGACCCGCCAGGACAATAGTTTCCGCCGCCTGTTACACTATATACGTTAGGCAGTGCATCAACTGAAACGTTTACGCTGCCGGTCATATTATTAGTACAGCCTGTAGAAGAGTTAACAGCTGTTGCTGTATAGGTACCTGTAGCAGTCTGCAATCCAAAATCAAGGCCTGAATTAGATCCGCTCACTGTAGTTACAAGTGTACCTCCATTATATAATTTATAACTAACACCGGAATTCGAGAAGCTTAATCCAACGTGTACACCAGATGTCCCTGTGCAATATCCACCGCCACCGGTTACATTAAATGGGCTTGGCAGGGCATTTACCATCACGTTTGCGGTTGCAGAACAACCCGTGCTCAGTGTATATGATATAGTTGCTGCACCGGTAGAAACACCGCTTACCACACCCGCTACTACTGTTGCAAGTGCGTTATTGCTGCTGGTCCATATACCGCCGGTCGATGTGCTCGACAAAGTTGTTGTCCCGCCTTCGCACAGCGCCGCAACACCCGTTAGTGCTGCCGGAGATGGATTTACGAGCATGCTCGTTGTAGTATAGCATCCGGTAGACAGTGTGTATGATACAGTCGCTGTTCCAGCGCTGATACCCGATACGACACCGGTTGCAGGCCCTACAGCAGCAATAGCAGTATTGCTGGAGCTCCATGTTCCGCCACCTGAATTTGATAATGCTGTAGTTCCTGACACACATACGATCGGAAGGCCCGTATTCGCGCCCGGCAATGGATTAACAATAATGTTCAGCGACCTTGCACAGCCGGTTGGCAGCGTGTAGCTGATAAGAGATGCACCTGCTACCAATCCGGTAACTACACCTGTACCGGTAATAGTTGCATTTGTAGTAGAGCTACTGGTCCATGAACCACCCATTGTTATATCACTTAAAGCAGTTGTACCCCCGCCCGCACAGACAGTAGGTGTACCCGTAATAGGTGCAGGTTGCGGGTTGACCGTAATAGTTTTGCTTGAAGAACAACCTGTAGCAGTCAGCGTGTAGATTATCGGAACAGTGCCTGCGCCTACACCGGTTACTATGCCCGTAGCTGCATTTACAGTCGCCTTTGTTATATCACCGCTGCTCCAGGTGCCACCAGATGTTGAATTAGTAAGTGGTATAGTACTTGCCGCACAAACAACCCCTGGGCCGCCAGGTTGCGCTGGCGACGGGTTAACGAGTATCGCAACCGCAACAAAGCCTGTTCCGCATCCGGGAACATTCACCGAATAAGATATGTTAGCAATACCTGCGCCAACACCTGTTACTAAACCTGAAGAATTTACAGTAGCAACGCCTGGATTATCAGTTACCCATGTTCCTCCACTACCCGAACCTACTAACGTAAGCGAACCACCTATACATAAAGGGGCATCACCCGATACTGTGCCAACATTGGGCGCGCATATTTTTACAAAACCATTGCCGCTCTGGTAGTTTGCAGTAGTTGTGGGGCTGCTTACAGACGCCGGATACCATGACGAGCCGCCGCCGCCGCCGCCATATGCACCGGAGCCACCGCCGTAATATCCGCCACCGCCGCCACCGGCATAGCAATATGATGTAGATGCATTACCACCCTGGCCCAGGGATCCGGCCGGTGTCCCATAACACGTAGCGCCAACACCACCTGCTGATTGAGTTCCGCCGCTGCCACCCTGGCAAGTTGTGGGCCCACCACAGTTCATTCCGGTGCCACCTATAGGATAATCACCGCTACCACCCATCTCTCCGTTCGTTGAGCCGCAGTTGTATCCGCCGCCGCCACCACCGCCGGCAACTATTATACGATTGCTGAGGCCTGTTCCGCCCATCCTTATATCAGACGCGCCGCCGCCGCCGCCGCCATAACCATGACCATTGCCACCACCATTCGATCCGCCTGGCCGTGATATACAATATTGGTAGTTTGTTCCACTTCCACCTACATAAACATTCAGCACCTGGCCTGGTGTCACAGCAAGGAGGCCTTGCACACGGCCTCCTTTTCCACCAGGACTGCTCAGTGATGTTCCACCCTGCGCACCGGCCATATCTACTAATACGGCAGTTACGCCGGCCGGCACCGTATACGGAAATGGGCCTCCGGCTGAATTGAAACTCGTTGTTTGAGCGATAGAGCTCCAGTTGCATCCCAGTAACATGACCAGGATTGCGAATCTTGAAAGGTAAAGTGGTTTCATATTTATTATTGTTTTTAAAAAAAATTTAAAATACTCTGGTATCAGGAAAATAAACAAAGATTAAGAGAAGTAAATTTAACAAAATAAATTTCAAAAAAATAATTAACACTACATAAAAATATTTTCGCAATGTGAATAACTTTTTTCAGGCTAAATATTACTACAGGTTAATTATTCAATTCACACATTCTTTCATACAAAAATAACTTAAAAGCACCCATCCTCATTTCCATAAAAAGATAAGATCATCAGCGCTAAGAGCAATTTTTACAAAACATTAGCTATACTTAAATTAGACAAAATTCGCACTTATCCGGATAATTTGTACATTTGCGCCATACACAGTGTTTATACATTACCTTGGTAACAATAGTAAAATAAATTAATCTTTGCTAAATCTCCCAAATCGAGAGTTTAGCACGGTTTTTGCTGTGTATAACTTGTATTTTAAACGACAAATGAAACAAGAAGGCATTTTAGAGCTACCGGTCGACCGGCAGCATACTCAGGTTATACCACAAACAGACATGGCGAGTATTCGCTATATGTTTCATGAAATGAACCGGCAATACCTTGAGCATCAGCCTGCCAATTATTATTTTACAGTTAAACGCATAATGGACCTGGCAATATCAGTTGTTTTCATTGTCCTGGTAATGTCGTGGCTCACCCCGATTATCGCTCTGTTAATAAAACTTACATCTAAAGGGCCTGTTTTTTTTGTACAGAAACGTACAGGCTACATGGGCATGGAATTCAATTGCTTCAAGTTCCGCACTATGTTCCTTAATGATGATGCAGATGTAAAGCAAGTGTCTATTAATGACAAACGTATCACTAAGATCGGCAAATTTCTCCGGGTTACCCACATCGACGAAACACCACAGTTCTTCAACGTGATACTTGGCGATATGAGTGTGGTAGGGCCCAGGCCGCATATGCTTTTCCATACACGCTATTATTCCGAGTGCATACCTTACTACAACCTGCGCCTTGAAGTGCTTCCCGGCATGACAGGCATGGCGCAGATAAAAGACTATGTAGGCGAAATAAGCGTTGAGCGTGAATTGCGCAAGCGCATCCAGTGGGACATCTACTACATGAAAAACCGCAGCTTCCGGCTTGATATGAATATATTGCTCAGCACTGTAGGCTGCATTTTCCGCAAAGCACTTCAGCCATTTACAAAGAGTACCGGCAAATAAGCAACCTTTTATTGTTAAATGATGTGCAGCAAAGAAATATTCGCTGTATAACATTACCTTTGAAGTGTATAACTTCAAAATCTTTTCTATGCCAGTGATCATTACTGCTACCGACTTTTCTGAGGCAGGCGAACATGCGGTAGATTATGCATGCAGGATCGCCGTATCTCAAAATGCGCGCGTGGCAATTATTCATTCGTTCATGATACCGGTAATGTTCAGCGATATCCCTATGCCCGGCTCACTGATCACAGATGCAGAGAAAGATTCCGAGAACCAGATGCGAACACTGGTGGAAAAAATGTCTGCAGCATACCCCGGGTTAGCCATTGAAGGAAAAGTGATCTACGGCAGCACTATTGATGCACTGGAGGAATACGCAGAGAATAACAGCAAACCATGGCTTATTGTAATTGGCAACAACGGCGCCGATGCCAGCAAATGGCCCGACAGCACACTGATGGACACTTTCAGGAAACTGGCCTACCCTGTGCTTGCCGTGCCCAGGACAGCAACTTACCGCGCGGTGAAAAATATTTGTTTCGCGTTCGATAATAAGCATACGGGCAACTCCGTGGCCATAAGCCAGGTGAACGATTTTTCAAAACAACTGAACGCATCGCTGCATGTGCTGAATATACAGCCTGATGACACCGAAGGCGCCACCCAGGAAATAGATGCCGATGCCAAAGCACAACTGGCAGGCGCAGAACCCCACTATCATTTTGTGTATGGGGCTGAGAACACAGACAAGGGCATACAGGAATTTGTAGCGCAAAACGATATAGACTGGTTGGTGATGATTCCCCGCAAACATTCATTTTTCGAGGGCCTGTTCCACAAAAGCCACACCAAAGAGATCACCCTGCACAGCAGCATACCCATACTGGCAGTGCATGAAACGGAGGCATAGGCCCCATATCGCAGGTTGGCTATCAGCTAGTTCAGCTTGCTGATCTTATACGTTTTCCGGTAGCCTGTTGCATCCTGTATGTTCACAAGATACATGCTTGGTGCAAAGCGCCGGCCAATTCGGCTGCGACAGCCGTGGAACTGGCAATAACGGCATATACCTGGCGCGATGACAGAAAGCGCGAGGTGGGGAATGCCTGCTTGAACTCTTTAAAAGTATAGTTATCAACTATATCATTTATATCCTCGTTGTCAAATTCGGGCATTACGGTGGTGTCTGTTACCTGCGCCACACTTACAAGGCTGGTGGGATCAGCAATAGTGAGGTAAATGACTGTGTCAGTTTGCGCAATAGCATTATGGCTGCCAAAGAGTATCAGCAGCTCTAAAAGTATTATTCGTTTCATAGTGTGTGCTTTATTTAATGATAAAATGTTATGGACTTTTTTGTATCAGCATTTTTTGCAATACAGCTGGTTTGTAATCGAAAAAAACTTTGAACAGATAAACTCCATTCAATAAGCCCTCTATAGAAACTTCATTAGCTGAAAGAAGATTTAAGTTTGTTTTGCGCCCTAAAATATCTAAGGCTTCAATATTCTCTATATGGCCTGCATTGTCATTTATGTAAATCTTTGTTGCTGCCGGGTTAGGGTATAATAATAAGTTACCCGGTATCTTTTCAAATTGTTGCACGGCAACTGATGGCTGCGCTGTATAGCGCGCCAATGTAATTTCAGGATAATTATTAGGGAAAGGTCCTATCCACGAATAGCCTGCCGCAACTATTTTGCCGTCATGTTGCAGCGCCACCGCCCAGGCGCGGCTATTATCGTTCTGTATCTGTGTCGTTACCCTGCCATTATCGCAAAAGGTGCTGTCTGCCTTGCCGGTGCTGTCCATTCTTGCCACTGCAAAATTTTCATCCGCTCCGTTTATGCCATATCCGGCCAAAATAAATTTTCCATACGGGGCAGAGCACATTGCCCATACCTCATCAAAATCACCAGTGCAATCAATGTGTGCTACACCTGTATCACCAAATGTATCATCCAGCGTGCCATCAACATTGTATCTTAATGCCACAAAATCACTCCCAGTTCCGCTAAAGCCGCCGTTGCCGCCCACTACCGGTTTCCCATCCGGTTGCAATTGCAGCGCATGGCAGTAGTTGATTCCTGACCCTACAGAATTTATAACGACACCCGTATGATTGAAAGAGGTATCGGGTGTGCCATCCGGCAACATGCGAACAGTAATAAAGCCAGCTACGCACCTTCCTGCCACTACTATCCTGCCGTCGGGCATTACTACTATTCCTTTACTACTGCCATAGGCCCATGTACTCCAGCTAGCTGTAACTACTGCTCCGTTAACACCGAATGTGCTATCGGGCCTGCCATCAGGCCACAACCGGAAAACACCTATTGATGTTCCATTCGCATCCCCTGCAAACACAATTTTACCATCAGGCTGTAATGCTAAAACAATTCCTCCAATATTGGGCCAATACTTAATGTTACTATCTACACCGCCAATGCCAAATGTGTTATCTAAAGAACCATTAACGTCAAGACGATATGTAACTGCGCCACCAGCAATCACAATTTTACCATCAGTTTGTAAAGCTATCGCATTAGCGCCACTATGCGCCGGCCCAGTAAACATTCCACCAACGCCAAATGAACCGTCGATATTGCCATTTTCATTGTATCGTATTACTACCGCATTACCATCTGCTCCGCCAGCGGCAAGTATTTTGTTGTCTGATAAAACTTGTAGTGACCTGATTACTCCTCCAGATGTTGCCGACCCTATGTGCGTAAGCACAATGCCGTTAGTGCCAAAAGTGCTGTCTAAAAAAGTTTGGGCATTCACAGCGCCCGTGGTAACAAAAAACGCAGCAAATAATAAAAGTGTTCTCATTGCACTGCTTTTTAATTATATAAAGCTACTACATATTACAATATAAAAAATAATAATAACCTGGGTATCATTAATGCCCAGTAACATAGCGTACACCGCATTTTTTATGTTCCCTGCCCATACTGGCAGTGCATGAAACGGAGGCGTGAGTATAACATTTACATAAACGAAAGAGGGGCAACTCACCGCTGCCCCTCTTTTTCTTTTTTCTTTTTCATCATGTGCCGCACCCCTTTTATGGATAGCTCAATAGCTTTCCACTTCAGGTAGCCCCACACTACATCGCTCACCACTTTCGAGAGAAGCCCCTTCTCCTTCTGCCCGTTTTCTCCTTTACCTTTTGCAAATATTTTCCCTGCCAGCGAACTAACCAGTGTAAATGCAGGGCTCAGCACAGGCAACAGGCTCAGTATATCTTCCATACCAAAGCCACTACCCTCAACCACTTCGTCCTCTGCTACTGCACGTTGTGCTGTAGAGCCTTTCTTTCCTTTACCTAATACACCATCTAAGGAAAAGAACGGCTCATCGTCCAGTTCCTCCTTCTGCCTCAGCAGGGCACGTTTCTCCCGCTTCAGGTCATCAACTCCTTTCAGTCGTTTATGGTAAAATCCCATTCGTATTATTTGATGATACTATTCTTTTTCACTTTCATCATCATCCTCATCCTCAGTCATGATTTTGATAAGGCTGCCGGAAAAGAACTTAGTGATGCTTTTCCTGCACGAAAATATGATCAGCAGCAACAGTATATACACAACCATAGTGAGGAAATAAGCTGCCAGGTGCGTAAGCCCCATTGCCACAAATGCCTCGCTAAGCCCCAATCCTAAAAACAGAATGACACCGAATAGTATGAACAGCATGATCATCCCGAACATCAGGTAGCTGGCTACACTTGCCGTTCGCCCGATGATATTAACCTTCAGCAGGTTAATATGCACCTCAACAGACCGTTTGATCTTGTCAACTATGGAACTGAATATGTTCATCGTTTCTTATGAATGGTATATTTCTTCTTCCAGGTCAGCACTCTTCTTCGAGAACTTGTCCTTAAGGCCGCCTAATCCTTTTTTCAGCTTCTCAAGGTCTTCCTGCCTCTTTTCTTTGTCTGTTGCAAGCAAATAACCTACAGCAACGCCAACCGCTGCGCCAACCAATAATGTAGCAATCGTGTTTCCTACTTTAGCCATGTGATATGATTTTTATAATGAGTAAAAAATGTATTGGATTAGGAAATTAGTAAAAATCATGCCAAAGATACGGCTTCCCCGCATTGATATATATGATATGCGTCACCTCTCCTGTTAAAGATACATGAAATATCCCTAAGCCTATCAACCAATTAACCAATTAACCTATCAACTATTTAACGTAGTACCCATTAGCCTTAATATACTCTTCCACGGCAGCCGGAACTATGTACTTTATCGACTTCTTCTCTTTTATCTGCTTCCTGATGTAGGTGGAAGATATATGCAGCAGGGGCGCATCTAAAATGGTAATATCTGCCCCGTAGGTGTCCGAGATATCAAAACCCGGCCTCTTATATACCACAAACGAGTACCGGCTCACCAGTTGCTCAAAGTTCTTCCACCGGTGTATGTTCTGGAAACTGTCTGCCCCCATGATCACGGAGAATTTCTCCAGCGGGAATTTCTCTGCCAGGTAGGCCAGCGTATCTATAGTATAGGATGGCTTCGGCAAAGAAAACTCCACATTGCTGCCCCTGAATTTGTTATTATCCTCTATGGCCAGGTTCACCAGGTGCAACCGGTCATATTCATTCAGCAACGAGTGGGAGTCTTTCAACGGGTTATGCGGCGAAACTACGAACCATATTTTATCGATGTCTGTATAATTGATAACATGGTTTGCAACTATCAAATGCCCCGTATGAACAGGATTAAAACTGCCGAAATACAACCCAATATGCATGCGGCAAATCTAAGAAATACTGTACAACTTACCACCGCTGTAAATGATTTGATATAGAATTAACCACACCAAAAACAAATGTGCCGCACTCAAAGTGCAGCACATTTGTTTATTAGTTACACCTCCCTCTCCACCTGTGGAGAGGGCCGGGGTGAGGTTATTGCTCAACAACAAAATGGAACACCCCGCTCGCATTTTCGCTGCGCACATTCAGCAGGTACATGCCGTTGGCAAGGTTACCGTTAAGCTGTATGCGCTCATCAACTTCACCGTTCTTCGCTGTTGCCTTACCACGGTATACAGACTGCCCCAGCATATTCGTCACTTCAATATCCAGCTCACCATTATTTACCGCGCCAATATTACCCTGCAGGCTGAAGGCCCCCTTGTTCGGGTTCGGTATCAGCCTCAGGCTGCCGTTCAGCGATGCCAGTTCTTTCACACTTGCAGGCCTCAGGCGGATGATGATCTGTTTCGTAGTTGTTATGCCGCCGCACATGCCCGAGCTGGTCACATCACACTCTATCGTATCAGCATCGAAGTATATGGTGAACACAAGCGTATTTGTATTAGCCCCGGGTACCGGGTTGCCGTTGATACGCCATGCAAATGTTGGTGTGCCTGTGCCACCGCCGGTTACCGTAGCTACTACTGTATCCAGTTGTCCCACGCTTATCACTGTTCCGGGGTTCGCTGTTAGTGTCACAGTAGGCGTCACGTATGGCATAATAGTGATATTGCCGGTGCCGGTCATATTATTGATACAGCTCGTTGTTGTATCGGTAGCAACTACAGTATACGCGCCTGCTGCAGTTTGCGGTCCGAAGTTAATTACAGTACCCGTACCTAACCTTGGAGTACCGGTAGCACCTGCAGCGACATAAAGTTGGTAAGAGACACCAGGCTGAGACCCACTAAGGAGTATAGGTAAACCTGCACCACCCGCACAATAGGTGCCGCCACCTGTCACCGTAAATACATTAGGCAGCGGGTTAACAACAATAGTTGTCGTTCCGGTCATAGTACTCCGGCAACCAGTAGTCGTGTTTTCTGCTGTTACATGGTAAACTTCTGAACTGCCAAGAGGTACTATCAAACCAAAGGTAATTGGCGTGCCTAATCCAAGTTGTGGTCCTCCAACAGCGGTATCTCCGTCAACTTTACGCAACTGGTACAGTACGCCTATTTCAGAACCAGCGAGCCCAATAAACCGACCACCATCACCGTAACAAAAATCGCCACCACCTGTAATGCTGTATGCTGTTGGCAGCGGGTTCACACTTACAGTTGCAGAACCGGTCATGTTGCTGATACAGGCTGTTGTCAGGTCCTTAGCCACTATCGTATAACTACCTGCTACATTCAGCGGGCCATAGGTAAGGCTGCTGCCTGTCCCATCAATATCCATACCAACAGGCGTACTGCCACGGAAAAGTTCATAACGCACGCCCACATCAGAGTTAGACAGCATAACGGTCGTGCCTGTGCTGTCAGCACAAATAGTGCCACCGCCTGTCACTGTGTATACCGGTGGCAATGAATTGATAGAAATGGTAACAGACCCTATCATATTGCGCTTACAGCTGTCTGATGCCAGCTCTGCAACAACATAGTAAGTTCCTATAGCAGTGAACAATCCGAAGTCGAGCCCGAAGCCTGTACCCGGCATTGGCGAACCGATAGCTGTAAACCCTTCATACAACTGGTATTGTGTGCCCACCAGCGATCCGCTCAGGTACACATGTCGGCCAGTATCGCCAATGCAATATGGGCCACCGCCTGCCACTGCAAATTCTGCTGGTATTGGTTTGATCACTACGAACGCAAACGAATCCATATTGTTTATGCAACCCGTCACAGTATTGGTTGCCACTGCAGTATAAACCCCGGCAGAGTCCTGCGGCCCGAAACTGATGCCAACTCCTCCCGCACCAAACACAGGCGCACCCCATATCGAACCGTTACGGTACAACTGGTAGCTGAAATCAAGGCTTTCAGAAGTATCCAGCATCACAAAAGGTCCGCCGCTGCCTTCGCAATACCTGCCGCCGCCAAATACATTATAGGCAACCGGTATTGGGTGGGCAATAATGCTTGGTGCGCCAAGCATATTGCTCACGCATCCGGTAACAGTATTGGTGGCCACAACACTATAAGTGCCCGTTACAACAGTGGTACCAAAGTCTATCGCAGTGCCTGTGCCTGGGAAAATACCTACAGAAGTGCTGCCGTCCCTGAATACCTCGTAATCTATACCTGTCTGAGAATTCAGTATGCCGATGTGGTGTGCCGTTGTGTCGTTCACACAATAGGCCCCGCCGCCTATTACATTTTGCACATGCGGCAGGGAATCTATCACAATGGTCACAGTATCATGCAGGGGAATTTCACAGCCTGTGGCCATGTTCCTGGCTATTGCATAATATTTGCCGGGGCCCATGTGGTCGCCAAAATCAGCGGCAGGATAGATACCCACCAGTCCCGTGAATTCATTGTATAAGAAATATTGTACGTCCGGCACAAAAAGCGCGGCCAATCCGGTATTGCTGATATTCACACCTGGGGGAACCCCATTACAGTAATGCCCGCCGCCCTTCAGGGTATCCACATAAGGCAGCATGTTTTCCAATATTTCTGTGCCTGTGCCCGGAGTGGTGTATCTCTTACAGCCGGTGACAAGGTTGGTAGCTATCACGTCATAATATTCGTAACTGAGGCTTGAAGTAAACAGGCCAAAATCCGGGTAGGTAATTCCGTCCCCATCAATTGTTACGCCCGTGGTCACATAGTTTTTAAATAGTTCGTAGCGTATACCTAATTCCGACCCGCCAAGCACCATCGGCACGGTTACCGGGGCGCCGGTACACCAGTAATGCCTGCCTCCCGGTATCATCGTAAAGTCTATCGGCACAGGGTTCACCGTCACCGACACATAGCCGGTCATATCGCTCACGCATAATGTATTTGCATCTGTGGCCTGCACGGTATATACATAAACACCCGGCACCTCGTACGTTGGGTATATAGGATAAACACCATAATCAATTGTCCCGTTCGTGCCTGGCTGGGGGGTGCCCATTGCTACGCCATTCTCATACAACTGGTAGTTTACGTATGGGCTGTCAGAATTCCCCAGCACAATGTGCGGTCCCAATGGCGGGCCTGCACATATAGCCGTATCCAGTGTCACCACGTTGAAAACTGCAGGCAGCGGGTTTATCCATATCGAGTCGGTTGTGGCCATGGTGTCTATGCAGCCATCGCTGTTCGTAGCAAGCACCATATACACACCCTCCCCGGTATAGGGCAGCCCAAAATTAAAATCAAATCCAACCCCTGCTCCCATCTCTGGCGTGCCAATAGGGTTGAATACTGCGCCCATGGTATTATCGCGGTAATACAACTGGTAGCTTATAAAATAATCGCTGGTCTCTAAACCAATGGGGCGTCCGCTTGAATGGGGCCCCGATATACAATAACCGCCGCCGCCGGTCATATTATGGGGCGTGGGCAGGTCCACCTTATACACTTCCACCTGTAAACCGGTTAATGTGGTCACAGAATCCATAAGGTTGGTACAGCCTGTGGTAATATTTTTTGCAGATGCTGAGTAAAGACCTGCATCGGTGAACTTACCAAAGTCCACTGGCCCACCGGTACCGGTTACTGTTGCCACGGTTACGCTTGCGGGGTCATATAAATAATACTCTGTGCCTATATCGGTCATCTCCATGCCTATATGCACTCCGGTTGCAGTATCGTAGCCGCAATACCTGCCGCCGCCAGTCATTTTGTACACTGCCGGCAGCGGGTTAATGGTTACTGCCTTGCTGGCTTCAGCGCTCCAGCAGTAATTGCCATCCTGTATACGGAAATAGTAGGTATCACTGACAGAAACAGCAACATTTTCGAATGCATCAACTAACGAGAAGCCACCCGAGGTAGTGCCTTGGTAGTACACTATTTCGCCACCTGCCGTTGACACTGGCACTGCATTTATCGTAGTTTCAAGGCAGTATTCAGACAACCCGCCCGGTGTCGTAACTATTGGCGCGGAAGGCACGGGGTTTATGGTCACCATATTTGTTGTGTACACCGCAGCACAACCCGGGTCCGTACCATTGTTCACACTCAGCGTATATACTCCTGAGGCAGACGGTGTAACGTTCGCTACCTCTGCATTGGCCAAAGTAGCGCCGGTCGTAATGGCCACAGGCCCCGACCATTGGTAGTTTGGGGCATTATCAACAAAAGAATTCAGATATAGTATATCGCCTGCGCAGGCAGCATCCGGCAGAACAGACCCGAAAGTGCTCACCTCGTCTGTAAAGCCAGGCCTCAGTACCGGCGACAGGTCCACAGTAACGGTTGTGGTGGCATAACCCGTAAAGCCGTTACCATCCGTAACGGTGATCGTATAGGTAGTGATCCCTGAAGCAGTTGGGTCAACTATTGTCACCAGCCCGGTGGTTACGGAAAGATCAGTGGAAGGCGACCATTCATACTTCAGCGGCAGGTCCAGCGATGTGGATGCAGTGGCTGTAAGCGTGGTTGTGGTACCTCCCGCAAGGTCAGAGCAGATGCGCCTGTCTGCAGCCGCAGTTACATCAGGCGCCGGTGCAGAGATGCCCGTGATCTCGGCAGGAAAGTCCGTGATGGACGGGAAAGTAAGCACATCGGTTGCTGTATTGGCAGGCCCGAATTTCAGCCATGGTGGCAATGTACCGGTGTACTGCCCTGCGCTGATAAGCCCGTCAGCGCCCACCACATCCAGCGGATCGTGGTACTTAGCCGTAACGGCCATATCAGGTGCTGTTATGTCCGTAGTATATATACGCCAGTAGCGTTTCAGGTGGTTGGTAAAATTAGCATTGTTAGGGTGCTTCATTGGCACAAGGTTCACGGCCATCTCAGCCATAGGTCCGGTGCCCAGGGAAACAAGGTTATCTATCGAGATCGGGGAATAACCCACTGCATCACCTATCGGGAAAAAGTAAGGTTCGTCAAAATAAAGCAGCTTACGCACCTTACCGCTGCTTGCTGCTATGATCTTTGTGGTGGGGCTGAATGTTCCCGCAACGGCTGCTACCGAATAACCCAGTATAAGGTCATTAACGTCCACGTCCAGCGTGCCGTTAGTAAGCGCCAGCATGCCGTCTACCTGCGCCTCGGTGCCTAATATCACGCCACCGGTACTGTTTACCTCAAGCGTGGAGAACGTTGTCATAAATGCACCGCCTATTATCTGAGGCGAAGAACCTCCAAACCGTACCGAATCACCGTTATTAACAAATGCCGACAAACCTGCATTATTGAACCAGTTGCCGTTCGCCTCTATGTCCCAATATAACGACCCGTCAGAGTCAAATGTGCCTGCGGCAAGCAGCACATCGCCGTTCACCGTCACATCGCTGCCCATTATTATAGTGCTTCCCGGCCTCCTCTTATCCACCATCAGGTCACCTATCGAGGTATTCAGTGCCACCGGTTTCAACTCATTGCCCGTTGTCATGATGAAGGACGAATCATACTCTATGGCCTTATACGTTACATGAACAAATGAATTGTAAGTAGGGCTGGAAGCAAAATTGCCCGAGTCAACATTCACGCGCGAATCATTGTTCATCGTCAGAAGGCTGGCAATAATAAAGTTGCCCTTGTCCAGGTTCACTGCCGCGCCGGTATCAAATGCAGTTGCCTGCGACAGGGTAACACCTACCCTGTTGGTCACCGTTACAGAACCTGGCGCAATAAACGTTGCAGGCAGCGTAGTGCCCGTTACCTGCGCAGTAGAGCCATTGTAGTGGTAGTGCGCCTCAGGACTCAGCGAAACCGCATTGAATTGCTGTATGGTGGTATCAATGCCATATTGGTTAGTGGTGTAAATATGTGCGCCGCTATCCACAGTAAATGGATCGGAATCCATGCCCCGCAACCTGAAATTGTCGCAGATAAGAGTACCTAAAACGGAGTCGCCTCCCTCGGATAGCAAAGGAGTAGTAACATCGCTGAGCAATTTTCTGAAAGAGCGCCTCTCGAAAATAAGGCTGGCGAATGCATGTCGTCCTGCTGCTGTATCAGCATTCGTTATTGCCCCCCATTTTATTGTTTTGGGTGCAAAAAAGCTGGCGTTGGTATCACAAAAATGGATTTTGGTATAAGACAAGCCAAATCCATCTCCCAAAGATGTGCTGCGAGCCGTACGAAAGAAAGCATCAGCCTGCACATCAAGGTTGCCATACATCTCTACACGCAAATCCACTGTGTCTTGAGGTGAAGAAAATACTTGGGTACCGGACAGCATTATTAATGCAGTGCCAATACTTATAGTGTCCGGATCTACCTTGCTTGACCTCAGTATAACTCCTGTGGTTATGCCCGCTTGCCTCATGATCACGGTTCCAGCAACGCGCCATGATATACTGTCTGGCAACTGCATGGCGTTCTCAAGTATAAAGGTATCGGTGGGATTACCAAAGAAAACAGACCTGGGTCCGCTGCCGGGCGTGCCGGTGCCTCCGGAAACCGAATTCCACTTTGTAGGGTCAGTAACTGGATGTATGGTAGGAGAACCTAACGTAGAATACCAGGTTGTAGCGTTGCCGGCAAGGGTCATGCAGCAAATAGCAACCAATAAGTAGAGTTTTTTCATAATCAATAATTTAAAAGAATAACCACACTGCACACAGCGGGAATATTGCATATTCCACTTTGTTAAAATTGCATCTAAAATAAGCTATTTTATTCACAATTAAGACATATAAATAATTTTATACTAAAAATCTAATTAACCCCATAAAATACCTCCTGAAAAGTGCAGCAAGGCAAACAGCAGAGAGATCTTCTTTGGCAATTAATACGCCCGCTATCAAAAATCTGCATTTCCATACTATGGTCCTTTGCGATTCTTTGCGATTTCTTAGCGAATCTTTGCGGTTAAAATAAGCATGCCGGCTTTTTGATGTTAAAACGAAACAGGTATGCGGGTACACACCTTTGAGAACTTAAAAAAGAAAATGGGAACTGCCTTTGCAACCTGCCCCGCCCTGGCGGTGGCCTTTGCGGGAAGCTGTTTTTTAATGCCGCTTTTTTTTGATGTTTAACCTATATAACTCATTGATTATCTTGTAAAAAGAAAAACCATGACGGTACCAAAACTGTACCGTGGCGGTACAGTTTTGGTACCGTCATGGAACTTCAATTTTGTCAGCAAAAAAGCAGTTACGAATTTTACACACTTGCCCGCCGGAGCTTTTTCAGCGCAGGAGGGGTTATAGCTCCAAAACTCGCCTCCTGCCTGCCCACCGGAACTTTTTTAGCGTAGGTGGGTGGTGAGCATTCGAACCATTAGGAGGGGATGTTGGTTGAGGCGAATGCCGAAAACAACCGGGGTGGTTGGCTCGCGTATAACAACAGTATACAACTATTGGGCACGGGGCAGGGGCACGACAAGCGAAAGAAATGAGCAAAAAGTGTGCAAAAGTGCGCAAAAAATGCGCAAATAGTGCGCAAAAAAAATTATACATTCACATTGAAAACCAATAGATTAAACATATAAGTGTTGTCCCAAAAAAATAATACCATTTAAACATTAAAAAACGGCATGGACTTTGCGTGCTTTGCGTATCCTTTGCGCCTTTGCGTGAAAATTTCAATGCCGGTTTTTTGTGGTCATTTAGTATAAGCAAAAAAACAAACCCAAACCCTTTAACCAATTAACCAATTAACCTTTCAACCAATTAACCAATTAACCAATTAACCTTTCAACCTATCAACCAATTAACCAATTAATTATACTTTTGCGCTTCGCTATATGAAAGTAACACAACTGCTTGCAGAAAATAAGGAAACCATTATTTCCTTCGAGATACTCCCCCCTACCAAGGGCAAAAGCATAGAATCCATCTACACCCATCTTAACCCGCTGATGGAGTATAACCCTGCGTTCATCAACGTAACCTACCACCGCGCCGAGCAGATACTCAAAACCCGCCGCGATAACAGCCTGGAGTGGGTGGAGATACGCAAACGCCCCGGCACAGTGGGCATATGCGCAGCCATTATGAACAAGTACAAGGTGGAGGCCATCCCCCACCTGATCTGCGGCGGCTTCAGCAAGGCCGAAACAGAGAATGCCCTCATAGACCTCGACTTCCTGGGCATTAAAAATGTGCTTGCGCTGCGCGGCGATGCGGCTGCCAACGAAAAATTCTTCACCCCGCACCCGCAGGGCCACCGCTATGCCGAAGACCTGGTGCGCCAGATAGTGGCGCTCAACAACGGCCAGTACATGGAAGAAGACATAATAGACGGCGCCAAGACCGATTTCTGCATAGGCGTTGCCGGCTACCCTGAGAAACACATGGAAGCCCCCAACATGGATACCGACATCTACTACCTGAAAAGAAAAATAGAGCTCGGCGCCGACTATGTGACCACACAATTATTCTTCAACAACACACACTATTATAACTATATAAAACGCTGCAACGAGCTGGGCGTAACTGTACCCATAATACCGGGCCTGAAACCGCTAACCAACAAAAAACAGCTCACCACAATACCCCGCATATTCAACACAGAAGTGCCCGTAGAGTTTTGCAACGAAATGATGAAAGCTAAAACAGAAGAGGCTTGCGAGCAGGTAGGCACCGAATGGCTGCTGCACCAGTGCCGCGACCTGCTGAAAAACAAAATACCGGTACTGCACTTCTACACGCTGGGCAAGCCAAGGGTTATTTACAATGTTCTGAAACAGTTGTTTTAATTATGGCTTTCACCTGCACTAATTATAAATAATTACCTTTGCGGCTTCTATTTGAAAACGGTATTAGCCCCGCCATAGAACGATTATTGGATCGATAGTATGGAAATAGTGAACAAAACAGGTAAGGAACAGATGCACGGTGAAACAAATACCGGCGCCGCCGCCGACCAGCAGATAAAACAACTGCAGGAGCGTGTGCATGCACTGGAACAGATGAACCTGGAAAAAAACAAGCTGCTATCCATAGTCTCGCATGACCTGCGATCTCCCATCGACTCTATCAAGAGCTACCTGGAGTTGCTGGCGGAAAATGTACTCACGAGTGAGGAACGCGCACAGGTGGAAGGACAACTTGCTGAGCAAACCAGGTACACATCCGACCTGCTGACCAACATGCTCTCCTGGGTAAAATCGCAGATGGGTGGCGTTACAGTAAACCTTGTTCCGGTAAAAGTAAAAGAAGTTGTTGACCTCATAGCCGGCAATAAGCTGACTTCAGTTGCAAGGAAAGGAATAAAACTCACCTATTCCATTAACTCCTCTCTTGAAGTGATCGCCGATTTTGATATGCTGAAGATCGTGCTGAGAAACCTGGTCAATAATGCTATTAAATTCACAAAGCCGGGCGGAGAGATAACTATCAAAGCGGAGAGGAAAGGCAGTGAAGTAACCATTTCTGTTACCGATACAGGCATTGGCATACCAGCTGATAAACAGGAAGAAATTTTTTCAACCAAAATACATTCCACTTACGGCACTGATAACGAAAAAGGTATAGGCCTGGGCCTGGTTATGTGCAGGGAGTTCATGCACTACCAGAATGGAAAGATTGGGTTTGAAAGTACCGAGAATGTTGGTACCAGGTTCTACATAGTGCTTCCATCCACACTCAGGTAGGGCGATCTTTGCGCATTGCCAATTGCCGGTTCTTCACTAACTTCATGGAATGAGATCAAGGTCCGCTTTTTTGATTTGTATGTTGTCTGCAGCGCTTTGCTGCGCGCAGGGGGCAAAACATAAAGTATCCCCTGCCCTTAAAGTGATGATGGATACCGCAACGGCAAGATATATACGCTCTGGCGGAGAACCGAAAAAGCTACAGGAAGTATTAAGTGCTATTAACGGCATCATTAAGAAAGACAGCCTCTATTTCGAAGCATGGGTGAACAAACTGCATGTAGAATGCCAGCTCAACCGTTTTGATGTAGGCTTAAAAACAGTAAGGGCCATGAACAGGCTTTTCCCCAACGAGGCCGATGCAATGTTGCTTGGCGGCGTAATGGAATATCACACAGGGCATAAGAAAGAAGCCTCCTACTGTTTCAACCGGCTGCTCTCGTTAGATAATACCATACTGAAGGGCCACGAAAAAGATCCGAATTATAAAGGAGTATGGATCAATAAAGGTATGGTGCTTATCCTGCTCGACCGTGCAGCAGAAGGCAAGGCTATCCTGCAAAAAATATACGATGCAGAAAAAGACCCATACACACAAAGCTATATCGGCTTCTACATCATGAAATCGAAAGACGAAATAATAGCGGATAAATTGCCGGGCCAATGATCACAATGATCAGCGCATTTTAACCGCAGCTTCTGCGCACCGTTCCCCATCAATGGCAGCAGATACAATACCCCCTGCATAGCCCGCGCCCTCAGCACACGGGAACAGCCCTTTTATTTGTGGGTGTTGCAACGTTTCCTTATCACGTGGAATACGTACAGGAGAACTGGTACGCGATTCGGTTGCCACCAGTACTGCCTCATTAGTGAAATACCCTTTCATCTTTTTGCCAAAATCAACAACGGCTTTCTTTAATGCTGCATGCACTTCCTTGGGCAGCACATCGTGCAAACCTACACTATGAATCCCTGGCAGGTAAGAGCACTCCGGCAGCGACCTTGATACTTTACCATCTGTAAAATCCGCCATACGCTGCGCAGGCGCAACCAGTTTACCCCCCCCTGCCTTAAAAGCCTGCTGCTCCACCATCTGCTGGTAATGCATAGCAGCCAGCGGCCCGGTGAATTTATATGTTGCAAAATCCTTTTCATCAACCGCTACCACCGTACCCGAATTAGCAAAGGGGTTATTACGCTTTGATGGCGACCAGCCATTCACCACCACCTCCCCGGGTGCAGTAGCCGCGGGAGCAATAATGCCACCCGGGCACATGCAGAAAGAGAATACGCCCCTGCCATACTCCTGCGCCACTAAAGAATAACTGGCCGGTGGCAAATAAGGATCGCGCACGGTGCAATGATACTGCACCTGGTCTACAAGCAGCTGTGGATGCTCGATACGCACACCTAATGCAAACGGCTTACATTCTATAGCTATACCTTTACTATGCAGTAATGTAAAAATATCTCTCGCTGAATGGCCCGTAGCCAATATTACCGAGCTACAATTAATAACAGTATCATCATTTGTCTTAATACCCTTTACAGTATCTCTATCCAGTATCAGATCAGTAAGCTTGGTATTGAACCGTACCTCTCCGCCGCAGGCAACTATCTGTTCGCGCATTGCTGTAATAATATTCGGCAGTTTGTTCGTACCAATATGCGGATGCGCATCGTACAGGATATTTTCATCAGCGCCAAAATGATGGAACAATTGCAATATGCGCATCACATTGCCTCGCTTCGTAGATCGTGTATACAACTTACCATCGCTATACGTTCCTGCCCCGCCCTCGCCAAAACAATAATTCGATTCAGGATTGACCACCCCCTCCTTATTCATAGCTGCAAGGTCCCTGCGCCGGCTGCGCACATCCTTGCCACGTTCTATAACTATGGGCTTAACTCCCAGTGATATTAACTTCAGTGCGGCAAACAAGCCCGCCGGCCCCGCCCCAACAATAACTACATGCGGCGCATCAGAAACGTCATGCAATTGAGGATCAAAAGGCAATTGCTCCTGTACCCGCTCATCTATAAAAACAAGCACCTGCAAAATGATCTTCACCTGCCGCCCCCGCGCATCTATAGACCGCTTCTGGATATGATAGCCGGATATACGGCCTTCTTTCACGCCGCATTCCGCAGCAATATGTTTTTTGATGCCTTGTTCATCTGCTGCCTCCGAAGGCAACAGGGAGAGTGTGATCGTCTTTGTCATGCGTTAGGTGTTTATCCTAAAAGCTATTACTAAAACTATTAAAAGATGTCATGGTGAGCCTGTCGAACCATTGTTGAATATCTGGAGACAGCCACATCACGGAACATAATTACCAACCTCAACCATCCTTCGACAATCTCAGGATGACATTTGTGTTTGTTCTTTTATTGCTAGTGCGTCTTCCGGTAGTTCATGATCACCTTATCCAGGTGGGCAATAAACTTATCCACATCAGGGTCATACCCATAACCTTCTTTTACAAGCAGGTTTTCCTTCTCGTCTATGAAGAAATAGAATGGCTGTGCGTTTGAGTTATACTTGGCTATTTGTATATCAAGGCACTTATCACCCAATGTAGTTATTTCTTTGTTCGATACTTTGGAGATGTACCTGTCCTCATGGGGTAATTGCACATGCCTGGCATCATCAAACAACGAGATAAGCACAAAATCATTTTTCAGCCTTTCCAGCACCTTCGGGTTCGACCATACACTTGTTTCCATTTTGCGGCAATTCACACAGGTAATACCGGTAAAGTCGAGCATGATGGGCTTCTTTATCTTGGCGGCAGCCGCAATGCCTTCTTCATAATCAAAATAAGTTACCAGCCCATTATTGCGTACCACGTTAGGCTCATATATCTTCATTTCGTTCACGAACTTCTTTGGTTTTACGCCTGAACTTTCGCTGCCATCTGCATTGGTGATCACAAAATCCTGCGTCCCCATAGGCGGCACAAACTGGCCAAGGCCATTCAGTGGCGCTCCCCACATACCGGGCAGCAAGTACAACGCAAATGTGAAAGAGCAAATAGCCAGGAACAGCTTGAATATCGAAACATACTCCTGCCCGTAAATATTCTTCTTAGGCTCATCATCATGTGAGAGCTTTAGTTTTCCCAATAAATAGAACCCAAGTAAAACAGCGATCACTATCCACAGCGCCAGGAATATCTCCCTGTCCAGTATACGCCAGTGTTTCAGCAGGTCGGCATTCGAGAAGAATTTTAACGCCAGCGCCAGCTCGATAAAGCCAAGTGTCACTTTCACCTGGTTCAGCCAGCCACCCGATTTACCCAGGTTATTTATGACCGCCGGGAATATGGCACACAACGCAAAAGGCAGCGATAATGCCAGCGAGAATGCGAACATGCCCACTATGGGCCCAGCCCAGCCCCCCGCCGCCAGCAATCCAAATAACATGGTCAGAATTGGTCCTGTGCACGAGAACGAAACGATCACAAGCGTAAGCGCCATGAAAAAGATACCGCCAAAACTGCCCAACCCTGCTTTCGAATCCGTCTTGCTCGTCCACGAGGATGGTAGCGTTATCTCGAACGCACCCAGGAACGAAATGCCGAACACCACGAACAGCAGGAAGAAGAAGATATTGAGTATCCAGTTGGTGGATATTTTATACAAGGCATCCCGCCCAAATAGGGCTGAGATCACCAATCCCAGTACTGTAAAGATGATGATGATAGACAACGAATAGTATATCGCATTCCTGATACCTTCTTTGCGCGTCTTACTGCGCTTGGTAAAGAAGCTCACCGTTATGGGTATCATAGAGAATACACAGGGTGTAACAACCGCCAGCAACCCACCGCCAAAGCACAGCAGGAATAACAGGATCAACGACTGCTGCTCTGTTTTTACCGGCGACTCCGGTTCGTTCTTTACCTCAGGAGTTACTGTCGCCACATTACTAGGCAGCGTATCCGTAGCACTACCCATATTTGCACTGGCAGTGTCCGATGCGCTGGTATCTGCGCCGGGAACAACCGCAACCTCCTCCGAGGTAGTTATTTCGCTGCTACCACCTGCATCTTTCACCTCTACGGTTATTGTTTTGTCCGTAGGAGGAAGGCACATCTGGTCATTGCATATCTGGTAAGAATATTTGCAGGTGATTTTTGTATTTGCGCTTATAGTAGCTAGTTGAACATAGTCAACGTTGCCTTTGTACATATTTACCGCACCATCTATCCCATCTATAGTTTCCGTCAGCAGTTTACCTTTCTCTTTTACCGGACCATTAAGTTTTACCTTGCCATTTTTTACAAAGGTTACAGTTGGTGCTATCTGCATCCCATCCCCACCCGGCTTAAAAGCATATATATGCCATTGTTTCGGCAATTGCAGGTGCAGAATAAGTTCGTACTCATTACCGGTTTTCTTTTTTGCCTCTAAACCCCATTTACTCTCATCCAATGTCATCTGCCCGTAGGAAGCAGAGGCGAACAAACTAAACAAAACCAACAAAAAAGCATTCAGTGCTTTCCTCATAAATCGCTATTTCATTTATCCCATCATCACAATTCCATTAGCTTTCGCTAATCATCACATCAACTAATTAATGTCAAAACTAAAACTCTTGGTTGTGGGCGCAAGGCACAACTTGTCATTGCATACCTGGTATTCATGCTTGCCCACAATTTTCGTTTTCCCGGTGACAACAATATCCTGAACATAATCTATTTTACCTGAGAGATAGGTCACTTTGCCATCCACACCATCCATCACAGTCGTCGTTGCATGTCCTTTTTCTATTACCTTGCCTTTCATTTTCACTTTGGCATTCTTGTCAAAGACAAACGAAGGCACTATCTGGAAACCATCCCCACCGGGTTTCAACGACCATATATGCCAGCCGCTCTTCAAGTCCACATGAAATATCAGTTGATACTCAGTAGCACTCTTCTTTTTCACTTCATAATTCCATGTTGTAGGATCTTCGATCATTTGACCGAACGAAGGCATTGCAAACAAGACAGGTATAAACAGGAGAAAACTCTTTATCAGTTTCATAACTCGGTTTTATATCTAAGACAGGTTATTAACACTACAAAATAAAGCCCTTACAGGGAAATACCCCATACATTGCGTTTTTTTAACTTTTATTTTGTGAATAACTGCCTTCTTTGGGGTTAAAGGTTGATTTTGAGGGTTAATTCAACGCCATCAATATAGCCCTGCCGTCTATGTTGTTCAATGCTGTCGAACATGCCCTTTCAGGATGCGGCATCATACCATATACATTCCTGCCCTCGTTACATATACCCGCTATATTATTAATGGCCCCATTGGGGTTCGAATTGATATGCACCTCGCCATGCTCATCACAATACCTGAAAACTATCTGTTTGTTGTCATGTAGCTGTTTCAGTGTAGCCGCATCTGCATAATACCTGCCCTCGCCATGCGCCACGGGTATCTTCAAAGCTTTCTCCCCCACATTTACTCCTATCAGGTTATTGGTACTTTCGCTTTTTATATACACATTTTTGCACACAAATTTCTGGTGATCGTTCTGCAACAATACACCTGGTAGCAACCCGGCTTCACACAATATCTGGAAGCCATTGCACACACCCAGCACCTTGCCGCCATTGTTGGCAAAATTGATCACCTGCTCCATCATCGGGCTGAAACGCGCTACAGCGCCACAGCGCAGGTAATCACCGTAAGAAAAACCTCCCGGCAATACAATACAGTCATTTTTTGTGAACATGCTCAGGTTTCGGTCTTTATGCCACAGCATTACTACCTCCTGCTGAAGGTCGTCCTGTAAAGCATGTTGCATATCTCTGTCGCAATTAGAACCGGGGAAAACAATAACTCCAAACTTCATTTTACTTAACTATTTATTCGCCAAAGGCAGAAAACAAGGAAAAAGAGTGAAAAATAAAAGATAAAATTACTAAATCGCCTGTTCTTTTCAAGCAAAAACGCGTGAGAGATGATAATACTCAATGCCGGCATGGTTATCAGCCACGCTGTTCGCAAAGCCTCATCAGTAAGAATAGCTACAAAAACTGATATGATTAAATAGAACGAAAGTGCTATCCAGTCTCGCCTTACATATATATTACTCATAGCCACATTCAGTTGCATGGCATATATGCCCGATGCCAGCAATATGAGTATGCCCGCCACCATAGTAATGATATAAAATATTGATGTAACGTGTGATGACAGCGAAAACCCAATATGTGGCCATTCTGCATATACACTGAACCTGTCTGCCAGGAACAGTATCCCCGCCAGGAAATAGAACGGAGTGATATACCCCATCATCGCCACCGACCATTCTCCCAGGTTGAACGACCGGAAAAGCACCATGCCCACCAGCAGCAGAAAGAAGAATGCCAGGAATGTGAACTGGAACAGCGCTGCCATGCTCAGCAAAAAACTGGCGTTGTAAATAAGCTTCCTGGGTTGAGTGGTTTGTGTAAAACCAAACATCACATCCACAGCACCCAACAACAGCCAGTTCACGATCAGTGTTTCTGAAAATGAATTGAACGGCAGGTAAATAGAAGTAAGCAGCAGGAAGACAAAAGATGGTATATAAGTGGCCCTGGGGAAAATTTTATGCCTGGATGCTATGCTCTTCAGGTATATTGCCTGAACGTACAATATCACAATAGCCAGCATGGTATAAGCAAATGCCCCATGCCTGAATACAAAGTCAAGTCCCTTAAGTATATAGTTGAATAAGAAATGCCCCGCCACAGGGTCCGGCGCAATTGGGTGCAGCAATGCCGGGAACTTTACCACAAGGGCAAATATGAACAATACAATTACAGTAAACGGGCTATTATTTCTGAATAACTGCAGCACAGCGTACCACCAAAATTTGCCGCTAAGGTAACGCCTGCCAACCGAATTCAAACCGAAACTTATCCACTATCCATTTCCAACAATGTCATTGGCAGCTTGTCGAACCATTGCTGAGCGACAAGAGACAGCCAAATCAAGGGAGGGCCACTCGCGCCACAAATTTCCCGCCACTCTTATCAACCTATCAACTGTCACCCTGAGCCTGTCGAAGGACTAAAACTCCACCCTCGCAAAGCATATCTGCTTTTTATGGAAACACGGCACCACCAGCGTACGCGCAGCCACCTGCTTGCCGCTCTTGGGCAGCCAGTCAGGATAATCATTGCCCTCAGCAGCAAAACCACGCACATTCGTTTGCCCGTCTGCCGTTAACGTTGCTAACTGTATCGTAGAGCGCCGCGCATTATAATCGTTGAAAAGGAATGCCAGCGTACCGCCCGTATTCAGCAGTGCATACGATGAGAATACTCCCCCATCTTCCTGCGAATACTGATCCTTGCGTATGAACGCATGCCACTGCAAGGCCGCATCAGCATTGTATGAGAGCGACATAATATCATCAAAATGATATTCACGCACCGTATTGGTCATATAAGGGCTGTAGGCAGAATAGTAGCCGAAGCCCGGCGTAAAATTGTTTCGTGTTATCACGTACTCCTCCTCGCTGATCAGCACAAAGCCACCGTCATTTTTCACTATCAGTTGCCTCACCTGGAAATTATCAAACGGGTGCCCCTTGCGCCTGCTGCCTGCAGCATTCACCAGTTTTTCATCAAATGGCAGCAGTTTCCCCTTCGGCGCACCATCACCCATCATATCAAGAGTGGAAAACACAACACCGTCATAACCGCCATTCTTTTTGGCAGAGTAGAACCCGCCAAAGTAAACCTTGCCGTTTGTATTATCCAGTTTCATGTAGCCGCCGGCAGCATACAGGTCATGCAGCATTAACTCCTTAGGGTCAAATTTATTGCCACCCAATGGCAGGGTCAGTATCCAGTATTGGTCAGCATAGTCCTGGGCGCCTACAGTGGTATAAGCAGCCATATACACAGTGCCGTCATTGCTGGTATGCACCTCTCCATGCTCCACCCTGTTGTCTGCTTTGAAGGTTGCCTTGCTGCGCTTCTGTATCACCAGTTGGTCGTCCAGCCACTTGCCCTCGAACTTCACTTCCGATCCATCGTCTTCCGCCGTATACACCAGTATCCACTTCTTATTCTCAGACACCGCGCTGCTGAAGTAGCTCTGCGTTGCACCGAAAATCCCCGTCTTTTCACTCCCCAGTTCTATCGGCCTGCCCTTCAGCCTGCCCTTTTCATCCAGCAGCGCGGCATATTGTATCACCTTATTACCTTCCAGCCCCTGGTACAGCGCAATTATCTTATCCGGGTATGCTACGAACCGTGTCTCATATATCCTTGCCGGGAAAAAATCCAGCAGCACCGTAGCCAGTTTGTTCATACTGTCATCATAGGCATTCAGCATGGCATTGCCGCCCTGGTTGGTATAAGTATATAACCTGCCCCCGCACATCCCTATCACCGAATAAGCATCATTACGGGTGTCGAATTTTTCATATTCGCTATACAGCACATCCTGCGCCTGCGCTGCCAATGCAGCGCAGAGCACCATAGCACATAAAAAAACTCTTAAAAATTTCATACATCAAATGTAAGGATCGGAATAAAATTTTTGCGATCGCATACCCTTAACCGTAAAAACCAAGGTATAATTTGGGGGATAGGCCGTTTTGGGTACATATATATTATTAAATGTGAGCAAAATGCGCTGTGGGCTTATTTTATGTGTTTTATTTTAAGGTATAAAGGGGTATAAAAGGGTATATTTATACCCCCAAAAGGTATAATTATACCCTGTTTCGGTATAATTATACCCGGTTTAGGTATATGCCTCGTCCTGAAATTGCTTTACACTTTGTGAGATAATCCTGTTTTTACTTTACAGGTGTTTTTGTTAGTCCTGAAAGGTGCTTACA
>JAJNBJ010000028.1 GCA_021155965.1 Flavipsychrobacter sp.
GTTACTTTTTTGCTTTCCCAATCTTTCAAAGAACGTCGCCCGGATTAACCGAACTCTGCTGTGACAAAGGATTTGAACCTTACATCCGGCCTTTAACCGGTCACCTGTTTTGTTACCTTTCTAAGAACTTTTCGTTGCTTTTTTGTTACCCTTTTTTCTCAAAGGGAGTGCAAAGGTATAGGTTACTTACCGAACTGCAAAATTGTTTTTCAGTTTATTTTTGAAAAACTTTCAAAAACTGCCCCCGGTAACACTTTTAAAGAACTTCCCCCGCAAATCAACCAACCGTTTTCATTTTGGGAGCGCAAAGATAGGTATCATTCGCACACCGCCAAATGTTATTTCAGCTTATTTTGAAACTAACAGCTTTTTTAACAAAAAGGTTGAGGTAGGTAGGGCCTGCAAAGATACGGGGAGAAAGGGTTTTGACAAAACTTTTCAGCTGATTTCAAGATGAAAAATACACTGTCGAAAAGTGCATTGAAGATCACACAGTTATCCAGTGTGCCAAAACCATGCTTTTTATATATCTTGCTGCGAATGATCAACTATAACACCAAGGCGTGGCTGGCAAGCATATTTGTCTTTAAAAAAGCAGATACGCTCAGGCAATTATTCCCCATGATATTGCTGGTGAGCGCTTATACCGGCGGCATAGTATATTTAGAGACCGACTACCTGAAGCTCACAGCAAATAGTTCTATAGGACATTTCACCATTTTGCAGACATTGTTAGGTTTCGTGATCTCGATGCTGCTTGTGTTTCGCACTAATACCGCATACGACCGTTGGTGGGAAGGACGTAAACAGTGGGGCGCATTGGTGAACAACAGTCGCAACCTGGCGATAAAAATGAATGCACTCCTGCCGCATAGTGATACAAAGAACAGGCAGTTTTTCGTGAAAACAATACCTATGTTCGCCGATGTATTGCAGCAACACCTGCGTGCGGAAGCTACACGTCTTCAACTGGATACAGAGCCGCACCCGGAAATACCCGAATTGGACCACAGTAAGCACATACCTAACCAGGTAGCCGGTATGATCGCTACCAAACTAAGCCTCCTGCACCGGGAGAAGTTAATAACAGGTGAACACCTTATTATTGTAAATAATGAGCTGCAATCGTTCCTTGATATTTGTGGGGCCTGCGAGCGTATCAAAAACACGCCTATTCCTTATTCCTACAGCGTTTTTGTAAAGAAGTTCATTTTCATTTATATTATGACACTGCCATTGGGGTATGCTTTCTCATTGCATTACTTGCTGATACCCGTTGTGGCGTTGGTTTTCTACGTGCTGGCCAGCCTGGAGATGGTTGCAGAAGAAATTGAAGATCCTTTTGGCCATGATGATAACGACCTGCCGATGAGCAAAATTGCCAGCAACATAAAAAAGAATGTAGAAGATATTCTAGGTTGATAACGTCTTATTCGCCTTTATAGCATACACCATAGGCAGCTTACCTTCCATCCCCTTTATATAATATTGGCCGGAGTTCACTTCTGCCATATTGTGGAAGCAGTTGTACGGAGAATAGTCTATTTCCTTAAAGGTTGCAATATTCAAATCTGCATTGATCAGATTTTGCATTATTTCAGAGAGGTCATGGTTCCAGCCTATTTCTTTCATATTAATATCCGCATTGCGATCAGCGTAAGTGCCTTCAAGTGTTTCTACTATTGCTTCTTTGTTGAAGTAGGAATATTGTACTTTACTGAAATCATTGCTGAACATCCATACCACGGGATGAAAATCAACTATCAGGAAGAAGCCCCCGGGCTTTACATATCGCGATACGACAGCAGCCCATTTTTGCAGGTCGGGCAGCCAACCAATTGTACCGTAAGATGTGAAGACAATATCAAATTGTTTATCCAGCTTATTGGGCAGGTCGTAAATATCTGTGCAGATAAACTCCGAGTTTAATCCCAATTGTTCATTTAGTTCCCGAGCCTTTTTTATTGCCTCGCCTGAAAAATCAGCGCCTGTTGTTGTTGCACCCATCCGTGCCAATGACAATGTATCTTGCCCGAAATGGCACTGCAGATGAAGTATAGATTTACCTTTTACATCTCCCAGCAACCCTAATTCTATATCATTCAGCGATGACATACCGGCAATAAATTCCTCCGTCCCGTAAAAGTCTGAATTCACATGGTGCTGCGTTTTCTCATCCCAAAGGGCTTTATTGACCTCTATATAATCTTTAACCGGATCCATAATCAGTGCTCGAAAATAAACATTACAATAGTATAATACCCCGTGATCTTACTATAGGTGACCTCAAGGGTTATGTGCGGTGGCGGACCGGCAGGGTTAGCATCATTTTTCGCCTCCGTCATGAAAACCAGTTTTTTATAATTCGCAATCCCGGCATTAAAATTAGGATGCAGCGAAAGGGTGTAACCTTCATGCAGCAGGCAGTTATTTAAAACGGTTTTGTATTGCTCATAGACCGGTTCTAATTCTTGTTTATTTTTTGTCTGAAAGAAAGCGCATTCATAAAACAACCCCATAGACTGTACGAACCGGTGCCCTATGCTGCCGGGTACCTTTATCCCAGAGGCCCACATTGTTGCGGTTGCGTTTGATTCGAGCATTTTGCCCTTTATGTTCCGGAATTTGTTGGGCGCATCCTGGGTTATAGTAATTATGGCATTGCAGACATCCCCTTCCTGGCCAAAACCAAGAAATGGCATAATAAGTAAAATTAATATCAACCTGATAAACACCCTGCAATATACCAGAATAGATTGTAAACGGTTTCAAAATAATGAGTTAATAGTATATTTTTTGCTTAATAAATATTTGATAGTCAATCAATTGTTTAGAATTGTTAAATAAAAGTTAGCGCGTACAACGCATTGTAAATCAAATATTATTACGTACCTTCGCTGTATTCCAAATCAATTTATTAACTTTTAATTAATAGGATAATGAAGAGAGTGCTTTTGTGCGCGGGGGTGTATCTTATGTGTTGCTCATTCACCGGTCGGGAAGTTGTGGCGAGTGAAGCTGAGGCTGAGAACAATGAAGTTAAGGCAGGAAATTATGTCTCTGCGGTTTATAACCAGATCGACTTTGGCAGCAATCGCTTGTCTTACGACGTATTTGAGAAGGCCTATCATGGTTACCTGAACCTGAAAAGTGAGGGTAAGCTTAAAGGAAATATACTGACGGTCTGCAACTTCGAACTTTCTTCGGTGGAGAACAGGATGTGGATAATAGACATGAACAAGAAGAAAGTTCTGTTCAACACCTATGTTGCACACGGGCAAGGTTCGGGCGATGAGTATGCGGTGTCTTTCTCCAATAAGGAGAATTCCCATAAAAGCTCCCTCGGTTTTTACGTAACAGGTGAAACATACAGGGGGGAGCATGGCACTTCGCTTCGCCTGGATGGTATGGATGCAGGTTATAATACTGCGGCACGTGCACGCGGTGTAGTAGTGCATGGCTCTGAGTATGTAAATGCGAGAGTTGTTGATAGCAGGGGGAAGCTTGGCCGCAGCTGGGGTTGTCCGGCAGTATCGTCGAGGTTGTCATTGCCAATTATCAATACGATAAAGGATGGCAACTGCCTGTTCATATACTATCCAGAGAAGAAATACTTCGCCAGCTCTTACTGGCTGAATAAGAAAATAGATGGTGTGCAGGAGAATGTTTTCGCCGCAAACTTACCAACAGAAAAAGTAATACAATATATGACCAATGAAAGGGTTGATAGCGTAAAGACAATATCAATTCAGTAAGGTCATCAGTTTATCATCGCGGTGGTAAATATCGCGTGGGAACTGGATATGTTTACCGGTTGTATCTTCAAATGCCGTAAGGTAGGTGATGTGCACCGGTATCTTATTTTTAAGCACCTCCCAGCGGGTTTTGTGGGTTTTGATCACGGTGTCCAGCCGGCCAGGTGTGTACCTTTTGCCCTCAAGATCGGATAGCACATAAACAGCAAGATCGAGCGGGCGCTGAAGCCGTATACAGCCGGAACTTAATGCACGGAAACGCTTCACAAAATCCTCGCGGTGCGGGGTATCGTGCAGGTAGATGTCCCATTTGTTGGGCAGGTTGAATTTTACATAGCCGAGTGCATTGTCATCGCCGGGTGCCTGCTTGTAATTGTACCGCCTGTAGTTTTTTGCAGTGATGGCTGATGCCTGTACACGCTTACCTTCCTGGTCGTATACACGCAGGCCTTTTTTGTCGAGGTATTTTTTACCGTTTTTCTGCAGCCCCGGCAATACATCCTTTTTAAGGATAGTGGGTGGCACGCCCCATGGCGGGTTAATGACTACATTTGCCATGCTGGCGCTAAGCGACGGCGTCTGCCGCTCCGGTTTACCTACTACTACGCGCATGTGCATGGCATTGGTATCTCCCCGGCGCAGGAACATTTCCATAAGCGATACATTGACAATAACATACAGGTCGGTGAATTGGCGTTGCATCCACCGCACACGTTCCATATTAATAGAGATCTTTTGGAGGAAGGTATCCACCGGTGTGGCCAAATACGCCAGGGTTATACTATCCAGCCTGCCTGTTTGTGGTATACCACGGTATGCCTGGTAGGCGAAGTAAATTTGTTTCAGCTCGCTGATGCTGTCACCAGGTATGGTCTCCAGCCAAGGCATTTCGTACCCGATAACGTCAAAAATATTATAGAGCATGTCGCTGTCAGGATGCTTCACATACCGAATACCCTCTATAGCCTGCAGGAATGCACTGTCACTTGCCAGGTTTTTAAAACGCTGGTATTCTTCACGCAGCAGTTTGTACGTAGGTACTTCACTACGGTAAGTACTGAGGGATGGATAATCTTTTTTTCCGCTTATCAGTAATTGCGGTGCGTTCCATGCCGAGTCGTTGGGGTAGTACCACAACGAGTCGACTTTTTTAGGGCTTATTTTTCCTATCAGCAGTTCTCTTGCCGCCATTAAATAATTCCGGGTAAGCAATGTATCGAAAGCAATAGCATCATGTACACTGTTCACTTTGGTTGTGTCCAGTTTTATGCGCAGATCTTTCAGCCTTGCCAGTTGATAGCGTGCTGTATCGAGGCCATCCCAATAAGTATCTTCAAGTTCTTCAATGATCCGCTCACTGGCATGTACGGGTTTGTAATTCTGTTTTACCCAGATGGGCTGGTAATCATCTGACTGGTAAATGAAGCGCACATCGTCGCCTATAGACCTGAAGACTTTTTTGCCGGCAGTATCGAAAGGCTTTAAGGCTAATTTCAGTTTGCGGGTGAAACTATTATCACTGAAACCGGACGGTGCAGGTTTTTTTGGCTGAATATCGCAGGAAATAAAATGTTGTGCTAGGAACAATACGGCACAAACTGCAAGGGCACGGGAAACGCTTGGATACATATACTGGCTTTCAGCCGATATTTTGAACAATACTAAGCAAAACTATTTCAATCAGACCGTTAATTCTTTAATGGGGTCCCAAAATAAAACGTTAAAGTCCACCACTTTATCCTCTTTCACTTTTATCCCTTCCTTTTCCAGCAATTGCTGCATTTTTTCGGGTGGGGTAAAGTGGTGTTTGCCGGTCAGCAATCCGCTCCTGTTCACTACGCGGTGCGCGGGGACTTTGGGTTTTACATTCAGGCAATTATTCATCGCATAACCTACCACTCTTGCCCCCGATGCTGCACCTATGGCAGCAGCAACTGCACCATAGCTGGTTACGCGGCCTTTGGGCACGCACCGCACCACATCATAAATGGCATCGTATATGCCCGCCCGTACCGAACGGTTACGTTCGGGCGGGGATTCTTTACTCCTGGGTTTTGCTTTCATTGTTTCGCTTCTTTAATAGTTCACTGCGTTTGGGTTCCGGTACATTCGTATATTCATAGGGGCAATTCAGGCAGCCATTACCGCAACAATACCCCCTTTCAGTAAGATATGATGCAGTAAATACAAGCAGGCCGTTCGGCAATATATAATAATCTTTACCCTCTTTCAAAGTTAGTAGAAAGTCTTAAGTAGAAAGTATAAAGTCGCGAATATTAAATTGCATTAAAGTTCCTCTTTTTGTTCAAAACGCCCTTCCAGCACTATTGGTGTTTCAGGCAATGAGAATGAAACAAAATATATAGTACGTCCATCTGCCAGGTGCATTTTTTCATAGAACGTTTGGATGGCGAGGGGGCCGGATGCTTTTCCCTGCCCGTAAACATCCGCTATATTTTCGTGTACGGTGCAGCCCTGTTCCTGTATGGTCTCTATAGTGAAATCGTATAACTCTTTAGAATCCGTTTTCAGGTTGATACGTCCGCCTGGTTTTAATATTTGCTGGTAAGCGTGCAGGAAGCGAGGATGGGTAAGCCGGTTTTTTGCCTTGCCTTTCCTCAGGAAAGGATCGGGGAAGATGATCCATATCTCTTCCACTTCGCCTGGTGCAAAATAGGTGGTGATCTGCCCTATATGCGTGCGGAGGAATGCTACATTGTTTAATCCCTCTGTTAATGCAATTTTTGCGCCGGTATAGATGCGGTTGCCCTTTATATCCACACCAATAAAATTGCGGTTCCTATGCTCCCTGCCGAGGTTCACGCTGTATTCTCCTTTGCCACATGCCAGTTCTAGTGTGACCGGATTATCATTCTTAAACCATGAATGCCAGTTGCCAGCGGTATTTTCCGGGTGCTGGAGCACATTTTTAAAGGTATCCAGCGCCTGGAATTTTACTAATTTCTTATGTCCCATAAATTTTGGCAAAATTCAAATTCCAAATTCCAAATTCCAAATTCCGCTTATTACTTAGTTCAGCCTTAAATATTCCCGCTTCGTCTATTTACCCCGACATTTGCGGCATATGTGTCATAGATTTGTCTGTGGATAGATAATTTATCTTACATTTGATTGACGTATTTACATTTGATTAATTAAAAGTTAAAACCATAACTACTAAAAAACTACGAAAATGAAAAAAAGAATTTTACTTCTTACAGCTATTGCAGGAATGGGTTATGTATTGCTGACGAGTTACGCCGGGGGGCCTGCTCCTCTTGCAGGTAACAGAACGGGAGCAAAAGGTGCTACAGCTACAGCTAATTGTGCAACAGGATGCCATGGCACAGGCACGAGTACAACAGTTACAATTACACTCGACTCGGCGGGTGTAACTACAACCCGTTACAAACCCGGTATGACTTATACAGTCAAAATACATGGCGTGAACACATCTTCATTACCTAAGTTTGGGTTCCAGTTTGCAGCTGTAAGCGGCACAGGCGCTTCACAGGTACAAGCGGGGACATTCCCAAGTTCAGGATTGCCATCCGGAGTTGCCAGCCATTCTGCTTCTTCGCTAGACATAATTGAACATACAGCAGGCAGGAATGGCGTGCCAGCCGGAACATACGATGTGCAATTTACATGGGTGGCACCATCAACTAACGTTGGCAATATAACTATGTACTCCACACTTAATGCAGTTAATGGGAATAATTTGCAGGATGCTGCCGATATTTCAGGCAATACATCCATTACATTAACGCCAATCGTTACCACTTCTGTCGAGCAATTAGTGAATAATATTGGCATCACGGCCTATCCAAACCCGGTAGTGAATGCATTGACATTACAGGCTGAAAAAGCTGGTACTTACATGGTAAATGTTTACGACATAGCAGGGCGTACTATTGCTACTGAGCAAATGAGCAGCACAGGTAGTATAAACACAGCTAATTGGGCTGCAGGTATTTACCAGGTTGCAGTACAGAAGGATGGCAATATGCAAGTGATACCTGTAGTAAAACAATAAAAAGAATGCATTAATAGTAACAGGCTGCCTTTGAAAAATGGGCAGCCTGTTTTATTTTGTACCAGATGAGCCTGGTGAGTTTTTTAGAAAAGCATTTACTGGCGTGCCCTTCAAAGACACTCCTTCATATGGAGTGCCCCGGTTGCGGTATGCAAAGAAGTTTCATCCTGCTGCTGAAGGGCGACCTCCCCGCCAGCCTGCAAATGCACCCTGCTACAATACCTATGATGGGGTTAATTGTATTTGCCATGCTGCATATGGTGTTTAAATTCAGCAAAGGGGCAAAAGTTATCGTCATTTTCCAGCTTATAGTTGCATTTATCGTAATAAGCTTTTACATTTACAAGATAGCAAATCATAAAATTTATACCTAATGGAAAATCAACAGCAAAATATTTTTAATGACGGCCCGCAGCAAAATTTACCCAATGCAACAGCAGTGTTGGTACTTGGCATTATATCTATTGTAGGGTGTTTTTGTTATGGTATCGTTGGCCTGGTGTGCGGTATCATAGCCATTGTACTGGCTAAAAAAGACAACAGGTTATATATGGTCAACCCATCCATGTATAAGCCATCATCCTACAGTAACCTGAAAGCAGGCCGGATATGTGCTATTATTGGTGTTGTAGTTTCGGCGCTCACTATATTATTCTACGTTATTGTAATTGCCATGGTGGGTATGTCGGGGTTAATGAACCCGGCTATCTGGAGCCAGCTCGGCAAGTAATGCCCAATTAAAAAATTGAAAGCCCTGCAAATGCGGGGCTTTCTTAATATAGCAAAACCAGCAGTGCATATAGTAGCATTACCCCATCCACCAGCAGCAGATATACGCGGTCTCCCGGTTGTTTTTTCACGTATTGTGTTACCAGCCAAGTAGCAGCGGCAGTTATAGCTGCACTTACCAGCCGCCCAGATACCGGGTGCCTGAAATATTGCAACACGCTAAGTATAACGAACAATACAAGTGTAGCATAAATAAGGCGGTAACTGTTCTCAATACCCACTTTGTTCGGGATCGTATAAATACTGCTTTTCAGGTCGGGCTGCATATCTCTCAGGTCAAACAATACGCAAAGGATAAAAACCAGCACAAACCGTATGGTGATCTCAAGAGGGTAGTCAGCAATGTTCTTTTGCCAGTAGAGTATAGGCAATATGGAAGTGGCTACTGTCCATACGCCCGTGAGCACGATTATCTTTATTCCGCCAAAATCGCGCAGGCGTTTCCTGTTTTTAAATGGCAGTACCGGTAAAAAGTAACTGAATGCCACAATGCCCAGCATGCAACAAGCGATAAGCATGGTGGTTGTTTGCCGGTATAATCCTGTGCCTGCAATAATAATACCCACACAGAAAAAGAAAATATACCAGTTGTGATATTCGCGTTTCCCCGCCTGCTTCCTGCTGAGCATCTTGGCGATTCGGGGTGTGTTGTAAACAGCCAGCGTGCTGCCCAATACAAGCAGGTGCAGGCTGTTTACAACCATGGGCGTGGTATTGCTGATGAGCCGCTCTGTGGCCATACACAATGCTGTGGCGCATAATGCTGCAAAAACACTGGTGTACAATAAAAGGTCGATAAAGCGGATCAATGGCTTCACACTGCAAAAATAATGATGTGCGGTGCTAAACACACGAAATCTATTTTTAACTTTAGATGTAATTGAAAACTATAACACGCACGGTCTGGTTATTATCACTGGTCAGCTTATTTACAGATATGGCCAGCGAAATGCTGTACCCGGTGATACCTGTATACCTGAACAGCCTTCATTACTCAGTATTACTCATCGGAATACTGGAAGGATTTGCAGAAGCTGTTGCAGGTTTGAGCAAGGGCTATTTTGGAAAAATGTCTGATAATATTGGCAAAAGGTTACCTTTTGTGAGGCTGGGTTACTCGCTTAGTGCTATTTCAAAACCAATGATGACATTATTTACTGTTCCTGCTTGGATATTTTCGGCCAGAACGCTGGACCGCATTGGCAAAGGTGTAAGGACAGGCGCCAGAGATGCACTGCTTTCGGATGAAGCCACTCCCGGAACAAAAGGAAAAATATTTGGTTTTCACAGGGGTATGGATACATTGGGCGCTGTGCTTGGGCCGGCGGCTGCACTTATTTACCTTTACTTTTATCCCGAAGACTATACCACACTGTTCTTCATTGCATTCGCGCCGGGAATTATTTCTGTTGCGTTTACTTTTTTTATAAAAGAAAAACCACACACTCCCGGAGCCCCGGCAACCCAAACCCGCTTTTTTGATTTTATACAATACTGGAAAACAAGTCCCATCGAGTATAAAAAGCTGGTAACAGGGTTGTTGTTATTTGCGCTGTTCAACAGCTCCGATATGTTTCTCCTGTTGCAGGTAAAGTCAGCCGGCCTCAGCGATACTGCAGCTATCGGGGTATATATTTTTTATAACCTGGTTTATGCTTTGTTTTCTTATCAGCTGGGTAAGCTGGGAGATAAAATTGGCCTGAAAAAAGTGTTTGTATCAGGGCTGGTGGTATTTGCAATTGTTTACTTCGGTATGGGGTTTGCAGATAACCTATATCTGTTCTTTACACTTTTCTTCATTTACGGAATATATACTGCTGCTACCGAGGGTGTCAGTAAGGCATGGATATCGAACACTGCTGATAAAAAAGACACTGCTACGGCTATCGGCACTTATACTGCTTTTCAAAGCATATGCACACTGGCAGCAAGCAGTATAGCGGGGTTAATTTGGTTCCAGTTTGGCGCTAAAGCATTGTTTATCACTACCGGGATAGCTACGCTGGCTATTGTGGCCTATTTCGTTGCAGTTGTTAAAGGGCCATTAATACTAAATGGCAATAAAAGCCGACATTGAAATTTTCACGCAAAGGTGCAAAGGATGCGCAAAGCGCGCAAAGTCCATGCCGTTTTAATGTTTAAATCGTATAAATTATTCCCGGAAACTTATAAAGGAAATTATAAAATGGCATAGAAATTGCATTACACTAATCAGGAGTTGAACCTATTAAAACTCAGTATATGAAAAGGACATTTGTTATATTACTATTCCTTTATTTGCTGATCATTACCCTTAGCCTTTATGAAGGGCTGCATAATTGATCAGGTAAGGAAATGAATTGTGGGAATGCAGTGATTGGTTATATATATCCTTTTATACATAATAACCAATACAGAGATCCTTAAACAAATTTAAAGCGGGATATTGCCGTGTTTGCGTTTCGGTGTTCTTGCCACTTTGTTTTCCAGCATTTTGAAGCCTTTTATCAGCTTGGCGCGTGTATCCGATGGCATGATCACCTCGTCAATAAATCCCCTCGCTGCTGCACCGTAGGGATTTGCAAATTTTTCCAGGTATTCGGCTTCTTTTTCTTTCAGCTTTGCTTCATGGTCTGCCGCGTCTGATATTTCTTTTTTGAAGATTATCTCTGCAGCACCTTTAGCGCCCATCACTGCAATCTCGGCTGTAGGCCATGCAAAGTTTAGGTCTGCGCCAATGTGTTTTGAGTTCATTACATCATAAGCGCCGCCATATGCTTTGCGGGTAATAACGGTTATTTTAGGAACAGTGGCCTCGCTCAGTGCATAAAGCAGTTTAGCGCCGTTGGTGATAATGCCATGCCACTCCTGATCGGTACCGGGCATAAAGCCGGGAACATCCACAATAACCAGCAGGGGTATATTAAATGCATCACAGAAGCGCGCAAAGCGTGCACCTTTCTTGCTCGAGTTGTTATCGAGCACGCCGGCAAGGAATGCCGGCTGGTTGGCAACAATACCTATGCTGCGGCCCGCAATACGCGCAAAGCCAACAACTATATTCTCGGCGTACTCTTTGTGCACTTCCAGGAAGGAGTCTGCATCCACCACTTCCGCTATCACTTCCTTTATATCATATGGCTGGTTGGGATTTTCCGGGATAACTTTGTCAAGCTCGGGACGGGCCTCATCGTTCATTTCATAGGCATATACCGGTGCGTCTTCTTCGCAGTTCTGCGGCATATAGCTGAGCAGTTTTTTAACGTGCTCTATACATTCTATCTCGTTTGCGCAGGCAAAATGGGTAACACCCGATCTTGAAGCATGAGTATGTGCACCGCCCAATTCCTCGCTGGTCACATTTTCGTGCGTGACCGTTTTTACTACGTTAGGCCCGGTTACGAACATATAGGAGGTATGCTCTACCATCAGGATAAAATCGGTAATAGCAGGAGAATATACAGCGCCACCGGCACAAGGGCCCATTATAGCAGAGATCTGCGGCACTACTCCTGATGCCTGTACATTACGATGAAAAATATCGGCATAACCGCCAAGGGATACTACTCCTTCCTGTATACGTGCCCCGCCGCTATCATTCAACCCTATTAAAGGTGCGCCATTCTGTAATGCCAACTCCATTATCTTCACTATCTTCTCGGCATGTGTTTCGGATAAGCTGCCGCCAAATACTGTAAAATCCTGCGAGAATACATAGATAAGCCTTCCACTCACTGTACCATATCCTGTTACAACACCATCGCCCGGGTATATTTCCTTCTCCATTCCAAAGTCGCGGCTGCGGTGCGTTACTAACTGCCCTATTTCTTCAAACGAACCTTCATCCAGCAATAATTGCAGCCGCTCACGCGCACTCAGCTTACCTTTTTTATGCTGCGCCTCAATTCGTTTATCCCCGCCACCTTTCAGTGCTTGTAGCGTTTTTTCTTTTAATAAGGCCGTTTTCTTATCCATAATGAGAACAAACTTAATACAAAAAAGGTATTTGCAGCAGGCACGCTCCTGTTTTGTACCTTGCATAAAAATGAGCGCTATCTATCATGAAAAAAGTAATTTTTAGTTGTTTAATACTTTTAGCCGCAATTTGTACAAAAGCACAGCAGATACCCGCTTTCAGTGCCGACCAGGTTATACATTACACTTCATCAAAAGATACTTTGTACATCATCAATTTCTGGGCAACCTGGTGTGCGCCATGCGTAGCTGAGCTGCCTGAGTTTGATGCGCTTAAAAAACGCTACGCTAACCAGCCTGTAAAAGTATTGCTGGTGAGCCTCGATTTTAAAGAAGATTATCCGTATAAGCTGGCTAGATTTGTAGAGAAAAAGAAGCTTACACCAGAAGTAGTATGGCTCTCTGATACCAACCCTAATGTGTTCATTCCTAAAATAGATAACAGCTGGCAGGGCTCTATACCCGCTACTGTTGTAGTGCATCCGGGTAAAGGGTATAAGAAATTCATAGAGGGCTCTATATCTGAACGGCAGATAAGCAAAATTGCAGATAAGTTGCTTCAAGATGAATTCGATAAATAGCACAATTGTTCCTCATCTTATTGTAGCTTAGCAGACATGAACTACCTGGGCCATGCCTTTCTTTCTTATGATGATGAAGAATTGCTTCTGGGCAATATGATCGGTGACCATGTGAAAGGGAAGGTAGCACTGGAGGCATTTCCCGCAGGCATCAGGAAGGGCATAATATTGCACAGGAAGATAGATGAGTATGCAGACAAACATCCCGCTACAATAAGGGCAAAATTGTTGTTCCGTGAGCATTATGGATTGTATGCCGGCGCAATAATGGATACCCTTTACGACCACTTCCTTGCCAACGACCCTAAGATATTTATTAATGAAACTGCGCTGCTTGCATTCACGCAACACACTTATGCCCAACTGGGAAAATATGAGCAATATTTTCCTCTGAAGTTTGCTGCTTATTTCCCGAATATGAAGTTGCACAACTGGCTATACCATTATCGCAGCCTGAAGGGGATGGAACGGTCTTTGGGTGGGTTATTCCGCAGGGCGCAGCATATGCCCGATGTAGGTAAAGCATATGAATTGTTTGTGACGAACTATTATCACCTCAACCAATGCTATTATGACTTTATCGATGATATGATTAAATTTGTTAAAAATGAACTAGCGGCTTGATATTATTGACTACACCAATAAATTTGTATATAGCTGAATCAGAAAATATGCGCCTTACTTCCTTTGTTATCATAACTATATTTTTTTCTTTACTACTCCTTGGCTGTCACCCTGAACCTCAAAAAGCCTCCGCCCGCACGGGTGATTCGCGGTTTAATGAAGCCCCTATACAAGCTGCACCAATGAGGCTGATGTATGATACCATGGGGATGGATAACAGGTACATCATTGCCCAGCTCGATGACTATTACAGCAAGCAGGTAAAAGCGGGTTTTAACGGAAGCGTGCTGATTGGAAGGAATGGCAGGATAATTTATGAACGGTATTTTGGCTATGCCAACAGGGAAAGAAGGGCGCCAGTAAGTTATGATGCCTCCAGCCAGCTTGCATCAATAACCAAAACATTTACAGGTGCGGCAATTCTATATCTCTATGAGCGTAAATACCTGGATATAAATGAGCCCGTGCAGCGCTACATTAAAGAGTTCCCGTATGCCGGCATTACCATTAAGATGCTGCTGAACCACAGGTCGGGCCTGCCTGATTATACCAAGTGGGTGCCGCGTTATACGCATAACACAACCAGGCCGGTATATAATGAGCATGTAATGGCAATGATGGCCCGCTATCATCCATCTTTGGAATTCAGACCTAATACACGGTTCAAGTACTGCAACACCAATTATGCGGTGCTTGCCAGTATTATTGAGAAGATAACGGAAATGAGTTATGCTGATTTCATGGCGAAATATATTTTTCACCCGCTGGGTATGTACCATACATTTGTATATGATCCTGCAAAAGGGCTGCCGGGCAATGCAACAATAAGCTATAAGCGTAATTGGCTGCGTGAGCCGGTAATGTTTGCTGATGGTGTTTATGGCGATAAAGGAATTTACAGCACAGCACAGGATATGTATCGCTGGGACCAGTCTTTTTACCAGGGCAAACTGCTGAGCAATAACATTATTGAATTGGCGTATGGCCCATGCTCTTTTGAGAAGCCGGGCATAAAAAACTATGGGCTTGGGTGGCGTATGCTTTGCTATACCAATGGCAATAAAATAATTTACCACAATGGCTGGTGGCATGGCAACAACACATCTTTCTATCGGTTCATAAAAGAGAATATGACCTTTGTTATACTTGGCAACAAGTTCACCAACGCGGTTTATCACCAGGCGCCTGTTATTTACAGCATTGTAAAAGGTGTTCCCGTAATGAAGGGGTTTGATGAGGAAGAGTAAAGCAATTACTCCCATAAAAAAAACGCCGGAACACCCGGCGTTTTTTTTATGACGTTTCTTTTCAGTTATTGTTTATTCTCAGGCTCTTCTTCTTTATCATCTTTTGCTTTCTCAATCTTGTCAATTTCAAAAATAAGAGAGAAGCGCAGCGTATTCGACAACGGGTTGCGGGTAATGCCTGTGCCCGATGGGATGAGGTATGAGGCATTCAACTGGAATACATTGTACTTCACGCCCAGGCCGCAGGTAATATACTGGCGGTCGCCGTTTGTTTTGTCTTCATAAAAGTAACCCGCACGGAAAGAGATCATATCCTGGTACCAGTATTCAGCGCCTATTGATGCGGTGATCTGCCTTAACTGGTCGCCGGTTGAGAAAGACTTGAAGATACCGCTCACAACACTTACAGTTGTATCTCCGCCGCCCGTAGTCTTGGCAATTGCAGGAACAAGTAATTTATTCAGGTCAAGTGCAAACGTGATCCTGTTATACTCATCGAACTTGGACGAATAAGCAACTCCCAGGCCAAGGTTCATGGGTATAAAATCACGCCGTGTTGAGTTGTAAGAGATCTTTGAGCCAAGGTTGCTGGCAACTGCGCCAAAGCTGAAAGTATTGCTCTTGAACCCGTCGAGCTCTTTTGTTTTAGAGTAGTAAACACCTATATCTGCAGCGCCTGCGTTGCCTGGGCTGTATTCGCCCTGGCCGCCGTTCTTGGCATAGTTAACCCCTGCCGCTATAGCAGAGTGGATGTACCTGAAGCTTACGCCTGCTGAAAGATATTCAGACAGCCTGCGCGAATAGCCAAGATCAAAAGAATATTCGCGTGGCATGCCGGTGCCGAGTGATTGCCCCTGTGCGTCTGTATAATTAATATTCCCAAGAGAGAAGTAGCGCATAGATGCGCTTACCGCATTCACATTATCCTTACCAAATTTTCCATAACCGGCAAGGTATGCAAGGTAAATATCCGGTACGAGGTCTTTAAGCCAGGGTGTTAAGGTTACAGACACGCCGTAATTTTTTTCTGCGAAAGGTATTTTTCCTACGTTCCAGTACTGAGCATTCGCATCCGGGGTTATAGCAATGCCCGCATCGCCCATGGCGCCCGATCGGGCATCAGGAGATATTCTTAAGAAAGGCACGGCTGTTGTAACAAAGTTGCTGCCAATGCTATTAGAAGTTTGAGCAAATACACCGGTAATCCCTGTTGTTAATAAGGTCAAGCTTATTAAAGCTAGTTTTTTGGTCATCCTTTTATTATTATATTTTTTAACGTTTTGCAAAAGTATTTCTTTTTACCCATTTTCTCAATAAATAAAAATGGTTAGCAGGCTATTAACGTACAATCACCAGTTTTTGGTATGCGGTTGTTTTATAGCCTTTGTCAGTTGACAAATTTAAACGATATACATACATGCCGGAGGGTAATCTCACGCCATTATTATCAGTGCCATCCCAGGTTATCTCGTTGGTGCGGCTGCCGCTTGGGGTAAATGTTTGCCTGATGCATTTTACAATGCCGCCACTTGTATTATATATGTTGATCGCTATGTCCAGTTCTTCATCCGGGTGGTTATGTTCAAAAACAAAATGTGTCGTGTTACTGAACGGATTGGGATAATTCATCAATTGTTCTATGTCCACCACTTTTCCATTTACTACCATAAAATCAACTGTCCCTTCACCGCTATTGTTATTTACATCCCATGCTTTTACGGTTATGGAGTGCCTGCCGTCTGCCAGGCCCGAAATGGGGAACGATACATAACCTTCCTGGTAAGTATTGGGGGCAGTCTCATAATAGTCATTCAGTATGTATGGCGCTTCCGTGTTGCCATCAAGCACTGCGGTAAGGTCGTGGCCGATATCGTTGCCTGAAACATTGATGCCCGTTTTTGAGTACAACGAAACGAACAGGGATGTGTTGGCGCCGGTAATGCCGCCATTAAGGAAGAAACTGTCGTTGATGTAAGGTTTCACCACAGGTGGTTCATTGCTGATGACCGGGTGGTCGGAGAAGCCACCAACAACAACGGTTGTGTCAGCGCCTGCAGCGTCGGTAGTACCGTTCTCGGCATAGGTGCTTATTTTTCCTTTGCCAAAATAATAGTTGATATCCCTTGGTGTGATAAAGGTGAAAGAGAATTTACCATTGGTTACAGAAACCCTCCCTTTATAGATAACATTATTCTGCACCTGGTAAATATCATCGCAGCCGCTTATGGTAGTGATGATCCTCATTTTATCATAGAAAGCTACAGAAAGCATACCGTTAAAATTAGTAAGCACGCTTCCGTAATTATCTCTTACGCTTCCGCTGATAATATAGGCGCCCAAAGCTTTAATTGAATCTGCACGTTTCATATTATATGCATCCGTAGCACTGTCCAGGGTTATATCATATTGCGGGAAAGCGGGTGTAAGTGCAGGGTCTCCAAGTAGTGCGAATTTGCGGAAGTTAATGAGTTGAGAGCCATTGGTAGAAGTTATGAAGGTCAGGTTCTTTCCCTGGCGGTAAGCATCGCCAAATTTTTTCCATGAAAAATCTGCCCTTCTTGTAAACTGGTCGGTAAGGTATTGGGTGTTGATCTCGCGGTTGTAGAAGGCATAGACTGCTTCAGTTGTGGTCAGTGTGGCTATTACCCCTCCTGTTTTGCGGTTGACCAGTTGCTCTGCTGCCGAAACGAATTGTGGATGATCAAACTGGCCGAAGTCGCAGGTGGCAGTAACCATGATCGGCAGTTTGGGGGAATTGTTCCAGTTGTTATAATCATCCTGCGTCAATATACGAGCCCCTGACCATACCTGCGGGTTGCCATGCCCGTTATAGTTGATGAGGAATGTTCCTTTGAACACCTGTTCATTCAGTGCAGCGTTCGATGTGGGGCATCGTCCGCCTGCAGGTGTAGAGATAATAGGCATTGCATCGGTAAATACCTTTTCTGTATTGTACAAATTCTTGCCTGCTTTGAGGATGGAGCCTGCAGCCGCTTCGCCATCATCCATATGGTTGCCTGCGGCATCGTATTGATTATTGCCTACGCATCCCCTGTCTGCAACAATGGTTGTTGCGATCCTCCACGGGCCAAGGCTGGCGGGAGAAGCATAGGCAATTATTTTAGCTACAAGGTTTGCCGCATCCTCGGTATTTCTTGCAGGCAAACGGCCTACACCGATATCCAGTACATTGAGCCGGAAATTATTCTCAATATATTCACTGTCATCAAGGAAGCCATAAAAGTCATCACTTGAAAACGCATTCAGGTCATTTAAAGACTCTGCCGACTCGAATACCGGAACAAAGTTGCAGTTGTTGGCCAGCCTGTTTTTATAATCGTAAGACCCACCTCCAAACAGCAACAAATGGTCGGGCATTTTTGTGCTGTCGGTGCCTGCACGCTTATAGAACATGCGTGCGAAATCCCTTATTGCACAAATATCCTGTGCCCCTGATGAGAACTCATTAAATACTTGCTGAGTGGTAGCAACTACCACGCTCATGCCTTCGTGATTGCGATGAAAATCTGCGAGTTGGTTTGCATGCTGCAAAAAGTCCGGATGTGTAACAATGATCAGGTTCGGTTGTGGTAAGCCATGCAGGTTTTGGTTAGCAACTGTGCCTATGTACTTTGGGGTAAGCAGGTTAGCTGAGTTCATAGCAGCAAACTCGTGCAGCCTGCTTGCTTCCTGTGCAAATGAATAGGTGCTGCCACTAAGCGTGCCGCTCATGATAACTGGTTGCAGCGGGTTTGTTATATCCCATACGCTTGTGCTGCCGCCTGCGCCCGATAACTGGTAGTTGGCAATATTGCCAGCGCCAACACTCTGCCAGTCGCGGAAAGTCATCTGGTCGCCTGTCATCGATAAGCTGCGGCGCCCGTTAATTTCAATAAAATTAAGGTAGCCGATGCCGGATCCGTCTCGCGGAACGAAGGTGACAGATACATTTGCAACTTGCGGGCTGGATGAACTGACCCCATTTACGTTGGTTAAGTTCATTACATAGTCGGGGGTAGTAGGGCTGGGGAACAGGCCTGTTGCAATAAGTGCGCCATTAAGCGATACGGTATACGAGCAGCCGCCTACATTTGAGGTAGAGGCAAGCGATACCGCACAGGATACATCAGACAGAGGCGCTCCCATATCGAAAGAAAATGACCGTGTGGCATTGCCGGAAAAGGTCTCGCCATACCAGTTTTTGCCAAGCCCGGCAGGGTTTACCAGGTCCTCGTCATGAACATCGTAAGCGTTATATGAGGAAACAGTTGTATTTGCCCCGGTTACGGGTGCGTGGGTGGTAATTGCCTTGCTGGCGCCCTTATCTGTGGTGATAAAGTAATAAGCCGTATCGCTGTATAAATTTTTTAAATGCGTAAATCTTTTGTTTACACTATCTTTATTCCATCCTGTGGGGCCGGAGCCATAGAAAATTACATATTCGTCATTGTCAAAACTGTTGTCCCCATTACTTTTTACCTGTACCGGATTCTCGTTAAGGTCGGCAGGGCGGTTGATATCGTTATCTTCCGATAACATAGCGCCCCCATTGCCAAATACACGCACATTGCCGGGATTAATATTTGCCGGATCAAGGCCCATGGCAGAGATCACACTTTTATCTATTTTGTAAAAACCTGTTTTGGTAATACCTATTTTATGCCAGGTACCTGTTGCCAGGGCTGATGTGGAAACGTCGGCAGTTGGTTTAGCAGCAAGGTTACTGCTTACAGGGGCATCTTCTTCAAATGAGATGGTAAAACTGGCCACCATATTGGCATGGCTTGCGTCTTTGCCGGCTACAAATGCCGGTATTTGCAGGGCAACGAACGGCCTTTTGCGGTCAATGCCAAGCCGGGCGATGAATTTGGCCGGATCCGACACTTTTGCATCAGCAGGAAGGCTTACATTGGCCGTGTACCCTATCTCAGAGATAGTGATCTTCGGCATGGCGTAATTATTGAGCCATATTTTTTCAATAATATAGCCCTGCGAAATATTGGCCCCGCTAACCAGGAACTTGCCTGTATAAGCGAATAATGACTGAACTCCTGATAAAATGAGCAGAAGTAAGGTTATGGTCGTTTTTTTCATACTTTAAGCAGAAATTCCGGCGATTTTCAGGCCGGGTGGTTTTCAATCAAAATTAAGCAATAAAACCGTTAAAAATGCGGTTAGGTATGCCACTTTAACCCTAAAATAACGTGATAATTTTTCAAATATTATATTCCTGAAAAATAAATTTCAAGAATTTTTTTTTATTTGGCAGGTTGGAATGCTTGAAAATTTGAAAAGAATGAGGTATCATTGTAACGATTTTTAAGGACTTACCCACTATTTAGTGTAAATTTTTTCGGTAATTATGAAAAGAAAACTCATTGGTATAAGCTTGTTATGTATAGGGGCTGCTACATTCTTTACGGCATGTTCCAGCGGTTCTAAAAATAAAGGCAAAGGGGCAGGGATATCTTCCGTTACGGGCTGGCCATTAAATGACAGGCGTTTTGGTGGTTACGAAGTTACAAATTATCCCGGTCAGCTGACCCCGGTAGGGATGGTTTTCGTACAAGGCGGCAGGTTTACGATGGGTGCAACTGACGATGAAATGCCTACCCTTGACAATAACAGTCACAGGCGCACAGTTTCCGTTTCTTCGTTCTACATGGACGAGACCGAAGTTTCCAATGTCAGCTATCGCGAATATACATACTGGGCTTCGCGTGTTTACGGGAACGACTTCCCCGATGTGGTACTCAGGATACAACCGGATAGTACTGTTTGGCGCTCTCCGCTTGGTTTCAATGAAAATTATGTAAAGAACTATTTCCAGCATGCGGCATATAACAACTACCCGGTGGTAGGTGTGAACTGGTACCAGGCAAATGATTTCTGCCAATGGCGTACAGACCGCGTGAACGAACTTCTTTTGATCTATGCTGGTGAGTTGAGGCCGAACGCAACGCAATCGGGTGAGGACGTGTTCACTACTGAATCATACATCAACGGTATGTACCAGGGTACTGAAGGCCCAGGGAAACATCGCGACCTTGACCCTAATGGTGCGGGCAAACGCGTAAGGAAAAGATTTGATGGTACTTACCTGCCCGATTACCGCCTGCCAACTGAAGCAGAGTGGGAATATGCCGCACTTGGCCTGATAGGCAACAACCCAACCCCTGAGAACAAACGCCGCCGTGGTGAGGAAGTTGTTACAGACCGCAACGTTTATCCATGGGGCCCAAAGAATACAACGCGTTATGGATTGCATAACCAGTACCAAGGCGAATTTGAAGGCAACTTCATGCGTGCCAAGGGCGATGCGATGGGCGTTGCCGGAGGCCTCAATGATAACGCAGATATCACTTCGCCTGTAAATTCTTTCCTTGCCAACGCATTCGGTTTGTACAATATGGCAGGCAACGTGAACGAGTGGGTAATGGATACTTACCGTCCGAAATCACATGAGGATGTAAACGAGTTCCGCCCATTCCGTGGTAATAACTACCAGCGCTTTAGATTGCAGGAAGATGGTACGGTTGAAGAAGTGGATACTTTAGGCCGGATACCTTACCAGGATGTTACCCCGTCTGAAATACTGGCAAATGGCCGTTATGAATCAAGGACAGGCAGCCTTGGCAGCTATAAAGATGGCGACTCATTATCAAACAATTTTTATGCCTACGGCACAAATACGCTTATCAATGACTCTACCAAAGTTTACAAAGGTGGTTCATGGGCTGACCGTGCGTTCTGGTTATCTCCGGGTACACGCCGTTATATGCAAGGTCACCTGTCGTCTAACCAGATCGGTTTCCGTTGTGTAATGGACCGCCTGGGCAGCCCTGATGGTGATAACCAACCAGGTGGTAACAGCTTCGGCCGCCAGAAATACCACAAACGTTAAACAAACTCTTTTTTATAAGAAGAACCCTCCTGTTTCGGGAGGGTTCTTTATTTTTATGCGATAATAACTGATAGCAGTGACCATAGCACAATTATATAAGTTATACCTGCAACACCCATATGTGGAAACAGATACCCGCAAACTTCGCGAGGGTTGTATATTTTTTGCGCTTAGCGGCGAGAATTTTAATGGCAATACTTTTGCGCAGCAGGCGCTGGATAAAGGAGCTGCATATGCTGTAATAGACGACCGTATGTATGCTGTGAATGACAAGTGCATTGTGGTAGATAATGTGTTGCACACACTGCAGCACCTGGCTAAATATCACCGGCTGCAATTCTCTGTTCCTTTCATTGCTATTACAGGCTCAAATGGTAAAACAACAACAAAAGAACTGATAGCTGCGGTGTTGCGTACAATGTTTGTTACTTATGCTACCGAGGGCAATCTGAATAACCATATAGGCGTGCCGCTCACATTGCTGAAGATAAAGAGCGATGCGCAGATGGCTATTATAGAAATGGGGGCCAACCATCAGAAAGAAATTGCCAGCTATTGCGAAATTGCCTTGCCTGATTTTGGCCTGATCACCAATTGTGGTAAGGCACACATAGAGGGCTTTGGAGGCATTGAAGGTGTGCGCAAAGGCAAGGGCGAATTGTTTGATTATCTAAGGGTAAATGATGGTACTGTTTTCCGTAACACAGACCTGGATTACCTGGAGGAGATGGCGAAGGGGATAGGTGAGCAAGTGACCTATGGCAGTGCTGATGCTAAGTACATAGGCAGACCAGTAATGAAGGATGTTTTTCTGAGTATAGCAATAGGAGCAGATACAATAGACACAAACCTTGTTGGTGATTACAACTTCCCGAATGCTATGGCTGCAATAGCTATAGGGCTTTACTTTGGTGTGTCCATAGAAGATATAAAGAAAGCACTGGCTGCATATAATCCGGATAACAACCGTTCACAATGGCTGCAAAGGGGCAGCAATAAAATAATACTGGATGCCTATAATGCTAACCCCACCAGTATGCGTGCGGCTATCGCCAACTTTGCGGAAACTAAGCTGCCAAATAAACTTTTATGGATTGGCGGTATGAAAGAAATGGGGCCGGAAGAACTGAATGAGCACAAGGAGCTGGTAGCATTTATTGCTCAATATCAATGGGATAATGTGGTACTGGTTGGGAAAGAGTTCAAAGGCTTGCAGAATGGATATACATGGTTCGATACTTCTGCAGAAGCTGCCGAATATGTAAAAGCGCATCAACCTAAAGACAGCTCCATATTGATAAAAGGATCAAGGGGGAGTAAGATGGAGGTGCTTTTGGAGGCATTACCTAAATAATGAGAAGATGACGTACCAATTCTTTGCATCAAAAGAGGATAAAATCCAGTTGCTGGAATTTATTTTCAATGAAAGGGGTATGATCGCATATGACCTTTCATCAGAAGATGATAAGGAGCAAGTTTGTCAATATAGAAAGGCGGAGGATATTACATCTAAGTTTGATCTGGAAAACGGAAGTCCAATTTTTAAGCTGTGGACTCCAAGGTTTTTGGGAGATGTAACGTTCAGAAAAATAATTTTTGATCCTAAAAGGGTAAAATATGCGTCGTTCTGTTATTCGACAGAAGGGTGGGGATTGATCCAGTTATATTTTGTTGGGTTGAATGATAATGAAATGGGTTATTCTACAATTAGCCATTTTAACGAAAAGAGTGCTTTGGGATGGGGGCGTACCAGTAACGATGAACAAGGTGTAAAAAAGTGGGATTGGAAAGAGGTAAATAGTACTTCGCGTAAAATTAAATACCGGATCCACAATAAATTGTCGGTAAAAGTCATAAACGGTTATGGCGTAATGCCGGGAGCTGCCACATTAGAAGCCCAAGGTGTAAAATTGTGTGGAATGTTTTAACCAATCTACTGTATTTAGAAGGGTTTGCAAATGGGTTTTAATACCATTTATTAAGAATTTTCGCTAAATTTGGAGTTAACAAAAACCTCCCATATGGGGGTAGCTGAATTATGTCTAAAAATCTGGGTGAATTATCGGGCAGGAAAGGGCTAAGGGAAAATCTCTTCGAGGAATTAGGTATTGCTGCAACTGAAACGGGTACTGTTTCGAAAGAAAAAACGCAAAAGCTGGCGGAAGAGTTCCTGATGGGTACTGCCAATGTGTATGGCGCAGTAACTTTTTATGATTTTTTACGCCCTGAGAACCAGGGAAAGAAGGTATATGTGTGTAATGGCAGTTCTTGTTTAACTGCAGGTACCCAAGGTAAGCTGAAAGAAAAGTTACGTGGAGAATTCAAAGACGAGGAAATAGGAGAGATGTGCTGCCTGGGCAGGTGCCATGAGAATAGCTCTTTCCATTATGGCGGCAGGAATTATTCAGGTAATGATATTGATAAGGTAGCATCAATAAAAGCAGGTACTCCTGAACCAATTGATAAATACAATGTAGCGCATGTTGGGACACCTATATTGACTTGTGATTTTCCGGGTGTAGACATTTTTTATAAAACATTAGGTAAAGCATTCCAACTTGGCCCAGATGCGTTGCTGGCCGAATTAAAAACATCTGGCCTGCGTGGGCGTGGCGGTGCGGGTTTCCCCATAGGGTTCAAATTAGAATCTTGCAAGAACACCCCGGGAGATATCAAATTCATTGTGTGTAATGCAGATGAAGGTGACCCGGGTGCTTATAGCGACAGGTATTTGTTAGAAGAACGTCCGCATGCCGTTTTGCTGGGTATGATAATAGCGGGTTATATAGCAGGCGCTAATACGGGTGTGGTATATATACGCGGAGAATATCCTGAAGCGATAGAAATAACACAGAAAGCGATCGACGACATTCGCTCGAAAGGATTTGTTGGAGAGAATATTTTAGGTTCCGGATTTTCTTACGACTTCAAACTGATTAAGGCGCAAGGCGCTTATATATGCGGTGAGGAAACTGCACTCTTATCTTCTATTGAAGGCCAGCGCCCTGAAGTACGTGTGCGTCCGCCTTATCCTACACAGCATGGTTTGTTCAATAAACCAACGGTGGTGAACAATGTAGAGACACTTGCCTGCATACCCTGGGTAGTGGAAAATGGTGGAGCTGCATTTGCAAAGATCGGCAAAGGGAAATCAACGGGTACAAAGCTTGTTTCGCTGGATGGCTTCTTTAAAAAACCGGGTATCTACGAAGTAGATATGGGTACCCCATTACATGTGGTTGTTGATCAGCTAGGTGGCGGTTTCCGTGAGCCGATAAAGGCAATGCATATAGGGGGACCACTGGGTGGATTGGTGCCGGTGGAAAAAATAAGTGACCTTACTATTGATTTTGAATCTTTTGCACAGAACGGATTTTTACTGGGGCATGCATCGGTTGTATGTCTGCCGGTTAATTTTCCGATAATAAAGTATATAGAACACCTGTTCCAGTTCACAGCGCATGAAAGTTGTGGTAAATGCTTTCCGTGCCGCCTTGGTTCTACACGTGGATATGAAATGGTAGGCAAGGCGCTTACCAGTGACTACAAAATGGATCGCGAATTGTTTACAGACCTGATAACGACGATGGAGATAGGTTCTTTATGTGCACTTGGGGGAGGATTGCCATTACCGATAAGGAACTCATTGAAATATTTTGATAACGAGCTGAAGGAATATTTTGAAAACTAAGGAGAAAGATATGGGACTTGTATATGCAGATATCGAGTTGATAAATGGAGAAGATCTTGCTTTAGCACGGCGAAATGTTATTGGTGAGGATGAGATAAAACGCATTCACGTTAATATACTTGTTGATACGGGTTCTTATATGTTGGCTATCAATGAGAATATAAAGGAGCAGTTACAGTTACCGGTTGTGGAAACGAGAAAAGCGCAAACTGCAACGGGACACATAGTGGAATGCGAGGTTGTTGCGCCTGTGGAATTGAGATTCAAAAACCGCTCAACCACTTGCAGGGCGATTGTGCTTCCTGGAGATGCCGAACCTTTATTAGGGGCAATACCTTTGGAAGACATGGATGTATTGATACATCCGTTAAGACAAGAATTAATTGTAAATCCTGAGCATCCATACTTTGCTCAGATGAAAATGAAATAGTATTTCTCATAAAACTACAACGATGAGCAAACAATATTATGTTGAGAGCAAGCCGGCAGCAGGTGGCGTAATATCCGGTAATGGTATGAAGGCCGATGCAAAGGTTGCCTATGTGGATGACAAACCCTACGAAGTAAAAGAAGGGGAGACCATACTATCGCTCATCCGCCGCCATTTTGGCAAGGGGGCTGTGCCTACGCTTTGTGATGCGCCTAACTTGGAGCCATTTGGTTCCTGTCGCGTGTGCAGCGTGGATGTTGCGCTTTCTAAAGGTGGCCCTGTGAAAACAATGGCATCCTGCCATACACCTGTTATACCGGGTTCATTCATATACCCGGAATCAGACCGCGTACAAAAGCTGCGCAAGAATATAATAGAGCTGGTGCTTACTGATCACCCGCTTGACTGCCTTACCTGCGAAGTAAATAATAATTGCGAGCTACAAGAAGTAGCAGCAAGAGTAGGTATACGTGACGTACGCTACCCGGAAGGGAAAACACACCTGGATAAGAAGAAAGACCTGAGCCATGCTTACATGACCTCCGATTTCTCCAAGTGTATCAACTGTTTTCGTTGTGTGCGTGCGTGCGATGAGGTTCAGGGGCAGTTTGTATTGAGTATGGGGGGAAGGGGTTTCGATAGCCATATCATAAAAGGTATGGAGGTGAACTTTAAGGATTCTGATTGTGTGAGTTGCGGCGCTTGTGCGCAGGCGTGCCCCACATCAGCTATCTCTGATATTTTTGAATCCAAATCCATACAGGTTGATGAGAAAGTGCGTACCGTATGTACCTATTGCGGTGTGGGATGTAACCTGGAAGTGGCAGTTAAGGGTGGCAAAATAAAATCTATACAGGCCCCTTATGAAGCAGAGACGAACCAGGGTCACACCTGCCTGAAAGGACGCTTTGCCTTTGCGTTCTACAATCATAAGGACAGGCTGCGTACGCCGCTTATTAAGAAGAACGGTGAGTTTGTGGAAGCTACATGGGAAGAAGCATATGACCACATAGCAACAAAACTGACCGAAATAAAAAATAAGTATGGCGGAGACGCTATAGCAGGTATATCCTCATCTCGTGGTACGAATGAAGAGAATTACCTGATGCAGAAATTCATTCGTGCGGTAATGGGGACCAACAATATTGACTGTTGTGCCCGTGTATGTCACTCGCCAACGGCTATAGGCATGCAGCGCAGCTTTGGTACGGGTGCTGCTACCAATTCTATAAAAGACATTAAACTTACAGATTGTATACTGGTAATAGGTGCTAATCCAACAGATGGCCACCCGGTAACAGGTGCCAAGCTGAAACAATTTGCTATCAGTGGTAAAACATCCATAGTAATAGATCCCCGTCGCACAGAACTAGCTAAGTATGCTACTTATCACCTGCAGCTCCGCCCCGGCACTAACATGGCTATCATGAATATGATGCTGTATTACATCATCAGCGAAGGATTGGAGGATAAGAACTTTATAGAAAAGCGTACGGAGGGCTACGAGGAATTCAAACAAGAAATACTTGGCCAGAACATAGATGAACTGGAAGCTATTTGTGGTGTTGATAAGAATCTTGTGCGCGAAGCTGCTATAGCTTATGCAAAAGCGCCGAATGCTATGGAGTTCCATGGCTTGGGGGTTACGGAGCATTCACAGGGTACGCATACCATTATGATGATATCCAGCCTGGCTATGATAACAGGCAATGTGGGCAGGCCGGGTGTAGGCGTTAATCCGTTACGCGGGCAGAACAATGTTCAGGGCTCTGCAGATATGGGTTGCCAGCCATACCAGGGTGCAGGATATTTTGAAGTATCAGATCCGGTATATCATAAAAAATATGAGGAGTTCTACAATGCCAAGCTGCCGAACTACAATGGGTTAAAAATACCCCAGATGTATGAGGCGGCACTGAATGATAAGCTGAAAGCCATGTGGGTGATTGGCGAGGATATGGCACAGACAGATCCTAATACACATCACGTAGTGAATGCATTGAGTAAACTGGAACTGTTTGTGGTGCAGGAGTTGTTTATGACAGAAACTGCAAAACTTGCGACTGTGATATTACCAGCTTCTTCGTTCCTTGAGAAGAGTGGTACATTCACTAATGGTGAAAGAAGAATACAGCGTGTAAACGCAGTGGTAGCACCTATAGAAGGAACTAAGAGCGATGGACAGGTGATGGTGGACATTATGAACCGTATGGGTTACAAACAACCTGAGCTATATGATCCGGAGTGGGTGCTGGAAGAAATTTCACAGATAGTACCCTTCTTTGAAGGAGTGAAGTGGGACGAGCTGGGCGGCGATGGCAAGCAATGGCCGGTGAATAAAGAAGGCAAAGGCACGGACATATTGCATACAGAAACCTTTAAGCGTGGTAAGGGTAAGTTCATACACAACAACTATAAGAAGTCGAAAGAGCTTGTGGAAAACGAAAAGCAGTATCCATACATCATTACCACCAATCGTGAACTGGAGCATTACAACTGCGGTGCTATGACACGCCGCACCAACAATGTGCTTATTGTAACTGATGATGTGCTTATGATAAATCCGGTAGATGCTGCTAAGCACCAGATAGTGGATGGTGATATGGTATGTGTGGAATCTCCGCGAGGCAAAGTGGATGTAAAGGCTAAGATCACTGATGAGGTGAAGCCCGGTATCCTGAGCAGCACCTTCCATTTTCCTGAGGTGATGATGAACAACATTACCTCCAGCGTATCAGACTCTGAGGCTATGTGCCCCGAGTATAAAGTGGTGGCGTGTAACATCAGGAAGAGCAAGGGAGAATATAAGAAACCTAAAGCGACTGTATAATTTTTTTAAGGAAGTCAATTATGAAAAATATCCTGCTCGTAGCATGCGTATTGCTGTCTGTGGTGTGTTATTCACAAGAAAGATACATTGGCCTTACTCGCGATTCTATTACAACCTTCCATGCAAAGTATTTTGACCAGGTGTATAGTAATGATACTGCATTGCTGGTAAAGCATAAGAACGGACTGGATTGGCGCTATTTCAGGTTTGAGCAGGGGGTATGTACGATCTGTGCCAAAGAGGTACTTTTTTATAACGATTTCATCAACCTGGAGAAAAAACTAAAATCACAGAAGTTTAAGGATATGGGCGAAACTGTTTATGATTTCGCTGTATCGAAGGTGAAAGGCACGATATACACTAAAGGGAAAGAAAATTACATTCTGATGTACAAACCGATAAATCCCAATTTGTCTGCTACTACAAGGGCTGTTGTTTATTATAAGATGAAGTAGCTAGATAACTCCAAACACCACCGTCAGCTGCAAGCTAATTGCAATAGCCAGACACGCCACCCACAAAAGATACCACTTTACTGAAACTCCACTACTACGCACGCTATGATAATATAACACCAGCATTGCGACTACAGCGGCTATAAGCGAAATAAGAAACCCATTGCCGGGCAACAGGTTTCTTATAGATGTTATACAAAAAGGAAGTAGAATACAGGAACCGATAAAACAGGTAAAGGCAATATTGCTAATAAACACCCACCGTTTTTCTTTCAGCAGGATGAACGCTGCAAATATTTGGATCGCCCACTTAGCACCTGCAATAGAGCAAGACAGCAGCATCTTGTCCTGGTCGAATTGATACAGGTTACTGCCACACTCAATAAAATACCACGTAATGACTGTAGATAAAAAGAAGTAAACTACAGCCTGTGCTATTTTGCGGGTATCATTGAGGGAGGTAGCCATTACATTCCGTCGCCGTCAAACATATTGCCCAGCCCGCCAAGAATGCTGCCTTCTTCCTTACGGCCAAATGGACGGCCATAAGCCAATACCCTGCTCGCCAGCCTGCTTATAGGCAGCGTTTGCAACCATATTGTACCCGGTCCCCGTAGTGTAGCAAAGAAAACGCCCTCGCCGCCGAATAGTGTATTCTTAATGCCGCCCACAAACTGGATATCATAATTGATGGTGTGGGTAAAACCAACAATACAGCCCGTATCTACTTTCAGCAACTCACCTGGGCGCAGTTCTTTTTGCAGCACATGGCCGCCGGCATGTACGAACGCCATACCGTCGCCTTCCAGCTTTTCCATAATAAAGCCTTCACCGCCAAACAGGCCTGTACCTAATTTCTTTTGAAATTCAATGCCTACCGATACTCCTTTTGCAGCACAAAGGAAAGCATCTTTCTGGCAGGTGACCCGGCCACCCAAACGCAAAAGGTCAAGTGGTATGATCTTGCCGGGATAAGGTGATGCAAATGATACACATTTTTTGCCTGTGCCCACATTGGTGTACGCGGTCATGAACAAATTCTCACCCACCAGCATACGTTTGCCTGCAGAAAAAAGTTTGTTCAGTAATCCGCCCTGCTGTTGGCTGCCATCACCAAAGATGGTTTCCATCTGTATGCCGTCTTCCATCATCATAAAGCTGCCCGGCTCTGCTACTGCTGTTTCGTTGGGGTCAAGCTCTATTTCCACATACTGCATTTCCTCGCCTATAATGCGGTAGTCTATTTCGTGATTTTGCATCGTTGTAATTTTTGCATAAAATTAGATGCAATTTGTATTTGCTAGGGAGTTCTCTTTAAAAGAACTCTCTTAATTTTCTCTTAATATTTCATTTGGCAGCTGTACATGGCTAATCGCATTAGTTTTTATTATAAGCAAAACGTACCCTTTCCAATAAAAATGAACGACCTTTATGATAAATTCCTTTAGTGCTGAGAGATAATCATGGAAGGGTGGTGAACTACCTGCGCCTGGCTGTTACAGACAGGTGCAACCTGCGGTGTTTTTACTGTATGCCCGAGGAGGGGATAGACTGGCTATCGCGTAAGGAACTGATGACCTATGAGGAGATGCTGCGTATTTGTTCACTGCTGGTGAATATGGGTATAGAGAAAATACGCATTACTGGCGGAGAACCTTTTGTGCGCAAGGGCATTATGCCTTTCCTTTCCAGTCTTTCAAAATTGAGTGGTTTAAAAGAGTTGACCATCACTACAAATGGTGTATTGACTGCACCGCTTGTTCCGGAGCTAAAAAAGTTGGGCATCAGATCAGTAAACCTAAGCCTTGATACGTTAGACCGTGATCGCTTTTTCGCTATCACACGCCGCGATGAAATGCCCGCGGTAATGCAAACAATGGAGCAGCTATTACATCATGGTCTTGAAGTAAAAGTAAATGCTGTTGTAATGGATGGCAGGAACACACAGGATATAGTACCATTAGTGCAGCTCACCAGGGATTTGCCTGTAAGTGTGCGTTTTATTGAAGAGATGCCCTTTAATGGGGGTGATATGCATTACACATCATTAAAATGGGACCATATAAAAATACTGGAAACTATGAGGGAACATTTTCCGGGAATTCAGAAAATGCAAGATCCTGCATACTCTACATCTTACAATTACCATATTCCCGGTCATAAAGGCAGTGTAGGTATTATAGCTGCCTATACCCGCTCATTTTGCGGCACCTGCAACCGCATACGGATAACGCCGCAGGGTATGCTTAAAACCTGCCTGTACGATAATGGCGTGCTGAATATTAAAGATCTCGTTCGCGATGGCATGAATGATGAAGAAGTTGGAGCAAACCTGCTAAAAGCTATAGACAGCCGGGCAAAAGACGGTTGGCAGGCGGAAAAGAACAAAATTCACGAATCAATGGCTGCAATAGGTGGGTAGCTGTCTGAACTAGGATTTATTGGATTTGAAGATTTTAGGATACACGAGTAAAAAGATCAGTGCTGAGTTTTTGTATCTGGATGTTTAGTATTGTAAATGCGCTTGTATTCAAGACTTGGTGATCCAAAATTAAGCAGCAAACCTACGGGTAAATTATAAGCTTCAAGATAATTTCTGCATTGGTTAATATTAATATCATTCAATTCAATGATTGCTTTTATTTCTACCATAATTTTGTTTTCAACAAAGAAATCTACCCTTCGTGTACCTATGTCGATGCCTTCATAAAGGATTGTCATTTCTAATTCTCTGCTAAAATTCAATCCTTGTTTTTGCATCTCAATAGCCAACCCTCTTTGGTATATCACCTCTTGAAATCCGTTGCCCAATACTCTGTGGACTTTCATAGCACAACCAATGATTTTATGAGTAATTTCGTTATAGAGCATGGCTTTTTTAGGTAAATTTACAGATTGGTTTAATACTCGCACATCTTATAATCATGAAATCCTATAAATCCTAGTTCAGACAATGATAACCGTAGAAGAAGCAGAGCATATAATCCTCAACGAAATTCGCAATTATGATTGCGAAGATGTCCCTTTCGATCATGCTTTAGGCAGAATATTAGCAGAAAATATTGTTGCAGACAGAGACCTGCCACCATGTAACCGTGTTGCAATGGATGGTATTGCTATTCGTTATTCTGCATTTGAAAACGGATTGCGCACATTTAAAATTAAAGGAGTACAGGCTGCAGGTGATGCACCCCTGGATATCGCAGCGCATGATGAATGCATAGAAATAATGACCGGCGCGGCTCTGCCGGATAGTGTAGATACTGTAGTTAGGTACGAAGATGTAACTATTGACAATGGTATCGCGATACTTAATGTTGAAACAATAAGAAAGGGGCAAAATATTCATACAAAGGGAAAAGACAAAAAGAGTGGAGAGGTGGTAGTAGCAGCGGGAACATTGATAGATGCTACTGTTATCAGCATGGCAGCATCCGTTGGAGTGTCTCTGCTACCCCTGAAAAAATTGCCGCGTGTGGTAATTATTACTACGGGTGATGAGCTGGTTGATACTAATGCGCAACCATTGTCACACCAAATTAGAAGCTCCAATAACTATACTATAGAAGCGGTATTGCAACAATATGGGTTAGACCCTGAAATGCTGCACATAGCTGATGATATACAAGCAACAAAAGAGAAAATTAAAAACTGCTTGCTGCAATATGATGTGATCATATTATGCGGCGGCATCTCTATGGGCAAGTTTGATTACGTGCCGCAGGTGCTGGAAGAATTAGGCGTTAACAAACTTTTCCACAGAGTAAAGCAACGCCCCGGCAAGCCTTTCTGGTTTGGTAAGCACAGTAACAGTGTATTGGTATTTGCTTTTCCCGGTAATCCGGTATCTGCGTTCATGTGCCTGCATAGGTATTTTATTCCATGGCTAAGAAGCTGCTTAACACCTCCCTCTCCTTTTGGAGACGGCCGGGGTGAGGTCTTTTTTGCTGTTTTGGATCAGGACGTTACGTTCAATCCCCAACTGCAATACTTCATGCAGGTAAAAGTGAGTATAAGTGAAAAGGGCCAATTAGTTGCAATACCCCAGGAAGGCAATGGCTCCGGTGATTACGCAAATCTTATTGACTCAAACGCCTTCATGGAATTGCCGCTGGAAAAAAGTAATTTTAAGAAAGGCGAGGTGTATAGGATATGGCCGTTTAAACAAATACTAGCATGAGCAATTTCACCCACATAAACGAAAATGGCCAACCGGCAATGGTTGATGTAAGCGCAAAACAGGTATCGCACAGGGTTGCGGTAGCAAGAAGTATTGTATCTATGCCGCCTGAAGTGATAGCACACTTTACCGATGGTGATATAAAGAGCAAAAAAGGCTCTGTTTTTCAGACGGCCATTATTGCAGGTATAATAGGTGCTAAGAAAACGGGTGAACTGATACCGCTTTGCCATCCATTGGGACTAGATAATTGTAAAGTGGATATTCACATCAACGAACAAAATGAAGTGGTGATAGACTGCACAGCCAGTATCACAGCTAAAACCGGTATTGAGCTGGAAGCATTGGTTGGCGCTACTGTTGCTGCGCTAACTGTGTATGATATGTGCAAGGCACTTAGTCACGATATAGTAATAAAGGAAACCAAGCTGATGGAAAAAACAGGAGGTAAGCGTGACTTTAAACGGGAGCAATGATAATCCTGCATTATACGGTTTAGTGCTTGCAGGAGGTAAGAGTGTGCGCATGGGCCACGACAAAAGCATCATGCAATGGCATGGTAAAGAACAGCGTTATTACATGGTTGATCTGCTGGCTAGTGTGTGTGAAAGTGTTTTTATTTCCTGCCGTGCAGAGCAGCAGAATGAAATAGATAGTAAATACAAAACGCTTATTGACAACTATCAGGGCGCTGGCCCGCTAATAGGCATTCTCTCTGCATTTAAGGCTTATCCAAATGTTGCCTGGTTGGTCGCCGCCTGCGATCTGCCATTGCTTGATCTGGCAGCATTGCAATATTTGATACAGAACAGGGATACCTCAGCAATCGCCACCACATTCCAAAGCCCGCACGATGGTCTCCCTGAACCATTGATCACCATTTGGGAACCATCCAGTTTTGAGCGATTGCAGGCGCATATAACAGATGGCTACACCTGTCCACGAAAAGCCCTGATAAGAAATGAAGCCAATGTAAAAATGCTCACCGCGCCAAACCCCGAGGCATTGATCAATGCCAACACTCCAGAAGATGCACAAAGGGTAAATGAAATACTTGGTACGAATACATAACATGGGGAAGCCCCTTTAGGGGTTTGGGGTGAGATTGGGTTTACGGGTGTGCAGCCACCCAAACCTCACCATCTTCAAACACCTCCTTCTTCCAGATTGGAACAGTTTGTTTCAATGTATCTATTGCATAACGACAAGCTTCGAAAGCCGCAGCCCTGTGTGCAGCTGACACCGCAATGATCACGGGTATTTCACCAATATTCAATGATCCGGTACGGTGATGGATGAGAATCTTATGCACCGGCCATTTGTTTATAGCCGCCTCTGCTATCTTCTTCATCTCGCTTATCGCCATTGGCTCATATGCTTCAAACTCCAGGTGTACCACCTTTTTTCCCTTAGTGGCATTGCGCACCGTGCCAATGAATACATCTATACCACCACTTTCGGGAGATAGCACCCAATCAATGCAGGATTGAACATTTAATGGAGCTGCAGATATATGTATGTTAGTATTCACGTACCCTTTTTATTTATCCTCCACTCACAGGAGGGATTATTGCAACTTCATCCGCTTGTTTAACGATTTGTCCTGTTGTAGCATATTCACCATTCACCGCTATCATAAATGTGGTCAGTTGTTTCAGCCGGGGAAATTGTCCTTCTAGTTGAGTTTTCAACTCTTCTACAGTAATATGTCCGGCATTGACATCTATTGATGTTCCTCCAACTATCTCTTTCGCTATGCCAAATGCAAGAACTTTCATGCTAACTAGAATAAATGACTGTGCTTTATCAATACTTCAACTCCTGCTACAAAAACTACAACTGCCGTTACCCTGCGCACCACTAGCTGGTTGAACTTTACTACACCTATCCTTGATCCCAACTGTCCGCCAATAAATACCGCCGCACATAAAATGCCGACACGGGTAAAATTAACATAGTCGGTCAATGTTGATATCTGCCCAACAATACCCGACAGCGAATTGACCAAAATAAAGAAGCTGGCAGTTGCCGCAATTTTCTTTGGGGTATCCCACTTCATCAGGTTAAGAATGGGGGCGAGGAATATGCCGCCCCCTATCCCGACCATTCCGGATAAAAAACCAATCCCGCCACCGATCAAACCATCGCGTAGCTTGTTAGGAGAATGATCGATAGCTTCGTTATTCGTCAATCGCCTGTTTTTCAACCATAATAATGCAGCAGCTATTATAAGGCTGCAGCCCAGGGCGATAAAAAAAGTATCCTCATTCAACTTTAATAGAGCACCTATAAATGCCATCGGCACACTCGCGGCAACAAGGGGTAATATTTTCTTCCAATCCATCTGCAGGTTCCTGATGAATATAATAGTGCTCCCCATAACCACAATGATATTACACAACAATGCCGTAAATTTCATTTCCTGGAACTGGAAGCCATACAGCGTAAGTATTGCCAGGTAGCTGGAGCCACCGCCAAAGCCTACCGACGCATATACAAAAGCGATCAACAGGAATATGCCTACTATTTCCCAATGCTGCATAGGTCTCAAATTTAAGTAATAATATGCGTATAGGCTTTCGGGCCTCTCACTCTGAACAATATTGTTTAATTTTATAGATCAATGCCATAAGCCAAATATGAATTTTCAATCAATATACAGGCCGCTTCTTCTGTTGATGGTGCTGGTGGGAAGTGCTCAGTCAGTATTTGCAGACAAGTATAATAAGCGCTCGGGCGCCAAAGTAACGCTTGCCGACCTCGCGGAGGGCGATTATGATATAAAACATCTCAGGTTCAACTTGTCTGTTACCGATACGTCCACCTATATTAAAGGCGATGTTATCACAACTGCGCAAGTGGTAGTTGCCAGCATGAGTAACTACGTTTTTGAGCTGGATCCCGTACTCACCATAGATTCTGTCCGGGTAAACGGTACTCTCTTAACCGTAGCCACATCGGGTATTATACGCACAATTACGCTTCCAATAGCATTGACATCAGGCGCAGTCTTTACCGCACACATTTATTACCACGGCACACCACCCTCTGGAAGTGGCTTTTTTCATGGCGTTACGCACTCTGTTTCGGCTTATGGAACGCATATGATCTATACCGTGAGCGATCCCTGGGTTGCTAAAGACTGGTGGCCAAGCAAGCAATCGGTAAATGATAAAATAGATTCGGTAGATATGTTTGTAACCGTACCCAGGAATGTGGTTGATGGCAGCAACGGCGTGCTAGTGAATATCGACTCCGTCTCATCTCCGGGTTATTATAAATATCATTGGAAAACCAATTACCCCATAGCTTATTACCTGATATCTATTGCCGTAGCTAAATATGCTGAGGATAGGTCATACATGCATTTTTCGGGCAGTGGAGACTCTATGCTTGTCCAGAATTTCTTTATGGATACAGCAACGTTTTATCCTGCGCACAAAGCGAGGTTTGATAGCATAGGCCTGATCGTTGATTATTTTTCGTCGCTGTTTGGCCGTTATCCGTTCTGGCTGGAGAAATATGGAGTTTGCTTCACTACTCTTAGCGGTGGGATGGAAAACCAGACCATGACCACAATTGGGGTGACAGATACCCGTACGATCGCACACGAATTGGCGCACCAATGGTTTGGTGATAATGTTACCTACTCTCGTTGGGGCGAAGTATGGCTCAGCGAAGGGTTTGCCACTCATTCCGAGAGCCTGTTTAAAACACAGTTTTGGGGGCCTGCAGCCGGTCTCGCTTCAAGGCAAGGCCATTTAAGCAATGCTACCACCTCAACCGAATTCTGTGGACAGGTGTTTGTGACCGATACATCCGGGCCAACAACAATTTTTCACCGGGCAACCGTTTATGATAAGGCTGCAATGGTAGTGAGCATGCTGCGCTACATAGCGCCGGAAGACAGCCTTTTCTTCCGCGTGCTGCGCTTATACCAGCAGAACCACAATATGGGCAATGCCGCAACAACAGACCTGCAGGCAATTGCAGAAGCTGAGTATGGTATAGACCTCGACACCTTCTTCAACCAGTGGATATATGGTAAGGGCTTCCCGCGCTACAGGGTGAGCTGGGACCAGGTAGGTACGAACACAATTGTGAAGCTGATACAAATGCCGTCATGCCCGGCCAGCACACCGCGTTTCAGTACGCCGCTTGAGCTGCAGTTACATGCTGCTTCGGCCGATACTTTCATTAAAGTGTACAACAACAGCGATACGCAGGTCTATGTCTTCGATTGGCCGCAGGCGGTTTCATCCATATACTTTAACCCCAATGCCTACGTGCTCTGCACCAGGTTTGGGACAATAGTGCAGGATACGATGTTGCGTTATACAGTAGGTGTAGGTAATGTGAAATCTTACGACATTAAGATATTTCCTAACCCCTCTAAGAACTACTGGCAGGTGGATAACCTGCCCGATGATTCAGTTCTTACGCTAACAGATATTAACGGCAGGGAGCTATGGCGCGGGCGCAGTACCAACGGTAGCGCCATCATTCCGGGGGCAGATATTCCTGCGGGTAATTATTTGCTGAAGGTGGGCGAAGGCGCTGCCTCCATCAAACTGGTGCATTGGTAAGTTAGGTTGCTTTCACAGCCAACTCATTGTACTGCATCTTTATCAACCCATCCGCGAGGCCTATTTTAGGCACGTATATCTCTTCTGCCGATGCCCAGCGCATAATGGATATAAACACCTGCAGGGCGGGTACTATCACATCGGCACGGTCGTCGCGGAACTGGTACAGGTGTTTGCGCTCCTCTACCGATGAAGAGCTCAGTTCTTTATAATAATCCTTTAGTAGCTCCAGCGGCAATGATTTGCCTTCCTTCCGTTTCGATATGGAGAAGATCTTGTTGATGTTGCCGCCGGTGCCTATGGCTTCCAGTGGCAGGTAATCGCGTACATGGGTTTTTATGTACCACTTCATATGCTCCCACTGCTCATCGCTTACCTTGTTGTGCAGCATGCGTATGGTGCCTATGTTGAACGACTCTTTAAAGATGGTCTGGTTCTTTGCCAGCAGCGTAACCTCTGTGCTGCCACCGCCCACATCAATATAGAGGTAGCTTTTATTGTCGCTCAGCTTTTCGGCTATGTGGGTTTCGTAGAGTATGTTGGCTTCTTCCTGCCCGGTAATGATGCTGATGTCCATGCCCGTCTCGCTCTTTATCTCTTTCAGTATGTCGGGGCCGTTGGTGGCATCCCTCATGGCCGATGTGGCACAAGCCCTGTAGTGCTGCACATTGTATATGTTCATCAGCAGCTTGTAGGCCTTCAGGGTCTCTATCAGCTTTTTCTTCTTTTCTTCTGTTACCACGCCCTTGTCAAACACATCAAAACCCAGGCGCAGGGGTATGCGCAGCAGGGTGAGCTTGGTAAAATCTACCGTTCCGTCTTTATATACCGACGCTTCGCTTATCAGCAGCCGCGCCGCGTTCGAACCTATATCAATGGCAGCAAGGATCACTTTTGGTAACTTTTGTTTCGCAGGTATTTATAAATAGCCACTTGTGAGCGCACCTCGGGCATTTTCGCTTCCTTCACCACATAATTGTTGCTCTGCTCATTATCTAATATACGCCCTTTTACATTCTCCGCAAGCTGGATATTTAAAATATCTGTTAGCTCCTGCTGTATCTCTTTGTCATTAATAGGGCAGGCGGCCTCTATACGGTGGTCCAGGTTGCGCACCATCCAGTCGGCCGATGATATGAATACTTTTGGTGATTTACCATTGTTGAAAATGAATACCCGCGCATGTTCCAGGTATTCGTCTATAATGCTTATGGCGCTCATGTGCCCTTTAAAAGCCTTCTGCTCGGTATAGGCGCAGCATATACCCCTGATAACCATCTTTATATCCACCCCTGCCCGGGCAGCCTCGTATAGCTTTTCAATTAAAATATTGTCTACCAGGTTGTTAAGCTTTATGACTGCCGATGCGTTCTTTCTCTTTTTTGCCGCATGTATCTCTTTGTCCAGCAACGCCATCATCACCTTGCGCATGGATAAGGGCGATACCGGCAATGTTTTGCAGCTCTTCAGGTTCGCTATTTTTTTCACCGGGTCTTCAAAGTAATCGAATATCCGGTTCATGTCCGCAATTATGTTACGGTCGCTGGTAAGCAGGGTATGGTCTCCATAATACCTTGCTGTGCTCTCGTTCAGGTTGCCGGTAGATACGAAACCGTATTGCGTGGTCTTGTTATGCTCTCGTTTTTTGATCACGCACAGCTTGGCATGCACCTTCATATCGTGTATGCCAAGCACCACCTTCACGCCTTCTTCTTCCAGTTGTATTTTCCAGCGCAGGTTGGCTTCTTCGTCAAACCGGGCACGCAACTCCAGCACCACTGTCACGCTTTTACCATTGCGCACCGCGTTCAGCAGGGCATTGATCACCTTCGAGTTCTTCGCCAGGCGATAGCAGGTTATGCGTATGCTCGTTACTTTGGGGTCGATGGCGGCTTCGCGCAGCAGGTCTATTATGGAGTCGAACGAGTGGTAGGGCAGGTGCAGCATTACATCGCGCTCCTCCAGCACATGCATAATACGGCAGGGCTGTTTCAGCAGCGGGTGTATGAAGGGCTGCGGGCGCGGCTTAAGGTCGGTGAAGACCGAGGACGGGAAGTCCATGAAATCCTTGAAGTTATGAATGCGCCCGCCCGGTATCAGATTGTCTTTTTTAGAGAGGCCCAGCCGCTTGATGAGGAAATCCAGCAACAGGGGGTGAATGGTGCGGTCGTACACAAAGCGTGTGGCGCGGCCCTTCTTGCGGTTCTTCAGCCCCTTCTCCAGTTGCTGTATGACGTTGGTGTTCACATCATTATCTATATCCAGCTCCGCATCGCGGGTAACTTTTATGATGTAGCCCTTGAACTTATCGAACCCGAACGGGGCGAACAGGCTTTGCAGGTTGAGGCGGATGATGTCTTCCAGCAGGATGATGTCTGTTTGCCCGTTGCCTGAGGGTAGTATCAGGAAGCGGGGCAGCACCATAGTGGGTATCTCTATCAGCGCGTAGCGCTGCAGCATAGAGTTGGTGCTGTTGCCCAGTATGCACGCCAGGTATATTGATTTATCCCTGAGCAGGGGCATCACCGGCAGGCTTTCTATCATCAGCGGGATGATCTGCGTCCGCACCTTCTCCTCGAACACGTGCGATACATACTCTTTCTGCCCCTTGCTGAGCTGTGCCTCGTTCTTTATGAATATCTTTTTTTGCGCCAGCTCTTCTATTATCTCGCCGAAGGTTTGGTCGAACTCCTCCTGGTGAATGAAGACGGTTTGCTGTATCTTCTTCAGTATCTTATCGGGGTTGGCCTCCAGGTGCTGGCGCGAGGCCTTGCCGAGAGTGATCATCTTATTGAGCGCGGCTACCCGTATCCTGAAGAACTCATCCATATTATTGGAGAAGATGCCGAGGAAGCGGAGGCGGTCGTGGAGGTGGTTGCTGCCATCTTTGGCCTCCTGCAATACGCGGGCATTAAATGCCAGCCAGCTAAGGTCTCGGATGATGGTTTGTTTTGTTGATTTAAGCATTGGTTAGTCGTAAGTCTTAAGTCGAAAGTCGAAAGTCTGATGAAGTTTTTATAAGCGCATAAAAATACTGCCATTATGGATAGCAGGAAGCGTTCATAATTTCTTAATATAGTAATTAATTGATATTCGTTTCAAGAAAAATTGGTGTTCATTTTGGGAAAAATGCCGAAATAAATATCATGCAGCCTCTATGCATCGCGTATTTTTCATTTATGCCAGGAATAAAATATTTTAATCCAGGATTTTATAAATTAATTTCCAGGATTTTAATTATTTACTCCAGGAAATAAAAAAAATATTCCAGGATTTTGTTTTTATAATTAAATGATTACTTTTGTAAAAAATTCATCAATATGAACACACTTATTCAAAAAGACGGCGTCTTAACTACACTGGAAGATGCTTTGCAAAATCAGAACACCAATGGCAGGCCTATTAAGACTTTTGTTGGTTTTAATTCCGGTAATAGAACATTTACTGTGTTAATGTCATTATTTGAGCTTCACGAATTCACAGCGGTCGCAAATGATCCTGGAGGAGATTTTGTTGCACAACGAAAACTTGATATGGTTCACGCAACGGAAATAGCAAAATATATCTTGAAAGCACTATTGTCGTCTGTTGAAAGAAAATATCAAAAACATGGAAAGGAAGTTCCCGAAACCTTAACAAAAATTCTTCACCAAATGGGACGGCAGCCTTATATGTCAATACCACCGCTTGTGGCATCATTCCGGAATTGTTTGCCCAATGGCACAAATCTCGCTGTAGAACCCTTAGTGTCAGCAAGTGATGGTACCGCATGTTTTAAAATTTACATAAATCACGGTGACATTTTTTGGATAGTTGATGGACAGCACCGAAGAAAAGGGATACAATTAGTTTATGAGTTTCTCGATTACTTAAGTACATACAAAAAATATCCTGGGAAAGGATCGTTATATCAACCGACTGAAAAGAAAGACAATTTTACTGCTGATGAATTAAAAATATGGGGAGATTGTTTGGAGATGTCGAAAAGTTGTACAGTAAATCTAGAAGTTCATTTAGGATTAGGCGCTGATCAAGAGAGGCAGCTTTTCCACGATTTAAATAATTTGGCTAGGAAAGTTGAAAAAAGTTTAGCACTTCAGTTTGATAATTCCAATCCAATAAATCGTTTCATCAAAGAAGCTTTAATTGATGACCTTTTTTATAATGAAGGCTATGAAATTTTTGAACAGGATAAAATTAACTGGACTGATGAAAGAGTTGGTTTAACAAGGAAAGACCTAGTCGCAATAAACGCGCACTTACTCGTTAATAAAACAACAATAAACAACGCAACACCATTAATGCTTGAAGGCAAAGAAAATATTGCAAGGGCTTTCTGGGAAAAGGTATTGCAAATACCTGGCTTCGCCGCATCTGCGCCTCGACAAAATACTGTTGCAGCCCAGCCTGTTGTACTTAAAGCCCTAGCAAAGTTGACTTTTGATTTCTTTTTTGGTAAAAACAAAGAGTGGGTTACAGCGGAAAATCAGCAAAAACTTTTTGATGGTCTATCCCAAATTGATTTTTCTCATGCCAATCCCATGTGGAAGGTTTATTCGTTGGGTCAAGAAGAAGTCAATCGATACAATCTCGAATCATTATTCGATTATTTGCCAGACAATTCAGATGCGAATCGTGATCTTGGCAACTACGATAATAATGAATTTAGATTTGGTGCTAAGCACAACGATATTTTCCCGATTATCGGAGATATGATTAGATGGAAACTCAGTCTTCCCAAAAGGAAAAAGGATGTACTAGAATTGGAACTTATTTAAATGATGAGTTGGTTCATTGCGGGGCTGCCATTAAAGACGGTCCCGCTTTTATTTTATAATATTGTTGGTATGGCCGAAAGGCATAGACACCAAAACAAAGCAGGCCAAAAAAATCCTAGAGTTTATTGAAACGCTGCCCTTTGTCAAAATACACAAAGAGCCCAATCGACGTACTAGGAAGTCTATAGAAGATGCGAGGAAGGGCAAGACACGTAAGGCAGAATCTTTGGAGCAGCTGTTTGCCGACCTCAAAATGTGAAACAGAAAAATCTCGTAATCTCGGCTAATCTGAGGTTCAGAAATACATTTTCGGCTCAATATCACCCAAAATAAAGCTCAAAACAGGCAATTTTTGAGCTACAATTGGCATATTAATGAGCCACAAATGCAGCTTATCTAAATCATCCCCACAAACCAACCTGCATAGTTATTCTAAAAAATCTTATCTTTGTAGATAATAGTGTTGCTATGTACAGGGAATCTCAGAAGATACATATAATAGAGGAAGTGCTGAAAGTTGATAATTCAGCTACACTAAATGAATTGGAAACTTTTTTTAAAAAGTCTAAAAAAAGTAAACCGGTTAAAAGAAGTATTTATGATTTTGTAGGAGTTCTGTCTGATAAGGAAGCAGAAAAAATGAAAAAAGCTATCAACGAAACCTGCGAAGTTATCAATGAAGAAGACTGGAAATAAAATACTTCTCGATACAAATATTATTATTGAGCTGTTTAACGGCAACAAAGCAATAGCCGACAAGATCAACCTTCTTTCCGAATTTTCAATTTGCGCCATTGTTTTAGGGGAGTTATATATTGGCATCAACAGGGTTGCCAACAAACAGAAGCATTTAAAAACGTTAAACGATTTCTTGCAACTCTGTACTGTATTGGAGGTCGATTCTGTTACTGCAATGCACTATGGTGAAATTGTTGCAACATTATATAAAAAAGGAAAGCCTGTTCCTGTTAATGATATCTGGATAGCAGCCTGCGCCAAGCAACATGGATATATGATTGTTACTCACGATAAGCACTTTAAAGAAATACATGGTATCACAATAAAGCATTGGTAGTGTTTTAGCGTTATTTCCTGTTTGAAAAACAGGTACAAAAAAATAGCGGTTGATCTTAGCCTTATAATCCTCTCAAACCCTTACCAATCCTGCAATTCCTTAATTAATATATTTTCCTTGACGGTACTATATCTGTACCGTCACGGTACAGTTTCAGTACCGTCAAGGTAATTAAATTTTGCTAGACTTCATTTGCTGCTGAACTTTACGTAGATATAACTCCCTCCTGCCTGCGGCAGCTTTAGCGAAGGAGGGGTTATAGCCTCAACATTAACAACAGTAAAGACAATTTTTTTAGATGACAACAACACTTATAACTTTATGACTTACGACTTATCACGCACGACTTACGACTCACAATTTTTTATACCTTTTGCCGGTATAATTATACCTTTTACCGGTATAATTATACCCGTTTATACCCCTTTATACCTTACAACAAAACACATAACATCCGCCCACAGTGCATTTCACGCACACCCAATAAAAATTATTAACCGCATACCGGCGTTTTCTAAAATTATACCCCCGAAGGGCACAAACGAGCCTATTGATGATCAATGCGAAAGTGTGCAAAAGATGCGCAAATAGTGCGCAAAAAAATATTTACAAAACCAATGAAAAACAAACTATTACAGATAGAAGTGTTGTTACAAAAAAAATTGCAAAAGTGCCTGCCCGACTACAACCAGGCGGGCCTGCCCGACTGAATAGGCGGGGGCGTAAAAAATTACAAACTCTTTATCCTCTGTATGAGGGAGGTGGTGGAGTAACCTTGTACAAAGGGGATGATCTCTACGGTGCCGCCGTAGGATTGGACGAAGGGGGCGCCAACAATTTTATCAATGGTGTAGTCGCCGCCTTTTACCAGCACATCGGGGCGCAGGGTATGGATGAGGGCCTCGGGGGTGTCTTCATCGAACAGGGTAACGGCATCTACGCACAGCAGGGAGGCTGCCTGGAAGGTGCGGTCTTGCTGGTTGGTAACGGGGCGGTCGAGGCCTTTTAAGCGCTGCACGGAGGCATCGGTATTGAGGGCAAGGATGAGGATGTTGCCAAAACCGGCAGCCTGGGCAAGCAGATCGAGGTGGCCATGGTGCAGTATATCGAAGCAGCCATTGGTGAAGACTATCTTTTTACCGGAGAGGCGCCAGATGTTGCACTTGTGCTCGAGGGCCTCACGGCTGTATATTTTGTTCTGTATCCACTGCAGCTTGTGCATCGCGTTTGCGGTTGTAAGGGTGAATCAATATAAAAGAAACTATGCCTAATAGAATAATAATAACGGTTTGCACTGCCCATGCTATCCAGCCGAAAGCCTGTGCTGGGCCATCGTCTATAGCATAAACGGTGAGTATCTGTGCCACCATCCAGGTATAGGCGCCAATGCCGCCTGGGGTGATGATCATGCCCACGCTGCCATATACCAGCACTACGAGGGCGGTGAGGATGCCGAGGTGAGCGGTGTCGGGCAGGGCCAGGAAGCCGAGGTAGATCTGGCCAAGGTAGGTGAGCCAGATAAGCACTGTGTAGAAAATGAACTGCCAGCGCTTCTTCATATGGAAGATAGAGAGCACACCATGGGCGAGCTCCTTCATAAGGCGGCCAAACCTGGTTTCTTTGTGACGCCTGTACATGATGACCGCAGCGATGATAAGGATAGCGAGGATGGCGACGGAGATGAAGAGGATGTTTTGGTGGTCGCGTATCTTTTGTTTGAAGTCCTTCATCATGTCGGCAACGAAGTCGGAGATGGTAGTGAACTCGAGCAGGAGGGCGAGGACGGCCACGACAAGCAGACAGAAGACATCGAAAGCGCGCTCTGCCACAATGGTGCCTATCATTTTATGGGCGGGCATTTTCTCGTACTTGGCAAGGACGGTGCACTTGGCCACCTCGCCACCGCGGGGTATGGCCAGGTTGGTGATGTAGCCTATGAGCACGGCCATAGTGGTATTGGCAAGGGTGGGGTGCATGCCGGTGGTCTCCAGCAAATAGCGCCAGCGCACCGCCCTGAAAAAGTGGGACAGGAAGCCGACTATGAAAATAGGGAAGGCGTACCAGAGGTTAACCTGGTGCAGGGAGGCGATGAGCTTTTGTTCCTGCTCGGGGGAGAGCTCGTGCAGCATGTGGTAGATGATCCATATACCCAGCCCGAGGAAAACTACATATTGTAATATTGTAATAAGGGCCTTCTTCATGCCCCATAAAGATACTACGGCGGGCGAAAGAAACTAGGGGAGGGGAAAGGTTTAACGTATTGGTAGGAAACAAAAAGCATCACGCAGAGGCGCGAAGGCGCGGTTTCTGTGTTGACATTTAAGGTCGCAGTGTGGTTTGTATTACAGGCTGTTATCTTCTTTGGGGAAGATGACGGTGGGTTTGAAGGTTTTGGCTTCTTCGAACTCCATGGAGGCGTAGGAGATGACAATGACGGTATCGCCTACATTGATGAGGCGGGCGGCGGGGCCGTTCATGCAGATCATGCCGGAGCCGCGGGTGCCTTTGATGACATAGGTCTCGAGGCGCTCGCCGTTGTCGATATCGAGGACGGAGACTTTCTCGTTCTCGATAAGGTTGGCGGCATCCATAAGGTTTTCATCTATAGTGATACTGCCTATATAATGGAGGTTGGCCTCGGTGATCTTTACCCGATGTATTTTGGATTTTAATACTTCGATACGCATTGCGGGCGCAAAGTTACAGATAAAACCCCAAACCCCTAAAGGGGCTTCCTGGCGATTTTTAAATTAAAAATATTTCAGTATAATGTTCAACTTACAAGGTTACTTATTAAAGGGGAATGTTAAATTAGGTTAAAATAGTATTCATGAGGGGTGGGAGGTGTTACATTTGTTACATCATATATCTTTTTTAACCTTGGCAACGAAAAAAATAAACCTACCACGCATTAAATGGCTGATGATCTTCAGCCAGGTGATGATAGTTGTGTTTGCAGGGCAATGGCTGATGAGCCAGTACCGTGAGCAACAGGCGCAACTGAAAGAGAACCTTACCGAGGTGTTCACGCATGTGCAGTCGCGGTTATCGGACTCGCTGGTGATGACGAATGTGATGGACACGGCATTTATCAATAAGGCAACATTTGCGGGGCGTGGTTATGAATGCAGGAAGGATACGGTGAAGCATGTGCAGCTATCGGCATATGGTGTGCACAAGCTGATAGGTAAAGTGCAAACGACACAGGAACGGCAAAATTATCTGTACCGGCTGGACTCGATATTGTTCAACGATATGTTTGCGGCAGAGATGAAGAAGCATGGATGGGATTTCAGCTCGGAGTGGATAAACAACAGTGATAGTGACAAGGCGAAAGCATCAGCAGCAATATTCATTAACAGTAATTTCTTTACGGATGCGCGGGGTGTGGTGGTGAAGGATTACAGCAGCTATATATTTGGGAAGATGGTGCCGCAGGGGGTGTTCATGCTGGTGATGCTGGCGGTTACGGCAGTGGCGTTCGTGGTGTCGTACAGGAGTTTGAAGGCACAGATAAAGCTGAGCGTGATGAAGGATGATTTCATCAGCAATATGTCGCACGAGCTGAAGACACCTATAGCCACGGTGAAGGTAGCCCTTGAAGCGCTGAACAGTTACAACATAATAGACAACCCCAAGCTGAACCGCGAATACCTTGGCATGGCAGCGAGTGAAATGGACAGGCTGGAACTGCTGGCAACAAGGGTGCTGAACACATCGCTGCTGGAGAGTGGTAAGGTGTACCTGCAGCAGGAGAGCCACAACCTGGAGCAACTGGCAAGAGAAGTGGTGCAGGCGATGCAGCCGAGGTTCCAGAAGAACGGTGCGACTGTAGCATTAGATGTGAAGGGGAGTGATTTTACTGTAGCGATAGACAAACTGCACATACAGGGTGTGCTGGTGAACCTGATAGACAATAGCCTGAAGTATGGGGTGAAGCCGGTGCATATCAATATTAACCTTGTAGAAAGTAACGGTAAAGTGCAACTGGCTCTGACGGATAATGGGCCAGGGATACCGGAGGAATACAGGGAGAAGGTATTCGAGAAATTCTTCCGGGTGCCGAATGCGAACAGGCACAATACCAAGGGGCATGGCCTGGGGCTGAGCTACGCAGCGCAGGTGATGCGCCAGCACAATGGCAGCATTAATGTGAAGAACCTGGCACAGGGAGGATGTATGTTTACGCTGAGTTTTTAGTGGTAAGTCGTAAGTCGTGAGTTAGTGCGATAAAATTGAATGAAAAAGAAGATCCTATACATTGAAGATGAGCCCTACCTGGCGCGAATTGTGAAGGACACGCTGGAGATGCGTGGATACGAGGTACTACATAAAACCGATGGCAATAAGGTGATGGATTATGTGGGCAACTTTTCTCCGGATATATGCCTGCTGGATGTGATGCTGCCGAATGTGGATGGTTACTCTATAGCCAACCATATACGCAATGTGGACCCTAACCTGCCGGTCATCTTCCTTACGGCAAAGACACAGCCTAATGATATAGTGAAGGGTTTCTCATCGGGTGGAACGGATTATCTGAAAAAGCCGTTCAGCATGGAGGAGCTGATAGTGCGGATAGAGAACCAGCTGAAGATCATGAAGCGGGAGACATCTCAACTGCAATCGCTGCCGGATGAGGTGGTGCTGAAGCAATATAAGTTCTACCCCGGCAGGTATGAGTTGCATACGCCCAAAGAAATAATCAAACTTTCCAACCGCGAATCGCAGATACTGGGCATGCTCTGTGCCAATAAGAACAACACTACCGACCGCCGCATGCTGCTGACAGAAGTATGGGGCGATGATTCATTCTTCAACTCGCGCAACCTGGATGTGTATATACGCAAGCTGCGGGGTTACTTTGAGGGGGCGGATGGGATAGAGATAGTGACGCTGAAGGGGAAGGGGTATCATTTTGTGGTGGCGTAGGTCTGAACTCGAATTTATTGAATTTAATGAATTGGTGGAATTGAGCGATTTGTATCGTCCTGAAAAAAGTTGACACTGTTTACGGCTAATCCTAGCCTGTGTTTACAAAAATAAGTTAATCCTAAATACGCTTTACATTTGTTGGGCAG
>JAJNBJ010000029.1 GCA_021155965.1 Flavipsychrobacter sp.
ACACGCCGTTACTTTCAAAGGATTTTTAATAAAATTGTTGATGTTTATTATGGCTACAACCTTGAATAAACTGACAGACTAACTAGCAACTTGAGTTAAATAGCATTATGGCAGTCTTCCCCTTTAGTATCCCCATAAAATCTGAAACACTCATCTTCGGTGGAATACTACATACTAAATGAACGTGATCTGGACGAATATTCAATTCTATGACTTCTACCTCTTTCCATTGACTTATCGTCCGAATCTTATCTTCAACAGCATCAGCAACCATATCCCTGAACACTTGAAATCTATATTTCGGTGTCCAAACTATATGATATACACAATAGTAAAAGCTATGCGATAATTTCCTGTACTTATGACCCACATCCCAAATATACTAAACTGGCGAAGCCTTCACACATAACCACCGCCACAGGCGGTGGTTTTAGGGGAATAATAAAACTCCTTCTCCGAAGGCATTCAAACTACCTGTTACACTATTACAGTCCCGATCTGGCTTAAGTCTTCGTGACTTAAATCCGTAATAAAAAGCAGGACTGTGTCCGGGAAAATATATTCTGCGGTTTAGGTTTGTAATGCACGACGCAAAAGAAAAGTACACCCGCGCCAGCCACTCGCGCAACGTTAAAAAATGAGTATCAAAAAAAACACCCTTAAAACCGCTAAAACCCGCGCCCACAAAAGAAATTTTTTTCCTTGACGGTACTGTTTCTGTACCGTCAAGGTACTGTTTTAGTACCTTCATGGTTTTAAAATTTGTCAGGAACAATAGCATTGTGGAACTTTACTCAACTCCCAAAAAAAATGCCTGCCCGACTACTAACAGGCGGGGGCAAGTTCTTTGAATGACTGACAACTTATTTATCTGCCGAAGTATTTGCGCAGGCATGGCAACATATGGTGATTTCGGGACGAGGCAAATTATTTTCCGGAGGGTATAATTATACCTTTTTCGGGTATAATTATACCTTTTCAGGGTATAATTATACCCTTTTATACCCTTTTATACCTGGAAATAAAAACACATAAGCAAGCCCATGGCTCATTTCACACATATCCGCTAAAAATTATTAACCGCAAACAGGCATTTTCGAAAATTATACCCTCACTGCCATGCCGGCACTCACCTAACCGTTAAAAAGGTTTTTCAACCGTTAAAAAAATCCATTTGTCTTTCAGTTACAGTGTAGTTAGATTTACATAACCCTGTATTCGTAGTTTTAAATAGATTATTTTTAACTAAACTATATAAACGCTACTGCATGATCACCAGCAAAAATTTAACCGCTTTCTTTGCGCTGGTTCTTTGCAGCATCTCTGCCTCTGCCCAGATCATCACTACCATTGCGGGAACAGGCACCGCCGGTTTTAGCGGCGATGGCGGGCCCGCTACAGCCGCGCAAATTAATTCCAACTGGGGTATGGCCCGGGATGCGTCAGGGAATATATACATAGGTGATTTTGGCAACAACAGGATCCGCAAGATCTCCCCTGCCGGAATTATTACAACCTATGCCGGCAATGGCAGTTCGGCTGCCAGTGGCGATGGTGGGCCGGCCACGGCTGCCGGCCTCAGCGTTACCGGTGTGGCTACACATGGCACAGACGTTTATTTTGCCGATGTATTCAGTTCGCGTATACGCAAAATAAATGCTGCCGGTATCATCACTACAGTTGCGGGCAATGGCGTTGGCGGCTATAGTGGAGATGGCGGCCCGGCCACAGCAGCCAGCATCTCTAACCCTAACGGATTATGGATAGACCCTGCAGGCAATATTTACATTCCCGACCAGGGCACTAATTACGTGCGTAAGGTAAATACTGCGGGCATCATCAACCGCATTGCCGGATCCGGCGTGGCAGGATTTAGCGGCGATGGTGGGCCGGCCACACTTGCACGGTTCAATCTCACCGATAATGTAGCTGTGGACCCTGCAGGGAATGTATTCGTAACCGACTGGAGTAATGACCGTCTCAGGAGAATAAATACTTCGGGCATTATTAATACATATGTAGGCACCGGTACATTGGGTTTCAGTGGCGATGGCGGGTCGGCAACGGCCGCAAATGTAAGGGGGCCAACGGGGATAGATTTTGATGGTGCAGGCGGTATATTTTTGTGCGATGTGGATAATCACCGTATCCGCAAAACAGACGCGGCTGGCATTATCACAACTATTGCCGGTACAGGGGCAGCAACATTTGGCGGAGATGGGGGGCCGGCAACTGCGGCACAGTTGCACAGGCCTGTGAAGGTGGTGTGGGATGGAACTTCTAAGCTCTATATTTCTGACAGGAACAACAACCGTATACGCATGATCGAGTTTACTGTTGTTGTTACTAATGTTCCTCCCTCTTTTACCGGTGGAGTTTCGCAATCGCTTACGCTCTGCGAGAACGCCCCGGCCACCAGCATCAACACTTTGCTGGCTATTACGGATCCGGATATAGGACAGACCGAAACATGGAGCCTGCTCACTGCCCCATTACATGGCACAGCAGTGGTGGCCTATACAATCACATCTACCGGCGGCACCCTTACGCCCACAGGCCTCACCTACACCCCCGCAACCGGGTACACCGGCCTCGATTCCTTCAAAGTATCTGTTACCGACGGCACAGGTGCAGATACTATCACCATTTATGTTACTATCGATCCATTGCCGGTTGCCGGCACTATTTCCGGGCCATCCAGGGTTTGTGCAGGTGCAAACATTACACTTACCAGCTCCGTGACCGGGGGCACATGGAGCAGCAGTAACCCGGCGGTAGCTACAGTTACAGCAGGCGGTAGCGTATCGGGCGTATCTGCAGGTACAACCGTTATTTCTTACACCGTCTCCAACTCCTGCGGCACAGCCGCTGCCACTCATACCGTCACTGTCGATCCTCTTCCGGCCATTGGAACAATTGACGGTAGATCGCCACTGTGCATGGGCGCTGTTGTTACATTTACCAACAGTGCTGCCGGTGGCACCTGGAGCAGCAGTAACCCGGCGGTTGCCACTATTGGCAGCTCATCAGGTGTTGTAACGGCCGTTGGTGTCGGATCAACAACTATTACCTACACCATCAGCACATTTGGCTGCACCAATACGGCAATATTTTCGCTGGCTGTAACTACGGCCTCTATACTTAAGCTTTTCAGCACTGTTGCCAGTGTTAAGTGCAATGGCGACAGTAACGGCAGTATAAATATCACGGTTTCAGGCGGCACTGGCCCGTATGTTTATAGTTGGTCTAACGGCGCAACAGTTGCCACACAAACAGGATTGCCGGCCGGCCTGTATAGTGTGCAGGTTACAGATGCCGGCATCAACTGCACCGGTAATTTGAATGTAGCCATTGTTGCACCTGCCGTTATGGAAGTAGATGGAACAGCGACCAATGATCTATGCGACAAAGGCATAGGGACAATAAGCATTTCTGTTACGGGTGGAGAGACCCCGTATAGCTACTTATGGTCGTTCAACGATGTCCGTAAAAATGTAACCGGGCTGACCGCAGGTACCTACACCGTGACCGTGACAGACAAGAACCAATGCAAAAAAATGTTCTCGGCTACGGTGAACGCAGATTTTTGTGCCGAGATCACCATTCATGACGTGATCACACCTAATGGAGACGGATTAAATGATATGTGGGTGATCGAAGGACTGAGCAATTATACGGGCAATTCCGTTCAGTTGTTCGATAAATGGGGTGACCTCGTATACAGGGCGGAGCGGTATATGAACGATTTTTCGGGCACGGGCATTGGTGGCGACCTCCCCGATGGTACCTATTTCTACCTGGTAAAGCTGAACAGTGCTAATCCACCGGACGGTAAAAATGAATATACGGGCAGCCTGCTCATCAAGCGATAAAAAAAATCATGATCAAAACTTCTTTTATGCGCAAACCGGCTTGTATATTTTACCTGGTGTATCTCTTCTGCAACTGTGCACAGGCGCAAACGGAAGTGCACAGCACTATGTTTATGTTCAATAAACTGCTGTTCAACCCTGCCTATACTGGTAGCAGGGAGATAGTATCGGCCAGGGCAGGTTACCGTAGCCAGTGGAGTGCCATAAAAGGGGCACCTAAATCTTACTGCTTTTCTGCCGATGCACCACTGGGCAGCAAATTCAGGGAATTCAGAGAAGCGGCTATAGGGCTGTCTTTCAGCAATGAGCAGATCGGGGTGGAACGTAAGCAAAACATATTCGGGTACTACGCCTACCGCATACAGATGAAAAATGAGGCTATCCTTTCCATGGGGATCAGCGGCGGGGCGCAAATGTACAGTGCCAATTACAGCGAGCTCGATCCGTATCATGCCAACGACCCCAACCTGGCAAGGGATGTAAAGGCCAGTATGTTACCCAATTGCGGTGCAGGTATCTTCTATTACAACACCGATTATTATTTTGGCTTTGCCGTACCCAATATTCTGCAGAACTATTACGACAATACCGAAAAGATCAATGGCAATAAGGCGCAGCAAGTAAGGGGGTATTACGCAAGCGGGGGATATGTGTTTCATGTAAACGACGCTTGCGATGTGCTACCCCAGGTAATGGCCCGTTACCAGAGCAATGGCAGGTACCAGGTGCCTTTCAATATGGATATAAATATTTCTGCAATAGCAAGGCAGCGGATACTGTTCGGGCTCACTTATCGTACTGATAGGTCTATTGAGACTATACTTCAATTGCAAGCTACCCGAACTATAAACATCGGGTATGCATATGACTATGTAATGTCTACCCTTAATGAGTACAATGGTGGCGCTCACGAACTAACAGTTGGATTTGACATGCGGCGGCGTGAAGACCGCTATGAACCCGCACGTTTTGCGAAGTTGTTCTGATACTTTTCCGCCTTTGTTGGTCTTATTTTCTGACCACCAAAGCATCAGGGATCGAGGATGATCCGCTAAAAATTATTAACCGCAAACAGGCATTTTCGAAAATTATACCCTCACTCCTCCACCGCCTCCGCCACCCTGACTTGATTCATTTTGCGCCGCTGCCCCCTTATTGCCGCAACGCGTACCCTTGCCCTTCGCATAAACAACATCCTGTTAATAGTTTTTGTGAAGCGTTCATCGGCTGGGTATTTGCGGTCTTTGGTCATATTATTAAATACCAGGCCTACAACCAGCATGATCACTGCACCCGTCAATACAGGGAACAAGACAAACACATAACCCAGGCTTTTAATTTTTGCCGATCCTGTAACTGCTATCAGTGCTGTTGCGCCACCGGGCGGGTGAATGGTCTTTGTTACCCTCATCAGCATAATTGCCACCGAAACCGCAAGCGGGGCCGTGAGCCAAATAATGTCAGGCAATATCTTGGCTACTGTTACGCCCACTACGGCCCCAACTAGATGGCCGCCAATAAGGTTACGTGGCTGCGAAAAAGGGCTTTGGATAACACCATAAACCAGTACACTGGAAGCACCGAACGAACCGATCAGGAAGATATTCTCATATTCAGACAGGTGTATTTTGGTTTGCAAATATGCAATTATAGCTATCGCAACAAACGAACCTGCAAACGACCAGAAATGCTCCTGCGAATTGGTCAGCGTTTCTTTAAAAATAAAATATCTTGATTCGCCCGGCCGGCGGTCATTGTTTTTGCTGATCATAGTGAATTTACCTGGAAAAGGGCTGCAAATTTAGGGAATTTGCCCGGACTGACCGATATCATCCCTATCTATGATGCCGAACATGTTTACCGCCGTTGCCCAACAATACATTTGCCGAAATATTATAACAAATGAGAACAATAATTACTGTGGCAGCACTTGTGTTAATGAGCTTTCTATACTCCTGCCGGCATAAAGCAAACGAGCCTGTGCCAGCCGCATCTATGACAGTGTTGCAACCTGTAGCCAACCAGGTTTTCAAACACGGCGATGTTATCAAAATTTCAGGAACCATAAACGGGCTGGAAACCATGCACGGGTATAGGGTGTACATAATTGGCAATGACGGGGATTCACTTTGCTGTATCAAAAACCACACGCATGCCAATACCATTACCATTGACGAATCGTGGGTAGATTCTTCCAGCGCCACAACGGCAAACATCATCATTTCCTCGGCCATTAACCATGAAGGCGATGAAGTGAAGAAAGTGGTACCAATAAAATTTGAGTAGTTATCAGATAGGTATTACAGGTGGTTATTCAGGTGTATGATGTTATTCACATACCTGAAGTTTTTTAAACCCTCCTCATGCCCTTACATGAAATTGTACGGCATCACCGGATATGCATACCACCCTTGCTGTCAATATAACTATTAGTGTTGTGCATTGCGTTAAACCTATCCTGCGACAATGCACGGTAATCAGGCTGAGCAGACGCCTTGTGTGTCCCCTGCCTGAAAGTACGGTCTTCATATACAGGGGCTTCCCGGCGCCTTTTCAGTTCTGCCTGCCATTCTTTTTCCCTTTGTTCCGCAGCTAATTGCTGCCCCCTGCGAAATGCTACGATCTCTTCTATCTCGAAACTTTTCCAGAAATCAAGCTCGTGTAACATTTCCTGCATGCCGTAATCCGTCGTTACAAATGGGTCGGTTTTTTCATCTATAGTTTTCCAGCTCCGCCCCTTGTCATCGGATTTGACGATCTCTCGTACATACCCTGGATCTTTCTTTTTTTCGTTGGTAACCTGCACCTTAATAGCATAGATATTATCACCATCAAGAGCAAAATATCTTGCCCTAAACTCAGCTTGTTCCCATTTTCTTGCATTTTTACTTAATATCCAAAGCACATAACCGCGACGTGTAGACCGGTCTCCCATACTATGCTGGTATTGACAAAATGTAGCCACAATATTATCCCCCGAAGCATTTACATCATTGGGGCGTACACCTTCACTTTTTACTATATCCCACTTTACCCCATCAGCCGACGAATAAAATATCTCTTGCCCGGATTCGGCTTTTGCCAAGACAAGTACACAACTTTTAACCGCGATCGCCGTTGACGCAAATTTTTCCTTTAGCCCAGGATCGGCGGCCCAGTGCGCGCCCTCATCTGTAGATACATACAAACCTTTATCGGTTGCTGCAAATAACCTTCCCTTAAATACGCATACATCCATTACCCGCTCCCTATCAGCCGCCACAGTAACCCACTTCCAGCTATCACCATTATCAGTAGAAATGAACAGCAGTAGATCGGGGAAAAAACCAACTGCAAAAATATTCTTGCCAACACTGACCAGTTTTATGGTCCAGGCGGGTGCAGGCAAACCATTGACCAGGCGCCATACTTTTCCGCTATCGGCAGAACGATAGATACCCTTCTTTGTTCCGGCAAAAATATTGTCGCCGCAAACTGCCATAGAAGTGATCACCGTCTTTGATTCGTCATCGTCAATGGTAGATTGACCAAGCGCAAAATTATTGATGCCTGCGACCACGAGCATTGCTATACAGAGGAGCTGTTTTGATAAATTCATTTCAGTTGATTTTCTTAAGACTTATAAAATCCATAATTTCTTCTGCTTGCATCCAAAAAAAGTCGATGAGGCCACACATTTGCATCTTTCGGTAAGTTTATCTTGCTATTTTCCCACTTATAAATATCTTTATAATCTTCAGTTCTAGGGATATTTTCATGAAGAATTATGTAATAATTATCGTCAATACTAAACCATCCCGCATCAAATGCCCAATGATGAAGTAGACAGAGACATATTCCATTTCTTAAATCGTCACTACCCATCTTTTCTTTAGGAAAAATATGAGCGGCATGAACAGCAGGATGTTCATTTGGACTTTTTAAACTAGAATTACATACTGCACATTTAAAATTGTAATGTCGTTTTATTAAAATGCTAAAAGCCCGATCTCTTTTTGTTATACTCACTAATCTTCTTGAAAGAGAATTGTCAACAAGATTTGGCATTGACTTGGTTAATGCTATTAATCTATCTTCCTCTTCCTGCAAATCGAACAAACCAAATTCAGCACCGTCTTCTTTTAGTCGACTTAAATCAACATTGTCATTGCGATAATCGGAATATTTATTGATAATATTCTGTAGATAAGGTTCTACACCTCCAAATTTTTCTAATCTTCCATTATCAACTTTGTAAAAATTACCTCTTGGCGAAAAATTATTTTTATAACCCAAGTCTTCTATAAACTGAACCCACATTAATTCAATATCGATAGTATTGAAAAAGAAAATAAAGGGAAATTTCGAGTCTTGCCACAAATATTCGGATAGGGTTTCTAGTTTAGCTCTCCAAAATATTTTCACTGGACAAAGAACCGGGATATCGCCATCAATCCTCGAACTTTTCACAAGTAGTACATAATCGCCTTCATTAAGATTCCTTATTACAACACTAGCCCCGGAAGGAACACCCCAACAGTTAAATTCGCCAGTTGGGAATTTACTCCGAAGTTCTTCAAGCAGACTACCATCTGTAATAACACCTTCAGAAACTAACACATCAATGTTGTGTTTCCGGAAAACTGTCTTGGGAAAATCTTTTGTAGCTCCAAGTTGACCAACATGATGAAAAAACAGATTCATAATAAAATAATTTACTCTAACCTCTTTATACTATAATAACTGTCTCTAGCCCTTACTCAAATTAACATTCCCGCAATAGCTGCAGAAAGATAAGAAGCCAGCGTGCCGCACAACAGTGCCTTAAGGCCAAGCTTCGCTAGCTCTCCTTTGCGCTCGGGGACCAGGGCGCCAATGCCGCCTATCTGCATACCCACACTGCTGAAGTTCGCAAACCCGCAAATGGCCACGGTAACAATGGTGAGGCCTTTGGGTGTTACAATAGGCACATCTCCCGAGGTGAGGTTCTTGAATGCAATGAATTCGTTAATGGTCAGCTTCTGTCCAAGCAATGTAGCTGCATTGGGTATATCTTCTGATGGCATGCCCATAGCCCACGCAAAGGGATAGAACAGTTTGGCGAAAATCCAGTCGAGCGAGAGGCCATGATGGGCGAGCGCCAGCAGCCAGTTGATCATAGCTATCAGCGCAATGAAGCCAATGAGAATGGCAATAACATTCATAGCGATTTTAAAACCGTCAATAGCGCCGTGGGTTACGGCATCCAGCAGGTTGGTGTAGTTGCTCTTTACGTCTATACTCACCTTTCCCATCGTAGGCGACACCTCTGTCTCCGGGAAAACGATCTTTGAGATCACCAGTGCGCCGGGTGCTGCCATGAGGCTTGCAGCGAGCAGGTAGTCAGCGCGGGCACCCATATTGGCATATACTATCAGTATGCCGCCTGCCAGGCATGCAAGGCTGCCGCTCATAGATGCCAGCAATTCGCTTTTTGTCATAGTGGGCAGGTATTCGCGTATCATCACTTGCGCTTCCACCTGCCCCACAAATGCGCTTGCCACATTGCTTAGTGCCTCTGCTCCGCTCACCCGCATAATGAATTTCATTGCCCTTGCAAAAATCCCCACCAGGAACTGCATCACCCGCAAGTGATACAGTATAGCCACTATTACGCACACCAGTATGATGACCGCTGTTATATTGAATGCAAACACAAAAACGTTGGCTATGCGGTAATCACGCACCTGCCCATCATACCCAACTGCACCTAACCCGCCAAAAACAAATGCAGCACCTTGTGCAGCAAATGTCTCCAGCTTATGCATACCCTTGCCCAATAGTTGAAACACATTGTTTACAAAAGGGACCTTCAACGCCATAACGGCTATGAACAACTGGAGGAACAGGCCACTGAGCACCAGGCGCAGATTTATTTTCCGTTTATTATTCGAGAAAATAAATGCAGTACCCAGGATGAGTAATATTCCAATAAGGCCAGTAAACCGTTCCATCTATTAAAAATTCCAGGAAACAAAATCCAAATTCCAATATCAGAAAGCAACAGCTATCTAAAGTTCAGCTCCGTATATCTCCTCTATTTGCTTTGCATAGCGTTGTTCTATTACCTTACGTTTTATTTTTAATGATGGCGTAAGTTCAGCACTGTCTATGGTCCACTCATGAGAAAGTAGTGAGAACCGTTTCACCTGCTCTGGATGGCTAAAGAAAGTATTGTACTTATCCAGTTGCTTACGGATTATGTCTTTTACTTCAGTGAGGGTTATGAGCTCATCATTATTCTCAGGCACACTCATCTTAGGGAAATTATCGCGCAGGTATTTTCTCAAATTGCCAAAAGCAGGAACGATGAGCGCGCCTACAAACTTCCTGTTGGCGCCTATCACCATCATCTGCTCTATGTAGATGCTTTCCTTCATCTTATTCTCCACCACCTGCGGAGCCACATATTTACCACCCGATGTTTTGAATATCTCCTTCTTACGGTCTGTTATCTTCAGGAACCTTTCCTCTGTCCATTGACCAATATCACCAGTGTGAAACCAGCCGCCTTCCATTGCAGGGGCCGTTAATTCGGGATGTTTGTAGTAGCCCACCATTACGTTAGGGCCTTTAACGAGTATCTCCCCGTCTTCAGCTATTTTCACTTCAACATTATCTATCAGGGTACCTATTGAACCTATTCTCCTGTTCTCGCTCTCAAACCTGTTCACCGATACCACGGGCGAGGTTTCAGTAAGGCCGTAGCCTTCCATGATAACAATATTTGCGGCTGTAAATATCCTTATCAGCCGCTCCTGGCAGGCAGCAGATCCGATTACTATTGCTTTTACATTACCGCCCAATGCAGCGCGCCACTTACTAAAGATGATCATATTTGCCAGCCATAACTGGAACCTGTACCACGGATTACCCTTCTTCACATTGTCGAAACGCTTACCAAGGTCCAGCGCCCAGAAAAACAGGATGCGCTTGGCGCCTTTCAGCTCCATAGCTGTGTTCATGATACGCTCATACACCTTTTCCAGCAATCGAGGCACAGTGGTAAACACCATCGGCTTCACCTCTTTCAGGTTCAGCCCGATGGTATCCATGCTTTCGGCATAATAAATGGCAAGGCCCGATTGAATGTATACGTATGTTACCATGCGCTCAAAAATGTGATTGAGCGGCAGGAAACTCAATGTTTTTGCACCTTCTTCTGCAAACGTGAATGCTGGCATAGAATCCTGCACATTGCTTACAATATTGCGGTGCGAAAGCATCACGCCTTTGGGATTCCCTGTAGTGCCTGATGTGTAAATGATAGTGGCCAGTGTATCTGTTGTTATCCCCGATATGACCGAGGCATCAGGCTGGGCATTTTTCTCGAGGAGCGTTTTCCAGTGGGCAACACCCTCCAGCAAATCGAAAGAGTAAATATGTTTCAGTGAGGGTATCTCGTTGAAAGCATCCTTAAATCTTGCATAAATATCTGCATTGGCAACAAATACCGTCTTTACGCCAGCCTCATTAAAAATATAGATAAGATCGGTTGGGCTAACGGTAGGATAAACAGGAGTAAGCACTGCCCCGGTAAGCTGCACAGCTATATCGGCAAACATCCATTCCGGCCGGTTAGGTGAAATAATGGCTATTTTCTCCTGTTCCTCCGGCTCCAGTACCTGGTTGGCTATACCCAATGTGAGTAACCCACCCGCCAGTTTCCGGGCAGTTTCCCATACCTCTTTGCCGCTGTAGGTGCGCCATTCGCCATTTTCTTTGGCTGCCAGCAATATGGCATCAGGAGAACGGCTTGCCCGTTGTTCAACAATATCAAAAAGACGTTGTACCATATTGGGAACTATGTTTCTCATAAATATAGTAACAAAATTTTCTTTATTGTACTATTTGAAGACCGATAAAGTGGCTGTATATACACCATTTACCGTGGAGTATGCCACTTTGAATTCAATGGTCACTTCACCGGTTTGATACTTGTAACTCAGATCGGGATAGTTTTCCAGGCCTTTTTCTTTGTTTGGCGTTTCGGTGAGCTTATACCCGCTATGCGGCAGGCAACGGTCCATATCGCTGGCATATTCTTCATAGTACGCTGCAAAGTCTTTTTTAGAGGTGCCCTGGTAAAATATTCCTTCATAACGCCACCCAACAGAATCATTGACGATGTTGGATGCATTGGCCCCAACCACACCCCTGAGTGAAACGTACCGGGCTACCCCATTCGTATTTTCCAGCTCCTTACCTTTTATATCCACAAAATTGGCGCGGGAATAACCAACCATGAACATAAGGGTATTGCAGAAATTCTGGTCTATGTGGCTTTCTGCTTTCTCTCTTTTCGAACCTTTCTTCTGGGCATACACGATACCGGGCAGCAGCCACAGAGTAACAATTAAGTATTTGAGCTTCATACCGGTCATTTCTTCTTTGCACCCCGTGTTTTAGGCTTTCCGTACTTCTCCATCATCTTATCTTTATGGCTGATCTTGATATTCACCTTCTTGTTCTTAGCGAGCTTTTCGTGAAATGCCCCTTTAGATTCCCTGATATCGGGCAGCTTTATCAGCACTTCCTTCATGCGCACTTTTGGCTTTTCATCATCTGTGAGCATATCAGATATTTCAAGGCCCTCGGGTAATTCCTGAACGGGCACGGTATAATTCATCAATGCCTCTATCTGCGCGAAGAATTCCTGCTCTTTTTCTGTAACAAACGAAATAGCAATACCCTTCTTATCGGCCCTGCCTGTGCGGCCTATCCGGTGTATGTATGCTTCAGGCTCCTCAGGTACATCAAAATTGATGACGTGCGATACCTCAGTAATATCGAGACCCCGCGCAATAATATCAGTAGCTATGATAAACCTGAATTCGCCGGACTGGAATTTATTCACTGTATTGAAGCGATAGTTCTGCGATTTATTGGAGTGCATTACGCCCATGATCTCTGCAAACTTCGACTCCAGCTCTTCGTACAATTGATCGGCAAGGGATTTTGTGGCGACAAATACCAGTACGCGGGACATATTGGCGTTTTGCTCCAGCAGCAGTGTGAGCAGGTTTACCTTGGTATAAAAATTAGGAACGCGGTAAACAGACTGATCGATATTTGCCAGTGGTGTGCCTGCAGGGGCTGCTTCCACACGCTCAGGGGCTGTGAAGTATTCATTCATCAACAACTCCACTTCATCCGTTATTGTTGCAGAGAACATGAGGTTTTGCCGACGTGCTGGCAGCAGGTCCAGTATCCTTGTCAACTGCACCCGGAAGCCCAGGTTCATCATCTCGTCCATCTCGTCTATTACCAGCCGCTTTATACCTTTCAGTTTTAAGGAGCCATCCAGCACAAGGTCGAGCAGCCTGCCGGGGGTTGCTACTACCACATCGCAGCCATTCTCTACCGCTAAAGCCTGTGGTTTCATATTAACGCCACCATATACACCAACAACTTCTACAGATAAATAAGCACAGAGCTTTTTCACCTCTTCCACTACCTGCATCACCAATTCTCGTGTAGGCACGAGGATAAGTACTTGCGGCTGCTTATCTTTTGAGAAATTCCATAACCGCAGGCAGGGTAAAAGGTAGGCATAAGTCTTGCCGGTGCCTGTTTGCGCTATGCCGCACACATCTCTGCCAGACATGATTACTGAAAATATCTTGTGCTGTATGGTAGTGGGATATTGCAGCCCAAGGTCATCCAGCGCTTTTAGCAGGGATTTGTTGAGGTTAAGGTCATCGAATTTTATCTTATCCATAGCCGTTACGAAAGTACTTATTTTGGTCAATTTTTTTGGGTAAACAGTGAGATATATAACTCATTGAATACCTTATCTTACAACATATTTTTTTGCGCACTATTTGCGCACCGTTTGCACACCTGGGCATTGATAATCAATGCCTCTTTTTTGAGCATTTGCACTGTTTCCGGCGGGAATAAAAAGTTAACCGCAGAGGCGCAAAGACGCAAAGAAAGGCACAAAGATCTTGTGTTTTTCATTGAACAGGGGGGTTAAACGATGTAAAGTTCCGTAAGGTTTTTGAGTTGAAAAAAATGAAAATCCATGACGGGTGTACCGTCATGAAAAAAAGTTTTTTGGCCGGAATGATTGCCTGTATTGGGTTACAGCGATTTTTGATTTTAGTGTGATTATGTGTATGTGATTGGTATTGTGGGGGTTGGGAAGGGGAGATTATTAATTAAAGATGGCATTTTTTAGTATATTTGTAGCGTAAAGCATGTTTCATGACATACAGGCAAGTATATAAAGTCACGGATAATACTTTGGTAATTACCCTGCCTTATGGTTTTAAAGATAAGCAAGTGGTAGTGACCATTGATGACATGGCAGGTGGGGTAAAAGACAAAATGACGCTTATGAAACAAGCGGCACAAGACCCTCTTTACCTAGCCGACCTGAACGAGGTAAACGAGGACTTTAAGAATATTGACCACGAGACTTTATGAGCGTAAAAAAGTGGGAGATATACCGCGCCAACCTTGAACCCGTAATTGGCTCCGAGCAGGGGAAATCCCGCCCCGTAATTATTATCAGCGAGACTGAGATCAACAGCCTTATTAATATTGTAAATGTATTGCCTTTAACATCACGCAAGGACGGCAGAAGTATCTATCCTAACGAGGCTCTGCTGGAAGCCAACAAGTATGGACTGCCCAACGAGTCTGTTGTGCTATGTTACCAGATCAGGACCTTAGATAAACAGAGGCTGTCTTCGTTATACGGCGAAATAACTGAAAGGGAAAAGCAAGAAGAAATTCTGAGTGCCGTTTGTTTTCAGTTGGGAATTAACCAAGGGAAACCGAATTAGAGATAAATCTTGAAATTCAGTACCTTGATGTCGCCGAATCCCAAAACCGGAGATTTGGCGAGGACGAAAATGGAGACACCATCTAACAAAGAACAATCACACCATGTTCCCGTAATAATAGGAAATTACGCCCCTTTTAGACTTGTTCTCAGAGAAACTGATTCATGGATGCCGACACTCGAACAAATAAATTCAAGGGAGTATGATTATGTAAAACTTTGTAGGCTTTCTGGTTTTATTGACATCGGGATTGCACCATTTTCCTTAGGAATTAGTTTTGATGGGAGCTTAGTTCTTCCTGCCTCTCCAAACTTTAAAACTAGAGAATCTGCCTTCAACAAATTCAACGAGACATTGGGAATTCTGTTATTAGGGGGCATATATTCAGAAGCTGTTCAACCGACAGATATTTCTTTCGGAACTTTATTTTTTGATGGTTATGTTAAACAACATAATGGGGGAACTGGACACGAAGCATCATTTCATAAAGCAATTCAGACGAAATATGTTAGTACTATAGATGTCATAAGTTTGCTTAATCCCAAAACAATAAATTTCACTGAGCTTAAGGATGCTTACAAAAAAGGCAAAGAATATTTCTCAAAATTAGATAAATTGTCTCCCAGCCTCTTACTCAACGGCACCTCAAATTATGTCAAACACCAGTGGGGAGAAGGATTGATATTTCTTTGGACTTCCATCGAACAGGTAGTTAATATTATCTGGACTAATGAAATTATCAAAAATGACATTGATGGTGAAGAAATTGTTGACGGAAGAAGTAAATTTTTAAAAGATTTCAGGACATGGACGACTTCTGCTAAGATTGAACTTCTTTATCAAAAAGAATTTATCAGAACCGAGCAGTATAAACTATTAAATAAAGCAAGAAAATCCAGAAATGACTTTGTTCATAACGGAAAAGAACTGACACAAGAAAACGTACAATGTGCTTTGAATGGTCTTTTCAGTTTACTTTCATTAGTAATAAGTTCGTACCAAAATTCCGATTTGCTGAATGACACTCTAGAAACAATCTATAGGAATCAAAGAGGAGATTTGATTCCTAAAAAGACTACGTTTGATAAAGAAGAAGTAACACATTGGCTTTCTTTACCTCCCTTACCAGGTGACAATGGCTGGGGCAATAAGGAATATGAAATAATTGATGACCTTGTTCTTAAGCCATTAAAATAAATGGAAGCCAACAAATCCATTGACACAAAAATGGCGCTAATATTACTATCCCCACTGGTCGAAGGTCTCGCTTCGTCCTGACATAATGCAAGCGTCCCGCTTGTGATTTCCCGCCCGTTGGTCTTATTTTCAGCAACACGCTCACGCAGGGCAATAGCGAAAGACTCTGAAGGCTCTATATCTTATGCAAACAATAATCTCCCCTTAGGCTCGGGGATTTCCCAACCTTTTTCTTTGGCCAATTCCAGCCATTGTTTGGCTACTATATTAACCTCGTGCAATGCTTCATCCTGTGTTGTCCCATGAGCCAAACAACCACTTAATTCCGGTATCTCGGCTATAAAAACACTATCTGCCTGGCTCCAGAAAATGATCACTTCATACCTATTCATAACTCACCATTTTATTTTTTACTAAAAAATCCCGCACCTGCTTTACCTGGTAACTTTTTGCTTTCCCATCATGCGTTCTCTGAAGGTTGATAATTCCGTGAATACCCTCTTTAAAATATATTCTATGGCTGCCACCGCTTCTTCTTTCTTCAAACCCTAACCAGTTCAGGATGTTTTCAAGATCACTTATATCAAAATTCGCGTCAGCATTACCACTTAATAATTTCAATAATAGCTTTTCTTTCTTCATCCTTTGAAGCTGCAAGTATGCCATTCAAAGATAACGAAAATTTTGTTCCGTCCAGCCGAGTGCCTGCACTATTGGGCATCTTCATTACATTTGGAAGATATTTGAGCCGAAACTATGCAGCTATCATTGCAGGGCATTATACCGGTCCCGTTGCGGGAAAAGGTGAATGCTTACCAGAGCGGGATATGGAAAAACAACCTTTCTTTCCGGAAGGGGGAATACATTTTTATACAGGCGCCATCGGGCACGGGGAAAACAACGCTTATACATATACTTTATGGGCTGCGGAAAGATTTTGAAGGTATTGTAAAATGGAATGAGAACATTCTTAATTCTACTGATAAAGAAACACTGGCGAAGCTGAGGACAAACAATATCAGCGTCATATTCCAGGATATGCGGCTGTTCCCTGAACTTACCACATGGGAGAACCTGGAAATAAAACGTCTGCTCACCAATACCGTTACGGAGCAACAGGTGTCTGAATGGCTGGAGCGGTTGGGTATAAAGGACAAGAAAAACTCTTTAGGCAGCACACTTTCTTATGGCGAGCAGCAACGGGTAGCGATAATACGTGCATTGCTGCAACCGTTTGACTGGCTGCTGATGGATGAACCCTTCAGCCACCTGGACCATGCCAATATTGATAAGGCAAGAGCATTGATACTGGAAGTGGTGCGGAAAAACAATGCGGGCATGATACTGGCTGACCTGGATGAGAACAGCCATTTCCCTTACACCCAAACGATAATACTGTGAGCCGGGACATGCAGAAAGATATTCTCAAGAAGTTACTGCTGCGCACGCAGCACAGATCAAGGCTGTGGGCTGCACTGGCTGCTTTGTGCACAGGCACTACCCTGCTGCTGACCTCGGTGCTTATCTGGTGGAATTTTAATGAGCTGCTTTACGGCAAGAACCAGAACGATGCGCTGGGCAGTACTTACCTTATCATTGGCAAAAAGGTGACCCAGCAAAGTATGGCCATCCCCGGTGCCACGCGGTTCTCTGCGCAAGAGATCAGTGAGCTCAGCACTGCACCGCAAGTACAGGAAGTAGGCATTATAGGCACTAACCACTTTCCGGTGTACGCTACCCTTGGCGGCGAACTGGCTTTTGCAACAGATATGCCGCTGGAGTGTGTGCCCGATAAATTCATAGACAACCTGCCTGCAGACTGGAAATGGGAACCGGGTAACCCTACTGTACCTATCATTGTTTCCTCACAGTTCCTCGACATTTATAACTATGTATTTGCTCCCAGCCAGGGTTTGCCACAATTATCTGAGTCATCCGTGAAACTGATCGTGCTGAACCTTACAGTTGGCAGTGCGCCTAATACAGAAAAATTCATGGCCCGTGTGGTAGGTTTCTCGGGGCGTATCGGTTCTGTACTGGTGCCAAAGTCTTTTATTGATTATGGTAACCAAAAATTTGGTACACCACAGGCATCGGGAGCTGTTTCACAACTGATACTAAAAACCGCTGACCCGTCGGATACAAAATTTGCCGACTACCTTAAACAGCATAACTACAACACCAACACCGAGAACCTGCGCTGGAGTAAAATACGTTCTATAGTAGAAGTAGTGACCAGCGCAACAGGTGTGCTGGCATTGCTGCTTATGGGCATAGGCACATTGGTGTTCATCCTGTTCATTGAATTGACTATCGCGAGGGCACAACAATCATTGACACTGTTGCTGCAAATAGGTTATGGGCCGCAATTCGTAAGCCGGTTTATGATCAATCGCTTTTTGCCTATGGTAATTGCAACCGTGGTTGTTGCCATGCTGCTGGCAATAGCCGGGCAGGCTTTTGTGGCAACAACAGTTACCTCTCAGGGATTAGTATTGCCATATATGCCCGGCTGGCCTGTGTGGGTTGCTATGCTGATAAGCACGATGGTATTGGTGCTGCTGGTCGGCAGATCGATAAGTACGGCAATAAAGAAGCAATAGTGTTTATGAATAGACAGGGGCGCCGTCCCGGTAGCGCACGAGGTAGAGAATATTGATGCAGAAAGAAACGAGGATAAACCAGAACATAATAGAGAATATATCCCACCTCAGGGCAAAGTGTTGTATACAGCCAAAACCGGTAAGGTACATGTAACCATCATATGCATCTTTGTGATTAACCAGATAAGTGAAGCTTACTATATAGAACACTACTGCAAACAGCATATTAAACATCTGGAATGCAGCCTGGTTCTTGTCGCCCGGCCAAAAGTACTGGCTCACGGTTATAATAGATGAGAAGAACAGCAGGAAATTAAAATAAGATATCAGCCTTTGCGTTGGATTGCCGGTAGTAAAATGAGGCGCATCCATGAAATACATGATGGTAAAAAGGAGGATCAATATAAATAGGAGCAGGTACCTCATAAGTGTAAATATATTGCAAATATACACTTTATATATTAAAGTGTACAACACTTTATAATTTCCCTACTTCATAGCGCCTTCCCATTTAGATACAACTGCGGTAGCTACACTGTTACCTACAACATTCATAGCTGAACGTCCCATGTCCAGCAACGGGTCTATGCCAAGCAGTAAAACAAGGCCTGCTTCGGGTATATTGAACGTTGCGAGTGTGCCGGCAATAACCACTAAAGATGCCCTTGGGACACCTGCAATGCCCTTACTGGTGAGCATTAGTACCAACAGCATGGTTATTTGTGTGCCTGCATCGAGGTGGATCCCGTATGACTGTGCTATGAACAGTGATGCAAAGGTCATATACATCATTGAACCATCCAGGTTGAAAGAATATCCCAACGGCAATACAAAGCTGACCACTTTCTCATGGCATCCAAACCGCTCCAGTTCTATCATCAGCTTTGGGAAAGCCGCCTCGCTGCTGCTTGTTGAGAAAGCGATCAGGGCAGGCTCTTTGATATGCGCTAACAGCCGGAACACCTTGTTGCGCACAACCAGGAAAGCAACCAGCATCAGTACAAGGAACAGTATGAACAATCCAAAATAGAACTCACCTATAAAAAATGAATAGGTGCTCAATATACCTAACCCCTGCCTTGCAATAACGGCTGTCATTGCACCAAACACGGCTATTGGCGCAAAATTCATGATGTAGCCGGTCATTTTTAAGATAATATGCGCAGCTGCATCCAATGCTTTTGTTACAATATGCCCCTTCTCTCCCAGTGCCGAGGTTGCAACTCCAAAAAACAATGAAAACACCACTACCTGCAATATCTCGTTCTTCGCCATTGCATCAAAAATACTGGTGGGGAAAATATGGGTAATGAACTCGGACATGGTTATTTTGGTGTGTACCGGAGCTGTTGCGGCTATGGTGGAGGCAGTAAGATGCATCCTTGCTCCCGGCTCAAAGAAATTCACCAGCACCATCCCCAGGAATAAACTTAACAATGACCCTGCAACAAACCACAGCAAGGTCTTCCCCCCTATCCTGCCAACTGCTTTTACATCTCCCTGCTTTGCCACTCCTACCACCAGCGTAGTGAAAACCAGCGGTGCAATGATCATTTTTATCAGCCGCAGGAAAATATCGGAAAGGATGGAGAATGGCTTCACGATGGCGGCCAGCTCATCGGGTGTTTTACCTGCACTATTGCTATTGATGATAAAGCCCAGTATAACCCCGGCAACCATACCGGCAATAATTAAAACAGTAAGAATTACATTTTTATTGGGTGTGGATGCCATTTATACAAACAGTATTTAGCTATGAACCTATATTTCTTTGAACAATTTCATTATCTCATCCACATAATTAGTACCGATAGGTATTTCTTTTTTGTCGAGGTAAATGGTCTTGTTCCTTACGGAAAGGACTTTACTGAATGGTATGATAAAAGAACGATGCACCCTGATAAACTCAGACGCGGGAAGTTTCTCGCTGATCGTCTTCATACTCATCCTCACCAGCAGCGACTTACCACTATCAAAATTGATTTTCAAATAGTTGTCCAGGCCCTCTATATAGGCTATCTCCTCAAAAGGCACTTTTACCATGCTATAATCCACCTTCACAAACAGGTATTGCGGTTGCTCATTTTCCTTCAGCTGCACATAGTTATGGTATTCTTTTATTTTATCTACCGCCTGCTGGAAACGCTTAAAATCAAATGGTTTCAGCAAATAGTCAACTGCATTCAGGTTAAACCCTTCAACTGCAAACTCACTGTATGCCGTTGTAAAGATCACCATAGTATTTTTAGATACTTTCTTGTAAAAATCTATCCCCGAAATGGCCGGCATATTAATATCAAGGAACAGCAGGTCGACCGGGTGCTGCTCCAGGTATTTCATTGCAGTACCGGGCTCTGTGAAAGTTGCCATCAATTTCACTTCATCTACCTTCTGGCAGTAATTCTTTATTACATCAATTGCCAGTGGCTCGTCGTCCAGCGCTATTGCACTTATCATGTCAGTTTAATTTGAAGTAGTACCCTGAAATCGTATTTACCGTCTTTAATTTTTAAAGAATGCCGTCCCGGGTACAATAATTGCAACCGCTTCTTGGTATTCTTGATCCCCAGGCTGGTGCCGTAGTCTTTATCTTTCTTCACAAACACCTTATTATTCTCCACCTGCATCACCAGGTCGGTTTCATGAATATCTATCCTGATCCAAATATCTGAATTCTCCTCGGCATTTACACCATATTTGAATGCATTTTCGATGAATGGGATAAGCAAAAAGGGTATTATCAGCTTGTTTTCGGTTTCACCGGTCAGCTCATAGGTAATCAATATCTTCTCCGTGATACGCAGCTTCTGCAGGGCCACATAATTGCTGATATAACTTATTTCTTTTGATAAAGGTACCTGCCCGTAATTCGCTTCGCTCACGGCATAGCGCATCATACCCGATAGCCGTATCACCGCATCTGGTGCATTGTCGGATTTTACAAGGGTCAGCGCGTAAATGCTGTTCAGGGTATTGAACAGGAAGTGCGGGTTTATCTGGGCTTTCAGAAAAGATATCTCCGTATTCAGCATTTGCTCTTTTGTAAACTGCCACTGCTCGTAGATGCAGATGGCAAAGGAGAAAACGTAAATAATAATGAACATCAGCAGGTTGAAACTGTTGCCCAGCGCGTTAAACCCTTGTACCGCTATCACGCCATGAGGTATGACAGCATAGTTGAGCAGCAGGAAAATAATAAAGCTGCCCAGTATTGATAACACCAGGAAAGGGTACTTATGCCCCAGGTAAAAACGCGGCAGGGCTAAGTAATAATTGTAATAAAAGAGTATTACCAGTAATAACCCATTGGTCCAGCGGGGTAATTTCTGCAGGTCATCAATAAATGTAGCAATACTGAAATCAGGTATGCGGGGATTGAACACCGTTGGTATAGATAAGAATAACAGCCAGCCTACAATATGCAGCAGTACAAATAATATATTCTTTAAGGATCTTACCATTACCTATCCGGATGCGATCTAAAGTTAATTCCAATTTACAAAAAAAGCCATCCCGGAAAACGGGACGGCCCTTTCATTATTCACCACACCAAGTTTAAATACTATATAGTATTAATTATTTTATTTATTTCTTATGATCTAAAATCAGCAAATGCCCAAAGTCAGCCACAAGTACTATCTGATTGCTGTTATGATGTAAAGATAATTTACGCAACTGCTGGAGTCCAAAAAAATGAGGTGTATGTATATTTTGTTGGGGAGAACTACACTTAATAGCACAATAGCTCTCTTACGGAAGCATTACCCTGCAACCCGCCAGAGTGTATGCATAATATGCGCTCATGGCTTGAAAAGCTGTTCCGGTGCAGCATTTCGCGTATCCCATACATCATTTTCGATGTATATACAATATCAAGCGGGATTTGATTGGCCACATAAAAGTCGTTCATAAAATCCAGCAGTTCTTTATCCCATTTTCCAAATCCGCCAAAATGCCATTCATCAGTCAACTGCCAGTTCCGGTCTCTCTCAGACTGCACATGGTTGCGTATATACCCTTCCAGGTAAGCACCTTGCTTCATGGGCACAAATCCAAGCATTTGCTGGTGGGTGTTCAGTTTATCCCGCAGCCCTATCATTGTTGTGCCTGTGCCCACGGCCACAGCAATATGCGTATAAGTATCATTAATAAACCGGCTAATGAGGCCTGCCCCCTTCCTCCCCCACTCATTCGCACCGCCTTCGGGTATCATGAAAACCTCGTCAAAATGCGCTACCAGGCTTCTTGCCCAGCCCGGTTCGTGCTTGTTGTTGTAATCCTCCTGCGATACAAAAACGAGTTCCATACCATTTGCCTTGCAGGCTTCAAGTGTGGGTGTAAGCACATTATACTTGCCCCTTACCACTCCTATAGCCCTTATACCAAAAGCCTTTGCCGCAAAAGCGGTAGCGGCAAGATGATTAGACCATCCGCCACCCGGGGTGACAATAGCCTTATATCCCTTATCTACGGCATGCTGCATATTCAGCCGCAATTTGAACCATTTATTGCCTGAGACAACAGGATGCAGAAGGTCGAGCCGCAGCATATCTAATGCTGCCACTTTATTGCCATGCCAGAATTTATTTAATGGCTGAATGACCGCGAGGCGTTCATCAATTATACCCATATTCTTTCAGGTAATTTTCATTATCGCGCCACTTGGGGCGAACCTTTACAAACAACTCCAGGTGCACTTTCTTTCCCAGGAACTCTTCTATAACCTTGCGGGAGTTAATACCCAGTTGTTTTATCATACTGCCACCCTTACCCAGCAATATCATCTTCTGGGTTTCCCGGCTCACTATTATATCTGCCTTTATCACGTCAAGCGTTGTCTTTTCCTCAAATGCCTGTATCAGCACAGCCGTGTGGTAAGGTATCTCCTCTTCGTAAAGGGTGTATATCTGCTCCCTTATCATTTCTGCCACAAAAAAGCGCTCACTCCTGTCCGAAATGCTGTCATCGGGATAATAGGCAAAGCCCTCAGGTAACCGATCAAGGATAAGCGGCATTATCTTATCTGTGCCCTTACTGTTCTTTGCAGATATTGCCAGCACTTCCCATTTTGGGTATTTCTCTTTATACAGTTTCACAGTAGCCTCTATTGTGCTTTTATCTTTTACCGTATCTGTTTTATTCAACAACAATATTACCGGCACCTTCAGCTTCAGCTGGCTGCATATTTGTTCAAACTCTTCTATGGGTTGGGTTATATCGTGCATCAGTATCGCCACATCAGCATCTTCCAATGCGCTTTTCACCTGCATCATCATCTTCTGGTGCAACTTGTATTTGGGCTCAATAATGCCGGGAGTATCGGAAAACACAACCTGGTAACCGGGCTCGGTAAGAATGCCTAATATCCTATGACGGGTAGTCTGGACTTTAGGGGAGATGATGACCAGCCGCTCCCCCAGCAACAAATTCAACAGGGTTGACTTACCCGCATTAGGCGCCCCGAAAATATTTACAAAACCGGATTTGAACTGTTCAGCCATCGGGTAAAAATAAGCGAAAATGCACTACATACCCCGGCTTTTATCAGCTCAGGGATTTGATCTTTGCTGCATGCTTTTCAGGATGCAAAAAGAAGAAATTGGTCTCAACTGTTTCATCTGTAACCTTTTCGATGGGAATAAGCTTCCCGTTGTGGGATGTATAGCAGTTATAGCCAAATTGCTTAAAGAAAGCAATGATATCATTGGGATGATAACCAAATTTTGCCGCCCATTTCCGCAGCATTTCTGTAAAAATGATGGGTTTGTATTTCGCAAAAGTATCTGCGCCACCTTTATACACCATGAACTCGGCCCCTTCCACATCGCACTTTACAAAATCCAGCTTAGCAATACCTTTTTCTTTCACAAAGTTATCTATGGTATTTGCCTGGCATTCCAGCTTCACCATGTTATCGTTCTCCGTTATATTGGCTGACGAAGAAGCCCCTGTTATTGTGGGCGAATAATAGAAGGTTAATGTCTGGATAGCGTCAGAAAAGGCAAAATTGTTCAATATAATATTCTTTGCACCGTTCAGCTCTGTATTTCTTTTCACCTGTGCAAAAGTCTCGGGTATCGGTTCAAAGGAATATATTGTTGCACCAGGCAACTTCTTTGCCAGGTGGTTTGAGTACCAGCCAATATTAGCGCCAATATCAAAGATGGTGTCCCCTTCACTCACCAGCTTATAGAGCATCTCAGAATCTTCCTGCTCGTAAAAATCGAAATTAAAGGTATCAACAGGCGTCACACGCTTATCAGCTACATCTACATAAAACTTACACCCTCCCGGATGAAGGCCTGTTTTACGTGTAGTAAATATCACCTTCCCATCCTCCACCTCAATTTTAGCGATCTCAGTATTGGCCATATTTTCTGAGAAATCGAACAGCACTTTATGAAACTCATGCATTGCTGTAACAAAGTCCTGTTTCGATATTTTGCCGCTTTTAAAGTCAGTTTTTACCTGCTCAATATTCATTTTATTAAAATTAAATTTGTGTTTTAAAATCTGCTGCTTTAATCAAAGTTCAATCTTTCCCGCTCGATCACCAATGGCCTTTTCCTTACCTGGCTATTAATAGCGCCAATATACTCCCCTATAATGCCGATAAAGAACAATTGCACAGAACCGAAGAAGAACACCCCTATTACCAGCGGTGCAAGCCCAACATCGAACCTGTTCCAATACAGCAGTTTGTATATAAAGTAGCCCAAGGCAATAAACAGGCTGATAATGGCAGAAAAGAAACCAATAAATGCAGAAAGGCGCAACGGCAATTTGGAATGGCTGGTAAACCCAAGCATTGCCACATCGTACAGCTTAAAGAAATTAGAACTGGTTTTCCCGGAAAAACGCGCCGGCTGAACATAGGGTATCTCAAACCTTCTGAAACCCAGTTCTGACACATATCCCCGCAGGTATGGGTACTGATGGTCTAAACCCCTTATTATGGAAATAAATTTTTGGTCGTATAAACCAAATCCTGTGAAATTCTTAATGGTCGGCTCCTCATCTGATGCACTGGACAGCATCTTATAGAAAAAATTCCTCGTAGCAAACATTAATGGATTTTCCTTGCTTTGCTGCTTAATACCGATCACAATTTTATATCCCTCCTCCCATTTTGCAAGAAACTCGGGTATAAGCTCAGGCGGCTCCTGCAGGTCGGATACCATGTAAATAACAGCATCCCCCTTGCACTGAATAAGCCCGTAAAACGGCGAACGTATCCAGCCAAAGTTGCGCTCGTTAAAGATGACCTTAACCTGCTTATTTTTTGCTGCGATCTCCCGCAACAACTCGGGTGTTCTGTCGGTGGAGCAATTGTCTATGAGCACTTGTTCATAGGTATACTGCGGCAGTTTCTCAAATATTTTAGCAACGGTCTCAACGAGCAAATGAATATTGCCTTCCTCATTGTAACAGGGCGAAATAACTGAAATATGCTTTTTAACTTCCATCATAAAGGCCTTCGGCAAATTAAACGTAAACTCCAGGTATAAAACTAATAATAATTTACAAGGTTAAAATATGGCCTCAAATTTACTCAGTAATTCCTTATGAGTAGCAAATACTTCATCAGCCATGGCGAGGTCTGCCTTGCTTAAAGTAGTTTCCAATGCGTAACAGGCACATCCTGCTGCCTTTGCCGACTGGATGCCTAAAATCGCATTCTCTACCACTATACAGCTTCCGGCAGGTTTATTCAGCTTCCCTACGGCCTTTAAATAGGGCTCAGGGTGCGGCTTGGTATGCGTCACATCATCTGCCGTGATCAATACTGTAAGCGCTTCTTCAATTGCCTTATCCAAATGCTGGCTTATCCTCGCCTTCGACGCCCCGGTAACTATCGCCACCGGCACATTCTTTTCCTTTAAAAACCTGAAAATATCGTCTACACCATCATACAACCTGAAAGTATTGTTCTGCCTGTAATATTCTTCCTTAAATGTTACAATATCCTCGGTCAATCCAAGGTCAAGATCGTTTTGCCTGAGTATGTTTTCAGCTATCTGGTAGCGGCCCATGCCCTCCAACTTATAATAGTCCACTGCCTGCAATGCATAACCATACCGCTCGAACGACTTCTGCCATGCTACGCAGTTATCGTGCATGGTGTCCCCCAAAACGCCATCAAAATCAAAAATTACAGCTTCTGTCATTGCGCTATACGGGTTACACCCAGTTTATCCGACCATTTATTAAAATCTTCCAATATTGTTTCCGATACAGGTATGCCATGTTCCACCCTTTCTTTTTTGCTGATGTACTCCGGTTGGCCGGGAAACAGCACATTATCGCCATGGGTCTTTACCTGGTTAATTATGGCAGTGCCTACAGTCCTTATAGTATCCCTGCCGCCAAATCTTGCAGGGTCAATAGCTATCACCAATGATCCCAGTTTTCTTTTCTTGTGCAGGTCTTTATACATGGATGTCATGTTGGGGCCGTAGTTCATGCCATTCAGCGGCCCGCAAAGCATATCCACCATAAATGCCAGCGCATAACCTTTGTGTTCGGCCATGGGCTTCACGGCCACTACTTCATCAGGATATTCGCAGTCATTCCCCTCCTTATCTACTCCCAACCCCAACGGAACTTTCTTTTGCTCCCTGCGTGCATTCATTACATAGTTCCACGGCACTATGCTGGTTGCCATGTCCACGCAGATCGGTTCATCGTTATTTTCTGTTGGAAATGCTATTGAGATAGGATTGGTGCCAAAGAAAGGTTTGTTACCGCCATGCGGCACTACCAAAGCATCGGCATGGGTAAAGGCGATGCCTACCATGCCTGCCTCCGTTACTTGCCTCGTGTACAACCCAATTGCCCCGCAATGCGATGAATTGCTCACCCCTACCACACCTGTGCCTGCTTCTTTGGCAAGGTTTATCGCATGGTTGGTGGCTGCGGTCATAATAACTATACCATGCCCGTCATCACCATCAAGTTGGCCGGTGGCTGCAGCAGTTTTATTCAGTTCCAGTTTAGGAGTTTTATTGATAGTACCATTCCCAAATCGTCCCAGGTAGTGTGTTATACGGGCTATACCATGTGAGTCTATACCCCAAAGCGATGTCTTCACCAACGCATTCACAATTGTTGCCGCATCTGGCTCGGGCACACCCATTTTAACGAACATGCGGACGCCCCAGTCAGTAATTTTTTTATGGTCTATTAGTTGGTCTTGCACTCAGGTATAATTGATCAGCTTAAGAATGGCGCTACTTCTTCACGGCTCTTTTTTGCAATATCTAAGAACATTTCAGTATCCATCCTGTAGTTCAGGTACTTTACGCCAAGGGCACTCCAGTGTTTAATGCCTTCTGCGGTATCGGTAAATACACCTGTAAGGATGCCCTTACTTTTACAAATCTCGATGATCCGTGTTATTTCTTTGGTCACATCAGGGTGCCATATCTGCCCCGTCAGCCCCATAGACTGGCTAAGGTCATACGGCCCAACAAAGATCACGTCAACACCCTCTACAGAGCTTATCTCTTCAATATTTTTTGCCCCTTCAACACCCTCTATCTGTAATACGATTATTGACTTTGAATTGGCATTATTAATGTAATCCTCTTTCTTAGTATTGGAAAAATCAGCAGCCCTAACAAAACGGCACAAACCACGCTCACCCATCGGGTGAAACTTAGAATATTCAACTGCCCTTTCTGCATCTGCTTTTGTTTTTATGTGCGGTATCTGCAACCCGCCAATGCCAAGATCAAGCAGCCATTTGATATACATTTCATTCACACCCGGTATCCTTGCCAGCAGTTTCAGCCCCCTGTTTTCTGCGGCTAAGATCAGGGGGTACACGTCATCCATATTTATGGTGCCGCCATGCTCAAGGTCAATTACGCCAAAATCATAGCCTGCCATTGCCATCATCTCCACTATCTGCGGGCGGGCAATGCGTATAAATGGCCCTATCAGTTTATCCTTCGACAGCAGCCAGGGATTCTTCTCCATCTTTAGTTCTTTATTTGTTGCGATTTAGGATGTAACGGTATCACCATTTCCTGCTGCAATACTTCCCTTGACAGGAATGGGTAGAGGTCCTCCAGCGGGGGGGATACCAGCGTACCGTCGGGGTTAATATTGAACGACGTTTTAGGCGCCAGCAACTGCATAGAATGTATAAACACCTCGCACAATACAGGCCCCTCCTCATTCAATACTTTGGGGATAGATACCGCAGCCTCTTTCAAAGAGTTTATCTTGAATGTTTTAAAACCAAATGCCGCACCTATTTTGCCAAAATCGGGGCAGGTAACCCCTGAATCGGCGCCGGAACCTGCAAACTTATTGCCAAACAGGTTGTTCTGGGTATGCTTTATGGTCAGGTAACCATCATTGATATACACAAACAGTTTTACCGGCAGATTATGGTGAATAATGGTCTGCATTTCCTGCAGGTTCATCATCATCGACCCATCGCCTGTTATGAGTATCACCCTCTGTTTATTCGCAGCCAGCGATGCGCCCAACGCACCCGGCAGGCCATAGCCCATCTCGCCTAAGCCCGTAGAAGTTACCACACGCTGCTGATCCCTTACTTCTATCACCTGGTGCGTACAGGTAAGGGCTGTGCCCATATCTGTCACAATGATCTCGTTAGATGCGAAATGTTTATTGAGCTCTTTTACAAAAGAATAAGAGTTGAGCACACCATCCATTTCTTTATGCAGCCCATTAGGCTCCACAAACGGATAGGCTTCTTTCCATTGGTTGCACATGCTCACCCACCCCAGTATATTCACTCTTGATGGCGGATTCACCTCCCGTATCATGGTCTCTAAAAAATCCTTTGCATTTGCCTCCACAAGTGTGAATGAAGGATCGGTAGCAAATTTTTTGAGTTCAGAGATATCAATATCAACCACTACCTTTTTAGCTTCCCGTGCAAACTCCTTCAGGTCATAGCCCACCTGCGGAATAGCCATACGTGTACCAATGGTAATTACGAGGTCGGCATTCTGTATCACAAAATTCGCGCATCGCTGCCCATAAGTGCCTTCGCGCCCATAATTCAGCGGGTGCATAGACGATACAAGGTCTACACCATTCCATGAGGTAAGGAAGGGTATCTGGAACTTATCCACAAGCCCGAGCAGCAAATGCTCTGCGCCACCCAGCCTTATACCATTTCCAAAAACAAATACCGGGCGTTTGGCAGCCAGCAGCATCTGGTTCAGTTGCGCAACATACTTCACGCTGTTATCCACATGCACATCGTTCGGTATATAACCTTTTAACTGTCCCGGGTTCACCTGCGCTGCCTGCACATCAGTTGGTATATCTATCCATACCGGCCCCGGCCTGCCGCTTTGTGCAAGATGAATCGCCTTCTGGAATTCGTATTTTACCTGCTTGGGATCTGTGATCAACACTGAGTACTTGGTAATGTTCGCAACTGTCTTTGCAATATCGAAGCCCTGTACACCCCACATCCTGAGGTTCTTGTGCTTGGTCACAAACTCCGACTTCTCCTGGCCTGAGATAATTAATACCGGGATAGAATCTGCCCATGCATCCAATGCGCCGGTGATAGCATTAGTAGCCGCGCCACCCGATGTAGTGATCATGACACCCAGCTTGCCGCAAATGCGGTTATAGGCAAGCGCAGCAAGTGCGCCCCCCTGCTCGTGATGCGGATGAATTGGCACCAGGGCCGGATTATCTGCTATAGAGTTCAATAAATGAACATTACCTGCACCCGAAATGGAAAAAATATGCTTCATATTATTTTCCACAAACAGGCTTGCTATGTAATCAGATACTTTCATACAAATTTTTGTTTGAGTTAGATCCTGTTAAAAACTAAAAACTGGTAATCTTTATTGGCAATTTCGTCTTCCTGCAATTCGGTAACTGTAACCGGGAAAGCTTCACCTACATCTATTATCTTATTCGACTTAGACCTTGCCAGCCCGTTTATCGGTACTATCATCAGGGTATTTTCGTTGGCCACGGGCTTCTCCCTGCACAGCATTATCTCAATATTGCGGAAACGCCAGCCTTTATAATCCTTTTCTTCAAAAGGAAAATATTCATAAGCTGAGAAATCTGTAGAATACTCATTTGTTTTTTCGTAGCCGGTGCCCTGCCTGCCATAAGCATCATGCATACGGACAAGGTCGCCCTTCATAGGAGGGGTTTCTATCTCCATAATAAAAGCCCCTTCGTCAGCAGTTGCCATAGACGAATGGAAGACACAAGGTTCCAGCACAATTGCCTCAAGCGTTTTCAACTGGTATTTATCATCAATAGTAGCACACTGCACGGCGCCATCCAGCACAATTAAAGAAGTACGCTTCTTAGCATGGCAATGTAACGATGTAGCCTGCCCCTTCGTGATGCGAAGGAACCAGATAGCCACTTTCTCTTTCTGGAACCATAAATACTCATAACCCCACGGTTTATTAACAACAATATTGCTGTAATCAAAATTGTTGGCAAAGTCTGATGATTCTACCTTCAACCTCGACAGGTTCTCAAAATCGTTTAAGGAAGGATATACTTTATAGATCATTACTTTTTGTTGATTGCATAATATACTTTCAGCGTTTCTTTCAGCCATGCTGCATTATCCCTGAAATGTGGCGCCGTAACAATGTTCCCATCTGATATTACGTTCACATTCTGGTAATCAGCACCGGCGTTTACCAGGTCGTCTTTACAACCCACATAACAGGTCATTTTTTTGCCTTTTACAATACCTGCGGACAATAACACCCATGGGCCGTGGCACACAGAAGCTATCACTTTTCCCGCTGCATTCATATCCCTGATGAATTGCAGCACTTCCGGTACCTGGCGCAGCCTGTCGGGCGACTCCAATCCACCCGGCACTACCAGCAGGTCATAATCTTCCGGCTTAACCTTCTTTACATCAGCATTCACCTTTATAGGCAACCCATGCTTTGCAATAACATCTCCGCCACCGTTCGATGCCACATCAACGGTAAAATCATCTTCCTGCAAACGGTAGTAGGGATATGCAAACTCAGTATCCTCAACAGCAGGTCCTACAAATATCACAGCCTTCTTCATCATATATTTTCTCTTTAATTTTTACTTTTTAATTGATCCCCAGCCAGGGACGTTTATTAATGTCGTACAGGCTTTGCAGATATTCCAGGTCCCTTTCGGTATCCACATTCTGCCAGAAACCATCGTGCTTCCACAGCCCTATGTTATTCTCCCCTATCAGGTTGGCAAAAATTTCAGACTCAAGGTTGCATTCACTGATAGGAGACAATTTCTCGAACAGGTTTTCGTTAGCTACCATAAAACCGCCGTTTATCCTCGACTGGTGCATCTCCAATTTGGCGTGCGCATCATAAGATGAGATGTTGTCCCCGTTCAGGTAAAACGTACCAAAACGCGATGGCGGGTTTACGCCGGTAACTGTCAGCATCTTGCCGCTTGCCTTGTGATAATCTAAAAGTTGGTCAATTTTCACGTCAGCCAATACATCAGAATAAGCAATAAAGAAAGGCTCATACTTCAGGTAACGCTCACAGCGGGCTATGCGCGCACCGGTACTGGCAGAGATGCCAGTATCTATCAGCTTAATTGTCCAGTTCTCCTCTGGTATCCTGTTCAGTGATTTTACCTCGTTATTGGCAATGTTGATCTCCACATCATGCAGCAGCTCAAAACTGTTCAGTAAATACTCCCTTACCTGGTCGCCACCCAGGCCCAATGCAAGCACGAAATCGTTACAGCCATACTTGCTGAACAGTTTCATTACATGCCATATAACCGGCCTGTTACCTATTTTCATCAGGCATTTAGGTATGCGGGTGCGCGTTACGGGGTCAATTACCCCCCTTCCGCCACACAAGATCAAACACTTCATAAATATCTATGTATTCCTAATGTATGGGATAAAAAATAATTGCAATATTACTTAATTTATCCCGTATTTGGTAATCACAGGAAGCTGGCAACGGTTCTTTTAAACCCTTCTTGCACAGTCACTTCAGGCTCCCAGCCCAGTTGCTTTATTTTATTTATATCCGGAGAATTTCTTAATATCGGGCTCTTCATATAGTTGGCATCAGTAATAGGCTTGTTCTTTACCACTTTTAACCCAAATTCCGGGTACAGCCCCACCATCACTTCCGCCAGGTCCATTATACTGTGTTCCTCGTTGGGGTTACCCATATTATACGCCTGTCCGTTCTCCCCTTTCGTTAACACTGCCAGGAAACCCAGCGTGGCATCCCTCAGGTAGCAGAATGGCCTGATAGCGCTGCCATCGCTCATCATTACTATATCCTGCTTATTCACCACGTTGGCAACAAAGTCGGCAAATACACGTCCATCATCCAGCGCCATACCCGGCCCGTAAGTATGGAAGGGCCTTACTATTTTGGCTGGCACACCATATTGCACATTATAGCTCACGCATATATTCTCCCCCATCCGCTTGCTTTCGCCATAGCAGGCACGCACATTGGCGCAGTTCAGGTAGCCGAAAGTATCTTCCTTTATAGGTATATCTTCGGCCTTCACCTCCCCATACACCTCACCCGAGCTAAAGAACAGGAACGATTCCACATTGTTCTTCCTGGCCAGTTCTATAAGGTTCAATGTCCCCAGCACATTCGCGCTCAGCGTACCCACGGGGTCTGTTTTATAATATTTTGGGCTGGCCTGGCTGGCTGCATGAATGATGAAGTCTATTTTATCTTCTACGGCTATAGGTGCCGTTACATCCTGCACAACGATCTTTAGGTTGGAATTACTTAGCAAATGCTTAAACCTCGTTTCTGCTTTTTGTCTGTTTCTTACTAAGGCAATGACAGTAGTATTGTACAACCTATTGAGTGCCATAAATGTTTCTACCAGGTAAGCAGGCAAAAAACCATTAGCGCCCGAAATGAGCACGGTTTTATTCTTAAATTGAGCCCAATCATCAAAGTTGGCTATGATGTGGGCTATGTCTTCTTGGATTATCTTGTTCAATGGAAGTTAATTTATACTGTCAGTTATTTCGCATAAAATGGTTCTATCTTCTTAAAATAGCCCCCCAAAGTATTTCCTTCAATTTTGATAAAATCTACAAACTCACCTGATTTTAAAAAAGTTTTTGCTGCTTGCCCGCATTTGCTGCTTACTTCTTGAATCTCGCCATTCGCGTCGATACCAAACAAATAATGTGCGGGTTGTCCGGAATCGGGTATATATATCCATGCCACATATGCAGCCTTAACATTAGCCGCTCCGGCAAGTATTGGAATTAACGCGCCAACAATTTCATTCGGATAAACTGAAGGCTGACCAATTTGAACTTGTGTTGCCTCTGTGATTTTGATAGTTTGATCCATCGCATGATAAATGGTTCCCGAAAGCAGGCTTGTAATCTCATCTGGCAACAATTCCTTTCCGTAATCCGAATATGGATTCAAAATTACTGTAGCTCCCTTCAAAAAATCAAACAAATCCCTGCCATTTACTTCCAGAACTTGTACTTGCTCCTTTACTATGCCTTTGTCAAATATTCTGTCTTTTGATGTAAAAACTGGTATTTTCCCATCATCAAACGAAAAAATATTGACGGTCATTCCATGTTTTAAAGTTTCTGCGCCACTTTTAAAATTATCATTACGAGTGATCACAACGAGTTTTTCAGTTAAAAGCTTTCTATAGAAATCCGCCCTGACACCTGGATCGGTTGCAGCCCTTTGCAACAATCCTTCAAGAACATTATCCGAATTATTTTCCTGTTCTTTTTTCTTAAAAAAATCAAAAAATCCCATACTGAAACTGTCCTTGCTTACAACTACCTTTTTAGAGGTCTCAATTTGTTTTACTATTAATTTCCTGTCAGAGTGAGCATTTTTTGCCTTATCGGCATTAATACATGCGCTAGCTATAAACGTTAGTGTAAAAAAAATGGTTAAGCAATTCTTTACAACCATATAACAGGTGAATTACAACTCGCGTATCCAAAAATCCTCTAATCCTATAAATCCTAGTTCAGACAGTCTTCCCCCTCATCCCCAACACCACCAAACCCACAAACACACACGCTACTTTAACTTCCTCAATTTTTTGATTGAATGAGGCCTGCGCGCACTGTGAATGATCCCCAATATTGTAATCTCAAAATCAATTACTTTATAGATAATTATCCAGGATAAACAAATCGCACGCCTGTACATCTTCGATTTTGTTTTGAGCTCCTCACATTCCCTGTAAACCAAAGGCGACCTCCCGATCTTCTCTATTGCGGCCATTATCGCATCACCTACCTTTATCGCATTCATTGGCTCATGATTGATAAATGCAATATAGCCGGTTATCTCATCTATATTTCCAAGTGCGTTATCTGTAAGAACTATTTGGTAAGTGCCTGTATTTGCTTTCTCTTGTTTGCCCATTTTTCCTGCGCTTGTTTAAAAGGAACAGTCTGAGTTTGCTCGGCATTTTTGATCCAGTTCCGGAATTCAGTGATACTTAAACGCTTTCCGGGAAGCGCGGGGGAATCAATCTCCAAGTTATCCACAACCCTCACAAAATGTTTTGTTTCAAGGTTCTTGATGGTTTTTAAAGCATTTGCATTATTTATCTGCAAGGTTATTGTATGCATATACCGACTGTTATTTACCAAAGTTACTTAATCTATTCAAACGCGTATCCTATAAATCCTTTAATCCCATAAATCCTAGTTCAGACAGTCTTCCTCCTCATCCCCAACACCACCAACCCCACAAACACCACCAGTGCCGCCAGCGATACCATCCCTCCCGTCTTCATCATCCTTGGCTCGAATTTTATCTCCACATCACTCTTCCCGCCTGGTAACTTCAATCCAAGGAAACCAATATTGACCTTATACAGTTTTGCTTCTTTGCCGTTCACAGTCGCTTTCCAGCCATCGTCAAAAGGTATGGAGAAGAACAATACCCCTGGCTCATTCAGGCTGATGTTACCTTTTATATTGCTTTCCTTAAATTCAGTAACGGTAAATGCACGGCCCCTCAACTTGCTTACATATGCGCCATACTGGTCGAACGAAAACGGTACCACCGTATCTGCCAGGTTGAACCTCTTACCATGGCCAAGCAGGTCGGCATCCTCATTCGCCACTACGCAGCCACGCAGCAGGTACTGGTCTTTGGCAAAAACGCCCAGTGTTTTAAATGCTGCCGCATCCAGCACAGTATCGTAAGCAAATGCCAGGGGAACAGCAAACCTGTTCTGCATGATCTTCACATTGCCCACTTTACCAATAGAATCATAGCCGAAATTCTGCGCCTGTGTCTCAGGCTTGCGCACCAGCCAATACTTACCACCAACCAGCGAGAAAAGCAATGGCCTGGTGTTAACGCCCATCGCCCAGCGGGTCTGGTTCTCATCCTTAGGGTCCAGCACGTTCATTTCTGCCAGGAATTTGATATAGTTGATCTGGTTGAATGAATGGTATGAAGCCGAGCCAAAATATCCCTGTGCCTTTGCATCATTGATACTCTGGTGTATCGCCACACCAGAGCTGTAGTCCTTGTTCAACCTGTAAAAACCTTTATCCCGTTCTTTAATGAACTTTACGGCATCGGTTGTATAATCGTTAAAGCCTATCTTTTCTTTCAGGTCTTCCCCGGTCACAACATCCCTGTCATTAACCGTTTGCGAGGAGAAATACCCGATCTCGATAAACACCATAGCAGCAAGCCCGATGGCAGCATATCGCTTCATATCGCCGGTACGGCCCAACCCGAACAGTATACCTGCATAAACAAATATCAGCAACGTGGCGAACGATTTTAAGCCAACATTAATAGCAGGGGCAAACTGCTCATTGGGCGTATACAGCAAAAACAACAGGAACAGCACCGTAACCCCCAGCACTATTAAATTTACCTTTCCGGTATTGATAATATTATCCAAAGCCTTTGCCGTAAACAGCAGCAGTAATAGAATAACTACAAAGGAATAAGTACGGAAATAATCGCCCGCGAATGCCCAGAATGTGTAACGGAAATACGGAAAAAGTATAGGCAGGAAGAACAACCCGGCGAAAATGCCATAAGCAATACGCTGCTTCTTCGTCAATCCCACAAACATCTGCGGGAATGCCACGAGGCAAAAAATACCGCAATAAAACAGCGGCGCTTCAAGATAATTCTGCCAGCCCTGGAACGCGCTGCCCGTGCCCAGCATATCGCTGCCAAAAGTCCTGAATGTTGTCGTAAACCTCAGCCACTCATCAGCCATACCGAACATAGGCTGCTCCTTAAGTTTCTCAATCAGCCTGGCTTCGCCACCTACCCTGGGGCTCTCTATATATTGCAGTACATCGGGGAACAACTGGTAAGAACTGATGGCAACACCTATCACCGCCAGCGCCCCGGTCTTGATAATAAACAACGGAAACTTTCCCCACTCATTGCCGCGCACATCATTATACCGCACCGGCATATAAGCCGCCAGGAAAATGGCATAAGGGAACAGCAGGAACGGTTGCAAAAAGCTCAGCAATGCGATACCTGTTACCAGCCACAATATTTTACCATGGTTCAGCCAGCGCTCATAGCCATACAATATTAAAGCAACATACAATGCCTCAACAGAGAATACCGTCCAGCAGCCACCAAGGATAATATAGCCACTGAACGCGAACAAGTACGACATAACACATACCGTGAATTTATTCAGCTTCAGTTCGTTCAGGTATTTGTAGAACACAAAGCAGCACAGCAGTATCTTCACTACCTCCACATAAGCGATGGTATAGGGCAGGCTTTCCTTGCTGAAAATGACTATTATTATGTTCGTAAAAAAATCACTCAGCCACAGCGGGAACATATTCTGCCCCAGCCCCTGCGAGAATGTCCACGTCAGCCCGCCATATGCTTTCACATAATCGCTCATATGCATCAGGTTGGGATAATACATATTCAGCGAGTCGCTGCCGATATCTTTAAAAAAGTAAGTCTTTTCGAATGTCAGAAAATCCCAGAATACAAACAGGATACTCAATACCACTGCCCCCAGCAACGCATACAACTCTTTTCCTTCAAGCATTTTAACAAGCCCGTTGCTTTCCACCGGAGCAACAGGCTTTGCAACAGGCTTAGGTGCTGCCGCAGGTTTATCTGGTGTACTCTTTTTTTCGCTTTTATTATTCTTTTTCATAACTAATTGCAGTAAATATATTAAAATACCCGCATCACATTTTCCTGATCTCTTCCCAGGTGGCAGCTATCTTCTCCTTATCCAGGTTCTTATTAATGACGGCTACCTCGGCTATTGCCCCGATATAATAGCGCATATAACCAAGGTTACCTATGCTAAAGGGCAGCGACGACTGCCGGTATGACGCTTGCAAGGGTATAGTGCCGGCAAGTGCGCCATTCTGGTACACCTCAACTTTATCAGGAAAAACATTCATCACACTGTACACCCATTGATCGTCCGGGGCCGGCACAGCAAATCCACTCCCGTTAATGCCAAAGAAATAATTATTGGAGTTGATGACCCGCGCAATGATGAAACCTCCGCTGTCGCTCATGTTGCCTGCAACAGTGGCGAACGGGTATATCTGCGGCTTAGAGTAAAACAACACTTCTACGGCGAATGCCGGGTTCAGTGTAAGTGGTTTTCCTCCTAATGCATCGTTTATTCGTTGCCCTGCTCCGGCTGTATCATCCGTATACTTTTTATGGAACACTGTCTCCGCTTCTTTATCAAAGAACGAAAGCGCTGGGATCTTCGTTTTCCTCCTGCTCAATGCGCCCATATTCTTATTGAATGAATCAACATCATAGACAGCAGCAGCAGCAGCCATCGGACGCGGCAGAAAATACGGAGTGCTTTCCGGCTCTACGAATATCTTTGGCACCCCGGTTTTAATGGTTTGTTCCAGTTTCGCAAGGTCTGTCAGCGCGAACATGTCCATTAGCCCGGGGTTGAACGCTGCAGCACGCTTGCTGGTGCTGTAATACAATCCCTGGTACTGCATAGCGGAGAAAATGAGTATCTTTTCCTTCTCGGCAGATAATTTTGTTATAAGCTCCACATTGCCCTCAAACCGTTTCTGGTCCGCCCCAGCTTTTTCCTTGCTCTCTTCCTGCGATGTGAGTTCGTTGAGTTTAGGCATACTGTACAGCACCTCGAAAAAAGAGAATGAAATAACAAAAAGAAACACCACAAATAACAGGTTCAGTGCAAGTATGTTGCTGCTTTTTACCTTTTCCCACAACTCGCTGCCTAAAATGGTAAGGAGCATAATGCTGAACCCGGCAATGCTGGAGAACGACCAGTTATGGCTCCGCCCCTGGAAATAAAAGAAAAATCCCAGCCCCACCACCGACAGCAGGAAGATGACCGCATCTTTCGGCCTGATGTCTTTCCTGGATAGCCTGCTGATAGCATGTACAAAACCCAATATCAGCACCAGCACCATCAGGTTCCACGGATGCACGAATGCCATGGGTATCATATTGAACCCGATCTTACCAAACACTGCCATTGTACTGAAAAGCATCGAAAGGTCGGGGGCAGCCCCATATATCATATAAACCAGGCCCTTATATGCATAGAATACCACTACAGCCACACCTATACCAGCCCCCCAGTGCATCCCTATCTTTTTAAAATTCATCTTGCCCTCAGTACTATAGAAGTCTGCATAGGTGTTCATCGCCAGCCATGAAAGGTATGACACTAACCCAATTTCAGGGTTCCACAGCATCAAGAGTGCCATTACTACCGTCGTCAGCCAGTACTTTAATTGCGTTTTCTTTTTCAGGTAAATGACTGCAAGGAACGCAAGCGTACAGGGAATAATGTAGCGTATCGGGAATATTGCAAAGTAGGGGTCGAAATCACTCACCACTTTAGAATCAAGGTAGGGAAAGAACAATACAGTCAGGAAACCGAACAGCAGTATTATTTTATTGGCAACATATTGCTTCAGCACATAAAAATTGAACAGGAAACAGGTAACAACCAGAATGGCCATCACCATCGAGAAGTTGGTCACACTCAGGCCTGTTAATTTAAACACCACATTCAGGAACATCGGGTAAAGCCCATACGTATTGGTAAAACCATCTACAAGCATAGGCGCGCCTGCATGGACCTGTGTCATAGAATAATACACAGCATTAAAGTCATATTTGTTCTCGAAGGTGTACGGAAAATCGAAAGTGTTCATGGACAGAATGACCAGCATCAACCCAGCTACAACTGCATAACCGGCAATACCTGTTATATTATTGAACTGTTTATTTTCCTCCCACCTGTTTTTCTTAATGCCATAAAAAAGCAATGCTATGGCAGGTACTAGCATAAATGCATACAGCAGCACAGTATTGCCAAGGAATATCCCATCAAAATAAAAATCAAAGTTGCTGAAGCCCACCATATCCCGGTTATTCTGGGGGGTGTCTCCCGCTCCCTGGGCATATGGGTTGGGCGCAGAAAAATCTACATAGATCAGCGCAAGTATTGCCACTGCACTTGCACAGGATATCACGGTAAATAATGGCTTATGTGCAGCCGCCCTTAGTGCGGTCATTTTAGAGAACAACGCATAAAATCCCAGCAAACTCAAACCGATGGTCACAATACCGGCCTGCGTCAGCAACGACTCAACCGGCTCAGGGCGCACACCCGCTGCCTGTATTAATAATTTATTGGCTATTTCCTTAAGCGCAGCAATATCAGGATGGTAAACACTATGTATAATACTGCCAACTATATAATAAACTATTACAGAACACAGTATGGTACATATCCACACCAGTGTTTCCTCCTTCAGCGGGCCCGATTCATCATCCTGCACCACAGGTGCAGCCTTGGGTCTGTTTACAGTTTCTTTAACGGCTGCAGGCGCTGCAGCCTTATTTTTCCGCGAACTCATAGGTTGTTTTTTGAAAAACAACCCAAGATAGGCAAAATCATTACTCATTACACTTTTGTATCTTTTCACAATAACCTCACTTATAATACGTTCGTGCAGTAAAAAATGAATATACCCTTAAATTTGGTTACATATTTTTATGCTGAGCATTCATTACTATTATGCGTACAATGGATAAACTGCACAACGAACGAACTCCGGAAGGCCCATTTAGGTGGTTTGGGGGGTTACTCGCGCTGCATCTCACACTCTGCTTCCTGCTCCTGCAACCTGCCCCTGCCCTCTCACAACCGCGCGATACCATCCGTGTACTATTCCCGCTCGATCGGCATTACCTTACCGATAAGGCAACAAAACAGATAGACAGCCTTATTGCCGCCAAAGTACTTGAGCGCAACAAAAAAATGATAGTGCTGGGCTTTGGCGACTATCTGGGCACCAGCGAATACAATGATAACCTCTCTTACTTCCGCGCAAAGAATGTGGAGGAATACCTCCTGATGGCAAACTTTCGTAAAGAAAATATAACACTGCTGGTTGGTAAAGGAAAGATCGTGCGCCCCGCAAATGGCTCCGGCTACCCTAACGACCGTAAAGTGGAAATAATCTTCGATAAGAAACTGGATACACCGGCCAAGGAAAAATTCTTCCATTACCTCTACCGCATGGAGGTGAACGAGACGATAGCCCTGCGCAACATACATTTCTACCGTGGCTCCATACGCATCATTCCCGAATCTCTGACCGAACTACAGTACCTCGTCCAATTCCTGGCCGAGCACCCCACCTGGCGCATTCAGCTCGAAGGCCATATCTGCTGCCTCGGCCCGCTACCTGGTAAGGATGAACCCTACGATGAAAGCACACTATCCCAAAAACGCGCAGAGGTAATCCGCGATTCGCTTGTAGCCCGCGGTATAGACAGAAGCCGCCTGCAATGTGTGGGCCTCGGCAACAACTTCATGCTCAACGACGAAGAAACAGGAGAAGAGCAGGCACTTAACCGCCGGGTGGAAGTGAGGGTATTGAGCAAGTAGCATAAGTTTTGTGTATCATACACATGCTTATAACCTTTGTCTTTTGTGTTTGTGTACGCTACCTATGTATGTTTCATAGTGCCGGCTATCATCAGTTTCATTCCGGAAGGTGTGGACAGCAAAAGTCTCTCAAAATTCCTTTTTGAGAACTTTGAAAGGGATACGTCGAAAATGCCATAAAAACTACTTCAAACATTTTGCCTTTCTTAACACTTAATTGATTATCTTTATAAAAATCATAGAGATAGCGTACCTGTTCAATTTTCATTTCACCCACCAGCAGTCCTGATAGGATCAAGTGAGGTTCTACTCTTTCGCAATTATCTATACAAACACTTTTATTATGATAATTGCAGTTTTTTTCATTACCCTTTGGTATGCATCATTGTTTTCGCAAACCTTTTTCCAGCACAGGTACGGTGCCCATGGCGCCTTTACCATGAGCAAAGGATGGGAACGTTTTTTCTTCATCATAGCCTACATCACGCAAGGCTCATCATACATGAGGCCGCGCGCTTATGCCATTATGCACAGGCTGCACCACGCACACACAGATACTGAGAAAGATCCTCATTCACCTTCGTACTCCTCCAACATCTTTTCGATGATGTGGCGCACCCGTGGTTTTTATCGCGATATAGTGCTGAACAAAATGGAAGTAGACAGTAAATTCACTAAAAATGTCCCCGAATGGCCTGTATTTGACCGCTTCGCTGATGGTACGCTATCCAGGTCCATCTGGGTAGTGTTATATACTTTATTCTTTATCATTTTCGCTACAAGCCCCTGGCAGTACCTGCTTCTGCCGGTCGCAATGGGGATGGGTGCCTTTCATGGCGCGGTCATCAACTGGTTTGCCCACAAATATGGCTATATCAATTTCAAACTGAAGAATACTTCCATGAACCTTTTCTCTGTAGATGTGCTCATGCTTGGGGAATCTTACCATAACAATCACCATAAACACCCAGCTGCAATTAACTTTGGCCGCCGGTGGCACGAAATTGACCCTATGTACCCCATCATCCGCCTCTTGGCATGGGCGCGTGTAATTACTATTGCCACTCCTGCAGTGGCACTAACAGTAGCAAATAAAGAAACTAAACGATCAAGTCATCTTTAAACGCATATGCCATGACCAATTCTATTATCATAACGTTCCCTGAAGACAACCCGGTGCAGTTACACGTAAGCTATTCCATCGAGCTGGCGGACGATATGCAGACCATCAGTTGCAGCGTGGAAGAAAAGCACTTCCCGATATGGATGCAGCTCAGAAAATTCAGCATAGTGTCGCGAAAAGAGCGCAATAGCTACATACAGCTGTACAATGAATCGAACGACAGCAAGAACATGGCAACAACTCTATTCATAGATCATGTGTACACAGCCATAATGGCCGCCGGTAAAATGAAAGTGTAGCAAATAGACGGCAAAAAAAAGAAAAGCCCCTGACGGGGCTTCTGTGTACGTATGATAACTATATCGTTTAGATCACTTTTACTTTAACGGCATTCAAACCTTTTTTACCATTTTCCACCTCGTACTGAACCCTGTCATTCTCGCGGATCTCATCAGTAAGGCCTGAAACGTGAACGAAAATATCCGGGCCTCCGTTTGCGGGTGTAATGAAACCAAAACCTTTGGTGCCATTGAAAAATTTTACTGTACCTTCTTGCATTGCATTGTTTTTTTGATCGTTAATAATTGTTTTTTACTTACACTCTTTACTATGCTTTTTTAACATTAATGGCGCTCCAGCCCTTTGGGGTCCTTTCCCTTTCATAAGTCACCTTGTCATTGTCTTTTATAGGCTGCAGCAGGTTATTGGCGTGTACAAATATGTTCTCCCTCGTTTGTCCGTCGGTAATGAAACCATACCCCTTTGCCTCGTTGAAGAAGGATACCACCCCGGTTTTCTCTGGGCTTTCGGCCTCCTGTTTAGCTGCGCCCAGCTGTATATCTTCTATATTTATTTCCCTTTTCCTTCCGGCAACAGGTGGAGTGGAAACTATGTTCCCGTTCTCATCCAGGTAAGCCATCATATCTTCCAGGCTTTTCCCTTTCGTGCTGTTGGCTTTGCGTTCTTTCATGCGCTCTGCCTTATCCTGCTTTTCTTTTGCGCGTTTCTTTTCTTTTTCCTTTTTAGAGAATGTTTCCCCCATACGTTCTTATTATACTTTTTTTGCGGGAAAATATCCCTTGTTATTAATTATGGTGCCGGATGAGCAATAACTGAGGAGAAAGAATTACCTAAACAGATCAGAAAAAGCAATGGCTTGACCATTTTCGGTAAAGATAACCCTAACAACTCAGATAAAAAAATATTTTAATTAATACTGGGAAATGAGCAAAGGAAAAAGCCATTGTTCTTTTATTAAACCATGCCATGAACGGGCATGATATTTTACGCATCCTATGTCTAAAACAAAAAAATATGACTACAGCGATCAAAACAGACAGTTTGATGACCGGCATGTTCCGCACAAAGGAAGATGCCGATAACGCTTATACCGCACTGCAACTGCGCGGCTATGGCAGTAACGAAATTTACCTGCTTATGTCGCAGGGCACGCACGACACTCATTTTCACAATGGCATACATGAAAAAAGTATTGGCAATAAAGCCATGGAAGGCGCAGGCACAGGCGGTGCAATAGGGGTTACCGTAGGCGCTATAGCGGCAGCTATAGCCGTAATAGGCACCTCAATTGTGATACCCGGCCTCGGCTTAGTAATAGCCGGGCCACTCGTAGCAGCCGCTGCAGGCGCCGGTGCCGGTGGCGTAGCAGGAGGTATCATAGGCGCCCTTGTGGGTGCAGGCATCCCAAAAGAGCGCGCCATTATCTATGAAAAAGGCATCAGCGAAGGCAACATCGTTATTGGCGTTCGCCCCCGCAACCAGGCCGATGCCGAATTCATAGAGAATGAATGGATAAAGAACCATGTAGTGGAGATACACCATTAATTCATCATACCAAGCACAAAAAAATCCTGGCTGCATAAAGCAGTCGGGATTTTTTATTTCGCCTCTGCGAGGAACGAAGCAGCCTCACGAAACATAACATGACAACTATAGAAAAGCGCTTTTCTCCATTGTTGGTGTCCCCAGGTAACTATATAGCAGTTTGACCACGCCAAATTATTTTCCATTTTTGACAATTCCGCGAAAAGCAATACAGCACAGCGTTATAGGCATACAGAAGAGATAGACACCCCACACTTATATGTGGGGGTATTGTTTTGCGCATAGCCGCAATACTACATTTGAGCAAGGCTGTTGATGTAACTATGTCACGCATTTTCAAAAAAAATGTACAAAGGTACACAGAATGAATTAGACAAAATTAATGACATATAAACATGCCTGTGGATAACCTGCGCTTAATGCACCCAGTAAGCACTACACGCATGTTAACTATACAATAACATTGTGTATTGTAAAATTATTTTGTTCCGTGTGTAATTGTTTCCGTAACTTCGTGTTATTATCAAGGTTAAAAGTATTTTATGAACAAATTAGACATCATAGCAGCGTTAGAACAAGAAGAGGTTAGTCTGCATGAGAAAATTAAGTCACTCAGGCAAACAATATTGACCTTAAAGCAGTCTATAGCCATTGAGGACAGTCAGACAAATGGCAGCAACAACATAGTGACATCGAGGCTAGGAGTTAAGCCTCCGAGTGTTAAACCACCCACTGCTTTGGATTCAACCAAGTATCCAGGCTTTTATACTGCCAAGTCATGGAGGGAGAAGGTTAGAATAGTATTTAAATCAGAAAATAGGTTTCTACACTATAGGGAAATAATTGATATTATAATTGGGCTGTACCCGGATCAAACCAAAGAAACTTTGAAAAATTCTATTTCTCCCGCTTTATCTTTTCTGAAGAATGAAGGTGTGATTGTTAAAAAGAAGGAGGGCGAATCAAACATTAATAGTTTTTGGGGTAGCAAGAATTGGTTAAATCCAGATGGCAGTATTAAACCTGAACATATGTATGATAAATCACAGGTAACTACGGGAGGTTCCAGCAAGGATTATGAATTTTAAAAAACCGCCTTTCGGCGGTTAATAAGATAGTTAGTGTCCAGCTAACAAGCTACGTAGCGTAATGGATAGCGCAATGACATCTGTGTCATAGGTCTGGTTCGATTCCAGCGTAGCTACAAGTGTGTAGCTTAACGGAAGAGCGTTGGTAGACGGTTCACCCTCAGAAAGTAGCCCGACTATATTACCAGAGATGCAGGTTCAAATCCTGCCGCACTAACCAAATTGCTGTTGACCGCAGCACAAACAATAGGAGTGTAAATATATCCGCTCCGAACCTCGCAGGCAAGCCCTCTCATCAGGGGCAACCCCTGCGGGGGTTGTTTGCTTTGACAAATGTACATTTTTTTCTGATAATGTCAAATTATGTCTCCACTAGTCAAAGGCCCCCCCCACTGGTCGCAGCGTCTCGCTGCGTCCCGGGCCAACTGCAAGGGCCTCCCTTGCGAATTACATACTCGCGCATCCTGCCATCCTTTAATCCCATAAATCTTAGTTGAAACGATCACTCTCGCGCGCTCTCCGCACTCTTTCTCCGCTCTCGCTTTCCCACTCCCCTGGACTTCGCTTTTTCAAAATTCCTGCTCGCGAAACAACCTATACAAACTGCAAATCCTGATAATTTTTCATATTTTTGTCATATGTCTATAATAGATAAAAATAGCATCCTCGATATATTGGCAACTAATCGGGCCAACTTACGAAGCTATGGCGTTAACCGCATCGGTCTGTTTGGCTCCTATGTCCGCAACCAGGCCAGGTCTGATAGTGATGTGGACCTGCTTGTAGATATTGAAAAAGATAAAAAGACTTTTCGCAATTTTATGCAGCTCAATTATTTCCTGGAAGAGTTGCTGAATAAAAAAGTAGAACTGGTAACCCTTCAATCGTTAAGCCCATATATAGGTCCGCATATTTTAAAAACAGTAGAGTATGCACCCCTCGGAGATTGAGTTCTTACGCCACATTCTTGATGAATGTATATATCTTACTAAAGAATACAGCTAGAACAGTTTTGAGGATTTCCTGCAAAATGGCCGTTTGATCAGGGCTGTCTGCCGCAGTCTTGAGATAATTGGCGAAGCATGCAACAAAATAAGCCCCGGTACAAAGGCAAATTGTCCATTTATTGCATGGCGGGAAATGAGTGACATCCGCAACAAAATTATTCACCATTACTTCGGCATTGATTATGATATTGTTTGGGACACCGTCAAAACAGATATACCTCTTCTTCAACAGCAAATCACCGAATTGATCAACAAAAGCTAATAAGATTTCAATTACCCACTGGTCGCAGTCTCGCTGCGTCCCGGTCCAACTGCAAGGGTCTCCCTTGCGAATTACACACTCCACTGGTCCATGGGTCGCCCCTGGACTTCGCTTTTTCAAAATTCCTGCTCGCGAAAACACTCAATTCTATAAATTCAAACCAATTCCACAAATGCCGGTTCAGACAATATTCGCATCACAAAAACAAATCTCCATCACCCAAACCCGCCACCATAGCCACTTTCAAAAAATAAAAAAACCTTGACGGTACAGTTTCAGTACCGTCAAGGAAAATAGATTTGGAGCCCCCTGGCCTCATTTCGTAACTTTACCTGCTTTGCCCGCCGTTTTCAGTAGCCATAGTTTTAACGAAGGCTATAACCTTATGCGGTACGCATTTTGGCAGTTCTTTGTTTACTGGAATTAAAAGGCAGTGTCTAGTCCTGAAAAAACCTTACACATAAAAGTGTAAACAATGGAAAGACAGAAAGGTTTTAAGGGTCAAAAAGGCAGAAGATCTAA